>NZ_SCHL01000009.1 GCF_004099695.1 Methanosarcina sp. MSH10X1 | reverse complement strand
TTCAGGCAATATACAGGTCAAGACTTCTAACCGAGATACTTCTATCATTAAACGATACCAGCAAAAAGCTTTCCCAGTTGCGTGAAATTACAGGAAGTACATCTCAGGCAGTAATTCCAAAGCTCAGGAAACTGGAAGAAGATCACCTTATAGAAGCAAAAGGACGCGAGTATTACCTAACACCTGTAGGAAAAATTGTGGCTTCAGGAGTAGCTGACTCTTTTGCAACAGTTGGGACGATTAATAAATTCAAATATTTCTGGTCTACACATTATTTAGAAGGAATTCCCAACCCTTTGCTAAAAGAGATTGGATACCTTTATAATTCTAAAATTCTCCGTGACAGAAGAACAAAAATCCTTAGTGCTTACAGCAATCAATTAAAAATGATTAAAGAAGCAAACCATATCTATGGCATATCATCCGTAATAACCGAAGGATATGCTGATTCTATCTCGGAAAAAGTGAAAGAAGGAATTCCTGTTGAACTTATAGTTCCTCTTCATGTTGCAGAAGAATTAAAACAATCGCTCTATATAGAAAAGTTAGAGATACTGAAAAACTATAGCAATTTTAAGTTAAAATTCATGAATGAAGCTATTAAAATGGGGCTAATTGTTACGGATAAATGCCTGGCCTTAAGCCTGTACAAAAAACGCGGCACTGAATATGACATAAGCACAGGTTTGTTCAGTCCTGATCCGAAGGCTATTGAGTGGGGAGAGAGGCTTTTTGAGTACTGCAATATTCACTCAGAGACCTGTTTTTGAAGTGTCTGTTTTTCTCATTTCAAATACCTGGGTGTGCCATAATTATCTACTTGCTGTAACTATTCAGCCTCCCAAAAATCAGTTGATTGATATCGATTCTTATTTGAAAAATAAGTATGAGTACTAATTGATGAAAAATACAAAAACGCAATCAATAGTCAACGGTTAAATAAAATCAACTTACCTAAATTTGCTCATTGAATCTTAGTAAAGATGGCTATTGATATTGTTTTATCCTGGCTGAATAGTCACATTCTAACATTCTGTTTGTAACTTCACGATAATTTCATTAACACTTCTGCAATAAATTATCATTGCAGCACATTTTACCCTTCAAGATATTCAGGGAATACGTTCAAAACCGTTTCATTCTTTTCAAGCTCATTTTTCATTCTAAGTGCATCTTTCTCTGGAATCCAATACTTAGACTCATCGCCAAGGTGAAGATAACACCAAACAAACTTTTTAATCTGAAGATTATATTTTTCCACCACCTTAAGAACACTTTCATCCTCAAGACCTTCTTCGGATACAAGAATGTAATAATAATTTCCCTTTTTGATTTCAGGGAATCTAGGTTCAGGGATTTCAGGATATATAGGATCATTCCAATTCTCCTCTTTTTTTAATTCATCTCTTTTATTTTCATCTACCTTTATGTAATATTTGTCTGCGTAATCTTCTACATCATAATCTAGCATATAAATGTTCAGGTTGCAGTTTTCAAGAATAATTTTAACTTCGGGTTCAGTAACTCCTTCTTCAAATAGGATAGCTAAGCCACCTACTTGCGATTCTTTAACTGGAGTTTTCGTATCGATTGAGTCATTAGTATTAACTGAATCATTAGTATTAACTGAATCATTAGTATCAACTGAAGTTTTTATAAATAGTCCTACAATCATTACGAGAGTTAGAAGAAAAATAAAAATAGCAATTTTCCAATTTACTTTTCTCATACCAACCACCAAAAAAGATAAGGAGTTTTAGCTCCTCACATATATACGGTTAATTTCTGATATTAGCCTTCCACATTATTTGCATCATATCCAGCAGGCCCAATGGAGGGTAAGAGAGGGTAAAAGAGGCAAATAACTTTCCAGAAAGTATATTTATCTACTAAAGGAGCTCACCCATTCCGGCCTTTCAGGAGGATTATTATTTAGCATAACAATTTCTCTCCATTCTTCATCTGTTAATCTCTCTCCCGGGGGCTGCCAGAACTCATAATAACTCATTACAGGGCCTGATCCGAGCACAATCCTGCCGTCGGGCTGTTTATAGGCTACTACTATTAAATCCAGTTTTCCGGTCCCTTCTTCTAAAACTCCAGCAGAAGAGGTGTAAACATCTGCAACCAGAATGGAATACTGGGACTTTATATCCACATTCTCAAGCATTGGAGATATATTCTGGCTGAAATTTCTGATGAACTCATACTCTTCATCTGTCAGCTCTTTATTTTCAAGCTCTTTAATTGAGATTTCAAGCAGCTTTTCAAGAGTGTTTTCAAGAGTAGTGAAGTCTTTATCTGATTGTCCGTCAAGTACTTCCATTTCAGCCAGCCCATTGTGTGCCATTTTTGTAAGGGCAAGCATCCTTGCATAAAATTCAGGCACTGGCTCCACATATCCCTGGACAGGTTTTTCTTCTGGAATATGGGGAGCGCCCATGAAGTAAGTCTGCTTTGCATAGAGGATAGTATCATGTCTGAGCTCGGTCCAGGAAGCAAGAGCTGTATTAAGCTGCTTATCTTCCCAGGCTTCGGTTTGCATCAAGGTAGGATAACCTTCTGGATAACTTATAAGAAGAGATTTTAAAGCGTATAATTGAGCCCAGTAAAGGTTTTTATTCCAATCCTCTTCATCAAAAGCTTCAAATTCTTTTTCCAGAGCTCGATGGCGGTTTTTGTATTCTTCGTTTTCGGAAAGATTCAGGTTTTTCAGGTGTTCTGTTGCTCTTTCAGAGCCGAGGAGGTTCATGATATTCAGGGCGGGAGGATGAAGCTGCTGGAGGATATACGAATCAGGAGTGTAGCGTTGACCCATTAATCTAAATCCTTTTGCAGCTTCAAGAGTTTCGGTTTCAGTTTCAGAACCTGCCGAAATTATATTTCCTGTTCCACTGTATATTTTTGGGCTTTCATATTTTTCCAATTCGGCTTTGAGAGCTGTAAGACTTTCATTGTCGAAGCTCAGTCCGTTTCTATTATTCCCAAAAACAGTATCCAGAGCTTTTACATATTCATAGGGTCCGAGGTCGTCGGAAAAACCTACATAGAAAGCCGTCACGTCATAAATTCTGTCCCATCTGCTCTGGATGTCTTTGTCTCTGTCAAAATGGTCAGAAATTAAAAAGGCCTGTATAGTCTGAATTCTTGCTTCCTTTTCCAGATCTTCCGAAGCTAATTTTTCTATTGTTGATTCTTCTTCAGTAATCATGTCTGCCTGAAGTAGCATACTTATTCTGCCATGCCACATTATAGCCTTGAAGTAGTTCTTCAGTTTCTCAGAAGCCGTATAGTGTCCCCTTGGGATGTACTGAGAGTAATCTTCATTGTACTTGAAAATCGGAGAAATTTCCTCTTTTTGAGCTTCTATCAAGACGAGTTCAGCCTCGACATCATCTTTTACAAACTCTGGAATCTCAAACTGGTATTTTTCCTTTGCTGCGGGGTCAAAGTACATTCCTGTCTCAGGGTCGTAAGGATTCTTGATTTTCTTTATCTGTTCTTCTCCGGGCTGGAGAAGATTCAAAGCCACAGCAAAATATGCAACATTTCTTCTTGCAGCTTCCTTTTCTTCTCCCGAGGCGCTGTTATAATCGTATATCGAGGCTTCAAGCAGGTCTTTGTCAAGCTTCCAGAGTTCATCGTAAAATTTCTCTTCTTCTACCCGTTTTAAGGTCTCGTCAAACTGGATATGGTAAAGATGAAGGAGAGAATCTGATGTGATAAAGATAGGAATATCAGCTACTTTCAGATCCCGGTAAGTATAATTTACCAGTATCTGCCCTGCTGTAAACAGATTTTCAGTTCCATTTTCAATCACAACAAACCCATTTTTGTACAATAAATCCCTGCTTTCATTCGTGAGGGGAATTTTCTGGGTGAAATTATCATAATTTGAAATTTCGAAAGCTTCAATAGGCAAAGAATAAGAAGGAACATTTGCTTCAAACTGCGGATTTTCTTTACTATAATATTTGGAAAAAGAATTCTGCCTTTCAAGCTTAAGAGAATTTATGTTGCTTGCATATTCTTTATCTGAAACATTTTTGTTTGGAGTTTCATTTGTTATGTTCCCAGGATTCTTTCCTTGGGCTAAATTATCTTGATTATTAGTACATCCGGAGATAAAAACTAACGATACTGTCAGCAGACAGATAAAAATAGTTGTGGTTGCTTTTTTCAAAGTATACCCCTCATCTATTTATGTTGAAATTATGTTGAAAAATTGATTTGAAATCAAGAATAATGAATATATTTAATAAATTCCTAACTATTTTTAATAAATAAGTGGCTTAGTGTACTGGTTTTGTTAACTCAAGTACACAAGCCAAAAAATATTCCCCATTTTAAAATAAAAACATTTTAAGTACTTTCATTTTTTAGTCCTTAACAATGATATGATGGCTATGAGCAATTGAGTCCCAGTTTTCCCAATATATGCCTCCCGGATATTTAGTTCCAAAACTGGGATTCCAGGGATCATATATGTACAGGTAATACTTTCCATCAGTTCCCTGACAGTAGCCTGCACAAGCTCTTGTATGACCGCTACTTAGCAAAGTTGCTAAAGGTCTATTGGCATAGATTTCGTTTTTAGCTTCAAGCCATGTTGGGCTAGAGTCGCTGTAAGAACCCCATTTGTCTAACCCATAACTGTATTTGTAATACTTGACTTGATCATTTTCACTAGTTCCTAGACCAGCTACTACAAGCATCTTATCAGCGATATAGCTCTGAGTATGTGTGACGTTATAGTATTTTGCAATCATCTTTCCTGTAGCTGGTGCACAATAATAGTCGTTTTCTTGCACATAACGAGTGAAAGGAAGTGTTTTTTGAACTCCAGCAATCTTTATCTGGACTTCGTTTCCTTCAAAATTATTATCTGCAATTTTCTTTGCTCGTTTATCATATTCATCCCAAGCTGTTAGTCGTTCCTCTAGCTCTTCGTCAGGTATTTCCGAATATAATGACCATACCTCAGTAACTTCAGAAGAGTTAGTATTATTTATGCTCTCGTCAATAATTTTAGAACCAGAGAAATCAAACAATCTGCTTTTTTCTTCTTTAGATTTGGATTCTTGGATGTCTGCCATTATTCCTATTTTCGGGTAGCTATAACATACAACTTTTGAGGATGTAACATTTGCATTTTTATGATCTTTTGCGACCAATTTTTTTGCATTCTCAACTTCCGTTTTCATATTCCAGTCCTCAGAATAGAATTCTATTGTCCGGATGGGATCTCCAAGCACTTTGCTTGCAGCAACTTTTATTGCCCCTATATTTATCCCATTATTTTCAACTGTAAATTGGTAAAAAAGTTTTTTCCCATTAATATCGTATATTATAAGGGGATCTGAATTTACTGTTGCATTTGTCCAATCCGTAGAGTTGGAGCCTGGGGCACCAATCAATAAGAAATCGTAGAGAGCTGTTTTGGCATGTACTTCTGCCTCTTGTAATGAAACATAATTCTTTTCGATTGTTTTTTCATCGATAGATGCAGATGCAGGTAGAATGTATACAACACTCAGCAATAGCAATCCTGCAAGTAATACACTTACTCTAAATTTATATTTCATTGTCATATTTTCTCTCCTGTTTAATTCCCAGGAGACAAGGCCCAGACAAACCTTAAGTACTCTTAAAGCTATCATTTCCTTGCCTCAGGGCATGTGAAGTTCAAATGTGCTCTGGAAGGTTAGTTTGAACTTCACATTCAAAAATAGTTTTAAACTTCTCCTATACATTTATTACGGTGATGAATTTTTCATCAGCTTGATTAACATCCATTAAACCACTTCTCTTTTTCATCAAAAATAGTAAAGTTTCATAGCTTTAATCGACATCTAAAATTCGACCTACTTTTAGCAAATAATCTTGAAGTACTTTTCTTCACCAAGCTATAAAATTAACAAAAAAGGTAGCAACAAACATTCCCCAACAAAAGAAAAGAATATATTGTGCTAAAATAATTTGATAAGGAAGTAATAAAAAATCTGTAGATGCGGCGACAAGAAAATGAATGACTTCGAAATATATAATGAAATGGAAGATGATGTTCAGGCAATATACAGGTCAAGACTTCTAACCGAGATACTTCTATCATTAAACGATACCAGCAAAAAGCTTTCCCAGTTGCGTGAAATTACAGGAAGTACATCTCAGGCAGTAATTCCAAAGCTCAGGAAACTGGAAGAAGATCACCTTATAGAAGCAAAAGGACGCGAGTATTACCTAACACCTGTAGGAAAAATTGTGGCTTCAGGAGTAGCTGACTCTTTTGCAACAGTTGGGACGATTAATAAATTCAAATATTTCTGGTCTACACATTATTTAGAAGGAATTCCCAACCCTTTGCTAAAAGAGATTGGATACCTTTATAATTCTAAAATTCTCCGTGACAGAAGAACAAAAATCCTTAGTGCTTACAGCAATCAATTAAAAATGATTAAAGAAGCAAACCATATGTATGGCATATCATCCGTAATAACCGAAGGATATGCTGATTCTATCTCGGAAAAAGTGAAAGAAGGAATTCCTGTTGAACTTATAGTTCCTCTTCATGTTGCAGAAGAATTAAAACAATCGCTCTATATAGAAAAGTTAGAGATACTGAAAAACTATAGCAATTTTAAGTTAAAATTCATGAATGAAGCTATTAAAATGGGGCTAATTGTTACGGATAAATGCCTGGCCTTAAGCCTGTACAAAAAACGCGGCACTGAATATGACATAAGCACAGGTTTGTTCAGTCCTGATCCGAAGGCTATTGAGTGGGGAGAGAGGCTTTTTGAGTACTGCAATATTCACTCAGAGACCTGTTTTTGAAGTGTCTGTTTTTCTCATTTCAAATACCTGGGTGTGCCATAATTATCTACTTGCTGTAACTATTCAGCCTCCCAAAAATCAGTTGATTGATATCGATTCTTATTTGAAAGATAAGTATGATACTATTGATGAAAAACACAAAAACGCAATCAATAGTCAACAATTTAAGAAAAATAACTTATCGAAATTTGTTCATTGTTGATATTGTTTTATTCAGGCTGAATAGTCACATTCCAACATTCTGTTTGTAACTCCACGATAATTTCATTAACACTTCTGCAATAAATTATCATTGCAGCACAATTTACCCATCAATATAGTCAGGGAATACATTCAAAACCGTTTCATTCATTTCAAGATTATTTTTTATTCTAAGTGCATCTTTCTCTGGAATCCAATACTTAGAGTCATCCGACTTTTCAAAACGAACATAACACCAGACAAACTTTTTAATCTGAAGATTATATTTTTCCATCACCTTAAGAAAACTTTCATCCTCGAGACCTTCTTCGGATACAAGAATGTAATAATAATTTCCCTTATTGATTTCAGGGAATCTGGGTTCAGGGATTTCAGGGTATATAGGATCATTCCAATTCTCCTCTTTTTTCAATTCATCTCTTTTATTTTCATCTACCTTTATGTAATATTTGTCTGCGAAATCTTCTACATCATAATCCAGCATATAAATGTTCAGGTTGCATTTTTCAAGAATATTTTTAACTTCGGGTTCAGTAACTCCTTCTTCAAACCGGATAGCTAAGCCACCTACTTGCGATTCTTTAACTGGAGTTTTCGTATCAACTGGTGTTTCCATGTCAACTGATATATTCGACTCGACGTGTGTTGGAGCAAACAGTACCAGTGTTATTATAATCAGAAAAACAATAACGGCGACAATAAACAATATTTTATAAATTGATTTTCTCTTCATGAGAATATTTCCTCCTACAGTCTTCTCTGAACATTACACTAAAAACAGTTTTAAACTTCTAATATAAATTTACTGCATCGATGAATTTTCATCAGTCTGATTAACATTCATCAAGTCGATCCGGTTTTTCATCGAAAATAATGAAGTTTCAGAGTTCTAATCAACGTCAAAAATTCGACCTTACTTTTAGCAAATAATCTTATGTTTTTCTCTTCTATGAATGACAAAATAGCAAAAATAATACCCATGTCCAGATTCGGTAGAAGATAAAGTGACATATTGTATTAGAAGAATTAAATAAGAAAGTAAGAAAAAGAATCTGTAGAAGCGGCACAGGAAATGAACGGCTTTTTGAATTGTAAAACTGAGTACTGTAAAATTCGCTTCTGAGCGAATTTATTGGTAATTATGCATAAGGATGAAAATTTTTCAAAAATCAAACATATTTGAACAGGTCATCCCTTTTCATTTCGTGCAGCCTGTCCCGAAGAAGGCCCTTTATGGCTTTCAGGTCTCCTTTCTTGGCGCTTATAGGGGCTATGATATGCTTCCAGTTCTTCCAGGGCGGCTCAAGCCCGAGCCGGACTGCAATCTCGTCAAGGAGAGGGTCGTACTCGTTTTCATTTACTTTGTCCATTTTATTTGAAACGACAATAGTGTCAATCCCTACTTCCCTGAGGAAATCGAACATCTCAACATCTACCGGGATCTGGTCTCTCAAGTCCCAGCGGTCAACGATTTGCGGGAAAGCCGGGCCGTCTATTACAAGAACCCCGATTTTGATCCTTTCAGCATTCTTTTCAATATAGCGTACTGTCTGGTCTTTTACGATGTCCTGTTTCCGGTCTTTCACTCCGCTCATGAAGCCGAATCCAGGCATATCCGTGATAAGAAGGTCCGATGCCTGGGCATGTCTGGGGCGCAGGGTAACGCCAGGGCGTCTCCCAACCCTTACTTTTGCCCCGAAGAGCTCTCTAAGCAGAGAAGATTTGCCCACGTTTGAGCGGCCCACAAAGATAATCTCAAAGCTTACTCCGTTTTCAGCTGCAGTTTTACTGGTTTCCATTGTTTTTTACCTCCAAGCCTTTTCAAAAAAGGCTTGAGCGAAATTTTTTTAAAATTTCTTATCGTAAATGGCATCGCCGGCGTGGTCACATAGCTCTCCGATTGCTGGTCCCGTTGTTTTTTACCCATTTGCCTCTCCCAGTGCTTTATCAAAAGCCCTGAGAAATGCATTAAGGGAATTTTCAGGTATTCGAGCGCCTGCCGCAAGAGGATGTCCCCCGCCGCTTCCTCCGAATTTCGGGGCGACTGAGCGAAGAATACGGTCTATGTTGACCTCTCCCCGCGAGCGGATACTCAGGTCGTAAGCTTCCTTTCTCTCACGGTGTTCGGCTGCAATCCCTACGTCACGCCTGCCGTAGGAGGCTGCATAGATTGCTGCCTTTGAAATGGAGTTATTGGTATTTACAATATACGCGCAGTTTTTCAGGGCTCTCACGTTTTCCTTAACGAAAAGCCTTATCTTTTCCTCGTTAATAGCAGCTTCCCTGGCAAGCTCAAGCAGTTGAGGAATACTTGAAGGGACAATATCCTTTGAGAGAGGTTCGAGCAGACCTCTCTTGAACTCATACTCTTTTCCCTTATACAGGACAGCCTGGGTCAGAGTTCCTGCCTGAAAATAAAGGTTTCTTTTATCCCAGTCTTTGACCCAGCTTTTTACATGTAAGGTATTGTCGCAGAAATCCCCAATTGCTCCGTAGATTGCCACCCTTCGCATATCCCTGTTCAGGCGCCTCTCAAAAAGCCTGTAGGTCAGTTCTGAGGAACAGGCTCCAGGCTCATGATAAAACCAGCTTTCTTTCTCACAACTCTCCGGCAGAGGGTGGTGGTCGATATAGTAAAGGTTGCATTTTTTCGCAAGTCCGTTAAGTACTGCATGCAGTTCAGAACAGTTCCTCTCATCTATTGCGATATCGCAGATAATAAGGTTTTTCACATCCCCTATAAGCCCTAGTTTGTCAAGAAGGTTAACAGGATTCGTAAAATATACATACGCATCCGGATAAGCGGTTTTTGCAATCGCACCCGAGCAGATCCCATCCGAATCCCCGTGAGTAAGCACCAGAGTCTTCGCTTTAAGCCGATTCTGAGGTTCTCTCATCTTAACTCCTTTTTTCATTTCAAGAAGATAAATGGGGTATTAGCTTCCTGCTACTAATGTATTCTGCTTTTATGCAGAAGTATCTTAAGGTAAATCAAGGTAAGAGATTCGTATTATATCCTGTTTTCATGAATGGCAGGGGAGATCAGGGCGGATAACGGAAAAAGGAATTAGTTGCGAAAAGAGCAACCGGAAAACGATTAAAATGGAATATTATAATCGGGTTGTAACTGTTTATACTGGTTTCTCAGGAATTTGTTCTACTGTCAGCAGGGAAAACTCCACCGGGTTTTTAATAATTAAGGAAAACAGGAAACATGGGAAATACGGAAATGTACCCATGTTTTCCTTATTCCGCTTCTTCCGGTTTTGATCCTGAATTCCCTTCAGGTCCGCCTCTTTCTCAGGAAGCCTGTGACTGCGAGAAGTCCCACTGCAGCAAGGATAACACTGAATCCGGGAGTTTCTCCGTTATCTTCTTCCGCAAGGGTGTTTAAGGAGCTATTTTTCTCCTGGTTGGATTCCGTCACTCCTTCAGGCTGCGTACTGCTCCCCTCAAGCGGAATCGGTACTCCTACATAAACGACAGGAGCATCCGAAATAACCTCTCCCGAATACTTATCAAGATCGAGAAAAGTTGCTTTGCAGGCTGGCAAGCGGATTTCTCCTTCCTTATGCATTTGCATGATGTAAGTTATTGTTTCTGAACCTCCCTCACTTTCGAGAACCTGCCTAAAGCTCGTTTCACCGCTAATAAATTTAGCTTCGGGAGGTACAGTATCGGTTAATGTTACACTTGCATCAACGTTCCCGGTGTTCTTTGCAGTGACAGTCACAGTCAGTTCGTCTCCGGGATTAAGCTGCTGCTTATTAACGGTTTTTGTAACCACGATGTCAGGACCGTAAACTTTTATCTTTTCCGAATTATTCGAACCTGAGTCCCCATTCTGCCCGTTGGGCAGGGTAAAGGTAGCCAGCGTTTGCGGGAAGGTAAATTCACCGGGAATTTCCGGAATCAGGACGTATTCGAAAACTTTTTCGGCTCTTTCCCCGGACTTAAGGGAAAGGGTCTTTTCGAGTGTCTCAGCTTTCTCAAGATGCATTCCGGAAACGATCGAATCCTTAAGCAGTATATCATTTATATCGCAGAGTCCCTCATTCAGTACGCTGACCGAGACATGCACAGGTTTTCCCATGTGGTTATCTTTTGTAACGCTCTTTGTAATAACAAGTCCCCATCTTTTCTCAATTTTTATGACTTTCGAACCTGTGTGCTCATACTTATCGCCCCTTACATCCACGCATGTAGTTTTTGCGGTTATGTTCAGGTCAGTATCGATCCAGGGGGATGGAGCTTTCAGGGTTATATTCACAGGTTCAAGAATCTCTTCTTTAAGAACTTCCCCGAGTGTGTACTTAGTCTTTCCTTTAAGGATTTCCATTTCCGCCGTATCGATGGTTAGCACTGTATCTTCAGCCTTTGCTTCTCCTTCATTCTCAAGCTTTATTGATACATCGATCCAGCTATCCCCAGACGATTTGGAGTCATACGTATCTTTTCGGGTCTTAACTTCGATGTCAAACTCTGGCTCCCCTCTCACAAGGATGTCAAGTTCCGCATAAGGGTTCCAGTTTCCTGTCCTTAACTCCTTCCCGTCCCTCTTGATAGTTTCATAGTTTGGATCCACTTCCTGGGCATAAACTTTTATCCTGTCATCATATCCAACTTCCGAACCTGCGGAAAGTGGACCAGTCTTCAATTTTTCCCCTTCTTTTGAGATTGAAACGTATACCTGCTCGTTTTCATTAAAATCTTCTGCCTTTATAACATAGCCGTCAACTGTTACCGACTCCCCCCAGTACAGTTTAGTTCCATCATGTTTTTCTACCCACTCAACATCTTCTGCCGCAAGGGCAGTCATTGAGAGAACCGAAACGGAGAAAACGACAAGTAGTGCAATCAGTGCAAGCTTCTTAGCCATAGTTACCTTCCTTGGATTTTACACTATTATACCGGATCTGCGCACTGGAAGCATACAATCTGGATTTCTGTAATAATTACGGCTTTTCAAATATTATTATATTTAAATTATACATAAAAATAAAATGTCACTGTAATGATATGCCGTATTCTACTATTCGATGCATTATTTCCGCCCCAGCACTCCCCTACAATTTCTGATTTTTAACCTTTCCTTGCCTTCTTAATTCTAATACCGTAGCTTTCTTCTTTAACTTCAGGACCTTTTACTAATTCTTAATTTGCTGGTTTACATTTTCAGCACTAAAACCATTTAATAAGAGATTTTGTCCGAACTCAATAAATCCAGACACTATAAACTATCTTAGTGTAAGATATTTTAATTTTTTGTATTGTTTGAAATCTTTAAAAAACTTCTAATATCAGAGGTGATTTCTTTTTAAGGCTGCTTGTATCCGGCTGATCGGAAGGGGAAATATTCAAATCCTATAGAAGCAGCAGTTTTGCCCGAATATAGGAGGTTTTTTATGGAACTTGCAAAAGTTGTAGAGATTCTCGAAGAAGTTGCACCACCCGAACTTGCTGAAGACTTTGATGAAGGCAGGATCGGGCTGATTCTCAACCTGGAAAACGATATAAAAAAGATTGCAGTTGCCCTGGATGCCACCTATTGCGTGCTTAAAAAAGCCGCAGAAATTAAAGCAGATCTGCTGGTTACTCACCATACCCTTATCTTCCATCCGATAAACAAAATTTCAAAGCCCCTGGCAGAATGCCTCAAACTTGCCCTTGAGAACGAAATTTCCCTTTACAGTATGCACACAAATTATGACAGGGCTGAGGGAGGCATCAATGACGTGCTTGCCTCAAGGCTTGGACTGAGAAATATAATTAAGGCAGAAATAGGCAGAATAGGAGAGACCGAGCCCTGTTCCCCGGCTGAACTGGCATCCCGTGTCTCGGAATCCCTGAAAACTCCCGTAGTATATGCAGGAGAAAAAGAAAGGATAAAGCGTGTAATGGTCGTCGGAGGCAGCGGTTTTTCAACTGAATTCCTTGAAATCGCCAGAGTAAATAGAGTCGATGCTTTCATATCTTCCGAACTCAAGCATAATATTCTTCGTGATTATGGAGATCTCTGCCTGATTGATGCCACTCATTATGCCACGGAAAATCCGGGCATGGAAGCTCTATGCTCCAGGCTGCTCGAAATACCCGGACTTGAGGTAGAATTCATTGAACAGCCTTCCGGACTCAAGGCAATTGATAAGTCCTGAAGACCCTTTCCGGGTTTGAACCAGTAAGAAAGATCTGAAAAATTGTATTAAAGCTAAATTCCAGTTCAAATAAAATTCTAGCTAAGCTAAACTCAATAAAAGTAAAGGTTAATTAAAACTAAACTCAATTAATGTAAAGGTCAATTAAAACTAAACTCAATTAAAGTAAAATTGATTAAGGTAAGAGTTGATTTAAATAATATTCAATCAGAATAAATCCAATTAAAATAAAGTTCCGTTTCAAGTTATCGAATGGTAAGTTTGAATAAAGTCATAAGTTACGATTAAAAGATTTTCACCATTGAACGATTCAGGGTGACTTTGAAATGACAGAGGAAAAGGATTACAGTAGACGGGGGACAGAAGAGATGAATCAAAATAGACCCGAAACCGAGGAGAAAAATCGGAGTAAACCCGAATTTGAGGAAGACGACCAAAACAGATTGGAAGAACTTAAAGAGGATTTCCTGGAATCAATGCTTGAAGAACAGTTGAGAAACCAGGTTCGTTCGGATTATCGCCGAAGTCTGGGCAATGAATATCGTAGAAGATATATGGAATGAATTCCGGATTGTTCTTTCTCTTCCGAGAAATCATTTTAAAATATTTATCTATTGTCTTTTCCTTCCTATATTTCAGTTAAACCTAATTTATTTCATTCAAATCTAATTTCTTCCAGTTAAATCCAATTTATTTTGATTAAACCTAATTTATTTTGATTAAACCTAATTTATTTTGATTAATCTAATTTATTTCAGTTAAATCTAATTTATTTCGATTAAATCTAATTTTCCAATTGAGTTTAGCGCTTCAGCTTAACTTGATTTTCAAGCTTCAAGGCTACTAACCCTAATTCTGACTTCCCTTTTTAATATCTTATATTCCGGCTTCGGTTTCAACCGCATTCAAACAGCTTTCAAGATGCTTGCATATAGCCTGCACTTCTTCGGTTTCAGGCATTGAGGACAGAATTTTATCGATATAGCCGCGTTCTCCGAGAAGGGCAGGAGTGTCGGAAAGTTAATGTCAAAAATCCAGCTCAAGCGAATTAGTTTTATATCATTCCGGTTTCTGATGTCTGTGAGCTTTACCATTCGGTTGCTCAGAATATCCGCAACTACGTTTTCCGAACACCAGGGCGTATCAGGCGTATCGAATTCAAGAGCCGGATTCCTGAATTTTCTCTTTCTCGTAATCTTCACTCACAAGTTTCAGGATATCAAGCTTATCTGCATCCCGTATCAGTTTTGAGTAAAATAGAAATTCCGTAGAATTTTCTGCACATTCGGGAATTTCTTTTAGATTATGGCACTCCACAGCTTTGAGGATTAAAGTTTTCTCCCTGCGGGGGAAATGGAAAAGAATTCCGGTATCTTCAAGAATCTTCACCCTGGGCAGAGCATGATTTCCAGACTCAGAGTCCTTAAACGTCCTGTATTTTTTAAACTGCTCAAAGCGGCCCAGGACATGAAATAAAGCTATTGCTTCGGCGAGCCTGCAGCCTTCTTCGCCAATTTCTTCAGTTTAGCAAGTAAAAGGATATTTTCACAGACTCTTGCCGTATGTTCGATTTACAGGTTTATATTTTCTTCAACATAGGTTCCATAGAGGAGAATCGGCCTGCGTAATCCAGAAACCACTTTTTGAAGAGTTCCAGGTCTTCTTTCTGCATGCTTTTGCAATAGGAGTTCAGATGTATAGGATTTCCGCATGTCTACGAAGGTTTTGAGGCTGTACTTACACCAATAATTCTATTCTTATTATCATAGCTTTTTTATCTTACTGTATATTATTTCTATAACAATAATATACTGTTGCGCTAAATATAGTAAAAATCCGGAAATTCCTTTTAAACTACATAAATTTTATATGGGGGTACTTCTAAAACTAAGTAATAATGTTTAGTGATGAGCCTCAAACTGGATAAATTATATACGAAAGGAGCAAAAGGAATTTATCTAGTTACTTTTATTCTTTGTTTGTTCTCGCCTACTCAATTATTAAACGGTACAGTACTCAATTATTAAACGGTACAGCATAGTGAATATAATGATAGTGGATTATTCTGTGAGATATTTTAATAAGAACTCATTAGAATAAATCGGGGTATTTAATGAGCTCAGTTAAGAAAAATAATTTGACTGCTATTTCCTTTATTCTCCTTACTTTGATGTTATATTACTTCTCAGGTTTTTTACCTGTGGGAGGAGCTATTACGGACCAGGAACTGGCTGTGGAAGATAAAGAAAAGCCTGAAGCGAAAATCGCTCCTGATCTTGGTGACGTAATCTCACAGCGTCCAGCTTCCATAGAAGGCTTTATTGATAAGGGACACGCGTTATACTCTCTTAAAGAATATGAGCTCTCGATAGACTGTTATAACGATGCACTGAAGATCGACTCGAACTCCTCACTTGCCTGGTATGGAAAGGGATGCTCTCTGGCCGAACTGGGAGAGAATGAAGAAGCAATTAACTGTTATGAGAAGGCTATTTCGACCTTTCCGGTTTCTTCTGGCAACTGGTCTGATAAAGGTGACGAATTCCTTGAACTGAAGAAATATGTTGAGGCAATCAACTGCTATGATAAGAGCTTTGCTGCCGATACCTATGTCTCGACAGTCTGGTACCGAAGAGCCCTTGCTTCCGAGCAGATGGGGCTCGATGAGGAAACTCTGGCTTCTTATGATAAATCTATTGAACTGAATTCCAACTCTTCCAGATCCCTGCAGATGCAGGGAATGGCTTACATCGGACTCGAGCAATATCCAGAGGCAATGAAGCTCTTTGACAGGGCTCTCGATATTACTCCTGACAATTCTGAGCTCTGGTATCAGAAAGGAGTAATCTTTGATAAATCCGGGGATTACGAAGCTGCAGTCGATTGTTACGACAAAGCGATTTCTTTTAATCCTGACCTGGTAAACGCCTGGCATAATAAAGGAGTTAATCTGGAAAGGATGGGAGTATACGAGGAGGCTCTTGCCTGCTATGATTTCGTTCTTCTCTCGGAGCCTGAAAATCTTGATGCCCTGCAAAGAAAATGTTTATGTCTTGAAAAACTCGGGAGAAATGATGAAGCTTTGAAGTGCTACGATGAGCTTCTGGCTTATAATCCGGGCGATTCCGAGGCATGGTACAATAAAGGCGCTTTGCTTAATAAGGCAGGGCAATATGATGCCGCAATAGCCTGCTACGATAGGGCACTTAATCCGGATACTGGGATCCAGGTTCAGGAGGCTGGAGGTAAGCTGCTCGAACAGTTGAGCGTTTACGAAGCTTCCCTTCCCTCTTATTCCGAAAATCCTGAATTTAAGTCTCCTGTGGTCAAAATCTGGTACGAGAAAGCCCTTTCTCTTGATAAGCTTGGAAAATACGAAACTGCACTTGAGTGCTATGATGAGGTTCTTGAAACTGAGTCAGGATATGCTGTTGTCTGGTACATGAAGGGCATGGACCTTGACAGGCTTGGAAGGTATGAGGAAGCCATTGAGTGTTATGACAGAGCTCTGAAACTGGATCCCGGGCACGCTAAAGTCTGGTACAAGAAAGGTCTCGATTCTTCGAAAATCAAGGACTACGACGGTTCGGTAAAAAGCTACGATAAAGCTCTTAAAATCGACGGAAATTATACTCTTGCATGGTATGGTAAGGCTTTTGCTCTTGCAAAGCTTGGGGAATATGAAAGCTCTCTCGAGTGCTACAATAAAGTCCTTGAATCCGCTCCAGACAGCGCCGACGCCTGGTACAATAAAGGCCTTGTTCTCGACGAACTAGGAAAACATATTGAAGCTTCAGATTGCTATAACCAGACTCTCCGGATCGATCCCGAGTATTCTGCTGCTCGTTTTAAACTCAACGAAAACCTGGACCAGCGTTCAACAGAAACTTCCGTATCCGGTCCTGTTAAAAATATTAGTGTAGAAGCCAATCCCGCTCAAGCGCTTTCGGGAGGTTTCTGGCCTTATCTTCTGAATCACAATTATGCAAATTCAAAAGACGAATCCAGGCCCTCTGAGGACCTTAACTCATTCATCCCGGAGTTCGGTTACGATGCACCATGGTGTGGGAAGGCTTCGATCTACAGTAATCTAGGAATGTATGAGGATGCCCTTACCTGCTATGATATGGTACTGGCGATCAGTCCCATGAGTGCTGACGTTTGGTATCAAAAAGGCTCGATACTTGACAGGCTCGATAGAAGCGAGGAAGCGGTGGAATGCTACCAGAAAGCCCTGGATATTGACCCTCAGTCAAGCACAGCCTGGTACGGAATAGCTTCCAGTGTAAGTGATCTCGGAAGGCTCGAAGAAGCAATAAGTTACTACGATCAGGTGCTTGCTCTGAACTCAAGCAATTCTGATGCGCTTCTTGGGAAAGGTCTTGCCCTCTCGAACCTGGGCCGGTATGAGGAGGCTGTCTCCTGTTATACTACTCTCCTCAGCTCTGAGCCTGAGAACCTTGAAGCTCTCAGGAGCCGGGCCCATGCTCTGTCGAAATCCAATAAATCCGACGATGCGCTGGCTGACTACGATAGAATTATTGAGCTTGAGCCTGGCAACTCCCAGGTTCTGGCTGAGAAAGCCTCGTTATATGAAGAGCTTGGCAGGTATGAGGAAGCTGCTGCATGTTATGAGAGAATTCTTGAAATCTCCCCGGATAACATGGAAGTAATTTACATGCAGGGGAAAGCCCTGGAAGATAGTGAAGACTTTGAGGGAGCAATAGGCTGTTACGACAGGATTCTTGAGCTGGATCCAGGGAATGCTGATGCTTACAACAACAAAGGTTTTGCACTCTATAAACTGGAGAGACCTCAGGAGGCGATTGACTGCTACAACAAGGCTCTGGAGTACGATCCAGATAATGCTACAGCACTGTACTTACAGGGATGTGCCTATCTCACAGTAAGCAGCAACAAGGCTGCCCTGAATTGTTTCGACAGAGTGGTTCAGCTTAAACCTGACTGTATCACAGCCTGGTATAACAAGGGATACATCAACAATATGATGGGAAACATCGAAGAGGCAATTTTATGCTACGACAATGCTCTTGCAATCGATCCGGACTCATCCTCGACCCTTTACAACAAGCGGTTTGCCCTATACAGTATAAAGAAATTAGATGAGGGTGATGCGTGCAAGGCAAAACTCGAAGAGATCGATCCTGGTTTTGTGGATGCCCTGCAGAAAAAAGGAACTCGGTTCTTCCTTCCTGAAACCTATGACGGCTCTCTAAATTACTCTCTGCCCTCAAGATGGTACGGAGGAGATGAAAACGTAAGTAAGAATATGACCGGGCTTTCTCTGTCAGGAACTGTCCAGACACCTCCTGAAAATCCGGAAAATAATACCGGCAACTATACCCGGGAGACTTTCGACAGCCTGGAAAACAATACCAGTAGCTATACTCCTGAACTTGATGAAGGGCAGGGAGACCAGGCTCCAGGTTACTGGTATGTGCCCGAACCTGATGAGGGAAGAGCAAATACTGATGAAGAATGGCGTATTCCGGAAGCCGGCTAAAATTCGAATCCCGGAAAATTGAAATTCAGAAGCTCGGTGTGCAGTGAAGTGCATACCGGCACGGTTTCTTTTAAGAATATTCTCTGACAGAATTTTTTTGACAGGAAGTAAATAAGTGCACAGGCTGTCCTTTACGATCTTACATTTTTATGCATTTCCGGTTGCTGTAAAAGTTTGTGCTTTCTATGCTCTCATGCTTCTAGCATTTTTCATTCTACCGCTCTGGCCTGTTTACTTTTTCCATGGACAAAATTCTTTTTCCTGAAAGGTTTAAACTTCATGCCATCCTAACCTTACATATCCATGACAAAGAATTCCAATGAGATCGAAGCAAAGCCTGAGGCTGATGTTTATACCGCGAGAGAAAGAAAAATCATCAGGAATGCATCGAAAGGTTACACTGGAAATGAGGGAAACCCTGATTCCACCCCTTCTTTCGAGCCTGAAATTCAATCTGACGTGGTTATAGTCCGCTATGGCGAACTCGCCCTTAAAAGTACCGGAGTCAGGAACTGGTATGAAAAAATTCTTATGAAGAATATTGAGGCAATGCTGGATTCGAGGGAAATTACATATTCCCGGATAAGGCGGGAATGGGGCAGGATATTTATCGAGACTGCGGATGCCCATGCAGCCGAAGCTGCTGCTGACGTTTTTGGGGTTGTCTCAACTTCTCCTGCATTGACAGCAGAGCCTACTCTTGAGCATGCAGCCACTGTATGCGCTCTCCTGGCTAAAGACCTGGTTCTTGAAGGCGAGTCTTTTGCAATCAGAGCAAGAAGAAGCGGAAATCATTCTTTTTCTTCCGCGGACATAGGCAGGACCTGCGGGGACGCTGTCTGGAATGCCCTGGAAAAAGAAGGAAAACATCCCGGAGTTAACCTGACTTCTCCTGACAGGGAAATCTTTGTTGAAATGCGGCAAAATCTGGCTTATGTTTATCTGGAAACTTTTAAAGGAGCCGGTGGACTTCCCCTGGGCACTCAGGGCAGTATGGTAGTTTTGATGTCAGGCGGGCTTGATTCTCCTGTAGCAGCCTGGCTTATGATGAAGCGTGGAGTTATGATTATTCCTGTCTACTGTAATAACTCCCCTTATGCCGAGAATGCTGCAAGAGAGCGTGCTTTTGATTGCATTCGCCAGCTCCAGAAATGGGCGCCCGGTCATCAATTTAAGACTTATGAGATTCCCCACGGCCCGAACCTTCGGGCTTTTATCGACATCTGTAACCGGAAAAATACCTGTCTCCTATGCAAGCGCATGATGTATAGGGAAGCCTACGAGGTTATGAAAAAAGAAGGTGCAAGCGGAATTATTACAGGCTCTTCCCTTGGGCAGGTGGCTTCCCAGACCGCTGCTAACATGTATGCCGAAATCTATCAGCTCGCCATCCCAATTTATCATCCTCTGATTGCTCTTGATAAGACCGAGATCATAGATACTGCCCGCAGAATAGGAACTTATGATATCTCCAGCCGACCTGCTGGCAGCTGCACTGCTGTGCCGGAGCGTCCGGAAATAGGAGCAAATTACGACCTTATTGTACTTGAGGAACGAAAAATGGACATCGACACTATGGTTTCCAATGCTATGAGAGAAGCAAAAGTCCTTAAGCTTTGAAAAAGGCGCTGATTCTTTCTTCTAATTTATTTTTAATTAATTTTATGATAACATTTAATTTTTTAGCATGCCATTGCTCAGGACATTAATGGCATTATTTACTCTAATTGACAAGATTCCTGAACCGAGCTTCGAGCATACTCTCACGTGTGGTCACAAGCCTTTTCAATCTTTCTTTTTTGATTGACTTTTAAGAAGGGCTGCTTCTATAATCTTGCAGAGATCTTCCTCTTTAAATGGCTTGGAAATGTAACCCTCCGGTTCTGTTAATTTCGCTCGCTCGAGGGTCTCGAAATCCGTACAGGCAGTGAGGTAAATCACGGGTATTCCGAAGCGCGATTTAATGATCCTGGACGCTTCAATCCCGTCCATATCCCCTTTTAGCATAATATCCATTAAAACCAGGTCAGCGTCCGTAAGCTCAGCCTCTTTTATTGCCTCTTCCCCTGAAACAGCAGTACCTGGAACGGCATACCCCATATTTTTCAGCCTGTTCTTAATATTGAGAGCTACAATTGTCTGGTCTTCAACAACCAGAATTTTTGTTTTTTCCATTTTTTCACCCATTTTTATCTCTTCTTGAGTATTCCTTTAATTTTTCCATCAGCCCCGGTTTTATAATCTCTTCTAAAATTACGTCTGATTATCTTGATTTTCCCCTCAAAGAAGTAATTTCAGGCTGCAACCCGGATAAGTATAGCTAATATTATTTATAATCCCCTGTGTTCAGGTTTGTGCATTTTGACCACCAAAAGTTACACAGTTATTATAAGCTCTTTTTTTATTAATTTTACTGTTTCCCGAGTCCCGTCTCGCCCGAATTCCGCCTCAGGAGGACGGCCCGGCGCCTCGGGAGTCCGCAGCCCTTTTCACAAGCCTTTTTTAAATAAGCTTGACCGCAAGCCTTTTCAAAAAATCCTTGACCGCAAGCCTTTTCAAAAAAGGCTTGAGCGAAAACTTTTTCAAAAAAAGTTTTATCAAAAACCATGCTTTATCGAAAACGTCACTATCAGCGTGATAAACCGGCGCAACGCAAGCCTTTTCAAAAAAGGCTTGAGCGAAAACCTTTTGAGAAAAAGTTTTATCAAAAACCCTGATTTATCTAAACGGTGTAACCGGAGCGTGATCGACCGGCGCAACGCAAGCCTTTTCAAAAAAGGCTTGAGCGCAAACTTTTTCAAAAAAAGTTTGATCAAAAACGCATGCTTTATCTAAAACGGCTTAACCGGAGCGTGATAAACCGGCGCAACGGTTTCGGGTCAACGGTTTCGGGTCAACGGTCGCGGGTCAACACTTGCGCTAAAGCGAACTACTAACAGGCATGGGCATATTTTTCGTGTTGGCTGTGATATAAATGGTCTGGGGTATAAGAAGGCTCGCTGTAATGTTGAAATTCTAAACTTTTTCCGGTTCCTGATCCGGGAAATAATATTCTTGAAAAATGAGTGGCTGCACATTTCCAGTTCTGGTATGATGTGCCACTTTTATGAGAAAAACTGACATTTGTTTCTAATATAAAAGAGATATAGAGGATTCTCCCATAAGTGCTTGAAACTATTCTCTTGTTTTCAATTTCATCTTTCAGGAGTTTTTAATACCCTGTGTCCGCAAGGATTTCCTCTAAAGTTTTTCATTGAGACCTCATAGGGTCCGGTATGGGGTGAAAATTATTCAGTGGGTTTTCCACTTTCTTTTTCGGCTTCTTTTTCAGCTTCTTTTTTCTCGGCTCTGTGCTTGTGGAGAGCCATTTCTATATTGCTGTGCAGGTCTTCTTCTTTAAAAGGTTTTGAAATATATCCTGCAGGCTCTGTCGTTTTTGCCCTCTCCAGAGTCTCGTCGTCAGTATAAGCGGTGAGATAAAGCACTGGAATCCGGAGCCGACTTTTAATTTCACGGGCAGCTTCGATTCCGTCCATTTCCCCTTTCAGCATAATATCCATAAGGACAAGGTCTGCATTCGTCAACTCTGCTTTTCTTATTGCTTCCTCTCCTGTTGACGCAGTACCCGGTACAGTGTAACCAAGATTTTTCAATTTATTTCTAATATTAAGAGCCACGATATTCTGGTCTTCGACAACCAGAATTTTTGCTTTTTTCATTGTATCTCCCCTTTAATGTCGGATAAGCCTCCGGATAATCAGTCGTCTTCCTCAAACAATATTTTGAAGGTAGTCCCTGCACCTTTTTGAAGCTCGATTGTACCCTCCAGTTGTTCAACAAGAATGTTTACAAGTTGCAGACCCAGAGAGCCAGTATTCCTGAAATCAAGATTTTCCGGAAAACCCAACCCATTGTCCGAAACTACCAGCGAATATTGATTACTTTTGTCAACTGAGCTCTTAGCATCAATATTATTGGTGCTATTACTTATACTTTTATTCTTATCCTTCTCCTCAGCCCTGCAGAGTTTTATCCGGATTTCTCCTTTTCTATCCTGAGGAAAAGCATGTTTCAGAGAATTGGACACGAGCTCATTAATAATTATCCCAAGGGGAACTGCCGTGTCCATCCCGAGAAAAGTCTCCTCAATATCCAGCACCATCCTTATATCGTCTTTTCTGACAGTGTAAGAGCGAAGAAGATCTACAGTCAATTTTTGAAGGTATTCCGAGAAATCAAGGGTCTCGTTATTTCTTGACCTGTACAGTTCCTCATGGATTATAGCCATGGTGGCAACCCTGTTCTGGCTCTCACGGAAAGCCTCAAGGACTTCCTTTTCGCTGAACCTTTCAGCCTGGAGTTCTAGCAGGCTGGAAATTACCTGGAGATTATTTTTTATGCGGTGATGGATCTCTTTTTTACGGATTTCATCTACTTTCTTCAGCGACTCTTCGGCTTCTTTTTGCACGGTTATATCATATACCGCTCCCTGCAGGATTCTTTGCTTTCCTGTTAGATCCGAGACATTCTGAATAATCTCACGGACCCATTTTATTTTACCATTCCTGTGCCTTATACGGTATTCATGCTCTATAAGAAGCAGCGGATTATTCATCAGTCTCTCATTATTATTAACAAGCCTGTGTCGATCTTCAGGAAGAACAATCTGATGCCAGTTTACTTTCCCTGAGATAAAATCGTCTGCCCCATATCCTGTAATTTCCTCCACACTCCCGTCCACCAGGATAGGTATGAAATCCAGAGTCCCCTGGAAAGCTATACCCCTGAAATTCTTCATAAAGGATCTGTATCGCTCTTCACTCTCTTTCAGTTTCTTTGACGCCAGTTTTATCCCTGTAATATCTTTCATTACCCCTATATCCCTGTAAGAGTATCCCTTTTCGTCTTTCAGGAAAATTCCGCTGTCTTCCACATACAGATAAGTTCCGTCTTTCTTTCTGAATCTGTATTCAGTGGCGAATCTCTCTCCTCTTTCCCTGTACTTCTCAAGCTCTTCAATAATTCCTTTCCGGTCATCCATATGGATATGCGTTTCCCAGGTCTTCCTGTTAAAGTTCCGGAACTCCTCCAGATTGTACTGGGTGAGTTCTTTAATAGCTCCAGCCCATTGTATTTTACCCGTGAGCCTGTCGTAATCGTATACTATCTGGCCTGTCTGTTCGGCAGCAGTCCGGTATCTTTCCTCGCTTTTCTCAAGATTTTCCTGAACGAGTTTCAGCTTGGTTATATCTTTCATCACCCCAAGCAGTCTGTAAGCGCTCCCCTCCTCATCTCTCAGGAGGATTCCCCGGTCCTCTACATAAATATAACTTCCATCCTTTCTACGGAACCTGAATTCTTCCCTTAATCTTTCCCCTTTTTCAAAGAAGAGCCTGACATTCTCCATCACTTTTTCACGGTCGTCAGGGTGAATATGCTCCAGCCAGATCTCAGGATTGATCCTCCCAAATTCCTCCGAGCTGTAGCCGGTAAGCTCTGCAATAGCTCCCGCCCAGTCTACATCTTCGGTTTTCGTATTATAGTCGTACACTATCTGGCCTGTCTGTTCAGCAGCGATCCGGTACTTTTCCTCACTTCTCCGAACCTTTTCGGTTGCTTTCTTCCTCTCAGTAATATCTTTAATGACCCCGAGTACCCTGTATATGCCCCTGCTTTCGTCTTTCAGGTAAACGCCACTATCTTCTACGGAAAAATAACTTCCATCCTTTCTCCGGAATCGGTATTCTTCAAGGTATTTCTCACCTCTTTCCATGCAATTCGCATGGGCCTTTACAGCTTTTTCCCGATCTTCTGGATGGACATGGTCAGTCCAGAAGTCAGAAGTAAAGCCCTGTACCTCTTCAAAGCTATAGCCTGTGAGCTCCTCAATTGCACCTGCCCAGGAACTGTGATTATTTTTCACGTCGTAATCATAAATGAGCTGTCCTGTCTGCACTGCAACTGCCCTGTACCTCTCCTCATTTCTTTCAAGAATTTCCCTGGCAAGTTTTCTTTCGGTTATATCCTTTATTACTCCCACAGCCCGATATACCCTACCTTTTTCGTCTAACAGGTAAATGCTGCTGTCTTCGACATGGAAATAACTCCCATCCTTCTTTTTGAACCTGTATTCTCCAAGGCATCTTCCCCCGGATTTCATACCGTTCTCATGGGCTCCCCAGGCTTTTTCCCGATCTTCTTTATGGATATTCGCTATCCAGCCTTCAGCATTTACCTGTTTGAACTCGTCAGGGCTATAGCCCGTAAGCTGCGAAATGGCTCCTGCCCAGTCAATCCGCCCGGATTTGATATCATAGTCATATATAAGCTGTCCTGTCTGTTCGGCGACACTCCGATACTTCTCTTCGCTTTTCCTGACGGTTTTTTCAGCCTCTTTACGCTGGGTTATATCCAGCATTACACCGACAACGCCTGCTACTTTTCCTGAACTGTCCTGGTAGGTGGCTTTATGGAATATGAAATCCCGTTCCACACCATCGGCACAGATCACTCTAGTTTCGTAATAATTGCTTCCCCTTTTTTCAATAAGGCTCCTGTCATCCTTATGATAAATCTCTGCAAGTTCTTTCGGGATTCTTTTCTGAAACTCCCTGAAAGAACCCCCTATAACTTCGTCTTTGGAAAGCCCCATAATCTGTCTGGCAAAACTCTCATTGCAATTTACATATATCTCATTCAAATCTCTCTGGAACACAGGGCTCGGAATACTATCAAGCAGGGTTTCCAGAAACCGCACATTGTTCTGAAGCTTACTTTCGGCTTTCCTGAGTCCGGTTACATCAAGCAGTACGGTAACTATATTTCTTGTCTTTCCTTCCTCGTCGGGAAAAGTTGCCCTGCTCGCCAGAAAGTCCCTTTTTACACCGTCGGCACACGTGATTTCCTTCTCATAGGTATCGCTTCCCCCTTTCCGCAACAGTTCCAGGTCATCCTGAGGGATTTCAAGCGAGATTCCGCCTGGAGACTGTCTGTACGCTTCGGCAAAGGTCTTTCCTATAATCTCTTCCTTTTCCAGTCCCAGGACCTGCCTGGCTAATATATCATTGCAGCCCAGATACCTGCCCTCACTATCTTTATAAAATACAGGCGCAGGTATTGTATCCAGAAGAGTTTCAAGAAACTTCAGGCTATTCCTGAGGCTTTTTTCAATTTTTCTCCTTTCCGCCACTTCGCTTACAAGTTTCTCATTTGCCTCTGTGTATTCCAGGGTTCTTTTTTCAATGAGTTTTTCCAGCTCATGCTGATGAATCCGGAGTTTTTCCTCGGCACGCAGGCGTTCTATGATCTCAGACAGCAAAAAAGCAGCAGAATCCAGAAAATAAATATCATCTTCAGTAAACCCTTTCTTCTCCCGGCTGTAGACTTCCATTATCCCGAAAGGCTTATTCACGTCTCCTATAAGGACTGTTACTCCGCTGGCTATACCATGCCGCCTGAGAAATTCACTGCATTCAAAACGCGTTTCAGTTTGAATATCCCCCAGGATGATCGGTCTTTTCAAAAAAAGAGTATGTTCTGCCTGAGACTTTTCTCCTACAGTATTGTCCCCAGGCTTTTCCTTCCAGCCATATCCTGCCCTCACGATAAAGGTTCCATCGGGCTTGAGTTCCAGAATTCTGGAGAATTCCGTATTAAGACTCCTGGCAATAAGCAGGGCACTTTCTCCCAGAATAGCCTGGAGGTCTTTACATGTCAGGGAGATCTTGCCCAGGTGGCTCAGGGACATATACTGTTTTTCCTTTTTACGGAATCTTTCTTCGGCAAGAACCCTGAAACTGATGTCAACCCCCTGAAGATTCACATAGTTCTCTTCCGGAAAAGGATAGATTACTACAGCATACGTTGTTTTTCCTGCTTGAATTTCAAGATTTTTCGGGCTCTTCTGTGCGAGGACTCTTCTTATATTATGTCTTAGCTCCTGAGGAGCTTTTTCTCCTTTTTTTATGCCCCAAAATTCGAGAAGAGCATCAGCTGCTCTGTTAGCCCAGAGGACAGTACCTTCTTTTCCCAGTTTCAGGAAAATAGTGGGGTTCTTCGGAGAAAGTTCCGCTACCATTCTCTCTTTGTTTGATTCCCCTATCTCTTCTGCTTCATCAAGCAAATCATTACTTTTAATTTACAATCCCCCGTTTTCTTAATCTGGGTATTTGCCAGTTGACAGAAACAGATATCAGCATCGTTATCGAAGTCCAGGCTAAAAATATCTTTTGAGGATTTCTCCCCATTTCTCCACTTCTTATTTTCTTTAGTCCGAGGCTTCCTGGCTTATCTAGGTTAGAAAAATATGTTGGCCCATATGCATCCACTATTTAAAAAGTATATGATATCTATCTGGATTTTCGGAAGTTCGGCATGATTTGTTTAAAAATAGATCGCATAATACGGAGTATACGGGAAAAAATCTTTCTGGATATCCGCTAGAAACAGGAGTATTGGGCAAGCTATCTCCACTTATTCGGTTTCACAACGTTATGGATAAAATCATAGATTAATTTTAAGCCGTTAACCTTGTAGAAAAAAGCTTACATTTCCATTTTATGCGAATAAATTGTTTTTTGAGCAAGCAAGTTTTTAAAAAAGCCTGAATTTTTGAAGAATCTAATGGACTCGGCGGGATTCGAACCCGCGGCCTTTACGTTGCGAACGTAACGATCTTCCCCTGATCTACGAGCCCTTTTAAAGAGAGGAGAATGTGAAAAGGTGTTTTTCCGGACGCGTTGTCCGGGTTTTTTCTCCTCTTAAATACGGTAGGCTTCAAGAACCTGTACGTTCTCGACACCGGGAACTTTTGCAAAGGCTTCTTCTGCAGGCTCAGTTCCGCCTTCCTCGTCGTTAACGATTAAGGTCACAATCAAAGCTTTCAAGCCAAATGCAATAGGTTCTTCGACAATGTCGCCGTGAAGGTCTGCCCCGGCAGGAATTACGGATTTTACCTTTTCCTTCAATTCTGCAAGGTCGGTTTCAACGCTTTCTGGCATAATTTTAATTTTTGCTGCAACATCACCCATTATGATACCTCTTTATATTTTTATCTGATTTTTAATTGATTTTACCCCGTTCACACGAGCATTAGAAGCGATCGGGGATTTGCCTTGATCAGGGTGCTTTGAATCCACACTTGGGGCAGGTGTATACGTTGCCCTGTTGCCTGCAACTTGAACATCTTCCGATTTCTGATCCGCACTGCGGGCAGGGGAACTTGACATATCCCTTTTCCACGAGACGGATTCCACATGAAGTACAGTACTCAACTTTTTGTGCTGACATTTTTGTTCTCCTTAAAAGTTAATTCTAATAGTAAATCTGTAACGAGTTACCGATGAATCGGGTGCCTTCTTTAGCATCGAGCTTCTGCTTTCCTGGCACCTTTGTTAACATTAGCAGATTTAATGAACTGAATTTAATTAATGCTTTTGGATACGCTTTGCGATATGCTTTGCTTCTCCCCTAGTCATATACGATATACGATTTAAATATTCCCCTTTACCATAGTGCCGTGCACAGGCTTTCCGTACACAGCCCGAATAACCCTATCCGGACATTTTCCGTTTACGATCAGGCAATCCATTCTGTTTTCCCGAAGAAACTCCGGCAGGGCAGGATCAATGCAGCTTGCGCGGTCTCCGGTGCAACAGGCAGCAGAAATTTCCCTGACTAATTTTCCATCCCTGAAGATGCCGTCTACATCCGTAGCCTTTATCAATGCTGCTCCGGCTTGCTTTGCAACCCAGGCTGCGATTGTATCGGAAGTCACATCCCAGGTATGGGGCAGGGGATCTTCTTTTCTCAGGAACCTGTATGGAAAAAGAATAGAGACTCCCTGAGGCAGTTCTGCTATCGTTTCTATAACTATTGCACCGGTTTTGTCCCGAAGGTAGCAGGCGTACTGTTCCATTCCGAGTATAGCCATCCAGTGGGCTGCATCGGAGCCCAGAGAAAACTTTTCATCGGTTTCCCTGACTACATCAGCAAAAATGCCTCCTCCGGGCACTATGAGAATGGAAAAAGGCAGTCTTTCGGCTGCGTACTCTCCTCCTGAAGTTTCGGGGATTTCTGAGCCAAATTCCTTTGCCAGCCTTTTTACAAGGACTGGAGCCTCCTTGATAAGGCTTCCACCGATTTTGAGCACCACCCTCATAGTTTTCTTTTCCTTTCTGAAAGGGATTATTTCACCTCTATTAGGCTGTCCTGAAGTGAAGAATTCAGGCATCGAGGAGCCTGGCAGCTGCGTACGCCGGAAAAACTTTTGAAATTTCCTCGCCCCAATGTCCGGATACTGAGATAAATTCAAAGCCAAGCCTCTCTGCAGCTTCCTTTATCAGGAATTCTCCGAGGCCTGCGGCTGCGATTTTTTTAAGCCCGTTTCTTTTCGCAACCTCTGAAATCGCCTCGGCGAGGGCAGAAACCTGTTTTTCCTTTACCTGACCTGCGATTTCATAAATTTCCTCTTCCCGGATTTCGGAAAGGTCTGCACAGACCAGCCTTGCAAGCCTGCGTATAGCATCGGTTTTGCTCCTGCCTGCTCCGTCAGCGGTTTCGCATGTGTACGCGCTTTCATCGATTTTACCAAGCAGGAGATAAGCGTCCGCAGTTGTAGCAAAGAGTTCTGAAGCCGTCCTGCACAGGCCCCTTTCAAGCTTTACTTTCCCGAGAAGCGCGGCAAGGTTTGTCCTGAGCGTGCCTGCATATACAAGTTCGCTCCTGCACAGCCGGTCAAAATCAGTAAGTCCTGCTTTATGTTCGCCTGATAGGATCGGAATAATATCGCTTGTGGTACTCCCTACATCAACAAAAATGCAATCTCCGAACTCTTTTCCGGCCAGTCTGGCTGAAGCCGCCCAGTTGGCAGCAGCAAGTTCTCTTATATCACCAGCCTCGCGCTGAAACCTGCCCATACTGTTTATGTAAGACACCTTTGAAGGTTCAAAGGCAGAATCGACACATGACTTTATGAAGCGAATGCCCTGTTCCTTATCCTCAAAACAGTCTGCAAGTTCTCCGGTCATAACAACAGCAATTTTTTCGGGCTGCATCCTTTGCGCAATTTCCTTTAAAACCTCAGGAAGCCGTGTATTTTTCCAGAGAGGTAAATAATGCAGTTCTATAATCTTTCCGTCCGAAGAAGCAAGTTTGGTATTCGCTCCTCCAATATCAAGCCCGATAATCTTCGAATTCATTTTTGAGCCCTTTATTCTGTTCTTTTTTCAAGTTCTAGTATTTGCTCTTTTCCGGCTTTTAGCCTCTACCCATCTTTCACGCTCTTCCGAAAAGTTCTCCAAGCCCATCTTTTGAAAAGCGGTATTCTCCTTCCAGGTTTACCGAGTCAGGCAGTTCTCCAAACTTATTTTTCAAAAGCAGGTCTCCTATTTCCTCCCGCATAACACGGCTGATCCCGAAAAGTGAGGCAGTGGGTCTCGGGTTTACATCCACTACATACGGAAAGTCGGCGAATACAATATCCACGCCCACATATCCGAAGCAGTTCAGGCATTTTGCTGTGGAGATTGCGGTTTCATAAAGTTCTTCTCTGCCAGGAGTGTGGTAAGGAGTAAGGCTGCCATTGTATTTTATGCCGGAAACTCCTGTTTTCCCACTTTCGCCGGTTTCTATATCTTTTTCACCAAATTCTATGAACTGACGGTTTACAGTCAGGGGAAGTGGGGTTCTTCCTGCAATAAGGCTTACACTCAGGTGCTTTCCTTCTATATACTCGCTTGCAATAAGTCCTTCCCTGTTCTCGAATCCTGTGACCAGATATGTTTCCTCGGCTCCGCAACCGAATCTGGGTTTTGTAACATACCTCTTTCCCTTTTCGGCTTTTCCTGCAAGCTCAGGGGTCTTAATTCCGGCTTTCTTCAGAATTTTCGTACAGAGCAGCTTATCCGCACAGCAGGCTGCCGACCGGGGTGGACATCCCAGGTTTGCGGTATTTTCTTCAAGAACTTCATTCAGCTCGGAAAGCATTGAATCAGGGGCAATAACCAGCCCTGCATCACAGTCCTTTGCCGTCCTCTCAATCACCTGCCTGAAACTTTCGGCTGTAGACTCTATGCATGTGCCTGCACAGATTTTTGTGCCTGCTGACGGGTAGTAAACCTCATGCCCAAGCCGGACAAAACTTTCCGCAAGGGTCTTAAGCATAGCCGCCCCCTCAGGGATAAGGGATTTCTCAATATCCGTACCGACAGCAAATTCTGCAATCAGGATTTTCATTGGAAAGGAAAAACCCGGTCATTTATATATTACTTTTGCAAGCCAAAAATTCTAAGAAAAATGTTTGACCGCAAGCCTTTTCAAAAAAGGCTTGAGCGAAAACTTTTTCAAAAAAGTTTTATCAAAAACGCATGCTTTATCTAAACGATGTAACCGGAGCGTGATAAACCGGCGCAACGGTTTCAACGCAAGCCTTTTCAAAAACGGCTTGAGCGAAAACCTTTTGAGAAAAGGTTTTATCGAAAACCCTGATTTATCTAAACGATGCAACCGGGGCGGGCTCAAGCGACGCCACGCTTGCGGGTCAATGGTGTGGCTAATGCCTTGAATTAGGAGCTAAATTGAATATGTAAAAGTTTATATAAATTATACAGTTTATACTTTAAAAGTTATACATTGCAAAACATAAAGGTGCCTGGTAATATTAGCAGCAAAAACCCTAACTCTCAGTCGGTCTTTGAAAACCCTTTTGTGAAAACCCTTTCTATTGCAGTTCTTATGGGCATATTTCTGGTTGATATGGCGCTCGGGCTCTTTGAGATTTTTTCCACAAAAGAAAGTCCATTGCCCACCGCAGTTGTGCTTTTGATCTTTGCGGTAATGTTTATTGCAGGCATGGTTTTTTACGAAAGACATGGGCTTGACACTCTAAGTTCCCTTGTTGGAGGAGCTCTTGCAGGTTTCGGCTTTTCCTTCGTGTTCGTTTCACTCGTAGGCGGCGTGCAGTTCGCACTGGGAGGAGGAATTTCGGCCATAGGATGGGATCAGGTGATTTCTGCAGTTGCGGCTTCCATGATTGCAAGTGTCATAATGCTCAAAGCACTGTCCTACAAACTTCAAAACCACTTTTACTGATTTTTCTTTTTCTTTTCCTACATGAGTAATATATTCTTTCAATTGTCCAAAAAGTATTTATAGAATTACAAACAATCACAGATCAGGACGAGCGAAACCGTTATAATTACTTGATGGGGATCGACTAATGAGAATATTCAATAAAGAAGAAAATACGGATTCTAAAGAAGATACCCAGCCTGGGGCTGAAAATCCTGATGCCCGGAATTCTGGTTCTTCAGCGGGAGAGGCTAATGAAGCACGGGATAAACCCGAAGAAGCTTCTGACGGTTCCGAAACTGAAAAAAGCCCTGAAGTCCTGTGTCAGGAAGAGAACCAGATTCTCAAGGACCAGCTTTTCCGGCTTGCAGCAGACTTTGACAATTTCAGAAAACGGACCGCCCGCCAGATGGAAGAAAGCCGGAAAGCCGTGCTCGAACAGGTACTTCTCGACTTCCTTGAAGTAACGGACAATTTCGATCGCGCTCTTAAATCTGCAAAAACCGCAGAGGATATGAGCTCGATTGTCAGCGGAATAGAACAGCTTTCAAGACAATTTTTCTCAATCCTCGAAAAGTATGGGCTTGAGAAAGTTAAGAGTGAAAAAGCCAGTGAATTTGACCCTCACAGGCACGAGGCAGTTCAGCATGTCGAGACCTCTGAAGTTCCAGACAATACTATAGTAGAGGTCTATAAAGCCGGATACGCTCTTAATTCGAAAGTTGTCAGGCCTGCTATGGTCTCAGTGGCCAGAAACCCTGATGAGGCCGGGGAATAAAGAAGATTCAGGCATAACTTTACTCCTGAATCAGATAGGACTTAACTCTTAAATTTAACTAGGTAATCTAGTCAGATAACTTAATAAATAATTTAATTCAATGATTTGTCTAAATATTTTTATCTAAAATTTTAATTGAAAAATCTAACCAAGTAATCTAGTGAGGATAAAACATGGCAAAAATACTGGGTATTGACCTTGGTACTACGAACTCATGCATGGCAGTAATGGAAGGCGGGGAAGCTGTCGTGATCCCGAATGCCGAAGGCGCCAGAACGACCCCTTCAGTGGTCGGATTCTCCAAAAAAGGGGAGAAACTTGTAGGCCAGGTTGCAAAGAGGCAGGCTGTTTCGAATCCTGAAAATACTGTTTATTCCATTAAAAGGCATATGGGAGACGCCAATTACAGGGTCACCCTGCAGGGAAAGCAATACACACCGCAGGAAATTTCCGCAATGATTCTCCAGAAGCTCAAAACCGATGCGGAAGCTTATCTCGGAGAAGCGATTAAACAGGCTGTTATCACGGTTCCTGCATATTTTAATGACGCCCAGAGGCAGGCTACAAAGGACGCAGGGGCTATTGCAGGCCTTGACGTCCTGAGGATAATCAATGAGCCAACTGCCGCATCCCTGGCTTACGGGCTCGACAAAGGAGATATCGAGCAAACTATTCTTGTTTACGACCTTGGAGGCGGAACCTTTGACGTATCCATTCTCGAACTCGGAGGAGGAGTCTTTGAGGTAAAGTCCACAAGCGGCGATACCCACCTCGGAGGAGACGATTTTGACCAGCGCATTGTTAATTATCTGCTTGCCGAGTTCAGGAAAATCGAAGGAATCGATCTCTCTAAAGACAAGTCCGTACTCCAGCGTTTAACCGATGCTGCAGAAAAAGCCAAAATCGAGCTGTCAGGCGTTGCCAGTACTAATATCAACCTTCCCTTCCTTACAGTTGGTCCGGATGGGGATCCCAAGCACCTTGATATTGACCTGACCAGAGCCCAGTTCCAGAAGATGACCGAGGATCTTCTTGAAAAGACCCTCGTATCCATGCGCCAGGCTCTCAGCGATGCAAAACTTACTCCAAACGACCTTGACAAAGTGATTCTGGTCGGAGGCGCCACAAGGATGCCTGCGGTAGTCGAGCTTGTTGAGAATTTCACAGGCAAAAAACCCTACAAAAACATCAACCCTGATGAAGCCGTTGCAATCGGGGCAGCCATCCAGGCCGGTGTGCTCGGGGGCGAAGTCAAAGACGTCCTGCTGCTTGATGTCACTCCTCTGACCCTCGGAATTGAGACGCTCGGAGGCATAGCTACCCCGTTGATTCAGAGAAACACGACAATTCCTACCAAGAAAAGCCAGGTTTTCTCAACCGCAGCTGACAATCAGCCGTCTGTAGAGATTCATGTCCTTCAGGGGGAAAGGGGAATTGCTTCTGAAAACAAGACCCTTGGGCGCTTTACTCTGGACGGCATTCCCCCGGCTCCGAGAGGCATCCCGCAGATTGAGGTTACCTTTGATATCGACGCAAACGGTATACTGCACGTTGGTGCAAAAGACCTTGGAACAGGTAAGGAACAGTCCATATCCATCCAGAAGCCAGGCGGACTTACGGATGCCGAGATCGAGCGCATGGTCAAAGATGCGGAAATGCATGCCGAGGAAGACAGAAAGCGCAAAGAAGAAGTTGAAAACAGGAACAATGCCGAAGCCCTGATCAATGCTGCGGAAAAGACTTTGAAGGAATCCGCAGATGTGGCTACAGAGGACCAGAAGTCAAAGGTAAATGCCGCCATCGACGACCTTAAGAAAGCTCTTGAAGGTAAGGACAGCGAAGATATTAAGGCAAAAACCGAAGCTCTTCAGGAAGCCGTATACCCGATCTCCACTGCAATGTACCAGAGAGCCCAGCAGGCTCAGCAGGAAGCTGCAGGCGGGGCGGGGAGTGCTGACGCCAAAGGTCCTGACGAGACGGTCGTTGACGCTGATTATGAAGTAGTTGACGACGAAAAGCGTAAATAAGGAGAAACCAAGTAATAAAGACAGGCCTGGAGATTCTCAGGCCTTACCGGAAACCTGCTTGCAGGCTCCGGAGTTTTATCTTTTTTAAAACAACAGGGAATCCTGATGGCCACAACACGTGATTATTACGAAATTCTTGGATTATCCAGAGATGCCTCACCTGAGGATATAAAGAAAACGTATCGAAAACTTGCGCTAAAATACCATCCTGATAGGAATAAAGAAGCCGGGTCTGAGGAAAAGTTCAAGGAGATCTCCGAGGCTTATGCAGTACTTTCAGATCCTGAGAAACGGACTCAGTACGACCGCTTCGGGCATGCCGGAATAAACGGGCAGTACAGCGCAGAAGATATCTTCCGGGGTGCAGATTTCGGCGGTTTCGGGGATATATTCGAGATGTTTTTCGGCGGAGGAGGAGGCAGAAGAGGCCCTATGGGGCCGAGGAGAGGATCCGATCTCCAGTATGACCTTTATATCACCTTCGAAGAAGCAGCCTTTGGAGTCCGTAAAGATATCGACGTTCCGAGGACGGAAAGGTGTTCTAATTGTTCCGGAACCGGGGCCAAACCTGGCACAAGCCCGAAACGCTGCCCCACATGCGGCGGTACTGGGCAGATCCGCACTACGCGCTCCGGATTGGGTATGCAGTTTATAAGCACTACAGCCTGCACTACCTGTCACGGCAGGGGTCAGGTTATTGAGTCTCCATGCCCGGTCTGTAGCGGCACGGGAAGAGTCCGGAACACTAGAAAGATAACAGTAAACGTGCCTGCAGGAGCCGATTCAGGCATGAGCCTGAGGCTTAGCGGAGAGGGAGATTCGGGAGAACCCGGAGCACCGTCCGGAGATCTTTATGTCGTACTTCATGTGATGGAGCATAACTACTTTAAGAGGGTGGATTATGACGTGATTTCCGAGCTTCCTATTTCATTTGCCCAGGCCGCAATCGGGACGGATATTATGGTCGATACCCTTTACGGAAAGGTCAAGATGAATATCCCTGCAGGAACTCAGACCCACTCCGTATTCAGACTTAAAGATAAAGGTATCCAGCACCTGCACGGAAGCAGAAAAGGTGACCAGCTCGTCAGGGTTGTAATCAGGACTCCAATAAAACTCAGTCACGAACAAAAAGAACTTCTTCGCCAGTTCGAAGCTTTGAGCAGCAGCAAAAATACCGACGGAAATGAGAAAGGCAGACACGATAAATCTACAGAGAAATCCAGGAAAAACAAGGGATTTTTTGATAAGGTAAAGGATGCTTTTGAGGGCTAAGAGCAGCTTTTAGCCGCGCTTTTACCTTTTTAAATGGTCTCTTCTTTAATGCTGGATTTCTTCCTCTTCAATATTGACACCTTCTTTCCTAATTCCGAAGTACTTCATTTTTGTTCCGGGCTCTCTATTTTTATCTTTTTCCCGGGTTACATTTCCTTCTTATTTCCAATCTGGTCTTTTTCTCCAATTAAACGCTTTTTTATCTATTAACACCCGGATTTTAGCCTTCCCTGACGTGTCTGTGGGGTTTCCTATTCCTTTATCCCTTCTGCTTTTTTCCTTTCTCCGTTATTTTATTTCTATAGTTCTGGTTTACTTTTTTATTTATTTGCAAAAATCTGAAAAGATTTATATATATAACTGCTTAAGTTTAAAACTTTACCAGAGCTTTAATCTGAAGTAGCTTTGCAAAAAACTGGCCTTATAAGTTCTGTTTCAAAACATTAAATTCCAGAGATGGTCAATACGCTGATCAATTTCATTAAAAACAATCTATCTGACTGCATTTTATATTTTTGTCCTCTCCACTTTCTCTTAACTTTGTATATTTTTTCGTTGAATTTTTTCTATCTCGATTTATTCCATACCTGTTGCTTCTGGTCCGTCAGATTTTATAATATCAGGTCAGTTAAAAACAGTTTTTCTGAAGGTGTGATATGAAGGTTATAATTATTGGCGCAGGGGAAGTAGGTTATCATATTGCAAAGGCTCTTTCCCCAAAAAACGATGTAATAATTATTGAAAAAGCTGAAGAAGCATTAAGAAGAGCAGACGAACTTGATGTCCTTGCTATCGAAGGAAATGGGGCAAATGCCGAGCTTCTCTCAAAAATTCTTCAGGGCACTGATCTGCTAGTGGCTGTCACAGGGGTCGACGAAGTCAACATTGTAGCCTGCATGACTGCCAAGCTAATCACTCGGGGCAAGCCCGAATGGAAAGAAACTAAAACCATTGCCAGAGTCAGCAATCCGGACTACATAGATTCGCCTGTAACCTCAAGGGCTCAGGTTGGAGTCGATCTTATGATCTGTCCTGAGCTTGCACTTGCTTCCGAAGTTGCTGAAATCCTGTCAAGCCCATCAGCCATAGATGCCGAGATGTTTGCCGAGGGAAAAGTCCGAATGACTGAGTTCGCAATAAGTCCCGAAAGCAGGCTTGTAGGAAAGAGGATGAAGGACCTCCGGCTTGCTGACTGCTGCATTGTAAGTGCGGTTTTCCGTGAACATGAAATAATTATTCCGCATGGAAGCGACGTTATAAAGGCAAATGACCATGTAGTAGTTGTGGGTAAACCTGAGGCTATGGAAGGCATGGGCAGTGTTTTCGGGAGTGAAATACACCATAAAAATAGAGTTCTTATTATAGGCTGCGGGATTGTAGGCTTTTACCTGGCCAAACTGATAGATAAAGAAGAGAATGCCGACCTGAAAATTATTGAGCACAGGAAAAGCCGTTGCATAGAAGTTGCCGAGACTCTGGAAAATGCCCTGGTTTTAAATGGGGATGGTACTGATCTCAATTTGCTCAGGGAAGAGAATATCGAGAGGATGGATGTTGTTATTGCAGTCACAGACAGTGATGAGAAAAATCTTCTGTGTGCTCTGCTTGCAAAGCAGCTTGGTGCAAAGAAAGTAATTGCAAGGGCTGACCGTTCAGACTATCTTCCTTTGTTTGAAATGGTCGGCATAGATATGGCAGTCAGCCCCAGGGAAGCGACCGTAAATGAGGTACTTAAGCTTACAATGGGCAGGGGAATACAAACCCTGACAACTATTGAAGGCGAAAGAGCGGAAATCATCGAATATACGGCTTCCGAAAGCTCGAAAATTGTCGGGAAACCTTTAAACAAAGTAAAGTTCCCCAGAGGAGCTCTCATCAATATGGTGGTTCGGGGAAAGGATACTATAGTTCCCAGAGGAGATTTCGTTATTGAAAACCAGGACAGGGTGGTCATTTTTTCAATGGCTTCTGCAATCTCGGAAATAGAGAAATTTTTCAGATGAGTTTTAAAAGGCGGGTGGTTTCTTATAGATAACAAGGCAGTTTTCAATGCATTAGGGAAAATTCTGTTCCTTCTGGCGTTTACAATGCTTGTTCCCCTTTTAGTAGCTTTTTACTACCGGGAACCGCTGCTACCCTTTGTTGTTTCTTTTTTCATAACCCTTATTGCTGGCTTGCTCCTTATGCGGTTTAAAGGCCATGAGGATTGGCAACAAAAAGAGGCGCTTGCCATTGTGTCTTTGAGCTGGCTTGCAGCAGCTATTTTCGGGGCTATTCCCTTTCTTTTTGAAGGAATCTCTTTTATTGATGCCGTTTTTGAAACAATGTCAGGTTTTACTTCAACGGGTTCTTCAATTCTCGTGGATATTGAAGCTCATTCCAGAGGTCTTCTCTTCTGGCGATCTTTCACTGCCTGGCTTGGGGGCATGGGGATTATCGTACTTTTCATAGCAATTCTACCAAAGCTTGGAGTTGCCGGCCGCCAGCTATTCAGGGCCGAGGCTCCTGGTCCGACCGAAGATAAGCTGAAGCCAAGAATAAGGGAAACCACAAGGATTCTGTGGACACTCTATATTCTTATCTCTGCCCTTGAAGTTATGGCTCTGGTGCTGGCAGGAATGTCTCTTTACGATGCTCTCAATCACACCTTTGCCTGCATGGCTTGCGGGGGATTTTCTACCTACAATGCAGGCATAGAAGCTTTTGGCAGTCCTGTAATCGAATTTATCCTCACATTTTTTATGTTTGTTGCGGGGGCTAACTTTGCTCTCTACTACCGGGCTATCCGTGTCAATAAAAGTGCCATCTTTCGAGATGAGGAATTCAGGGCGTATTCTTATTTTATTCTGGGTTTTACAGGTTTACTTACACTTGTTCTATTCAAAGATATGGGATTTTCTCCATTCAATTCTTTCCGTTATGCCATATTCCAGATAACCTCTATTATGACAGCTACCGGCTTTGCTTCAATTGATTTTAACCTGTGGAAGGATTCAGCAAAAATTCTGGTTCTTGCAGTAATGTTTATCGGAGGGTGTGCCGGTTCTACAGGCGGCGGCATGAAGGTTGTGCGTTTTCTATTGATGTTAAAATATGCAAGGAGGGAGCTCTTTAAGTTTATTCACCCCAGACTCGTCAGACCTATCCGATTTAACAACAAAGCAGTACCTGATGACGTTTTGCAGTCAATCCTGTCTTTTGTTGTGCTTTATATCGGCGTTTTCGTCGTAGGTACGGTGCTTCTAGCACTATTGGGAGTTGATATGATAAGCTCGTTTACAGCTTCGATAACGACTCTCGGAAATATAGGCCCGGGTTTTAATATTGTAGGGCCTATGGCAAACTTTGAATCAATCCCGCCGCTCGGCAAAATCATTCTTATTAATAATATGTGGGTAGGCAGGCTTGAGGTTTACACCGTACTTGTACTCTTTACAAGCGATTTCTGGCACTCCTGAAAATCGGAATTCGTCTAAACCTTAAAAGGCAGACTATTCCTGGGAGAACACTGCTTTGGAAGTAAACAATTCCTTGAAAAGCGAATTGCTCTCAGGAAATTAAACCGTTCCTATATCCTTTGTCTTATTCTTTTCCATGAAATTAAGTTCTTGACGGCTTGCCCCTTGCTACGACTCCGGGTTCAATCCCCTATTTTCCCATTGAAGGTTTTTTATGGTAGTACTGCATAATACTTATCATAAACACGACTATTTACGTTTTCTTTTTCCAAGATTACTTAAGCAAACAGGTTTATTTATCTGAAATCAAGCTTTTTTGAGGAAATCTTATGAAAGCCGTAGTTATAGGGGCAGGCGAGGTTGGATATCATATCGCAAAGTTTCTTTCCCTCACACATGACGTAATTGTTGTTGAGAAAAATGAGGAGGTTGCACGAAGGGCAGATGAGCTCGATGTTCAGGTTCTGGCGGGAAATGGTGCAAATGCTGATATTCTCGCAAGTATCCTTCACGATGTAGATATCCTGGTTGCTGTCACAGGGGTCGACGAAGTCAATATTGTTGCCTGCATGACTGCAAAACTTATCATAAGGTCCCATCCCGGCTGGAGAGAAACAAAGACAATCGCCAGAGTCAGCAATCCTGATTATATAGATGTGCCTGTAACTTCAAGGGCTCAGGTCGGAGTCGATGTCATGATCTGCCCTGAACTTGCGCTTGCTTCGGAGGTTGCCGAGGTACTCTCAACCCCTTCAGCTATAGATACGGAAGTTTTTGCCGGGGGAAAAGTACAGATGATGGAATTCGCCATCCGTTCTGACAACAGGCTTGTAGGGCAGCAAATACGTGATCTCAAGCTTGATGACTGCTGCATTGTAAGTGCGATCTTTCGGAAACACGAAATAGTCATACCTCATGGGGATGATGTTATTCGTGCAAATGATCATGTAGTAGTTGTAGGCAAGCCCAGAGCCCTGGAAGAACTTGGACGAATCTTCGGGAATAGGGGGCCTCATAGGAACAGAATTCTCCTCATAGGCTGCGGAATTGTAGGCTTTTATCTGGCTAAACTGATTGACAAAGACGAAAATGCAGACCTTAAGATTATCGAGTACAGGAAAAGCCGCTGCATAGAAGTGGCTGAGATGCTGGAAAATGCCCTCATCTTAAACGGGGACGGCACCGATGTCAACCTTTTGAGAGAAGAGAATATTGAAGACATGGATGTCGTGCTTGCAGTTACGGATAATGATGAGAAAAATCTCCTGTGTTCGCTTCTGGCGAAGCAAATGGGAGCCAGGAAGGTGATCGCCAGAGCTGACCGTTCGGATTACGTGCCCCTCTTCGAAATGATTGGCATAGACATGGCAGTCAGTCCTAGGGAAGCAACCGTAAACGAGGTACTTAAGCTTACAATGGGCAGGGGTATTGAAAAACTTGCCACCCTGGAAGGCGAAAAGGCGGAGATCATTGAATATACGGCTTCAAGAAGTTCAAAAATCATAGGAAAATCCCTTGACAGGGTTAAATTTCCTAAAGGGGCGCTCGTTACCATGGTGGTTCACAACGATGACACGATTATACCCAGAGGAGATACCGTAATTCGTGAAGGAGATAGGGTAATAGTTTTTGCGCTGTCCTCTGCGGTTTCGGCGGTAGAGAAGTTTTTTAAGTAAAGAATAAATACAAAAAATTCGAAAGGGTCTAACAGGCTTTAAAACAGAGGATCCGCATGAATTTTAGAATTGTCCTGTATGTACTTGGAGGCTTACTAAGGCTCCTTGGTCTGCTCATGTTAGTGCCCCTAGGAGTCTCATACTATTACGGAGAGAGTTTAACTCCTTTTCTGGTTTCGGTTCTCATAACCACTCTTACAGGCTTTCTCCTGCTCTCCTATAAGACCGAAGAAGAGTGGATGCGCAAAGAAGGCTTTGCAATAGTCGCCCTGGGCTGGCTTGCAGCTGCATTTTTCGGAGCCATACCTTTCGTGCTGGATGGAATCTCTCCTCTGAACTCTCTCTTCGAATCCATGTCAGGATTTACCACCACGGGTTCGACAATCTTAACAGACATTGAAAGTCATCCTAAAGGCATCCTTTTCTGGCGCGGCATGATCCAGTGGCTTGGGGGCATGGGTATCATAGTGCTTTTCATTGCCATCCTGCCAAAACTCGGGGTTGCGGGCAGGCAGCTTTTCCGGGCTGAAGCGCCTGGACCTACCGAGGACAAGCTGAAGCCAAGGGTAAGGGAAACCGCAAGAATCCTCTGGATGATCTATTTTGTAATCTCCTTCCTGCAGGTTGTCGCCCTTATGCTTGCAGGAGTTTCTCTTTATGACTCACTTAATCATATGTTTACCACAATGGCTTGCGGAGGTTTCTCCAATTACACATTGAGCGTTGGGGCTTTTTATAGCCCTCTTGTTGAGTATATAATAACGTTTTTCACTTTCGTTGCCGGTGCAAACTTTGCCCTTTACTATCGAGCAATATTTGTAGACAAAAATCTTCTTTTTAAGGACGAAGAATTTCGGTTCTACACTGCTCTGATCCTCGCTGCAAGCGGGCTTCTTACCTTCCTGCTCTGGCGAGACCTCGGCACAGACGTTTTTGATTCTTTCAGGTTTTCAATCTTCCATATAGTTACGATTATGACCAGCACCGGGTTCGCGACAACCGATTTTAATCTCTGGTCCGATTCTGCGAAAATGATACTTATTATAGTCATGTTTATTGGTGCCTGTGCCGGTTCTACAGGCGGAGGCATCAAGGTTGTACGTATTCTTATCCTCCTTAAGCACAGTAGAATGGAACTCTTTAAGGCTCTTCATCCGAGAGCCATAAAAGGTGTTAAATTTAACAATAGAAACGTGCCTGAGGAGATCGTCAATTCCATTGTCTCATTTGTTGCCATATATCTGCTTATCTTTGTCTCAAGCGCCCTTATTCTCTCAGTTCTGGGCATGGATATAATAACCTCAGTTACTGCGTCCATAGCCACCCTCGGTAATATAGGACCAGGCCTGAATGTTGTAGGCCCGATGGGCAGTTTTGACCCCATCCCTCCGCTGGGAAAACTGGTCCTGATTGCGAATATGTGGATCGGCAGGCTTGAAGTTTATACTGTGATTTTACTCTTTACGCCCGAATTCTGGAACCGCTGACCCACGATTTTTCAAAAAATCCTTGCCCGCAAGCCTTTTCAAAAAATCCTTGCCCGCAAGCCTTTTCAAAAAAGGCTTGAGCGAAAACTTTTTCGATAAAACTTTTATCGCAAACTTTTTCAAAAAAAGTTTGATCACAAGCCTTTTACAAAAAGGCTTGAACGAAAACCATGCTTTATCTAGACCGGTGTAACCGGAGCGTGATCGACCGGCGCAACGCAAACTTTTTCAAAAAAAGTTTGATCACAAGCCTTTTACAAAAAGGCTTGAGCGAAAACCATGCTTTATCTAGACCGGTGTAACCGGAGCGTGATCGACCGGCGCAACGCAAACTTTTTCAAAAAAAGTTTGATCACAAGCCTTTTACAAAAAGGCTTGAGCGAAAATCATGCTTTATCTAAACCGATGTAACCGGAGCGTGAGAAACCGGCGCAACGGTTTCGGGACAACAGTTGTGAAAAGTCCTGTAAAACTAAAAAAGGAAATTTAATTAGATGAAAAAAATGCCCGGATTCCGGGCTTTATAACTTATTTCTTGCTACTTCTTTTGCAGCATCTTTGAAGAGTACTCGAAGATCCCAGAGAAGTTTTCTGTTGGCTTTAAAGAGAGCCTGTAACAAATCGAGGAGGCTCATCCTATCAAATTTTACATCTTTCAGGGAATGAGCAAGGGAGTTCAGGTCTTCGTCGCTTAGATTGATAAAGCAATTCTTTACGATAAGGCTCATGTCAATGTCATGCCCTATGGTTGCCCTCCACCGCTTCTCATAAACTTCTTCAAGTTTCTGAAGAGAAACATCCCCCGCGGATATGGCGGTATATGCAGCTTCTCCTGCCAGTTTCCCTGCTTCCATAGCGTTTAGAATTCCGCCCCCTGTAATCGGGTCGGATTGCCGGGCAGCATCTCCGATTAGCATCAACCCGTTAGCGGAAGTTTTCTCAATGCTGCCCGATACCGGAACTCCTCCATAGACCATCTCGACTACACTGGCATTGGGAAATTTCTTATCCAGAAAGCTGTTAAGGTAATCTACAGGTCTGGGTTTAAATTTTCCCGTCCTGTTCCCGAGAATTCCAATCCCTACATTGGCTTTGCCTTCGCCTTTCGGAAAGATCCATACATAGCCGCCCGGTGCAATCTCATTTCCTATATAAAACTCGCAATGGTCCTGGTCTATACCTTCTCCGGCTATCAGGTACTGGGTGCAGGTTTCTATATCTATGGGTTTTAAGGAAGTATCGATACCTGCCCATCTTCCTACCTTTGACTCGACCCCGTCAGCCCCTATAACTATGCTGGCACGCACATCATACATATTTCCAATATGCATTAGCCTGGCTCCCCTGACGAAGCCATCCTCGATTATCAGGTCAGTTGCTCGGGTTTTTACTCTCACTTCCGCCCCGGCGGCAGCGGCATGTTCTGCAAGGGCCCGGTCGAACACTTTTCTCTCAAGGACGTAACCTACTTCTCCACCAGAGATTTCCTCTGCCATTTCTATCCGAGTACCATCCGGAGCGTAAATAAAGGAAGCTTTAAGGTCAGCACAAATCCATCTCTTGTCAATTTCCACATGTTTTTTGAGATATTCTTTGTTGACGCCTTCAGCGCAGCGTACAGGATCACCTATCTCCTGCCGTTTCTCGATTAAAAGCACATCAAGTCCCTTCTCGGCTGCAGTTCTGGCAGCAATGGAACCTGCAGGACCTGCTCCTATCACTAAAACATCGTACCTGTCCTTCATTTCATTACCTCAATTGCTCCCACAGGGCAGATGCGATCGCATATCCCGCATGCGATACACGTACTTTCATCTACTTCGACCAGGGTCTCTACAAGTTCGAGTGCTCCCTTAGGGCAGACTCCTACACAGGCACCACAGTATCCACATTTATATCGGTTTATCTTGATGCTCACCAGCTCACCTGTAACTTTTAAAGGCAAATAAGGTAAATATGGGTGTTAGGCAGTTTGGCAAATTTTCGCAATTTAAGGCAGTAATAACAGTTCTCTATCATATATTTTTTTGTTGATTATATCTGCCAGGTCTGAAATATTTTCACTTCCAACCTTTAACTCCTGAAAATTAAGGTTTTCTCTAATTTGCGAAGCCGCATTTTTTCAGACAAGCTCGATTTGCTTACAGGTTAATTACTTGAACCGTAATGCTCTAAATATTAGTTTGTTTCTATATTATTCGAATTCAAACTAACTGATAAATTATATTTATACTTTTTGATTTGAAATCGGATTGGAAAATTCAGGTTTTACCTTTCTTTTCCGTCTCAATATAAGGTTTCTAAATATAAGGCTACTAAACATAAAGCTACTGGATGTACATCTATGCATACAAAACTGGTTCTGTCCCCCAGAGCCTTTCCCACCAGTCAGTTCTGCTAATCCAGTTCTTACTGTACACATAACAGTTTCTTTCAAATTCCATATAATCTTTCTGTTTCGATAGTTAAAAATCGTCACCCGATAATTTCAAACCGGAGCCAGCCTTACTCTTCCTCTGCTAATCTCAAGCCTGAACTTTTTGCTTATATACTCTTTCGCAGCTCCGCTTCCGTGTATAAACAGTTCGACCAGGTCTTCGGGCTCATCTATATCGGTGCCTGCAAGGAAGGAATCATATATCTCAACATCCTGCCCTGTGTTTTTTGCAATCGAGCAGTGCGTCAGAAAACTCGATCCGTAATACCTGACCCTGTAGCCTGAAGGGTTTTTGATAAACAATATATTTGTACCCCCGCCTTTTCCAGGGACAATACAAACATCTCTTTCTGTTGAAATTATCCCTTTAACATGACCTGGAGAAAGAAGGGGAAGGTCAGCCATAACAATCATAACCGGCTCCTCAGCCTGCTCAAGATATCGGTTAAGAGCCTCGTTCAGGTCGTTTTCATCCAGAAGCACACTGGCTTTCGTCATGCTCTCAAGCCCGTATCTCGAAGGACTGAGAATATCGATTGTTCCAATTCCGGCTTCCTTAAGGGTATCTATTACCTGATTTAACATTAATTCCACAAACTCTTCTCTCTCTTCCAGGCTCAGGACAGGGGATAATCTGGATTTAGCACTGGTTTTTTTATAGGGAATTACAGCTTTCATCTGGACTCCTGAAAATATAAATTAAAACACAAATAAGAGTAAATATTAATCTTATCATTGAAATTTATATAATTAATTAAAACCCCTGCTGCCCGAAAAATTCGTTCATCTCCTTCCGTTCAGGCTCGCAGGTGTTCTCAACAGCCCTGCTTATTTTAGTTATCACACCATTACAATTAAGCCCTCTTGAGCCGCGACCGTTGTTCCGCAAGCGTAGCATCGATTGAGCCCGCCCCGGTTACACCGGTTTCGATAAATCAGAGTTTTCGATAAAACCTTTTCTCAAAAGGTTTTCGCTCAAACCTTTTTTGAAAAGGCTTGCGTTGAAACCGTTGCGCCGGTTTATCACGCCGCTTTGCCGGTTTCGATAAATCAGAGTTTTCGATAAAACCTTTTCTCAAAAGGTTTTCGCTCAAGCCTTTTTTGAAAAGGCTTGCGGTCAAGGATTTTTTGAAAAAGCTTGCGGTCAAGGATTTTTTGAAAAGGTTTTCGCTCAAGCCTTTTTTGAAAAGGCTTGCGGTCAAGGATTTTTTGAAAAGGCTTGCGATAAGGGTCCCGTCCTCCCGAGACGGGACCTGGCGTTTACTCTCTGCTGCTGATTTTTGTTTTTCCGAAGGCTGGAAGATTGGCTCTGTTAGGGAAACCTGGCTCGACTTTCCGGTAGAGAGTATCCCTCTGCACCGGGATTCTTCCTGCCCCTTTTATCATCCATTCGAACTCGGCAGGAGATACATATTCCCCGTGGTTTCCTCCGGACGCTGTTGAGATCTGGTCTTCCATAAGCGTGCCTCCGAGGTCGTTCGCTCCGCACTGGAGGGCGAACTGTGCAAGTTTTTTCCCAAGCTTAACCCAGGTGGCCTGAATATTGTTTACGTAAGTGTGCAGAATTATACGGGAAATTGCAATGAGCTGCAGGTCTTCAAGTCCTGTGCTTGCGAATTTACCGGATGCCAGCATTTTTTCTCCTATCCTGTTATTATAGGGCAAAAAGGACATTGGAATGAGTTCCGAAAACCCACCGGTCTCTCTCTGGATTTCACGAATTGTAAAAATATGGTCCAGACGTTCCTCGACTGTCTCCACGTGTCCGTACATAATGGTCGCATTAGTAGAAATCCCGGCTTTGTGTGCAGCCTTTATGGTATCGATCCATTGCTGGGTGTTGATTTTTCCGGGGCAGATTATTTTTCTCACCCTATCGGAAAGGATTTCGGCTGAAGTTCCGGTAAGAGATTCAAGCCCGCTTTCCTTAAGCTTACGCAGAGCCTCTTTTACGGACATGCCTGAGATTCCTGCCGCATAATAAACCTCCATAGGGGAAAAGGCATGAATGCAGAGCTCAGGAAATTCGGCTTTTATTGACTCCACAATCTCGAGATAAAATTCTATATCTATTTCCGGGATATAGCCTCCCTGGACGCAGACCTCGACAACCCCGGCTTTCCTTGCATCCCCAACCTTTTTCAGGATTTCTTCCACGCTCAGTATATACCCTTTTTCCGTCCTGTAGGCGCAGAATCCGCAGTTTCCTGCGCATTTATTTGTAATGTAAATGTTCCTGTTCGTGACATAACTAACAGTATCGCCTACGGCATGGGCACGCAGGGTATCGGCAAGTTCGAATAACTCAAATGGGCTTCCTTCAAGCAGGATAAGCGCATCCTCTTTAGTACAGTTTCCCTGATGTGCCCTTTCAAGGACATCATTGGGAATTGCTGCCGGTTTCTTCATGTACATCCCGATCATTCCTGTTTAAGCTAATATCTCTACCCGATTTGATAGGTTTATTCTGAGACTCCGCACCCTGATCGCTTCGGATTTCCCGAAACCAGCTCATTCACTCTTCCGTACAGAGTGGTTCTTTCTTCCGGAACTCTTCCGGCTCCATAGATTATCCATTCCAGTTCTTCTACGGAGATTTCCTCACCGTTAGAAGCTCCTGCCGATCTGGAAATGCTTTCTTCCATAAGGGTGCCCCCAAGATCGTTAGCCCCGCAATGAAGGGCAAATTGTGCAAGTCTTTTTCCTAATTTCACCCAGCTTGCCTGAATATTGTTTACATGCCCGTTAAGAAGAATACGGGAAATTGCATAGGTTTTCAGATCCTCAATACCAGGCGTAGCATATCGGCCTTCTTTTATCAATTTTTCCCCAACCGGGTTGTTATAGGGCATAAAAGGCAGAGGCACAAATTCCGTAATTCCGCCTGTTCCTTTCTGGATTTCCCTGATGATCAACATATGGTCGATCCTTTCCTCCGGGGTCTCAACATGCCCATACATCATTGTCGCTGTTGTGGGAATGCCTGCAGCATGTGCCTGGCTGACCACCTCGATCCACTGCGAGGTCTTAAGTTTTGAGGGACAGATAATCTCCCGCACCCTGTCCGAAAGAATCTCGGCTGCAGTGCCTGGCATGGTGTCAAGCCCGCTCCGCCTAAGACTTAGCAGGGCTTCTTTTACCGGGACTTCGCTGATACGGGAAATATGGTAAACTTCCATTGGCGAAAAAGCATGGATATGGATTTCAGGAAACTCGGCTTTTACGGCTTCTACAATCCCGAGGTAAAAATCCAGGTCTGCGTCAGGCAGAAGCCCCCCCTGGATACAAACTTCGGTAGCATTAGCCTGCGCTGCCTCCCTTACCTTTGCCATTATTTCCTCAAGGGTGAGAACCTTGCCATTATTCGTCCTGAATGCGCAAAACCCGCAGGTTCCCACACACCTGCTGGTAAAGTTAATATTCCTGTTTACGACGTAAGTAACCGTATCTCCTGCCGTAAGGGAGCGGAGTTCATCCGCAAACCTGAAGAGTTCGAAAGGAGGTATATCCATGAGAAGAAGCCCGTCTTCCTTTGTGCTCTTTCCCTGATATGCGCGTTCTATAAGGTCTTCGGGAATTTTGCTGTTCATTTTTCTAATTCTCCGCATGCCCTGATCAGGGCTGTTTCCTGTAACCTTCCGTATCCGAAAGCTGTGCTACCAGCCCGCCTATCCTTTCCGAATACCATCCTCTTTTTACATAATGAGGGTAAATTGGCAGGCGTTCCCTTAGCAAAATCGATCCTAGTCTCTCCTGCAAATTCATCACATCCGGCCACTCGGCTTCAGGATTAATCCAGTCAATTGTCAGCGGGGATATGCCTCCAAGGTCACTAACCCCTTTTGCGATAAGGGCTTTAGGGTCTATAAGGTTTGGGGCAACCTGCACTGCCACACCAGGCGGAAGAATCTGTCTGGCAAGCTTTATAGTATCAATCATTTCCTCGACTGCAGGCTCAGGGAAGGCTTCCATGGGTGTTCCGGGCTTTGGGGCGAAGTTCTGGATAATAACCTCCTGAATATGCCCATATTTTCTATGAAGATCCGCAATAGCTTCAAGGGACTCGATTCTATCCCCCCGTCTCTCCCCGATCCCTACAAGAAGGCCTGTAGTATAGGGAATCCTGAGCTTCCCGGCTTCCCGGATGGTATCAAGCCTGAGTTCGGGAAGTTTTCCCGGGCAGTCCTTATGGGCGTCAAGGATTGCCGTGCTCTCCAGCATAAGCCCCATGCTTGCATTCAAAGGCTTTAAAGCCTTCAGCTCCGAGCGTGTCATGACTCCTGCATTCGTATGAGGGAGGATTCCGATTTCGATTGCAGTTTCACATAGAAAGAGCAGGTATTCCAGGGTGGAGGAATAACCGAGTTCTTTGAGCCACTTCCTGTACTCCGGCACCTCCTCCGGAAATTCGCCGAAGGTGAAAAGAGCTTCAGTGCATCCCGCCTTTACCCCATTTTCAAGTACAGGAAGGATTTCTTCGGGTTTCATAAGCTTGGCGCCCGGTTGAGCGGGCTCTCGCCGAAAGCCGCAGTACCCGCAGCGATTCCTGCAGATATTGGTTACAGGGATGAAAACGTTTTTCGAGTAAGTTACAAAATCGGGATTTTTCGGTGGAATGGTTTAACACCTGCTGGGTTTGTTTAGCCGAGAATTTTCTTCATGGTTGCAGTCACACCAAGGGCTACGCCTTCGACTTCAATGCCTCCTCTCCCCTTGGCTCCGTCCCCCACAACATAAAGTCCGGGAATCGGGGTTTCATTGCCAGGGTCCGTACCTGAAGCTGCCCTATTTACCGGCCAGCTGTCGTGGTATGACTGGATGAGCAGGACTTCGTATTTTTTACCGGGAAAGATTTCTTTAAGATCCTGAAGCCCTAATTCGATTTCAGCCTCGAGATTTTTCACATTCTCAGGGGCTACGTACTGGTGGGACATTGTAAGGTGCTTACCGGGCGGAGCGAGCCCCGGGTCAACCTGGGTAACCTCGTCGATCCCATTTACCCTTTTCGCATAAGGGGTCAGAAGGACGCCGGTATGCCCTACAAGCGGCTCGTCCGCAGCAAGGCAGATCTTTATACCGGCAGACGGCTTCAGGGTTTCAAGCTTCTGGAGGTATCCTGAGTTTTTCTCTCCTGAGAGGGCTTCCTCGCACAGGCAGGCCGTTGCAACATGACCCAGATTGCTCACTATCAAGTCTGCTTTATGAACCTCCTCGCCAATAAGCACGCCTGCGGCTTTACCGCCCTCCATAAAGATTTTTAAAACTTCGGTGCCGGTATGGATCTTTCCGCCATATGTGGCAATTACGCTTTCCAGAGCATCGATTACTCCCTTGCACCCGCCGATGGGAACGCCCGGACCGCCGAATCTATACATGTTTTCAATGATCTCGAAGATTTCTTCCACAGGGACTTCGTCACTTCTAAGGCTGAGCGCCCAGCCGCAGAAAGCATCGGCAAATTTTACAAGCCATTCATCCTTAACCTGGGTCCTTAGCCAGGTCTGGAGAGTAAATCCTGAAGGGCGGTTTTTTCGTGTACTGACTATAAGAAAGGCAATCTTCAGGCGGTCTTTATGGGAGAGAAGCGTAGAAAAGTCGGAAAAAGAAATATCCTTGAAGCCTTTCCCATAATCCGGGATGCCCTTTTTCAGAGGCACTCGCACGGTTGTCGTTTCTGACCGTACAATCTCAACGTTGGCTCCGATTTCATTGAGAAACTGAGCCAGAGGACCGGAAGGTCCGTGGGGCAGGATATGAAAAGCTCCGCTCGAAAGCTGGAATCCTTTATAATTCAGGTTTGTAAACCTTCCTCCTGTGATAGGAAGCCGTTCATAAACCTCAACCTCGTATCCTGCCTTTGAGAGTCTGGCCGCACTTAAAAGTCCTCCAAGCCCCGCACCAATTATAATCGCTTTCACGCCGGCACCTCTATGGCTTTAACAGGGCAGTAGAGCATACAGATTCCGCAGTCTACACAGGCATCAGTAACTCGTGCCTTTCCCTTTACCTCTATTGCCCCTTTCTTGCAAAAAGAAGCGCACTGGCCGCACCCTACACAGTTTTCGTTAATCTTCATGCGATTCCACCAGCTTTCCTATCATGAAAGACTTATTATAATGTATTGGTACAGTGTATTCTCAGGATTATATCCGGAAGCGTATTTTTTATCCATGGATATGGCGATTATATGTTGCAATCGGTGATAGGTGATTTATCTATTCCTTACTAAATGTTTTATAACATGTTCCTGCGAAGTTAATATTGTTTTCAGTAATTTGCCTCAAAAGTGGTAACGAAAGATTCCGTTTCAGAGTCTGCGGCAGGAAGGTCTTGACTATTTTTTAGTCTTTTACTATTTTTGTTTTCAAATGACCTGAGAAGCTTTGTCTATTGTATTTGTCACGATTATTTATACTATTTTGCAGTTTTTTTATTCAATCTGGAATAATTAAACTCTATATATAATTATTTGTATTCGGTAGAATCACTTATATATACAATAAATTATATTATTAAAGTTGTGTGCATCATAAGAGCAATTATATAATTATGGCTTGTATATAATCTCATAAACGGGCCAATGCGTTTGATGTTATTTTTTATACATATTCATAATTTAAAAGAAGATTTATTTATCTAATCTATTTATTTAATCCATTTATTTAATCTTAATATTTATATAATATTAATTATTTAGCAAATAATTATAAATATCCTTACATTCATTTGCAGGAGTAATTATAGAGTCCTGTAATCTTAACTATTAATCATATTAATTCCATTCAATGGATCTTATACTGCCTGAAGCAGGAGTTCTCCTGCACTTCTGGTAATTTACTACACAATCCTGGGCAAATGAATCTAAACTTTCAGAGCCCGGAAGCAAATGCCTGTATACGGGAATCCTTTTATTTCAATTAAGGACCTGTGGATTCAGGCATTTTCAAGGGACCTGTGTCGGGGCCGAATGCGATTTCATTAAAACCGGATGCTCGGACGCAGTTTTTTGTCCAGAAACCCACATCCATGTCATGTAACGCTGCAATTCAGGTTGTTGCACTTTAACAGGTGATATTAATGTCTGAAATAATTGATAGCTACATACCAGTTGCAATATTTCTTGTCGTGGCACTTGTTATGCCTCCGATGACAATGTTTATGGTAAAGCAACTGAGTCCCAGGAGCAGGGCAGCCGGCAAATACACGACATACGAATCGGGTTCGGTACCCACAGGGACCGCAAGGATCCAGTTCAATGTTGAGTATTATCTTTATGCAATTGCTTTTGTACTCTTTGACGTTGAAGTGCTTTTCCTTTATCCGTGGGTCACAGTCTATAAGGGACACGGGATCACTTCTATCGCAATAGTTGAGATGTTTATCTTTGTTTTCATACTGCTCTTCGGATACATTTATCTCTGGAAGAAGGAGGCTCTCACATGGGTGAAGTAAAGGAGAAAAAGACGAGTAAATCCGATGAAATCTCCGAAGAAATTCCCGGAGTTATCACGACTACAACCAGTGCGATTCATAATCTTATCAAGAAATCCAAGGCTCAGGATATTATCAACTGGGGAAGGAAAAACTCGCTGTGGTTTATGACTCAGCCTATGGGCTGCTGCGGTGTTGAAATGATCGCCACAGGCTGTGCCCACTATGACACTGACCGTTTCGGGATCATTCCAAGGAACTCCCCGAGGCAGGCTGATGTCATGATAATCAGTGGGTATGTGACAAAGAAATACCTGCCTGCTTTAAAGAGACTCTGGGAGCAGATGCCTGCGCCTAAATGGGTAATCTCTATGGGAGATTGCTCCATAAGTGGCGGACCCTTCTACGAATCCTACAGCACTGTGCAGAATATCGATGAAATCTTCCCGATTGATGTTTACATTCCGGGATGTCCTCCAAGGCCCGAAGCCCTGCTTCAGGGATTTGTGGAGCTTCAGGAAAAAATCAAAGCCAAAAAGGACCGGGGCACGGAGTATTAAAGTTACTGAGATTCTCCCGGCTCTTAGATTCATTTGAGGGAAAATTATGGACGTTACAGAAATTCTCAAGTCATTAACAGGTAAATTTCCTGAGGCAATTTCCGAAGCAACTGCCGATTCCGAAATCCGTGCCAGGGCATATGTGGACAAAGAGAAGGCAAAGGAAGTCTGTCAGTATCTCAAGGATGCTCTTCAATTCGACCACCTATGCTCAGTCTGCGGGGTGGACTACATAAAAAGGAATGAGCTTGAAGTAGTCTATCATATCGCATCATACGACCATCCAGTGGTTCTTATGCTTAAGGCCAGGCTTCCGAGGGATAGCCCGGAAGTCGAATCCATTGTATCGGTGTACTGGAACGCAAACTGGTATGAAAGGGAAACATACGAGCTTTTCGGGATTCTGTTTAAAAATCACCCTAACTTGAAGCCACTTGTACTTCCCGAAGATATGCTTGGAGAATGGCCCCTCAGGAAAGATTACGAGGGCTTCCCGAACAAGACAGCCAGGAATCTGGTGTGAGGGTGAAAAATGGAAGAAAAGCTTGGATCAAATGAGATGATCATACACCTGGGCCCCCAGCATCCCATGCAGCCCGGTCCCTTCAGGTTAAACCTGAGATTAAGAGGGGAAACTGTAGTGGATGCCGAGGTAGAACTGGGATACATTCACAAAGGTATTGAAAAAATCCTGGAGAACAAGACCTATCTCCAGGGAATTACGATCGTGGATCGAATCTGTTACCTTGTAGCCCTTGTAAATGAGGAATGTTTTGTAGGCTGTACCGAGAAACTGTTAGGTATCGAGCCGCCTGAGCGGGCTCAGTATATCAGGGTTATTCTTGAGGAGCTCACAAGGCTTCAGAGCCACCTGCTGGGTATGGGCGAGTTCGGGGAATTCATCGGCTTCATGTCCATGTTCATGTACACGATCAGGGAAAGGGAAGAGGTTCTAGGGCTGATTGATATGGTAACCGGAGCTAGAATCACTCACAGCTATCTCAGGTTCGGAGGAGTACGCGATGACCTTCCGGATGGCTTTAAAGAAAAGGCGATTCCTGTCCTGAACAACCTTAAAAAAGCCATCAACGACTTTGAGGAAATGTTCCGTACTGACAGGATCTACAGGGAAAGAACTGTTGGAGTTGGCACCCTGACTGCAGATGCTGCAAAGAGCCTTGGGGTTTCAGGGCCTGCCCTGCGTGCAACCGGCGTACCTTTCGATATCCGGAAAAACGAGCCTTACCTGGTTTACAAAGACCTGGACTTTAAAATCTGCACGGAAACCGCAGGAGACAGCTTTGCAAGAGTACAGGTCAGGCTTAACGAGATAAGGGAAAGTATCTACATAATAGAACAGTGTCTTGACCAGCTCCCAGGCGGCCCGATCTTCCCGGAGGATACCCTGTACGGCAGGAGAACTCCGGTAATGAGAGTTCCGGCCGGTGAGGTATTCCACAGGGTGGAAGACCCGAGAGGGGAAATGGGAATGTACATGATTTCCGATGGCTCGGACAAGCCTTACAGAGTCAAGATCAGAGGGCCTTATTACCCAACCCTGCAAGCTCTGCCCCCTCTTATAAAAGGTACGACGGTTGCGGATGTAGCAGCAATCTCGGGCAGCATGGACGGCTGTACCAGTGAGGCGGACAGGTGATTATAAAATGCCGATAGAAATTCCTGAATTTATACTTCCTTTACTTCCCTGGATCCGCGGGACAGTTGGCCTTTCTCTGATTGGAGTTATTTTCCTCGGAGCAATGGGAGCCGTATGGCTTGAACGAAAGCTTTCTGCCGATATCCAGTCCAGGATGGGACCCTGCCGCGTTGGAAAATACGGGCTCTTGCAGCTTGTAGCCGATGCAATCAAGCTTTTTACGAAAGAAGACTTAAAGCCGCTGAATGCTGACAGTTTACTTTTCAATAATGCTAATATCTTTATGATTGGTTCGGTTTTTCTTATGCTGGTTGCCATTCCTGTAGGCGCGGTCTTTATTAATGGGGTCGAGTACCCGCTTGCAGTCACCCAGATGGATATCAGTGTGCTTTACATTGAAGCAATGTCTGCAATCTCGATTTTCGGGATTTTCATGGTGGCTTACGGCTCGAATAATAAGTATTCCCTGCTCGGGGCTTTCCGAAATTTCGCCCGGATGGTAGGGTATGAAGTCCCTCTAGGATTAAGCGTAGTAAGTGTAGCTGTTATGACAGGCTCCCTGAGCATTGTGGAAATTTCAAGATCACAGGGCTTGCTCTGGAATATCTTCCTGCAGCCCCTTGGGTGCTTCGTATTCTTTGTATCACTTATGGCCGATATGGGAAGGCTTCCTTTTGACCAGAATGAATCCGAAGAAGAACTTATAGCAGGCTGGATTACGGAATACTGTGGAATGCGTTTCGGACTCGGTTTCTTTGCCGAATATATCCACATGATCCTTGGTTCTTTCCTTGTAGCCCTGCTCTTCCTCGGCGGCTGGAACGTACCTGGCTTTGTTGCAAACAATGCCGTGCTCGGCCTTATCGCCCCTACAGGTTTCCTGCTTATAAAAGTCGTCTTTGTACTTATGGTAATTATAGGCCTCAGATGGGCTGTTCCGAGATTCAGGATCGATCAGGTTGTCGACCTTAGCTGGAAAAAGCTGTTTCCCCTTGCCCTTTTAAATCTGGTCTGGGCAGTAGGGCTCGGACTCTACCTGGGAGCGTGAGATCATGGTTCTTAAAAATATTAAGTACGCGATTAAAAACATCCCCAAGCCTGCAGTAACCCGGATGTATCCGGAAAAATGCAGCGAGCTTTCCGACCGGTTCAGGGGGCTTCAGATACTGGATAAAAGTAAATGCATAGGCTGTGGCATTTGCGCCAATACCTGCCCTAACGCTGCAATCAAGATCGTAAAAGCTCCGATTGCGCCAGGCAGTGAAAAACAGCGCTGGTTCCCCCAGATTGATATAGGGCACTGCCTTTTCTGCGGGCTCTGCATCGACCAGTGCCCGAAAAGCGCGCTCTCAAGCGGTAAGGAATACACTAAAGGTCTCATTAAATGGAAACATAAGGACCTGCTTATGACCCCTGATAAACTCTCCCGGGAAGTCGATCTTGAAAAAGGTGACGAGAGATGATCGGACTTGAGACGATCGGACTTGAGACGATTGGATTTGAGACGATCGGAGCAGCTGTTAAAATGGCTATTTTCGGGCTTCTTGCTGTTGCCACAGTATTCTTTGCAATCTACGTAGTAATCGCAAAGGATATTGTCCGGGCTGGACTTGCTCTGGTCATGTGCATGTTCGGAGTTGCAGCTCTCTACATCCTCTTAAACGCACAGTTCCTTGGAGTCATCCAGGTGCTGATTTATATAGGAGCAATCGGAGTGCTGATTCTTTTTGCAGTTATGCTTACAAAACGTGAGATCGGGGGTGAACCCGGTGCGGACTGATCGGCTTTTAGCCTTTTTTGTAGCCCTGCTCTTCACAGCTGTCGTGGTAGTCGGAGCTTTTGGAACTTCCTGGGATACGGTTTCCGAACTTCCCGCAAACCCTGCTGACCAGAGTAATATAGAGGCTATAGGTATGCTGATCTTTACTCAATTCGTAGCGCCTTTCGAAGTCCTTTCAATTGTCCTGCTCGCATCTCTTATAGGAGCGATCTACATGGCAAAAGGGGAGGGCAACCAATGATCCCTTTAAGCTTTTACCTTGGGCTTTCAGCCCTGCTCTTTTCAATCGGACTCTACGGTGTAATGACACATAAAAACGGCATCAGGATAATTATGTGCATTGAGCTCATGCTCAACTCTGCAAACCTGAACCTTGTAGCTTTCTCAAGTTACACGAATACCCTGGACGGGCAGGTTTTCGCCATGTTCTCAATCGCACTTGCAGCTGCCGAAGCAGCAGTCGGGTTTGCGATCTTCATGGCAATCTATAGAATGCACGATAAGATCAATCTTGATGAGCTCAACATCCTGAGGTGGTAAAAACGGCACTGGAAGAATTTGCATTTTTAATCCCCCTGCTTCCGGCATTGGCTTTTGTAATCACCTTCTTCTTCGGCAAGAAAATGCCATCAGGTGGTGCAATCGTCCCTATTATGGCAATTGCTGCCTCCTTCGTAATCTCTTTAGCGATTACGCTCGGGCTGCTGGCAAATCCGGAAGAGGTTGTAAGCCAGTCATATTCCTGGTTTGCAGTGCTCAATATCGGAATTTTGATTGATCCTCTGGCTGCGGTAATGCTGTCAATGGTTTCCTTCGTGAGCTTGCTTATCCACATTTATGCAGTCAGTTATATGTCTCATGATCCCGGAAAACCCAGGTACTTTGCAGAAACCGCACTCTTTACCGCGGCAATGCTTTCCCTTGTGCTCTCGGATAATATCCTTCAGCTCTTCGTTTCCTGGGAACTTGTCGGGTTATGCTCCTTTCTCCTTATCGGCTTCTGGTATGAGAAGCCCTCGGCTGCAGCCGCTGCCAAGAAAGCTTTCCTGACAACCAGGATCGGAGATGTAATGTTCCTTACCGGGATAATCATACTGACCTCCGATCTAATGAGACTCGCAGGAGGCTTCCAGGACGGAACATACCTGCTCCGTTTTGATGAAATCTTCAGCTACATCCCCCAGCTGTCTGCGCTTCAGGCAAACATTTTCGGCTTTGAAGTAAGCCACCTTACTATTATCACCCTGCTCTTCTTCGGAGGAGCCGTAGGAAAGTCCGGGCAGTTTCCCCTGCATGTTTGGCTGCCTGATGCAATGGAAGGCCCGACAACCGTTTCAGCCCTTATCCATGCTGCAACAATGGTTACTGCCGGGGTCTACCTGGTTGCAAGAACCTTCCCTATGTTTATTGCAGCCCCTGATTCCCTTATGGTGGTTGCCTACCTCGGAGGTTTCACAGCACTCTTTGCGGGCACTATGGGCATTGTAATGAACGATCTCAAGCGTGTGCTTGCTTTCTCAACCATCAGCCAGCTCGGATACATGATGCTCGGCCTGGGTCTTGGTGCCACAATCGGGCTTGAAGCAGTCGGAATCTCCATTTTCCATCTTATCAATCACGCTTTCTTCAAAGCTCTTCTCTTCCTCTGCGCAGGCAGTATAATCCATGCAGTAGGCACCCAGGACATGAGGGAGCTAGGAGGCTTAGGAAAGGTAATGCCCATTACAGCGGCAACCATGGCAATTGCAGCCCTGGCTCTTGCAGGGTTCGGAATTCCGGGCACTTCAATGGGAACAAGCGGTTTCTTCTCAAAGGATGCAATTATTGAAGCTGCTTACCTCTTCGGAGAACACAGTAACAACTGGATCCCATACCTGTTCTCAATTGCAGCTGCTCTCCTCACGTCGGTTTATATCTTCAGGCTAATTTTCATGACCTTTACAGGGAAGCCCAGAAGCAACTATCACGGGCACGAATCCCCTGCCATTATGACTATCCCCCTTTCCATTCTGGCAGTCTTTGCCCTTGTGTTCGGAGGGCTGACACAGACAGGGTTCATGGCTTTCCTTGAAGAGACCTTTGCCAATAGTTTCGTGAATGTTGATATAGGAAGCCTTGCAGGCATCGGCGGAAACGAGCTTGTAGAGGCAGCAGGTCATGAGCCTCTTCTTGTTCTGTGGATGCCTTTGATAGTTGCAGTTGCAGGGCTTGCAGTCGCTTTTGTGATCTATTACCTGAGAATGATTAAACTCGGGGCTATTGCTTCCATGAAAAACCCGATTTACAGGCTGCTCTACAAACGCTATTACCAGCATGAAATCTACACCGAATTCTTCTCGCTCGGAATCGTATACGGAGTCGTTGCTCTCCTGACGCAGGTGCTTGATGTGATAGTTGACAGCATCGTGGAAGGAATTGGAATTCTTACAGTAGGGGTAAGTGAGGAGCTCCGGAGAGTCCAGACAGGAGTTGTCCAGACTTATGCAGCTGCCGTGATTGTGGGTGTGAGCCTGCTAATAATACTTGTTAAACTAATAATGGAGGTACTCTGATGCTGCCGGTCGCATCATTGTTGATTCTGGTGCCGCTGATTTTCGCAGCCGTGACCTTTTTCACAAAAACGAAAAAACAGGCTGCAGGACTGGGCTTGTTAGGGTCCCTTGCGACTCTCGGCCTTACCCTGTATGCTTACCTGAACTTTGACAGCAATACGGCTGCCATGCAGTTCTTTGAGTCTATGGAATGGATTCCCTCGCTAGGGGTTAACTATTCAGTAGGAATAGACGGTATTTCCATGCCTCTCATCCTCCTGAATTCAATTGTTATCCCGCTCCTGATCCTTTTCAGCTGGAAAGAAGACCGGGAAGCCCCAAACAGGTTCTACGGGCTCATCCTTACCATGCAGGCTGCAGTTATAGGAGTCTTTGTAGCTCTTGACTTCCTGGTCTTCTATATCTTCTGGGAGCTTACCCTCATTCCTCTCTTCTTCATGGTGAATATCTGGGGAGGAGAAAAGCGGGTTCATGCGTCGTATAAGTTCTTTATTTACACGCATGTAGCCTCCCTGATAATGCTGCTCGGGATCTTCGGGCTCTTCTACGCCTCCTGGCAGCAGACCGGGGCTCCCAGCTTCGATATAAGAGAGCTGGTTGCACAGTTCCAGTTCTTCGAATCCGGGCTATTGAGGGATGCGATCTTCCTTTCGATCATATTCGGGTTCCTGGCAAAGCTGCCGGTCTTCCCCTTCCACTCCTGGCTTCCGGATGCTTATACCGAGGCCCCGACCGCAGGTAGCGTACTTTTTATCCTGCTCAAAATCGGAGGATACGGGCTTTTCAGGATCTCACTTCCCATGCTCCCTAACACTGGCAGCCCTGATCTTATGATTACAATGCTGGGTCTGCTCGGGGCTTTCAGTATAGTTTACGGAGCGCTTGTGGCTCTGAGGCAGAAAGACCTCAAACGCATGATAGCTTACTCCAGTCTGAGCCATATGGGATTCGTCGTTCTGGGTTCGGCCGGCTTCATCGCCCTGTCGGTTTCAGGTGCTATGTTCCAGCAGTTTTCCCACGGGCTTATAATGAGCATCCTGTTTATGTCCGCAGGCGCAATCCAGACCACAGCAGGCACAAGGATAATCAATAACCTTGGAGGGCTTGCAAAGAAAATGCCGAAACTGACTGTGGTTATGATGGTCGGCTTTATGGCATCCCTTGGCCTGCCAGGTCTGAGCGGCTTTATTGCCGAGTTCCTGGTGTTTACCTTCAGCTACGTCAACCTGCCAGGGTTTGTTCTGTTTGCCCTGCTGGCAATAGTGATTACTGCAGGTTACCACCTCTGGGCAATGCAGAGAGCAATGTTCGGAGTGTACAATGAGAAACTCGGGGATGTCAGCGATATTAATTCCCTTCAGGTCTTTTCAATGGGGGCAATTGCCCTGCTCGTGCTCTATTTCGGCCTGAACCCGAGCCCGGTGCTTAATATGATGATTACGAATTCGGAAGCAATAGTAAGCCTTGCGGCTGCCCTGGGGGTGTAAGAAATGGTGAATTTCATGTTACTTGCACCCGAAATCACAGTCGTTGCAACTGGCCTGATCATACTGCTAATAGGAGTCTTCATGTCTCCCAGGACCAAGAATGTGCTGGGTTACCTTGCATCTCTGGGAGTGCTTGCAGCTCTGGTACTGACGATACAGAGTTTCGGGACCGTAGCTCTGATGTTTTACGATACAGTCAGTATCGATGGACTCTCCCAGTTCTTCAAACTGGTCTTCCTGGCAGTTGCACTGATCGTTTCGGTTGCTTCAATCAAGTATAATGAAAACAGCGACCATACCGAAGAGTTCTATACCCTTGTGCTCTTCGCAACCTTCGGGATGATGGTAGTTGCATCAGCAAACGACCTGATCCTGCTCTTCTGTGCCTTTGAGCTGGCAAGTCTTGCAACCTTTGCACTTGCAGGTTTTGAGAAGCAGAATGCAAAGTCGCTCGAAGGCGCCATGAAGTACTTTGTAATAGGCGCGGTTTCTTCAGCGCTTATGCTCTTTGGAATCTCCTTCGTCTATGGGGCAACAGGCACTACCAGTATTCCTGCGATTGCTGAAAACGCCGCTTTCCTGGCTCAGAGTCCTATAGGAATTGTTGCCGTCGTGCTGCTTATTGCAGGTTTCGGCTTCAAGATGGCGCTTGTGCCTTTCCACATGTGGGCTCCGGATACCTACCAGGGCTCCCCATCAGTCGTTTCCTCCCTGCTTGCAGCCGGGTCGAAAAAGATGGGTTTTGTGGCAGCTTTCAGGGTTTTCATCCTGGCTCTTCCAGCTCTTCAGGTTGACTGGCAATTTGCCTTTGCGATCCTGGCAGTCGTAACCATGACCTTTGGAAACGTGGTTGCAGTATCCCAGACCAGCGTAAAACGCATGCTTGCCTACTCTTCCCTTGCCCAGGCAGGATATATTGCAATGGCTTTTGTGGTAATGACCCCAATGGCGCTTACAGGCGGAATCTTCTATACCCTTGCCCACGCCTTTATGAAAGGAGGAGCATTTATTGCAACCGCAACCGTTGTCTGGATGATTACCACGCAAAGGACAGGGAACCTGGATGTTCCTGACCATCTTGACAGCTTCAGGGGTCTTGGAAAAACAATGCCACTGGCTGCTCTCTCAATGACGGTTTTCGTCTTTGCGCTTGCAGGTATCCCCCAGACTGCAGGTTTTATGGCAAAGCTGGTGCTCTTCTCTTCAGCCATTGAAGCAGGTATGGCATGGCTTGCAGTAATCGCAGTCCTGAACAGTGCCCTTTCGCTGTTCTATTATGCACGGCTTGTAAGATACATGTATTTCCTGCCCCCTGAAGGAAAAAAAATAGGAATGCCTTTCCCATATGCAGCATCTCTCCTGATTGCAGTAGCCGGCGTGCTGATTATGGGCTTCTGGCCTGAACCCTTCCTGCAGTGGGCAATGGATGCAGCACAGGTGTTGATCTAAGGAGGTATGAGAAATGACAGATTGCGATCTTTGCGGACGTGCACTCCCGACCGTTAACCCGGTCCGTGCTTTCCCTCCCCTTCTCAAATTCGCCTATCCTGAAGGTGTCTGGAAAGGGCTCTGTGAAACCTGCCTCGATTCCGCCCAGAAAACCTATATTAGCATTGACAAAGAAGAACTCTCCTGCAGGAGAAACAAATGTGCTCTATGCGGAAGAAAAGGCAGGGTTTACCCTGTGGAACTTCAGGTCCCTGATTTCTCAAAAGGAATTGTAAAAAGAGAAGCAAATGTCTGCACAATTTGCCTGGAAGAGGTCAATACGGCTTATATTAAGTTCAAGAGAGAACAGATCGAGCAGGCTCATGAAGAGGGCAGAATACACGGGCATGAGCACGTTCACGAGCATTGAGTTTAAGTAAAGCTGCGTTTGCGGCTTTATTTTATTTCTTTTTTTAGCAGGCTTTCTTCTGAAGGTGTCTGCGGCGTCTTCCAGTGTTGATTCTTAAAGTTGCTATGAAATACCTTAATTTGAGAAAGTGATTTTTCCTCTAGGATTAGTGGACGAAAAAAGGTTATACATGAAAGGAAGATAAATGCGTATAAAAAAGATTTTGGGATTTTTCCTGAAAAAGGTGATTATGTGACCATTACACATGGACAATACGTTGTTAATGAGCATGGGGAAAAAGTGGCAATAATTCTTCCTATTGAGGAATATGAAAAAATGAAAGAGGATCTCCATGATCTAGCTATCGTTGCAGAGAGACGTAACGAGAAGACTTTTAGTCTTGAAGAGATGAAACGAAGACTGTAAGTTCAGAGCGATGGCAGCTTATACAATCGATTTCAAGGCCAGTGTAGAGAAAGATTTAAAGAGAGTGCCAAAAGACAGGCTTCCTGATATACTCGAAAAGATTGAGGAGCTTGCAGATGTGCCTCTTCCATCCGATTCAAAAAAACTGTCCGGTGCTGAACATCTGTATCGTGTTCGGGTGGGAGATTACAGAATAATATATGAAGTAGTGCACAAAACGAAGAGTGTAACCATTTTTTACGTGAGAAATAGGCGTTCTGCTTATCGTGGATTGTGAATCATTTTCAGTCCTAGTTCTTTTTTCTTAATACATTCCAACACATATTCCGCTTATTTAATCAGGTGAGGCAAGTGTTCCCTTTGCGGAAGAAAAGGCGGAGTTACTCCTGTTGAACTGCAGATCCACAGTTTTTAAAAAGGGCTCGTAAAAAAGGATGCTCCGGTTTGCTCGGTGTGCCTGGAATCCATAAATGAGGCTTATATCAAGTTTAAAAGAGAACAACTTGAGGAAGCCCATGAAGAGGGTCGTATACACGGACACGAGCACGTGCATGAGCACTGAATTTAAGTAAAGCTGCATTTTTGCAGCTTTATTTCTTTTCTTATTTTTTTGAAATAACTATTTAAAATTCAATAGATAAACTTCCGTGAATTAAATTCTCCAATTGTTGGTTTGATATTTTCCTTTTTTCGTAATTTAGTAACTATACTCATCTGCTATGTCAAAATCAATGTCAACAAGCTAATTTTAGGTAGGTTGAATAATTATATTTTTTGTCTATTTTCTTAGTATATATTTCGATTTAAGAGTCGATTTCCATCAAGCAGTTGTTTAACTTGTCCATAAATAATTTATAACAAAAAATTTATACAGTTGTATGGAGAAAGTGGTTCTGTAAAGTCTTCGGGGGATGGACACATTCATAGGTCCAACGCTAACTGGAAAAAATTCTCATCCCCCGAAGATTTTACAGTACCAGATATATGTTGTAGAAGTAGGAAAATAGATAGATTTTTGTAAAATCTGAATATTTTCAGAATTTTTTTCACGGTGGAGTTGATCTGGTCTCGTAAATGCGCATGGATCAAGATTTTAATAAAAAATTTTCATTAAAAACACCGATATTGTAACATTTCAATATAATTTACAACTCAAAGGAGAAATTTAATGAAAATAAGAATTGCAATATCATTGATGTCTGTAATTTTTATGCTTGCAATCGCAGTTATATTAATCAACTTCAGATATGGTTACGATGCATATGTCCTTGCAGGATTAATGAGCATTATCTCTCTTTTCGGTTCCATGCTTTTTTTGTTGGAAGCAAGAAAAGTGCTACCCAGATGGTATCTAGCTATTCCGTTTTGCATTTCACTACTTTTAATAGCTATCTTATGTTTTTGGGAAGTTAGTGTTGGAGCATCTCTTATACAGATTGTAACACCAATCGTTATTGTTCTTCTAGCGTTACTGTCTCCATTCTCGGTACTGGTCTTTTTATCTTTACATAAACGTCCTTACTCAATGACAGCATATCTTGCAGTTTCATCTATAGCGAGTATTATTTCTATATTTTCTCTTTTTTTAGCAGTCTTGGAGATTTTAATAGAAGGAGCACTTTATGGTACTTCTACAATGTATTCGAGTCTCGCGATACTCTATGTGATTTATTGGCTAGTAGTGATGCCAATTATGGGGTTAGCATTTTTGCTCCGTGCGATAACGTAATGAATCTCATGAAATCAATTCATTTGTCATCGATTAGCATACTATCTGTAGTAAATATGTTATTTTTTATGTGATTTTATGTATACTTTTTGATTAAATCGAGATGCATAAAAATTTTAAGTAGCCACTTTATAGTTAACAGATTCCTTAACCGAATACAAATGGAAATCAATTATATCTCCATTTGAGTCAACTACTCAGTAAAAATATTTCCATTTACTTTTTACTTACATAAGGGTTCCACCTCAATTTCTACGTAGTGTATGCTAAGGCCAACCAGATATGATATCCTTTCTGGCATGTTAGTATGTATTAGCATTAAGAGAAGAAGAAAAACTTCTCGAATATAGCTCTTCTCATCAATTTATAAAATATTAAACAGTTGGGTTATAAACAGTTTGGTTAATGTCCTAACTAACAGAGTTTTTCACAAAATTTTTCTATTTACTAGATTATTTTTAATATTTTATCTAGTTTGGTTATTTAAATTATCATTTTTGAATCCAAAATCAGGTTGTATCCCTGTTAGAGTCTTTCGTCTCTTCCATAAATTCATTTACTCAAACGGTGCCTGGAAAGAGCTTTGTGAGACCTGCCTCGATTCCGCCCAGAAAACCTATCTAAGCATTGACAAAGACGAACTCTCCTGCAGGAGAAACAAATGCGTTCTGTGCGGTAGAAAAGGCAGGGTTTACCCCGTGGAAATCCAGATTCCCGATTTCTCAAAAGGAATCGTAAAAAAAGATGTAAATGTCTGCACAAACTGCTTGGAATCCATCAATGAGACTTATATCAGGTTCAAAAGAGAGCAGATCGAGCGTTCGGCTTGTGAATACGGGCACGAGCATGTTCATGAGCATTAAATTTAAGTAAAACTGCATTTTGCGGCTTTATTTCTTTTCTATTTTTTAATTGATTGTTATTATTAAAATTCAATGAGCAAACTGTTAATTTAATCTTGTAATGGTATACATTTATTTATTTTTGTTTTTTGTCATTTAATGATCGCCCTTGTGTACTATCTTAATATCAATGTCAATTAACTGATTTACATAAGTTGCGGAATTATCTTCTTTAACGATTTTTTAGTATTTATTCCAACTAAAAGTGAAAATTACTAATGTATTTAGCCAACTAGTTCACTAATGTTTTATAGCAAAAAAACAAATGATAATTAAAGCACTACAGAAGGGGTATAGCTGCACTTTAAAATCTACTTTATAATTGCATTTTCTTTTCTGGTAATATATGCAAATACCGTTGCGGCGGATACAATTACTGTTGATAACAGTGGAAATGAAAATTATACCTCTATACAGCAAGCTGTGGATAATTCGAGTGATGGAGATACAATACTTGTTGATAAAGGAACATATATTGAAAACGTAGATGTAAATAAGAAGCTAGCAATAGTCTCAAAGTCGGGAAATCCGGAAGATACAATAATTCAAGCTCTTCATCCATATGATCATGTTTTCCATGTAACCGCGAATAACGTGACCATTAAAGGTTTTGGTTTGAAAAATTCTAGCTCAGGAAGTGGAATTTATCTGGACAGTGTGCAATATAACACTATTGCAAACAACCATTTACAGGCTAATGCGGTAGGAATTCATCTCTGGAATGCTGCTAAAAACAATATACTGATCAATAACACAGCATCAGACAATAGCTGGTCAGGAATCCGATTGTCTCCAGATGACAGTGAGCTTGCAAGCAACAATACGCTTATTAATAACACAATTGTCAACAATACATATAATTTTGAAATTTATGTTGCATATAGAAATGCTAGTATGCAGAACAATATCGATACTACCAATACTGTAAATGGAAAACCTATCTATTATCTTGTAAATGCTTCGAATATTACTCTAAATTCTACCTTAAATGCTGGAGCCATTTATTGCATCAACTGCCAGAATATGACAATAAAAGATCAGATTCTCCAAAACAACTCCCAGAGCATTGCTTTATTTAATACAAGCAATTCAAGGTTTGACAGCAACATCCTATCAAATAACGCCGTTGGAATCATTCTGGTTAACTCGGATAATAACAGTGGGTTGAATAATATTGCAATTAATAATATGTTCGGCATTGCAATAGTTGCATCCACTGATAATCACTTAAGTAACAACGTGGCAAATTCTAATGGTATTGGATTTGATGTTCATGAATCAACAAACACTGAATTGAATAACAACACTGCAAATTTTAATGAAGATAATGGTATAGCTTTAAGTTCTTCTATACAAAATAAAGTAACTGGAAATATTGTAAATCACAATGGTGGTGGAATTAAATTATTTAATTGCAGTAACAGTTTGCTAAACAATAATATTGCAAATTCAAACATGTATGCAGGAATTGATCTGGGGAGTTCAAAAGATAACATTCTAACTGACAACATTGCAAATTCGAACAGGGAACATGGCTTTGAACTTGCTGGCTCAAATAGTAACACTTTGAGAGGTAATATTGGAAATTCAGATATGGATCATTTACCGGATAATCCTCAGAATCGTACTTTTAAAAATGAGATTGAGGATGAGGATATAGAAAATAAATCTTTTATTAGTTCTGTGATTTCTGCAGTTGCATCCTGGGTATAAAATACATATATAAATGCACATACATTCACAAATAATATCATGCCAACTCGAACGATCAGCATAAGTGAAGAGGCCTACGAGAAACTCAAAAGCCTCAAAACCTCAGAAAAAGATAGCTTCTCGGATGTGATCCTCAAGTACTATCCCAGAAAAAGAAAACTATCGGAAGTTCTCGCAGAGATAGGTCCCAATCCCGAACTTGCGGACGCAATCGAAAAAGCTTCCAGGGATATGAGAAAGGCAAAGATAAGGGAAGTTGATCTTGATGCCGGTGCTTGATACTTTTTTATCGTTGATCTATTAAGAGGAAATAAGGAGGCACTCCAGAAGCTGGCTGAAATGAAAGTTCAGGATGTTCCCTTATGCACTACCGAGATTAATGTACTTGAACTGTATCGGGGAGTATATATATCCAGAAAGACGGATCAAAACCTGAAAGAAATCAAAAAGCTTCTGGAATGTTTCAGGTTCTGGAACTCGAAGAATCAGTCTATGAAGTCTTTGCTTCCCTCTCTGCAAATTTGCTCTCAAGGGGAAAGGCTATTGGAGCCTTTGATGAACTCATAGCTGCTATCACATTACTTCATGGCGAGAGAATAGTTACCAGAGATAGTCACTTCAAAGAAGTGCCAGAGCTTGAAATTATAAGTTACTGATAAGCAATTAAAAAAAGCAGTTAAAAACTTTCTTTTAAACCTTAATGCGACCCTAAACAAGTCCAATTTTTTAAGATAGAAAGATAATAAGTTCACAGCAGCATCAACTCTACGCTTATTGTGGTTTATTCAAAACCCCCCTTCTCCTGAATCCTTTCTAAGAAAACTCTGTTAAGGAGGTTTTCATGGTACCTTCTGTCCAGATATCTTGACATTATCTCCTGCTCTATATTAATTTTAAAGCCTGCATCTCTGATAAATACCGGGATATTGGGTTTTATAATTTCAAAATTAATAACAGATGATGCATCGTTCATAACAACAAGATCAATTCTGTCCGTTTTAAGAAAACTTGCAAGCTCCGCTGTTATTTCCAGACTTTTCTGTATCCTTTCCCTTTTAGTAACACTGCTTGAAAGGAAAACTCCGAGATCAATATCGCTTAAAGGTCCCCTGTGATCTTTGGCTGTTGAGCCAAAAAGGTATGCAAGTTCCACATGTTCTTGAGTTTTAAAAAACTCTGCAAGTCTGGAAATTAGAGTTTCTTTCTCCAACTTATAAAGCTCAGAGATCATTTCATTGCTATTTATGTTTTATTCTTTCAAATATATTCTCTCAGATATCAGTTACATCGGGCAGACTTTAACACAAAGCCCGCAGCGTAAGCCTCCAAGTACATTAAACATATACTGTGCACACTTCTCCCTGTCAATCTCACCATTTTGGGAAATAGCGCCAGCCGGGCACACTTCAATACATTTCATGCAGCTGCTGCATTTTTCGTTAATAAATGGCAGCAAATCACCTTTTTCTTCTCTTTCCAGCGGGGCATCTGTCAGTATTGCGGTCATTCGAACCCTGGGACCGAAATCTTTTGTAATAAGGAGATGATTCATGCCGAAATTTCCCAGACCTGCATGGTATGCGGCATATTTGATGGAAAGGTTTGCTTTGAGGGTTTTGCGGTCAGCATACCAGTACCCGAATTCGCTTCCTTCGGTGGGCACGATAGTTGCCCGGTATCCTTCCTTTTCAATGATTTTAGCAATTTGGAATGCAGCTATCCGTAGGGTTGCTGTCGCTGCCATAAGGGTATTGGTATATTCTGCCCTCCCGGCTGGAAGGGTATCAAAAGCACCTTTTGGCACGCCGACTCCCAGGATTATAATTGACTGCACGCTTGCCATCACATCTTGAGGTTTGTTTCCGGTATATTCAGGGTTTTCAAAGCAACCTGCATTGGCAATACCGACAAAATCCGCATTCATTCCAGAAGCAGTATCTTCTATCTTTTTTCTAAGAGCGATCTCCCTCATGTTATCTCCTTTTAAGATCAGGTTTCTATTAAATTTAAACTCAATTTTTTCTCTTTTATTTTCTCTTAGCGATTATAATTTTGTTATTCTGTTTCTTTTCCTTTGAGAGATTTCTCTATTTACAGGTTCTGGTTTCGTGTAAATATAAAGAGACATATAATAAATGAAGAGACAGTTAAGATGTATCACTAGTTTAATGGAAAAGAAGGTATGATTAGAAGATAAGGAGTATGACAATGGAAGAAATAACAATCCAAGAATTTGATTTTGCCCTCATCAATGAATTTTTCACAGAGCTTGAACGGCAGGGACCTGGCAGCCTCGAAGAAACCATCAGGGCATTAAGTTTTATCAGAAATCTTTCAAACAAAACAAAAATTGCCGATTTAGGCTGCGGCACAGGCTTTCAAACAATGGTTCTGGCACAAAATACAGAAGCAACCGTCACCGCCCTCGATCTTTACGCCGGCTCGATTGATAAACTTAACGCAACAGCCGAAAAACTTGGTTTGCAGAACAGGGTAAAAGGTATTGTCGGTTCAATGGATAATTTGCCATTTCAGAATGACGAATTTGATCTTATATGGTCTGAGGGGGCTATTGCCAATATAGGTTTTGAAAAAGGCTTGAATCACTGGAAAGGCTTCCTTAAAAAAGATGGTTATATTGCCGTAACATATGAGTCATGGTTTACCGATGAACGTCCCGCTGAAATCGAGAAGTGGTGGTTGGACGCAGTTCCTGAAATTGGCACAATAGGGTATAATATTTCCATCATGCAAAAAACAGGTTATATTCCTGTTGCCGCATTTACGCTGCCTGAAAATTGTTGGATAGACAATTATTTTATTCCGCAAAAAGCAAGGCAAGAGGAATTCTTGAAAAAACATGCGGGAAATAAAACAGTTGAGGATATGATTGCATTTATGAGGCGTGAGGCAGACTTGTATTCAAAATACAAACAGTATTATGGATATGTATTTTATATTGGGAAAAAGATGTAAAATAATAATGGGTTACGCCGTTATTTTTATGTTGTACATTATATAAGAATGCAAAAGATAATTAATAGACATCATTAAATTAATGAGACAGCTAATATATAAATTATTAGTTTAATCTGTATATTGACAGATCATAATTATAATAACTACAGTTTCAAAATTTCTTCTATCCTGATCCGGAGGGGTTAGTTTCAGGTTTCTGGGGGGTCAATTCTGAGAATTATGCTTATCGGAGATTGCAGTAACAGGCGGAGGTTCAGTGCCGCATTGGTTGTCGTTTTGTTTCTGTTTTCAGCAGGCATCGGAAGTGCAGAAGTTATCTATGTAGAACCCGGGAATTCAATTCAGGCTGCAGTAAATAATTCTACGTCTGAAGATATTGTAATCGTCAAAGCCGGGGAATACCAGGAGAATATTATTGTCAATGTGTCAGGCTTAACCATAAGTTCGGAATTTGAAAGCCCTGATCATGTGCTTTTGAGGGCAAAAGATGGAAATTCCAGTATATTCCAGGTTAAGGCTGATAACGTAACTATCAGCGGCTTCAATATAACCGGGCCTGGGAAACTTCCCGGCGTTCCTGAGCCTTCGAATTCTGTAAATTCTTCTGTCGCGGTTAATAATTCCAGTGGTCCCGGTGATACAGGAGAAAACCAGTCGTCGGGGCAGGCTTCGAATTCGGGGTCGAATACGTCTGTTTATGAGTGGGATGAGATAGGTTGCCCTCCAGCAGGGATCTGCCTTGAGCAGGTTAACAACTGCACAATCGAGAATAACACGTTTTTCGAAAACCGATACGGGATTTACCTGCAGAACTCCAGGAACGTTACACTCCTGAAGAACACTTTTTTCCGTAACGGTATCTGGCTTGATGAAGGATGCGGGAGGAATCTGCTGATAAATAATACCATTGAGGAGAGTAACCTTGTGCTTGGAGCTCACTGCTGGGATAATATAATGTTCCAGAACAGGGTCTCGAACGGCGATGGGATAAGTATTGCCTGCTGCGGCGGAAACAATCTTGTCTCAAGGAATGAAATCATAAACTGCAGTACAGGCATCGATATTTACGACGTTCAGGCAAGAACTGTGCTGCGTGACAATCTAATTACAGGTTGCGGGAACGGAATTTATCTAACTTTTGTCTTCGATTCCAGGGTCTATAATAACACAATTTCAAACAGCAGCACGGGCATTTTTCTGAGGGAAGATTGCCACGACAACGAGCTGTCTAACAATACAATAATAGCAAATAACGAATCCGGCATCTATCTGCTGGACTACAGTGCAGATAACCGCATTTACAATAATTGCTTCAATAATAGCATAAATGTGAGGACCGAAAACGCTGAGGGAAATATCTGGAATACTACCCGTTCACCCGCGACAAATATTGTAGGGGGTCCTAGCCTTGGAGGGAACTTCTGGGCAAATCCGGAAGGGACAGGTTTTTCCCAGGTCTCAAACGATTCGGATTCGGATGGGATCTGCGACCTGCCATTCAATATAAACGGAAGTGATTTTGATTATTTCCCGCTTGCCAGACCTCCTTCCGTGATCGGGGTGGATCTTACGGTCATAATCGGAATGCCTGAAACAAATAATACATCTGATGTTTCCATTGAGGTTGACAGAAGTGCCCTTGACTTCGGAACCCTGCTCTCCGGGCAGCCAGCAGGACAGTCAGGCAAACCTCAGGTTTTGCAGGTAAGGAATACAGGAAAAGGCAATGTCAATCTTTCCGCTGAAGTTAGAGACTCTTCAGGCACGGTTTTCTCAGAAGGCATCTATATCTCTTCCCTTTTCTGGTCGAATTTCTCTGAAGTAATTCCAGCTAATTCAAGTAAAGATTTTGAAATTGTACTCAAGGTTCCGGCTAACTACTCCGGAAATGGCACTGAAAAAGGATCTCTCGTTTTCCTGGCTAAACAGGTTTGAAAAATTAAATTCAATTTTTTTATATTTTATTTTTTCATACTCATTAATTTTTTTTCTTTGCTCTATATTCTTTTTGCATCTTTCTATAGTTTTATTCTCCTGCCATATTCTGTTATTTTCTCCCTTCCATTCTATCTCTATCATTTTTTCCATTTTTTTCAATTACTTTCTATTTTTATCATTTTTTACCTGAATTATCATTTTACTGATCTTTCAATGCTTTATCCTGGCTTTTCGATTAGCCGGGACTAAATTCCTTTTTTCTCTGCAAACCCTGACAAAAAATTCATTTGGAATAAACTCCTACATTATAATTACTATGAGACAGTCGGCGGGAATATGGTTATTTATAATACTGGGTCTGCTCTTCGGTCCGTTTGCAGATTTGGGGTCTGCGGATGCTGTTACCCCGGACAGTGAGGAAACAGACTTCCGGGAACTCAGGGCTTTTGACCTGCTCTGCAAATGTGAAACCGGACACATAGTCAATACGGTTTCTCTCTCTTCCGGGGGAAGTTATGTTGCAGTCGGGGGTTTCGATCATAATGTTTCTCTTTTTAATCCTGAAGGGAAAAAGCTTTGGAATTATACTACGGGAGATGTTGTTTATACCGTATCGATTTCTTCAGACGGAACTCGTGTAGCTGCAGGGAGCAACGATAACAGGGTATACTTTTTTACTCGGGATGGAAACCTGCTCTGGAATTACGAAACAGGAGGCAGTTTGAATAGTGTTGCGGTCTCTTATGACGGTTCGTATGTGGCAGCAGGCAGTGAGGACGGCAAGCTTTACTTCTTTAACAGGGAAGGCAAGCTTTTATGGGATTTTGATTCCGGGGCTCCAGTTCGGAGTGTAGTCATCTCCAGGGATGGTTCCTATATTGCAACCGGGAGTTCCAATCAGTATATTTACCTTTTTGGCAGTAAAGGAAATAAAATCTGGGAAAAAAAGACAGGCAGTGTAATCAATAGCGTATGCATGACCCCGCATGCTTATTATGTGGCTGCCGGCGGGTCCAATTATAATGTTTATCTACTTGACCGGAAAGGGGAATTTTCCTGGATGCATAATCCTGCTTACTGGATCAGCAGCGTTTCGCTAACAAGCGACGGTTCACACCTGGCAGCAGGAAGTTTTGACGATAGGGTCTACCTGTTTAACAGTACTGGTACGAAACTCTGGGACTACCAGGCAAAAGACGATATATACAGCGTTGTAATTTCGCCCGACGTTTCGTTCATTACAGCCGGAAGCTGGGATGATACGCTTTATGTCCTCGATATGGAAGGAAACGAATTCTGGAACACAAGTTGCGGAGGAAATATTAACTGCGTATCTGTTTCTCTCGATAGCTCGACTCTTGCCGCAGCGAGCGATGACGGAGCAGTATACCTTTTTGAGCGAAATTCCACGGTTTTTGCAAGGCTTTTCGGAGAAAGTTTCCTTTCCAGGGAAAAAATCAGGGAATCCGATCTTGAGAAGGTAGAAGCCGGAATGACGAAAAAAGAAGGAACCGCAACGACCGGGGGCATTGAAAGTGTAGTTGAGATTGCCTCGGCATCCTCAGGCAAAGATTCGGGTGGTATAAATAGTGACGGAGGCCCGGGTGCAGTCAACCTGAACTTTGAAAAGAATTCCTCAAAGCTTTCGGAGCTGCTTAATTTCTTTAAGTTTCCTATAATTCTTTTACTGGCAGTCTTAATAGTAGCAATCTACCTGAAAAACAAAACTTTCAAAAAACGGACTTCGGAGGAAGACTCAGGCGATTTTGAAAACCTTGATGACGAAGGACGCATGTCTGGGAATTAAGAAAAAAATCCGAAGCCTGAAATTTCAGCTCTGGAAGGTTACCCTTCCAGTTCTGTAAATTCAGTTCGGTATATCTAAATAATACAAATTGGGATTATATGATTTTTTAGCCGGTAACTTTCAGTTATAAAGCTGATTACTCTCTCAAGGATCTTAAATCTCTGAACCTCTTAAGGATCCGAGCCTTTTATCGTCTCCATAGCTTTCAGATTTCTTTGCTTGCAGCTTCGGATAAAACCCTTACGTGGAAGTCCGAATCAAGCTCATCAGCAAGCTTTTTACATTTCTCCAGGTCTATTTCGGACACTTCAACTACCGTAACTCTTGTACTTATTCCTGCCTTCCTCGCCTCTCTTATGAAATCAAGTATCGCACCATAAGCATTCCTGTGAATCGGCCGGCAGAGTTTGTTATATTTTTCTTCGGACTCGGCGTTCAGGCTTACGGAAATGGAATCTATTCCAGCGGATTTAAGTTCCGAGATCACATCTCTTCCGGGATTTATCAGGGCTGCCTGTCCATTGGTATCAAGCCTGATCCGGATACTCCGGCTTTTTAGCCAGCGGGTAACTGCAAGTACCACGTCGAGCCTGAGGGTGGGCTCCCCAAGGCCTGTGAATACGATTTCCCGGTATTTCGAAAGGTCCAGTTCCCCCAGGGCTCCGGTGACTTCTTCAGTTGTCGGTTCTCTTGATAGCCTCAGGTCATACCCGTAAACCCCGTCTGCAAAATTGCGGATGCAAAAAATGCAGTCTGCACTGCACCGGTTTGTAAGGTTAAGATAGAGATTTTTATGAGCTTCGTAGTAAATTGTGTCCATGAGACCAAAATTTCTTACATTCCTTATAACCATGACGTATTAATTCATTTGTTGTCCGGGAATTGAAAATAGCCTTATATATACGAATTCCTTATTACTTTACTCCTGCTTTTCGTTTATGACTTGCGTTTTCAAGCAGAAAGTTTATAGGTGATCATGTACTTCTAAGGTTCGATCTGCGGCATTTAGCTAGCAGTATCTTGTTTCAACTCATTTACTCTCCGCATTGAAGTATCTCAGGCTTTAATTTAAGAATCTGAATTTCAATGTTGACAGATATGTGTTAAAAACCTATGATTGATGAAAAATTGCGGTACTCGCAATTTCGAAGGAGAATCTTAAATGGCACAATTAGCTAAATTCGACGTTCCAGAAGAACTTACAAACAAAGCACTTGAAGCTCTGGAGCTTGCCAGAGACACTGGAAAGATTAAGAAAGGCACCAATGAAGCCACAAAAGCAATCGAGAGAGGCAATGCAAAGCTCGTCCTTATCGCAGAAGACATCGAGCCTGCCGAGATCGTTGCTCACATCGGTCCCCTTTCCGAAGAAAAGAAAGCACCTTACATTTTCATCAAGAACCAGAAGGAACTTGGTGCAGCCAGTGGGCTTGGTGTGTCCTGTGCAACCGTCGCAATCATAGATGCAGGAAAAGCAGCTGAAATGGTTCAGGACATTGCTCAGAAGCTTGAAGCTCTTAAATAATCCTGATAACATGAGGTGCTGATTATGGCTGACGAAAGCACAACCGGCGGCTTTGCTGCTGAGGTTATTGACGTTATCGGGAATACGGGTATGCATGGTGAAGCCAGCCAGATCCAGTGCAGGGTTCTGGAAGGCAGGGATAAGGGTCGTGTTATTACAAGAAATTGCGTGGGCCCTGTCCGTATTGGCGACATCCTGATGCTTCTTGAGACATCAAGAGAAGCTAAGAAATTGACCACCAGATAAGAAAGGTGAGATGGATGGAACAGAGGAAATGCTATTTTTGTGGAAAAATGCTGGAGCCCGGAACCGGTAAGCTCTACGTCAAGAAAGACGGCTCTACCTATTACATGCACTCTTCCAAGTGCATGAGCAACTTCAGTCTGGGTAGGCTTCCAAGGCGTACCGAGTGGACCGAGAAAGGCAGAATCCAGCTGAAGAAAGCATAAAGAATAGAGTTGCCAGTTTATTTGTTCGGATTATTAAGGTGTGCATATGGAACAGACATACGTTATGGTAAAACCTGACGGAGTCCAGCGCGGGCTGGTCGGAGAGGTAATTTCCAGAATCGAAAAGCGGGGTTTAAAAATCGTCGCTCTCAGGATGAACGTTATCAGTGAAGCCGCTGCGAAAGAACACTACGCTGAACATTCAGCGAGGCCTTTCTTCTCCGGTCTTGTCGAATTCATCACGTCGGGCCCTTCGGTTTCAATGGTAGTTGCAGGAAAAGATGCAATCAGGGTCATGAGAGCCATAAACGGGGCTACAAACCCTGTGGATGCGGCTCCCGGTACAATCCGTGGGGACTTCGCTCTGGATGTGGGCAGAAATGTAGTTCACGCATCCGACTCCCCGGACGCTGCAGCAAGGGAAATTGCAATTCACTTTAAGGACTCCGAAATCGGGAAATATTCCAGGATCGACGAAGTCTGTCTGTACGAATAAAGCAGGTACAAAGCCGCTTCGTGTTCCTGGAGCCTCTTCAGGGTGCGACTCAAGGCTTTTGTTTATCCGGTACCTGCAATATGGGTCCTTAGGGGAAACCCGGACCCTTCTGGACCTGCAGCGAGTAAGACGCGGGAATGAGAGAGGTTTTGCATATGGCCGACAAGAAAAATTTGAGGACTCCTATAGTCTGCGTGATGGGGCACGTTGACCACGGGAAAACGACTCTGCTTGACAAGATCAGGGGTACTGCAATTGTCAGTGGAGAAGCCGGTGCCATCACCCAGCATATCGGGGCAACTGAAGTCCCAATGGATGTGATTATCAACAAGCTCGGAGACCCAAGGCTTCGAGATCGGTTCATAGTGCCGGGACTGCTCTTTATTGATACTCCTGGACATCATGCCTTTACAACTTTAAGAAGCAGGGGAGGCGCCCTTGCTGACCTTGCAATTGTTGTCGTGGACATAAACGAAGGTTTTAAGCCCCAGACCTACGAAAGCCTGCAGATCTTAAAACGGTTTAAAACTCCTTTTGTTGTTGTTGCCAATAAGATCGACAGGATTGGCGGCTGGGTTTCACAAAAAGACCTTCCTTTTGCAGCGACTTTCAAAAAGCAGTCCGAGGAAGTCCAGGCCCGGCTTGAGACAAAGCTTTACGAGGTAATAGGTGAATTATACAACCAGGGCTTTGCAGCAGAAAGGTACGACAGGGTTACAAACTTCCAGAAGACCCTGGGTGTAGTGCCTGTAAGTGCCGTAACGGGCGAAGGGATTCCTGATGTCCTGATGGTACTTCTCGGCCTTGCCCAGAGATTCCTTGAAGCAAACCTGCAGTATAACGCTACAGTCCCTGGAGTCGGCACCGTGCTTGAGGTCAAGGAAGAAAAAGGTCTGGGTGCAACCCTTGACGTTATTCTCTATGACGGCACTTTGAAAAAGGGCGATACGGTTGTTATCGGAAGCCTGGGAGAACCAATCCAGACAAAGGTACGGGCTCTCTTGAAACCCAGGGAACTTTCTGAAATCCGCTACGAGAGCAAGTTCAAGCAGGTGAATAAGGTAACTGCTGCGGTCGGTGTAAAGATTTCGGCTCCTGGTCTCGAAGGTGCCCTTGCAGGCTCTCCCATAAGGGTTGCTACCGAAGAAACCCTTGATGAGATTGTAACCCAGGTAAAATCCGAGATCGATGAGGTCAGGATTGATACGGGTTCAGTAGGAATAATGATCAAAGCCGACACTCTCGGTTCCCTTGAAGCCCTTGTGCATGAGTTCCAGAAAGACGAGGTTCCTATCAGGAAAGCCGAAGTGGGAGATATCTCACACCGTGATGCTATTGAGGCTTCGACGGTTGAAGACCCGCTTTATTCCGTGCTCATAGGTTTCAGTGTCAAAGTTCACCCTGACGCCAGAGATTTCCTGCAGGAAAGTAATGTGAAGGTATTCACAAGTGATGTTATCTACCGCCTGGTCGAAGATTACCAGAAATATGTAAAAGAGCAGCGGGAACAGGCTGAGAAGAAGATTTTCGAAACGATAATCCGTCCCGGAAAATTCAAAGTCCTTCCGGGCTGTGTATTCCGGCAGAGCAAGCCCGCAGTTGTCGGCGTAAGGGTGCTTGGCGGAGTCGTGCGGACAAATGCCGATGTCATGCTTGAAAACGGAACCGTTATAGGCAAGATCAAGGGATTGCAGTCCGAAGGCGAGAATATTCCGTCGGCAGGGGCAGGCAAAGAAGTTGCAATGGCAATTGAAGGTGCAACCGTAGGCCGGCAGATAAAAGAAGAAGACGTGCTCTACATCAATGTGCCTGAGAGGCATGCCAAAGTTCTTGAGCACGAGATCTATGATTCCCTTTCAACCGATGAAAAGGAAACTCTTGACATTTTCCTTTCCCTGAAAAGGAGAGATAATCCTTTCTGGGCAAAATAACGCTTATAAGTGCAGAAATTATTCAGGCTGCACATAAGGTTCAGGTAAAAATTCAGGAAAATCCGGTTAAAATTTCGGATAGAAAGGCAAAGGAATTATTAAAAAATAAATCTGATATTGGAGGATTTCACATGGCTAGTTTCAAAGTTGTAGTTTCTGACCCAAAGGAAGGGCGTGCTTACCAGGTCGATGTAAAAGACCCTGAGACAAACGCATTAATTGGAAAATCAATAGGCGATGTTGTTGATGGTGCTGTTTTCGGCCTTACCGGATACAAAGTCAAGATCACAGGTGGCTGTGACGGCAGCGGTTTCGTTATGAAACCCGACCTCCCAGGCCCCAGAAGACAGAGAATCCTGCTTGCAGTCGGCGTGGGCTACACCCCCAAGCTTCCCGGACAGCGCAGGAGAAAGATGATGCGCGGCAAAGAAATTGCCCATGACATCGTCCAGATCAATGCAAAAGTCGTTGAATACGGAAGCAAATCCATAAGAGCCCTTCTCGGCCTCGAAGCCGCAGCAGAAGCTCCAGCAGAGGCTCCAGCAGAGTGATTTTTCAAGTTCCGCCCACGGGCGGGCTTTAAAACACTCTTTACTTTATTTTTAGTCCTGGTTCTTTTTGATTTGACTTGCTTTGATAATGTTTTTGCTTATTCGATTTTGTTTTGACTTATTTCATTTGCTATTGCTTTTAGTGTTTTTTTACTTCTTGTTTCCTTCTCTCTCGTCTTTTTCCTACAAGTATATTCCCTATAACGAACCCAATTCCAATGAAAATTCCAGTACGTATTCCATTCATTAAATCATGAGACAGGTACCCTAATAATGTGCCTACAATAAGAGCGATAATGAAATACAAAAATCGTTCTTTCATTAGAGATGTTTCCATGTTCAGTGTCTCCTGACTTTACTTCTGCAAACTCCGCTATTTTTAGCATTTCGCTTCTTTCAAGGTTCAATTATTCAGGGTTTTATTTCTCCCGAATCTACTATTTTAGCACCTTTTGGGATCTTAAATTTAAATTCTGAGTCCGGGATCCCTGTGTTAACCTTAAGGTCGTAGATTTCGGTTCTTACTGTCAGGTTTCCAAGGCTGTCATACAGATCGTACTTAAGAGGCATCCAGGTTTCTTTATCTATCCAGATTTTCATTTCATATTGAGCAGCGTTTTCTTCGGTTTCTTTAGGAACAGCCTTCAGCAGGTAAATTTCTCTGCTGTCAATTTCCTCAAGACCCAGTAAAGAGATATTCGTATCATTAAGGGTAATCCCTATAAGAGTCAGATAGTCACTTTCAGTCGGTTCCGGGGTCTTGGGAAGCTTTGTTTTCATTACCGTGTTTGTATCAGGAGCGTATGTCCACCTGAATTCTCCATCTGAAAGTACAAGCGTCTCTTCCTCTTTTCCGGGTTCCTGTATAAAGTTCTTAATCATATGAGGTTTCTTATATATGGTTTTAAATTCGCTTTCTATGGCCTTTTCCCCGACGTAGTAAGTAGTGTGCATCGTATACGAATAATCTTGAATGCTTTCCTGTTTCTCCAGCATCCGGCTTGCAATATCTTCTGCACTCAGGTCTTTTTCCGTGCAGCCTGAGATAGACAGTGCTACAGTTATGAAAGCCAGAACAAGTATTGGTCTAAGTTCTTTCGTTGTTATCATGTTAGTCTCCTTCAATTGGTAATTTTTTTAACTACGTTGTAAAACTCATAGCTTGGAAACATTGATAATTCTTACATGTCTTTAAAAAATTGGGTTTAAAATATCATCCATAAACCAAGTAATATGAGCACAAATCCACTGATTTTTTTCAGGTATATTCTGTATGAACGAATTTGTTTAGACAGAGTATAACCTCCAATCAGGCCAACCCCAATAAAGGGAGTTAATACTCCGCCGCTAAAAGCAATCAATAGAGCCAGATCATTAACAGTTCCGTTTGTAACAGTCTTATTGAGCAACACAAGGAGCATGGGAGCGGTGCAGGGAACTTTTACAAACGAAAACAATATCCCTAGGAAGAAAACTCCACCTAGAGTACTCGCATATTTCCGGGCAGAATTCTGAAAATAATTATCCAGAACAACAGGCGATTTTAAAATCCCTAGAAGATTTAATCCAATAAGAATTAAAATAATACCTGTTATTAAAGAAAAACTTTCCAAACTTGGAATTGATTTTCTGAATGAGAGCAAACACAAGCCCAATACTAAGTAGGAACCCACGAGCCCTAATCCAAATACCATTGCGCGTACCATGCCGTTTTTCGCGCTGTTGCTTGTTCCTGCAGTAAAGCTTAAAAGAAATCCCAGTATGGCCATCAAGCAGGGTGAAAAACCTGCAAAAAGGCCGAGTGAATAAGCAAATGGCAAATTCAGGTCTGTGTTTATATATCCACTATCCTGTTTGTTTTCCTGTAGATTTTTTATGGAGTTATTTGTGTTTTTTTCCTCTTCCAAAAGGTATTCATTGATTGATTTTTTAATTCTCTCTTCAGCAATCTCTTCTTTAGAAATTTTTGTTTCGTTATTAATTACAATAGCCGGGACTTCAAGAAAACCATATTTATTCCATTGATTAAAACCATCAGCAGTACTAGTTTCAATTCTTGATATTACAACACTGCTATTTTTATATTGAGTATCTATTCGATCAATAATTGGATCAGTTATTGCACAATCGTGGCAACCTTTTTGATGGAAATATTGAACTGAAACAGGCTCCTCAGAGGTTGTTGGGATTAATAAAAAAAGTAAAAGGAGTATACTTAATCTGTGCATTATTTTGTTACCCTTCTTTAAAATTTACAAGTTCACTAATTATATGTGAATCTATTGGAGTTTCCTTATAACATTTTTCAAGCCCTATTTCCTCATATATCTCAGAAAGGTCTGTTTTAATAACTTTATCCACATCGTATTCCGATTTGACTAATACCCCACTGTTTAAATCAACCCAATTCTTACCTGATTCCTTTCCAGCTATTGTAGTATAAACAGTTCCATTAGATGTTTTTGTTACCATATTTAAAGTAAAATTTGAATCAGATTCAATACCAACACATTCAAAACTTCCTGCTCTGACTGATACATTTTTAAAACCGATACATGTATAATTATTTGTACCTAATAATTCATAGCTAGTTAACATTCCCGCTGTAGTAAGGTTATTTGCCCTTTTAAAAGGAATAGTCCATGATTCTCCCTGGTGGATCTGGTTTTCTGGATAAATTATCGTATTTGGTACCTCGGGTTGTATCTCTGGTAGTATTAAATCTTCAGAATTTAATTTTATTATTTCTCCTTGATCAGTCATTGTTTCAATATGGGACTTTTTGATTTTGTTCCCAGGGGTTGTTTCCATCGATATTTTCTTTACAGTAATACTAGTATTGTTAATATCTAAAATATTCATATCAACGTTTATCGGAGTTACCATTTTATTTGGCATTTCAACAGAAGATACAATATCGTGGCAAACACATCACCTTCATCAAAATTATATTTTAAATCGTAACTGTTTGGCTTACTTTCTATATAACCCAATCCAACAAGAGATATTGAAAGAAGTATCAAAATTATTAAAATTATTGTTTTCATTGAAACACCTCACAATTTTCATGAATGAACTCTTTTAGTAATAATAATATACACTATAATACAACCGATGAAAATCAGAAATATATTAATATAGATTCTTCCCCAGAAAAAAACTCCTAAAAAAATTCCGATAATAAAAGCACCCGAACTAGCTATCTTTAATGCACTTGTCATATTTTTCTTAAGTAATGAAAGAGCTAATAAAAATATGCCGAGTCCTATTAGTGTAAAAGGAATATAGTTAAATGACTCTACTATAGAACCCGCCAGGCTAATTCCCATGAGAATCAAAGAAATAAATAGAAGGAGGAAAGGGAGGTAAATCCTTCCCTTGTTATTTATATCTCCATCCATTCAATCACCAGTCAAGTCGATCGCAACACCACTGGTTTCCTAAATTGCAACAACATACAGTACACTGATATAAAGACGCTGTACACACCGACGCTAAGCATAGTATACACGTAGCGTTTATTACTGTGCAAGAAGCAGCGCATGCCCCACATCCGGCTATGCCAGCAGCACAAAGAGTACAATCCCATCCAGTACCTTCAATTATGGCAGTACCGTCGGTTACTGGATCGTATGCGAACATTATCGTTTTCTTTGTTACATTTACCTCTGCACTAGATGATTCGAACCCTATTACAACAACTTGTGTATTGCTCACAGAGCTATCTTCTGTTTTCATTGGTACAGTAAATGCTTCTGGATCTTTCTGTATGAGGCCTTCATCTTTCAACTGACTTTGAAGTTTTTTTACATGGCTATTTTTTAAAGCCATATCAACTACTTTGTCTTTTTCTTCTCCTGTTAATTTTATTGGATCTCCAGAGAGCGAGCTATTCCCACAATCCGTTCCAGCTGGGCATGCCAATGCAGGTGTAACTAGTACCATACCTACGACAAGCATTATCATGAAAAGCCCGCTGATTCTTTGAACTTTTTTATTTAATTCCAATCTATTTCACCTCTTACTTTTATTCAAGAGGCAAGAAGAAAACTTTAAAATGGTTTTAAAGTCATATACTTCATGCCTTCGGGTATGCAGAGTTCAGGATGGATCTCAAACTGTACTGAACCCTGCAGAACATTCTCACTTATTCAGTTTTAAACAATCCTTTATATGTTTTCCGACCTAAACCTCTTAACAATTAAACTATAGTTTTATGATAAATTGTTACAAAAAGAAATAGTATTCAGAAAAATGGCGTGATAGCATCTTTTATTAGAATAATTTGTCAAAAAAGAAAGATAATGGGGTATTATCTCATCCCCTAAGTCAGAATAAAATCGTAAAATTTTTCATATAATCTCTAAAAGCTTTTAGAGAATTCTCTTTCCTGGTTCTGTGAAGGGTTTGCAGTCATAAACTTCAGTAATTTTCATAACTACAAGGGCTTTTGCAGGGAACTTCTCTGATTTAGCTTTAACCATTTTATACATATCCTCGTAATCTTCCCCTTCAGTCTTTATCTCAATATCTCCTTTTATCTGATAGCAGGCTTTAATCTCGGGTCCCCAGACATAGATTGAGCCCCTGGGATTTTCATCAAGGTTTTTACGGGTCTTAAGGAAATAATTGTCTGCTATCCAGATTGTTTCTCCATCTTCCTGTAAAATGCACAGCCCTATTGGTATTACATTCGGTTCTCCGGATTTAGATGCAGTTGCGAACGGGAAAACTTTCATTTTCGCAAAGTCTTCCTTCATTTCATCAGTCAATTTTACCATTTATATACCCCTTATTGAATTGATTTTTACTAATATGGTTGCAATCTGTATATAACTTTCAAGGTATCTTAAATAAAAGAAGTAAGAGCACTTTTTGTCCGGATTTATATATTTATAATAAAATATGCCAGAAACTCAGGAAATAATATTAAAAAATAAATAATCTTTAATAAAGAGCTCAGAGCCCGAAATAAAATAGGAAACAGTCGGAAACCTGTCTGGTCTTAACAGTTAAACACTTTATCCAGGAAATACTGATGAATCCGCAAATCGTCGGTTAATTCCGGATGGAAAGCAAGCGCCAGCACGTTTCCCTGTTCTGCGGCAATAATCAGGTCATCAAGCCTTGAAAGCACGCGTACCCCAGGCCCGCAATTTACAATTCCGGGAGCCCTGATAAACACGCCGGTAAAAGGAGAACCAAGGATCTCAACTTCAAGCTCGGCTTCGAAAGAATCCCTCTGCCTTCCAAAAGCGTTCCTATTGACCTTCGTATCCATAATCCCGAGCAGTTCCTGGCTGGTTTTCTCAACCTGCTCGTCGCCTTCCTTTGCAATAACAATCAAACCTGCGCAGGTCCCGAGAATCGGAACGCCTCTTGCAGCCGCATCCTTAATCTCTTCTGCAATCCCCTCGCGGGCAAGCAGCCTGCAAAGCGTGGTACTCTCCCCGCCGGGAATCACAATCCCGCCGCACTCCGGCACAACACCCTTATGCTTTATAGCAACTACCTCTGCATCCGCCCCTCTTTCCTTAAGGGCTCTCCTCAAAGCATCAACATGCTCAGAAACCGCTCCTTGAATAGCGATTACACCTATCTTCATGAAAAACACCATTTTCCAGAAATAATTCGTTGTTTTTTGATCAAAAAATAAAAAATTGAAGTAATTTATTCTAACAGCCCGCAAGAAAAATCCGTTTTTAAAAATTAAATTCTCAACCGGCGTAACAGTTAATCACGCCGGACAGGGTTTGGGGATAAGATCCTCAAATCCAAAATTTCATTGTTTTTGATCAAACTTTTTCAGAAAAAGTTTGCGATAAAACCTTTTCAAAAAAGGTTTTCGCTCAAGCCTTTTTCCAAAAGGCTTGGTCACCAGCCGCGTTCCTGAAGGGCTTCTTCAACAGGGATCATGCTTGCGCTGATTCCTTTCATTCCGGCGCCCACGCCTTTTGAAATCTCAGCGAGTTTTGCAGGGTTGTCAAAGTTGTTTACGGCTTCAACAACGGCTCTTGCCATCTTCTCAGGATTTTCGGCTTTAAAGATGCCTGAGCCTACGAAAACTCCGTCTGCCCCGAGCCGCATCATGAGTGCTGCATCTGCGGGGGTCGCAACTCCGCCGGCTGCAAAGTTTACTACAGGCAGGCGCTGCATTTTTGAGGTTTCGACTACAAGCTCTATAGGGGCTTCGATGTCCCTGGAAACCATGATTAACTCTTCTTTAGTCTTTCCGGCAAGGGCGCGGATTTCGCCCTGGATCTGCTTCATGTGTTTTACTGCCTGGCTGACGTCTCCGGTTCCGGCTTCGCCTTTTGTCCGGATCATGGCTGCCCCTTCGTTAATTCTCCGGAGAGCTTCCCCGAGGTTTCGGGCTCCGCAGACAAAAGGCACGGTAAACTGCGTTTTGTCTATATGGAAGTAGGGGTCGGCAGGGGTCAGAACTTCAGATTCGTCCACCATGTCAACACCCAGGGCTTCAAGGATTTCGGCTTCGACGAAGTGTCCTATCCTGGCTTTTGCCATTACCGGGATTGTAACCGTATCAATGATCTGCTGGACAATCTCAGGGTCAGCCATACGCGCAACTCCGCCTGCTTTCCTGATATCCGCAGGGACAGCCTGGAGAGCCATAACAGCAACTGCTCCGGCTTCTTCTGCGATCCTGGCTTGCTCTGGAGTTGTAACATCCATGATCACACCCCCTTTCTGCATTCTTGCAAAGCCCCGCTTGATTAGTTCGGTCCCGTGTCTTAATTTTTCAAAGTCCATGAATGTCTTCCTCTCTGTTTTGATATGAGTATAAGCTTTATGCCGTGGGAAACCTTTCCACGGTGAAACGACCCTTGGGTCTTTTCTATTGATTGCAACCGACAGGTTGCGGTTTTTAGTTAGTTACTTCTCAGGTGAATTGTGAATACGCTCAATAGTTAAAAGCATTATTTAAGTTATTCCTTATGAACAGCTACAGAACAAATTAGATTATAATTACTTACAATTTTTTCTTTTTTTTGGAGTATATAAATTTCTTAGCTCTGTACAATTCATCCCCCTTATTTAGAAAATGCATTACAGAGCCTTACCGTAACTCTTTAGCTGGTTTTTAAGTCTATGGCTTAAGGATTATTAACACTATTTCAGTCTTCATATAATATATATGATCCCCTTAAGGTCCTGGGATCTAAAGTTTTCCCGGAATACAGGGCAAACCGAACCCGAAAAGACCTCCCGGTGAATCCCTGAGTAAATCCGATGATTTTTTATTTAATTCTCAAGGCTTAAACCAGGATTTGTTAACTGCAGCATAAAACTGTAATCCGGTCCTTAACGAGTCTTAATAACCTTTATCGTGCTTTTCCAGTGATTTCCTGTTCCATTCCCTTTCCCGGTCGCCTGTCAACTCCTTCCCTCTTCTATAGAGGTTGAGTTTTGTGCAGATCACTACAGACGCCCAGATTGTGGATGCAGGTACGAAAGCTTCTAAAAATTCAATGAGCTTAAAACTTAGATAGGGTGTGGGTTGTATAGTTTCGAACCCGGCAGCGAGAACAAGACTGGAAACTCCGAACATCAGGAGTGCAATAAATATTCTCAAAACTCTCTGTTCCGCACTTCCCGTATCATCAGGGAGGCCTTTTCGTATAATCAGAATATATGCTACATTCGTGCCAAGGAGAAAGCCGGCTGCTTCAGCACTCACGAGAGATAGGGCTGTAAGTGCGGGAGGGATAACAAACATAATGCCGTAAATAATGATATTCTGGCGCCTGAATACAGGTTCAAAGTTTTCTTTCCTGAAAAACTCATCTTTCAGGGGGCTCTTGAGAAAAAGGGTAAAAGCAATCAGGAAAATTAAGCCTACAGTCGCCCCTCCCAGCAGATCTCCCAGGAAATGTCTTCCCAGGTACAGCCTTGAAAATGCTACAAGTAATATCATGACCGGAGCCATGGTTTTAATTATCCTGCTGTTGAAGATCGCGGAACCTCCCCCCCAGAGTGCAGTTGTAAGTGCAACATGCCCGGAAGGGAAACCGAAATGTGAATGTGAGTTCGTTTCTTGAAGGCGGAATGTTTCAAGAACCTCTTTGTCGGGAAGTGCAAATATACCTTCAGGTCCGTTTCCGCTAAAAGGTGAGGTACTCTTTAATCCGCATTCAAGATTAAGCACTCTGTTATCTACAAAATCCGGCCTTGGAAAGGATACTAGTGTTTTAATAATTTCGGTAATCAGCCCTGTCCAGATTAAAAGCTGGAACAAAAGAAAGCCTTTCCGGAAATTTATCCCGAAAGTAATGCTAATTATTACAACAGCTAAAAATGCCGATGATCCCATTGTAGTTATCAGAATCATCAGGGATGTAAGCAATTCGTTTCCAGAGGATTGCAGGTAAAGTATGGGTTCGGTCTGAAACAAGGGTACTGACTCCTGATTAAAGATTTGCCTGCGATATATCCGGCTTTATCAACAGGTTCTGGATATAGCCGAATCAGGAAACCTGTAAAAGCTCATGCCGATCAGGGCTGGATGATTATTTTAATGCCGATCAGGGCTAGATGATTATTTTAAGTTTTCTATATCATGTTCTCCGATTAGCGTATACTAAGTAATGTCCTATAAGTAATGTTTTCTAAGTAGTTTTCTAAGTAGTTTTCTAAGTAATGTTTTTTAAGTAATGTCTTCAAAGTATAGTTACTGCTGTCAGATTACTATTCCATCTCCGCGTATTCCGGGCGTTCCAGCTTAAAATTACTGATCGAAAACTTCTCTTCAGGGCACCTTTCCTCGCATCTTCTGCAGGCGGTACCAAGACATTTTTCAGTATTGATCTTAAAACTCTCGTATTCTCTTGAAAGAGCCTCTTCAGGGCATCCTTTCACGCAGGCATCGCAGCCGCTGCACTGAATGGTAGCGAAAAAATTCCATCTGCACTCCATAATCTCCAGACTCTCTCCAGGTTCGAGGATATCCCTTTCACATCTTCTCTCAATAATGCTTTCCTGCAGTTTCTGGGGAATAGGCTGGATACCTGATCTCTCAAGGTTTGCATTATACTTTTCAAGCGGCATCCCTTCATTCCATAGGGCTATTTCCTGGACATAAATGGCTGCAAAGATGGGGGACGAGGCAAACATGATATGGTTTGCAAGGATTGATGTCTTTATTTCATTGAGGTATGAGAGGTAGTCGGGATCAAAGGCAAGGTCTTTTGCAAGTTCCAGTGAGGTATTTCCGCACTGGACGATTTTTTTCGGCGTTGCAGGTACAATGCCTGTAAAGCGGGCTTTTAGAGGGTCTACATAAGTTCCGCTTGCCCCGCACATGTACATAGTTTCCAGGTCTTCATATTCTATACCTGCCTCATGCATCAGTGTCAGGTGACCTGCTCTCAGGGCTCCGAAGGCTTTTCCGGCTTCTATTACGTCTTCCTCCGTAAATGCGATCTCCTTTCCCAGCAGAATCTTACTGCCTTCAATGCGAGGCGGTTTTATTATGCCGGTTACAAGCCCTGCATACATAAGGGAAATAACCCCCGTGCCTGTAATTCCCTTTGCAGGATATCCTGTGGTTTTGAAAGTCCCGTTGCGCAGGTTGATTCTCGGCCCCTCAACCAGCCTGAGTTCTCCATCAAGGACAAGCGCCTGCCAGCCTCCGGAAAGCCTGAGATCGGCAATAGCTCCGGGGGTTGCCAGCATTCCTTTACTGATCTGCTGTCCTTCGATGACAGGGCCTGCAGCAGCCGACCCTGTGTATATTCTGTCGCCTACCTTCAGGGCCATCTCGGCATTTGTCCCGTAATCCGTAACCATGCACGTTTCGGGAGTATCAAGAAACCCGGACTTTATCATCATGGCAAGAGCATCGGCCCCGATCTCATGCCTCACTGAAGGCGGGATAATCACATCGATGTCTTTACAAAGCCCGATTTCACTTCCTGGGACAATGTGCCCGTCCCTTTCCGGAGGCTTTAAATGTAATTTTTCGAGGGCGTTTTTTCCTGCAAATGCCAGGTCCCTGATCTCTATTCCCTCAAATATCGACAGCTGGATCGGATTTCCACAGATGGCTACGCGCTTAAGATTTTCTGGCTTGAGGTTGTTTATCAGAGAGTTTACGGCTGAGACGAGAATTTCATGGGCTATTCCCTGCCCATAATTGATCGCAAAGTCCATATGGTCAAAGACATTTGCACCCGGAAGCGGGTTTCTGGACAGAATTGCAGTCCTGAGAACCGAAGAATCCGTAAGATTCAGGAGCTGGGCTCGAATCCCGCTGGTCCCGATGTCGATATTTATTGCCTGATCCATATCTTATCCCAGGGTTTCGTGAAAACTTTTGTTCATACTTTCCCGGCTTGCGAAAGCTGTTGTTCATACTTTCCCGGTTTTAGGCTTTCTTATTGTTCCTGTTTTTTTGCGTTTTGTTCTTCCTTCCCGACCTTCATTTACTTACCTTCCAGCCTGTATTTTCCGATTTAAGTATTCTGCAATGAAAAAGAGATAAATGGAAGAAGGAAAATAAAAAGAAGCTGGAAAGTTAAGTAGAATCAGTGAAGTTCCTTGCGGACGTCCTTCCAGTTCTTTCCTTCACAGACCTTCCTTGCGATCTTTACTGCGTCAAGCGGTGTTTTTCCGTATACCGAGTTGCCGAAGGTTTCGACGAAACGCCTGTCTATGGCAGCCCCGCCACAGGCTACGGGAACGTCTTCGGTGTCAAGGACCTCTGCAAGGGCTTTAAGTCCTCCTTTGGTTGTGCTCATGAGGGTTGTTCCGGTAACAAGGTCAGCGTTTGCTGCTTTTACGGCTCTGACAGCTGTTTCCACCGTTATGTCGCTTCCAAGATCGACTACTTCGAAACCGTTTGCCCTGAGGATGGCAGCCACAATGTTCTTGCCTATATCGTGCACATCTCCTTCAATAACGAGAGAGACCACCCTTCCCTGGGAAGGGACTTCGCCTATTCTCTCCTGGCAGAGCTCCACCCCTCCTATAAGGGCTTCATTTGCCAGCAGGATTTCAGGCACATAGCTTTCCCCGATGTCGTAAAGCTCACAAACGGTCTGGATTCCGGGCATAAGGGCATTTAAAACCAGATCCGTCGGATCTTTTCCTTCTCCAAGCAGGGCAGTTGTGAGTTTTACGGTTTCTGCTCTGTCCCCTTCGATCACAGCCTCTGCCACGGCTGCGTATTCGGGATCTTTCGGCCTGTTGTGTTTCTTTATATGGTTGGCAGGAGTCATTTCTTTGCTTCTATCATCAAGATCTACTCCCAGACCTAGCATGATCCCTTCATCAATGAGTCTTTTAAACTTTACAGGCTCTTTTTCTTTCATCTCGAAGATTTTCTGAACTGCAACGTCTATGTGCCTGATCATTCCTTCATCCCACCCAGCACGTTTTCTCTCATATTCCTTCCAATACCTATTCCAATCTGCCTGATAAGGTCTTCCACATCATCATATCTGGGGATTGGGGTCTCCTTGCAGGCCCTGACATATGCTCTGAGGTTTTCCAGGGAGGTTCCGAACGAGAGTCCGCATGAAGTCCCGACAATGTCAGCTCCCTGCAGGATGCATTCCCTGGTTCTATTATAAACCTGTTCGGGAGTGCCATTTGGCATAAGGTCTATGACATCCAGGCTTCCGAGAATAGACATTTCGTTACCTACTACCTGACGGCAGTACCAGACCGGAACGCCATCGAAGGAGAAGCAGTCAATCCCGCTCCGCTTTATGTAGGGCAGGAGTTTACTTGTATTTCCGCAGATGTGCAGGATCTGGGGACAGCTGATCTCCTTTGCTATTCTTTTGTGGGCAGGGAGTACAAATTCTTTGTAAGTCTCCGCAGAAATCAGATCTCCGGAAGCCGAAGGGTCAGCCAGGAAGACAATATGTGCCCCGTAATTAGTCTGCAACTTCCCGTAAGTTATCACGAAATCCGTTGCTGCTTCAATGAAGGCATGGGCTTTCTCAGGATCGGTTTTTGTCCACTTAGCCATGTTTTCGACGCCTGCTATGTGGCTTGCTACCGTAAAAGGAGACGTAAGCAGTGGGATAACAGGAAGCATGCCGTCATAGCGCTGTCTCAGTTCATCAATTGCTCCGAGAACTACCGGAATTCTGCCGGTTTCTTCCAGGTTGTCGGGCCAGGTTATATCGGAGGGATCATTATAAGCAGGGCCGGTTACGGGAGGCCTGTCCGGTTTGTTCCAGTCAAGTTTACACCCGAGAACCTCTGCTTCAAGAGAAATGTCAAACTGGGGGCGCGCAGCCTCGATGCCGCAAACTTCATAGGGGGCGGCTGCAAGGTCTGCCATCATCTTGCTGTCAAAATGGGCTTTTGGCCAGGAAGCGTTGCATACCTGCATCAGTTCGGTTGTGGTTTGAGCGAGGGGGTTTGCAGGGGGTACGTAGTCAACCCTGCCTCCAAGCACTGCTGCCAGAGCTCTTCGGGTTGGAGTCATTTCACTTACCATGCTATATGTCTCCTTTTTATCCTGTCATATTTTATACTTTAAATTATATATAAATAAGTGTTACTTTGCAGTTTTATTATCTAAGAATACGTTTTTTAGAATGTCCCCAAAGGGTAAAAGGGTTACTGGTCTGCTGTCAGGTAAAAGTTTGAAATGTCCTGTTTTTATGTTCCTTTTACAGGTTCCTTTTCCGAGTTCTGGAGAGATGTATGAAAGCTATTCCTCTTTTTGCAATACTTCACCGTTCTTACGCTGACACTTATTAATATGAACATTAGAATATTTAACTGAATATAGTTAGCACAATAAGGAAAAACTTATATATTTCTCAAAATTAAGTAACAAAAATTTTTTATATAAAGACTGCACGCAGAAGCTTCCGGTCTTTCCTTTAAGAAAAAATCAGCCCTTATAATTTATATCCCTTAACATATAATTTCCTATTAATATATATCTGGGAATTATCTTGTTATGTCAGGTATGTCGGGTTCATACAGGGATCCGGTTTCCAGAGCCACCCGGAATTTCTTTCACTTCGGGAAAAGGGCATTCTAATTGCATGATATTTCCCGCGTATATAATTTTGGGGGGTAAATGAATTTCATGAATAAATTAGTCTTACTTTTGCTTGTAGTGAGCCTTCTTGGCGCTTTAGGCAGCACTGCTTCCTCTTATTGTGATTCTGAGGTTCCGGAAGCTGCAGGAACGGTTTGCAATGGAACCGAAAGCAAGTACCTGGCTTCATCGCAGGATAGCTGTACTGATACTGCAAATAATTCAACTCTGGTTGAAGCTGAAACGGTTAATATTACAAGTAATTCCAGGATTTATCCGGCCTATACTGCAGCCCCGGCTGAAGAAGGGAATTATCCGGCTATAGTGCTGATTCACTCATTTAGGGGGTTCGAGCCCGGCTATCAGACTATGGTAAACAGGATGGCTGAAGAGGGATATGTTGTGATCGCTCCTTTCTGGCAGGCATACTCTGACTCTCCTTCCGATACCGAGGTGGAAGCCCTTATCAGAAACAGTACAGCTTACCTTGAAACAAGAGATGATGTCAATTCCGAAAGACTCGGTCTTACAGGCTTTTGTGCAGGGGGCAGATATACCATGCTTTTCCTGCCCCAGATTGAGGAGTTCGAATCCGGGGTAGCCTGGTATGGTTTCCCTTATATGGGCGGATCTGAAATCCAGCCCGACATACCGGCAAGCCTGATAGACCAGCTTGACGCGCCTATGCTTATAATACACGGCACACGGGATCAGTACAGCAATATTACTGATATTTACAGATATGCCGGTGAACTGGACGCGGCTGACAGGTATTTCGAGCTGAAGGTTTACCAGGGCGAGCCTCACGGGTTTATGCTTACAGAGGAGGGGGAACTCTCCGAGAGTTTTGTTGCACAGGACGCTTATGGGGAGATGATAACCTTCTTTGACAGAACATTAAATAATTCGACCATGTGACAACACAAACAATTCCACGCTGTAAAACATCAAATAATCCAACAGGGTAATCTGAGAGGGCACTATCCTCTCGTTAACTAATTTATTTCTTATAGATGGCAGACACTTCCCTTTTTATAAAAAAAATATTTTTATTTTGCCCGGTATCTTGAGAATTTGCTTCCAGTATTAAACTTTTACCTTCCATTATTCTCGAATGTAAATGCAACTTTACAACTCCCGCACACGATTTTTCAAAAAGAAGTAATATATTCTTAATTCTCTATATTCTTAATTATAAAAATCCGCAAAGGAATAAGGGATAATGGTAAACGTAATTTCCCACATGGGAGTGGGTCTTCTTATTGGTCTGGCCTTAAGCCTTAAAGGAGACAAACTGAGAGCGGTAGTCCTATTATCCGTACTTCCTGATCTGGATTATATCCTTTACTCGGCATTTGTCTTTGCCAATATCAACCTGAGCCCTGAGAACAGAAACCAGCTTTTTTACCTGATCGGGCACAGGGAGTTCATGCACTCCATCCTCTTTATCCTGCTTATCACATCTCTTCTCTGGTTCAGGACAAAAAACTGGCTTTTTACGGTTGGAGGGTTTCAGTCCCTTTTCTTCCATTCTTATCTGGATTACGTTACAAGCTGGAAAATGCGTCCCCTCTATCCGTTCAGTACGGATACGTCTATCATGGGAGCCGTTTATTTCTTTGATCCTCTGTTAAACTTGCTTCCTGTCCTGCCTCTCTTCATTGTGATTATTGGAAACTTGAGCCACAGGCGAATAATTAAAGGGAAAATAAAACGTTTTTGCACGTTCATAGCAAACATCGATGATAAGCTCTACGCCTCGCTTATTATTCTATTACTTTTCTGGCTTGCTTTGATGCCGATCTCAAAAGCTTTCCTGATCAATAACATTTCCCTGACCGAAGAAACCGAGATCAGCTACCAGAGCACCTATCCAGAATCCGTTAACAGGTTTCTGACGGCGTACTCTTATAACTCCACTCACTACAAAGTCTTGAAAATAAGTTATCTTTCCGGAATTGAAGAAAGTTCATACGTTGAAAAAGTTTCCGTAGAAGGGAACATCTCTGATTCCGGTGCTTATGTTAAAAGAGCAGAAAACTTATACAGGGCAGGCGTTTCTCAGGAAATCGACTATCCGATCTATAAGGTTTCCGAATCAAACGACACCGTAACGGTTGTCCTAAGTGACGCCAGAAATCCATATCTTGCCGATGTGGCTTATTTTAAATCATTTTACAGGTTTGTATTTGACAGGAGCAGTGTTGAATATGAAGTTTATGCAGGTATGTATGGAGGGCGAGAGGAGAGGTTGGGCAGGAACTGGTTCGGGTGAGCTTTTCAAATATTAGTTCCAATTAATAATTCAACTCTCTTGAATCCGAAAACCCCGGGAAAATCGTAGTTTTGTCTCCTCGGTGTGTCAGGCAGCAAAATAGTTCCTGTTTTGCCTTTCTACCCGAACAGAATTTAATTTATCAATTGTTTTATATAATATTAATTAAATATTCGAGGTGCTTTCTCGATCAAACAGGTTACAAACGACTGCTTGGAATAATCCAGAAGAACTGTTCAGACTAAACCAGAAGAATCGCTCAGGCTAAACCAGAAGAATCGCTCAGGCTAAACCAGATGAATTGCTCAGGCTAAACCATTAGAACAGACTACTAAAATAATGTCAGAGGGGCGTTAGAATCTATTTAATAACGTTAAAAGGACCGTTTAAAAGCTGTAAATAAATGGACATAAATCATGGTAAATACACTTTCCCATCTTGGAGTCGGACTGCTTCTTTCCTACGCTCTCGGCCTTAGAGGAAGGAAGAGACTGGTTTTACTGTTTCTTTCTTTACTTCCAGACCTTGATTACTTTACATATTCGATATTTACGCTCATCAGCGGCAGCGTGAGCCACGAAGCCCGGAACCAGCTATTCTACCTGTTTGGTCACAGGGAGCTCACGCACTCGATCCTTTTTGCTTTCCTTGTCGCATTTCTTATATGGGTTAAAACCAGAGACCGGCGTTTTACGTTCGGGGGGTTTCAGGCTCTTTTCCTCCATATCCTGCTTGACTATACTACAAGTGCAAAAATGCGCCCCTTCTATCCGTTCAGCACAGATGAATCCGCACTCAGAGCCATCTATCCCTTCGACCCCATTTTAAATTTTCTCCCGCTACTGCCGCTTTTCATAGTGGCTGCAGAATTCATTAAAAACAGAAAGCCGCTGAGTGTTAATAGCAGGGGCGAACTAAGTATTAAATATGTCAACAAATGGGTTACTGGAGAAAGGGATAGCTGGAGCACTGGAAACGGAGGCTTGTGGAGTACTAAAGATAAGGATACCTGGAGCAGGAAGCTAAACGGGCTAAACAGGCTTTACGGTTTTGCGAACAGGAACGAGAGAAAGTTATATGCCTCCGTAATCTTAATTCTCCTTGTCTGGACCGCCGTGTTTCCAATTACTAAAATCTTCCTTATCAGGCAGGTCTCCGATTCAGAAGGAACCGAAATCAGCTACAGAAACACATATCCGATCTCGATTGGCAAATTCCTTGCAGCATATTCGCATAGTGACACTCATTACAAACTCCTGGAAGTCAGTTACTGGTCAGGAATTGAAAAGAGCTTTTACGTCGAAAAAGTGTCTGTATCGGGTGATGTCCCCGATGCCCTGGTTTATGCCGAAAGGGCAGGAAAACTTTACAGTACCTCCGTACCCAGGGCAATTGACTATCCTGTGTATTCAGTCTCTGAAGAAAATGGGCTCGTAACCGTAACTTTGAGCGATGCCAGAAATCCGTACGTTGACAAATGGCCCTATTTTGATACGGTTTACAGGTTTGTTTTTGACATGGAGGGCGGAGAATACGAGGTGTATGAGAGCCATTACGGAAGAGCGGAAAAGAAGCTTGATAAAAACTATTTTGAGTAAACGGAACTTCTCGGCTTGAAGGAATTTCCAATTACCTTTTTACTTAAAAGGTAGTTGGAAAATTAAGTGGGAATAAAAATAAAATTTAAAGATAGCTTTAAAAACATAAATTTTAAAGATAACTTTTTAGTTATTTTCTTTTTGATTATTTCTTTTTGATTATTTCTTTTTAATTATTTCTTTTTGATCATTTCCTTTTGATTATTTTCTTTTTGATATTTTCTTTTTGATTATTTTCTCATTTTCGTGAAGTATTTATCGATTTCTTCCCAGTTGACAATATTCCAGAATGCTTCTATGAATTTTGCCTTTTCATTCCGGTAGTCAATATAGTAGGCGTGTTCCCAGGCATCCAGATCCATGATAATCGGATAGTCAGGCACCAGGTTTACGTTATGCTTCTCGATCTGCATAATCATGAGCTTTTCCGTATCTTTACAGTAGGTTAATGCCGCCCAGCCTGAGCCTTCTACGGTTGCTGCGGCCTGAGAGAACTCCTTTTTAAACCTGTCAAAGCCTCCGAATTCCTCTTTAATCACTTCAGCCAGTTCGCCGACAGGCTCTTTGCTTGAGTTGCTCTCAGGGGTCATTCCCCACCAGAAATAGTCGTGAAGGACATGCCCGCCCAGATTAAAAGTGAGAGCTTTTGAACTGGCTTTATAATCAAAGTCGGTCCCGTCTTTCCTTGCCTTGTCCATCATCTCTATAAGTGAATTCGCATTGGTTACGTAAGCCTGATGATGCTTGTCGTGATGGATACGAAGCTGTTCTTCGGAAATGTGAGGTTCAAGGTCTGAATAGCCATATTTCAAATCCGGTAACTTGTATAACCCTTTAGCCATATTATCTTCCCCGATTTCTGATATCTGGTTTTACAAAATTTTCTCGGAACTGCTCCGGAATTTGATCCGTGAGGAACTTAAAAATGGATTCAAGCTTTAAGCTCCGCCTCAAGAAAATTCCATCGCAAATCCCGCTAATCAGTTTTCCCCTTAAAGATACTTACAGAATCCGTCACTTAAAAGTTTCTACTTTAAGCGGTTCTGTTATTGTATCTCTTCAATACATATTAGATCGCCAGATGGCAATTCCAAATGCAGAATATAATTATACGCCGCATCTATTTAAAGGTAAAAGATACAAACTATGAGAGATTTTTTTAAAATTTTCCCAGATTATTCATCACAAAAATCGTGCTTCATTAATATAGAGACAAAAACAAAAATAAAAATAGAGTAAAATAAAAGTAAGAACAAGAGTAAAATAAAAACAAAAGGTCATTCTGGGATAAAATAAATGGTAAACACACTCTCCCACCTGGGACTCGGCTTCCTGATCGCCCTGGCTCTCGGCTTCAAAGGAAAAAAGCGTAATACTCTGGCATTCCTGGCAATACTTCCTGACCTGGATTTCCTCCCATTCGCTATATTCGCCCTCATCGCCGGCAGCGTGAGCCACGAGATGCGAAACCAGCTTTTCTACCTTTTCGGCCACAGAGAATTCATGCACTCAATCCTTTTCATCCTGCTTGTAACACTTCTTATCTGGCTTAAAACAAAAGACCGCCTGTTCACAGCCGCCGGGCTTGCAGCCATTATTTCTCATGTCTACCTCGACTACGCGACAAGCTGGAAGATGCGCCCCTTCTACCCCTTCAGCACCGAGACTTCCACGCTCGGAGCTGTTCATTTCTTCGACCCGCTGGCAAACCTCATTCCCCTGCTGCCCGTTTTTATCTTATTGGTCGGCTATCTGAAAAACCGTGGAAAGTGGAACGGAAAATTTGAGAACTTCTGTACCTTTGTCACGAACAACCGGAGCAAATTCTATACAACCCTTACAGTTGTGCTTGTAATCTGGATTATTGCAGTCCTGCCGGCGGCAAAACTATTTCTTGTGAATTATATTTCCGGCGCGGAAGGCGCAAAAATCAGCTATCAGGACACCTATCCCTCGTCCTTCGGGAAGTTCATTACCGCATATCCCTATAACTCCACCCATTACAAAATTATGGAAGTGAGCTACTGGTCAGGGGTCGAGAGAAGCGATTTTATCGAAAAAATTAACGTGACCGGCGACGTTCCCGATGCGCCCGCCTACGTCGAAAGAGCCGGAAAACTCTACAGTACAACCGTTCCGCAGGAAATCGATTATCCTGTCTACAGCGTTTCGGAAGAAAATGGTTCGGTAACTGTCGTGCTGAGAGACGCAAGAAATCCTTATGTCAAATACTGGGCTTATTTCAAAACGGTTTACAGGTTTGTGTTTGATACGGAGAGCGGGGAATATGTTGCGTATGCGAGCGATAGGCAGGGGGGAAGGGAGGAGAGATTGGAGGAGAACTGGTTTGGATGAAAAATCTTTTGAAATATAACATTCTTTGAATACTTTATTGGGATTTTATTCAAATAAAAAATGTTATTCAAGTTTAATGTCACTTAACTCACAGTTCCAGAACCATGGCAGATCATCTACTGAGAAACCGATAAATTCTTCATCAAGAGAGATAGCTCCTATGTTTTTAGCTTCTTCCCAATATTCTTCCATCGCTTCATAAAATTCTTTAAATATTTGTGGATAATATTTTAAAATTCCAACTAGCACATAATTAATATTGGCACTTTCCCTGAATCTATGATTCCGTTTCAAAGATTGTGAATCAACTCTCTCCCATAAGTGCTGCAAGCATTTATCAATTTGGTAAATTAATAATTTCAATGCTTCTGAAGAAATCTCATCTTTTGGTTTATTGTAACTAAGAAGCTTTGCCAACAGTGGATGGTGAGCATTGTAAACGACATCTCCAAACATATCAGGATCTTCTGGACTAATGTTTGGAGGGTGAACAAAAAGCGGTTCTTTTTCTATTTGGTCACCATGCATTCGGTACGTGAAGTTCGTATTATAACAGAGAGAAAAAGTACCTTCACCTACTTGATCACTGAATGACATAATTACTAATCCAGGAATGGAAGTGATATAAATATCAGAAAAATTTCCTAATATTTTATCTAAGAAGTAATATCTCGGGAAACTACCTTTTTCTTCATCCATTAAAAGAACTGTCTCTTCACCAACAAAGTGTTTAGTCTCTTTTAATATAACTGCGTCAGGTATTTTCTCCTCCCAATCATTGATACCAACAATTGCTAGATTAAATTTGTTCAAATCTTTCATCATTTTGTATATCCTTTGCCCATCATCAGAAATTGTCAATAAAGGCGCATAGTTCAGAAAAAGGTACTCAATAAACTTTCGAACTTCTTTCTTTTTATATACAAAGCCACCACCAATCCGATGTTTATCAGGAAAACTATGAATATTCATTTCCAATAATTTATTAACTATTTCGACATATTCAGTAGTTGTGACTGAATCCCTAAGTGTTATTAAATACTTTTCATATGCCTGCATAATTCCTGATTGGATAATATCAATTAATTTTTCATACCTTTCATCCTTCACTATATCCAATCTGTTTGGTGATAATGACAACTTAGATTGGCCTGAAAGGTTAATTGATGCTTGAATGTTAAAAAATAAATTGTCAGGTAAGAGTTTATCACAAGGGATTGAAAATCCATTTTGTGCAAAAACGCTATATTTTGATTTACCGAAGATGCTATTAGAATTGCCTATAGATCCAAAAATTCGCAATTTTCCTTTAATGCCTTTTATTTCGTCATCGAATACGATTTCGAAATATTCTTTTGTATCCTTTACATCATATATTTTCTCACCGGGTACATAAGGCTTATATGTCTCCGTTTTCTCGCTTGTCTCAATGATTATTGGATATTCTATAAAAGGAGCAATTTCTGAGATTTTCTCAACTAATGATATAGGAGAGAAAGGATGATCAGATTTCAGAGACAGAGTTATTTTAGTTCCAATCTCAAAACGAGAAGAAGATCTTCGAACAAAGTAATCATAGGCAGTAGGAATTTCAACATTTATTGGAGCAGGTGGATTTAATGGATCTAGTGGTTTTCTCCTGCTTTCCAATATAAAACTGGAAGCTACCATAAAAATAGAGAGAATACCTATTCCGAACTCACTGACTGGATCAATTTCTACTCCGCTTGAACGGCACTCTGGACTATTATAATAACTTTTTCCTATTTGCAAAAAATAATTCTCGAAAACATAATCGTCCATTCCAATTCCATTATCTTCAATGATAAGTTCTTGATTTTTCAAAGTAATTTTTATAAATGGTTGGAATTGATTCCCTTCGTTCTTTTCCATTGATTCTCGGTAACGAACAGCATCTACGGAATTCTGCAAAAGTTCACGGAGAGTTAAAGTAGGGTCTCCATATAACCTCTCTCCCATCAAAAGATCAATAACTCGGTGAAAATCAAGTTTGAAATGGAAATCTGAATATATATATTCTCCATTTGACCTAATATTCTCTTTTATGACTGGCTTTAAAAGATCTAGCCTATATTTTTCTGCTAAGTCATCTTTATATCTTGATGTTAAAAGGATACTTTCTTTACGTTCGGTTTCTATCATATCAACAAATTCTCGGAGTGCACGTTCATAAATTGGATGTTCGCATTCTGCTTCTATATTAATTTCTTCCTGAGATATCTTACATCCAATAATTGAAAGATGTTTTTTCCACTCCTTGATACTTGTTTCATCCTTCGGATTAATAAAATCAAGTAAACTTCTTGGTGTACGTTCTGGATCAAGATCTAAAATGTCAGCTAGACGAAGTATGACTGATAAGTATTGCACATTAACATTCTGATCTCCAACCAGAGCATTACGACGCCAGCATTTTGTATCGTAAAGATCTCTCACAGGCAAACCGTGACCATCACAAATTGCTTGCACTAATTTATAATAGGGAATTCCTTTCCATGATATGGGCGTTTCTTTTAGCCCATACTTTTTTTTGGTATACTTGTGAGAGCGGTCTACGTGATTTCTACGGAGAAACTCTGTAAACAGTTTATCCTCAATAAATGTCGCTGTGCGATGATCCCCATCCCTTTTTGCTTCATCAAATTTAAGGCTTAGTTCTTCATTGAAAATGCGAAGTTTAGCAAATTCGGGATTTTTGGTTATTATTTCCTCTCTTTCATCTCTTGAGGCTGTCATGCCTATATCGTGAAGATATGCAGCATAAATGAGTATCGAGAGTTCGATAATATTTAAGTGATTAAGAGTATCTGAGGGTATTATTTTGCCCATTAGTTCGACTACTTTTGCGCTATGATTGGCATTATGCAAAGTGAATTCAGGCATGTTTTCAGGAATTCTTTCTAATAAAGGAGCGATCTCACGAATAACTGAAATTATATTTTTTGAGACCTCGTATTCTTCGAGTAAGTCTTCTTTCTCAAGAAGTTTTTGAAAAAGAATAGTTTTCTTTAATCTTGCAATCGCAGTTTCAGGCATTTATTCGCTCCTTTCTGTTTGCGAATCCTTTAGACGTATGATTTAATTAATTTTTTGTTTTCACTTTTGCATGTAAATTAAATATTTTTATTTCTTTTCGGTCCCCGCCGCCTGCTCCGCAGGCGTGTACCTATCCTGTTTTCTAAGTCACATTTTCTTTAAAACCGACTCATAACTTTTAAATTTTAAAATCCATACCTTCCGGTACCCAATCTCTAAAAAAATCGATTTAAAAAACCCGCCTCGAAAAATAAGTCTCCGCCCGGCTCCCCTCCGGACTGAAACCCCGCCGCCGGAAACCAATCCCCAAAAAATCTTTAATCCGGCAGCAGTTTGAGTGAAGAATTATTTATCTTCACCCGCATGCGTTATTCAGTCTTCTTCAACGTCTTCGGTTTCGGCTTCATCAACGTCTTCGGTCTCTTCGGCTTCTTCGTCGGCGGCTTCGAGGTCTTCAAACTCGTCAGGCTCTTCAACGTCTTCGGCTTCGTCTTCCTGAAGATCGGTTTCGTCACCGGATGAAGCTGTTTCTGCGGCTTGCAGGGCTATGGAGGCTTTGAGTTTCAGTTCCTCTTCGGCTTTTCCGTTCTGGATCCTGGCCATACCAGCGACTTTGTCGCCGGATTTGAGATTAATGATTCTTACACCCTGGGTATTTCTGCCCTGGATTGAGATCTCTCTGGCCGGGATGCGGATAATGATTCCTTCGGCACTGGTGAAGATAAGCTCGTCATCTTCGGCTACGGATCGGACTCTCGAAACCGGGCCGTTCCTTTCGTTGGTGACGATCGTTATCACACCTTTTCCGCCGCGGCGGTGCGCAGGATACTGGGAGTACTCGGTTCTCTTGCCAAAGCCGTTTTCAGTCACGGTCAGGAGGGTTGCGGTCTCGTCAACAAGGTCCACGCTGACAACTTCGTCGTCCGGGCCTTCAAGACTCATACCACGGACACCTCTTGCAGTTCGGCCCATATGGCGGACATCTTCTTCGGGGAAGCGGATGGCCTTGCCCTTTCTGGACACCATGACCACTTCCTTTTTCCCGTCAGTCAGCAGGACTTTTACAAGCTCATCGCCTTCATCAAGGGTAACTGCAATTATCCCGGCTTTCCTCGGGTTCCTGAATTCGGAGAGAGGCGTCTTCTTGATCGTGCCTGCCCTTGTTGCCATAAGCAGGTAATGGTTTTCGTCAAATTCCTTTACCGGGATCATAGCGTTGACCATTTCACCTTCCTGGAGTTCCAGAAGGTTTACTATGGCTTTGCCTCTGGACTGCCTGGAGCCTTCCGGGATTTCATAGACTTTTTGCCAGTAGAGCCTGCCCCTGTTCGTAAAGAACAGGATATAATCATGGGTTGAAGCAATGAAGAGATTTTCCACGAAGTCCTCTTCCTTCATCTCCATGCCAATTATGCCCCTACCTCCACGGCGCTGCATTGTGTAAGTGCTGAGGGGCAGGCGTTTTATGTAGCCTCCGTTCGTAATCGTGACCACAACTTCTTCTTGATGAATCAGGTCTTCTTCCCTGACCTCGGCAGCCGCAGGCACGATTTTTGTCCTGCGGGCATCCCCGTACTTTTCCCTGAGTCCCAGGAGCTCGTTTCTGACAATCTCGAACTTGAGTTCCTCGCTTTCAAGGATTTTCCTGAGTTCGCCGATCTGCTTTATAAGCCCTTCAAGTTCCTCAAGGACCTTCCGGGTCTCAAGCCCTGTCAGGCGCTGCAGGCGCATATCGAGGATGGCTTTTGACTGGGTTTCATCAAGGGCGAAATTTTCCATCAGGCCCTGCTTTGCTTCGTCGGCATTTGCCGAGCTCCTTATCAGGGCAACTACCGCGTCGATATTATCCAGGGCAATCCTCAGCCCTTCAAGGATGTGAGCTCGTTCCTCGCTCTTACGGAGGTCATAAAGTGTACGTTTCTGGATAATCTCAATCCTGTATTCCAGGTAGATTTCTAGAAGCTCCTTCAGGTTCAGCTCTTTTGGCTTTCCGTCAACAAGAGCCAGATTGATTATACCGAAAGTAGTCTCCATCTGCGTGTGCTTGTAGAGCTGGTTTAAAATAACTTTTGGATTCGTGCCCCGAGAAAGCTCGATAACAACCCTGATCCCGTCCCTGTCGGACTCGTCCCTGAGGTCGGAGATTCCAACAATTGTCTTTTCCCGAGCTAACTGGGCGATATTCTCAATCATTCTGGCTTTGTTTACCTGGTAGGGAAGCTCGGTTACGATGATTTGCTGCCTGTCCTTTTTTAACTCCTGAATGTCGGCAACCGCCCGCATCTTTACAGAGCCCCGCCCTGTCAGATATGCCGATTTTGTACCTGCGGTTCCGATAATGTGGGCGCCTGTCGGGAAATCCGGACCTTTGACCACGTTCATGAGCTCGGGAACTTCAGCGGTCGGATTATCGATAAGCAGGAGAGCTCCGTCAATTACCTCCCTTATATTGTGGGGAGCCATGTTTGTTGCCATCCCGACTGCAATACCTGTGGATCCATTAATAAGGAGGTTCGGAAGTTTTGCAGGAAGGACCTCAGGCTCCTCCAGGGACCCGTCGTAATTGGGCCTGAAAGGCACGGTTTCCTTATCGATATCCGCCAGCATCTCCTCAGCGATTCTGTCCATGCGGACTTCAGTGTAACGCATAGCGGCAGCCGAGTCGCCATCTATTGACCCGAAGTTTCCCTGCCCATCAATTAAAGGATATCGAAGGGAGAACTCCTGGACCATACGCACAATACTGTCATAAACTGCAGAGTCTCCGTGCGGGTGGTATTTACCGAGCACGTCTCCTACCACACGGGCGGATTTCTTGTAGGGCTTGTCGTGTGTTATCCCTGCCTCTTTCATGGCAAAAAGGATTCTGCGGTGGACAGGCTTTAAACCGTCCCTGGCGTCGGGAAGAGCTCTTCCGACGATTACGCTCATTGCATAATTTATATACGAGCGTTTCATCTCGTCATCGATAAGGATGGAAGTGACTCCCTCCCTTTCAGGCTCGGGCTCTCCATTCTCCGGCTCCTCAGGTACAGGGTCGGATTGGGTTATTTCGGCATTTCCAGCCGATTCCTCGGGTATGGGGTCGGATGCATTCTCCTGTTCTTCTACTTCCGGTTCTTTATCCGGCTCTTCAGGGATAAGCGTAGTTTGATAAAATTTTTTCATTTCTGATTCAGATTGATTTTCATCTTGCTCGTTTGCCATTTTTAGCCACCTCAGATGTCCAGATCCACGACTTCTTTTGCGTGAGTTTCTATGAAGTTCCGGCGTGGCTCCACTTCATCTCCCATAAGGACACGGAAAATTTTATCCGCCCGGATCGCATCGTCAAGGGTTACCTGTAGAAGGGTTCGGCTCTCAGGATTCATTGTAGTTTCCCAGAGCTGCTCAGGGTTCATTTCTCCGAGACCTTTGTAGCGCTGGATAGCAAGTCCTTTTTCGCCGAGTTCTTTCTGCTTTTCAGACAGTTCTCTGTCTGAGTATACGTAGTATTCTGCCTTTCCTTTCTTTATGCGGTAAAGAGGAGGCTGGGCTATGTACACATAACCGGCATCAATTAAGGGCCGCATGTAACGGAAGAACAGCGTAAGAAGAAGGGTTCTGATATGCGCTCCATCCACATCGGCATCCGTCATGACGATTACCTTGTGATAACGTGCGCTATCCAGGTCAAAGTCCTCACTGACACCTGTGCCTATGGCCGTAATCAAGGAAACGACCTCGTTGTTTTTCAGGATTTTTGCAAGCCTGGCTTTTTCCACATTCAGGATCTTTCCCCTTAGAGGGAGAATTGCCTGAAAACCTCTGTCTCTGCCCTGCTTTGCCGAGCCGCCTGCAGAATCCCCTTCCACAATATAAATCTCGCAGGCTGCCGGGTTCTTATTCGAACAATCCGCAAGTTTTCCGGGAAGTGTACTGACTTCAAGAGCACTCTTTCTCCGGGTCAGTTCTCTCGCTTTTTTTGCAGCTTCCCTGGCTCTCTGGGCAAGGAGGGCTTTTTCAAGGATAACGTTTGCAACCTTTGGATTTTCCTCAAAATATTCTGCAAGCCCATCGGTTACAAGGGAATCCACAATTCCTTTGACATCGCTGTTTCCAAGCTTTGTCTTGGTCTGCCCCTCAAACTGGGGTTCCATGAGCTTGACACTGATGATTGCAGTCAGCCCTTCCCTGACATCGTCGCCTGTAAGCTTTATGTCTTCTTTTGAGAGCTTATTGGCTTTGATGTAATCGTTTGCAACCCGCGTCAGGGCAGTCTTGAAACCTATAATATGGGTTCCGCCCTCGTGAGTATTGATATTGTTTGCGAAAGAGTACACGTTCTCAGCATAGCTGTTTGTGTACTGCATTGCAATTTCGACTATCATGTCGTCCCTCTGCCGCTCGAAATAGATCGGCTTGTCATGGAGGGGTTGCTTTTTCTTGTTAAGGTACTCAACGAATTCTACTATTCCGCCGTTGTAAGTGAAAATCTCGGCCTGTCCTTCGGGAATTCTTAAATCCCTGAGGCTAATGGTAAGACCACGGTTCAGGAAAGCAAGCTCTCTCAACCTGTTTGAAAGGATATCGTAATCGAAATCCAGTGTCTCAAAAATTTTTGCATCCGGCTTAAAGGTTGTTTTTGTGCCTGTAGACTCAGATATTCCGATTTCCTGGACATCAGCTTCAGGCTTTCCACGTATATAGCGCTGGAGATATTTCTTGCCCTCTCTTGACACCTCTACTTCGAGCCATTCCGAAAGTGCATTTACGACCGAAACCCCTACCCCGTGCAGCCCCCCTGAGACTTTGTAGGTGTTCTTGTCGAATTTCCCTCCTGCATGCAGAACCGTCATCACGACTTCAAGGGCTGATTTTTTGTGAAATGGATGGGGATCGATAGGGATGCCTCTCCCATTATCCAGGACTGTCACACTCCCGTCCGGGTTGATCGTGACATCTACCCTGGTACAGAAGCCTGCAAGGGCTTCATCAATACTGTTGTCTACTACCTCATAGACTAGGTGGTGGAGCCCGCGGCTATCCGTGCTCCCTATGTACATGCTGGGACGTTTCCGGACAGCTTCCAGGCCTTCCAGCACCTGGATGCGCGAAGCATCGTAAACCTGTTTATCACTCATCTTGGGTTATTCTCCGTAAAAATCTAATAAAGTTATTTAAACTATACAACATTCTGACCTTTTTTTAAAATTCGCGGGAAAACTTTTGTCAAAATAGGACTTTAGAAATCGTATCAAGTCTGTAAGCCTTCAATTTTTATTGAACAATTTTTATATTTAATCTTTATCTTTTCTACCACGAACCAAATTCAATATGCGCTCATACATTTTAAGCCTTTAGATTCCCTGAAAATTACACAAGATTTCTTACTATCAATCCTCTCAAAACAAGGGGTTTTTAGCATAATTTTGCGCCCGAATATACGCTTTTCATACTAATTTTTTAGTACGTCTGTAGTTTAAATAAATATTTCCTGTTTCGCTCGGAAAAATTCGTCTCTCATAAGGATCAGGACAGGAGTCGCGGCATTTAGACGGATTTACAGCAGACCTCTATATCTCCAGTTACGGATTATTTTAAAACAGTTTGAAAAGCAATTCCCGGATGAAAAGCTAACCCGGATGTATTCCGGGCAGTCACAAAATATTAATCAGGCATCTGCTACACCAAACCCTTAAATTTGCTTGCGGTTTGCTTTAAAGCCAGATCACCATCCAGTAATTTAAAATGTAACTATATAAACTTAATCGGTTTCAGTCCAGACCATATAACAAAACAATAAGTAGAAAAAGACTACAGAAACCGTTGTGCCGCGACCGTTGCGCCGGTCGATCACGCTCCGGTTATACCGGTCTAGATAAAGCATTAGTTTTTGATAAAACTTTTTTTGAAAAAGTTTTCGCTCAAGCCTTTTTGTAAAAGGCTTGCGTTGCGCCGGTCGATCACGCCGATAGTGACGTTTTCGATAAAGCATTAGTTTTTGATAAAACTTTTTTTGAAAAAGTTTTCGCTCAAGCCTTTTTGTAAAAGGCTTGTGATCAAACTTTTTTTGAAAAAGTTTGCGATTGAGCCGGAGCCTTTACTCAAACTGAAAGTTGCAGCTTACGCCTTCCGGATCAAAACAGAGATTACAGGATACGCATCTTGCCTTTTTAACCTGCCCTGATTTGAATTTCATTACAATGTCAGGTTCGCTGATAAACACCCTGCTCATTGAGACCAGGTCTGCAAACCCGTTTTCAAGCAGGTAACTGATGACCTGAAGCGATCTTATGCCTCCTACAAGAATAACCGGGATATTCACAGCGTCTTTTATTGTTTTGGAGCAGTCCCTGAAATATGCTTCTTTGGCTGGAGCATTGATTGCGGTCCTTATAGTTACCCCACCGGTCTCACCTATTCCTCCGCTGACCTCAATTGCACAGACTCCGGCTTTCTCCAGAAGCTTTGCAATTTCTACAGCCTGGAAAATATCAAGTCCTATTTCAGCTTTTTTTGAACAGCCAGGCTGGAAACCATCGGTCGAATTCAGTTTGACCAGCACGGGAAAAGAATTTTCGGTCTCTTCTTTTATGCGCCTGACAATTTCCATGACTATTCTTGCCCGGTTTTCCACCGAGCCTCCCCAGCGGTCGGTCCTTCTGTTGGTATAGGGAGATATGAAATTACTTAAGAGGAAGCCATGGGCACAGTGTAGCTGCACCCCGTCGAAACCTGCTTTTTTTGCCCTGACAGCCGCTTTTGTAAAAGCCTCGATCACTTCCAGAATTTCTTTTTCGGTCATTTCCCTCGGCACAACTGCCGAATGCCCGTCTTTTACTGCCGAAGGAGCTATGGGGACAGGGTATTCCTCCGAAACGCTTGCCTGCCGCCCTCCATGCACGATCTGGAGCACTATTTTGCTTCCGTACCTGTGCACCCTTTCGGTTATCTTCCTGTAGGGTTCAATAAAACGATCATCGTAGATGCCCTGCTGGAGACTATCACTCTGCCCGCCCGGAAGCACATAGGAATAGCCGGTTATTATAAGCCCGACTTCGTTTTTTGCAAGCTCTTCATAAAGGTCTCCGAGCCTTGAGGTTGGCGTCCCGTCTTCTTCAGCAAGGAATTCGTGCGTTGCGGACCTTACAAAGCGGTTCTGGAGCTTCAGGTTACAGATAGTGATAGGGTCAAAAATCATGAGAAAAAATAGGATAAGGGAGGGTAAATAATTATCCCGAATCTTAAAGGAAAGAGAACTTTGCGTTCAGGGGCAAAGTTTCTCCAAATGTGAAAGAAAAAAAAGAAAAATTTACTCAGGAAACATCAATTCCAAATGTAATAGGGATTTCTGGATCATCGTTAACGTATATGTATAGTGTTTCTGAAGAGCTAACATCAGCGGCGTAATCAGCCTGTACTCTCTGTTCAAAGGTAAATTTATTATCCAGAAGGATTTCATACCTGTATTGTCCCAATTCGGCGTTTATTTTCGGTGAAGAGATCGTATCTCCGGGATTAATTGTATAGCTCTCTTTGAACACGGACCTATTATTAAAATCAAAAATCTCAATAGACATTAGATGATTTCTGGAATCACTGTTTATTAGGAAAAAGTGTAGAGGATCAATTCCCATCTTTTCCAGTCTTTCCCTTTGTTTTTCCCAATCCTGCACAAATATAATGTGAACTACTTTCCCGTTGTACCTTTCATCGGTATGTACAATATTGTATGTAACGTTCCAAGGTTCTCCCGGCTCAACTGATCCGCCTAAATACTCTCCTTCTACGTATAAATCAGATCTACCCTCTTTACTCCCGGTGATACGTCCTGTGTAAAAATATGCATTTTCACCTTCGAGTCTGGATTTTTCTTGAATTTCAATATTAAAACATTCACCCATTACTTTAATTGTCACGTTGCCCTTATCTGCAGCTTTCCTGAGTTTATCAATATCTATGGTTACTGTTTCAAAACCATCCCAGTCTTTCGATAGCTCAAAAAAACTGCTGTTGTTAATTTCTATTTTTTGAATAATCTCTTTGTCATCCTGTGTACTCTCGTTACTGGAACCAGAATAAGCAGAAAAAACCACAATTCCCAGCAAAATTGACATTACAGCGGCTAGAATTTTGAAACGCATAACATCACCTCAAAAATTAAAGAGTTGAATATCTGTGTCCAGTGTCGTATATCAAGTTATATAGTGTAATTTAGAAGGCAAGAAAAATTGGAAATAATATAAAGTAACAAACAGCGCTGATTTGAGCGCTATTCCGCCAAAAAAGCCTTTTTGAAATTTATATTCCCAGTTTGGAGAATTACAACAGCCTGTTTACCTCCGGTAATTACTTCTTCAGGCTTCTGAGTACATTCTGCAGGAAACCCTTCTTTTCATAATACTGCTGGTGATACTCCTCAGCCATATAGAACTCCGAAACCGGCACAATCTCGGTCACTATGGGATTTTTGAAAGCCCCTGATTTTTCAAGCTTTTCTTTTAAAGCCAGGGCAGCAGCCTTTTGCTCATCGTTATGGTAAAAAATGACTGAGCGGTATTGTTTTCCGATATCGGGACCCTGCCTGTCTTTTGTCGTAGGGTCATGGATTTTCCAGAAGACATCAAGCAAAGTCTCGTAAGAGACCACTTTCGGATCGAAAATAACCCGAACTGCTTCGGCGTGACCGGTATCCAGCGTACAGACCTGTTCGTAGGTAGGGCGTTCAAAGTGCCCGCCGCTGAAACCGACTGCGGTTGTAACTACCCCTTTAACCTGCCGGAAAGCCATTTCAATGCCCCAGAAGCAGCCGGCAGCAAAGGTTGCTTTTTCCAGGCCGCCTCCGGGATTCTCGAAGAAATCAGGATTCATTTCAGCTGTTCGATTTTCTTCCACTCTCTTCCCCTCCTTAAAAAAATTACTTTTTGCTGTATTTTCCCATTAATTCCCCTTCGGCAATAATATGCCCGATCATTTCATTTTCAAGATCTTTTCGTCCTGCTCCTGCTTTAAGCTCGAGCTGCCTGTCCAGAGCATATACCCGGAAGAAATACCTGTGTGTGCCCGAGGGTGGACATGGTCCGCCATATCCTATTTTCTTGAAATCATTTATTCCCTCGACCCCTGGTATGCTGTCTTCTTCTATTTTTGCTACAGGCTCTATGTTCCAGACAACCCAGTGCGTAAAAGTTTTCATGGGAGCGTCAGGGTCGTCTACTATGAGCACCAGACTTTCGGCTTCTTCAGGAATGCCTTCAAACTCAAGAGGCGGATTTATATTCGTCCCGTCACAGGTGTACTTTCTCGGAATACTGCCGTTAGCTACAAATGCGCTGCTAAAAAGCTTTATATTTTGAATATTCATGTTTTCATCCCCTTTGCCGGCTTCGGGAGATTCGTTATTTACAGGTGTCTCTGTTCTCTCTTTTTGAACACATCCCGAAATCAAAAGCATTCCTGCAAGCAAGACTACAAGAACAACTGCACCGGTCTATCTGTTCATATATGGCACCAGCTCCTGACAGCAGGAAAACTGCTTAACACTGTAATATTAAAGCTAAAGAGATATAACCTTAAGGCTCGGGTACAGGGCATGCGCTAAATTGATCTCAAAGCATTGAACCCTATTAAAGCGTATTTTGAGGTTTGACTTAAAATTTAACTCAGGCGTGTTTGGAACCCCCGGCTGGAGATCCGGCAGACATAGACAGGCATCCTCAGCTAACATATTGCCTGCCGGAAGGAAATATCCGAAGAAAAAACCATACAGCCATCTGAGGAAGCCTTAAACTGAATCCCGATAAAAACAGGAATCAGTCTTCCACTTCAAGCGCCTGAATTATATCATTCACCGTAGCCTCTCCCCTGGCTACACGCTGGACAAGCGGATAGATAAACGCACAATCATCCATTGCAGCCCAGCGTCTTTCCCCTACCCGTCTTACGACTTCATTCATAACTTTGCCACATTCAACGCAGTATTTATCTTCACTTTCTGCTCCACAAGCTTCACAGTTCATTGAAAATTCCCCCATAATCTATGGGGAAGTCGAAAATAAATAAATTATGGTGATATGTGAGTAGATTTCCACGATCCTGGAGAAAGGAGAAGTAAAAGCAAAAAAATTCGAAAGCTGAACGCGATAAGTTACTCTAAATTCTCTTAAAATAGCTGGAAAATTGTCAGGACCTGTTAACTTTATATATGAGGGCTTTTATTTTGCATTTTGCAAATACTTAAATAAGTATTTTATTTTTAGAATTTTTACTTTGAGAAACAAAAAGTTTCTAAATTTAGGGAGCAGGAATCAGTTTCCTGAACCTGTTAACCTGAATTCACCTGTCCTAAAAAGCTTTCCGGAGAGCTGTCAGGAAAGATTGGCAAGAATTTCTTCGATTTCCTCGACCTCTGAACCTTTTATGGTAATTTCGTCTCTGCCGCGTACCCCTAACCCGAGTTCTACTGCCCTTCGGATCTGGGGCTGATCCCAGACTGAATGCTCCTGGATTTTCGGAACCGTGCCAAGGGTTTTTAACAGGGCAAGCCCGACAGTATCGTTTGCAATAACATCCTGACTTGCCATTACAATTCCGGGCTCTTTCAGGGTTCCCAGATCAGGGCCCCCCGTCACAAAACATTTCGTAGCGTCCGAGATATAAAAGTCCGGCCTGTAAACAAGATTTGATTCGGCAATCATATTCCCGAAAAGCACATCCCTGTGCTTACCATGAGGAAGCTGCCTCCTATCCCGGTCTGCGGTTATGCTGATCTGGGATTTCAAGCCCATGGTAAATGTTGCAGTCCAGTGAGTCTTGATAACAGGAAGCGCAATCATGTAATCTACCGAAGCCAGAAACTCGGGAACGTAAAACCCTTCCGGCCAGGAGAAAGCGCCATCAGTTTCAGATGCGAACGCCTCATATGGTCAAAGGTAAGGATTTCGTCCGCTCCTTCGGCCTCAGCCGCCTGCCAGAGCCCAAGCTTTCTGAGCACCATTTCAGTATCCAGCGTGGTCATTGACTTTTCGGCAACAATGATTTTTTCCGGATTGCATTTTCTTGCTTCCCGTATAGCGCCCTTCAGGATCTCGGGATTTGTCGAGCCCGGAGGCAGGTCTGCGGTATTTGCATTCGGACGGATCAGTACAGTTGATCCTTCCTTAATTCCAAGCCCTCCTGCGAGTTCAACTGCCGCTCTTACGGATTCCAGGGTATCTTTATTTCTTGAAAGCCCAACAACTGCCATACTCAAAACTCCCGCATAATAATATGCAGCCCGATATATAAAAGTCAGAGATATTGCCAGCTTTCAGGAAAGTAAAAGGGTCCGAAACCTGTCGCTCCGGAGTATACTTCCTGTAAATAAGCCCGTAACAACGGCTGAGCGGGCATGGCAGGGGGATTACTGGTTAAGTTTACATTCGCACATTTCTATAAGCGCCCCTTCCCCGATCCTTGAGCCGCGTGCAATAAGCATATCTCCAGCCTGGACAACCGTATTGCCTTTTGGAGCATAGACCCAGCGGTCGGCTCTCTTGATTGCCATTACATGCAGCCCGGTTTCAGTCTCAAGCTTCAGCTCAAAGAATGTCTTTCCAACTATAGGGGAACATTTCTCGACCTGGAGCCTTGTAATAACCTCTTCGGAATTCCTCACTGCGAGGGTGATAATGGGGTGAAGTTCTATATCTCTGAGCACGGTATCCGCAATTCCGTACGCTGCATCGGAGATACCTTCAGAGGCGCTTGCAAGATGCAGAATTCCCCTTAACAGGTTTACATCCTCAACGTGCTTTGCGGTCTCAAGTACCCAGTGCTGAAGTTCGTACTTCATTGAGTCCATCTCGGATTCAAGGGCACTGACCTCATATGCAATATCCTCGTTGTCAAAAAGGATAGCCGAATATGCAAGCCCTACCGACAGCTCGGACATATTCTTCATATCCACGATGATATCTACGGCATGTTCAAGGTCTTTTAAAAGCTTATTGTGCTCGATTTCCCTTGGGATGAATTTTCGTGTCGTGGCCATCTCGAAGAAAAGGGGGACTCCTTCGTCATGCCCTCTGGCAATCAAAACATCGCCCTGGCGCAGGCGGGTTTCTTTGTCAGGGTCATAAATCCAGTCTTCGTTTCTCCTGATAGCAATAACCCACATACCTGTCTCCAGGTCGAGTTCAAGATCACCAAGCGTACGTCCTGCCATCGCGGATTCAGTAGCGATTGTTGCCCTGACTACGGTTTCTTCCGCTTCCCTGAGAGCAACTTTCAGCTCCATAGGAATGCCCATATTCATAAGCACTATTTTGGCGATATCCCCTGCGGCATTTGCAATATTTTCCGAACACGCAGCAACCTGTAAAACTCCAAGGAGCCCTTCGGCCTCGTCAACCCTGCGTGTGCTTAACATCGCTGCCATCTTCATGTGGTAATCGAGGGTATCCATCTTATCTTCAAGATTGAGTACCTCTTCTGCAATATCCTCATCATCATAGATCATTGCAGTATATGCAAGATCTACCATGAGTTCGGAAGTGTCCTTCATCTCAGTCAAAAGATCCTTAAGATTCTTTGGACTGTATCTGAATTCTTTAGGGAACATGGTCTCTATATCAACTCTACCTTATGTTGGTGTGTATGAGTATATACTTCATAGTAATTATTAATTTTTGAATTATTAAGGCCTTTAAGAGCCTGGCTGGAATATAATAAAATTGAATAATAGTATGACTGACTTTTAATTAAAACATTGTTTATAAAATGTTCAACAGGTGAAGGGCTATGAGAATTCCCGCAACCCCGACCAGATCTCCAAGGCTTGCTATAAAAGGGATAACCGTATCATCCGGGTCGATCCCGAACCGGTGGGAAGCAAAGGCAATAGCTACAGTTGCGGAATAGACAACAGAAAGCTCTATGATAACGGCTATCAGGCTTATTTGCAGAAGGGTAAGGAAAGGCATCTTGAAGCCAAAGAAGCTGCTTGCCAGAAAGACCAGTATGGTGACCGAAATCGACGAAATAAACCCTACAATTGAGGCTGCAATAACGCTGTTGCGTACAACCGGGTTACTCCTGAGATTATCTCCGAGCCCCATGTGGAAAGCCGACGAGAGCCTTGCTCCAAGCATGCTGCCGGTATCTCCCCCAATCTTGATAAGGGAAGGAATAAGAATCAGTATCGCTGGCATGGATATAAGGCTTTCCTCTCTTGAATTCAGGATCTGCCCTACAAGAATTGCCATTATGCATGTGATGAAAAGTACCGGAAGCCCGCGCTGAATGATGCCGTTGACCGTATAATAGGGAGTCTGATGCCTTCCTTTCGTCACAGCATCACCACCAGCTTTGCCGAGAAGAAAAGCATGAGCATGGAGACGATATCCCCGAGGGTTGCAATCGATGGCGTGACAACATTATCAGGATCAAAACCGAACCTGAACGTTCCTATAGCCAGCAGAACTGCAACAAAAGATAGAATTACCCCGGACGTAAACGCTGAGATTACGCAGATAAGGATCAGCGTGAAGGCACCGGCACTTTCGAAGCCCAGAGCGAGGGTTACGAAATGTCCGAGAAACCCGAGTATTACAGCGACAATAACACTCAGGATAAGGGAACCGGAGATATTATTCATGAGTTCGGGATTATGCCTGTCGAGATCCGTAATCAGTCCCAGGTGAATTGCACTGCCAAGCCTTGAACCGAGGGTAGACGAAATATTTCCCCTGAGCCCGAGCACACCGGGATAAATCACAAGCAGCCCCGGGATCATCTCAAGTTCGGCTGTCATCCCCGAAAAGATTATCCCTGCAATAACTCCTCCCACAGTGGCAAGAAGTTCAAAAGGTAATGCCTCACGTACTATTGATGAAACACTCGCGTACTCGCTCAGGTATTTATCAATATACTGGGACTCGAAAATATCCTCGTCCCTGTGCGACTCTGAGGGCATGCGCTTGTATTATACACTGATAATATTAAAATAATCCCTAACCTTAGAAAAGGGGAGCTTTATAAAAATTATTACTCAGAGAGAATTTTGGAACTTTGCTATAAATGAGCTAAAGATGGGGGAAACTCAACCAGTTCGATCAGTTTTTCGGATTCCCGGAAAAAAGATAAATAACTTGCAGCTGTTACCTGATAATAGGTACCCATAGTAATAGGAGTCACAATGATAATAGTGAAAATGAATAAGGAAACACATCAATTCTGCATAACTAAAATATAATAAGTAGGTACAATTATAAAAATTTACCTCTAATTTTAGACACTTTGGCGTTTTTAATCTCACTGTATGATATTTGATAAGAAAATACAAGTTCTTACATGATCTCATAAAGTTTAGGTTAAATATGAAACCATTTTAGAGGAACTGCACACAGTGCATCTACATATTTAGCTAATCCCAAAAGTCAGAGTTATGTCTCAGAGTTGAAATTTGGAACAGTAAATAGATTTGATGATACAGAAAATAGCTTCCAAATTCTTATTAATGTCGAATAATAACAACTTTTGGGGTAAGCTCGATGAGTGTATGGCTGAAGCTACCTGTACTGCAGCTGAGGTTGCCGAGAAAGTCGGATGCAATCCAATATTTGCAAAAAATAGATTACTACAATTAGCTGACCGTGGTAAATTATGTAAGAAATTAAAAGGTAGGACCTGGGGATTCAGGTCTTTAGAGAAGGAAAAGTAAAAGTTTATTGGCCCAGTCATAGGCTTAAAGCGAGAAGTCCCTTTCCTCGCCATCAGGCAGGGAGAGGTAGTTCACATAGATCCAAATCTATCTTTTTTTTAAATTTCAAATTTATATAATTTGTTTTTTAATAAAAAATAAATAAAAATTATTATAAGATATCCACCTGCTATATTGAAAAAGTATGGAAAAGTAATCTTAAATAAAAAAGTTACTATTGTTATAAAAAGCCACAGAATAAAGCCTATTAATGCGCTTTTCATACCGATAATATCACGATTTTTTTCAATTCTGCTCATATTCTTACTACACAATAAATAATGTCCAAAAATCAGAAAGAATAAAATAAGACCTGCTGCAAGCCATTGATCTATTTGACCCCAGTATTGAGCCTTGATTATCTTGCTGCTATTTATAACGATCACTTCTGAAAACAATAACATTTTTATTTTATCTATAAGTACGAGCCAAAAATAAAATAATACAATTCCAAATAAAACTCCGACTACTTCCTGAGTTTTATTTGGAATTGAGGTCACATATTTCATCCAATAAAACCTCTCAATAATTCAATTTGAGTCTTATGGAGTTTGGATAACTTGGAAGGTACTTTCAAACTCCATAAACTTCTTTTTGTTAACCCCTTATAAATTTTATGTCCAAGTTCTCTACCAATGCAATTTTCAAATAAATTTCGAGTCTAAATTACTTCCCAACATTTTTACAGTTAAATGATTTAGCCATAAGTTATTTATTCGAGTATATGCCCCGGCTGATATTCAAAAACATATATAAAAAAAGTGTTATTCAATTTTAGTGTATATACTCCTCTGTTTAGGAAATTGAATATCATAGTAATTGTAAAAATGACTGAATAGCCATTATATACCCACGAATGGTATTAGGAGCAAGGTTCTTGCTTTCCAAATGCTCTATGAAGTCTGGTACATAATCAGAAACAGACCTTTCACGCATTAGCAAACCTTCTTTGATTTCTTTTTCAGCTTCAATGGTGAGTTGATCACGATCTTTATCTGCAAATTCACAAAATGCTTTAATAGCATGCGAGTAATTTCTTTTCGTGTTATCTGACTTTGCAACTGCTCCAAGCCATTTATCAGACAAGCTTTTCAAAATAATACCTCTATTTTCACATACATTCTAGCTCATTAATAATATAATAAAATTTAAGGTTGTGTTGCCATAATCGGTATAACAATGATAAACGTGCTGCCTGGTTATGAAAAGGCGGCATACAGGGAAATGAAGAATATCGAAGGGATCAAGGACGTTTATCATGTCTTTGGGGAATATGATTTTGTAATAATTATAGATGTTGAAGATCTGAATGACCTCAATGACGTGGTAGATAGAATCAGACAAAGCGAAACCGTAAAAGCCACCAAAACAATTGTCGGGGCAGAACTTTAAACTGAAAAGTCGAAATCAACAATGTGCTATCATGATACAAAACAGAATGTCCTTATGTTTTCTAGCAGGCGCGGATTTTATATCTTAACCCTTTTGAAACACGGAAATCGTTAGAAGTTTCCTGATTAGAGATTTATATTAAACCTGTTTGAATAATAAATGTAATAATGAAAATTTTTCTGATTTTAAGCTCTTTTGTTGTGTTATAAAGATATTTTTTTATATTGTAAACTATTTTCCTGTATTATAAAATTAATTTTCAGGCTGCAAGCTATTTCTTATGTTTTAAAGGACATTCAAAGGAAATTATAAAAAAATAATGACTAAAATTTGCCACTTAAAAAGCAGAGATTCTTACTTTAGTATTTGTAAAATAGTATAAAGTTACATTGATTTTTCAACCTGAGGTAAAATTTCATGGAATTCACCATTGCAGAAGAACTTGCAAAAAACCAAAAATCAATAAGTGTCGCAGAGTTTTTTGAAAAAAACAGGCAGATTCTGGGTTTTGACTCGGCGCCTCGAAGCCTTATAACGACCGTAAAGGAAGCTGTTGACAATGCCCTTGATGCCTGTGAAGAAGCAGGTATTTTGCCTGACATTCTTGTCCAGGTCGAAAGAACCGGACAGGATTATGTGACTGTAATTATAGAAGATAACGGGCCAGGAATTGTGAAGGAGCAAATTCCGAAGGTTTTCGCAAAGCTTCTCTATGGTTCAAGGTTTCATGCCCTCAAGCAGAGCCGCGGACAGCAGGGAATAGGGATTTCCGCAGCCGTACTTTATGCCCAGATGACTGCAGGCAGGCATACGAAAATCATGTCCAAGACCGGTTCCAGTACTCCTGCACACTATTACGAGCTTATGATCAATACCAGCACGAATGAGCCTGATATCCTGAAAGACGAGATAAAGGACTGGTTCCGCCCGCATGGGACCCAGATCGAGCTGGAAATGAAGGCTGCCTACGTAAAAGGAAGAAGGCAGTCCATTTACGAGTACCTCAAAGCCACTGCAATTGTGAACCCCCATGCAAGAATTACCCTTATAGAACCTGACGGCAATGAAGAGGTCTTTGAAAGAGCCACGGATAAGATGCCTGAGCCAGCCGAAGAAATCCTGCCCCATCCTGAAGGCATAGAGCTTGGCACTCTTATGAAAATGCTCCACTACACCGAACGCCAGAAGCTTGCCCCGTTTCTCCGATACTCTTTCTGCAAAATAGGCCTGTTAACTGCCGAGGAAATCTGCAAAGCGGCAGGGCTTGATCCCGAAATCGACCCGAAAACCCTGGGACGCCATGAAGCTAGAAAATTAATCGAGGCTTTTGAAAAGGTAAAGATCATGGCTCCTCCGACAGATTGCCTTTCCCCGATTGGGGAAGAGCTGATATACAGAGGGCTTGAAAAAGAAACGAATGTGGATTTTATTGCCACGAGCACGCGAAAACCCGCAGTATATTCCGGAAATCCCTTTGTAGTGGAAGTCGGGTTCGCCTACGGGGGAAACCTTTCGAAAGAAGACAAGATCAGCATAATGCGTTTTGCTAACCGTGTGCCTCTGCTTTACCAGCAGGGAGGCTGTGTGACCACACATGCAGTAGAAGACATCAAATGGAAGCAGTACGGCTTAAACCAGCCTGGAGGGGGAATTCCTGCAGGTCCGGCTATCCTGCTTATTCATGTCGCATCTATTAACGTGCCCTTTACCTCGGAATCAAAGGATGCAATTGCAGATATTCCCGTAATCAAAGATGAGATTGACCTTGCAATCAAGGAGGTTGCAAGAAAACTCAAGCACTATCTTAGCAAACAGAACAACCTCAAGAAGCGCCGGGAGAAAGAGATAATCATTACAAAGGTGCTCCCGAAGATGGCGTCAAAGGTAGCAAATATTCTGGAAAAAGATGTCCCTGATATCAATCCTGTTGTTGCAAAGATTATGGGAAACCTGCTCGTACATAGGAAAGTGAAGAGGAACGAAGACGGGTCCGCAGATATCGTAATTAAGGTTAAGAATTTCGGAACCTCTTCATACGCTTTCAGAGTTCATGAAATGCTGCCCTGGACAATCAGCAGGGCAAAGCCCGAACCAAAGGTTGTGACTCTGGGCAATGATTACGATTATGTGTGGGATATCTCTGCATCAGTGGGGGCTTCAAAGGTGCTGAGCTACAGGATAGAAACTGTAACCGACAAAGAACTCGGAAAACTTCCCGACCTGATCGTGGAAGGGCTTGAAGAAGAGCTTGTAACCGGGGCAAAAGCCTTTAAGGGGGCATAAAATGGCAAGGGAAACAAATAGCAAAACCATTCAGGCAGATGCCATTGCAAAGGAAAAGCTGCTTGAGCTTGCAGAAAGGATATATAACCAGTTTGAGAATGAGATTGTCCCAAGCGTCAGCCTTCCAAGCCGGACGAAAGCAAATATAGAATATTCCGATGAGAGTGATGTCTGGGTCTACGGCGACAGGGAAAGCGAAAGGAGCGCAAAAACCGTAAAAGGGGCGTTCCAGCTCCTGAAAACTACTTATGCGACAGATTTCCTTATAAACGAGCACCTCGCCCATAACCGCGGATCAACGCTTCGAGAACTCTACTATATCTCAGAAGGCTGGGAAGCTGCAAAGTTCAAAGAACAGGCTGAGAGCGACCGCCTGATCGAAGACCTCGAACTCCTTACCACTCTACAGAGGGAATTTTTCCATATGCGCCCTGAGGAGGATGGGGCTACCATGTTCGGGCCTGTTGAAATTACAGAGCAGACAAAAAGAGGAGAGCGGAACATTCACTGCCAGAAGGACGTGGGCGAAGGCGGATACCAGATTCCTTTCAATGTGGAAAACATTGAATTCAAAGCCCATGATGCAAGCATGATTATTGCCATAGAAACCGGTGGTATGTACGCACGTCTGATGGAAAACGGGTTTGATGAAGCTTACAACGCGATTCTTGTCCACCTCAAAGGCCAGCCTGCAAGGTCAACCCGCCGCATCATCAAGCGTATGAATGAAGAGTTGGATCTTCCTGTAGCCGTCTTTACGGACGGCGATCCCTGGTCCTACAGGATTTATGCCTCGGTTGCCTACGGGGCTATAAAAAGTGCCCACCTCTCGGAATTCATGGCAACGCCTGCAGCCAGATTTCTTGGCCTCCAGCCCTCGGACATAGTCGAATATGAACTCTCGACCGACAAGCTCACGGAGCAGGACATAAACGCGCTGAGGAGCGAACTTTCCGACCCGCGTTTCGAATCCGATTACTGGAAAGAACAAATCCAGCTCCAGCTCGATATAGGCAAAAAAGCCGAACAACAGGCTTTCGCAGGCAAAGGCCTCGATTTCGTGACCGAGGTTTATCTCCCTGACCGACTAGGAGAAATGGGTATGATTTAAAAACCCGAATCCCGGTCAAGTTTCGTCCCGCCCGAATTGCGCCTCGGGAGTACACAGCCCCTTTCACAAACTTTTACAAAAAATCCTTGCCCGCAAGCCTTTTCAAAAAAGGCTTGAGCGAAAACCTTTAGAGAAAGGGTTTTATCGCAAACTTTTTCAAAAAAGTTTGATCAAAAACGCATGCTTTATCGAAACTGGTATAACCGGAGCGTGATCGACCGGCGAAACGCAAACTTTTTCAAAAAAAGTTTGATCAAAAACTCATGCTTTAGCTAGACCGATGTAACCGGGGCGGGCTCAAGCGACGCCACGCTTGCGGGTCAACGGTTGAGGCGAACTTTAACGCATATTTTTTATAATAGATCGGTGCAAAAGAGATAAGCCTTCAAGGCTATCAACAGGATTCTGGTTTATATTTTTCTGCCGGGTCCGCTAACCCAGAAAATTTGTGAGGAAATCGAATAATGTCAGAAGAGAACCGTGTCGGTAGTAAGATACGCCAGCTTAGAGAAGCCAAGGAAATGACCGTTGAAGAACTGGCTGAAGCCAGTCAGAGCAGCGAGGAATTAATCCAGCAGCTAGAAAACGGAGCCCTTGTTCCGTCCTTAACACCTCTTTTAAAGATTGCCCGAGCTTTAGGCGTCCGCCTCGGTACTTTTCTGGATGATATGCCCCAGAGCGGACCTGTAGTTGTCAGGGCAGGGCGGTCCGAGAATGTAGTCCGTTTTTCGGGAAAGACCGAGAGACCGAAAAAGAGTGCTCTTGAATTTTACTCTCTTGCCTCGGACAAAGCAGACCGCCACATGGAGCCTTTTATTATTGATATCCACCTTTCCCCCGAAGAAAGTCACCAGCTCTCTTCTCACGAAGGAGAGGAGTTCATCTATGTCCTGTCAGGAGAAATCGAAATTTTCTACGGAAAGGACGTTCAGAGGCTGAATGCAGGAGACAGCATCTACTACGACTCCATTGTCCCGCACGATGTTCACGCAACAGGAGAGGGAGACGCAAGAATTCTGGCTGTAGTCTATGCTCCCCTTTAAAGTCGCAGTCAGGTAGAAAAAAGAGCAAGAACCTAACATAAAATAACGAAAAGTTCTTAATTTGAAAAAATCCGATACAAGTATTATCAGAGTTAAGGGAATCCGAAATGTTCAGTACAGTTGTTAGTCCGCGTTTTGGGGATATAGATGGGCTTGGGCATGTAAATAATACCGTACTCCCGGTCTGGTTCGAAATTGGAAGAAACTCCGTATTCCGGCTTTTTTCACCGGATCTTGATCTCAGCCCTGATGTATGGCACCTGATTCTGGTCAGGACGGAATTTGATTTTCTGCACCAGATGTATTTCAGGTCTGATGTGGAGATCAGGACTTTTATTGTAAGGATCGGAAACAGTTCCTTTACGGTCGGGCATGAAGCCTGGCAGGAAGGAGAGCTTAAAGTCAGGGGCCAGGCAGTGCTTGTATATTACGATTTCAAGTTCCAGAAGGCAATTCCCCTTCCGGATTCTATCCGGGATATTCTAAAAGCGCATATGCTCCCTGCAATGGACACCGCTGATATGGATACGGATTCTCCCTGCTCCATCTGAATATACCTGTCTCCCGCAAACGGGCTTTGAGGTTTAATGCCTTGGCTCGTAAGCCAACGGTTTCTAAAAAATAGATAATGCAAGTGAGAGGCTGAAACTATGGATCTTATAGAAGACTCCCTCGGTCAGTACTTTGAAAAACAGGTGGCTGTAGATCCTGACCACGAGTTTATCATTTACCCGGATAGGAACCTCCGTTTTACTTATGGGCAATTCAACGAACGGATCAATAACCTTGCAAAAGGGCTGCTCGCCATAGGAATAAAAAAGGGAGACCATGTAGGAATCTGGGCAAAAAACGTTCCTGACTGGCTTACCTTTATGTTTGCCACGGCAAAGATCGGGGCAGTGCTTGTTACTGTAAATACGGCTTACAAAAGCCATGAGGTCGAGTACGTATTAAAGCAGTCCGATATGAAAGCCCTGGCTCTTATCGATAGCTTCAGGGATGTTGATTATCTTGAAATAATCAATGGACTGGTTCCCGAGCTCAAGAGTTCTGAGAGAGGGCGGTTGAAAAGCAAAAATTTTCCCCATCTCAAGAGCGTAATTTACGTAGGGCAGGAAAAGCACAGGGGCATGTATAATACTAATGAGCTCATGTTGCTTGGCAGTCACCATCCCGATGATGAGCTCAGGGAAATCCTGGCGAGTGTGAACGGGGATGATGTCGTTAATATGCAGTATACCTCAGGGACTACGGGTTTCCCGAAAGGAGTTATGCTTACCAGTAAAAACATTCTGAATAACGGGCTCTCCATAGGCGACCGCCAGAAATTCACCCATGAAGACCGTCTTTGCCTGCCTGTACCTCTCTTCCACTGTTTCGGGATCGTACTCGGAGTTATGGCGATTCTGACGCACAGGGCAACGCTTGTTATGCTCGAAGTTTTTGATCCCCTGCTTGTGCTTGCAGCAGTCCAGAAGGAAAAGTGTACGGCTCTTTACGGCGTGCCTACAATGTTTATTGCCGAGTACACGCACCCGATGTTCGATATGTTTGACCTTTCCTCTCTGAGAACCGGGATTATGGCTGGTTCTACCTGCCCCATAGAAGCCATGAAAAAAGTTGTAAAAGATATGCACTGTTATCAGATTACAAGTGTTTACGGGCTTACGGAAGCTTCTCCCGGCATGACCCAGACCACAGTTGATGATCCTCTCGAACTCAGGGTAGAAACTGTAGGGAAGAATTTCCCCGGAGTTGACGTCAGGGTGGTGGATCCGGATACCAATGAGCCGGTGCCTCCGAATAACGTTGGAGAAATCTGCTGTCGCGGATACAATGTTATGAAGGGCTATTATAAGATGCCCGAGGAAACAAATAAAGTAATTGATGAAGGCGGCTGGCTGCACAGCGGGGATCTTGGGACCTGTGACGAGAGCGGTTATTACAGGATCACTGGCAGGATTAAGGATATGATCATCCGGGGAGGCGAAAATGTCTACCCACGGGAGATTGAGGAATTCCTTCATGCCATGCCCGGAGTTAAAGATGCCCAGGTTGTTGGAATCCCTGACAAAAAGTATGGAGAAATCGTAGGGGCTTTTGTAATTCTCGAAAAGGGCGCAGATCTTATCGAGGCTGATATAAGGGATTATGCCATAGGCAAAATTGCCCGCTATAAGGTTCCTAAGCATGTCTTCATCGTGGACGAATATCCCCTGACCGCAAGTGGTAAGATTCAAAAGTACAAGCTCAGGGATCTGGCTGTGGAGCTTCTTAAAAAACAGGATGAAAACAACAGTTGATTAAAACACAGTTGATTAAAACACAGTTGATTAAAACACAGTTGATTAAAACACAGTTGATTAAAACACAGTTTTATGGACACCAATCGATTAATAATCTAATCAACTGAATAATATTATCGGCCTTCCGGGCCGATTCCTCTTCTCCTTAAATTTTAATTCGTTAATTCTTTTGCTTTAAAATTTGAAGCCATTGAAAAATTAGATGTCATCATATTTTATGGATTGATTATATTTTTGAAGTATATTGTAAATTGTTCCCCTATTCAAAACTTTATGATTATACAAAAACGATAGGCAATTGAATATTTGACGTAATTTATTATATATACAATTTCAGCATTAGAAGGATGTAGTTGTAAGAGAAGCGTAATAGTGTATTCTTGTGCATAGCGTATGGGGAGTTTTTTGTAGGGGTTTCATCTGATTGAGAGCTCAGGGATCATATTAGGAGCTCTCAATCAATCACCACAACCAATCACAACCAATTGGGTATCAACACTATTTCTCTTACGACTGTAAGAAGAATATATGGGAGTATTCTTCAAAGGGGGTTTCACCGATTGAGAGCCCAGGGGTCATCAAACAGGGCTCTCAATCAATTACAATCTTTAACTTTCAGACATTACTTCTTTTTTAATTAGGATCCTTAACTTTCAGATATTACTTCTTTTTTAATTAGGATCCTTAACTTTCAGATATTACTTCTTTTTTAATTAGGATCCTTAACTTTCAGATATTACTTCTTTTTTAATTAGGATCCTTAACTTTCAGATATTACTTCTTTTTTAATTAGGATCCTTAACTTTCAGATATTACTTCTTTTTTAATTACAATCTTTAACTTTTAGATAATACTTTTTTAGTCAGGCTTTTTACTAATATACGAACGTTTTTATTTATGAAACTTTTGCCTTATTTTTGGAACTTTGACTTTATGAGACTAACGCATTACTTATACATTTTAGTTAGATTTATTGACTACAGATAAGTTGAATGAACAATCTGACTTTTCTCCCTGTCAGAATTCAGCTTTTGAGTTTTCCCCAACCTGACCTTTACTAAATATTTCAAACAATCAATACTGTGCTATCCTATTTAAGTCCTTTGATGAGTCACTTTTGCTGGTATATTTTGTTGGTATAGATGCTAACAAAAGTTAACTTATTCTTTAATAATAGCGCTTTTATGTCTTAAATTTTTTGCACTGACATCCCAAAACCTGAGAGGTAAAGAGTTCTTAATTTCTTTAAATAGCTGTGTGTTATTATTACTACGATGCTGTACAATGCCGCATTGCCTGAAACCGATTCATCCCAGGCGCCGGAATATTAAACCCGTCCGGCTGGTAACGTTGCGCACGGAGCTGTATTATGTCCAGTCGGGTAAAGGATACTTTGCAGTTCAATTAACAAAATTTGTCATTTTCACAGGAATACGGTTAATAGACACCGCGCTTCAAAAAATAGGGAATGGTCTATTTGTGCGGTTTGCTTACGGAATTAGGGGAATTTCTATATAAATGAGGCAAAATCCAGAATTCGGATAAGATTTTCAGAGGGTAGAGCCGGGAGCTTAATTCCTTCAGGTTTCATCAGGAAATTATATAAGTCCTGTCAGTACCACACCAATTCCCGTGAGAGCCACACAGCCTACAGCTGCAAAGTCTATCTTATTCCAGACGAGCCTGTCCTTTTCCACACTATGCCTGCTCCTGTATCCCCTCATATCCATTGTCAGGCCGAGCACCTGTGTCCTTCCCAGGGAATTCGCCACAAGGGGCACAAGAAGCGGCTTTACGCTCCTTACCTTTCCGCCGAGTCCTTTACCGGGGTTATAGCCTCTTGCAAGCTGGGCTTCATGTATACGCTGGCCTTCGACTTGCAGGCTTGGGATAAAACGAAGGGCGATCACGAACATAAGTACATAGTCCACAGGAATATGGATTGCCAGAAGGGCTTTCATAAGTTCGCTGGGCCTTGTAGTGACTACAAGAAGCTGGAAGGAAAAAAGCATTGCAAAGAAGCGGAGGGAAAGTACCACCCCGAAATCCAGAGCTCCGGTTGTGACAGGAAAGCTCCCGCTTGCTGTAAAGACTCCGGGCGGGATAAGATAGCCCAGGGTTGCTCCGCTTTTCATGGTAAGAACAGTTAGCAGGATCAGGCTTACACTTAAGAAAACCAGGAGTTTGAGCTGCCTGAGAAGCTCTTGCTGGAGCCCGGCTTTGAGAGATGCCAGCAATATTCCCAGTACCATCAGGGCGAGAACCATGGAATTCGTTGTAAAAACGCTCAGAATTATAACTCCTGCGACAGCCGCGATTTTGGAAATCGGGTTCATGCTGTGTAAGAAGCTGTCTCCATTGATATACTGCATAATTTCTTTCATGCACAAGTGCCTCCAACCTGCTCTATGCTTATCTGTTCTCTACCTGCATATTCCCGGTTACCGGTATCTTCGACGATTTTTCCGGCTTCCATGCGAATAATCCTCTCAGCATGGTCCTTTACGATCTGCAGGTTATGGGTTACCATGACTATCGTATGCCCTTCCTGCTGGAGTTTTCGTACTAGCTGCATCATACTGTCCGACTCTCTGGCATCAAGGCCTGTTGTAGGTTCATCAAGCACGATTAATTCGGGCTTCATTGCAATCACGCAGGCAACAGCCAGCCTCTGCCTTTCACCCCTGCTAAGGTGGCGGGGAAAAACTCTGAGTTTTTTACTCAGGTTTACAAGTTCAAGGGAATCGGAGATTGCTTTTTCAGCCTCAGAGCCGTTTATGCTAATGTTATTTAATCCGAAAGCGATTTCTGCCTCGATAGTATCCTCAAACAGCATATTGTCCGGGTTCTGGAAGACCAGGCCGGTGTGTTTTACAAGCTCGCTAACAGGAGTTACGGATGTATCCAGACCTTTTATAATTACATCCCCTGAGTCAGGTCTTAAGAGGCCGTTAAAGTGCTTTACGAGCGTAGTCTTGCCTGAGCCGTTCTCCCCCAGTAAGGCTACAAGCTCCCCCGAGTAAATCTCCAGGTTTATGTTGTCAAGTGCCAGGACTTCTCCGTACCGCTGTGTTAAATTTCTCACGGAAATGACGGGCTGTTTTTCTTTTCCCTTCTTATAAGAGACGGAAAAAGCCGGTCTGGCAGGTTCGGTGATTCCAGCCTTGGAATCAGGTGAAAATGCTGTAAAGTCAGCCGGGCTTTTTATAGCTTTTATTTTGCCCTGTTCAAGTAGCACAACTCTATCCCCGATTTCGAGGAAATCTTCTATGTTGTGATCTATGATTACTATAGTCTTTCCGGCTTCCTTCAGCCGTTTAAGGATTGAAAAGATTCTTCTTACGGCTTTTGTATCCAGTTCGGCTGTGGCTTCATCAAGGATAAGAACTTCGGTGTCGAGGGCAAGAGTTGCTGCAAGGGCGACTTTTTGCTTCTGCCCACCAGATAGGGTATGCGGAGCCCGATTTCTCAGGTGTCTGACCTCGCAGAATTCCATTACCTCTTTCAGTCTGCGCATCAGTTCTTTTCTGGAATAACCCCGGTTTTCGAGTCCGGAACGGATTTCCTCTTCAACACTCGTGAAGATTAGCTGCGACTCCGCGTCATCAAAAACCATCCCTATATGCCGGCTAAGTTCTTTCATGCCGTCAAATTCTACGATTTTCCGGTTCTTAAAAATAATTTCTCCTTCGATCCTGCCTCCGATTTCATGGTGCAGAACACCTGCCATTGCAAGGGCAAGCGTGGTTTTTCCGGCTGCGCTGTGCCCGGTAACCAGCAGCAGTTCTCCCTGCTTTACTTCAAGGTTGATTTTTTCCAGGACAGAACTCTCAGCTGTGCCGTAAGTATATGAAAAATCTTTAAGTTCTATCATGCTTTCCCCCTGGCAAGCACTTTCGAGGCAGGCATGTAGAGTATCTGGACAATAACGGCATTTGCTATTGCGGTTAATACCACTATAGGGATAACGGCAGCTGCAAAAGCTCCAATGGTGGCGAATTTGTCCTGAATTGCAGGGGCAACCAGAAGCATTGCAACGAGTACAAAGGTTGATCCGCTGACAAGGGTGCCTATTAGGGTTGAGGGGGCCGGGGAAAGTGAAAAGTTATTCCTCAGGGCTTTGTACGTTACCAGGCATGCAACCGCACCCACAGGTTCACTGATCAGGTTTGCAGGTGGAAATATGGAGTGACTGAGTAGCGCACACACTATGCCTGCAACAACTCCGATACCTATGACTTCCGTGAATGTGGGTATTACAAGTATAATGGCAAGGCAATAAAAAGCTATTACGAGATTCGATACGATAGGACCCGGAATTACGAGAGATAAGTAGCGTACTATTGCACCTACTGCAAGCAAGATTCCAACAATGGCAATATCCTGAGATTTCATTAAGACCCACATCCTGTAAGCGTTTTTGAGCAAATTTTCCTGTACTCATTTACTGTAATTATAAGTTCAACAATTCTATTCCACAACATAGTACAATAGAGCATAATAATGTACATTAATATATATACTTTATGCTTCAGTTGTTTATTTTATGTTTTTCCCCTATCTCAGCCGGTAAGGCTGAAGAATGGAAGGGACAGCAGGAGAAAGTTTTTGACAGGAAAACTAATCTGGGGTAAGGACGTAGGAATAATATGGATTGTTGCGGGGTCTGGTATATCGTTTGTAAATGAAAATGAGCTTGATGAAGTCAGGACTATTGAAGAAGGGTTCAAAAAAGCGTATAGTGAAGACCTGAAAGGAACAATAGAGGCTGTTAATAAACTCAGGGATTTTGCTTTTCAGCTGATTCACCTGGAAGCCGATGCTGAAAACGAGCTGGATCTGAAGGCACTCATCATCTCGATAGGGGATATAGCCAGGGTCGCTTCTGAAACGAAAATGGAGCAGGCATGCATAGTTTCATGCCGCGCTCTTGGGGATATAACGCTTGAAGCTGCCGGTCAGAAACGGGAACCGCTTGCTATAAAGGCTTTATCCGTTATCGGAAACCTTGCCCTGGAGTTTGCGGGAAGAAGACTGGATGCAGCAGCGAAAGGTGCAGCTGAATCGCTTGGGGATTGCGGGAAGAACGCTTCAAAAATGGAAATGGAAACGCTGATAAGTCTTTCCGAAATTTACCTTATGCAGGTAGTCCTCAAATCAATGGAAAAAGGTCTTCCTTTTGCTGGAATCGCTGCTACAGGTTTTCTCGGGGAGGTTGGAGTTGCTTCCGCCAAACAGGCAATCGAAACCAGTACACTGGAAGCTGCAGTCATTCTTGAAGATCTGGGTAATGCTGCTATAAGAGAGAATAGCGAGTCTCACGCAAAAGCCGTAATTGAGGCACTTGAAAACCTGGGCGCGGCAGTCTCTCAGCGCGAAATGAAAAATGTAATTGTTCAGATTGCGTGGTCTCTGGAGATTTTACGCGTGCTTACTCTGGAACAGGGTTTGAAAGGAGCCTGTTTTGCCGCAAAGGCTGCGCTCGAATCCGTCAGCACGACAGGCCTGCTCGATGAAGCGCAGAACCTGGAAAGAATCCGGGAAATAAAAGAGTTCCATTCTCTTATCCTGAAAAAACGTTAAGAAGAGATAGTTTAGTTTCAGAAAACCGGGCTAACGGCAGCAGGGTTTCATGGTCTTTATTTATGAAAGAATCTCTTAAAAGGATTATAATAGAAAAAATAGTAGAAAAAAACTCTTGATAGGAAATTACTATATAAAAAATCGTTATAGAAGAGATTAGATCTAAGAAATTGTATATGGTGCTCCGGCCGGGATTCGAACCCGAGTCTTCGGCTCGAAAGGCCGGAATGATTGGCCGGACTACACTACCGG
>NZ_SCHL01000008.1 GCF_004099695.1 Methanosarcina sp. MSH10X1 | reverse complement strand
TTTTTGTATAAAGTGTTAAATTTATGGTATTTGCAGCCATTTAGATTCTGCAATTACTTCCTTATCTTTGATTATTAGAAACTTTATACAGGAAGAATATAGAATGTAATGCCCCAACGCGTATTCAAATATATAAAAACAGAGAACGCGAAACTTTGCATGATCGAGATATTTATGCTGCAAATATCAAAAACTTTGCCTCAAAAACTTGAACCGTCAGGTTCATGTTTTAGGGCGAGGTAGTTCACGATTCAATTGATTCAAAATATACAGTGAAGATATTTTCATTCATCTCAAGCTCACGTTTTAATTCATTCGCACGTTCCTCTGAAATCCCTTTATATGGGCGATCCGTAATGATAATATGGCAATAGAAGAATTTATAGCCTGAAGATCGTATTTATCCAGCATTGAAAGGAAAGTTTCATTTTGAATAGCTTGTTTAGATACCAGAATTATGTAATAATCTCCTTTTTTAACATCAGAAGTAAATCCAGTCCAATCTTTTTCGTTTCCAAATTCACTTTTTATATCCATCACTTCATCTTCATCTACTATTATGTAGTAATTGTCCGGCATATTATCAACAGTAAAATCTAGCTTATATCTAGCCAGATTGTAATTTTCGAGAATAGCTTTTGCTTCCTGCTCACTGATACCATCCATAAATTGAATGGTTAAACCAGCTACTTTTCTCTCTTCTGATTCAGGAGTTACTGTTGGAGTATAAATTGTCATTTTTACAAATAATCCATAATTACTACAAAAATCAGAAAAATAATAAAAATGGTAATTTTTTTATTTATTTTACTCATATCAATCACCAATAAAAAAAGGAGGGGCGTTAGCTCCTCGTTATATGCAGTAATTCTATCAACATATTTTTATTTTGTTGAATGTGTTCATAAAACTAAACTACATACCGTATTCTAATACAAATTACATCATTCTTTAATTGCGCTCAATAATTCATCCTGATTGACAGTTTTGTCACGTCTTACAGCTTTCCCATCATCAGTCAATGTGAACTTACCTAGCATACATCCTGTAACTCTGAGATGTTTTGGCTCAATGTTACTAGTACTTGTAACAACATCGTCCGTCAAAAAAAGTAGAACCTTTTCACCTGGTTTGAATGTTGGTTCATAATCAACTTCTAAAGTATCATTTCCTATTGTCCCGCCATCTATTCTCACCGTGACCTCTTTAGATGACGACGGGTTTTTGAGATATTTGTCTACACTTATGGTAATATCTGTGTAGATAGAGTTCTCCAGGCTAAATGAATCAATACCATTAGGTCTTTTCCCGTCGGCAGAAGTCCATTTGCTTGGAAGTATTTCTTTCACTATACCTATTACAATCATCTCAGAGCGGTTACTCAATTCTTCAGTATCTAGTAGTGGAAGTGATGCACTGGATTTACTATATAAAGGCATATCATTATTTGCAAGTTTAGTGTTATCTTGTGAGGGACTATTTGTAAGTTTAATACTATCCTGTGAGCCTGACAACGCTAGAGCACTTAACATTATCAATGAAACTGCTCCAACAAAAATGATCATATATTTTATATTCTTATTCATTGTCATCACCTTTTAAGGATAAATATGCTTAATACCTGCTATATCGTCTGAATGGAGAGTCCTTTTCTTTATTTCGTTGCTAGCTGTCCATTGATACATTGTTTTCTCGGAATCTATAGAATCGTATAAATCCCACAAAGTTAACCAATGCCCGAATTCGTGAGTAGCTACACTCTGAACATCATATTTACCTGATTCTCCACCTGATGCTGTTGACCAAGGATAATCGGTGTTAAAATACGTTTTATAACCTATATTATAACCCCCACCATGGGTTGGAACAGCAAGTCCTAGATATGTATCTCCAGCACTTGTGCAATATATCCTGTTGTCGGCTGCGCTTGTTATCCATTTGAAGGTGAACGCTGCACCCGCATTATTCCATGCAGTTGCACCTGCCTTTATAGCAGTTGTCCAAGAGCTTGGAACTGAAGAGTCTATCTTAGGAACTACATAATTTGCGTTCCATTTATATCCACTATACGAGTATGCTGACGCCGGAGCTGCCATATTTACCAAAAAAATAGTTAGTAATAGCGTTACTATCAACGTTCTTTTACCAATTTTCACATTTTGTCCTCCTTTTAACCCTAGGAGGCAGAATCAGGCAAGCTTAAATAAAAGCAAAGCTAACATAATCCACGCCTCTTGGGGCAGATTTTATGGAGTTCGGATGACTGGAAAATCTTTCAGACTCTATAAATTTAGTTGTATTCACTCTTTATAACTTTTTGTATAAAGTGTTAAATTTATGGTATTTGCAGCCATTTAGATTCTGCAATTACTTCCTTATCTTTGATTATTAGAAACTTTATACAGGAAGAATATAGAATGTAATGCCCCAACAAGTACTCAAATATATAAAAACAGAGAATGTAGAACTTTGCAGTCATATAAGCTCAGATCTAGTTCTAGTTCCTAATCCAAAGTTTTATAGCAAACGAATTATATTTCTATATATGGTGAGAATAGAGGAAATTGCCACTAATAGAAGATTTTTGAGGATCCTAACTTTTTTAGAGACTATTACCTGATTTAATTGACAGAAAAGACGCTATCACTTAAATAGAAATTAAGAGAAATTTGCCCGGTTTGATACAATCAAATTCATGGAGAAACAATACTTAGATCCAGCTGATTACCGCGATGCTCATCTATATTAATATATATTACGTCTGTATCGCTCAAATTCGAATAAATAGTTTCAGTCTTTGTAATATTGTTATCTAATATAACTTCAATAAATGTCCCTGTTACCAATCTAGCCGGATATTGACTTTTTATTTTTTCTTCAGGATCCAAGACATATAATTCGTTAAATATAGAGCTATTATTTGAATCAAATAATTTCACAGTAACTTCATGACTTGTATTATCCTGATTATGTATAACTAACGTATTATTTTCTGTTTCTTCAGAGAGAGTATTATGCCCGATAACAGAATGTAAAACAACAATGTATACCAACAAAAGGCATATACCTGCAAATATGTTTAGCAATCTTCTTTGCATTTTAATCCCTTAATAAAAAAGGCCTAATATAATTTACATATCTTAAAGGGATTTGTACCTCTAAAAAATTGTATAATCTACTCATTAAAGTAACTTTGATTTAATGAATATATATCAATTTCCTGAAGGTCAGGCTGGAATCCCTTTTCTGATAGTTTAAGTGTTACCTGACCATCAGAATTTCGATTAGAGTGAAAGTAACTCAAGAGTACTAAGAAGGCTTTATTTCATCAAATTCAGGTAACTCTGTAGAATGGGTTGCTAATAAAATAAGAGTAACAAAGAAAACAGGATATGATTGGCAGAAGAATTAAAAGACCTGTGGAACCTGTGTGACTCAGACAATTCAGGAAATCTTTATATACGACAAATACCTATTTAAGAAAGGTTCAAACTATATATTTTTAAATTCATCTATAGCTGATTCACCTGATAATACTGACATGACTTTCCGCTGGTTTTGCGTTTCGGGAAACTGGGGGAACCTTAGTAAAAGATAAAATTTGTAAATCCAGCTATTTTTAAATATCATGAGCAGGGTTAACAGGTAAATTGTCAGTTATATTCAGGTAGTTTATTCCAAGAATTTTCCTTCCTGAGAACTCAAAGATTACTTTTCAGGAAGGCTGTTATTCAAGAAGATTTTACTATTTCAAGAACACCATAAAGTAAGGATTACAGATGAATTTCATCACATGCCCCAGATGCGGCAGAGAATGCTACAGGCTTTTTGACTCGGTTTGCAGGGACTGTTTTTTTGAGACTTTCAAGCTGATTGAATTGCCCCATGTACTCCATGTAAGGATATGTTCAGCTTGCGGAGCGCACTTTCATAGAAGCCGGTGGGAAGATATCGGCAATACGGAAGATGTGGTGTTGAAGGCTGTTGAAAATGCCCTTTTCATCCACAGCGAAGCCGGAGACGTGGAAATCTATCTCGAACCCAGAGAGATTACGCCCTATATTTACCGGGTGAGAGCCGAAGTCGATGCTGTGGTCCGGGAAGAGGCTGTGCACGCCGAAGCTGAAACCGAGATAAGGATTCAGCGGACAGCCTGCGATATGTGCAGCAGGGAGTCCGGAGGATACTTTGAAGCTATAATCCAGATCAGGGCGGCAGGCAGGCTTCCTGCCGAAGAAGAGAAAAGGCGCTGTATGGTTATCGCCAGGGAAGCCATGGAGAGCATGAAAAAAAAGGGTGACCGTCTGGCGTTTATAAGTGAGGTTCTGGAGCAGAAGGAAGGTATCGACCTTTACATGGGTTCCATGAATGCCAGCAGGCAGGTCTGCCGGCTAATTACTTCCGAACTGGGAGGCAGCTTTTCCGAATCTCCCACTCTTGTGGGAATGAAAGATGGAAAGAACCTTTACAGGGTTACTTTCTCCCTGCGGCTTCCCGAATTCAGGCCAGGGGATGTAATAAGGTTCAGAGGAAAGATTATCCAGGTCAAGAGCTCGGGAAAAAAAGTTAACGGAATTTCCATAGAGGATGGTTCCAGATTTATCTCAACTCCTGAGGAGTTAAAAGGAGCAGAGAAAATAGGCAACATGGGAGACGCGGTTTTAACCGTGCTTGTCTCAATTGAAGACAATGCGATTCTGGTGCTTGATCCCGAGACTTATGAGACTGTTGCCATAAAGAAGCCGATGTCTTTCAATGCCGAAGCCGGGAGCGAGATCCCGGTCCTGAAAACCCCATACGGAATCTTTGCTCTGGCACACTCCGAGATTTCGCAGGCAAAATGAAAGGCTAGGGAAGAGGAAATATGCAGAATATCCTTGTAATCGGATTTAATACCCGGAACATTGTTTGCTCTGCAAGCCGGGCTGGATATACGGTCTGCTCTATAGATGCTTTCTGTGATCTTGACCTGCAGGAATGTGCCCACGCGTCGGCACTTCTGGAGTGCAGGACCGTACAGGAACTGCATCAGCTCGACACTTCACGGATAAAAGCTCAAATGGCTGAATTCGGACTTGAATTTGATGCCCTTGTTCCGGGCTCGGGACTGGAGATGCTGGACCATAAGGAATTTTCCTGTCCTGTACTTGCCAGCAGTCCGGATGCCATCCAGAAAGCTTCAGATAAACTATACCTTTCAAAAAGGCTTGAAGCCCTTGGAATCCCTCACCCACGCTGCTATTCTCCGGAAGAAATGGATGCCATAGAGTATCCGGTTATGATTAAGCCAGCTTCAGGAGGAGGAGGTATCTTCAACCGGGTTGCCAGAGACAGGCATGAGCTTTTAGCTAATCTCGAGGAACTGCGCAAACTGAACCCGGAGCTTACGGAACAGAAAGTTGTTGTCCAGGAATTTATTGAAGGGATACCTTCAAGCGTTTCCTTGCTTTCTACAAAGAATGAAGCTCTCGCAGTAGCTGTGAATGAGCAGTTAATAGGAATACCCTGGCTTTCGCGGCTGCCCTTTGCTTATTGCGGAAATATAACCCCTTTCAGGACCGACAAAGTTGAGGAAATAGAAACCCTTGCTGAGGAACTGGTGCTTGGATTCAAACTCCAGGGCTCGAACGGGGTGGATTTCCTGATTTCGGAAAAAGGGCCTGTGGTACTTGAAATAAACCCGAGGTTCCAGGGAAGTCTCGATACTGTCGAGAAGGCGATGAACATTAACCTTTTTAATGCCCATGTCGATTGCTTCAGAGGGGAGCTTCCAGAAAAACCCGAAGCTAAATGTTTTGCTGCAAGAGGAATAATCTACTCGGATCGAGAACTTTTTATAGACAGAAGACTCATGGACGTCATTCTGAGGGAAAAAGGCGCTGACATCCCATCCCAGGGAACTGTTGCAGAGCCTGATGGGCCTCTTACTTCTCTGTTCGCGTGCACCTCTACCAGGGAAGAGGCAGTCCTGTCAATTAAAAGAGGGGCAAATAGAATAAAAGCTTTTATAGAAAACCAGATGGAAAGAAAAAGTGCCTGAGATATGTCGAAAACACATAATTTCAGGATTAAGAAAGTTAGATATTTCGGGCTAAAGAAAGTTACCTGAAGAAAAAAGGGGAATGTAAACTTTAATACTGGTATGTCCAATTCATATTGGCATTCGCGAGGTGAACATATTGGTCGATGTACATGACAAGGTAATTAGAGGATATCTCATGAGCCTTGTAGGGGAAGAAGGGCTACAGATGATAGAAAATATGCCCGAAGGTGAGGTTACGGATGAAGAAATTGCAGCAAAGACCGGAGTTCTGCTGAACACTGTGAGGAGAACACTCTTCATATTATATGAGAATAAATTTGCAATCTGCCGCAGGGAGAGAGATTCGAACAGTGGATGGTTAACATACCTCTGGCGCCTGGATTTTTCTGATATAGAGCACCAGCTGATGAGGGAAAAGAAAAAATTGCTCCGCAACCTGAAGACGCGCCTTGAGTTTGAAGAAGACAATGTTTTCTATACCTGCCCGCAGGGCTGCGTTCGCCTCCTTTTTGACGAAGCTACGGAAACTGAGTTTCTCTGCCCTATGTGTGGAGAAGACCTAGCCTTCTACGACAATTCACATTTTATAGAAGTCCTGAAAAAACGCGTAGATGCCCTTAGTTCGGTATAAGTGATCTGCCTTGCCTACCCGAACCGAAGCAATACAATTGCTTGAAGAAACCGGATGCTCTCCCAATGTGATCGAGCACTGTAAGGAAGTTGCATCGCTCGCAGTTGAGATGGCAAATAAAGCAAAAACAGCAGGACATAATGTAAATTCGGAACTGGTAGAAATCGGGGCTCTCCTGCACGATTTTGGGAGATGCAGAACTCATGAAATCGCTCATGCGGTAGAAGGGTACAGGCTAGCCAGAACCAGGGGAATAGATCCGGAGATTTCCGAGATAATAAAAAGACATATAGGAGCAGGAATCTCAAAGGAAGAGGCTAGAAAGTTAGGGCTTCCTGAGGATGACTATTTCCCGCGAAGCCTTGAGGAAAAAATAGTTGCCCATGCCGATAACCTTGTAAAGGGAACGCATAGAATAACTATAGCTGAGAGAACTGCGCTAATGCGTAAGCAAGAAGTACCGGAACATGTAATTCAAAGGGTAAATAAACTTGCTGAGGAGGTCGAAGGACTTTTCAGTTAAATCCCGCAGTTATCAGGAGATCAGAACATTTAAGTATCCTGTAACGGAAAAAGAGAAGAAATTATTTTGCCAGATCTTCCTCCGAATTTAGATTTAAACGCGATCAATAAAAGGGAGGAGGAAAACTTATATATAGCGATATTAATAATGAGATAATGAAGTGCTAAATCCTGCGATTTAAGTTAAAAATACTCACCTCACTAAAACATTTTTTTTAGCGACATTTTCTCATTTTTAACTTATTATGAGGGTATGTTTATGGATAATGACAAATATCTAAAGGGCACAACTACCGTAGGAGTAGTTTGTACCGATGGTATCGTGCTCGCAAGCGAACAGAGAGCCACAATGGGGAATTTCATCGCAAGTAAAACCGCAAAGAAGGTTTACCAGGTTGACGACCTTGTAGCAATGACCACTGCTGGTTCGGTAGGAGATGCCCAGCAACTTGTGCGGCTCGTAAATGTGGAATCACAGCTTTACAAGATGCGCAGGAACGAATCTATGACAATAAAAGGTATTGCAACCTTGATGTCAAACTTCTTAAACGCCAACCGCTACTATCCCATGATGGTTCAGCTCCTTATTGGAGGGGTTGACAAAAACGGCCCTGGGATCTATTCACTGGATGCCCTTGGAGGAAGCATAGAAGAGACAAGAATCTCGGCTACAGGTTCAGGTTCTCCCATGGCATACGGGGTCCTTGAGGACCAGTACAGAGAAAACATGACTGTAAAAGAAGGCCTTGACCTTGCTATCCGGGCGATCCACAACGCAACTAAAAGAGATTCAGCATCCGGAGAGAATATTGATGTAGTGGTGATTACTAAGGAGGCGTTCAGGAGGCTGGACCCCGAAGAAGTAAAATCCATAAGGGTTTCATTAACTAAATAACTTGATTTGTTGGTTTTTTATTTTTAACACTAAACTAACATCTTTTTCAACCTATTATTTTTTCAACATCCACATACTTTTTCATTTTTTGACAAAAAGGAAGATTCTTAATGCCTATTGAAGACGTGCTATTAGACCTCAAACATAAAATTGAGAAAAACCTACCCGCAGGAGTTACAATTACCGATGTGGAATTTGAGGGTCCTCAGCTTGTGCTATACACTGAAGAACCCCGAAAATTCGCAGACGATGGGAATATTATTCGCAACCTGGCAAAAGAACTCAGAACGCGGATTGCCATGCGCCCTGACCCCAGGGTACTTGCAACTCCTGAAGACTCTATTTCTATAATCGAAGAAGTTGTTCCAAAAGAATCCGTAATCTCGAGTTACTATTTTGACCCTGACTCCGGTGAAGTAATTATCGAAGCCGAAAAACCGGGTCTTGTGATAGGAAAGCACGGAGCCACCCTTCGTGAAATCACAAAACAAATCGGCTGGATTCCCAAGGTTGTGCGAACTCCCCCTATCAAATCCCGTACAGTTAAAAATATCAGGGAGTTTATGAGGAACAACCTCAAGGAAAGAAAGGAAATCCTCAAATCCGTAGGGAGGAAGATTCACAAAGAGTGTACCTCAAAAGACCAGTGGGTAAGGATTACATCACTAGGAGGGTGCAAAGAAGTAGGGCGGAGCTGTTTCCTGCTTTCAACTCCGGAATCCAGGATCCTGATTGACTGCGGAGTCAATGTGGGCTCGGATGAGAACATGACTCCTTACCTGTATGTTCCTGAAGTTTTCCCCTTAAATCAGATCGATGCCGTGATAGTTACTCACGCACATCTGGACCATCAGGGACTTGTTCCTTTGCTTTTCAAGTACGGGTACGAAGGGCCTGTATACTGCACGCCGCCTACAAGGGATCTGATGGTACTGCTCCAGCTCGACTATATTGATGTGGCAGCGAAAGAAGGGAAAAAGATTCCTTACGAGTCAGGTATGGTAGCAAAGACCCTTAAGCACATAATTCCTCTGGACTTTGAGGAAGTAACGGACATTGCTCCGGATATAAAACTCACTTTCCATAATGCAGGTCATATTCTGGGATCAGCCATTTCCCACTTCCATATAGGAGACGGACTGCATAACGTGGTTTTTACGGGGGACTACAAGTACGAGAAGACACGACTTTTCGATCCTGCCGTCAATAAGTTTCCAAGGGTTGAAACTGTCGTCAGTGAAGCTACATATGGGAACTCCAATGCTTTCCAGCCCTCACTTAAAGACGCTGAAAGGCACCTCCAAACGGTAGTTAAGAATACCGTGGAGAGAGGAGGAATTTGCCTTATTCCGGCTTTTGCAGTCGGCCGAAGCCAGGAAGTTATGATTGTGCTTGAAGAGTCTATAAGGAAAGGGCTAATTCCCGAAGTTCCGGTCTATCTGGACGGAATGATCTGGGAGGCGACGGCAATTCACGCTACACATCCCGAGTACCTTAACAATGACCTGAGGAAACTGATCTTCCAGAAAGGCCAGAATCCCTTCCTGTCCGAATGCTTCAGGCCGGTTGACTCTCATGAAGCGCGCCAGAAAATACTTCAGAACCCTCACCCCTGCGTTATCCTCGCAACTTCGGGTATGATGAATGGAGGACCGGTTATGGATTATTTCAAAACCTTTGCTGATGAACCGCGTAATTCCCTGGTGTTTGTAGGGTATCAGGCTGATGGGACAGTCGGACGTAGAATCCAGAAAGGATGGAAGGAAATCCCGATGACGGGAAGGGGCGGAAGCACCGAGATTCTTAAGATGAATATGGAAGTCCAGGTAGTTGACGGCTTCTCAGGTCACTCCGACAGGAGGCAGCTTATGGACTACATCAAGAGAATGCAGCCCCGTCCTGAAAGGGTCTTTACCGAACATGGGGATGAGAAAGCCTGCGTTGACCTGGCAAGTTCGGTTTACAAGAAATTGAAAATTGAAACCCGGGCTCTTACAAACCTTGAAACCGTAAGGTTGCTGTGACCCCCAGGGGCCACAATTCTCTTTTTGAAGAAAAGAATAAAATTTTTCATGCCCTGAGCCCGTTATCAGGCTCAAGACCTAGAAGATGTTGCATTAACTGTCGGTGATCTCCTACTACAAGATCTGCCCTATCAAGCTGTGAAGGCTCGATATACGTGGGAACCCCTATGCAGTAAATTTCGGCATTTTTTGCAGCTTCTACACCCAGAATAGCGTTTTCTATTATCACACATTCTTCCCGCTGCACATTAAGGAGTTCGACAGCTTTAAGAAAAGGGTCGGGATGAGGCTTTGAGTTTATAATATCGTCTCCTGTGACCACAATATCGAATATGCCTGGAAAAAGCTGGTCAACGATACTGTGAACAATGAGGTGGTCAGAGCCCGAAACTACTGAAAGCAAGAAGCGCGTTTTAAGCACCTCAAGGCATTCTCTCATTCCCTCGAAAGCCTTCAGCTCAAAGACCCTTTTGAATTCCTGCCTGTAAATTGAGGTAATAGCTTCGAAATCATATGCTCCAGGTTCTTTCCTGGCTTTTCGGATAAGCAGGGGAAGCCCATTCCTGGGATTTGAACCTTCGATTGCATAAATATCCCTGTCCTGAATTTCCATACCCATATCAAGGAAGGCCTTTTTCCAGGCTGCTGCATGGAAGGGCATGGAATCCACGAGAACGCCATCCATATCGAAAATTAACGCTTTTAACACGGTTCTGACTCCAGAATGAAAACTGAATAATTTTGGATTTAGATTCACAGGAATTAATGCAACCAGGATTCCCGGAATTAAGATAAAAATGACTTTGAGACTTTAAAGCTTTCCCGGGAAAATTCCTGGGATAGGTACAGTTTTAATTATGCTCTTATAAATATAACACGGCTTTTGCGAATCTAACATATTTTATTAATAGTGCCTCTTTCGAATGTTAGTGGTCTATTCATTAAAGATCTGGTTTTCGGCGAGATACTGAATAAATTAATTTGAAGATATCCAGATAAATAAAATTAAGGAGATTCCCTGAAATTTATTGCTGGTGAACCATAAATATGGAAACACCTATATTAATTTAAGGAACATTAATCCAAAAAATCAAGCAAGAGCCCCGAAATCTCGGAATAATACCGAAACAGTTTTTAATAGGAGAATTCTACTTAAAAGTAATAATATAAACAGTCTCATTAAATTGAAAGAATTCCGGTCGAAAATATTATCAAAAAGAATCAAAGGATTACAGTGCTGGTCCCTGAAGCCAGGCATGGCATAAAAGAATGGAGAAGATTAGATCGGAAAAATTGCCCTGACTTGGAGAATCAGGAGAGCATTGCTGAGAGGAAGAAGACTCCCTATAAAAAATTAAGTTGATATATATAAACATTTTGGCAGTTCCTCACCCTGCATCTTTGAGAATTAAATGTTAAAGGAAGTAAGAGAGTGAATATATGAGATTTATGGGTGACATATTTAAACTTGATAAACAATTTAAAAGTATTGTTTAAATACGTCCGAAATATTTAAGTTCGCAAGAGTGCCAACTTATTAAAGATAACGGATGAAAATCTTTAGTATGTTTTAAAAGTTATCTCATAACTCCACTCAGAGTATTGAAAGGTATGTGACCCCCGATGTAAAGGGTGGGGAGTCAAAAGTAAACATCAGACACAAATCCAGTCGAGGGGATAGAATTGCAATCTATAGTACAGGAAGCAATGAAATTCAGCGAAAAAGAGAAGGAATATCGGAAGAATTCCTCCTCTGATGACGACTTCGAAGAGTTCGGTCAGCCGCGGATCATGATTGTAGGATGCGGGGGTGCCGGGAATAACACAGTGAACCGCCTCTTTAATATAGGAATCGAAGGCGCAGAAACGGTCTGTATCAATACCGATAAGCAGCACCTTGATAATGTTAGAGCTGACAAGAAAATCCTCGTGGGAAAAACCCTCACGCGAGGACTGGGTGCAGGCGGTTACCCCGAGACAGGAAAGAAAGCTGCGGAACTTGCAAGGGGTACTCTTGAAGAAGTGTTGAAGGACGTAGATCTTGTTTTCATCACTGCAGGCCTTGGCGGAGGTACCGGGACAGGGGTTGCTCCTGTAGTTGCCGAAGTTGCAAAGGAACAGGGAGCAATCGTTGTAGGGATGGTCTCCAGCCCCTTCAGGGTTGAAAGAGCCCGGATTTTCAAAGCCGAAGAAGGACTTGAAGACCTGCGCAGGGCAGCCGATACAGTAATTGTCCTGGATAATAACAGGCTGCTTAACTACGTGCCTAACCTTCCTATCGACCAGGCTTTTTCGGTAATGGACCAGCTGATTGCCGAAACCGTAAAGGGAATAACCGAGACAATCACAGTGCCCTCCCTTATAAACCTTGACTACGCCGACATCAGGACTATAATGAGTTGTGGCGGCGTTGCAGTTATGCTGGTTGGTGAGTCAAAAAGCCAGGATAAGAGCACTGAAGTGGTGAGGACTGCTTTAAACCACCCCTTGCTTGATGTTGACTACAAGGGCGCTACCGGAAGCCTTGTTCATGTAACCGGCGGACCGGACCTGAGCCTCAAGGAAGCTGAGGAAATTGCATCCATGCTTACCTACGAACTTTCGCCAAGTGCAAACGTCATCTGGGGCGCAAGGATCAGAGAGGATTATGAAGGCAAAGTCAGGGTAATGGCAATCATGACAGGTGTGCAGTCGGCCCAGATACTTGGTCCTCAGACAGTAACCGGAATCCTGGAAGCCAGAACCGAGACTGACTTCATGCAGGAAAGAAGGTTCGGGAAAATGTCACCTGCAGACCGGTTAAGGACTGGGGCAGGGGCTCTTAGAAAGAAGCATGACGAGTCAATCATTGATTTTATAAATTAAATCAGGCTCAAGTAAAAGCCCGGGTTCTCCAAGCTGAAAAGTTCGGGCTTTTCATCCCTGATAATTTTTAACCTATTCGTTTCAAACAGATACTCTTTTTTATTAGCGCTTCTATCTAAAAAACATGAAGATTTTGATTGCAACAGGGCGGCTTGCGGAAAATACCGTCAGAAAAGCAATCGGGGAAAAAGCTGACATCCTCGTAGCTGATATTGACATTGCCGCCTTTATCACCCCTAAAAAGCTGATTATGGCTTTTCAGGAAGCCGGACTTTCGAAAATTTATGATTTTATCCTGCTTTCGGGGCTTGTGGCAGGAGATTTTTCGAAAGCTTCTGAGGAACTGGGGTGTAAAATCCGGCTTGGACCGAAGCATGCTTACGACCTTGGTTTTGTACTCCAGTTTGCCGGAAAAGTAGAATTTTCCGAAAAAGTCCCTGCCTGTGAACTCCTGGCTGATGTCCGTAAGGAGATGGCTATTGAGTTAATAAGAAAAACTGAAGAAGGAGCCCTCTCGCCCCTTACACTTAGAGGTGTGAAAATCGGAGGAAAGGCTCGCATGAAGGTGATGGGAGAGATTGTAGGAGCTATGGAAATGGATGCTCCGGCACTCCAGGCAAAAATCGAAGCTTTTATCGCCCGGGGAGCAGATATAATCGATCTTGGGGCTACCCTTAATACCCTTCCGGAGCAGGCTAAAAGAGCCGTATCCCTTGCAAAAACCTTTACAAAAGCCCCGATAAGCATAGATACTCTTGATCCTGAACTGATAAAAGAAGGGGTAGAAGCAGGAGCAGACCTTGTCCTGAGTCTTAATAGCACCAATCTTGAGACCGCAGGCCCCATCATTGCCAGAGCAGGGATTGCAGCCGTTATAATCCCGGATGAGGAAAGGAGTCTGGAAAGCTTTGTCAGGAATGTCGAAGCTGCCCGCAGGCTTGGGATTGAGAAAATTATAGCCGATCCGGTTCTTGATCCAGTGGGTCACAACATTACCGAATCCATTGTACGCTATTATGAATTTCACAGGATGTATCCTGAGATTCCCGTATTCCTCGGGGTCGGTAATGTTACTGAGCTTATGGATGTAGATACGATAGGAGTTAATGCCATGCTCTGTGGGATAGGAGCAGAAGCCGGAGCAAGTATCCTCTTCACCCCCGAATTCAGTGACAAGGCGCAGGGTTCGATCAGGGAGCTCAAAAGAGCATCGGAGATGATGATGCTTTCCAGTGTTAGGGAAAGTTCTCCAAAAGACCTGGGGCTTGACCTCCTCTGCATAAAGGAAAAACGCAGGCGGCCTGATTTTCCACTCCCGGAAAATGCGATCCAGGCCAGACCTTCGAAAATCTGGCGTGTAGACCCTGCAGGCCCTGTCCGCATACGTATAGTACCGGACATCAGAAATGGAAACGGCGGATTAATTGTAGCCGAACACGAGAAAGCTTCAGTCGTGGGAAAAAACGCCAGGGAAGTTATGGACAGCCTGCTTGAACTGGAACTGGTCTCCCGTCTGGATCATGCCGCATATCTGGGAAGGGAACTTGAAAAAGCCGAACTTGCCCTGCAGTTTAACAGAAGCTATGCCCAGGACGATGAGTTCTGAGCGTGAGAAATGCAGACAAATAGAGACGTGAAAAAAATGAGACTCGAAAACGACGATAAACAAGCAATTTTTGAGATAGTGGCAGCCCGCTATTTCACAACGCAGAGCTGGAAATGGGTAAACCTGAGAAAAGATGCTAGCAAGATCCTCAAAGCCCATGATGAGTTGAATGAACAGTACGCGTCGTACTCTTACGTGAGCAAGGACTGGTATGTGGAAAACATGGGATCCAAAAACGTTCACATGTGCAGCACCTGGGAAGAGCTTAAAAATCTCGTCGCATTCCTGAATACCCATGGGAGTGTTTTTAATTTCCTTGTCAACACAGGAAACCGGAAATCTTTCTGCCTTGTGAGCGACTCAAGGGATTTAACCGAAGCCCAGGCAGGTGCGATTAAAGAAGTTCAAAAGCTAGGGTACAATACATTTATTTTCCTCGCCACAGTCCCGGACGAAATAGAGTTCCAGCTACTGCAGGTTAGGGGAGTTAACTGAGCTCTCCCGACCTTCCAGGCTTTAACCGGTATATCTACTGCTTTGGCCGGAAAAGTACAGAAAGTAATTTTTATCCATTTAATTTACTATTGTTTCTGTTTTTTCCTTATCAACCGGATCTTAGCATCTGCTTCGGACCATCTGAAGCAAAAAGTTTTTAATTGAGTTCTTTCCAATAGGAATACGCTTTCCTATTAGAGAGAAAGTAAATTAAATACTTCACTGGTAGATTAAACAACCCTAACTTTGAAACTAGCTTAATTAATGAAGAAAAAAGAATCAAAAAAGAAAAAAGGAAGAAAAAAGGAAAAAAGAAAAAAAGGATATCAGACGATAAACAGGGGTGCAAACACAACCGCAACAATGCTCATGAGCTTTATGAGGATGTTGATTGCCGGACCTGCAGTATCCTTGAAAGGATCTCCTACAGTATCTCCTGTTACACCTGCCTTATGTGCATCCGAACCCTTTCCACCAAAATTTCCGCTCTCAATAAACTTTTTGGCATTGTCCCATGACCCGCCTGCGTTGGACATCGTAATTGCAAGCATAAAGCCTGAAACTACAGAGCCTGCAAGCAGCCCTCCAAGTGCACCAGGCCCGAGTATAAGTCCGACGGCAAGGGGTGAAACGACTGCGAGTATGCCGGGCCCGATCATCTCTTTCAGGGCAGAATGCGTTGAGATTGCGATACATTTGCCATAGTCAGGCTCGGCTTCGCCTTCCATGAGACCTTTGATCTCTTTAAACTGTCTCCTCACTTCCATAACAACTTCCCCTGCGGCATTTCCGACAGCCAGGATAGTCATTGACGAGAAGAGGAAAGGCAGCATTGCACCGATTATAAGCCCGATGAACACGTTCGGGTTCATAACATCGATAGCAGTAAGATTTACTCCAATACTATAAGAAGAGAAGAGGGCAAGTGCAGTCAGAGCTGCCGACCCGATCGCGAAACCTTTGCCAATAGCTGCGGTCGTATTTCCTACCGCATCAAGGGTATCGGTAATCTCACGTACCTCTTTTTTCTGGTGGGACATCTCGGCAATACCGCCTGCGTTATCGGCTACAGGACCATAGGCATCAACTGACAGTGAGATCCCGAGCGTAGCAAGCATTCCTACGGCTGCGATAGCTATGCCATAGAGGCCGGAAAGCAGGTATGCAATATAGATTGTAGCGCTGATGATGATAACAGGCCAGACTGTCGATTCCATCCCTTTTGCAAAACCTGTGATAATATTTGTAGCCGCGCCGGTTAAACAGGAATCTGCAACCGCTCGGGTCGGCTTTCTCTCATACGATGTATAGTACTCCGTAATCTGCCCGATAAGGAACCCGGAAACAAGCCCTGCAACACTTGCAAAAAAGACCTCTAATCCGTACTCTCCGAGAAGCTGAGACGTAATAAAATATGACGCAATAACTGTCAGGATAATTGCAGAAATCAATCCAAGGTTGAATGCCATATGAATTGCCGAAGCCTCGGTTTTTTTCGTACGGACAAAAAAAGTACCTATAATGGATGCAAGAATTCCAGCAGCGGAAATCAGCAGTGGAACCAGAATGACATTCTCAATCGAAACGCCGGGAAAGGTTATAGCTGCTGTTGATGTTGCAAGAAGCATTGTTGCGACTATAGAGCCGACATAGGATTCGTATAGATCGGCTCCCATGCCCGCAATGTCTCCGACATTATCGCCTACATTGTCAGCAATTACAGCAGGATTTCTCGGGTCATCTTCAGGAATTCCGGCTTCCACCTTGCCTACGAGGTCAGCTCCGACATCCGCAGCTTTGGTAAATATACCGCCACCTACGCGGGCAAAAAGAGCAATAGACGAAGCCCCGAGTGAGAAACCTGCAATGATATTCATTACGGTAGTAAAATTGAGATCTGTGAAATAATTTGAAATAATTATAAATGAAGTTGATAGCCCGAGCAAGCCGAGACCCACAACGCTCATTCCCATAACCGTGCCTGACGCAAATGAAACCCTGAACGCAGGACCGATGCCTCTTGCGGCAGCATTTGTTGTTCTGCCGTTTGCAATAGTAGCTGTAAGCATACCTGCATACCCGGCTGCTGCAGAGAACACTGCGCCTAAGACAAAGCATGCTGCAGTAAGAATTCCATTAGGAAGAACTAATGCAATTATAACCGAAAGCAAAACGACAAAAACAGCGATCGCACGGTATTGCCTGTTAAGGTAAACCATGGCGCCGTGGTGAATTGACGCAGTAATTTTTTTGATAACATCATTCCCTTCGCCTTCTTTTTGGACATTTTTATAGGATACACCTGCAAAAATCAGACCAATAAGGGCACATATTGGTGCAAGGTAGATTAACACATCCATAAATTCAACCGTCCTCCGGAAAACATCGCAAAAATCTTTTTGGATGCTGGGTACTCGAAGTACTTTTTAAATAATTGTTTAGTTGTTTAAACTCATACTGATAGTTTAGTCGAGATCTACGGAAACTGCCCAATTCAATTTCGGAATAATTCTCGTTTTTCAATATGAGCACACACGTAGTAATGGGCATCTTATATAAATCTACTTCACAGTATTATGCAGCTAGATTTATAAGTAACGTTTCTTTAGTATTTTTTCTACCAATGTGGTCTTTCAAAAGTTATTGTTATGTAATCAGAATAAAAAACTTCGTTTTTCTACAATATTGTCCCGGAACCCGGAAACTTATTACCTTATTAACTTAGTATATAAATGCCTAGTGAATGCGATTTTACAAATAGAATTTCTTTTTTCTATCTGAATTTTACCGATATCTTTATAATTTAGAGGAATTTAACTGAAAAAACACAGGACAAGCCCTTTAAAAGGTAAAATCTACAGGATTAGGCCCTCAACAAACTGCTATTATTCCAATTCCAGTTCTTTGTATTGCCTCAGCGATAGGCTATGAATTGTAACCAGTCTGGTTTCGTCGGCCGGAAAACATATACTATTAGTAGAAAGAGAAGGGCTTTCTGAGAATTAAGTTAGAGTTATTACCCGGGAAAGGGGTAAAAAGTACATATAAAAAACAACTGTTTACGCTTTTGTAGAAACGATGTTTTAACAATTCAAAGTCGATTTATTGAAAATATCTTGAGAGAGTTGCAGCCCGGATTAAATAGACCATAAACAAAGTAGAAAAAACCTGAAGCTCCAGTTTTGGTCTTTTATCAGGATAAAAATATACTTCAAATTAATGGTTTACCGGAGCATCAACTCAGGCTGTAACTACTGGAGCTTACAGGGCAGTTGAATATATCAAGATGAATATACAGCTTGATGAAAACGCCAGCCAGAAAGCAGCCACGGAAAAATCAAAAGAAGTGGTAAAAATCTGCACCCAGTATGCGCAGCAGGGAATGTTCAATATATTCATCGCCATATTCTCCTTTACTCTGTCATTTTCCTGCCTCTCTGCCCCCATAGCCGGAAAAGACTCTGTGGCATTATTTAGCTCCTATCTGATCTCTATTGCCGTATTCGGACTGTTCCAGGCTGTTTTCATGGCAAATGCAGGTGGGTGCTGGGATAATGCCAAAAAAGTCGTCGAAGCAGACCTTCAGGAAAAAGGCACACGTTTACATGAAGCAACCGTAGTAGGTGACACTGTCGGCGATCCGTTTAAAGATACCTCATCAGTTGCCCTGAATCAGATTATCAAGTTCACTACCCTGTTCGGCCTGTTAGCGATGGAAATCGCTATCTCGGAGTCATTCCGAAATATGGCTCCCTATGTAGGAGGCATATTCCTTCTGGTTGCGTTCTTCTTTGTCTGGCGCTCATTCTATGGAATGAGAATCCCTCTAAGGAATGAAAGTCCCAGCAGGGAAGTAATGAAGGAACCGGCTGCTGATCAAGAATAACCGGGACAAGCCTTACAATATCCCGGATGTTGTAAGGCTTCTTCCACATGAGATACGAACCGAAAGTTCTTTTTCTATTCTCCGGGTATTTTTTCTTTAAAGATAGAGCTCATAGTAGCAGGGTTCGTTATTGCTCCTCTTATGGATAACGAGAGAAGCGGGATAACGCAAAAAAACTGACCGAAGATGGAGCGCATGGAGAAAATCTGTGAAGCCCATAAAGCTGCAATAGGGGATGCTGTAGGTGATCCTTCCAAGGACACTGCCGGCCTGCCCTCTACGCCCTGATAAAGTCCTAAACACGATAGCAATACTCTTCTCCCCCTTATGATAGGCAAAGGTGTTTCCTAAAGTAAGGAAGTACGGGAGTCCCATGAGAGGCATTAAACCTTCCTCAGTTTCATAGAAATAACCCATTATGAATCTTTTTTATCAGTTATAGTAGATAAAAAGAGAATTGGGAAGCTAAAGAAATAGGAACTGAAACAGGAACTGAAACTCGGAAGAAACAGAACTGAAATCCGAAAGAAATAGTGAGCTGAGAGTTTAAAAAATTAGGAAAAGAGTTCCATTGTTACTCATTAAATTGATAAGTAGAAGTAGTGTGAGCGGGTTGGGGAGTGGGGGGTCATATGGGGAGTGGGGGGTATGGTATGTGAAAAAAGTTTCCCGCTCACATTACTTACATTACCCCTATTCAAACTAATTATATAAATAGCTATGCATTCTATCCGGTATATTATAATAAAACCGTGATGTTGCGGTAGTGAGCACGGTCTAGCAGCCAGAAATCAATATTTTTAATGTAGATTATATTACTGTGCAACGGATAAAAATCCTGCAGGGGAGTGAAGAAACCCTTAAGGACTTTTCTGGGAAGTTTTAGCATTCGGCAGGTGGATTTCAGAAAACTGATACAAAGAGAAACTATATACTTAATTAAGGATTTTTAGTGCTATGAACCTTGATAGGCTCTTGATTTACGGAGCAGCTTTTACTATAATGGGGCTCTCTAATGCAGTTATCCCTATCCTTCCGGAGCTTGCGAACCTGAGTGACAGTTCCTCTGGAGAATTTGCGTCAAGCCTGCTCTTTTCAGCCTATTTCCTCGGAGCCCTGGTAACAATGCTTCCATTTGGGATTCTAGCGGACAGGTTCGGAAATTTAAAGTTCATAGGGCTAGGTATCGTTCTGACTGCCACTTCAGGGTTGATAATTCTGTTCTCGGAGGACCTCTGGATTCTTTTGATTGCAAGGTTTATAGAAGGTTCTGCCTGTGGAGCTTTTTTCCCGGCTGCCTTTACAATACTTTCAAAATTCAGTAATCCGGGACGTTATATAGGGGAATTTACCTTCCTTTTCAATGCAGGTCTGGCAGCAGGAGCTTTTCTCTCAGGATTGCTGGCAGAAACCTACCTGAAAGGAGCAATCCTTATCTTTACAATTCTTACTTCACTTTTAACCACTTACCTGTTTTCAAGATACAGAGAACTGGCTTATCCTGAGAGCAAAGAAAGACCAGATGCATTGAAAGGCTCCGACCTTTTCAGAAAACCTTACAGAGATATTAAGAAGCTCTTGAGCCGTGACAACTCAGGGATCTGGCTCAGTTCTTTTCTACTTAACGGAGCAGTTGGAGTGCTTGTAGCCTACTATCCAGACTACAGCTTCGGCACTATAACGAAAGCCCAGCTTGGCATCTCGATTTCCAGTCTATATGTCTGTGCAATGCTTACTTCCCTACTTGGTGGACGCTTCAAGGTAAAAGAGGAAACCTTAATTCGAATAGGGATAGGATTTTCCACCCTCGGAGCCCTCTCTGCAATAAAATATCCCCTGCTTGGATTCTCAAGCCTTGGCGGAGGTTCCGGAGTTGCAACTGTAGGTTTTGCCCTGGCTGTTGCCCGAATGAATGCCTATAGGGGGCTTTCAATGGGACTTTTTAATACGACCACCTATGCAGGGCTTTCCTTTGCTCCGATTATTGCGGGGCTTTTTACAGACATTATGAGTTTTGAAAAGCTGTTTATCGTAAACGGCTGTATTCTGGCAGGTGCCCTGATATTGAGAGAGTGAAGAGCACCAGCAGGTTTAGCCAGGCTTCTACCACAGGCTCATTCCAGCCGAATAATGCAGCATATTGCGTAAGATATTTATTCCACGAGATTTCCTGATATTCAGGAAGATTTATAGAGATAAGTGTATTTTTAGGAATCAGAGTATTCTTAGAGGCGAGAGCAATCTTAGAGATCAGAGTAATGTTTCAATTAAGGGTAAATTGAGAAACCAGGAAAAATAAGCATCGAGTAAATGACCGGTATAAGGCTGAAAACATAAAATCGAAAAGCCTATGAACCCCAAAAAACTAGCACTCTATTCTTCAGTTTTTGCGCTCCAGGGCCTCTCAAACTCAGTAATCCCCGTCCTTCCGGAACTTGCCGGAGGAGACAACGGAGGTTCTGCAGTTTCAACCCTTATATTTTCCGGATATTTTATGGGAGCTCTGCTTGCCCTCGTGCCATTCGGAATCCTGGCAGACCGAGTAGGGAACCTGAAGGTGCTAAGGTTTGGAATGCTGCTGACTGTCCTTTCGGGATTTTTTATCATATTTTCTGACAGCCCTTTGATTATTGGAATTTTCAGATTTCTGGAAGGAGTGGGATGCGGAGCTTTTTTTCCTGCAGCTTTCTCTATAATTGCAGAATGGAAAGACAGCCAGCAAAGCCTTGGGGAATTTAACTTTTTGCTAAACGCCGGGCTGGCTGCAGGTGTTTTCTTTTCCGGGATGCTTGCAGGGATTGGGATTAAAACCGCAATAATTAGCTTCACCTTCCTGGCAGGCGTTTCCTGTATTTTACTTCTATCGAAAGCCGGAAAACTTCTTGCCCATAATAACAGACAGCAGAAGTTTGCGCTTGCGGAGAGTGAAAATCTCGTGATGAAGCAGCAGAATGCTCCTCTACTCCCCGAACTGAAAAGTTACCTGGAAAAAGCCAGTGAAACGCTGTTTAAAACGGATTTCGGGAAAATCTGGGGAATTGCAGTGCTTGTTTATGGGACGACAGGCCTGTTAACAGCAAACTACGCGGATTACAGTGCTGGTTTCCTGACAAAGCCCGAACTCGGACTGGCAATTTCAACTTCTTATGCAGCAGCAATGCTTAGTTCATTGCTCGCAGGCAGGGCAGCTATTAACTCAAAGAATATAATAAAGATAGGGATAATCCTTGCATCAGCAGGTATCCTTCTCTCGGTAAAACTGCCCTTGCTGGCCTTCTTCCTGATGGGGGCAGGAGGAGGGGCCGCAGTCGTAGGGCTGATTATGGCAGTTTCCAGAGTCAGCTCAAGTGGCTTTGCAATGGGGCTTTTCAATACCGGAATTTACGCCGGGCTCGGGCTGGGCCCGGTTTTTGGAAGTTTCTTTCTGGAGCCTTTCGGTTATGAGACCGTATTTCTGGGAAGTGCCTTTATACTGCTTGCAATGCTCTTTGTAGAACTTGAGTAAAAATGCCCTGAATAAATACCTGAATAAAATGAGAAAATACAGCAGAAAAGAGAAATCTGCCTGGGGAGCCATAGAGTTTCACATAAGCTTTAAAAGGCACAAAAACCCTATGCTATAAACAATATATAACATTTGAAATCCGGTGGTTAATTGAAAGTAAAATCAAGAGTTCAGTTGAGGAAGAATATCAGGAATAAAATGTTAAAAGACCTTGTATCCACTTTCGGCGAAGAGATGTCAGAGCTGGAAAATAAAACCCTTGAAAAAATTACCCTTGAAGAATATTCAATTATCCTTGTGGATGGCAAGCCGTTGCTTTTCGAGATTGAAGGACATCTTTTTCCTACTGTTCGCGGAGCTCTTGAGATGGAACTTCAAAAACGCGTCGTAACCGTAGATAAAGGAGCTATCCGTTTTGTTTCAAATGGTGCGGATATAATGGCTCCGGGGGTTGTGGCTGCCGATGCCGAAATAAAAGATGGAGATCTTGTAATCATTGTGGAAGAGACTCATCGGAAACCGCTTGCAATCGGAAAAGCCCTTATGGAAGGACCGGAGATGGTCGAGGCTACTTCAGGTAAAGCCATAAAATCAATAACCCATGTAGGAGACAAACTCTGGAATATGGAGTTCTGAGAGTTCCATAGAATAAAATATATTTTCATTAAACGAAACCTGCGGGCAGGGAACGAAAACTTCCTGAGACAGAAAGAAAATCAGGATCAGCTTTATAATAGCAAAATTAATTAATATAGATTTCAATATAGGACAATACTATCCGAATTTTAAAAAATAAGAAAGGTGTGCACAAAATGGCAAAACTCATAGACAAACTCCTTGGCAGCAATGTAAAAAGTCCAACCAGCCCCGAGGATTATACTGAAATTGATCTCAGCAAGTATGAGGAAGTTCTCGAGGAAGAGCCTGCAGAAACTTATGTAAAGATAGCAGAAGTTTCGAATCTTAACCAGGTTTCCCAGCTAAAGCAGGAGATCTATAACGGAAATATCCTGATGATAGATATTTCGAATATCAGGGGCGATGACCTGCTGAGAGACAGAGTTTTAAAAGAGCTAAAAGATGTTATTGTCGATGTCCACGGGGATATCGCCGGTGTCAAAGGAAATACCGTGATAGTGACCCCTACAGGCGTTAAAATCGACAGATCTAAAATAACTGGTGGAAAATATTGAATCCGGATTTTTTTAAACAGGAAAGGTTTGAGACAAGAATCTGCTGCCCTCTGTGCCAGAGAGATCTTGTTATGAACTGGCAGAGAGATAATATCCCCTACTTCGGGGAGATCATGCATATCAGTGCAAGGTGCCAGTGCAGCTTCCGTTTTGCAGATACTATGATCCTCTCGAGTAAGGAGCCCATGCGCTATGAGATGCCAGTTGAAACCCGGGAGGACCTTGATGCAAGGGTTATCCGTTCAACCTCAGGAACAATCCGCATCCCGGAAATGGGGGTTACTATCGAGCCCGGAACGGCATCGGAGTCTTATGTAACGAATATAGAAGGTATACTGCACCGGGTACGGGATGTCCTGATGACCGCGAGCAGGTGGGTGCAGGGGGACGAAGAGAAAACTTCCCGCAGCCAGGAACTCCTGTGTATGCTCGAAGAAGTAATTCAGGGCAAGAGAAAAATCACAGTCATAGTCGAAGATCCCCTTGGAAACAGCGCAATTATTTCAAAGAAAGTCAAGGCTGTCAAGCTCTCTAAAGAAGAAGCCGAGAAACTAAATACCGGCATGATTGTTTTCGACGTTGACAAATCCGAACTCGTACACGATATTTCAGACAATGTTCAGCCCCTTGGAGGAGATTAATTCTTTTTTCCGGTTTTTCACAGCCTGACAGATTCCGGGGGCATACTTCCAATATAGTTATTTACTTTTATTCCAATAAAGGCAGGATACTACGGGCTATGCAGGCAATCTCACATGAGGGTGCCGCATTCATCAGGATTTCATATCTGCGGATGTGACCGCCCGGAAAACCCCCTGCAGGTTTCAGGAGAAAGGCACAACTGCAGGTATCGTATCTGTATGAGAGCAAGCCACTAAATATCCCGGCAAACTGTGCGTTTTTATCCTGAAGATTACCATTGGCACTCAAACGTGATGCAGGAATTCACGCTGCTCAAAGCTCGACAACTTAAGAGTATATTTAGCTGATCCAGGAGTTTATTTAACCAATCTAAAAATTTGTCTAAGCAATTTAAGAGTACACCTAATCAGTTAAAAAGTATTAAATTAGCTAGAATTATTTTAATAATTTAGGATTTATAATGACGTTAATATTTATTTAATTGATTCAGGATTTATCTAACTAACTCAAGAATTTAAGATTATTTCAAATTGCGATAATACGGTGAAGGTATGGCAGAAAGTGAAAAAGAAGCAGCACTCCCTCCAAAAGGGGAATTCAGCGAATGGTACAACGAACTCCTGTGGATGGCCGAAATAATGGATGTCCGCTATCCTGTAAAAGGCCTCTATGTCTGGTATCCTTTCGGCTTTGCAATTCGCAGGAATACTTATAATATTATAAGGGAAATCCTTGACAACAGCGGGCACCAGGAAACTCTTTTCCCGCAGCTTATCCCTGAAAATGAGTTCATGAAAGAAGCCGAACATATCAAAGGCTTTGAGAATGAAGTATATTGGGTAACCCACGGAGGAAGAGATCCTCTTGACATCCCTCTTGCTCTCCGTCCGACAAGTGAGACTGCTATTTACCCTATGTACAAAATGTGGGTCAGATCTCATGCGGATTTTCCTGTCAAGCTCTATCAGATAGTTAACACTTTCCGTTACGAGACAAAACACACCCGCCCCCTGATAAGGCTCAGAGAGATTACTTCCTTTAAAGAAGCCCATACCGTGCATGCCACCTGGGAAGATGCGGAGGCTCAGGTTAAAGAAGCTGTCAGGCTCTATACTGAGATATACCGCAGGCTTGGAGTCCCCGTGCTCCGGTCAAGAAGACCTGATTGGGACAAGTTCCCGGGTGCAGATTACACCGATGCTATTGACGCGGTTATGCCTGATGGAAAGACTCTTCAGATAGGTACCGTTCATCACCTGGGAGATAATTTCGCAAGGACTTTTGATATTAAGTATGAAGCTCCCGACGGAGAGCAGCGTTATGCTCATCAGACCTGTTACGGGATTTCAGAGAGATCGATTGCAGCTACGATTTCGATCCACGGAGACGACAAAGGACTGATTTTGCCCCCTGAGATCGCACCAGTACAGGTTGTAATTATCCCGATTATCTTCAAGAAGGGAGCAGAAGAGGTGCTTGCAGCCTGCAGGGATGTGCAGGAACGCCTGAAAAAAGCCGGGATGAGAGTTGAGATTGATGCAAGTGATCTCCGCCCCGGAGCAAAGTATTATAAATGGGAAATGAAAGGTGTGCCCATGAGGCTCGAAATCGGGCCCAGAGATCTGCAAAATAATGTTGCTGTGGCTGTCAGGAGAGACACCGGAGAAAAAGAGCAGATTCCGCTTCTTGAGATCGAGGCTACCGTTCGCTCAAGGTTTGAGACCATCCACGAAAGCCTCTATAAAAAAGCCGAGATCGAACTTGAAAACCGCATATTTGAATGTACTGGATTTGAAGAAGTAAAGGAGAAAATCCAGAAGGGGGTTGCAACGATTCCCTGGTGCGGGAACAAGGAATGCGGGCTTGTTATGGAAGATAAAATAGGTGCAGGCATTCTAGGAATTCCTATGGAGCAGAAAAAAGACCGCAAAGAGAAATGCCCTGTCTGCGGCGGAGAAACCGAAACCCGCGTGTACGTAGCAAGAACTTATTAAATAAAAAGCCGTTCTGGCACAAATAACCTGAAAGCCGCTTATCGAACCTGCTCTGGCTTTCATTCTTTTCTTTTTTATTCTACGAAGGTTACTATACAGATCTCCACAATCTGAGTAAGTCCGAAAACAAGAGTCTGAAAATTCAGTTATATCTGAGTATGCACTCAATTGATCTTTAATATAGACTTGCCAGTTATCGAGCGGCTGAGTATGAAAAAAGAGAGAACTAAAGTAAACTTAACTTGATTAATATTAAATTATATTTGTTCGTGGATAAATATTAAATAGTAAGTTGAAGAATTCTCATAAGATTTCCGAAAGAATTAATATTTATCTCAGCCGCAAGCCTTTTCAAAAAAATGTTTGAGCGCAAGCCTTTTCAAAAAAGGCTTGAGCGAAAACTCATGATTTATCTAAACCAGCATAGCCGGAGCGTGATCGACCGGCGCAACGGTCGCGACGCCACGCTTGCAGAGCTACTGTACTTTATCCATTAAGGAGATACGATATGGCCTGGATCGAACCGGAAGTAACCAGAAAACCCAGAAGACCGATGTTTTTATGCGTGCTTTCCAATACCAAAACCGCACATATCCCAAAGCTCTCAGCCGCAGGGAAAACAGCTGAACTTACGGACTATACACCTGCAGGAGATGCGGAACTTATGGAGACTGGAAATATTATCAGCGTGCCAGTTCTTCCCATGACTCCTCCTTATGATACCCCTACTCCTGCAATCATGACCCGTTCGGCACTGAAGCTTACGGACATTCCTTATCACTTTATTAATTCCGGCCTTATTGTAACTCCGGAAGTCCCTTGCATTGACCTGAAGGCTAAGCCCGGAGAAGATATCAGGGAACCGGTTGCAGTCAGGGATGTACAGGGAATTTACGAACGGGCAAAGTTCTTTGCCAGAAGGCTCAGAAACCAGGTAGACCATGTGGTTATTGGAGAAAGTATTCCCGGCGGCACAACAACTGCGATGGGAGTTTTAATGGCCCTTGGGTATAATGGAAACGTTAGCAGCAGTGCCGATGAGAATCCTCTTGAACTGAAGAAGCGAGTTGTAGAAGAAGGCATGAAAGCCTCAGGCTTAACCTTCGGATGCCTGAAAGATGACCCAATGAAAGCTATTGCCTGCATGGGAGACCCGATGATGCCTGCTGTTGTAGGTCTTGTTGCAGGTTTCCAGGACAGTTATATCAGTGTCGTGCTTGCAGGCGGGACCCAGATGGCAGCAGTATATGCCGTGATTAAACATCTGGGATTCAATACGGAAAAGCTGGCACTTGCCACCACCCGTTATGTTGTGGAAGATAAGTCGGCAAACTTTACCGAGCTTACCAGAGAGCTTGGCGTACCCGTAGTCTACGTCGCAGACCCCGGATTTGGGAAGTCCGAACTCAAGGGACTTCACAGGTATGAGACCGGCACAATCAAGGAAGGGGCAGGTGCTGGCGGCGCCATGTATCTTGCGGGGCTTTATGGGATCACGCAGGAAGATTTCAGGTCCGAAGTAGAAAACGTCTGCAAACTGCTCAAAGCAGGGCACTGAGACAGCGCTTTCTGACTGGTTTTACAGAATATACACAGAAATTTTATGTATCTGGTAAAACCAGTTTATTTCATAGTTCTTTTTTTTCAAATAAGCTTCCTTTGAAGGAATATTTTCATCTCTTTTTTCATCCGGAGAGATCTGTATGGGCTATACGATATTAATAAATGAAAAAAAGTAATTTAATAAATGGAAAAAAGTAATTTAATAAATGGAAAAAAATAATTACTTTCTAAAATAAACATAGGAAAATACAATAAAGAAAAGAGAAATAAGAAGTAAAATTATTAAAAATTAAAAACTGAATTTATGAGCCGTTGATGCTCTTTAAAAGCTGAATTTCTCTACTTTTCTAACAATAGCTCCTTTTTTCCAGGTCAGGCACAATTAAAGCGATTCGGGCGCCTTTATAGTGTTCAAAGGTAAAGCTGCCCTGTTCACAGATGTCGGTTTCTGGGATTGGAGGACGTCTAACCCCCTTGATAAATACGCTTCCGAACTCACACATCCACAGCTCCGGCAGTAGTAAAAGGTATTAGAACCCAGGACCTGGCGTTTCAACTCTGTCTGGCATACACCGCAAAACATGGAAATACTTGCATTCCCCATTGCAAAGTCCTCATCCGTAAATCATGATCGAATCCAGTCTTGCAGTACCCACCTTTGTCCAGTACTTGCAAATGCTACAGTACTGGGTCTCTCCATCTGAGCTCACTTTCAGTTTAGCATGGCATTTTGGACATATTTTTAGCCGTTTCGTAAATAAACCCCCTTGAATTTCCATTTTTAAAACTACAAGATTCAGATAGTCAAACGCCCGGAAACCAAAAAGATACCCTGACAACACATAAATTATCCGAAAGGATACCCAGGTACGGAAAAGCAACTGACCCCAAACCTTGAAGTTACATTTGAAGGCTGTTTTTAACCTTTAGCTGACACACATTAATTCCCCTGGACAGGACCACAGATAAAGGCGTTTTAAGCTAAACGAGATATTGCTTAAAAATCAGACCTGCCCGATCTCGCTGCATAATATTACAACAAGTAATCAAATATATTATTCCTGAAAGGATATAAGTTTTGGGTCGAAAAGAACTATTTTTTATATGATAAAGAGGCAAAAGGTTACCTCCTGGTGGAAGAGGGTGTTTCTTAGCGAAGGGCTATATAAAAGGAGAAAGAAATATCAGTTTTATCAACACAAGTAAATAATGTTAATTTAATAAGTATCAGTTTAATTTTATTAATTACATAGAGATTGAATAATATTAGTTGGATGAATAATAAATTGTACAGGAATCAAATAAAGGTATTCATCGAATTAGCGGTAAATGGTTGAAGGGTGAAAATAGCGAAACGGAAGAAGCAGATACTGAAAGTGCCTGTACTGCTCCGCGTTAACAAACCCTCACGTTGTCAGACTTAAAACGCTCGCATTTTCAGATTCTTCAGCCCGGAGGTTGTTTTGAGAACGGTTTCAAGCGAAATATATAAATAATATCATCGCTTTAGGAGTGTTCGCGACAGGGTGGGCAAAACGGGCACATCCGATAACGTAAGCCGCTTTAACTCAGTTGGTAGAGTGTCTGGCTGTTAACCAGAATGTCGTAGGTTCGAGCCCTGCAAGCGGCGTAAAATCTTTGTATTTTTTACTATTCTTTCCATAATAAAAAATACACTTTCAAAAACATTATAATTAAAGTCAACAAAAAGCTACTAATAGCCTTATAAAATCAATAAGGGCCTGTAGCTCAGTCAGGTTAGAGCGCTCGGCTCATAACCGAGCGGTCACCGGTTCAAATCCGGTCAGGCCCATAAACTTTATATCCAAAGAATCTCTTGTATAAGAAGATTCGAAGGTGATACCGGGAATGTTTTCCCCCACAAAGCCGCTTTAACTCAGTTGGTAGAGTGTCTGGCTGTTAACCAGAATGTCGTAGGTTCGAGCCCTGCAAGCGGCGTAAAATCTTACTTTTTGATTTGTGTAAAGTAATTATGCTCTTGCCATTTTTACTTCCTGTCCATTGAGAAGGGGACTTGGAGCTTAGTTTACTTGAATCTGCTTTAGTGCTGTTTCTATTATCTCAACCTGCTCAAAGCTTATTTTAATTATGGACTCGCTTAAGATTTTATTTTACCCGAACTTAGTTTAGGTTCACTTTACCTGAATTCGCTTCAGGATATTCTAAATTAACCAGCCAGCCTATTGATTAAATTTTTAAATTTTCGGAACATACCAGTTTTTAATTGAATAGTTTTTATATTCATACAGGGGGAGTCAGATATTTCAGGAGAGTATTGACAAATGCGATCCCTGAACAAACTTGCTGAGACTTAATAGAAAAATTATAAATGTCGGAACGGGGATAAGGTAGTAAGAAGGATTATAGATAAATACAGTTTCACAGTATTACTACCATCCAACTAATTGTCATCGAATAAAACTGAGGTTTATACATATGGTTTCAATTGATAAAGAGGATGTTATTGTACCTTTAGACGTCCCGAAAGCAATGCGTGAGACATACGTCAACAATTATATGGAAATGACAAAGGGAACCGGCAAGCTAATGCTTTTTGCAGGCGACCAGAAGGTAGAGCATCTTAACGACGATTTTTACGGAGAAGGCGTGCCTGAGGACGATGCTGACCCGGAACACCTTTTCAGGATAGCGTCCAGGGCAAAAATCGGAGTTTTTGCAACGCAGCTAGGGCTTATTGCTCGCTACGGCATGGATTACAGGGACGTACCCTATCTTGTAAAAATAAACTCCAAGACAAATCTTGTTGATACCGCACAGGCTGATCCTTTTAGCAACCTATGGTACGATGTTGACCAGGTAGTTGAATTCAAAGAAAACAGCGGGCTTAAAATCCTTGGCGTAGGATATACAATCTATCTCGGTAGCGAGTTTGAAGCCGAAATGCTTGTGCAGGCAGCCCAGATAATTTACGATGCCCACCAGCACGGCATGTTATCCGTACTCTGGATTTACCCGCGTGGGACTGCAGTAAAAGACGAAAAGGACCCGCACCTTATTGCAGGAGCAACCGGAGTCGGAGCCTGTCTCGGTACGGACTTTGTAAAGGTCAATTATCCGAAAAAGGAAGGGGCAAAGTCTGCCGAGATCTTCAAGGAAGCCATTAAAGCCGCAGGGCGTACCAGAGTGGTTTGCGCAGGCGGTACGAGTGACGAAGCCGAAGCTTTCCTGAAGAAGCTCTATGACCAGATCCATATTTCCGGAGCGCAGGGAAATGCAACCGGAAGAAATATTCACCAGAAACCTCTGGATGAGGCTGTACGCATGTGCAATGCTGTCTACGCAGTCACTGTTGAAGACTCAAGCGTCGAAGATGCCCTTAAGATATATAAAGGCAAATAAAAAAGACCAAGAATACCTGATTAGAAGCAGGAAGACGGCATTGATCAGGGATTAAACATAAAAGGCCGTGTAAATATGCAGATTCCGGACCATAAGACAAAGATCGTCTGCACCATAGGCCCGGCTTCCTCTTCCGAGGAAGTAATCAGGGAACTTGTGCTTGCTGGCATGAATGTAGCAAGGATCAACTTTTCCCACGGAAGCTTTGAAAGCCATAGCGAGGTAATCCGTAGAGTCCGCAGGGTCGCAGCTGACCTTGACAGGACAATTGCGATTCTTGCCGACCTGCCTGGCCCGAAGATCCGTATAGGAAAGCTGGAAAAAGAACCGATTATGCTTCACAAAGGAAACTATGTGACCCTTACGGTTGACGAAATTCTCGGAAATGAGAAACGCATTCCCGTTGGCTACAAACAGCTTCCCGAAAGTGTATCTCCGGGGAGCCTTATTTACTTGAGTGATGGTTTTATCCAGCTCCGCTGCCTGGAGGTTTCTGGAAAAGATGTATTTTGCGAGGTTCTTGTGGGGGGACAGCTTTATTCTCAAAAAGGGCTGAACCTGCCCGGGGCAAAGATCTTCGTTGACCCTGTAACCGGAAAGGACCTTAAAATCCTTGAGTTCGCTATGAATGAGGGGGTTGACACTTTCAGTATCTCTTTCATAGAAAATGTTGAGGATATTCGTAAGGTCCGGGATTTCGCTGCAGCCAGAGGAAAGTCTGTATATATTGTTGCTAAAATCGAGCGCAGGGAGGCTGTAGAAAACATTCAGGAGATTCTAAAAGAAACCGATGCACTTATGGTTGCCAGAGGAGATCTCGGAGTCGAGATCCCTATTCAGGAAGTGCCCTCAGTCCAGAAAGAGCTTATCCAGAGTGCGAAACTTCTCGGAATTCCGGTAATTACAGCCACTCATATGCTGGCTTCAATGACCGATAATATAAGACCTACCCGCGCAGAGGCGACAGATGTTGCCAACGCAATCCTTGACGGCACGGATGCGGTCATGCTTTCAGAAGAAACGGCGGTTGGTGATTATCCTGTAGAAGCCGTTGAGATGATGGCAAAAATTGCAAAAACCACAGAAAACTGGCGTTCCCGGACGAAATGGGGACTTGACACGATTATCAAGGGTATAACGGAAAAGGAAATGTCAGTGGATGAGGTAATAACCCTGCAGGTGCATGAAGCCCTGCAAAAACTGCCGGTTGCAGCCGTACTGACCCCCACAAGAAGCGGAGCAACCCCGCGCAGGATTTCACGCTTCAAGCCCGAAACCTGGATTCTTGCGTTCAGCCGTGTACCCGGAGCCTGCGGCTTTCTCTCTCTATCCTATGGAGTTTATCCTGTTCTTGTAAAAGAAACAATAGAGAGCTGGGAAAAGGAAACTACGAAAAAAGCCAAAGAACTGGGTTTTGTAAAAAGCGGGGATATCGTCATATTCACACAGGGTCCCTCTTTAGGAAAACCCGGAGGCACGAATATGCTTAAAATTCTCACCCTTGAGTGAAAAAGGCGGCAGATTGTTCAGGGCAAAAGACTTCAGAAACCCTTTCAGTCAAATATACAGAATCCAGTTGGGGAGAAAACATTAGAAAACTTCTTATGTTATAGATCTCAAACCAGAATATTTAGACAATATATTTAGAGACCAAGTGCATGATCTCTACTGTCAGAAAAATTAACTTTATTTTATGAGGTTTCATTGATGAAACGAAAGGACCCAGCAACAAAAAACCAGAAATATCTGGCTGTTTTTTTGGCGTTTACAATGCTTATGTCAGTCTTTATGATCCTCTTTTCAGGAGACTCAAATAATGATAGCGATAATGATGTTTCCGCTACAGAGAACGGAGAGGGAAATCTTACGGTTTCTTTTTCTCAAATCCCTGGCAAGCAGGTTCACCATAAGTTCAATTCCATTGCTGACGGGTTGAACATGACCCCCGAAGGGGTAATAATTGCTAGATATGTAGACCTGCAGAAAACGACAGGCACCCCATTTGAACAAATCTTCGGGAATGTAACAATGATGGATTCTTTTTATGGGGCAGATGTAACAAGATTCTACGGCTCAAGTTATGCTGACGGAAAAGAATTCGAACTTCACCAGATTCCGGAGCAGAAGATCCTCATGCCCTGGGGAGCAATCTCGTACGATGAGTATAATTTCCTTGCAAGGACAAATAATACCCATGACATATGGAATGTGGTAGGAAGCCCTGTGATTCTTGGCTCCCGCCAGAGCGTGAAAGAAGTAATTGACGTGCTGGAAGGAAATGCAACTGCTACAACCGAATATGATAACCTCCTGAGCCAGGCGAATCCGGAAGGAAGCTTCTACCAGGAAGTTGCTACAAAAACGAATTTAACTGACATCCCGGCCGATCAAGCCTATATGGAATTTAAAAAGCAGGATGACGGAAATTACAGGCAGACATCCATTTACCTGAATCCCGAACCAAAATTAATTGAAAAAATCCAGGCCCTGCAGGCAAACTCTACCGAACGCGGTGTAACCTATAACGTGACTATGTCAGGAGAGATTACCAAATTAGTAATAACCTCCGACTTTGGAAGCTTACTTAATGAAACACAGCTGCTTGCACAGTAAGCTTTCAACTTTTTTCTTTTTTGAATATCTCTTCTTTGAATAGTTTTTCCTTGAATATCCTTCTTTAAACATCTCTTCATTAAATAGTTCCTTCTTAAAATACTCTAAATTTTTAATTACCTTATCCTGTATTGGAATTTATTTTCGATTTGACAGTCCAGATTACACTATGTTTTTGCTGTCCCGGTCAACAGAATAAATATCTATTTCTACCTGTCAGACAATGTTAGAATGGGAAGTGATGCCATTGGGATTTCTGGACAGCTTATTCAAGAAGAAAGTAGAAGGCAAAACCGCAGAGGAATGGTATGCGCTTGGGGTCAGGGAAAACGATCCCGAAAAAAAGATCGAGTATTTCGATAAGGTTCTGAAGCTGAAACCTGATTTCGCAGGAGTCTGGAACCTGAGAGGGCTTGAGTTCGTAGTCCTCAAACGGTACGAAGAAGCTATTGCTTCCTTTGATAAAGCCCTTGAGATCCGGCCTGTCTACCCGGAAGCGAAATACAACAAGGAAGATGCAGAAACCGAATTAAGAAAGATAAAGGCATCCGAAGCAAAAGCCGGAGAGAAGGGAGAAGAAGGAACTGTGGAAAGGAAGGAGACGTAAAAAGGGAAGATTATTTCTCAAGCTCTTTTATTCTACCTCGCCTTTTATCGGATAATACCGGTCTTCCTTTTTCCATGAAGATTATTTCTCTCCCTTCCATGCAGATTATTTTTTTCCAGGTTTTCCGAATTTCACTTTTTTCCCCGGTTCAGTGCCTGCAGTCCCAGTCTTACAGGAGCAGGGAGTTTCCCGCATTGCATAACTTTCATCTGTTCAGGGGAGATGAGTTTGAAAGCTGTATTCATGAGAGTATCGGATTTCATAACCCCATCCATAAGCTGCCTTGCCTGTACCGATGTTTCAAGTGCGGATCCGAACTGAGCCCGCCATCTGCGGTCATACTCATCAAGCCTGCACTTTCCGGCTGCAAACTCGGCTGCAGTTTCTCCTGCTATCTTTCCGGCAATCATTGCGGGAGGAATTCCACCGCCGTTTGTTGCGAAAATCTGGCCTGCCGCATCCCCTACAATCAGAGAGTCGCAGGTTGCGGTCCTTTTCGGAGCGCCGTTTACAGGGATAATGCCTGCAATCACATTCATTACTATGCCGTTTTTTAATTTCGGCCCTGCAAAAGGATGATCCCTCATAAAACGATGCAGATATTCTTTTGCAGAGATCCCTCTCTCAGCCATTCCGCTCCGGATCCCAATTCCCACATTTGCCCGGTCTTTGCCTTCGGGAAAAATCCAGGCGTAACCGCCAGGCACGAAATCCTTTCCGAAATACATCTCCAGAGCAGAGGGGTCGATATCCACGTTCCTGACCTGGTATTCTATAGCAACCGAGGTTTCTCTTGATTCGGGTTTAAGGACAAGCCCTTTTGATCTTGCTACAAGGGAATTGGGACCGTCGGCTCCTATGATAGCCTTTGCTTTAATTCTGTGTTTCCCGAAGATTCCTGAGATTTCAACCGTCGTGTCCTCAATTTTCGTTACGCGGGTTTTGACCATCAGCTCAGCCCCTGCTCTTGCTGCCTCCTCGGCAAGGAACTGGTCATACCTGCGCCTGTCAAGCACTGCGCCCCTGACAGCGAACTCTTTTATACTGCAGTTGGGAGGGATAATGCGCTGAGTATTAATCCGCTGCAGTACGCAGGAATCGGGATAGTTCCTCAGCGTATCCGGCAGCGTGGAATCACGGAGCAAAGCCTGGACTTCCGAAGCATCGGGAAGAAAGCCGGCACACTGAATAGGGCTGCCTATCTCTCTTTTTTTGTCAAGGAAAAGCACCGAAGCGCCGCTTTTTGCAGCATAGAGAGCGGATGTAGAGCCTGCAGGACCTGCGCCTACCACAATTACATCATAAGAGGCTTCGGGTGTCATAATGGGTCTTCCTGTTATTCATTTTTTGAGTCTCAATTTACTGGGAACTATTTATTAATCCTTTCCTGATGCTCACAAATAAATGCAATTAATAATAAGAGATTTTTTTCAATGAATAGAAAGTTATAAATAATATCAAATAGTACAACGGTTACCGGCTTCCCATGGCTGATGGAAAGCAAATAAAAAGAAAGGTTAAAAGATGAGACAGATAGCAATCTATGGAAAAGGTGGCATTGGAAAATCCACTACCACGCAAAATCTGACCGCGGCCCTTTCGACTATGGGCAACAAAATTCTGCTTGTAGGATGCGACCCGAAAGCAGACTCCACCAGAATGCTGCTTGGCGGCCTGAACCAGAAAACTGTACTTGATACTCTGAGAAGCGAAGGGGACGAAGGGGTTTGTCTTGAGACTCTCGTGCAGCCTGGCTTTGGCAGCATAAAATGTGTGGAATCCGGAGGCCCTGAACCTGGTGTAGGATGTGCAGGCAGGGGAATTATCACCTCAATCGGGCTGCTCGAAAACCTGGGAGCATATACCGATGACCTTGACTATGTATTCTATGATGTACTCGGTGACGTCGTATGCGGTGGGTTTGCAATGCCAATCCGCGAAGGAAAAGCCAAAGAGATTTACATAGTTGCCAGTGGGGAGTTAATGGCAATCTATGCTGCAAACAACATCTGCAAAGGGCTTGCCAAATTTGCCAAAGGTGGAGCCCGTCTGGGAGGCATCATTTGCAACAGCAGGAATGTTGATGGAGAGCGTGAACTCCTTGAAGCTTTCGCAAAGAAACTCGGAAGCCAGTTAATTCACTTCGTGCCCAGGGACAACATTGTCCAGAGGGCGGAAATCAACAGAAAGACTGTCATTGACTATGACCCCGAATCCAACCAGGCAAAAGAATACCTGACCCTCGCCCACAATGTCCAGAACAACACCAAACTTGTTGTCCCGACCCCGCTTCCGATGGAAGAACTGGAAGCTATGATGGTGGAATTCGGAATTGTCGAACTGTGAATTGTGGAGCTATAATTGCTGAAATACAGAGGAGAGGAAAACGATGCAGATGATACGTGCAATTATCAGGCCTGGCATGGAAACCAGAGTTGTCGAGAGCCTGGAAAAAGAGGGCTGTATTTCCCTTACAAAAATGGAAGTCTTCGGAAGAGGAAAACAGAAAGGAATCCATATAGCCGATATCCACTATGACGAACTTCAGAAAACCATGCTTCTGATAGTGGTTGAGGATGAACACAAGGACATGGTTGTAGAAACCATAATGGAATCCGCAAGAACCGGAAAATACGGAGATGGGAGAATCTTCGTAAGCCCGGTAGAAGAAGCCTATACCATAAGGACTGGAAAGGCAGGACTTTAAACCCGGATTTTCGGAGGAGAATCCCATGAAAGAGATTACTGCGATAATCAGGATGAATAAAGTCCAGAAAACCAAAGACGTCCTTCTGGAATGTGGCTTTCCTTCATTCACCGTAAGAAGGGTAATGGGCCGGGGAAAGCAAAAAGGGCTCTGCTTTGAATTTGATCCTCCCCTACCTGATCCCGGAGATAAGGAGTCCGAAACCTGTATTCGCTTCATTCCGAAAAGGATGTTCACGGTTGTAGTGGACGATAAAAGTGTCGATGAAGTAGTTCAGAAAATCATCGAGGTAAACCAGACCGGGAATGTCGGAGACGGGAAGATTTTCGTGTCAGATATTGGTGAAGCGCTCCGCATCCGGACAGGAGAAAGCGGAGAATCGACCGTAAGTAAGGAGCTGATGTAATGGGAGCTGAAATCGACCAGGGAATTGAAGATAGACAGAAGCTTGTTGACGACACGCTGAAGGTGCTCCCGGAAAAAGCTGCAAGGAACAGGAGAAAGCACATCGTTGTCAGGGACTGTTCCGCCGAACAGCATATCGAAGCCGACGACAAGGTAATCCCTGGCATCATTACAAACCGCGGATGTGCTTTTGCAGGCTCAAAAGGTGTGGTTTTTGGGCCGATCAAGGACATGGTACATCTGGTCCACGGTCCCATTGGCTGTGCATACTTTACCTGGGGAACCAGACGAAACCTTGCAAAAGCTGAGGAAGGGGAGGATAACTTCAGTAACTACTGCGTATGCACGGACATGAGGGAAACTGACATTGTTTTTGGTGGCGAGAAAAAACTAAAGAAAGCTATTGACGAGGTTGTAAAGATCTTCAAGCCCGAAGCAATCAGTATCTCTGCAACCTGCCCGGTAGGGCTTATCGGAGACGATATCGAAGCCGTTGCCAGGCAGGCTGAAAAAGAGTACGGGATCAAGGTAATCCCCTCCCGCTGTGAAGGGTACAGGGGAGTCAGCCAGTCGGCAGGCCACCACATTGCAAGCAACGCCCTGATGGAAAATCTGATCGGAACCGAGGAGCTTGAAAACCCAACACCCTTTGACATTAACGTATTCGGAGAATATAACATAGGAGGAGATTTCTGGGAAGTAAAGCCTATCCTTGAAAAAATAGGATACAGGATTGTATCGACCTTCACAGGCGATGGATCTTTCCATAAGCTTGCACAGGCACATAAAGCAAAACTCAGCATCCTGCTCTGCCATCGATCCATCAATTACACAAACCGCATGATGGAAGAAAAATACGGGATTCCCTGGTTAAAGGTCAACTACATAGGTACAAAAGCTACTGCAAAATCCCTCCGAAAAATGGCAGAGTTCTTTGATGATCCTGAGATTACCAGAAAAACCGAGGAAACTATTGCCGAAGAAAAAGCGAAATACGGAGCTGAAATCGAAAGATACAGGAAAAAGCTCCAGGGAAAAACCGCCTTTATTTATTCTGGAGGCTCCAGAAGTCATCATTATGCTAACCTCTTCGAAGAACTTGGCATGAAAGTTGTTGTTGCAGGCTACCAGTTCGCCCACAGGGACGACTATGAAGGCAGGCAGATTATACCCCAGATTAAGGAGAACGCGCTTGGCTCGATTCTGGAGGATGTACACTATGACAGAGATGAGAATATCAAACCCGCAGTTAGCCCGGAACGGATTGAGGAGCTGAAAAAGAAAATCGGGCTCATGGACTATGAAGGGCTTTTCCCTGAGATGAAAGATGGGACCATTGTTATTGATGACCTTAACCATCACGAGACAGAAGTCCTAGTAAAAGCCCTTAAACCTGACATCTTCTGCTCCGGAATCAAGGATAAGTACTGGGCCCAGAAGCTTGGAATCCCTTCAAGGCAGATCCATTCTTACGACTACAGCGGAAGGTATACTGGGTTTTCCGGGGTCCTGAATTTCGCAAGGGATATTGACATGGCTCTGCACAGCCCAACTTGGAGATTCATACGCCCGCCCTGGAAAGCCGGAGAAATGGAGTAAGGAGGGAGAAAAATGTTAGACTACACCTCATGTGAAGAAGTAACCAGAGAAGCCGTAACTATTAACCCTGCAAAGATCTGCCAGCCTATAGGCGCAGTTTATGCAGCCCTCGGCGTACATAACTGCATGCCGCACAGCCACGGGTCCCAGGGCTGTCTTTCTTACCTGCGCATGTGCCTGAGCAGGCATTACCGTGAAAGCGCTATGGCTACGACCAGCAGTTTCTCGGAAGGGACTGCCGTTTTCGGAGGGGCAGGAAATCTCAAGGAAGCCCTTGGAAACCTGACTGCAATCTACAAACCCGAAGTAATTGCCATCCACACCACCTGCGTAGCCGAAACCATAGGCGATGATGTGGGAGTAATTATAGAAGATGTGAAGGCAGAAGAGTTAATCGACCCCTCAATAAAGGTATGTGCAGCCTCAACCCCGAGTTATGTAGGTACTCATGTCACTGGCTATGATAATATGGTTAAGAGCTTCGTGACCACCTTTGCCAAGAAGAGCAAGCCGAACGGGAAACTCAACATTATTCCGGGTTTTGTGGAGCCTGCGGATATCCGGGAAATCAAACGCTTACTCTCAATTATGGGAATCTCAAGTATTGTTTTCCCGGACACGACTGATGTCTTCGATGCCCCTCTAACCGGAGAAAGCCGTATGTATCCGAAAGGTGGGACTCCAATAGGGGATATAGAGGATTCTGCAAACTCTCTAGGAACAATCGCGCTCTGCAGGATGGCAGGAGGCTCGCCTGCAAAAATCCTTGAAAACCGCTACAAAGTCCCGGCAAAAATAGGACCCACTCCCATAGGTATCCGAAATACCGACCGTTTCATCATGAATGCAGCAAAGCTTGCCAGTGTGGCGATTCCTCCCGAACTTGAGGATGAAAGGGGAAGGCTTGTAGATATGATGACTGATGCGCACCCTCATTATCATGGGAAGAAAGTAGCATTATATGGAGACCCTGATATCATTGCAGGCCTGACCAGTCTTGTGCTGGAAATGGGTATGGAACCTGGTGTTGTGCTCACGGGAACCCAGAGTTCGGAGTTTGAAAAAGAGATAGAGGCACTTATAGGCTCTGAGTACCCGGAAGCTGATATCATCTCCAGAGGAGACCTTTTCACACTCCATCAAATAATCAAGCGAAAACCTGTGGATCTCCTTATAGGGAATACCTACGGGAAATTCGTAGCAAGGGCAGAGGATGTGCCCCTTGTAAGGGTGGGCTTCCCGATTATGGACAGGGCGAACCTGCACTACTTCCCGATCATGGGATACGCAGGGGCTGCAAGACTGGTAGAGCGTATAGGAAATACCCTGCTTGACAGGAAAGACAGGGATGCCCCTGACTGGCTGCTTGAGACCATCCAGTAAAGCACCTTTTAGAAGATAAACCGAACGACCGGATTAACCTGATAACCGGAAAACTGCCGCTGCAAACCTGAAAACCGAAGCAGAGGAGAGTGAAGGAAGTGAAAGAGAAAATTGAGATAGTGGATACTCTCGAAGAAAGAAAGCCCTATATTGCCAGAAAACAGAAAAAGGGGCAGGAAATCCCCCTTGCCTGTGATAACAATTCCCTTGCAGGAGCGATTAGCCAGCGAGCCTGTGTATATTCGGGAGCCAGGGTTATCTTAAACCCGGTAACCGATGCCGTTCATCTCGTCCACGGACCTATAGGCTGTGCAGGCTATACCTGGGATATAAGGGGTGCAAAATCGAGCGGGATTGAGACGAACCGTACCAGCTTCAGCACGGATATGAAAGAGCTCGATGTAGTATTCGGAGGAGAGAAAAAACTCTCAAACGCGATCGACGAACTGGTTGGACTATACCGCCCGCCTGTTATTTTCGTGTATTCCACCTGCATAGTCGGGATTATAGGAGACGATCTGGAGTCCGTATGCAAAACTGCAAGCCAGAAACACGGAATCCCTGTAATCCCTGTTAAATCCGAAGGCTTCAAAGGCAACAAGTCCGACGGGTACAAGGCTGCCTGTGACGCCTTAAAAAAGCTGATTAGAAGGCCAGGCGAAGGTGAAATCACGAAAAAAAGCCCCAGGCATCCTGAAACTATAAAATCGAAGATTAACATCCTGGGGGATTTCAACGTGGCAGGCGATGTCTGGCTCATAAAGCCCCTCTTTGAACAGATGGGAATCGAGGTCATAGTCTCAATGACAGGGGATTCGACTGCAAACTCCATTTCAAGAGCTGCTGAAGCCGACCTTAATCTCGTCCAGTGCAGCGGGTCTATGACCTATCTTGCTAAATGGATGCAGAGAGAGTATAGGATCCCGTACTTAACAGTGAGTTTCTTCGGAATCGAGGATATTTCCCTGGCTCTGCGTAAGACTGCGGATTATTTCGGCTCCGAACTTATGAAAGAACATGCTGAGAAGTTTCTGGAATCCGAGATAAGCCGTATAATGCCTGAAATCTTGCGAGTTAAGGAAAGGGTAAGAGGAAAAAAAGCCGCCATTTACATGGGAGGGCCTGCGAAAGCTCTTACACTTATCAAAGGTTTTTCAGAACTGGGCATGGAAGTAGTCATTATCGGGACCCAGACCGGGAAAAAAGAGGATTACGAACAGATCAGTTACTCGGTCAGGGAGGGAACGGTCATTGTGGACGATGCAAACCCGCTTGAGCTTGCCGAGTTGCTTGTGAAACAGAAAGCCGACCTTATGGTTGCAGGCGTAAAAGAGAGATTTATCGCATACAAACTGGGAGTTGCTTTCTGCGACTTCAACCATGACAGGGTTGTGGAGTTCGAAGGTTTTGATGGCTTTGTGAACTTTGCACGGGAAGTAGATGCTTCTATCAACAGCCCTGTCTGGAAAGCTGTAAGACAGAGAATTCTGAAACCCGAAGCAAAAGAATCAGAGGAAAGGTCAGGGAGAACAAAAAGACCAGAAGTAAAAGAAAAGATTCCAGGCGAACCGTACGCCGGAGAGTATAAAGAAATAACCATTGGACCAGGTATCGAGCCGGACTTTCTGAACCCGGAGCCGGATACTGCAGTTGAAAGCCAGGCATGAGGAGGGAACCGAAATGACCAAAAGAAACTATGCTACCGTAAACCCCTGTGTCATGTGCCAGCCCATGGGAAGTGCCCTTGCGTTCAGGGGGATTGAAAACACAATGGTTCTCTACCACGGTTCCCAGGGCTGCAGTACCTATATGCGCCTGCATCTTGCCCATCACTTCAGGGAACCTGTGGATATTGCATCAAGTGCTCTCAGTGAAAAAGGGGCAGTATACGGAGGCAGGGAAAACCTGAAAAAAGGGTTGAGAAACGTGATCAACAGGTACAACCCGAAAGTGATAGGAGTTGCCACTACCTGCCTTGCCGAAACAATAGGAGATGATGTGCCTGCGATTATCCGGGAGTTCAAAGAAGAGGAAGGGCTCGGAGACGACCCTGAAAAAGATATAATAATCATTCCCGTTTCCACTCCCAGTTACGGGGAAAGCCATGTAAGCGGGTATATAAAAGCCCTGGATGCTGTTGTCAGGAAGTTTGCAGAAAAACAGGAAGAACAGGGAAAGCCAGAAAAGCCAGAGAAAACGGAGAAAGCAGAAAAACCGGAGAGAACTAAACTTTCCAGAGGCATTGAGATCATGGATTACATGGAAAGCATGGAAATTATGGAATATACAGAGATCATGGAAAAAGGGAAGGCTGAAGGAACTTCACTGGAAGCGGAAGGTTTTGATACGAAAGAACTCGCAAAAGGCAAACTCAATGTTATCCCTGTCGAGAGTCTCTCTCCAGCCGATATACGGGAATTGAAAGAAATCCTTGAGATTATGGCTGGAGAGTATGTTTTCATGCCTGACATTTCCGAAACCTTTGACGCTCCTTTGAGAGAGGATCTCCCGAGGATTGCAAAGGGCGGCACTCCTCTTTCCGAGATTGCCGATATGCCGAACAGCCGGGCAAGCCTTGGCCTGGGCATAGTCAGCAAGAACCTCGCACTTGAATACCTGCGAAAATCGCATGGTGTACCCGGGCGCAATGTTCCTATCCCTATCGGGCTTTCAAATACGGACAGTTTCTTTACTGAACTGGCACACATCTTTGGCTGCCCCATTCCTGAGAAGTACCAGAGAGAAAGGGGCAGGCTTCTCGATGCAATGGTGGATGTGCATAAGTATCTTTATGGTGTAAAAGCCGCGGTCTACGGAGATCCTGACCTGGTATTTAGCCTGACGACCTTTATGCTGGAACTCGGGATGCATCCTGTGCTGATAGCTACAGGGAGTGAAAGCCGGGACTTTGGGAAGAGAATCGAGCAAGTTTTTGAAGAAAAGCCGGAATTAAAATATTCGGCTCTGGATGGAATTGATTTTGATAGTCTCAATGATGCGATTACTGAATGCAACCCTGAGATCCTGATAGGAAACTCCAACGGGAGATATATTGCAAAAGCAAGGGATATTCCACTTGTAAGGGTCGGCCTGCCAATACATGATAGAGTAGGCGCACAGCGTATTCTTACTGTGGGGTACAGGGGAGCTATGGAACTGCTGGACAGGCTTACCAATGCGATTCTTGAAGCAACGGATACCTTCACAGCACCGGTACAGGTAGGATCTACAGCATACACCGGAAAGCGAATTGAGGAAGAATGTGTTAAAGGGGCGGATGAGTGAGCTATGGCAGGAAAACTGATGCTTTCGGTCCTTGCAGCATTACTCTGCCTTTGCCTTGTAACAGTACTCGCAGTCTCTCAGGAATCAGAAGAGCAGCCTACAACAATTACGGTTTCAGCTGCTACAAGCCTTACTGAAGCATTTACTGAGATTGCAAAAGAGTTTGAAGCTGCCCATCCTGATACGAAGGTTGAGCTTAACCTTGCAGGCTCAGGTACGCTTCGAATGCAGATTGAAGCCGGGGCGCCTATTGATGTATTCGCGTCGGCTTCCGAAGATCATATGGATGCCCTTTCGGAGAAAAACCTGATTGAAGAAGATTCAAGAAAAGACTTTGCAGGAAATACCCTTGTGATGATAGTGCCTGCAAATAGCGGTTCCGAAGCCCCGGAAACCCTGGAAGACCTGACTGCGGAAAATGTAGAAAGGATTGCAATCGGAGCCCCTGAAAGCGCTCCTGCAGGAAAATATGCCGACCTGGCGCTGAAAGAAGCCGGTATTCGTCAAGTAATCGACGATAAAACCATCTTTGCGGAGAATGTCAAACAGATCCTCACTTATGTAGAGGCAGGAGAAGCCGATGCAGGTTTCGTATACATGACTGATGCTGAAAGCGGGAATCGAGTCCTTTACAGAATAGCGTGCACTGTTCCAGTCAGTCAACCGATTTCCTACCCTATAGCAATTGTCAGTACAGCGGAAAATAAGGATAAAGCTCAGGAGTTTACGGATTTCGTAACTGGAGCCAGAGGACAGGAGATCCTGGCAAAATATGGTTTCAATTCACCATGAAACATTATCATAGAACTTTATCATGAGCATTATTATAAAACAAATCCTGGACAGAAGAGTCCTGGACAGAAGGAAGAAAAGAAGCCAAAAACCGGAAAGAGTGAGAATACCCGGCACAGGAAAATATGGAATTAGACAGAGAGGGATTTAATGGAAACGCTTCAATCGGTCATAACTCCGCTCCTGCTCACACTCAGGATTGCTACCGTTTCATCCTTATTTGTGACACTGCTGGGAATTCTAATTGCATATGTACTGGCAAAGCGGGAGTTTACCGGAAAATGGCTGGCTGATGTGCTCGTGACCCTGCCCCTGGTTCTGCCTCCTACTGTAACCGGGTATATCCTTGTACTCTTGCTGGGGAAAAACGGAGTTTTCGGAGGTATTTTTTTCAGAATTACCGGGGATGGAATACTCTTTACCTGGCAGGCGGCAGCCGTTGCAGCTTTTGTCGTCTCTTTGCCCATGATGGTAAAAACCGCCACCTCGGCTATCGGGGCAGTTGACCGGAATATTGAGGAGGCTGCCTGCATTCTCGGGAGAAGCGAATTCGAGACTGCGCTCTTCATAACCCTGCCCCTCGCAAAGAAAGGAATAATTGCAGGCTGCATATTGAGTTTTGCAAGGGCTGTGGGAGAGTTCGGAGCGACCCTGATGGTCGCAGGAAATATCCAGGGAAAAACCAGTACCATGCCCCTTTCGATCTACGGGGCATACCAGGCAGGAAATAATGAACTTGCGAACCTGCTTGTGCTTGTCCTGATTGTCATATCCCTCATAACTATTGCAGCTACCAGTAAACTCGGAGAATGATAAAGAAAAATAAGGTGAGAGCAGGAATGCCCGTTGAAGTTGACATTGAAAAGAAATTCTATGGAAGGAAGCATATAAAAAGAAAAGGAGAAAAACCCAGCTTTTCAATGCAGTGCAGCTTTGATGCCGACTCTGATTTCGTGGTCCTGTTCGGCTGCTCGGGTTCGGGAAAAACCACGGCTCTCCGCTGCATTGCAGGACTTGAGAAACCGGATGCAGGAACTATAAAGATAAACGATACCCTGTGTTTTGACGGCAGGAAGAAAATAAACCTGCCTCCTCAGAAGCGGAAAATCGGATATATGTTTCAGGAAAATGCGCTCTTCCCGCACATGAATGTCCGGCAGAACATTGAGTTCGGGTTAAAAGGCATGCACCCGGCAGAGAAACTGGAAAGAGTTTCTGCAATGCTGGATCTTGTGGGAATCGAGAAGTTTGAGTTTGCATACCCGGAAGAACTTTCAGGCGGCCAGAAGCAAAAAGTTGCACTTGCAAGAGCTCTTGCTCCCGACCCGGAAATCCTGCTCCTGGATGAGCCCTTTTCATCCCTGGACACAGTAGTAAGGCTGAAATTACGGAAAGAACTGAGAGTGATCCAGAAAAGGCTCGGGATTCCTGTAGTCTTTATCACCCATGACCCTGTCGAAGCTTTTACGATGGCAGACCGGATTGCGATTTTCGATAACGGCAGAGTACAGCAGCTTGGCTCACCTGAGGATGTATTCTATCACCCGAAAACCCGCTACGTGGCGGAGCTGGTAGGCTTCTCTAACCTCTTTGACGATGCTGTAGTAGAAGGACATGGAGAGGAGTGCACTTTTCTCTGGTCCCTGGGTACGGAGATTACGGCTCCCTATATAAGGCGAATGGCAGGAGATAAGGTAAGCTGGGGAATAAAGCCTGAGAATGTAGAGATTATAGACAGCGGAAATATCCATGCATCCCGAGAAGAAGACAGGAAAAATCTGTTTGACGGCGTGATAAGGAACGTCATTAACAAAGGCAGCAGCCGGGTTATGTCCATGAAATTAAAAGACAGCGGGGCATTTCTCAATGTTGAAGTTACGAACCATATTTTTGACTCGTTAAAAATAGGGAAAGGAGATGAATGCATGGTAAGGGTCAGGACTTCGGATATGATTGTATTCTAGTTCGATAAGTTATGATCCAATTTTAATTAATATATAGCAGTATTTTAGCGGGAACTCGATTGTTTTTAAACAGGGAGAGCTTCCTTTGCAGTGAATAAGGGTAAGGGAGCTTCGCCCTGATTATCTATACTACATTTCGTATTACATTCTTTTTACAGCTCTTAAGATCGCTGCTCCTTCCATATTCTCAACCTCGACTGCGAAGCCGACATCTTCAAAAAGCGTTTTCCATTCAGTTTCCGAGAACTGGGGACCGTGGTGGTGCTGGTGGGCAAGCGGCTCGACTGCAATCAACAGGCCGCCGCTTTTAAGCACTCTTTTAATCTCGAATAGGGCAAATTTAATGTCTTCGAGGTGGTGAAGCATGAAAAAACAGGTAGCCACGTCCGCAGATTTAGGTTCAAAAGGCAGGGCATAGGCACTTCCTGTCCTGAATTCCACATTCGACACTCCAAGGATATCGGCATTCATCTGTGACTGTCCGGTAAGAGAGTCATGAATATCGATCCCGTAAACCTTCGAATCCGGGTTGTTTTTTGCAAGCTCCATTGTAAGGCTTCCGAAACCGCTGCCAATATCGAGGATTGTTTCCCCTATTATGTCAGGAAGCACGGCAGGAAGCACCTGAGCCCGGATACGGGCCATGCGGTCTTCAGGAAACATTGCCTGTTTCGTTTTTTCCGCATCTATTGTCGTAAAGGGAAGGATGGCATAGACCTTTGAGCCGTTAACCGCAATAAGCCCTTTTACGTAAATCCGGTCTGTCTCAGCCATAATACATTCCACAACCGAAACTCCTGCATTCCCGCAAAAACGCATATTCCATTCTTCCCTTTTCTCAGGGAACCGGATGTCCAGGGGCGTATGTACCACAATATAATGGGAGTATTCCGGCTTGAAATAGTCTGATACGGACTCAGGCTCATTCAGGTGAATCTCACTAATGCTCTCCCTGAAAAGGGCAAGAATTTGCAGGGAAACCTCATCAGCCCTGTTTCTTATGCTTCCAATTTCTCCGAACATAGCTCTAAGTTTGCTTTCGGGGAATAAAAGGTCTCTTACAGCGTGCCCGGAGAAAGGAAAGCTGACTCACATAAGACAGTCCGAATTCTAATTTTAGATAGCTACAGTAGCCACAAAGACCACGAAAAACTTATCCTGGGATCTATAATTGAGGAAAAAAGCCATTTACTTTACCATTTTTTTGCCAAACTGTATGAATATTTAATGCCCTGATAGGGTTCTGTAACGTCTTCGTCTGTTCAGGACGGTCTAAAACAAGTGTAACGTGTCGTCTGTTTTGAGTAACACTAATATTAAGAAAAGTAAAACTAAGTGTCTAAACCTTTTCTTTTAATTTGTTTAGAATAAAACAATACTTTCGCGCTGCTTGCCAGAAATTTATACCATCGAGTTTTATTAATATTTTTTCAAGCGTGAGGCATACACCAAAATGTATATAATATATACGCTAAACACGTTATATATAGATTTTATTATAATTATTTAGTTTATGCCAATATATAATCGAAATGGAGGATGTATTTGATAAATATTTTAAAAGAGGTTGAGAAATATTTATTTTATATTATATTACCATAACATTTTGGTGGTCCGCCAATAATCAGTTGATATTTTCCAGAGTATTCGTACATTCGCATTCTGCTTTCATTTTCTGCTTTATGTACACTCAATTTCCTGTACACAGGTGAGCTTAGAAAACAGATGCAACTAAGCAAAAACATTCACAAACAAAATATCAACCACGTACTAATGCACGACCTAAAATTATTTCGCTTTTTAATTTCTTTTATTTCAATTACATATTGTATACAGTTGACCCACTATTTTACTCCTATTTCGAACTTGTTTCATTTTACATGATTATTCCACAGTACCAAAATGGAATTGAAACTTGCTCAACGTTTAACTTTTTGTGCCCCCTGCTGTTGTATCGTGTATCGAACTTTCAAATAGCTTTGAATCTGCGAAATTATTTCAGGATACAACAATCGGGGATAAAACAATTTGACTTAAAAGAGGGGGATAAATTAGAATGGAATATAGAACCGAGGAAAAATAAATTGATAATTGTCGTTACAGTGCCAAAAGAAGAGACAAATGAATAAAGGAATAAAAAAGATATTGAAATCTTTTATTAATAAACCATAGCCGTTTGTACTGGCTGCAAATTTATATCATTTATTCCAAATGCAGTACTTACTTTTTCAATTCTTGCGTTTCTACTTATAACGAATATTTTCATTTTTACTTTTATTTCTTCTTTAGATATATCTACTTCAGCGCTTATTTTTTTAATATTCCTCAATACTGTTTTCGATATCCTAAAATTAACAGATGCATTAAGTAATTCCATACCCATAGGCGTCTCTGTTTCATCAAGCTCTACGATTAGGTCTCCCAAAAGAATAGATGAATGATATTTTATTCTATTGTCGCGGAAAAATAAAATATCGGTTTCGGCATCATAATTCCAGAGATTTATTTCTCTTTTAAAATCACTCATCTGCTTTCGGTCTCCTTTTTGCATTTTGTCTATGGATAGTTAATAAAAAAATTTGGTATGAACTCGATTTTTTAATAGATTTAACAGATATTACTATCATCAAGTCATATACAACATCTACGTCGTAGAAGAGTATAAAACTATCGTCGGTTTTACCTTTCGCTATGCAAACAGGTTTTTTACTTGAGAGTAAAGCCTGAACACCATCATCATCGGGAACTACGGAGTCTTGACGTAATGTGACTTGCTCCATATAATGCCAAGTTTTGATGATAGTGTTGTTTTTCGCACTTGACATTACAATATCAGCAATGTTCAATTTTAATCCTCTAGTTTTCGTACTTATGTATGGAAATTCAGTGTATGGAATTAAACTTTTTGATTTTAATCGATCTTATCTCGATGTAACCTTCTAACAATAATAATTGAGGATAGACGAATTAATATTCTCTGACTGTAATTTTAATTATTTTGCACAAACTTTTCCTCAAAACCAGACGATATGTTACACTCATTTTTGACAGTTCAGAACTGACGCAGACGTTACAGAACCCTTGATAGATATCTTTAAATATAATAGGATAGGATACAAGCTACCGATTGGTGGTTGAGATGAAATACATAATCGCTATGATAAGGCCGGAAAGACTTGATGCGGTCAAACGAGAACTTCAGAAACTTGAGGTAAACAGATTAACAGTCTCATCCGTTGCAGGTTATGGTGCACAGAAAGGGCATCTGGAAATATACAGGGCAACGGAATATGAAGCAAACCTGCTTGAGAAAATTAAGATTGAAATCGCAGTTGAAGATCATTTTCTTCAACCAATTGTTGAAGCAATAAAAACCGGAGCAATGGGCAATGACGGGTACATCGGAAGCGGCAAGATATTTGTGCTTCCACTTGATGACGTAATACGGATTCGAACGAACGAAAGCGGACCTGAAGCTTTATGAGGGGATAAATATGGCTATCGAAGCTGCAGACACAGTATGGGTACTGATTTCATCTGCAATGGTATTACTAATGGTTCCCGGACTGGCGCTTTTCTACGGCGGGCTTGTCCAGCGCAAAAACGTCCTGAGCAGCATGATGCATTCATTCGTTGCAATGGGCGTTATGGCTCTGGTATGGGTGTTAGCAGGCTACTCGCTTGCTTTTGGAGAAGGCAACTGGTTTGTGGGCGACCTTGAATACGCATTCCTTAAAGGGATTGACGCATATTCGGTAACTGGCACAATTCCAACTTATGCATTTGTAGCATTTCAGGGAATGTTTGCAATAATTACACCTGCTCTTATTTCAGGTGCAATTGTGGGACGTGTTAAGTTCAAGTCTTACATCGCGTTCATTGCGCTGTGGGGACTCATAGTCTATGCACCTGTATGTCACTGGGTGTGGGGCGGCGGATTCCTCACTGGGGAAGCTCTGGACTTTGCAGGCGGTACGGTTGTTCACATAACAGCAGGTATGTCCTCGCTTGCAATACTGACTTACCTCGGAAAGAGAAGAGGATATGGCGTTGATACCCTGAAGCCACATAACATTACTCTGACACTTCTTGGCGCCGGAATTCTGTGGTTTGGATGGTTCGGGTTCAACGCAGGCTCGGCTCTTGCTGCAAATGAAATCGCAACCCTCGCATTCCTTACAACGCTGGTAGCCCCAGCAGCAGCAGGGTTTGTCTGGATGGCAGTGGAATGGCATCACCTGGGACATCCAACTGCTCTGGGATTCGCAACCGGGGTTCTGGCAGGGCTTGTTGCAATAACTCCGGCTGCCGGGTTTGTCACGCCAATGGCAGCAATTCCAATAGGTGCGATTACAAGCTTTATATGCTATCAGGCCGTGATGCTCAAAAACAGGTTTGGGTACGATGATTCGCTCGATGCCTTCGGAGTTCATGGAGTAGGCGGAATAATCGGTGCACTTTTAACAGGCGTATATGCAAGCGTAGGAGGCGAAGGCCTTCTCCTTGGGAACTCCAGCCAGCTGATGATTCAGCTTGAAGGCGTAGTCCTTACAATTATATATGCAAGTGCCTGTACCCTCCTGATCGGGTTTGTACTCAACAGGACTATAGGGCTCAAGGTAACTGAAAGTGAAGAAAATATCGGGCTTGACAAAACACAGCATGGTGAAGCCGCTTATAACGTATGAGTTGCAGGAACTCTTTACTTTCAATTTTCCAATTTTTTACCTTGATACGGAACAATAGAGGAAAAGACTCTCTAGACTCATACAATCAAGCTTACAAACCTTCGGGCTGAACTCAAATTAACCGGGTCTGACGAATCTGCTGGCTGGATCGGACATCTTGACTTCGCAATCGCAGGTGAAAAAAGGCTGCATTAAAATCCTGTTTTGTTTCTGTGAAGATAAAGAAATTAAGGACAAAAAACGAAAACAAAAACGTGAATTTTACAGGAAGCTGAGTTTTATGGATAGTAAAATCACTTCCATGAAACTTATGTTTTCTATCTTCAATCATCCTATCCCGCATTTATCTGGAATTTTCTACTTTTCCGCATTGTGAAATCCAATTTTTAGTCATCTTTTCCCGTGAAAATTCCTTGAAATTATATTTCCTGTAATATGAATGGTAGAAATATTTAAGTAAAATTAGGTAGGAAAAAGGCAAGATATTTGAGATTTCCTAGTTATCATATAAAAGTAGATGGGATGAAAAGATGTTAAATACTGGTTCAACAGGCTTTATGCTGCTTGCCACAAGTCTTGTAATGCTCATGACTCCTGGTCTTGCATTCTTTTACGGGGGGCTCTCCTGTAAGCGAAACATATTAGGAATTATGATGCAGAGTTTTGTCTCAATGGGAGTGACAACTGTTCTCTGGTTTATTGTCGGGTATTCCCTGTGCTTTAGCGGGGGAGAAGGTGCAATCATAGGAAACCTGGACAAAATATTTCTGAACGGAATTACCCCAACTATGATGTTCAAAGATACGGGATTTCCTGAGCTCGTGTTCGTGGCTTACCAGATGATGTTTGCAATTATTACACCGGCTCTGATTACGGGAGCATTTGCAAACCGGGTCACTTTCAAAGCTTATGTTATTTTCCTTATTCTCTGGCAGCTTTTTGTTTACTATCCTTTTGTACATATGATCTGGGGAGGTGGCCTGCTTGCGGAAATGGGGATAATTGACTTTGCAGGCGGGATCGTGGTCCATGCGACAGCCGGATTTGCAGCCCTTGCTTCGGTGTTTTATGTAGGCACAAGAAGGTATAAAGGAGGAAAACCGAACAGTATTCCCTTAATGGCAATTGGCACTGCTCTTCTCTGGTTCGGATGGTATGGCTTTAACGCCGGAAGTGAACTCAATGTTGACGGAATTACCGCACTCGCATTCCTGAACAGCGATGTTTCAGCTTCTTTTGCAGCTGTTACCTGGATGATAATAGAATGGTCCAGGGAAAGAAAACCGAAATTTGTCGGGCTCATGACAGGGGCAGTTGCAGGCCTTGCAACAATTACACCTGCAGCCGGCCTTGTCTCTTTACCTGTGGCTGCACTGATGGGTATCATCGGATCAATTGTCTGTTACTATGCAGTACACCTTAAAAACAGGATGGAATGGGACGATGCACTTGATGTATGGGGTGTACATGGAATCGGAGGCGTTACAGGGACAATTCTCCTTGGAATCTTTGCTTCAACGGCTATAAACCCGGCAGGAACTGACGGACTGCTTTATGGAGGCACTGCATTCTTTATCAAAGAAGTTGTGGTCGTTGTAGCTACTTCAGTCTACGCATTCGTATTTACCTACATTATGCTGATGTTGATAAATGCAATTACTCCGGTAAAAGCTACAGACCAGGAGCAGCTTGTAGGTCTTGATATTTCTCTTCACGGCGAATGTGCCTATGATACGATTCATTGAAAAAACTAAAGAGAAAGGCTTAATTCAGTTAAGTAAAAGGGTCAGGATAAAACCTGATCCTTCCTTTATACTTACCCGTTAACGAGGCACGTAGAACATTATCATCACACCTGCAAGTGCGATCAATGCCCCTATAATTTCATATTTATCGGGATTTTTCTTATCGACAATAACTCCCCAGATCAGGGACGAAACAATAAAGATTCCTCCGTAGGCAGCATAAACCCTGCCGAAGTGCGCAGGCTGGAAAGTAGGAATTATCCCGTAAATCGCTAATGTAAGTCCTCCGAGCAGCCCGAATGCTGCTCCTTTATTCTCCCTTAGCCAGAGCCAGATACAATAACCTCCTCCGATCTCAAAAAGGGCAGCCAGAAAAAATAAAGCAAGAGAAAGAGCGGGATCAATCAATGTTCTCATCCTCTCTTGGCCAGTAGTAAATAATTGACACTCCGATAAGAATAATCAGGGCGCCTATGAGATCATAAGTATCGGGAGGGATTTTATCGAAGATCCAGCCCCATAAAAGGGACATGACAACAAAAATGCCACCATAAGTTGCATATATCCTGTGGAAGTAAGACGGCTGGAAAGTAGGCACGACTCCATATAAAAACAGGACAATTGCTCCCAAAAGCGCAAAGATAAGTTCCCTGCCTTCACGCAGCCATAGCCACAAAAGGTATCCTCCCCCGATCTCAAAAATACCTGCAAGGATAAACAGGAGAATGGTGTATGTAAAACACCTTTTTCTGGAGACGCATCTTGATTCGATTTTAACCATACTCTCAAAATACTACTAGAAATATATAAGTACAATGATGTACGGCTACTCTGATTTATTGAAATGCCAGCCTTTTTAAAATTATGAGAGAATAGTATACAAGAGGATCTAAACTTTGCAGCCAGTTAATCTACAGAATTATATCGTTTTATCAATGAGATATAGCCAGGAAGCCATTTCAAAATAATTTGAAATAGGAAATTTTATATAGCTCTCTTCAAATATATTTGAAATAACAATTCAGGATCTGGAAAAAATGAGTCTGGACTATTTCCTATATCTTATATCAGTCGGGGTTCAGTCACTGCAGGAATATCTGGCCCTGCATGTCTTGATGTGCCTTCTACCTGCCTTTTTTCTGGCTGGAGCGATAGCCTCCCTCTTTTCCAAAGAATCCGTATTGAAGTTCTTTGGAGCAGATACCCCAAAATACATCTCATATACCGTAGCTGCGGCTTCAGGCTGCCTTCTTGCAGTCTGCAGTTGTACGGCTCTTCCTCTTTTTGCGGGAATATACAAGAGAGGGGCGGGTATAGGCCCTGCAACCACTTTCCTATTCTCTGCCCCGGCAATCAATATTCTTGCAGTTGTTTATACCGCAAAAATCCTGGGATATGACCTTGGGGCTGCAAGAGCTTTTTCGGCTGTTCTTCTTTCAGTACTTATAGGCATGACAATGTCTCTAGTTTACGAAAAGAAAGAAACGGAACGCAGTTCCATAAAAACTTTTGGAGAAGAAGAGCATAGATATAGTTCTCAGCTTTTCATTTTGCTCATTATTGTTCTTGTGGCTCCGGAAATTATGTCCGGTTGGGGATGGAAATACATAACTCAGATAATTGCCTGGACACCCTTGATAGGGCTTACTGCATATTTGTCTTTTAAGTGGTTCTCAAAAGAGGAACTTGAAAGCTGGATGGGTGAGACCTGGTTCCTGATCCGACAAATTACCCCTCTGCTCCTGATAGGGGTATTTTTCGCAGGCATTATAGTTGAAGTGCTCCCAAAAGAGATTGTAGCATATTTCGTAGGAGGAAATTCCTTTGCTTCCAGCTTTGTTGCATCCATTACAGGAGCCCTGATGTACTTCTCCACTCTTACGGAGGTGCCAATAATCAACGCTCTTACCCTGCTTGGAATGGGAAAAGGCCCTTCTCTTTCTATGCTGCTTGCAGGCCCTGCACTCAGTCTTCCGAGTATGATTGTAATCAACAGGGTAATGGGAGTAAAAAAAGGGATGAGTTATATTTTCCTGGTTGTGTTGATTGCAACTATCTCAGGCTACATATTCGGGACTATGATTGCGTAAACAGGAATGCAAACAAAACTTAAAATAATCTATGAAGAAATTAGAGCTATAGAATCAACAAAATCGACTGATAAAAAGATCGAGTAAGTTTAATTTAAAAGTTGAGGTGAAAAATATGAGGATCGAAGTACTGGGCACGGGATGTGCAAAGTGTAAAAAGACGAAAGAAATAGCTGAGAAAGCCGTTAAGGAAGCAGGTGTAGATGCTGAGATCGTAAAGGTAGAGGACTTCGACAAAATTCTTGCATACGGGGTCATGGTCACGCCTGCTCTCGTTATTGATGGGGATGTTAAGGTCGCAGGAAAAGTCCCAAGCGTGGATGATATTAAAAAATGGATTAAAAAATAATAAACTAAGTAATTCTCCGGATATAGATTTTTAATAAATTCCAGAATATAAAGTACAACCAGGAGAGTGTAGCATTATGGCAGAAAATATGAAATGTGCATGCGGAGCAGCTAATATCGCAATTTTTCCCTGTGCGGGAGCCTCGAACACTGGACAGATTTCAAATAAAATTGCAATCGAGCTTGCCCGGCAGGAAGTCGGAAACATGATGTGCACAGTGGGAATTGGAGCTCGAGCGCCAGGTCTTATGAAATCCGCAGAATCTTCCGAAAAGATCATGGCTATTGACGGTTGTCCGGTGAATTGCGCCAGAAAAACCCTTGAGCTTGCAGGCTTTAACGTAGACCGACACATAATAATTTCCGAGCTGGGGATTAAGAAAACGAGAGATATGGATCTGAAGGACGAAGAAATCGCTCTTGTTCTTGAGAAAGTTGGGGATATACTCCAGTCCGAGTAAATTTTCAACCTGCTTTTTTTATTCGATTCCGGGCACCCGGTCCGGACAAGGATTTTTATTTCCCTGTCCTGGTTTTGATACTGATATCAGGGAGTTTTTATTTTTAAATATATCAATATCATTAGATATTGATAGGGAAGCGAATCCACAGGTTTCAAAATTCCTTTGAGGGGAAACTGGAGGTAAAGGATCAAGAATCCTGTACAAAAGTTAACAGGCTGTAAAATGGAAGATAAAAGAGCTTAAGAAATAACCTGACAGCAGATTCACTTACAGCAGCCGCATCCACCACATGAAGGAAGAAGATTCTTGTTGCTACTCTCCACTTCCCAGCATTCAAAGCAGAGTTTTATTATGCCAAGTCTCCTGTGCTTTACTCTAAGCAGTGAGTTTTCATCCTTTCCGCAAATAGAACATTTAACCATATGTGACCCTCAATAAGTATTTTTCAAAAATGCAATTTAACCGTTTTCAACTTTTCAATTGATTTTCTCAAACCAGTGCATCCCTAAAGGTCTTCTTACTTTTTAGCAGGTATACATTAAACTCTGAACGTAAACCTGAAACGGATCTGTTTTGAGTCTTGCTGTAGTAAGATGCTCACTCTAACTCAGGTATTATTATAAAAAGATTTACTTAAAGCGATAGAATTATACTTCAAATAAACATATAAATGTATATTGATAGATAAACGAAATGAAAAATACAAAAATTAAGGGAAACTGAAAGACCATGATTAATCAAAAATAAAGTTCATATTCTAAAGAGAGTATACGGAGGACTTTATTTATAAGATAGAAGCAGGACAGCAGACTGGAAATCCCGAAGAGCTGACAGTAAAGGAAAGACTGGGCTTTACCTTTGAAAACATAAAAGACACCCGTGGGGAAGGTATGGATACATATAGTTATAGGCGTCAGCAGAGGAGGCATTCTATCTTTTTACCTTATCAACAGTTATAACCTTAAGTTACATGTTTCCGACCCCAGGTAGAGTCATTATTATACCTATTTATGCTGCAAAAATATACTATAAAAAGGAGTCTTGAAGAGGAAGAGACAGTGAAGTGAAGAAGCTTTTGGGGTATCCTCTGAAACCGGGGGCATTGGATTGATTGAAAGAGTGCTTGTTCCTACTGATTTCACCATAGAAACGGAAGATTTGCTCGGCTGCATAGGGGAATTGAAAAATGCCGGACTAAAGAGAGTCATTCTGCTGCATGTGATAGATATCCATAAAGCTCAGGGGCTTGCCCCGATGTTTGAGAGGCATGCAAAAGAAGAGATTGAACATTATGCGGACTTTGCCACAGCCCTTGAGCTTGAAGCCGAAGCACTGGTTGTGGTCGGAGAGGTCAAAAAGGTTATAATAGAGGTTGCCAACCAGAACCACGTTGACTGTATCATAATGGGAGCAACCACTGAAGGACTTATAAAGGGCAGATTGCTGGGAAGAACTACGGAATATATAACTCACAGATCCGAAAGGATGCTTCTTATCGAAAAATATAACGTTCTGAGAGAAGGAAAGGAAGTTTACGGGAAAGCCTGCCGAACAACTTTTTCCAGAATTCTCGTGCCTCTTGATTTCTCAAAAGAATCCATAAGGGCGGTTGAGCAGCTTCAGGAGTTTACTGAAATCCTGAAAGAGATTGTGTTTGTCCATGTTATAGATAATATAAAAGATTTCGATCTGCTTGACGAGCAGAGGGCAGAAACAATCAGCCGACTTCAAGAGCTAGGGAAACGTTTTTCGGGAGTTAATGTCAGGTACAGCATTCCTCAAGGGGTTCCGTCTGAAGAAATTACCAGGCTTGCCGAAACAGAAGATATTACCCTTATTATACTGACTGCCAGAGGGAGGGGAGAAGTGAAGGAACTGCTGCTTGGAAGTACCGTAGAGAAAGTACTCCGGCAAACCATAAAACCTGTACTTTTAATCCCGGCAAGCAGGGGAAGAGAGGGAGAAAGAAGGAAGGGAGAATAAATGTCCGGAGAAAGAGAGAAAATAGAATTTGAGGAGGAACGGGAACTCGACTTCTTCAGTAAATATCTTTCTATCTGGGTTGCCATCTGCATAGTACTGGGAACCGCAGTCGGCTACGTTTTCCCGGGTTTTGCGGATACCCTAGGGAGAATCGAGCTTGCGAATGTCTCCATACCTGTAGCTGTTGTACTTCTTATTATGATGTACCCTATCATGTTGAAAATAAACTTTGAAGAGATCCTGAATGTTAAAGCAAATTTAAAGCCCCTTCTGCTAACCCTTGCTGTAAACTGGATAGTAAAGCCCTTTACCATGGCTTTCATTGCATGGCTCTTCATGCGTGTAATCTTTGCATCGTTTATTCCTGCGGATTTACGGGACCAGTATATCGCAGGCATGATCCTGCTAGGACTTGCCCCTTGCACGGCAATGGTACTTGTCTGGACCTATCTTGCAAAGGCTAATATCAATTATGCACTTATTCAGGTATCAATAAATGATCTTATTATCCTGATTCTCTTTGCTCCTCTTGGGAAATTTCTCCTGGGGGTCACAACCGATTTTCCTGTGCCTCTGATGACTATATTCGTTTCCGTTGTTTTTTATGTAGCACTGCCGCTCGGTCTGGCTGTGCTGACAAGGCAGGTAGTGATAAGGAAAAAAGGCATTACCTGGTTTGAGAACAGGCTGATAAGAAGAATTGAGTGGGTAACCCCTCTTGGTCTCTTAGTTACTCTTATCCTTATCTTTGTTTTTCAGGGAGAGAATATTATAAATTATCCTCTACATATCCTCCTGATTGCAATCCCTCTTGTACTGCAAACTTACCTTATCTTCTGGATTGGGTATGCAGGAGCGAAATACCTTAGAATTTCCTATAGAGAAGCTGCTCCCTCTACTTTCATAGGAGCGAGCAATTTCTTTGAGCTGGCTGTAGCAGTGGCTCTCATCCTTTTCGGGATGAATTCGGGAGCAGCCCTTGCTACTGTAGTGGGTGTGCTTGTGGAAGTTCCTGTAATGCTTTCCCTGGTTAGGATTATGAGAAAAAATAAAGATAAGTTCAGATTTTGAAAATTCAGAAGATAAGTTCAAAAGTTTTCCTATCCCTTTATGGAATAGACAGACAGGAATGCGCTTAATTATATACACCTATCTAAGTTATTTGTGAAATGGCCTGTAAATAACATTTTTTATGTTCGATGTGACTGTTTATTCCAGTATATAACAAGAATTATATAAAAATAAAGATAAAATCACTTTCTTTAAATATGCCTTTGTTATATTAATTATTGGAATAATTTGATATTATTGTTTATTTTTTATTTCGGTCTTTAGATTTGGATAACTGTGAGATTTGAAGGCTATTAAAAAATAAATCTCAGGAGCAATATAAAAATAAACTGAAACCACTATATTTAAATAGGGCTTTGTGCATGCTAATTTACATAACTTTAGTAGGATATTGAAGTTACCTGGTAGCACATATTAGCATTGAGTAGCATTGTTACTATAAAAAAGAAAATCGGAAAAAAACAATATTTGGGGGCTATTTTGTCCATTATTCTTCTTAGTAATATAAAATTGAAAAGAAAATCACTATCTTTAAATATGCCTTTGCTATAATTAAGAATTGGCAACATGTCGAATTTATATCGACATTATTCGCATATTATTATTTCTTGTGATTTTGATATAAGAATATTATAATATTAGTGGACTATTAGTCCATATTCTTATATACTCAGGAATTGCGCAGTTGGGCTGAGAAATCAATATAAAAACCTTTCGGGATATAAAAAAAGGGTTATAAAAACGTCATACATAATTGATTTGTTTTTCAACTGTATAAATTCCGCCACATAGTCAGAGAATAAACGGATCGGAGGATTAATAGATCGGAGGATACGCTGTATGATAGAAAACACTGTTATGCTATTAATTGCAGTACCCATACTGTTTTCGCTTTTATTCGTAGCCCTTCCCAAATCTCTATATAAGTATTTGGCCTGGGCTTTTTTCATAATTGGAGTAGCTTTATCAGTTAATTTAGTATTAGATGGTACTGGAGTAGTTGAAATTGGCGAACCAAATTTCGCAATGTTTGAAAACATTGTCCTTATACTCGAAGTACTGGTGATACTATTTATTATTGCTGTGTCAGCAAAATATAAAAACTGGCCTACACTTGCACTGGGAATAATTTCAGCAGCTATATTTGCTTACACTTTTACCAATGCGCCACATGCCGAAGGTGCTTCTTTTAATATCGATCAATTTTCCCAGATAATGATATTAATTGTGAATATAGTCGGTACTGCAATTATTTTATTTGCAACCGGTTATATGGATGAATATGAAGAGCACAGGCATTTAAACAGACAAAAAACTTTCTACTTTACAATGAGCTTCTTCCTGGCAGCCATGAACGGTCTTGTAATGGCTGACACACTGGGATGGCTGTTCCTTTTCTGGGAACTGACAACTCTGTGTTCGTTCGTGTTGATCTCATACAATATGGATGAAGAAGGAATAAATAACGGTTTCAGGGCTCTGGCTTTGAACCTTGTAGGTGGAATTGCTTTTTCTGTAGGCATAATTCTTCTCGCTACTAATGATATCGCTACCCTTTCTGGAATTGGAGTTTACGCTGGAACTGACGCAGCAGCAATGGCCGTTGTAGCTCTTCCTGTTGCCCTACTCTGTATCGGAGGCTTTGCGAAATCTGCTCAGATGCCTTTCCAGAGCTGGCTCTTGGGCGCAATGGTAGCTCCAACCCCGGTTTCTGCCTTACTGCACTCAAGCACGATGGTAAATGCTGGTGTGTTTTTAGTTGTCAAACTTGTGCCGGCTTTTGCAGGATCAAGTCTCGGAACAGCCATTGCAGTTTACGGTAGCTTTACCTTCGTTATGTGCTCGGCTTTAGCCTTATCCCAGAGAAATGCCAAGAGAGTACTTGCTTACTCCACTATTGCAAACCTGGGATTAATTATCGCAAGCGCTGGAATCGGCACACCTCTTGCTGTAGCTGCTGCGATTATGCTGATTCTGTTCCACGCAATATCAAAAGCTCTTCTCTTCCTGTGCACAGGTGAAATCGAGCACACTATAGGAAGCCGAGATATCGAGGACATGTCAGGATTAGTAAAGAAGGCTCCTCTTCTCACCACACTTGCAGCTCTGGGAATGGTATCCATGCTGTTACCTCCTTTTGGGGTACTGCTTACAAAATGGGTATCAATGGAAGCTGCATCAAGCAATCCTATTGTGATAGTCTTCCTTATACTTGGAAGTGCACTCACTACAGTTTATTATGCTAAGTGGATGGGAACAATCCTATCATCCAGCATGGATAAAAATGCAGTTCACCACAAAAAACCGGAAACATACTTCCCACTGTCCTTCCTTGGACTAGCTATAGTGGCTACAAGTATACTTGTATTTACAATATACGACTATTTCATTAGACCTCAGGTCGAGATCTTACTCAACACTGCTCCTACCGTCTCAGGGCAGGCTGGACAATTCACTTCCGAGATTGGGGCATTTGCCTACGCCGCAATATTTGTAGCGCTTGCTCTGGCTTTCGTGATTTATTTCGCTACCAGAAATATGTTCACCCCGCGTACAGCTGGCTATTATATGTGTGGGGAAAACAATATGGAGATGGACAAATTAATGTTCAGAAACGGACTTTGCAGCTATGATAAGAGCAGTGTATCTAACATTTACCTCCAGAATACTTTTGGAGAAAGTAAACTTACAACACTCGGATATGCAATTTCCATAATACTTATCATAATTGCATTAGCGGGAGGAGTATTGATATGAATATGACCGATATTTTAATAGCCGCTCTTGTTATATTTGTAGCTCCTATAATCGGCTGCCTGTACGCAGGAATTGACAGGAAAATTACCGCAAGATTGCAGGGTAGAGTCGGCCCTCCTCTTTTGCAGCCATATTACGATGTCAAGAAACTCCTCAGCAAAGACAACATGGTTGTAAACCCATCTCAAAACTTCTACGTGGTAGTATACGTAGCCTTCTTAATATTGAGCCTCTTGATGTTAGTGTTTAGAGCAGATATTCTGATGATAATATTTGTATACACAGTATCATCAATAGCTCTCATAGTAGGAGGAATGAGCACTGGTTCTCCATACGCCAGGGTAGGAAGTTCAAGGGAGATTATGGCTATACTGGCATATGAACCAATTTTAATATTGTATGCTCTTGCAATATACTTGCTTACAGGTACTTTTAAGCTATCTGCAGTAGTAGATGCATCAACCCCTCTCCTGGTATATACGCCTCTTATATTCATAGCAATGATAGTTGTCCTGAATATAAAGCTGAAAAAATCACCCTTTGACTATTCGACCTCTCACCATGCTCACCAGGAGCTGGTTAAAGGTATGCTTACCGAATATTCGGGACCAGGTATGGCAGGAATTGAGATTGGGCACTTCTATGAATACGTGTTCTTGACAGGACTTATTTTCGTATTCTGGGCAGTAAACCCATTGATAGGTTTGATCATATCTGCGGCTGCATTCTTCTTTGTAACTCTTATAGATAACATTACTGCAAGAGTTTACTGGCAGTGGATGCTCAAACTGAGCTGGTCGGTTTTACTGATACTTTCCATTGTAAACATAGCATTCCTGTACTTTAGTGAAGCCACAATAATGTAAAGAGGGAGACTTATGAGTTTGGCAAAATCCCCATGGATTATACATGTAAATTGTAACAGTTGTAATGGCTGTGATATTGAAGTAGTAGCCTGTCTTACTCCTCTATATGATGCTGAAAGATTTGGTGTTTTAAACATTGGTACTCCCAAACAAGCAGATATAATGGTGGTTACAGGCTCGGTGAATTATAAAAACGTAAATGTGATCAAGAACATCTATAACCAGATTCCTGATCCCAAAGTTGTTTTAGCAGTCGGCGCCTGTGCATCCACAGGCGGGATATTCCATAACTGCTACAATGTGATAGGCGGAGTGGACCAGGTCATACCCGTAGATGCATATGTTCCCGGATGCTGCCCAAGACCTGAAGCCATACTTGATGGCGTAGTAGCGGCACTTTCAATACTTGAGAACAAGAAGAAAGGGAACATTAAAGGAAAAGAAGTAAAATTGAAAGGGAAAGAGGTGCCATCGAATGCTTGAGAATACCATAGAAGCCACAGAGATTAAAAGCAGTGGAGAACTGCTAAAAACCATTGAGGGTTTAAAAAGTGATGGCTATCGATACTCTACTATGATATGCCTGAAAGCTAACGAAGGTCATGATTTTATATATGTCTTTGAGAAAGACAATAAATTAAAAAATCTAAGGTACTTTGTGAAACCAGGCGAGAAGCCCAAGAGTGTATCAGGCATTTATCTCTGTGCACTTTTGATCGAGAATGAGTACCAGGACCTCTTTGGATTGACCTTCGAAGGTTTAGCAATAGATTACAAGGGACACCTCTACTTAACGCCAAACAGTCCGAAAGCTCCCTTAGCTTAAAGCAATTTGAGAGGAGAATCACATGACAACCGTAATACCGTTTGGTCCTCAACATCCCGTTTTACCCGAACCAGTATCGTTAAAACTTGAGATTGATAACGATGTTGTTGTTGGAGCACTTCCCTCACTGGGCTACGTTCACAGAGGGCTTGAGAAATTTATAGACACAAAGGACTATAATCAAACCACATATATTTGCGAGAGAATTTGCGGAATATGCAGTGCCCTCCACGGAATAACCTATACAAAGGCAGTCGAAAAACTTTTCGATGCCGAGATTCCTGAAAGGGCAGAGTATATAAGAGTAATAGTTGGTGAACTCAACAGACTTCACAGTCACCTTCTCTGGCTCGGTCTGTTTGCCGATGGCTTCGGGTTTGAAAGTCTCTTTTACGAATGCTGGAAGTACAGAGAGGAAGTACTGGATGTAGCGGAGAGAATCACTGGAAACAGAGTCATACATTCAATATCCAAAGTCGGAGGAGTCAGCAGAGATTTGACTAAAGAGAACATTGACATGCTTCTGAAAATGTGTGATTCGCTGGAACCCAAAATTAAAGACATTGAAAAAGTGTTCGTAAACAATTACACGGTTAAGCAAAGACTTGTAGGCCTAGCTACAATGTCAAAGCAGCTTGCATATGAGGCTGGAACTGCCGGTCCTACACTTAGAGGAAGCGGAAACGCCATCGACGTAAGAGAGACAGCGGACTGGGATATTTATAAGGATCTCGGTTTTAAGACAGCTGTCGCGAAAGAGGGAGATTGCTACGGCAGGACTAAAGTAAGAATAGATGAATTATATGAGTCTATTAAGCTGATAAGAAATGCGATCTCCAAGCTGCCTAATGGTGATATTGCAACACCCATAAAGGGCTTCCCAACCGGTGAAGCAATTATGAGAACAGAGCAGCCCAGAGGTGAAGTTGTATACTATGTGAAAGGTAATGGTACTAAAAACCTGGAAAGGCTTAAAGTAAGAACCCCTACCTTTGCAAATATACCTTCACTGTTACTGATGCTCCCAGGCGTTAGACTCGCAGATGTGCCTATAGTCGTGCTTACTATAGATCCCTGCATTAGCTGCACTGAAAGATAAAGAGAAGGGTGATATGATGGGTATGTTAAATCTTGTTCTAACAAACATTTCTCGTAAACCGGCTACCAGACTTTACCCCTTCGAGATAAGGGAACCTTTCAAAGAGTTTAAAGGAAGGATTGTTTTCGATCCTGGAAACTGTATTCTCTGCGGGATATGTCAGAAGAAATGTCCACCGGATGCAATTACAGTCACCAAAGCCGACAAAATGTGGGAAATTAATCTATTTCGATGCATTATGTGCACCGAATGCGTTGTTGGTTGCCCGAAAGACTGTCTATCGATATCTAATGAAAGAGTAAAAACCGGTGCGAAAGAAACTGTTAAAGTAGTAGTTCCGATAGTAGACAAACCAAAAGCACCGAAAGCAGCTTCAAAATAAGAATTTAATTTTAAATTTATTCTTTTTTGATAATGCTTTTAACTTTAAAAAAAGATACCTGAAAAACAATACTGAATGTTCTCCGGTCTAAATGTGGCAGCTAAGGGAATTCCTAACAGGGATTCCCTCAAAAGCCACGATAAAATAATACTTATTACTTACGATTGCTTTTCAATGAGTATATCTAGAGTGTTTTATTTTAATGAGCATGTTTGTAATAAATACGTTTTCTAATGAGTACATTCAGAATGAGTGCCGATCCACTAATACAGTTTTTACTTATTTTTGAACTTCATCAAAATATTGCCCTTATCTCTCCTGCAGTTCCCACATCAGTCGCTACAGCAGCACCCTTTCTTTTCTTCGGGTTTACCAGCTTCCTCCTCAAAGATCGAGTCATAAATATTTTTGTCGTAAATGTTTGTCCAGCCGATCTGGGAACCGGCTGCTATAAACATGGCAACGGCAATGGCTTCAGCGATTTCCTGTTTGCTGGCTCCATGTGCAAGAGCCCTTTGCGCGTGGGCGTCAACACAAAACTGGCAGCGCATAAGGACTGAAGAAGCAACTGCAATCAATTCTTTGCTCTTGCGGTCAAGTGCGCCGTTCTCAAAAACGGAATTTCTCAAATTTCCAAATGCTTCAGCAGTATCGGGTAAAATATCGTTCAGAAATGACATTTTCATCCTCCGATACATTCAAGGACTCGAACTTATAAAATACCGAAAGCCAAAAATCAAAAAAATTTGATACCGGTCTAAGTTTTAAGATAGTGAAATCTGATATGAAATTCTTAATTAGAAAGCCTAACCTCTTTTATTTATGAGTTATTGCTGTTCTTATCCCTGCCGGATCCAGGCCATGGGAATGTCAGCTTCCAGTTCTCCTGTTTTGCCGGAAATTCGCTTTTCAAGCCTGCCCTCAGCCCTGAAACCGAATTTTTTGTAAAATCTTATGGCTTTCTGATTGCTCTCTTTTGCAATTAGTTCAACCCTGAGGATTTCAGGATGCTTTGATTTGATTTCCTGCAAAAGGGTCCGAAACAGCAATGAACCTATTCCCTTACCCTGATAGTCCGGATGCACAGCTATTGTAAGATCGCTGAAAAGATGCGAAAAGACCTTTATACCCGGGCTGCAAGTATGAACTTCCGCAATCAGGGTTCCGGAATTTGAAGGTTCCTCAATTGTCAGAATAATGCCTGTCTCATGACATCGCTCGATGAAGTTTCGGACATAGGCTTCGGTGACTTCATCGGCCTGTCTTGCGATTCCACCCGAACGGGCTGCAACAGCCCTGTAAAGCACCATAATCTTATACAGATCCGAAAGCTCGGCTCCTCTGACACTGAATTCCATTTGCATTTTACCCAATCCCTTTTTTAAGAAAAAATCAACATGACCATATTAAAGCATAACCCCAGGCATGACAGTAGATCAGAGTGAATCCTCTAAACCGGATTCGAATAAGAATTATATACAGCAGGGCTCAGGGCAGAAGTCAGGTAGCTGGCTGGACCGAGTCAGGAAAAATTTCAGAAAAACATATAATCCTGCGGATATCCCGAAACAAATTCCAGAAAACATATTATAGAGCCTGAGAATTTAGTTAAGCTTTTATTCTTTCTTCCAGCATGTTAATACTGAAAAAAGGCAAAGATAAACAGGAGATGAATCGGCTGACGAGCAGAATTCCTTTTCCCAATACGGGCTCGCAAACTAATTTTGATAAGCAGTGGGCTTTTGAAATCGCATACTTTACCCAGCATATAGGGACTGATCTCAGAAATCTCGGGAATCTTCTGAACACCCGGGATTATGTTGAGTCGCGCCTCCTGGTTTCAGATATGAAACAGAGAGCAGAATACGAAAAAACCATCCAGCCGGACTTCAGGACTTCGGACGGTCTTGTAAAGGCCCGCAAATTGTTCAACCGTTTTCTGGATGAGTGTGTTAATTTTGCCGAGCTTTTAAGGATTACAACAATACAGGAAGAAACCAGGTGCGAGGAAATGGTAGATAAGCCCGAACAGATCAGGAATTCAATCGACAGGCTGAACCTTCTTAAAGAAATGCTAACCGATGAACTTAGTTTTCACGGATGGTACTACTGAATAGGCAGTAGTACTACTAAAGAGCCCGTATCTGAGCATTTTCTGCATCCTGCGGGTATTAATAGAAGTAGCATTTTCCGAAAACCACTGATTTCTGGCTCAAAGTTGTCATGGAGATAGAAAGCTTTATCATTAAAAACCTCGTTAGAGGAATAGCAAAGGGTTATATACAGGAAAAGGGGTTACAGGGTAATTATCCTGTTAAAGGTTATTTAATCTAATATTATCTAATCTAATAATTCAGTCTGCCTGTATCACAGGGAAGAACTCAAAAAAGCGTCCGGAACTTATCCAAGAAAATCGAATTTTTGCTGTATAAGTTTTATGTATATCGGTTGTGAATTTCCCTGGTCCTTAGGCACACTTTCTCGCATCCCGGGGATATTAACCATTTATACGGCGTGTTTACCTGTTTTTATCTGGTATCATGTACCTGTTTGATAAGTGGCCTCTTCCGCAAAGGATACTGCCGGGTATGCGGCAGAGTATATAAACAGCAGGTCTGTAAGCTACACGATCTGGAAAAAATAATTGTCAATATTAGAGTGAGTACATGGAAAAATTAGCAAAATTTAAGGCATTGGGGCTTTCTGACAGTATGTTAAAAGCCCTCAAAAAGAAAGGGTTTGAAGAACCAACCCCAATTCAGGAAAAGGTCATCCCGCTTTTTTTGAAAGGAGAACGTGATATTATAGGGCAGGCTCAGACCGGAACCGGGAAAACAACGGCTTTCGGAGCCCCCATTATAGAAAAAATCCCTGAAAAATCAGGAAAGGTGCAGGCAATAGTTCTGACCCCAACCCGAGAACTGGCAATCCAGGTTTCGGAAGAACTCAACTCTCTGAAAGGAGATAAAAAGCTGCACATCGTCCCTATATACGGGGGACAGTCCATGACCCAGCAGCTCAGAGTGCTGAAAAGCGGTGTTGACATCGTTGTGGGAACCCCGGGAAGGATTATCGACCACCTTGAGCGGAAGAGCCTGAACCTTGGGCACATTGCGTATTTCGTGCTTGACGAAGCCGATGAAATGCTCAATATGGGCTTTATTGACGAGATTAAGGAAATCTTAAAGGCAACCGGACCTGAGAAACGCATGCTTTTCTTCTCAGCCACAATGCCAAAGCCGATCCTTGGTATTGTCAAGAAATATATGCAGGACTATGAGCACGTTGCTATTGAGAAAGAAGAGCTTGTTGCAGACCTGACCGAACAGATATACTTCGAAGTCAAGGAGAGCGACAAATTCGAAGCCCTGTGCAGGATTATCGATATTGAAGACGAATTCTACGGGCTTGTATTCTGCAGGACAAAAACCGATACCGCCCAGCTCGCCCAGAAACTTGGGGACCGGGGGTACGCAGCCGATGCCCTGCACGGTGACCTTTCCCAGAACGAGAGGGAAAAGATTCTGAACAGGTTCAGGAAACAGAAGATAAACATCCTCGCGGCGACTGACGTTGCAGCGAGAGGTATCGATATCATGGACCTGACCCATGTTATTAACTATACTCTTCCCCAGGACCCTGAATCTTATGTACACAGGATCGGAAGGACCGGAAGAGCAGGAAAACAGGGAACTGCTATCACCTTTGTTACATCCAGCGAATACAGGCGGCTTACTTACATAAAAAAGACTTCAAATTCAGAGATGAAGAAAGGAAAGCTACCTGAGATTAAAGATGTGATTAAAGCCAAAAGGACAAGAGTAAAAGCCGAACTTGATTCTACCATAAAAATGGAAGAATACGGCGACTGCCTTGAGATGAGCGAAAAGCTTCTCGATGAATACCCTGCAGAAAAGATCTTGGCTGCACTTCTGAAGTACGCTTTCAAAGAACAGTTTGACGAGAGCATGTACGCAGAAATCTCCGACAGTTCTTATGTAGATAGAAAAGGCAAAACCAGGCTATTCATCGCTATGGGAAAAGTCGACGGCATGACCCCTGACAAGCTGTGCGAGTTCATTCAGGAAGAAACAGGAGACAGCGAACTGAGAATTAGGGACGCAGAGATTTTCCCCCACTTTTCCTTCGTAAGCGTACCCTTTGCCCAGGCTGAAGCGTTACTTGAAATCTTCAAAAACAAGCAGAGAGGAAGAAAACCCTTTGTTGAACTTGCCCAGAAATCAAAGGGAAGAAGCTCAAAGGTTGATAGTGAATCTCGCGGTGGTACTCGCGGCAATTCTCGTGGTAGCACTCGTAGCGATTCCCGCAGTGATTCTCGCAGCAGCTCTCGGAGCAACAGCGGAAATTACGCAAGAGACAGAATTGCGAAGAAAAAGAATTCTTCGTACTAAATCCATTTCTTTTTTCAGGATTCCTGAGACTATAAGGTTTCAGGAAATCCAATACATTTCGGGAGCAGTTACTTTATCCGAATTTTACTTATAGGCTGATTTGTAAAATTAAAAATTTATGAGCCTTCAGTCTAATCTTTAGTTTGACAGCTTCCTTGCCCGCAATAGACTAACGAAATCTGCAAAATTAATTGCACAAAAAATAATAAAATTATTTAATACAGTAAAATCCAGCCTGCATATAAGAATACCAGAATAACTCCACTGTCCTGAAGCCTGTATCTCTCAGGAGCTTCAGATGCTCTTCGACAGTTATCGGGAAATACTCCGTATCAAAACGCTTCAGGTGTTCCTCTATTTCTTTCTCAGTCCTGCCGTTAGCTTCCTGAAAACTGCGCCAGTATCGTTTTCCTATTGCGATACCCTCTTCGGTTAGCGGCCTGATATTCTCGAAGGTGATATAAACCCCGCTTTCTTTTAGAAGATTGTAACAAACAGCGGTGGCTTTAGCCCTATCTTCGCGGCTAAGGTAGTGATGGCACTGTATTGCAGTTATAACGTCCGGTTGTTCCTCCAATTCCTGAGAAAATTCCTGGGTAGCCGAAGCTTCCAGAAATTCCAGCCTGCCGGCAGGGCAGGATGACAGTTTTTTCCTTGCCTGACCCAGCATACCTTCCGAAGGGTCAAGCAAAATGAATTTTGTAACTGGAAATTGCCTGACTGCCTTATTAACCAGAGATCCGGTCCCGCATCCGGTATCCATCCATATTCTCGGGCTCGATGGCAGGGATTTAACGAAATTGATAGTTTCCTGATGAAAGCAGGAGTAGTAAGGGAGGACGCTGGAAATCCGGGCATCAAAATCCTCAGGAAGATGAGGAGTGAAATTCCGAGCAGGTTTTGAAGAAGTCATAGCGATAGAATCCTTTTTAATCGTTAACTAATCTGGCTTATATTCAATTACTGTATCTTCTCTCTTCTAAAATTAGGTAATTAAGGTTTTCCTCAAAGATAGTACAATTTCTTATTTGACATTTATATAATCAGTAAATTGAAGGAAAACATTGAATACTTTCCCTGAAGTTATTAATCCCAGCCGTTTCAAACATTATTGAAATAACTATTTATATTTAATAATTCCAAATATTGTTGCCTTACTATGCCTTACTATTATCTTATCAACATTTCTTTATCCTGAAGTCGATCTTTTTACTCAATTATTTAAAAGAGAAATCACAACCTTTCAAAAACACTTACAGAAAAAGAAAAAAGGAGTTATTTTCGTTATGCATTACAGCCTTGGGATTGATGCAGGAGGCACTTATACCGATGCGGTGCTTATAAGGGATTCGGATGGAGAGATAATAGACTCGAACAAGGCACTTACCACTTATCCCGACCCCCTTGCAGGCATTAAAAACGTAATTGACGGGCTCAATCCTGAATATCTCGAAAACGTAAAGCTGGTTTCGGTTTCAACGACCCTTTCCACCAATACCATTCTTGAAGGCACAGGTTTTCCCGTAGCCCTGATCCTCATAGGAGACCACCCGCTTGAAAAGGAACTGCCAGCCGAACACGTACTTTTTACTGCCGGCGGGCATAACCACAACGGAGAAGAGGTTGCTGCTCTTGACCTTGAGGCTATCGAAAAATTTGCCATGCAGGTTAAGGACAAAGTTTCAGCTTTTGCCATATCTTCCTACTTCAGTACAAGGAATCCTGAGCATGAATTGAAAGCCAGGGACCTCGTTCTTGAGCTCACAGGACTGCCTGCGGTTTGCGGGCACGAGCTTTCCCAGGAACTGGGGGCTTATGAGAGGGCGGTAACGGCTTTTCTCAATGCACAGCTTATCCCTATAACAAGGCAGTTTGTGCAGTCCATTATCTCGGATATTATGAAGCGTGGAATTAATGCACGGCTCCTTATGCTCAAATGCGATGGCTCGGTGCTGGGTATAAGAGATGCCCTGAATAAACCTATCGAGACGATCTTTTCAGGCCCGGCAGCAAGCCTTGTAGGGGCTTCTTACCTCTCAGGGTTCAAGACCTGCGCAGTAGTGGATGTTGGGGGCACAAGCACGGATATCTCCTCAATCTGTATGGGTGTGCCTGACCTGAGCGACGAGGGAGCCATTGTTGGGGGCTGGAAGACCCGTGTCCGGGCAATAAGGATGGAAACAACAGCTACAGGCGGAGACAGCCATATCTGGACCGTAGACAGGGAACTTTTTCTTGGTCCCAGGCGAGTCATGCCCCTCGCGGTAGCTGCGGTAGAGTATCCGGATTTTCTGAATAATCTCAAAAGAACAATCATGCCTCCCAGAGAAGATCTCGATGAAAACATTCAACCTACAAAGTTTTTTGTAAGATCTGGCTACCAGGCAGGAGAACTGAGCAGGGCGGAAGCCGAGATCCTGGAGGTTATAGGCGAAAAGCCGGTCTCAGTGCCCGAAATCAAAACCCTTATCCGAAAAGACCTGCATCCGCTGACACTTGACTCCCTTATCAGAAAACGCCTTGTGCAGGCAATAGGTTTCACTCCTACTGATGCCCTGCATGTGCTTGGAGAATACACATCCTGGAACGCCGATGCGTCGAGGGTAGGCGCAGAAAGACTTGCAAGGCTCATGCGCATGGCTCCTGGAGAGTTTTGTATTGCCGTAAAGAAGCGGGTCGCCAGGAACATGGCACTCCATCTGCTCTCGTATATCCTCCCAGACATTCCACGTGCATCCATTGAAAAAATTCTGGATGGAAACTATCCTGCCAGATTCAAACTGGATATCCCGGTCGTGTTGCTTGGTGGGCCTGTCCGGGCGCACAGGAAAGAACTGGAAGAACTCATTGATGCAGAGATTCTGGTGCCTGAGTATGCCGAGGTCGGAAACGCGGTAGGAGCACTCGTAGGAAAGGGTATTAAAAGAGTTGAGATTCTGATACGTCCGGCAAGCCTGATGTCCCCGGAACAGGATTTCCTTGTATTTGCCCCGGACAGCAGGCTGAAGTTCGAGACCTACACGGAAGCCCTTGGAACTGCTACCGAGCTTGGTAAAAAGCTTGTTATGGATTACATGCAAGACTGCGGCCTTAGCGGGAACCAGGTTGAAATTTCAGTGGAGAGAAAGACAATCTCGCCTGAAGGCTGGAATCATCCGCCTATGGAAACCAATTTGCTAATAATGGGAATCGGGATGCGTGGACTACGCGTTTGATAAATAGTGAAAAAAACGTAATTGAAGAAATATAAATGATAAAACGTGTGAATAAAAATATACAAAAGTATGAAAATGAAAAACAAAATATAAAATGAAGTTACAAAAGGGGAAAACATGAGAATCCTGCTGATTGCCGACATCCATGCCAATTACGAAGCTCTCGAGACTGTTCTGGCAATCCCCTATGATAGAGCCATCTGTCTCGGAGATATTGTTGATTATGGGCCTGATCCGGATAAATGCATTGACCTCCTGCGTATGAAAGGGATTCCAGTAATACGGGGAAACCATGATAACGCCGTTGCTTTTAAAGTAGACTGCCAGTGCGGGTACAAATACAAGCACCTCTCGATAGCAACCAGGGAATATACCTGGGATATCCTTGACAGAGCGAGAATGGAGTACCTTCAGAAACTTCCTCTTCTCATCCGGGAAGAAATCGGCGGAAAAAGGCTCTACCTGACCCATGCAAGCCCCCGTTCCATGTTTGAATACATAAAACCCGAAACTGCAGACGAGGAGGTCCGGAACATGATAGATGAGGCAGCGGAACCTTTGGAAGCAGATTTTCTCATAGTTGGGCACTCCCATATTCCTATGAACAGGAAACTCGGGAATCTGACAATAATAAATCCGGGTTCGGTAGGGCAGCCAAGAGATGGAGACCCCAGGGCAAGCTGTGCCATTTTTGATACCGAAAGCGGGAAAGTAGAAAACCTGCGCCTTGACTACGATATTGACGCAGTCTGCACTAAAATTAAAGAGAGAATGCCCCATGCCGATGAACTCATAGCTATTCTCAGGCGGGGATACTGATGATATAAAAGGCAATAAAATAACGCTCGAAGGCTGATCAGGTTTCTTTTATAGCCTTTATAATTTTCTCCACATACTCAGGCTTTACATCCGAAGGTCTCGTTTTCTCGATACCCAGTTCTATAACCATCAGATATGCATCAGCTTTCAATCCGGCTTCATCAAGCTTTTTTGTGGCACAGCGGTCCGTGCAGCCATCAAGGGCAAGAATCCTGAAACCGTCTGATACAGCATCCTCAACAGCATCAATCCCTTTGTGAGCTGCCGCAGCCCGGTACAGGTCAGGCCTCCTGAAAGCAAGAGCCGATGCTGCCTGCATCGTAAGTTTTCCTGTATTAGAAAGGCCTGAACAGGCAAAAATAAGGGTATTTTTCCTTTTCCTTGAGACCTTTTCCCTTTCATCCGACATGCCGGGAAGAGAATCTGTAGGTTCAGTTCCTGCTGGTTTCATAGCTGTTACATCCTTGGTGAGAGATACAATCTTTATGAAAGGTACACTTTTGTCAGAGGTGCAACCTTAATAAGAAATTGTTTCAAAAAAGGTTGAAATGGAAATTGCGCGAGAATTAATATAATTTCCGGTATTACCGCCAGCTAATCAGGCCTCACTGCCTTAGAAAGCAAAACAAATTCAAAAAACGTTAAAAATAGATGAGCGAAATCAGTCAAGGTCAAGCTGAGTTATCTCAACGTTAAGGTTTGAAATTTCAAGAACTGCAACTGTTGATTTTCCGGAAAGCACGCCTGAAGATTCCCCAGGATTTATCACCGTGACCCCTTCAATAATTTTAACATTCGGCTCATGCGTGTGACCCCGGATTACCACGTCAAATTCCCCGGACCTGGCAAGGGCTCTGACAAGGGTTTCATTTGTCCCGTGCAAAAGGGCAATATGCAGCCCGTCAATCGTCAGGTCTCCAAAATATCCACAGGAAACAGCTCCGATTTCCTCAAGCCGTTTTGTAAGTGTTAGTTTATCCCCGTCATTGTTGCCGAATACAAAGTAAAGTTTTGGCTTCAATTCCTTAAAGGCTCTTGCAGTAAAAGGAGAGATAATATCTCCTGCGTGAAGCACGTTTTTCACCCCTCTTTCATTAAAAAATTCCACGGCTTTCCGGAGAGCGTTCATGTTATCATGTGAGTCCGAAATAATTCCAATCAAGTAATCCCACCTCTTCGATTAGATTTCCCTATTTAATATATAGTGGGATTTACTAAAAAGAATTCGCTAAATCAGATTTTTTAGAGGCTTCTTCAGGAATTAAGGTTTACAAGTAAAGTTTTAGACTCGGGTTTTAGATGCAGAACTTTATACTTAAGCCCCAAAACGGAACTGTTTTTCCATTGTTGTACCGCGAGCGAAGCCGGGGAATACATCGTCATAAATCAAGCCTCAAGACGACCATTGTGGAGACAGCTACGTTTAAATACGAGTTGCTGGTATTATTGGGATAATCTCTGAAGAATATCCGGAGAATCCTGAAAGAATAGCTTTGGGTAATCCTGAAAGAATAGCTCAGGAAAATCCCTGCTGGATATAAATAATCAGCTTAATTTTCTGTTGAATTTAGCTATCAGTTGAACTAGTGAATCAGGATAGTAAGTTTAAGTAGTGAGTAAAAATGAAAGCTATAACCCTCCTCAGCAGCGGGCTTGATTCGGTTGCGGCGTTATCAATTGCAGCGGAAGATTTTGATATTGAGATGGCTATTACTTTTGATTACGGGCAGAGAGCCAGAGAGAGGGAAATAGAGTACTCACGGAAGGTATGCGAGTATTTCGGAATTGAGCACAGGATTATCAAACTTGACTGGCTTTCGGAGATCACATCTACTTCTCTTGTTAATAGGAATCTTGAAGTCCCATCTTTGTCACTTGAGGACATTGGCGAAACCGCACCTGCAGAAATTACAGATGCTTCAGCAAAGGCGGTCTGGGTGCCTAATAGAAATGGGGTAATGCTTAATATCACAGCGAGCTTTGCTGAAAGCAAGGAATGTAATTACATTGTAGTGGGCTTTAACGGAGAAGAAGCCGGGACTTTCCCTGACAATTCTCTTGCTTATGTGCAGGCAATGGATAAGGCTTTTTCATATTCTACCCGGAATGGAGTGAAAATCCTGGCTCCTCTGATTGAACTTGGGAAAACCGAAATTGTCAGAAGAGCTCTCGAAACAAAAGCTCCTCTTGAATACAGCTGGAGCTGCTATCACGGAGGAGAGAATCCCTGTGGAGAATGCGAGAGCTGCGTGCGTAGAGCACGTGCATTTAGAAACGCAGGAGTCAAGGATCCTCTTCTGGAAAGGCTTGGGGTCTGAGCCGGAAGAACCGGACCGAATGCGGAGAAAGCTGGGTCAGAAAAGGTTTACAGAAAACTTGTAGAGAAGTTTACAGCTAAAATTACAGAGAGAATTCTATGAAATGCATTGTTTTACCTGAGAAATTTGATTATGACGGGAGCCAGATTTCCTCTCTCTGGGCTTACAACAATTTTGGAGTTCAGGAGGACTCAGTTGTAGTGTTCAGAGGAACCTGCGACGTAAAGATCGAGCATATGATCGACCTTGAAGATAGGCGAGCAAATGAGTCAATCTGGTCCGAAGATATGGTGAGTTTCATTATAGAACATTTTGATTCTACTGACCTGAAGCTTATCTATGCGCGGCAGCGCCTTTTTACAGCCCTTGTAAGAGAATATCTTGCAGACCTCGGTGTGCAGACAACACGGGAAGGAGACGATCTTTTCTTGAAGGGGAAAAAACTGACAGTCTCGATTGCCAGCACCTCTGCAGTTTCCCAGAAAATACACTTCGGCATTAATATTTTTCACGATGTATACGGAAATCTTAGAGATGCCGGAATAGGGGAAGAGCAGCAGGTTGCAAGCTTTATGCAGGCTGTCGGGGAGGCTTATGTCCGCGAGTTTGAGGATATAGAAAAGGACCTGAGAAAATCCAGGCCCCTTGGAGTGGTATAATGCCAGCTTCGGATTCTTTGTCTGCTCCTATAAGGGAAGTTTTCTGCTCAGTCCAGGGAGAGGGCCCGTATGTTGGGACAAGGCAAGCTTTTGTCCGCTTTTCGGGCTGCAACCTGAATTGTAATTACTGTGATACGGACTTTGCAAATCCGGGAACATGTGATTATGAGCAGGTGGAAGGAAGCGGCTATTTTGAGAAAATCAAGAATCCTGTAAGTGTCGCTCATCTGGAAGCTATACTCCAGCCTTTCAAGAAACTTCATTCAGTCTCCCTGACCGGGGGAGAGCCTCTCCTGTATGCGGATTTTATAGAAAGGCTGAGTATACCCTCGCCGCTTTACCTGGAATCCAATATGACCCTGCCTGAACAGGCCAGAAAACTTACTGAAAAGGTTACTTACGTATCTGGAGATTTCAAACTTCCCGAGTCACTGAGAGGTATCGGACCTGAAGCCCGCGAAGCCCATATGGAAAATACAGTAGAATGCTTCAGGCTTTTGAGAAAAAGCCATTCAAGAGATTGTTTTTGCAAGATTGTGGTAGACAGGAACACAGAACTGGAAACGGTAAATCCGGTTGTAGAAGCTATAGCTTCTTACGTATCCTGTGTGGTTCTTCAACCTGAAACCCCTATTGGCCGCGACCCGATGAATCCGGGAGCTATACAGGCATCCGTACAGAGCATTATGGAACTTCAGAAGAACCTGCTTGAAATTATAGACACACGAATTATCCCCCAGACCCACAGGATGTGGGGTTGCTTATAACCGGAATTAAAAGGATAAAAAAGACATTGAGTTAGAAAAATATTTAAAAAAGGCTTAATTGAAATGGGGTGTATGAGAAATGGCAAAAATGAGATTGGGAATTATTGATTATATCGACAGTGCCCACTACCTTCCAGGGCATGGAAAATGCGGGAGAGTGCACGGCCATACATATAAAATTGAGGTCATAATAGAAGGAGAGGTCAGGGAAAGTGGAATGGTCATAGACTTCTACGACCTGAAGAAGGGAGTCAAAGAAACCCTGACAGAATACGACCATATGTTGCTAAATGAAATCCTCGAATTCCCCAGTTCCGAGTACCTGTGCCAGCACATTCACTCCCGCCTTCTGGGTAAGTTCGGGTTTCCCCTCCTGGTCAGAGTCTGGGAAGGAGAAGGAAAATGGTGCGAAATGGATAATTTCTCAGATGGACCGATTTGACAATAATTATCCGGTGACATTTATCTGATAATGTTCACTCTGACAATATTCGTAATTACTCCCACCTACCGAAAAATTCACTGGGAGATGAATTAACCATGATTCAATAAAATTCACGGCGGTCCAGTAGATTCACTGAGAAATCCGATATACTACATGGGTTTTTATATATAATTAGAGAAATTTTAATGTCGAGTAACATAAAATCAGAGCAGGGGATGAGCTCCGACAAGGTGTCTTGTATTTCTCCAGGACTCCAGAGAAATTCCACAATCTATATCAAGGGGGGCATCATAGGTTGGATTAGACATTCTAAATCCCCCTTCACTGAAGTTAGACTGTATATACTATACTTATAAACTCCGAACGGAGGAGAACGCATTTGCCAGAAGAAAACAATCTTATAAGTGACATAGACAGCCCTAAATTTGAAGAGGAACTCCTGAGAAAGATTGCCGAACATCCCTGCTATGACAGGAAAGCCCAGCACAAGTATGGGAGAATCCACCTGGCTGTGGCTCCGTCATGCAATATCCAGTGTAACTTCTGCGTCCGGGAGTTTGATTGTGTAAACGAGAGCCGCCCGGGGGTTACGAGTAAGGTTCTTACTCCGCAGGAATCCCTTGAAAAGACAAGGCAGGTCCTGGCAGACTATCCCTTCATCAAGGTTGTCGGAATCGCAGGTCCTGGAGACCCTCTGGCTAACAAGGAGACCTTTGAGACCTTTGAACTTATAAAAAAGGAATTTCCTGAGCTAACGCTTTGTATGAGTACAAACGGGCTTCTGCTCCCCGAAAAGCTTGAGGATATTCTACGTGTGGGGGTTTCCACATTAACGGTAACGATAAACGCAATTGATCCCGAGATCCAGGCAAAAATCGTGGATCATGTAGTCTATCATGGGAAGATCTACAGGGGAGTTGAAGGCGCGGAAATCCAGATAAAAAACCAGCTTGAGGGTGTCAAAGCGGCTGTCGATGCAGGCATAGTTGTCAAGGTTAACACCGTGCTTATCCCGGGTGTTAATGATAAGCATGTAGTTGAGATTGCCAGAAAACTCAACGAGCTCGGGGTCTATATAATGAATATCATGCCCCTTATCAACCAGGGAGCCTTTGCAAACATTGAACCGCCCAGTGCAGAAGAGCGGAAAGCTGCCCAGCAGGCGTGCGAACCCTATGTCCTGCAAATGCGCCACTGCAGGCAATGCAGAGCTGATGCTTACGGACTTCTTGCTCAGGATATGTCACAGATGAGCGAAGAGCGCAGAAAGCTTATAAAAATCCAGACAAAAGAAGATGCTGAAAGGGCAAGAGAAGTACTTAAGGAAAACGGAAAACAGGAAACTTGAAAAGCGTAATAAGCGGGACCGGAATACCTTATCAGTAAAATCAGGGATTTTTAGCGCTGGAATTGAGAACGTTTCAAATCAGAATTCGGGAGAAGGAATCTTAGAGGCGGAGTAGAAGCACTCCGCTTCTCAGATCTGTTTTAAAGACGTACTTAAGATCCTACTTAAAAAATTATTCAATTGTGATTGCGCTGTTGGGACAGGCATCTTCGCATGCGCCACAGTCAAGGCATTCACTTTCATCTACAACTGCAATGTCATTGTCGTTGAGGGAAATTGCAGCTGCCGGGCATTCGTCTACACAGCTTCCGCAGCCGGTACAGGAATCGACATTAATTTTTGCTACCATGTTTTTCACTCCTTATTCTATCAGTAAGAGATCTTTATATATATAAAAATATATTAGGTTGCCTTAATAGGACATATGAACTTATAAAAAGCTGTCGCTTCTTTCCTGCGAAACAAAGAAAAAAAGAGATAAAGGATAAACTAATAGGTAGTCACCAAAATATCTCAGAGTAATCTTTCACAGGGAAAGGTTTGTAACCTATCGAAGTTCATCGATAGCTTAAAACAATGCTGTTCTTATCGATACGTTAACACTTGCATTATTGCTGTACCGGTATTTGTGTTCTGATCATCATATCAGTCCTACTGACTCTCGTATCTGTAGTACTACCGGTACACTGCTAATATACTCATTATATCACTATGTACCCAAATTTAAAAAAAAGGAAGCCTGAAATTGAACCTGGAAGAGCTTGCAGAAAGGATAAAAACCTTTGAAGGGGTTACCCGAAAAAAACAGATTGAGGATATTGTTTCAATCTTCGAAGCCGTCCGCCCGGAGTATGAGAACGCAATCGTTGATTTTGGAGACGATGCGGCAGTTATCGATATAGGAGGAGACGATGTTATCCTCTTTGCAGCCGATGGAATATGGGGGAGGATACTGGACGCCAGCCCCTGGTGGGCAGGTTATGGGGCTGTAGTGGTTAATGTAAACGATATAGCTGCAATGGGTGGAAAGCCTCTTGCCATGGTAGATATAGCTTCCTCAAATTCCGAGAAAGCCTGCAAGGAACTTATGGAAGGTCTGGCTGAAGGGGTAAGGAAATTCGGAGTTCCGGTTGTAGGCGGGCACGTTCATCCTGATACTGAGTACAATTCCATTTCAGTTGCCATTATAGGGATAGTCAAAAGAGACTGTGTAATCCGGAGCGATACCGCCAGGCCTGGAGACCTGATAATTGCGGCTTATGACATGGACGGAAAAATCGGGCCGAATTCCCCTTACAGCTGGGACACTACATCTTTTAAAACCCCGGCAGCAATCAGGGAAACCTATCTCGTAACCCAGGAAATCGCAAAACGGAAGCTTGCTACTGCAGGCAAAGACATAAGCAATCCCGGGCTTATAGGTACGCTTGGAATGCTCTGTGAAACAAGCGGAGTTGGTGCAGGCGTGGACCTTCGGAAAATCCCTAAACCCGAGAATGTGGATTTTGAGCAATGGCTGAAAGTACATCCTGGAACAGGCTATGTATTTACCGCAGATATGGAAAAGGCGGAAGAATGCATAAAAGTCTTTGAAGAGGCAGGGCTTACCGCTTCCGTTATCGGAAAAATCGAAGCCGGATCGAAACTCGATATATACGATAAAACAGGTAGAGTAACGGTATTTGATTTCTCAGGGGAAAGCATTACGGGCATAGGTTCGGAATAAAACTTTTTAAGAAAAAGTTTTATCAAAAAAGCACAAAGCTTCTCAAGCACGGATTCCTACCAAAAACTTTTTAAGAAAAAGTTTTATCAAAAAAGCACAAGGCCTCTCAAGTACGGATTTCTACCAAAAACTTTTTCTTAAAAAGTTTTATTGCCATTTTTCAATCCGGGATTTATTATCCCCAGGTCGCTTACCTGAGGGAATCTCGCGAACTGAGGAAATTTAACCGGATTACAAAAATCCAATCGGGTTACCGGTTTTCTATCCAGGCTTTCATCTCATCATAGAGGAATTTTTCAGCAGCCTGAACTTTCTCCAGAGGACCGCGCAGAACAAGGAGTTCCCTTTCTTCACTGTTTGCTACGCCAACAAATATCTTCCTGGTTAATGGTTCGAGCCCGAATTCTTCAACGATATCGTAAATAATAGATACAACCGTACCTGGGGGGATTACAAGGTCGTAAAGTTCTTCAATTTGCAGATCGCCTGATTCTCCCTTTTTTTCTTTCTCAAGCTGTTTTGAAGCAATTAATTCTTCCAGATTCAGCATTTTATGCATTTGGGGTCACCTTCTCATTCTTTTTACTTATAACTTCTATCAGTTTCTATCGGTTTCTATCAAAAGAGGCCGACTCACTCAAGCAGACAGGCTTTTTGTTTGTTCATTGTTAAAGTAATCGATAGGGTAAATCAAATTAGACATTAAAATATATAGGCAGGTAATCAGATATCTTTTTTGTATCAACTTATGATAGGCATAATCATATTTATGATTGATTCTCGCGAACATTGTCTATTATACACGGAATATTTAATTTTCAAGGTATAATGTTGAATTTATAAAATTACACCATAAAAATCCAGATGCTAAATTATGAGTTTATATGCAATTGAATGCAGACTATTGTAAGTAAATCATACATAAACTTACAGAAAAAAAGGTAGATAAAATACGGATAAAAGAAGAAATAGCTGCATAAAAAGCCGATCGAAATAAAGCATAATTACAGGGAATTCAGATTAAATTAATATCCAATGTTAAGTATCAGCAAAGCTGAATTATTAGGGGCAGATCTGAAAATGCAATGAAATATGCTGAAGCGTGAGAAAAGATACTGCCGTGTGAATTAATATGTGAAGAATTTGATGGAATATGAAGGGAGAGGCTCTAAGCAAACTGATTCTAAGCAAACTTTATCTGAGATGAAAATCTCTTATAAGAGGATAGCAATGCAACAGTATAAATTAAAGCGCGGTTTTAAACCTGATATTGACAGGATTTACTCGGTAATGGAGGAATGTTTTTCCGGGGAGATTTCCAGAAACGGAGGAGTCCTTGAGACCTCCTACGGAGCTCTGTCAAAGATAAAAATCTGGATCGAGAATAAGATGCTCGCTGTAGACACAGTTTCCGACAAAACCGTAACTGACGACGAAATTGTCCTGCAGACCAATAAAGCCTTCAGGGATTTCCTGAATAAGGCGACTGGATACTCGGCAAAAGAGCGTATAAAAAATGCCAAGAAGGAAGTCGGAGAGGAGTAAAACTCCTGACGGCTTTATTCCTGTTTTGAGATTTCCATTACCTGGAATCCCTGCCTTGAGGTATCTTTTTGAACACGGATTTTCTGGAAAAACTGAAAAGCTTTGAGATTCCCACCTGCCTGCGGGTCTGCTGCGGGACTGACGGCTCTGTGACCTTTCTTCTGGAGATAATGACCAGACACCCGGTGAGTGTGACAACCGAGTCCCAGCACACAATCAAAGCCGATAAAGCGATGGCTGGCCTTCTGGGCGTGGGAGAAGGAAGCGAAGTAAACGACCGGATAGTCAGGCTTGCTGCGGGCGGCACAGACTTTGTCCATGCAAGGTCCCTCTCCCCGCTGGAACGCATGCCTGATACCATGCGGGAACAGCTCATGCGGGCGGACATCCCTATCGGCCGTATCCTGCGCAGTCACAACCTTGAAACCAGGCGCGACATGGGCGAACTTGAAATCCTTGAGGGCGAATCCACCTTTGACGGCATACCTGTCCTTTCCCGCTCCTACAAGATAGTCCACAAAAATCACGTCCTTATGTGGATCAACGAGCGCTTCCCTATCGATGAACGCTGGTGTATATAAAAGAAATGCAAAAAGAATCGAAAAAAAGAACCTAACCGGGCAATAAAATCAAAATACTCAGGCTTTTTCGAAGCCGGTTTCTTAATTTATTTTAATTAGTCCTGCAAAATTTCCAACAGTGGCCCGGAAATTCCCCCTGCGCCTGCTGTCAGTCGAAAGCTTTATATCTCTGGTGTGATATTTTGGAGATGCTCTTAGAGCAACAGTGCCTTGGTGGCTTAGGGGTATAGCGCGTCCTTGGTAAGGACGAGGTCGCGGGTTCAAATCCCGCCCGAGGCTCTTTTTATTTTTTTGTTTTTCTTTTAAATTTCATCTTCTTCAGATTCAAAGATCTCTTTTGCTGAGAATATCTGGATGACAGTATGCATTTCAGACTAAAAATCTTATTTTTGAATTTATAGAATTTTAGTTTTCCGTAGCAGTTTTAGAATTCTGTGATTCTCAGGATTCAATCCAGATTCAGGATTGAAATCTAGATTCAGGATTGAAATCTAGATAAAAGAAAAACTAGAAAAGAAGAAAAAGCTATTAACAGAACTGATTTTCAGTTCTGTTTTTTCCACTTATAATATCTCTAGAACTTGACCCTTATTCTGCCCGGGGATTAAAAACTAACGGCAGAGCAGGGAACAGAGCTATCCGTTTATTATCCTTCTTCCTCTTCAGGGTTCACGAATTCTTCATAACAAGTGATACAGATGCATTTTTCGTCAGGGGATACTTCTTTAAGGTTTATTTTCGGACCGCCGGGTTTTATGGTTCCTATCCTTAATACATAAAAGTGCTCGCCCAATTCGACTGGCTGCCCGCATCTGGAACATAAGAAGGGCGGATTCTCAACCGATTCAGCTGCACACTCAACGCATATCAGATCAGACTTATCCCCGTGAACGTCCTTGAATTTAATTGGTTTCATATCCTGGCTGGTATCCACGACCAGCACGTCTTCCAGCAGCTCCCGACCACAGATATTGCAAAACTCCTTCATTTTGTCTCCTCCCTTCATTATGTCTCCTTTTTCTCCAGAAATTTCTCACAAAATCCTGTACCAAGCTCGCAAGAGGTTTTAGTGTTGATTTATTATCCCCGTTTTTCAGCCAACTCTATTCCCCTCTTCGGCTACTATATACTTATATTGAATTAGATGTTTAAAAATATTATTATTAAAAGTGTTATCACTTGATTCTATATCTTCGACATCGAGTTTTATTTTTTATTTTAAAGTATTTGCCAGAAGGTTTTAGAGAGGTTTGAACACTGAAGATGCCTGATATACTAAATTTATTATGAACTACAATGAATGGAAGCAGCTGAGAGATCGTAGTAAGGGTCATTCGTCAAATTGACTGTTCTCTAATATTCTACAATTCTACAATTCTATATCTAGCTCGTCACGCTTTTGCATGCCCGGAGTCGTAGAAATTTTGCTTTTTTAAGAGAAATAAGGAGCTTAAAGAGCCATTACTGGGCTCTATTAATAGTGGATACTGACAGATAATGCATACATATCCATTTTAGTGATTGGATAAATGTCCTATAAATTGAATTCCAACATATAATGCGTTTGAAAAGTATGGCTAGCAGGTAATACTTCTGGAACGAATATACAGTGAGAAAAAGCTAGAATTAATAAGAGATCCTTTAAAATAAGGGGAACAGGAAATGACCGATGAGAAACGCACGATTTTGATTTATTACCATGACGATAATGATGGGAGCTGTGCAGCCGCTGTCGCTGCGAATCACTACGAAAGAAACGAATTTGCCATAAAGTTTGTTGCTATAAACTACGGCAAAGAGCCATGGACTGAGGAAGAAATAAAGGCAGCCGAGAAAGTGTGGCTTGTTGATTTTGCAAGTGACAGAATGGATGAATTTGTAAAGGCTTGCGGGCCCAGATTGATATGGATAGATCATCACAGGACGGCCATGGAGAAATATCCTGACCTGTGGAGTTCGAGCAGTATTCCCGGAATCCGATCCCTTGAAAATGCAGCCTGCGTACTCACATGGGAATTCACTCATCCTGAGAACACTTCACCCCCTCCAGCCGTTGCCTATATTGGGGATAAAGATATGTGGAGGTTTGAATACCCCGAGACCCGGGCTTTCAATGCAGGCTTCAGTCTGATGGTGAAAACCCCTGATGATCCAGCCTGGGACATACTTCTTGGCTCGGAGTACGGGGACACCGTAGATCAAATGATCTCTATTGGCAAATTACTCCTTGAGGCTCAAAAATACAAGCTCCAGAAAGCCTTCGACCGTGGCGTGGATTTTATTTTCCATAACTGGCGAGCCAGGCTCGTAAACAGTACCGGGAGTATTTCCGAACTTGGAGAATTCATCTACAAGAAACCTGAGTATGATATTGCTGTCATGTGGCAGGCTATGGAAGATATGGTAGTATTCAGCCTCAGGTCTGACTCTGGGAATGCTGACTCCCCCGATTGTGCCGAAATCGCCGAGCAATACGGCGGCGGCGGGCACAAAAACGCTGCAGGGTTCCAGAAAAAGAATATGAACTTCCCAGGCCTGCTTTTCAAATGAAATAATACCTCAGTGTCCCAGAGGTCATAATTCGTCACAATTTAGGGTTCCTCCTGGGCCGCCAGGAAAAGGAGCTCCAGACATCCTGAAAACCAGATCCCGAACTTCTTATCTTTTCAACTTCTATTTTTAGAAATAATTATTGCAAACGTATGTGAGTAATACACTGATAAAGTAAAAAAGATTAAGAAAGGATTAAACGAAAGGATTAAGCTCGGCTTTACATTCATCCGTTCAAAGGACATGGTCGTGCTCGATTCTATCCACTTCGGCAACTGCGTTGATTTCATGCAAATCCTTTACCGCAATACTGCCCTTTACCAGTACATCAGGCCCCTCGATAATCGTTCGGATTCTCAACCCTTTTGCTTCAAGCTCGGCGTTTACCTTTTCAAGAATTACATCCGGCTCCAGGTAGATTCTGACATCAATATAATCATCAGGTGCAATTTGAAGTTTGTCCGTCACTACCGATGTCAACTCAGCAGAAAATTTTGATGCGGTCACTAATGTCCCCCATTTCTATATTAATTGCCTTTCCATAAATAACTGGCTATCCGGCTCCAGCCTCAAAAACTGGTTGCAATAAAAAGGTTTAGATGAAATTGATTCCGACAATAAGTCGTGAGTATAAGTGTTCAGAAGGTAATTAAATAGCAGACAGATTAATAACATAATTAATTAAATATAAATACATAGAATTTATTTAAGCAGGATTCCTGCCTGGTAACTGAAAGCTCAGACCTGGAAAGAAATGCAGCTAAGTTCGGACCAGAATATTCAAGAAAGAAGCTGAAAAATCAAGGAAATGTGAAATAAACACTATAAGAGACAGGAAATGCCGGAAAATAAAGAAGAAAATAGAGTCGTTGTATACTACGAAATAATACTCTGGATAGTTGCAGGCGTCTTACTTTACCTTGTTAGCCTTAAGAATTATCTTCTCTTCCATACGCTGGCAGAATTTTTCAGCATATTCGTGGCATATGTGATCTTCCTGATAGTATGGAAATCCAGGGAACGCCTTGAGAATAGATTTCTTGTGTTTATAGGGATTGCTTATTTTTTTGTTGCAAATCTTGATTTGATCCATACCTTCACATATAGAGGAATAGAAATATTTCCACAGTATGATACAAATATCCCGACTCAGCTGTGGATTGCAGCAAGATATATGGAAAGTCTGTCCCTTTTAATAGCCTCGCTGCTATTAATCAACACAAATAAAAATAATGGAAAGAAGTTTGACCTTGAGGGAAAAGAAAAATTCTTCTGGCGAACCTTTTTCGTTTATGCAGGGATCACAACTGGTTGTTTTCTATCGATTTTATTCTTCAGAAATTTTCCTGACAGCTATATCGAAGGATCGGGACTTACCCGGTTTAAAATAATAAGTGAGTACGTTATCTCTTTTATTCTCCTTTGCTCGCTTACTTTACTGTATTCAAAAAGGGAGCGGTTCGAAGAGCATATCTACGGGCTGATTGCAGCGTCAATAGTAGCAACGATTTTCGGAGAACTGGCTTTTACCCTTTACATCGATGTCTACGGATTTTTTAATTTTCTGGGGCATTTCTTCAAAATGCTGTCTTTTTACTTCATTTATAAAGCTGTGATCGAGACAGGATTTGACGATCCTTATACCCTTCTCTTCAGAGAGCTTAGAGAGAGTGAAGAAGCTTTGAGGAGAGAGACGGTTTTTCTCAGGGATGACCAGGGTAAAATTTACAGTTTACTTGGGGTAAAGAGAGATAATCCGAGAAGCGGAGTTATAATAGCCAGCTCTGAGATCGGGGAAAAAGCTGACTATCCACTTGTACAGAATATCCGCGGCCATATAGTATTCAAAGTTGATAAAAATTTTAAGCTTTTAGTCATGGACGGGGCAGTTGAAGAGATTACAGGCTATAGCAAAGAAGATTTTCTTTCGGACAAGAGAAACTGGGTGGAGATAATTATGCCTGAAGACCGGTCTCTTGCCCTCGAAACTCTGGAGAAAGTGATAGCTGACCCGGATACCTCAATTGAAATAGAGTACCGTATAAAAAAAAGGACCGGGGATATAAGATGGGTATGGCAAATTCTCCAGAGAAGTCCGGCAGATTCCGGAACGCGTGGGCCAGTAGAGGGTTTGATCCGTGATATTTCAGAACGTAAAATGGCTGAAGAAACCCTTCAGCGAATTGATCAGGCGCGTATAAAAGAGATTCATCATAGAATCAAAAACAACCTGCAGGTGATCTCATCCTTATTAAGCCTCGAAGCTGAAAGATTCAGTGATGCGAAAATGCTTGAAGCCTTCAGGGAAAGCCAGAACAGAGTTACTTCCATGGCTATTATCCACGAAGAACTTTACAAAGGGGATGAAATCGATACCCTTGACTTTGCAGACTACCTGCGGAAACTGACCGCAGACCTTTTTAACTCATATAGAGTGGGGAATGAGGAAATCAGCCTCAAGCTCGAACTTGATAAGGTCTATCTGGGTATGGATACCGCAATCCCGCTCGGGATTATTGTAAATGAGCTGGTTTCAAATGCCCTGAAGCATGCTTTTCCTTCCGGAAGGAAAGGAGAAATTGTCATATTTCTAAGCCGGACAGAAGATTACGAGAAACAGCAAAAGCCTGAAGGTTCATGGACAGAACGAAATTGCCCTGATGGAAGAGATTTACAATTCGCACTGGCAATAGAGGATAATGGAAAAGGTTTTCCCGCAGAATATGATTTCAAAAACCCGCATTCTCTGGGACTTGAGCTTGTAAATATTCTCGTGGAACAGATTGATGGCTGTATTGCACTTCAAAGCAACGGCAAAACGAGATTTATAATATGGTTCAGCAATAAAGGATGAAAAAGCAATAGATAAATCTCACTATTTTCATCCTCTATAGATTTTATCATTCAATCAGGCATTTACGTCCAATTAACCTTTTATTCATTTACTGTACAATTACCCGCCTTTTCATCAGATTGACTGTTTATCTTCTCTGGCATCAGTAAAAAACCAGTTTATCCCATCAGATTTAAAACTGCGTTCAAAATCGGTTTTTCCTGTAATTTCAGTACTTTAGTAAGGAATTTTTTGAGTATAATCCAGGTCTAAGTACTCACAGGAGAAGCTTTACTTCTAAAAGCCGATTCACTCGGGTTTAGCTTACACTGTAAAAGTATACAAAAGATTGAAAAGCACTTCCAGAGAAAATGAAAGAGTTTAATAAATAAAAGAATAATAAAAATATTAAAGTATTAAAAGTTGTTGAGTAATAAAATTTCAGAGGTCAAATTAAGAAGATAAAAGGTATGAAGGCTGAAATTATGCAGAAGATCAGATGAAGAAAAACGGAAATTACGAAAAAAGCGGAAATTAAGAAGAAAGTAAATTGTGAAGAAAAGCCTGAACATAAATAATATGGAACAAAAATATAAGAAAAGTAAAATTGATGAGAAGGTAAAGCTACTGCTTCAGCTTCTCAGGCAATAACATCCTTTCTAAGGATGTAAGCAACCATCTCAGGGTTAAGTTTGCTTTCCCTTGAGACCTTTTCCTCAATAGCCTCAGTGGATTTACCTTCAGTTTTGAGTTCCTTTATCTCTTCAATGATTGATGAAGGAATACGGTAGTACTCGTTTATATCCTTCCTGTGGCCCCAAACATCGCCTTCGATAAGCTGGATTCTCTGCATTTCAAGGAACATTTCTATGGATTTCGAGACTGTGCGCCTGTAAGATTTAGGAAGCTGTATGACCTCAATTTTAGGACAGTTCTCAACCAGTGAGAAAATATCCTTGTTTGAAGGCCTGAAGGCCAGATGCACTATTCTCTCATTTGGATTCAGTGTAAAGATTTCTTCTCTTGAACTCACAACCCTTATTTTCAAAGTTTGTCCTCCATATCTATTTATTTTTTTCACATGATAGTAAAAAATTCTTCATTAAATATTTTTCTATAATTACCGGAATCATTTAAAAAGAATTTTTATTAGCGTTTTCAAATTTAATGTTACAGAATTTCTATCTAGAGAATAAAAATCAATATGTAGAACAGTATTTTTAACAAAACTTAAAGAAATATTTGGGAATATTTTGCAGGAAGCTTTCATTATGAAACCAGCAAAAAAAAGAATTTTTGTTAAACATGATCTACTTTTCTCCAGGTCAGGGCAGTATCAAATTTTTTAAAGTCAACTAACATTTTAAAATTGACTAATATTTCAGAATTGACAAGCATTTTAAAATTAACCAACATTTTAAAAGTGATTAACATTTTAAAAGTGACTAACATTTCAGAATTGATTAAAATTTTAAAACTAATTATGTTTAAAGCTCTAACTTGTGTTTAAAATTAACTGATATTTTAAAATCGGCTATAAATCAAAATTACTGTCTTAAAAAAGAGGAAACAGAACAAAAGGTCTGCATGAAATATGGAAATTTTCGGTAGAAGGAGATTCACTCCACCGAAAAGATTTAAGCCTACACCAGAGACAAAATACAGACATTCAGGCCGGCAACGTGGGTACTACAAACACACAGACGCCATATAGCAGCAGCAAAAGCACTATCTGAATGAAAATAACGTCCAGATAGTAGGACCTGGACATAATTCCTCTACCCTGAGAGTCGTCTCCAGAATTAGATCCCCTTTTTCTACGGGTCCCTATCTGAGCTTTCATTCCTTCACTTATACGTTTACTTTTTTCCATCTGAGCGTTTATTATCTGAGCTTTTATTTCTTCTTCCAAGTCAGTTACCCCCTCAAACCTGTATTTTAGAATCACAGTTACAGGACATCTACCTGCTTTTTGGAATAGAGTGCTTCTTCAAGATTCCCAAAATTACATTGAATTCCCCAAAATTACAGCATAATTACTTATCTCTGGAGGCTGCTATAATTTTGAATCCAGAACTGTGATTTTTTTGGCTCTGTAGAAAACCTACTTAATCGTCATTAATAGACTTAAAGTTCTTCAGCAAAATTGAATAAGGCAATTCAGTTTTAATTTGTTAAGATTTATTATTTCAGAGGATTTCTACAGAGCCGATATTTCTACAAAACCCTGACTTTTAATTTTGTACCAGCAGGATTTATCGGGTCAGCAGTATTTATTTTCCCGGCAGGGAAATATTCAATGGAAGATTCAGGGCTGTAAATAATCGAGTGCCTGCTATGGTATTTACAGGTTTATCGGGAAAATCAAACCTCCGGATTCGGCTCATTACCCAGAAAATTACTTATAATTCCTACATATCTCCCCGCCAGCCTCCAGACTGAGTGAAATTCCTTTCAGGAGGAAACCAGGGTTATTCTCCCTGGAAACACGGGCAATTAACTAAAAAATGCCCGGAAAATCACACAACTTTTATAAAATGTCATGTTAATTATACTTCAGATATTACTTTGAAGAGGCTCGTGCATGGAAGATCCTGTTATCTCAAAAATAAAGAACCAGTTTGATAAGAAAGGAAATCCGGCAAAGATTCCGCTGATGAGCGGGAAGCATTTTTTTGAAGCTCGATCAGAAACGGATGGGGTCTATGTTGACAACCTTAAAACCCAGCCATTTCTTCCCTGGGAGATCTTTTCCGAAGCCATTAACTGCATAAGAGAAAATGGAGGGAAGACAAAGAAAGGAAACGCGACAAATTCGAGATTGGGAGATTCTAACCTTGGCCTGGATACCCTGGAAGGTCACATTGCCAGCAAGGTCTACGGGTGCAGGATAGGCGATACCGTATTTAAGAGAGTAAACTCTATAGCTTCCATCCTTGCCTGGGCAGGGGTCTGTGAAAACACACGAGGGCATATCAGTCTCCTCTCCAACGAAAAAGAGTTGCAGGTTTCTCATAGTGAAAATGAAGTTTCTCCGGCTTTTAGTGCAGAAGAGAATAGAGATGGTTCAGGAGTAAATTCCCTTTGTTTCCAGCCTGACAGCAGGCAGCTTGAATTGGAAAACCTGGAAGAGGAGCTTGAAGAAAAAATCCGGAAAATAAAAGCCCTTGACGAACAGGCTGCAACCAGAGATGAAGAACTGGGCAGGTTAAGAGAAGAGCTTGAAAGGCATGAAAAACTTCTCCTGGAGAGAGATTTGGAATTGCGAGCCCTTCAGGAAAAACTTACGGATAAGAGTGAGGAAGCCATAAACCTTGAGTCCAGCCTTATAGAAAAAGAAGAAAAGATCGAAAGCCTTACTGAGGAACTCCGTGAGAAAACCGAAAAAATAAACGCCCTTGATGAGAAGCTCTCGGCAAAGGAAAAAGAAATAGAAGACCTTGGGAAAAATATATCCATAAAAGATAAAGACCTTAAGACCCTGGCTGAGGAGGTCATTGCAAAGGCAGGGGAGATGAGGAAAATTGAAGAGAAGCTTTCCGTGAAAGAAAGGAAAATAAACACTATGGAAGCTATGCTTGCCACAGCTGAAGAGAAATTGAAAAAACTTGAGAAGCAGCTTTCAGGTTATGAAGGAGAAGAAAAGCTGGCAGTCCAGCTTAGAGAAAGGGAAGAATTTATAAAGCAATTAAAAGGAACCCTTGCAAGTAAAGAAGAAGCGTTTTCGAAGATTAGCGAGGAAAACCGAAAATATAGAATGCAACAGAAACTCGCATCCGAAGGGCTAAAGCAGATAGAAGAACAGAAAGCCTCAAGAAAATGGTGGAAACGCCTGTAAGCCGCTGGAAGTTAGAGCAAAAACCTTTTATTTAAACTTTATTCATTCGTGGCCGCTCAGGGCCTGGTACCAGGAAAGAACTGTGAAGCAGATGAAGAATCATGTCAGGGCTAATTTTTCTTATATTTATGATCTCCCCTATAATTTCATCCTCAGTTCGTCCCTGGACTTTCAATTCTTTTATTTTTTCAAGCACATAAGCTGGTATTACAAAATAATTGTTAAGATCATGCCAGTGCCCGCTGACATCTCCCTTTACAAGGTGGATCCCTGAAGAAGCAAGGTACATCTTGATAAATTTTGAAAGTCCTTCATAGGAAGATGCGGGAAGTTGAAGTAGTTCTATGCCGGGACATGCCTTGACCAGACTGAAAAGATCCCGGTCTGATGGTCTGAAAGCAAGGTGTACTGCCCTCTCCTCTGCTTCCAGGCCGGAAATTTCGTCCCTGCTTGTGACAACTCTAATGCGTACACTACCTAGCCCCATTTATGCTCCCTTTTCTATCTAAGCATGGATCATTTATTTAATTTTGTATTTCAGTCTTTCTGACCAAATTTCAGTACAATGAGAATACCTGCACTCAAACCCCGCTAAAAAAGATAGAAATTAGAATAGGAATGCTGGAAAGGTCCCAAATCCGGGACTCCCTGAATAAAATTAAACCTTCTTATTAAGAAATCGCAGACCAGCCGATCGGAAGATTCTTTCAGAATTTTTTCTCGGGTTTTATACTTAACCCTGCCGCAAGAGCCTGACCGAAGGAAATACATCCGTCTCCACATGGAACCTGGCAATGGGCCAGAAATTCAAAACCTGCTTCTCTAACAGTTTCTGCAATGCACGAGGTAATGTGATCATTATAGGCAACCCCTCCACTCAAGCCTATTTTTTCGAGCCCCCTTTTTGCAGCCAGAGATGCGGCGAGTTCTGAAACTCCCTTCGCAAGACTTTCTTCAACCGCAAAAGCAAGATCAGAAGAGGAGTACTTTCCGGAAAGATCATATACGCCCATAAGAAGCTCAGTAGTGTCAAGTACGGGAAGTCCTGAATTCATGTCTTTCTTAATGATCACGGGAAGATCAACGGTATGGGTACTCTTCCTTGCAGCAGATTCAAGCTTCATTGCTGGCTCTCCATCATAGGTTCTTATTTTGCAAACTCCAAGCATTGCAGCAGCTGCATCAAGCACTCTACCTGTACTGCTACTTTGGACAATATTTATTCCTGCCTCGAGCTGTTTCATTACAGTTGAAAATTCCATGGTACCTTGCGGGAAGATAAGAGGAAGTTTTTCCAGTTCTGCTCTCCCGAGCCTTTCAAAAAGGATACCCAGAACCATTCTTGAAGGTACCCTCGCTGCAAGGTCTCCCCCTGGCATTGGCTGAGGAAGCAGGTGTCCAATGCGCTTGTGTTCCAGGTAAGAGGATTCAAAGAGTTCCCCTCCCCAGACTGTACCGTCACTTCCGTATCCGACACCATCCAGGGCTATTCCGAGAATCCGGGAATCGAGGGGCAGGGAGTTATCAGCCATCAGTGCCAGCATGTGGGCATGATGGTGCTGAATTTTAAGTGTATTCTCCCCTCCCATCCTCAGTGCAAAACGGGTTGTGTTAAACGCGGGATGAAGGTCACAGCCCCAGCGAAGGGGGTCGATTCCGGTAAGCTGGATAAGGTGCCTGACAACCTCGGAGTGATATTTGAAGGTTTCCACATGACTGGTATTGCCTATGTACTGAGAGATATAGGCAAGCTTCCCTTTTGCTACAGTAACCGTGGAATTCATTTCAGCCCCCACCCCTATAGAAGCTTCGACCTCGAAAGGCAGTTCTATTGGTTCAGGGACAAAACCGCGTGAGCGCCGGATAAAGGCAGCCTGTCCATTCACAATCCGGATAACCGTATCATCATTCCTGTTTGCAATAACCCTGTTGTGCAGCAGGTAAAAATCGGCAATTCCTTTAAGTTTTTCAAGTGACTCTTTATTTTCGACAACCATGGGCCTTCCTGGGAGGTTTGCCGAGGTCATGACGTATACAGCATCGGGTATACAGTCAAAAAGCAGGTTCTGCGTGCCTGTATAGGGGAGCATGATTCCTATGTTATGCAGACTAGGAGAAACCGATTCTGCCAGGTTGAATTCCTCTGACATGGGAAGCACGGTAATAGGGCGGCGGTAGGATGTCAGATATTCCTTACCTGCGCCCTCAACGTCTGCAAAAGTTTCAACAACTGCAGCATTCTTTGCCATAACTGCAAAAGGCTGTTCAGGGCGTTTTAACCGCCTTCGGAGCTCGTCTACAGGCTCCTCCTTTCGCGCATTGCAGGCAATATGGAAACCCCCGAATCCTTTTATAGCAAGAATCGAGCCCCTCTGAAGGAAATCCGAGGCAGATGTAATTGCTTTATAGCCTTTTGCCAGTACATTTCCTTCGGCGTCCGAAAGCCAGATATCTGGTCCGCACTTTGGGCAGCAGACAGGTTGGGCATGGTACCTACGATTAAGAGGGTCAGTATATTCCTTTTGACACTCCGGACAGAGGGGAAAATCTGCCATCGTGGTATTCTCCCGGTCATAAGGAAGGGTTCGGACTGTCGTATATCGAGGCCCGCAGTTCGTGCAGACTGTAAAGGGATAACGGTAGTATCTGGAAGAAGGATCAAAAATTTCAGACCTGCACTGTTCGCAAATAGCCGTATCAGGAGGGATTATGGAATTTTCAAAAATCCCTGATTCGCTGGGTACGATAATAAATTCAGAATACCCCGAAAAGGGGACATTTTTTGTTTTGATTTCCGTAACTTTAGCAAGGGGAGGTTTCTTCTCCGGAAGTTCTCTAAGAAAATTATCAAGGCTTTCCTGATTTCCTTCTATAAGGATCTCTACATAATTTCCCAGATTTTTCACGTATCCGAAAAGCCCATTAGCTTTTGCAAGCTGATATATAAAGGGACGAAAACCCACACCCTGCACTGTACCGGTAATATGTAGAAGCCTTGCTTCGTTTTTCATATAAAATAAAGATAGCTGTTTGTCGTTAAAATAGCTTTCTAAGTAATTAAAAACGTCAAGCAATACTACTGATGGATTAAAATTTGAACCATGGATTGCAGGCACCGGAGAGATATGAGTCTCAGTAAAATAACAGCAGGGTAACAGGTAGAATTCGTAAAACGGTTATAAAAATTACGTGCCAAATTAGATAATTTCAAATAAAAACAAAAGTTTGTGACTGTTTTCAGGATAAAAAACATCCTGAAATTCAGTTCACATAAACTCCGGATAAATTGTCCTTATAATAATAATGAACCCCAGGATCATCATTAAAAGGGAAATCCTCCAGGCCACCTGCAACAGGCGGGCCTGGTTTTTGGGTTCACCTAACTTAAGTATTGCTCTTTCAACCAGATTCGGTCGGTCGTCACACGCTGCCATGTTCAAATCAAGTTTAATCTCTCATTCTTGCCTTAACTCTCTTCAGCCTGAAGGTGTTTTCCCTTTCCATCTCTTCAAGGGCAAAACGGATGAACTTCATGGTCGCAATGAGTTCGGGAATGACTTTGAACTCGAGAGCGTTTACACGCCTCTTGGTCTTCTCGATTTCATCGAGGAGCCTTTTCATTGTTGTTTCCAGCTCTGCAGCGGTAATGATCTTTTCTACAAGGTCCTCATAGGCATCAGCAGTCTCATCGATATACGAGTTTGTCCCGATAATACCGTAGCCCCTTTCGTAGAGGGATTTGCGAACTCCAGTAGAGCTGATCTTTGGCACCACAACACCCATAATATTATGCCCTGAAAGCTGGATTTCAGGAGACTCCTTTGCTGTAAAGGCGGTTGACCTGACTGCAACCATTCCATTTACAGCAGAGGCTAAATTGATTTTCTCTGTACTTTTTGCAAAGGCAGCGTCCAGCTCGGTTCTGACGTTCCTTGCTTCGTTAAGGATCTTGAAGAACTCAAGGATAAGACCATCTCTCTTCATCTTCAGGAGCTTGTGCCCGCTTTCAGATAGCTTGATCTTTTTCTTAAGGTTAATTAATTCCGACCGAGTTGGTTTTACGTCCTGCTGAGCCATGGCAATCACTTACTCTTTCTGTGCGCCGGGTGATATTTCTGGATATATTTGTTGTCAATTCTACCCAACTGGTTTTCAGGAAGGTGAGTGAGAATCTGCCATCCAATTTCCAGAGTATCCTCGATTGTCCTGTTCTCGTTTCTGCCCTGACGGACAAACTTGTTCTCAAAAAGGTCAGCGAACTCTAGGAACTTGGTATCTCTTTCGGACAGAGCTTCCTTACCGACGATTGCGACGAGACCTCTCAGGTCACGCCCTTCTGCATAACCTGCATACATCTGGTCAGAAACCGCCTTGTGGTCTTCCCTGGTCTTGCCGGGTCCAATACCTGAGTTCATCAGCCTTGACAGGGACGGCAGCACATTAATTGGCGGGTAAATACCCTTTCTGTGCAGTTCTCTGGCAACCACGATCTGGCCTTCAGTAATATACCCTGAGAGGTCAGGAATCGGGTGGGTAATATCGTCACCAGGCATTGACAGAATCGGAATCTGAGTAACTGATCCCTTGGCACCTTTGACAATACCTGCACGCTCGTAGAGAGTTGCAAGGTCAGTGTACATGTAACCAGGATATCCACGGCGACCAGGCACTTCGTTACGGGCGGCACCCATCTGACGAAGGGCTTCTGCATAGTTTGTAATGTCAGTCAGGATGACGAGAACGTGCATGCCATGCTCGTATGCCAGATACTCGGCTGCTGTAAGAGCCATACGCGGGGTAACTATACGCTCGACAGCAGGGTCGTCTGCCAGGTTCAGGAACACAACTGCCCTTTCCAGAGCGCCTGTCTTTTCAAAGTCGCTCATGAAATACTGGGCTTCTTCATTGGTGATGCCCATTGCTGCGAACACCACTGCGAAAGCGGATTCGGAACCGGGCACTGAAGCCTGCCTTGCGATCTGCAGGGCAATTTCATTGTGTGGGAGACCTGATGCTGAGAAAATAGGCAATTTCTGTCCGCGAACCAGGGTGTTTGTCCCGTCGATTGTGGAGATACCTGTCTGGATAAAGTCTTTAGGAGGCAACCTGGCGTACGGGTTCATTGCGGCTCCGTTGATATCCAGCAACTGGTCGGGCACAATCCTTGGTCCGCCATCCCTTGGGTCTCCTGAGCCGGAAAGGATCCTGCCGAGAAGGTCAATGGATGCGGGAAGCTTCAGGGTTTCTCCGGTGAAGATTACACCGCAGTCCTTGTCAAGCCCACCAGTACCCTCGAAAACCTGGACAACCACAATGTCGGCGGAGGAGTCAAGCACCTGACCTCTACGAACATTTCCATCAGGCATTTTAATGTTAACGATTTCGTTATAACCTACAGGCTCTGTTTTCTCGACAAAGATAAGAGGCCCTGCAATCTGAGTGATTGTCTTATATTCTTTTGCCATGCTTATTTACCTCCCAGGGCTGCAAATTCCTTATCCATCTTTGCAAGGACCGCATTCAAAGAACCATCGAAGTCCTCTTCGAACTTTACCTTGGGGAGCTCGTCCTTTGATTCCATCTTGACAATTTCCGAAGAAGGTACACCTGATTTCAAGGCATCCATTGCAGCGTCTCCCCATTTCATAATGGCCTGCATGATCCGGTACTGTTTTGCGAACGGGCTGTAGGTATCTATTGGGTGGAATGCATTCTGCTGCAGGAAGATTTCCCTTATCATACGGGTAATCTCAAGCAGGAGCTGCTGTTCTTCCGGCAGAGCATCAGAACCGACAAGCTGCACGATTTCCTGCAGTTCGGATTCTGTTTGCAGCATATCCATTGCCTTTTCCCTCATAGAAACATAGTCGGGGGCCACGTTAGCATTAAACCAGTCATTAAGGTCTTCCTTGTACAGGCTGTAACTGTTCAGCCAGTTGATTGCCGGGAAGTGACGCCTCTGAGACAGCTTTGCATCCAGAGCCCAGAATACCTTCACGATACGCAGGGTGTTCTGAGTGACAGGCTCGGAGAAGTCACCGCCGGGAGGGGATACTGCACCGATAGCAGTAATTGAACCTTTCTCGCCACAGAGAGTCTCTGCAACTCCGGCACGCTCGTAGAATTCTGCCAGCCTTGCAGACAGATAAGCAGGGTAACCTTCTTCACCAGGCATTTCTTCAAGACGGGAAGAAATTTCTCTCATGGCTTCTGCCCACCTTGAGGTGGAGTCTGCCATCAGGGAGACGTCATATCCCATATCACGGAAGTATTCCGCAAGTGTCATTCCTGTATATACGGATGCTTCTCTTGCAGCCACAGGCATGTTTGAAGTATTAGCGACAAGGATGGTACGCTCCATGAGTGGCCTTCCAGTCTGCGGGTCTTCAAGTTCCGGGAACTCCCACAGAACATCTGCCATCTCGTTTCCGCGCTCACCGCAGCCGATGTAGACCACAATCTCGGTGTCACTCCACTTTGAAAGCTGCTGCTGTGTAACAGTCTTGCCCGAACCGAAAGGTCCTGGAATTGCAGCAGTTCCTCCCTTTGCGACAGGGAAAAGCCCATCAAGGATTCTCTGCCCTGTGACCAGAGGCTTATCAGGAGTAAGTTTTCTCTTTACCGGCCTTGGTTTTCTGACTGGCCATCTCTGCATCATTTGCAGTTCTGTCCCGTCAGTTAAGGTACAGATGGTATCTACAACAGTAAAGTTTCCACCTTTTATATCGGCAACTGTACCGGAGACGTCAGGAGGCACCATAATCTTGTGTTCAATGTTCACGGTTTCCTGAACAACACCGATAACCTCTCCACCACTTACGTGGTCGCCTTTTTTGACAACAGGTTTGAAGTCCCAGAGTTTCTGGTGGTCAAGTCCGTCTGCAGTGACACCTCTGCCAATGAAACCGCCAGTCCTTTCAAGCAGGACATGCAGTGGCCTCTGAACCCCGTCATAAATACTGGAAAGAAGACCTGGACCAAGCTCCACGGCAAGAGACATACCTGTAGTGACACAGGGTTCTCCTGGTCTGACGCCTCCTGTCTCTTCATATACCTGGATGATAGTTTTCTCTCCTACTATCTGGATGACTTCGCCCATCAGCCCTTCGTTACCGACTTTGCAAAGGTCATACATCTTTGCATTCAAGCCGATAGCGGTGACGACAGGCCCAGCCACACGATAAATTTCACCTTTTACTTCCACAGATCAACACCTACCGCTTGTTTTATTTTATCTCTTAAATTTGAGCCTGCTCCGCTGCCTCCTAGCGCTACTACTGTAGGCTGGACAGACTCATTTAAGTTTTTCCTCAAAAGTTCCGGCAGATTACTAATGTCATCATTATGCATTACAAGGATTCCAACACTTCTATCTTCAAGCACAGATTTTATAACGGACTCTGTAGCCTTGATGTCAGTGGTTTCATAAACCTTACTGATGCCAGCCAGCCTGAACCCTGTAACAAATTCGCTCTTTCCAATCACTGCTAACTCCATTAAATAATCACCAACTGGTCTTTGATTAACTCATCACTGAGGCCAGTTTCTTTACCTCTGAAAATGATCCGGAGATTGGTAGCCTCATTATTTTTATGAATGATATAGTCCAGAATAGGTACAACTGTGATCGGAGATACATGCGAAAGAATGGTTGAAGATTCAAGATAATATCTTGTGAGCCTGCTTTCGAGAGTGTTCAGAGAAGCCATGTCCGAACCTGTAACGCCTGAGATTGCATCCCAGTACTGAGTTCTTTGAAGCTCGTTGACAAATTCGTCATATTGTAGAGACGCCAGTTTCTCGGTTTTTAACTCGAGACCACCTTCAATCATGAGGGGCATGATTTCATCAAGCTGAACGACTCCTGCTTTTTTCAGCCTGAAGAGATTAATCAGGTTCTTAACGTCTACTTCCAGTTTGACAACCTTGGTAAAGAGCTTGCGGTCCTTGGATCTTGGTTTTCCGATTGCTTCAAACAAGCCTGCATAATACATCTTGTCAAGTTCGTTTTCTATATATGCCAGGTTGGTTCCGTCAAATTTCTGCAGCAAGGGGTAGTACTCAGTATATTTCAGGCCTTCAATGACTTCCTGGTATGTAGCCTTGGCTGCAAGTTCTGACATAGAAGTGTAAGTAAACTCCCCGGCAGCAATCAGAGATTCCAGGATATCTTCAACAGACGCGTTGTAGAGTTTACCACGGAGAAGTGTCTTTATGTTCCAGATGTCATATCTTTTCAGATATGCGACAACCAGATAGTTCAATTCTCCTGTAGTGATTCTTACCAACTTATCATAGGTGAGCGCAAGATTCCTGTTCAATGCATGTTCTGCCAGATCGCCACCACTATATTTCATTGCCAGTTCGTCAACATCGTTTTTGTATTCAGACTCTTGGATAAAGCGGGTGATTTCATCAATCCCCATGTTAAGAAGCCGGGGATACGATTCTTTAGGAAGCAGCTTACTTTTCATCGCGCGGACACGGGTTACGGCATAAGCATAGTTAGAACTGCCTTTTTTCTTTTTATCGGATTTTCGTGAGGGCTTTTTCCCCCAGAGATTCTCCAAAAGCGGCATCAAACATCACCCGTATAATATATCAGATATCTGCTTCAATGAACGTTCATACACGTCTTTCAGGATTGAATCGTATGTGAAATCTAACCTGATTGTTCCATCCTGGTTTTCCAGAACAACTCCGCCGATGGAATCAATATTGCCAGCGTAAGACAGAGAAGTTAACTTTTTGACGGTCTCTTCTGACTCCTTAGAAGAGTAAACTCTAGCACCGCTAGCTTCATACTTGTTGAGAATAATCTTCAACAGCTCTTCTTTTTTGGATGCCGGCATTGACTTGATTTTTTCAACTGTCTGACTATAAACTTTATCTAGAAGTTCCTTACGCTTGTTAAGCGTAATTCTTTTCACTTCCAGGTTTGCACTTGATATGACCTGCTGGTGCAGATTTTGGAGGTCCTCTTCCGACTTGGCAAGGCTGTCTCCGAGCATCTTCTTCTGAATATCTTTAGCTTCATTTATGATCTCGGAGGCCTTTGCATCGCCTTCGGCTTTAATACGGGAAACCTCAGCTCTTGCACCCTCTTGGATGTCTTTTACAACGATCTCTAGTCCCATGCTTACACCTCCAAATAAATTTAGAGCAAAAAAGTGCTCTAAAGCCTAGAGCAGAAACTCTAAGCTGCTTAGAGTGCAACGATACCTAAGGGGAGCTTAGAGCACTATAATTGCTCCAAGCTTGCCTGGTAAGGAAAAAAGTCCAGGTAAGCTTAAAGCAATGCTCTAAGAAATTTAAGAGCAGAGTGCTCTTAAATTTAAGCAGAATTGATAAGCAATGCAACGACAAGACCGAAGATAACAATGGTTTCTGGAATGACAGTAAGGATCAGACCCTTACCGAATAATCCCTCATTTTCTGCCATTGCGCCGATTGCTGCTGTACCGATATCTTTCTCAGCTATTGCAGATGCAAGACCAGTTACTGCGATTGCGATTGATGCGCCGAGTGCTTTCATTCCTGCTGCGTCCAAAAAGAGACCTGCTGTTGCTCCGTCTGTCATGTTTTTATTCCTCCGTGTATTTTCTTATATATCCGAATGGGTTGAATTTTCTGCCCCCGCCCTCATAGAATTTTCCGAAGAATTCTACATACTGCAACCTGAGTGCATGCAGTCCGGGAGCGATAATACTCAGAACAGTGTTAAGGCCATGTCCGAGTATAAATACGATTATTGCAGCTACTGCTGCGAAGCCGATCTGAGAATGATCAGCCCAAATCATTTTGAAAGCAATATCATTTACCGTACCTGCGATGTAAATCGAAGACAGACCGACTGCGATAATACGGGCATACGAAAGTGCATTCCCCATAAGAGATGGCAACTCGATCGGGCCTTTGATACCTTCACCCATGGTGAGCATCACGACACCGAGAACAAGAATACCAGCGCCAACATAGGTGAGCACTGAATTGCCGCCAAAATAGCCGAGAACTGCAACGAGCACACCAAGCTCGATAATGATCCAACTGCCTTTTTCAAGGACTGCATGTTTCATTCCATGGTGCCTGGCGATGTTTGAAAATCCGAACAGGAAACCAAGATTTAAATGAATCAGTCCTACTAAGACACTTATTGCAATCATAGTCATTACCATGTGAGACCTGTGAATCGGGAAAGTAAATGCCTCGCCTCCGATACTCTCAAAGAGCGTGATAGTTTCCCAACCCGGAATCAAGCCTGCCGTCACTCCATGTGCGGTATGCAAACTTGCAAGCGAGAATCCAAGGAACTCACCATAAAGAACTCCAAAGAGAATTGACCATAACTGACAATAGATAAGAATATTCATGAGAGGCTTCACTGCATCTGACTTTACCATTGCTTTGATAGCCAGCGCAAGCCCTCCCAATATCAGTGCATATCCGATGTCTCCGAGAATCATTCCATATATCAGCGGGAAGGTGATGAAAATCGCTGCCGATGGATCAATTTCAGTATATTTGGGCCTGGAATACAGATCCATAATTTCCTGCATCGGTGCCACAGTTTTTGAGTTATTGTACTCGACAGGGGCATGTTCCTCTTCCTCTTCATGAACTTCGAGGCTGGTGACATATGCCTTGCCTTTAGTGGCACTGTTAACTACACTGACAACCTTGTCGTAATCTTCGGTGGGAGTCCAGCCATCGATTATGAACGCGTTTGCAGATGTAGCTATTCTAAGAGGCAGTTCTGCTTTCTGACTCTCGATACTCAGGACTTCGTCGCTGGCAAGGATAAAATCGGCGTACTTGGTTTTCAAGGACTCGATCTCACCCTTCAAGGATTCGATCCTTCTGGTGACTTCGGCTTCTTTCTGTTCAATGAATCTTAACAGTTCGCTTGGGACACCACCTCTGTCTGGAACTCTAAGTTCTTTGAATCCAAGACCCTGAAGTAATTCGTAGACTTTGTCAGCATCATTTTTAGCTACAAACAGTACAACTGCTTTTGATTGAGGGTCATAGTACAGTTCGTAAGCTTGGGTGATACTCGAAATCTGACTCGCTTCCAGGCTACCTTTTACAGTGCCTGCGAAAACCTTGAGACTCTCGTAGCCACGGTAGTATTCGAAGTCGAGGTTGATGGACAGATAAGGCAGGATTTCCTTTTTCTGGGAATCCAGGTCCTTTAATTCGTTTTCAAGCTGGGAAATTGTTTCCGTTTTAGCTGAGATTGTCCTATCCAGTTCATTCAACTTCGAGTCAAGTTCCCGTAAGACAGCATCAGATTTCTGAACTGCCGGTTTTTTGCTTTCAATCCCCAAATAATTGGCGATAGAGCGGATCTTCACAAGCTTTTTAGAGACTTCTTCTGCGTTTTTAAATGGCTTGCTGATCTTAAAACCAGACTCGTCTTCAACAAAATCTTCGACGTGAAAAAGATTCGTATCATGCAATGCATCGATGGTTTCTTTTAGAATGCTTTTGTGCCCGACAATAACGGCCCTTGTCATCTCTTTAGGTCTACTCATTAAGGACCGCCCTCTCAAACTCCTGTACTAGGTAATTGACGGATTTGTCGATGTTAGCTTGAGCTTTTTGGGACATGGCTAATGCGTTTTTTTCACCATCGATGACGATCTTATCTCTTTCCTCCAGGATCTTTTTTTCACCCTCTTTAAAAGAGTCTTGTGAAGCTTTATGTGCATCAATTTCGGCCTGTTTCAGGATTTCCCTGGCTTCAGCCCGAGCATCGGAAATGCGCTTGTTTTTAGCGTCAATGGCTTCGTCAACCATTGATTTGGCGCTTTCCTCAGCTTTTTTTATTTCAGATAAGATTTCATTTTTAGCCATGTGAATCTCCGTCTCTCAAAATTTAATATATAAATTAATAATTAAAAATCTCTACTCCAATGGAGGTAGTTAACAAATCCTTCGTGAAAGAACTATATAACAGCTTCGGTTTTATCAAAGAAGAGGAGAGAAAATATAATGAAAAATCATGATACATCCAGTGTATAAGAAATTTTTAAGAAAATGGGAAATATAAATAGTGAAATATACGATTAAAATGAAAAAGATTAAATATAACAGTAAAAAATAATTCGATCCCGACAGTGAAATATAATTAAGTAATGAAAAATTATCAAATTGAAAACCTGAAAATAAAATGTAAAGCGTAACCCTAATTATAAGAGATAAAATCCGATGTATATATTCAAAACTGTATTAAAGTCAGTTAAAAAATTATAAATGGATGATATTATAGAAGGCATTTTAGCCACTCTTCATTGGAACGGAAGCTTTTAAAGGCTTTTTGAACCAAAGTACAGAACTTACTTTCAGGCGGAAATTGGTGAAAATTTTCATTCGGTTAAGCCGAGTTTCAAAAAAACCAGACCTTTCGAAAGCTAACTTTTTAAAATAGGCTCCTGTCCGACCCCCAATAACAGATGAATCCGGTATGCAGATTTCAGTATTCAACTTTCAAGTTGGGAAATCAGTCTGTTTTCCGTGAAAAAAAGGAGTATTTCGGGAAAAAAGCCCTGAAAACGTTTATTCTCCGAAGCTGTAATTTAAAATACCGAACTAAAAATAACATAAAAAATGTTATTTAAGTCTGTAAGGAATTCTTGCGCCCTGAGGAATGGTATGAATATATTCCTTCCGAAAATCAGGGTTGCGCATCATGCAATAAGCGGCATCCTTTTTGTAGGCGTTATGCTTGCCCATACGCTTCCAGATGGCTTCCAGAGACTCCTCACAGATATTTCCAAAAGAGAGAGGAGTGTAAGCACAGGGCATAACTTCCCCATCCGAAGCAACGTGCACCCAGCGTTTTCCCGCAAAGCACCCGAACAGGCTGGGACCCATAAAGTATGGGAAAGCGGTCACTCTGGGACCTTCAGGTCTGGCATTCATTGCTTTCTGGAATCTCTCAAGCCGTGAGACATCTTTCTCACTTATCACTTCATCCTCGTGATCAAGCCAGCGTCCGACTGCAATTATTTCGTAGATCGAGAGTTCATGCATCCCAAGGCCAACTGCAAGGTTATAAAATTCCTCAAGGTCGTCAATGTTGTGAGGGGAAACGACCACAAACATATCTGTAAGGATCCCTGCATCTCTCGCGTTCTTTATTCCGGCAACTGCATCCCTGTATGCCCCCTCTCGACCCCGAATGCGGTCGTGTTCAGCTTCAAATGGGCTGTCCAGACTGATTCTTGAGGCGTAAAGACCTGCAGCTTTAAGTTCCCTTGCCCTTTCTTCGGAAAGCTTGAAGCCTGAGGTAAAGCAGGTAGCGATTGCCCTGGATTTGTCTACTCTGGCTACCATCTCAGGAAGGTCGTTTCGGAGCATGGTCTCCCCGCCGTCAAAAGAGATAAGATAAGACCCAAGATCCAGGCTCTGGTTCACAGCCCCGGAAATCTCATCAAGGGTCAGTTCCTTTTCCGGCTTAATATCGGCTGCTCCGCAGTGGATGCAGCGATTGGGACAACGGGCAGTAATTCCTATTGATAACTGATCAGGAACTCTCTTTTTCCTGATGGCTGCAATCTCAGCACTTATTACGCGACTGAAAACAGGTCCCGGAATAGGTGGGATCCATGTAGAGAAAATAATCTCGTTCTCATTCATTGAGATAGGTTTTTCTTCCGCAAAAATGCTGTTTATTCGCTTGAGGAAGGGTTTTGCAAGCTGAGAAAGAGGACCTTCGGCATCAAGCACCATTTTTTCGTTTTCTGTACTGGCATTTACTTTAAGCACCGGACTATCATATACTCGCATGGATACACCTGGTTAAGTTAGTGGCAAAATTGGAAGAGTTATTAGATTAGATAAAACCTGAATGATATCATTTTCACGTTTTAAATCAGGAAATTCGGCGGATTGCAACTCATTTTTCAGTAAGAGCCGGTCGATTAGACATTTTCAAGCATATCAACAGTGATATAATCAGTAATCTGGAAGAGTTTATCCCTTGCAGGACATTCTTTGAATGTTAGAAGGGTCTCTTTTGCGGCATTAACATGCAACTTTACGGCATCTATGGATTTTTGTATTGCTTCTTCCTTTGACAGATTCATCATGTACACGTGCGGCAGAGTCTCAGATGTGAATTTTGATTCCTTGCCTTCGACCACTTCCAGAAACTCAAGAATATCATCAACAATCTGGTATGCCGTTCCCAGAGAATTTCCAAAGAAATTAAAACGCCCTGCCAGGGCTTCGTCAGCCCCTCCGGTATATGCCCCTATGGAAGCGCTGATCGCAAATAAAGAAGCTGTTTTCTTGTAAATGCAATCGAAATAATTGCTTTCCCCGAAATTGTCCTTATCAAACCTCAGGTCAAGGACTTCTCCTTCGGCCATATCCATTCCGGCTTTCCCGAAGTCTTTGATTACTCTTTCCCCATAAGGAGAAATAAGTTCAATTGACTTTGCAATTAAATAGTCCCCGCAAAGAAGTGCTTTCGACGGGCCAAATTTTTCAGGAGCTGAAGGCAGGTTTCTTCTAATAAGCCCCTGGTCCAGCAGGTCGTCGTGAATAAGAGAAGCCGAATGCATCATTTCTACAGCAAGAGCTGCTTCAAGGCTCTGGTGGTACGTACCTGAACATATCTCACTGGAGAGAAGGAGTATAATTGGTCTTATTCGCTTTCCTCCGGTATTACAGACATGTTCTACCATTTTTTTTAAACTGGGTTCTTTCATTTGAGTAATGAAGGTATTTATTCCGAATTCAACATATCTGTATTCTTCCCACTCTTCAATGTTCATCAATATTACTCCGTGTGCTTGGACGGGCGCCCAATAGCGATATTATCCGCTTCAAACTTAGGTTCAGAGACATGGTTCAGCTAATACTTACCTGTTTTCCTTCAGCAAGATTGGAGGGAAAGCTGCCTGTATATCCTAGATGAACTTTCAAGTTCTCATTGTTTTCGTCTCTGGTTCGAAAACTGTCAGTCTGAATGCCACCTCAAATTTCCGTATTCTATAATTTCCTGCACTTTACTCTCATTTCCTGGGATTTTACTCCTATTTTGTGGGATTTCACTTTTGCCCTGAACGGATCTGTGGGAACAGACAAAACATCAGCTATCACAAAACGACTAACCGAAGACTCAACGCCGCATATGTCTATAAAGAACACGCCAGCAGTTAGAAAAAGCGCAAGCAGTGTTCTATTTCATATCCATCTAAAACTCCGTATAACGCGATCATTACATTAAGTTTTTGTTAAGTCCTGAATATTTAATCAGTTATTAAAAAGAAAGATAAAATATCCATTCAGTATGGTATAAAGAAATTCTACCTGTATCCCCCTTGGGGGGACAAAATTGTTTTCACACTTTGAATGTTGGATTAGTGCAGATATCAGAATAGAATAATTTTAAAAGATAGATACAAAAAGACAGCCTTTTTTATTTAAAAATTAATAAAAAATAGAAAATATAACAAAAAGCCTGATTTTAACAGAGTAATAAAATAATATCATATGGAGTATATCCAGGAGAATATACTCTAAAATATATGCGTTAAAAAGATCAGTCTTATACGAAAAACAGGTTGACAATAAGATAAAACTATGTGTATAAAATTAAGATATATAACAAATAGCTATATAAAAGGAGATATTTAAATACTAATTATCAGCAGACCATATGTAATATCCATCCCTGACACTTCAATATGCAACTTCCAGCGCACACCTGCACTTAACCAGTAGTCATTAGAGATAATAGGATTTTTTAACTTTATAACCCACTAAAATTTGAGATATAAGGGCTGTAATTTTGATATCAATCGGCTTGACCACAAACATGGCGTCGCTTGATCAAAACTGTTGACCCGCAACCGTTGTGCCGAAACCGTTGCGCCGGTTTATCACGCTCCGGTTACACCGGTCTAAATAAAGCATTAGTTTTTGATAAAACTTTTTTAAAAAAAGTTTTCGCTCAAGCTTTTTTGTAAAAGGCTTGCGTTGCGCCGATTTATCACGCCGTTTCCCGGGGGTTTTCGCTCAAGCCTTTTTTGAAAAGGCTTGCGATCAAGCGATTTTTTGAAAAGGCTTGCGAGACCCGGATAGCGAAAAGAATATATATAAGAAATACCTCTAGATGTGTTGCAGTTTGCGTTGATGGTCTAGTGGCTATGACTTGGGCCTTCCAAGCCCAAAACCCGGGTTCGAATCCCGGTCGGCGCATTAATATTTTTTAGAGAAAAAATATAGATTGCTCTTTTTTATATATATTAATGAAGTTAATGAAGTACATAAAATAAAATCAGACATTCGTGCGAGGGTTGCCCAGCCAGGTCAAAGGCGATGGGCTTAGGACCCATTTTCGTAGGAATTCGTGCGTTCGAATCGCACCCCTCGCATTCATATTACAGCACACTTTTCTCAACCCTTCATACCGGATTTTTACAGCGCTCTTTGACGAAGTAATATCACTCAGTAGGGAAACTTCCAGTAACAAGCGCCCTGATTTTAAAATATATAACCGAGTATTTATTTATAGGATTAATATAATTGTTTAAATCGGGGGTAAATCCATAAAACATGGGGAAGGTGAAAAGGTATGAGGGCAAGTGCCAGTACAATGCAGGAAGTTTTTAGAAATATGCAGTTTCCAGCGAGAAAAGAGCAAATTGTAGAACAAGCCAGAAGACAAAACGCTTCCAGCGACATAATAGAAGACCTGCAAACACTTCCTGATAGAGAATACGAATCATCCGACTCTATCATGAAAGCTATAGAAGGAGCAGGTCGAACAGCCGGTGGGGGTGCGGGAGGAAAAAGTCAGGGTTTCGGTGGAACCGGCACTGGTGGGTCAGGTGGAGGTGGCTCGTCAACCGGAGGCAGCAGCCAGGGTTTTGGAGGGAGAGGAGGAGAGTAACCAGCTTCTCCAGAATTGTCAATATCAGTATCCCTAAATAATTTATATAAAACTTGAAATATAAAAAGGTCGGATTTACCCCCGATCGATACTATGATTGATTCTGCAGAATCACAAAATATAGTAAAATAGCTCTGAAAACAGCTCCAGAAAGAGATTTATTGAATTGTAGCCTATAGATCAGGTCAGTTATCTAATTTTCTTGATTTTCCATGTAGAAGTTCCCGCTTTTTCATTTTCATGAACTTTATTAAGAAACCGAGATATGTTTTTGCCCTGCAACGTACCTTTCTGAACCAGTGTATTCGACAAGCTTTCCATCTTCCATTACGGATATTGAACCGTGCCCACAGCAGATAAGGCATTTCCTGTTCTTTCCGGCAAGCTTATCGTCGATCTCAGAAATGAGAGAAATAAGAGCCTTTCGTTCCTCTCGCGCGAGCTTGCTGTCAACATTCACCGATGTCATAAGATAATCAGCCAGAACATTATATTCCGTTCTAGCAGGGGTCAGGCTTCTAAAATTGATCACGGCATCTTCGGGGAAAAGCAGCCCCTCCTCAGGACACAGGTAAAAAACCTCTCCATGCATATGTCCGCCCATACCTGCGAGGGCTTCAAATTCCAGGTCGCCTATCAGGAACCGGGTAATAACAGGAAATGAACCTCGCTTTTCAACTGTTTTGCCTGATAGGGAGATTTCGGGCAAGAGAACTATGTTTTCAGGAGGAGTAAACCTGGAAAAAAGATTTATTATTTTCGTATAAACTTCTTCCAGAATACAACCCTGGTTGCTGGACCCATAGGCTCTGCTGGTTTCCCGCGTGATCAAAAAAGTCTCGCGGTTAAGATAGGATGGCGCAGGAAAAAAACCTGCAGCCCCACAATGGTCGGCATCGGCGTGAGTTATGTAAATTCTTTTGAGCAGGCTTAAATCCCCAAGCCCGTAATGCTGGAGCATATTCACAATGTCCTTGAAATAAATCCCATACCCGGTGTCGATCATGACCCTTTCGGAAGGAGTATCGAAGAGATAGATATTTCCCCCGCAGGGAAGTTGAAAACACAGAAGTTCAATATCATCCCTTACTCTGATCCTCTGTACGTCGGCATAAAAATTATCCCCTGAAGTCCTGTTAAGACAATCCCCAACTTTGAGAATATTCTCAAAAACCTCAATAGGGTCCTTCCGAAGGTTTGAGAGTTCCTGGGCAATATGGTTAATATCGTGCAGGAACCTCATCAGAAAAGCATCTTCCGCACTCCCGAGAAAGGATCTGAGCTTCTGCGCCAGCCGGAGATAAAATACGGTATCATCAAGTTTCTCCCCGGTTGTATCGTACTCGAGAATTTCGAGCCTGTATCTTGATTTAAGCCTGTTCAGGAGGGTATCGATCATACCCGGATTTTCGATGTTAAGACCCACTACAAGCCTTTCAGGATGCTGTCCCCGATCATCAAAATCAAGAAGAGTAATGTTTGCTCCCGATGAGGTAATATGATTCAGGAGGTCAAATAAAGCACCAGGGCAGTTAGGAAGATAAATATGGAATTTCAGGAAAGCTACAGGCTGAAGAGAAGTCTGGAGATAGCCTATCTTTTCCAGTTCTTCACGGATCTTTTCATAAGCCTGCGGAGCAGCGGTCACTTCAAAGAAAACAGTATGCATATCTATCCTGTGGTCGTACTGAATCCTGTTAATATTCCCTTCGTACCGCGTAACAATTTCCGCCGCCCTATGCAGTGCTCCGGGCCTATCAGGCATGCAGGCAATAAAAGAAAATTGTTCCATTGAATATCCCCTGATTAAACAACCCAATTTCTTATAACTAGATAAAATCCTGTTTTACCTTAAGCTTTCCTGTTGGTATCAAAGAAGAAATCAGGTTAAAATTGAAATTAAAATTAAGATTTAAAGTTCAAATACAACGGCATGAAGTCCCAGAGCTTCAAAAGCTCCAGTAATCTCTAAAACCGGATTTTTGTTTCTATAAAAAAGATGAGAACTGCATGCACAGTCTGTGCACCCGAAGCCCGATACCGAATCTCCTCCTATCCTGCCAGCAAGTGTACATTCAAACCGGGCAGAAGTAAAAGCATAAACCGCTGAAACCAGTCTGAAAGCAGGATTCAGATGAAGATAATCTACATGCCATCTGGGATTCCGGTCCCGGTTCCGGGAGAGATTGATATGCCTCCTTACCCTTTTAAGGCCCCCGGGTCCCAGAGCCGATCCCACATATATGTGGAACCCCGACAGGAAAGAGAGCTCACCCTTTTTACCTATCTCAAGCTTGCATGCTCGATTTTCAAATATCAAACAATAGACGCCCTTTCCGGAGAAGATGTCCTTTTGGGAAGAAAGATATTTTTCTGGACAGTCACCTTTCCCGGAATAAACGTTTTTTTTGGAAAATCCCATTTTAAGACCTCAGTTTAATCTCAAGGCCTGAATAGAGCTTCAAGGCTTCAAGTTATTCTCTAAATTTACCCTCTGAAACCTGATAATGCTTTTCAAGCAGAGGCCCGACCATTTCCCCCAGTTTTTCCTTATCCCTGAGTGCCTCAACCCAGGAAACAGGTATGGCTTCAATCCCCAGCCTGGCTCCAAGAATGCCTCCTGCAACACCCCCAACCGAATCCGAGTCCCCGGTAATATTCACTGCGGTCTGTACTGCTTTTCTATAGTCATCCGGAGAACGCAATATGCAGAAGTATGCCAGGGCAAAAGTTTCATCAGCATACCAGCCCTGTCCGAGCTTCTTCAAGCCTTCCTCATCTCCGATGTCACTGTAAGCCAATTTATACGAATTTTCCAGGGCATGAGTAAATTCCTTAGAGATTCCCTGAGTTACCTCAAGAAGAGGCTCAAACATTTCTCCCGGTTCTACCCCGTCAAGGGCAAGTTTAACTGAATATGCTCCTGCAATGGAAGCAGCCTCTGCAACCGGATGGGAATGAGTAATTTTGCCCGAAATCAGGGCGACTTTAGCCAGCTTTTGGGGATCGTTCCGGTAAACAAAACCAAGAATTCCAGCCCGCATAAGGCTTCCGCAGGTTTTCGAGCCGATTCCGGATTCGCTCCAGTGAATCTCGTCCTTAAGGCTTAGCGCTGCACCTCTGGTAGTCGCCCCTGCACCCATGTCAGGTTCATCCAGCCAGAGTACAAGTTCCTCTGCTATCCTGTCCATAAGCCCGGGAATTTCAAGTTCTGCTCCCCTAAGCAGAGCCCTGGCAAGTACAAGCATCAACTGGGTATCATCAGTCCAGGGGGAATTGGGCGGGAGTTCAAGAATTCCTTTTTCTCCGTACTTATCTTTGATTTGCTCAAGGGTCAGGTGTTCTACCGGACGTCCGAGGGCATCCGCACAGGCAGTGCCATAAAGGTAGCCAAGAAGCTTTTTTCCAATATCCGGAATGTCCGGCAGGCTTTCTGTTCTCATAATTCCAATCCGCTTCCTCTGGTTCCGATCAATAATCACTAAACGCCGATCAAAGAAAAACTATCCTGTAGAAAGATCAGGCAATAATGGGAAGATAGGAAGATAAATAGATATTACGAAGTTTGGAAATAAGCTGGCAGAATGAATTGAGAGAATTAGTGAATCAATTTTAGATAGTGAATCAATTTTAGATGACTAAGAAATCCGGTAAAAAACAATTGATAAAAACTCTGGATTAAAAGTATTGTAAAAAGAAAAATGTTGTAAAAAGGAAAGTGCTCCGATGGGGATTTGAACCCCAGTCGCAGGAGTGAGAGTCCTGAATGATTGGCCGAGCTACACTATCGGAGCAGTTTGTTGTCCTGTTATTATGCTTTGCCTCTCAGGCAGCATATCTTCAAGTAATTTATAAAATATAAACCTTTCGTTTGACAGTTCAAAAAAGAAGGAACTGCCGGTAGGTTTTGTCCTATCCGGCATGCTTGAGGAGAACTTTACAGAAGAGTTTTCCTTAAATTTGAAGAGTAATTCGGTTTTGACTTTCAAGCTTGGGCTACCAGGACCGATTATACAAACATAGCCTGGGGAATTGTGGGTTCCTCGGTGTTTACGACCTTTTCGTGTGCTTTCAGGAAGTCTGACATGGTAATCTGTTTACCGCGCCTGCGCAGCACAAAAATTCCGGCTTCCTTGACAATAACGCTGATTTCCGCCCCGCTCATGCCTTTCATGACTTTTGCGAGTTTCTCGAAGTCCACGTCATCTGCCAGGTTCATCTTGCGGGTATGGATCTTAAGGATTTCAACCCTTCCTATATCATCAGGGAGCGGAACCTCGATCGACCTGTCAAACCTGCCAGGCCTGAGGAGAGCCGGGTCAAGCAGGTCAATCCTGTTGGTCGCAGCAACCACTTTTACATTGCCTTTAGGATCAAAACCGTCCATCTCAGCAAGGAGTTGAAGCATTGTCCTGTTGACTTCAGCCGAGCCGCTGGTTCCGTCATAGGTTCTCATGCTACCGACAGCATCGATTTCATCTATGAAGAGAATACTTGGGGATTTGTCCCGCGCAAGCTGGAAAATATCTTTAACAAGCCTTGAGCCCTCGCCTACGAACTTCTGGACCAGGTCCGAGCCCGACATCCGGATGAAGGTTGCTTTTGCCTGAGAGGCTATGGCTTTTGCAATAAGGGTCTTGCCCGTACCCGGGGCACCGTGGAGCAGAACACCTGAAGGAGGTTCGATTCCGAGATCCTCGAAAAGTTCAGGCTCGGTAAGCGGAAGTTCAACGCTTTCCCGGACTTCCTGCAGTACCTCGTCCAGCCCGCCAATCATGCTGTAGTCAACCCCAGGCGAGTTTATGAGCTCCATAACCTGAGCCCTTACATCGGCAGCCCTGCTTACTATGGAGATAATTGAGTATGCCCCGTTTACTGCAACTCTCATGCCGGGTTCAATCTTTCCGATGCATTCTTCAGGGATCTGGGTAAGAACCTCCTGGTTGTTCCCATGCTGCCTTATAAGCGCGATTTCTCCGTTTACCTCAAGAATAGTTGCAATAAAGAGAGGAGGCTCGGTAAGCTGTTCCAGGTGAGCTTTCAATTTATTGATTTCCTGAAGGTGCCTGCCTGTCGCCACACTTGCCTCAAGAAGCCGGGCCTTCATGTTCTCGTTCTGGACCCTCATGATTTCTATTTCGGTTAAGAGAGACTTCACATCTTCAGCATCGATCTTCCCGCACTCAAGCTGGAACTCTACCCTTGTTTTGATATCTTCTAGAGAAGATCTTATTGCACTGTCTTCTGACATTTTAAAACACCTTTTTTATCGCATAATATTGAGCTTATATATGGTTTAAAGATCAGTTCACTCAGGAATTGTTGATTTGTAGATGGTGATTTAATGGCAAACTGGCCTGAAAACTTGCTATTCGGCTCCGTAACCGATTATTTAGCCTGAGCCATCAAGCCGGTCAAGGTTTCAGGATATTTCCGGAGAGATTGTCCACCTGTATATTAAATCTCAGGTTATTATATTCCGTCCCGGCTTTTAAAACAGATAAAGCCTGAGAAACGGGAAAACAGGGAAGAATTCTTTTTCATAAAATCCCCCGTTATAGTAAGATTTACACATATCAAAGGTTAAAATGACATTTAAAAGGTACTCTTAACTTTTCACAGTATATATTAAGATGCCGGGAGTTAATATACATACATAAATATAAAAAGGGTATATATAATTTCCTGCGACATCTGTAACATGTTTAATCCAGACTGCATATTTAGTATCCCGACTAAGGATCTATTCAATTGTTCAATTAAATTGTTTTCGGAAACTCGACTGAGATTTGCCGATTTTTATACTCCGCTCAATCCTCATATCCTTCTTTTTCTATATTATATGTACTGTCGCGTTCTCCAGATACCAGCAAGCTTCCCTAGAAGAAGGCAGAAAGAAAATCTAAAAATACTGGTTTTCAACATTACTTTCTAATTTAGCCCTTTATTGGCTCTTCATTGGCTCTTCATTGGCTCTTCATTGACTCTTTATTGGCTCTTTATTGGCTCTTTATTGGCTCTTTATTGGCTCAAGCCTGGGCGGGAAGGACAAAATGATATAAATTTTTCCCCGGCTTGAGAGGACAATCTTGCCGGTAAAAGGTATCCTATTATAAACCATTAAAAAGCAATCGTCAATTTTCTTTACTGTGGAGGCGGAGATCAGGCACATTATATAAAAATTATCAAATTAAGTTAAGAAACGACGCAAGTGAGTCACAGATATAAAAAGTTTAAAAGATAGATTTAATAATACAAGCATTATATCATTCCACATGCGTACATCGCAAGATTTTCTGAGAGTAGGCGCAACAGTCACATTCCTGGGCTTCATTATATTATTATTGGGCATAGTTCTCACCATTTTCCAGCATCCTGCAAGCAGTCAGGTGGGCGGACTAATCATGATCGGTCCAATCCCGATAGTATTTGGCTCTTCTCCTGAAATAACGACAAATATGCTGGGACTTGGATTAATAGTGTCAATTCTCTATCTGTTCCTATGGAAAAAGAAACGCTGATTGATGGAAATATGCTTTTTTCTATTGGGATTTTTACAATACTTACAGGATTTCTGCTAATTATTATCGGTATAGCTCTGAGCCTACGCCAGGAATCCGGATCAATGCAGACTCACTCAAACAGAACAGACACATTCGGAAGAGAAACCCGTAATGAAAGCCCCGCTGATGCGGAGACCCCATTCCATGGAAGCCCCCCTCAAAAGGGTCCGAAGTCCGAAATCAAAACAGGCGGAGTGATCATGCTCGGCCCCATACCGATTATTTTCGGAAGCGACAAAGAAAGCGCCAAAACTGCAACAATCCTTGCAATAATACTTATGCTCCTCAGCCTGCTGATTTTCAGAGCTTCCTTCTTCTAAACCTTATTCCCATTTTCCGTCCCGGTTTCCAGAAAGATATATTTTAAATTTCTGTGCCAAAATTAGCCCTCTTGAGCGAAGCTAAAAGAGCAGTACACTGCATAGTTCTAGGGAGGAGTTTGGACCGTCCACCAGAGACGGGACTCGGGGAATGAAACAAAAAGTTATTAACGGTTAAGCCCGAATCAGGGCTTTATGTTTACGATAATCACAGGCGCGCAGTTCGGTGACGAGGGAAAAGGCAAAATTGTCGACCTTCTTGCAAAAGATTATGACATTGTTGCCCGCTTCCAGGGAGGGAACAACGCGGGCCATACGGTCAGGGTAGGAGACGAGGTTTACAAACTGCACCTGATTCCATCAGGTATTCTGCTTGATGCCAGAGTACTGATCGGGCCTGGGGTTGTCCTGAATCCTGAGGTTCTTGCCGAAGAAATTACAATGTTTAAAAAACACGGCGTAAAGGTAGATACCGGAAAACTCGGAGTCGATGCGAAGACAAGCATAATCATGCCCTATCATATAGAGCTGGACGGGCTAAGGGAAGCGTCCAGAGAAAAGAAAATCGGAACCACAAAACGCGGGATAGGCTATGCTTACATCGATAAAATAGCAAGAGACGAATTCCGCATGGCTGAACTTGTGGACCGCGAACGCTTTTTTGCGAGACTTGAGGAACTTGCTCCCCAGAAAGAAAAAGAAATAGCTGCAATGGGAGGAGATCCGAAAATCGTCCGGGACCCTGCACTGATAGAGAGATACCTTGAGCTGGGCGAGCAGTTTGCCACTTATGTAACAGATGTTTCCAGGGAGATCAATAAGGCTCTTGATGAAGGAAAACATGTGATGGCTGAAGCTGCCCAGGGTACTCATCTTGATGTTATACACGGAACCCAGAAATTCGTAACCTCTTCTTCTACAATTGCAGGCTCTGCCTGTGCTAACCTCGGAGTCGGCCCTACAAGAGTAAATAATGTGATTGCCATAGTGAAAGCATATATCACGAGGGTGGGTGAGGGCCCGCTTCCTACAGAGCTTACGGGAGAACTGGGAGAAAGGCTCCAGAGAGCCGGAGGAGAGTTCGGGACAACTACCGGCAGGAGCAGGAGATGCGGATGGTTCGATCTGCCCCTGCTGAAGAAAGCCATTGCTCTTAACGGCTATACCGAGATTTCCCTGACTAAACTGGATGTACTCACAGGCCTGGATCCAATCCGGATCTGCACAGGCTACACATTCAGGGGAGAAAAGCTTGAATATCCTCCCGAACTTACAGAGGATCTCGCTGAGTGCACGCCTGTTTATGAGGACCTTCCTGGCTGGGAAACTGACCTTACAGAAGTAAAAGCCTTTGGGGAGCTCCCGGGAAATGCCAGAAATTATGTAAACAGGCTGGAAGAACTCATGGAAGTACCCATTAACTATATTTCCGTTGGTCCGGGCAGGGCACAAACTTTTAAAAAAGAGTAATATTATTTAGTAGACCTGCAATACCAGTTACCTTGAAATGTATACATTAACCCGGTGGATATGTGATTACACATATCCAATTGTATTTATAACCTATTTTATGGCTTTTTTGACCTGAAGTTTGGTTTTACTAACACACAGGTTAGGTGTTATTGACATAACATTAGCCAAAGATCTGATTCATAAAATAACACCTTATGACATTCATATGAATTTGAAGCTCATTTTTTGGTTTATCGAAAAGAGATAATATTTCTCTCTTAATTACATTTCTTCTGGTTGTGCTGGGGAATACCTATCAGGCAATGGATTTAAGATCCATTTAGAAATGTTTGTAACTTTAAACACATTCCTGACACTAAATTTGAGGTTTCTTTTTCTTCACAGGATTATGGTTCCCATTGGCCATGACCTCACCCTGACCCTTCTCTTCCATTATCGGGCCGGCGCTCCCTTATTACGCTCTCACCGCCCGGCTCTGCTACCCTGAGCCATATCTTATCCATAGTCTTATTACATTATTCTTTGAAAAATAGAGCTTATGAAACACTTCATTACACAGGACACGCCTGTTACAGAAGAGCTGCTTAATGTCATTGCCCATTTGCCCACGGAAAGTCTTCCTGCGATAGTTGAAGATAAATTCTTTGTGAAACTGAGCGAACGTAACGTTATGCGTATAGCAGTTTTACTTGCTCAGAAGAGCTACGATGAAGGTGGTTGCCCCATCGGTAGCGTCATTATTGATAATAACACACGTCGGATTGTCGGCAAAGGGCATAATACGCTTGTGCAGGATAGCGACCCTTACAACCACGGTGAAACTTCGGCTATACGCAATGCGGGAAGGCAAGACTTCAGTAATACCACGATTTTCACAACGCTCAGCCCCTGCGACATTTGCGCCACGTTGATATATATGCGCCAATTCGACCGTGTAGTTGTCGGCGATGTTACAAACGCTTCGGGCAATGAAAACATGCTACGCGAGAAAGGTGTCAGAGTCGAGATCCTTGAAGATCCTGTGGGAATAGCATTATATGCTAAATACCGGGCAGAAAAGCCGGAACTTGACATGGAAGATTGGAAAGGTTTGGCTGCTGTTCGCAAGGCTCATTGACTCACTCAAAATCTTTTCATATCCTGAATTTTATTAAAAATCTACTTATTTTATTATAAAGATCGAGTATAGCTGCACTTGCGGATGTGACTGTTAAGGACACCACGAAGAAAAAAGCATATGAAAAAACTGGATATTTTATTGGATTCGGAAGAGTCCTTTTTAAGTGTATCTTTTAACGTAAAAAATGGCCTGAATAACATATTTCTTCTATTTGTTATCAAATTTAATCTTCCTTTATCTACGCCGCTGGATACAACGCCTGATTATTTTTCTGCTGCTGTGAACCTTATGGTAAATTCCGTCCCATTAGCCCTTTTCAGTTCAAGTTCGCCATCTAACTGGTCTACAAGGGAAGTTACCAGCTGCATGCCAAGACTATCAAGATCTTGAACATCAAGATTTTCAGGTATGCCCACCCCATTATCGGAAACCGTCAGAGTGTAACTGCTACCTGTACTCTCATACCCTTCACTTTTAAGTCCTGTGGATTCTTCCCTGTGAAGGTTGACTCGAATTTCTCCTTTGTTTCCGTCAGGAAATGCATGTTTAAGGGAGTTGGAAACAAGTTCGTTAATGATTATCCCCAGAGGAATAGCAGTATCCATATCAAAGAGAAGGTTCTCTTCCAGATCCATACTCAAGCTGATCCCGGTATCTCCAAGGCTGTAGGTCTGGAAAAGGGTATTAGCTAGTTCCTCAATGTAAGGCGAGAAGTTTAGTGTTTCAAATCCGCCGCCCCTGTAAAGTTCCTCATGTATCAAAGCCATAGATGTAACTCTGTCCTGGCTTTCTCTAAAGGCTTCCAGGACTTCCGAATCCCTGATATCTGCTCGGTTTCGGAACTGTTCAGCCTGAAGGTCGAGCAGGGAGGAGATCACCTGTAAATTATTCTTGATCCTGTGATGAATTTCCTTTTTACGGGCAATCTCAATGTTCGCCAGACTTTCTTCTGCTTTTTTACGTTCAGTAATATCCTGAACTATTCCTCTCATTCGAACAGGCTTATTGTTCTCATCAAAAAAAACTTCGCCTTCAGAATAAATAATACGTTCTTCTCCGTCAGGCAAGATTATTCTATAATCAATGTAATACGGCTTTCCATCTAATGCTTCGTTAATAGCATTAGTTACATAATCTAAGTCATCTGGGTGTATACAATTTAGAAATGTGTTGTGGTTTAGCTCAAACTGCGGGTCAAACCCAAAGATATGATATAGTTCATCAGACCAGTATTCCTCACTGGTTGCAATGTTCCAGTCCCAGTTTCCAATGTGAGCTATTTTTTGAGAGTCAGCAAGGCGCTCTTCACTTTCTTTTAACGAATTGTAAGCTTCTTGAAGTTCGGCTGTACGCTCTTTAACTTTTTCTTCTAAAGTATCGCGTGCTTTTTTAAGGGCTTCCTCAGCTCGCTTGCGCTCGGTAATATCATGATAAGTACAGATTACCCTGTATATGTGACCATCTTCTTTCAGGACCGGTTCGGCGCTTATCAACATCCAGGTGAGTTCATTAGCACCGGGATTCTGCACTGCAACGAGCTGGCCTTTCACAGGCTTACCGGTTCTCACCGCCTTCCGAACAGGATGATCATCAATATGTAGCAGTTTACCATCCTCTCCATAAACTTTCCATCGGCTCCAATCCTGACTATTAACGTTTAGAATGTCGAGTTCATTATCCAGGCCGAACATCTGCATAAATGACGGGTTGACAAGTGAGAACATGCCGATCTCGTCGATGAGTGCAACTCCAGATTTAACATTCTGGAACAGCCCCCGGAGCTGGTCTTCGCTATATCGGAGCGTTTCCAGCGCCTTCTTACGCTCTGTGATGTCTATGAATGCAGAGACGGAACCGTACAGGTTTCCCTGTTCATCGCGCAGGGGTCTGGCATTGCCCAGTACATGCCGTATCTCGCCATCAGCAGATATTATATCCAGTTCGCAGTCGTTTATCTCTATGCCTTTAGCCGACAACTGCGACGGCATATCTTCAGGCTGGAGTTCGATTCCATCCTTGAGTAACCTGAACATATCGGGCTTCTCTTCTTCAGGAGCGGATTTCGATAAGTTACTACCCACAGGAATTCCTAGCCATTCGTAGGAGAGACGGTTACCACTTATCTTACTCGCCTGAGGGTCATGTGTTATATAAACGGAGACAGGTACGGCATCCAGCACCACTGCCAGTTCATCCGAACGGGCTCGTTCACGTTTCTCGCTTTCTCGCAATGCATCTACGACGGCATTACGCTCTGCCAGCGATTGACACAGCTTGAGATTGCTGTAGCTTAGTTGTGAGATCATATTAGCAAAGGTCATGAAGAAAGCCATGCTTGTATCTACAGCTTTTCTACTAAGTCGAGGAACTTTTTCAAGTGCTTTTATGTATTCTTCTTCATTGAAACCGTATTTTCTGGCCTGGAATCGGAAACGCTCATAGTCCAGAGGCTCGTCCTCAAGAAAGAACTGTCCTGAGAAGATATTGCCGACATGCTGCTCTTCTACGATAATTGGAGTTACTACGTCCCACATATTGTTCTTGCACTTGTACAGCTTATATCCTCCGGGAGCAACGCCCGCAGTTAGATTTATGTCGCTCTCGATACAATGCTTGCAGGCTTCAGGATTAGCTCTGTGGAACCTGGTACAGATTTCCTGCCATCCGACGCTTACCAGAATATTGCCTTTAAGATCAAGCAAGGCCATTGGGATATGAGCAAGCGTATAAAAATCACTCATAAGAGACTGAATCGCTTTAACATCAATGACACTGGCAAGCTCCAGGCTCGTCATTTCTTGAGTTTCACTTTCCCGAAGTTTTCCCTCAAGCTTTCCACTGTCACTTATGTCAAATCCGTAAATGTTTACGCATTCCTGTTCAGGCAAGGGATGAAAAACAATTAAGTATACTTTTTTCCCCATATTCACTTCTATTTTTTCAATATTTTTCCGGGAGATTACCCTCTGAACAAAAATTTCGAGATGTAAAGGCAATTTTTCTCCGACTCTTACTCCCCAATCGTACAATAAGGGTTTCCCTGCCTCATTTGAGTAAAGGATAACTCCGTCCTTTGCAACACTGAGCACGGGATTCGAATTTACTGCCGGAAATTGATCCATTTTAGCTGTCATTATCTCCTTAATCTCTCTAGCAGGTGGCAAAATGCCTGACTACCAATAATTAATTACGAATCATTGCAACTGTTGTATTACTCTTTATTTCTTCTTATATATAATAAAAGTTTATTGATTTAATGAGGTATTTTTCAATTTTAAATAAATACAATAGTACCATCGCCTGGTTTGTATTATTGCGTTTGGCCTCTTGTCTTATATCTTGCATAATAATTTATAACTTAAATAAAATAATTCTAAACATATAGAATAAAATATTGACACTAGTATTTACTCGTTTTTGATTCATAAAATTATAGTAAATTCTAGATTTAATACTTAAATAATTCTTCAAAATAAATTAAAGTTTTCAGGTGGGTAGGCTTTATCAAAATTGGAGAGTTACCACTTATAGGTCCGGAAATTTAGTGTTTCATTACCGGGCAATATTTTTCTGTTTTTCCTGCTCCTGTAGCATTTCCCGGTGTTTCCGACCTCTGCTCCTGCAGAAGAATATATTCTATTGAACTTTACAGGTCAAGAAATAAACAATATCAGTAATCCATCCGATTCTTAAATTTATTCATGAATGGTTATGCCGGAGCAAAAGCGGCACCAGACAGGGCGTAAGTGATAGAACAATGGAAAAACTGGCAACTCCCCTGCCAATCTGCTACCTTCCAGGCCAGCACTGCACCTCCAGACCCCAGGCTGCCGCAGATAAACATCCCTACCATAAGCAGACTATTTACCCGGTTGCGTGCTTGCGGCTTAAGCCCTTAAATTATTTGCTGATTGGCAATAATGGCACTCTGCATCCCGAAATCAAGAAGGATGACCCCGAAAACCAAACCGGCAAGGGAATTCCAGCCTGCAAGAATTCCAGTGGCACCGGAAACAGAACACCTTTTTTATTTCCTTTCAATCGTAAGCTGCACTATATAATCCGATGATAAAGCCTGCTTCTGTTTCTGCCATTTCACACCTTATCCCATTTTCGAGTTGAAAAAATGAGTTATTAAAAATTCGCAAAGCCCGGGATGGAAGCTCTGGAAACCCATCCTGTAGAATGAAGGCTGCGAATCAGCCAGCAGGCTCCCTACCGAGCCGGGCGAGATACAAAGTACCAGCGGTACTTATTTTAGATTTACTACGATTTTTACAAAGCGCCGTTTGTGGCATTTCAGAATAAGATTGTGTGGTTTAACTGCCTGCAACTATCAGGCAAGCTATGAATATTTAAATAAAAATGACATAATAATTGTCATAGAAGTTATTGTCCAGAGAGCGTAATTTATTAATTCAAAGTTAAATTGTAAGCGTCTCACAATATGGATTGTGCCGAGGCTGAGACAATAACCAGTTTAATGATTGCGGGAGCATTGAAGAGATCAATAAAATTCTAAGAATCGAGCTAAAAAGGTAGTTACTGATTTTGCAGGCTTATGAAGACGGCAAAGATCATTCTTAGATAGTGGGACCATATGGAAAAGGTTTCATAATTTAATATAAACCAGACTTAACCGGTTCTACTTTCATTCTGCAGCCGGATCAGTAAGAGTTTATCGAGGGCCATGGGCGGGGTATGCTCCCTTACTATCCGTGAAAGGAACCGTCCAGGGTGGCAGCCAATGTATAAAACTGATACTGGGTTATGAGGAATTTGCATGCTAAAGCCTTCTGAACGAGAGGGAATCCGCGAAGCGTGGGATATATACAAGAAGCATACCCTGTCCAGCAGCATTATCAACGAGATGGTCATACGGAATAACGAGCTGGCATTCATAACGCAAGAGGATGGCGAGATACCTATTACAGAAAATTACGGGTATGGCCTCTATTACCACGACTGCAGGTATCTGAGCGGTTTTCTCATAAGACTCATGGATATACCTCCAACTCAGGTTTTATCCAGCGATGGGAGAGGTTTCAGATCCACACTTATAGTCACCAACCCGGAACTAAAGGATTGCATGGGCACCACCATCGCTAAAGAAACGCTTCTCGGCACTATGGCCACGACCATACCGGGCTGCATCCGGCAAAGCCATACTATCCGAAACTTCAACACGTTTCCCGTGACCTTGAACCTGACTTTTGAGCTCGATGCAGATTTTGCAGATATGTTCACCATCAGGGGCATTGCCCCTCCGACAGCTGCGGAAGTGTTGCCGGCTAGATTCGATGGTAAAAACCTTTACTTATCCTACGAGGGGGAAGACAAGCGCCTTCGTAACACAATCATTGCATTTGAACCGTCGCCCACAAGGGTAGAAGGGAAAATATGCACCTTTGAGCTGAAGATAGCCGCCCACGGGTTGCAGACAGTTAACCTGGAAATCTCCGTCGAGGAGATTAAGCCCGGCCAGGAGCCGGAACGACCAGTGGAAAATCCCGATCAGCGAATGAACCAGATCATGAGATCCTACGTCGAGGCTCTCGAATGCTGCGAAAATATACCGACCAGCAACGAAATTTTCAATAGCATCATGGTTCGCTCGCTGGCTGACCTGAACACGATGCGCATGACCATTAAAGGAGATATGTTCCATTCCGCGGGAATACCCTGGTACGATGCACTATTCGGGAGGGATAGCATTATCTCGGCACTCCAGCTATTGCCTCTTGAGGCGGGGCTGGCAAAAAGCACGCTGCTGGTGAACGCAAAGTTCCAGAGCAGCCGATCAGATGACTGGAGGGACCAGGAGCCCGGAAAAATACTTCACGAACTGAGGCTGGGCGAGCTGGCTAACCTGAACCTGATCCCCCAGACGCCATACTATGGCACTGTCGACGCTACGCCCCTGTTTCTAATTCTTCTGACTGAATACGTGAACTGGACGGGGAATATCGAACTGATCAAACAGCTGGAAGGCAATGTGGACCAGGCCCTGAAATGGATCGATATCTATGCCAATATGGAAGGAAATGGCTTTGCCTACTATGCGGTGAAATCCCCACTGGGCATTTACAACCATGGTTGGAAAGACTCCCCGGACTCAATTAGCCGTTCAGATGGCACGCTGGCGAAACAACCGATCGCCGTTGCCGAAGCACAGGGATATGTGTACATGGCGAAAAAAGGACTTGCGCCGCTTTTCAGGCAGCTGGGTAGGGGAAATGACGCGGCCAGACTGGAAAGGGAGGCAGGGGAACTTAAAGAGAGATTCAACCGGCAATTCTGGATGAAGGATAAGCAATTTTTCGCCCAGGCACTGGACGCTGAAGGTGTATGTGACGTGATATCGTCTAACCCGGCGCAATGCATGTGGGCAGGAATCATCGATCAGAAATACGTAAAACACCTGGTAGACAGAATCTTCAGAGATGATATGTTCACCGAATGGGGCATTCGCACGCTGTCCGCGAAAGAGAAGCGGTACAATCCGTTAGGGTACCACAACGGCACGGTCTGGCCGCATGACAACGCGATAATTGCTATGGGTTTGAGAAAGTATGGATTCATCAATGAGATGTCCTTATTGTTCACAGGAATGTATGAGGCAGCCAGGGCATTCGAGGGTTACCGTTTACCGGAGTGCTTCGCCGGGCTGACGCGCTCGGAGTATGGTATCCCCGTTAAATACCCGGTAGCCTGTAGCCCACAGGCGTGGGCATCCGGAACCATGCCGTTTATGCTCACAGCCAGCCTGGGAATATCTCCCGATGCACTGAATAACCGGCTGATCATTAACAAGCCCCATCTTCCTTCATGGCTGGACAACGTGCAGTTCAACAATGTAAAGGTCGGAAACACAGTGACCGACCTGAATTTCAGGCGGGTCGAAGAGGAGACGCTGGTCAACGTATCCAAGAAGAGCGGGGATATCAATGTGATCATCGAGTATTAACTGCCGAAACCAGACAGAATAAGTTGAAAGAAATGGAGTTAGCGATAAAACCAGGAGAACATATGACAAAAGTATCAATGTATAATATAAGCACCTGCCCGATAAGCCGGAAAACAAAGGAAGTTTCCCGGTCCAGAGGCATACCATTCGATTTCGTAGTTTACGATCTCGCTATCGGGAGCGAGCAAAATAAGATAGCGGCCGGGATGATGAGGGGCACTGGGAGTATCGGTTTCCCATTTGTCAGGATCGGCGATGTTATAATCATCGGGTTCAATCAAGAGATTTGAGCAGCTTTTATAATCGGAGAAATCCGAACCAGCAACCAGCCAGGCTTAACGGAGATGATTATCATGGCAGAAAACCTAGATCTTTTTTCGCAGTATCGGATGGGCGATCTCACGCTGCCAAACCGCATGGTGATGGCGCCGCTGACCCGCAACCGCGCAGGGGATGCCGACGTTCCGGTCTCAATGACGGCGACTTATTATGTGCAGCGAGCTTCGGCAGGCATGATTATCTCCGAGGGTTCACAGGTTAGCCCTCAGGGGGTGGGCTACATGCATACACCGGGAATATACTCTGCGGCACAGGTGGACGGCTGGAAGAAGGTGACGGACGCCATCCACCGGGCTGGAGGCAGGATTTTTATCCAGCTCTGGCACGTAGGGCGGGTTTCCCACTCCGACTTACTGGGCGGCACTCTCCCCGTCGCACCATCCGCGCTACCGGTCGAAGGCTCTATTCACACCCCCGGTGGGAAAAAGCCAATTCCGGTGCCCAGAGCCCTCAAGACTGACGAAGTGCCGGAAATTGTCAGACAATTCCGGAAGGCGGCAGAGAACGCCAGATCCGCAGGCTTCGACGGCGTAGAGATTCATGGCGCTAACGGCTACCTCCTTGACCAGTTCCTGCGGAGCGGGTCCAACACGCGAACTGATGAGTACGGCGGCAGCCTTGAGAACCGGACCCGCCTGCCGCTTGAGGTCACGAAAGCCGTAATCGAGGTATGGGGCGGCAACCGTGTCGGCTACCGTATCTCCCCACACAATACCGGGCATTCTATGTCGGACGCCAATCCCCAGGAGACCTTTTCCTATTTCACCAGAGAACTGAACAAAACCGGCCTGGGCTACCTTCATTTAATCGAGCCCATAGGAGGCCGGATGGGATTTGTACCACCGGAGGCACGGCTTGGGCCTACCCTGCGCAGAATTTTCGAAAGGACTTTCATACTGAACGGTGGTTATGGCCTCCATAGCGGGAACGAAGCCATTGCCAGCGGCGAAGCAGACCTGATTGCCTTTGGAGTACCTTTCCTTGCCAATCCTGACCTGCCTGAGCGCTTCAGGAAGAATGCGCCGCTGAACGAGCCGGATGTGGCTACCTTCTACAGGGGCGGCGCGAAAGGCTACACGGATTATCCGGCCCTGGTAAAGAGATGATGTGGCTCAAAATGTGGTACTGTAAAGTCTTCAGCGGCTAATATCAAACGAATTATAACCCTTAGTGGTTGCCCTCCCGAAAAGCGCATAATCTGTTTAGCAGCCATGGACTTCACGGAACCCATTTTAATATTGAGCTAGTATGTAGCTTAACTCAATATTAAATCGCGTTTTTATAGTACAAAGTAGAGATAAGTATCGACAAAGTATGTAAGAAAATTAATTCATAATGTTTGTTTGGCTACCGATTAAATTATGAGAAATAACATTAAAATAACAGACACATTAATTATTTTATAAATGTACTTTTGATATCAAGCTCTTCCAAATCCTAATTAAAAAGCTTTTACCATGTGTCTCAGGAGGAAACCATTGATTGTTCACATCGTTTAATTTCTTGAATGTTTTACTTAAACCCTGTTTACTTAATGCTTTTCGTCTACTTAGCATTCTTCTTAAAACAAAATCATATTCAACTAGTATCTTTCCGTTCTTTAGTAATGTAGCTCGAAGTATCCGATGACTGTATTTTTTATCATGTCTTATCTTTTTTTTAACATATTCTGCTTTTTCTCGGCTTAAATGCATCGCGATTGTTGAATGGAATTCAAAAGGTTCAAAAAAATCATATTCACATAAGTTACAATATCTTTGTAACTTATCCCTTAACTCTCGCCGATAAGAAATGAGTTCCTTGCTAGGTTGTACATCCAAATAAACGACACCGCTATCTGGAAATATGTCAATGCCATCAATAAGGTAACTAATTAATCCATATTTGCGACTTATCGATTCAAAATCCTGTATCAATTTAGCTTCATTATTGGCATTAAATCCGCCGACTAAAGTAATATGAGGTATAGGTCTTGATACTTGAATATTATACTCTTTACTTGTTTGTAAAATTAAATTACGGGTTTCACACTTGGACTTTCCTAACAACCTAATTTCTATTAGATATGAATCTTTCATTACAATCACAATATGTCTAGTAACGCAAATTTTTAGATACATTCACATAGTTAAGTAAGTCTATTTCACCATCTTTCACCTTGTTTCCACTTCATTGTATTACCCATTATTTTAAACTCCAAACTATCTACAGCGGATTTTAATTGCCTTCCGTTTCTCATTTCGTTTTCAAGATATTTCAGTTCGTGTAAATCAGCCATGAACCCTTTATATGGTTCAAACACAAGCTTTCCCTCTTTGTTAAGTGGTAAAATAAGACCAACTGCCAACCATACCTTATATGAAAACTTCATTACCTAACCCCCTTGCCAGTAACTCTTTGTAATCTGTAAACATCATATGTGTCATCATGATGGAATTTGACAGCATACATAAAATGGCTACCACTAAAGAAACGGTAACCGTATCTACCATCTTTCTTTATCTGCTCATGAAGCTGTTCACATCGCACTTCAAGCCACTTGTGAAACTTCTCTTTTGTTACTTTCTGAAACCCTATAGATAATGGTGTCATATAACAGGTCTTTTCGTTATCTACAGATACTGTCATTATCGGAATACCCTCAAAAACTCTCAAACATTTTTGAATATTGAATCATTCTTGTTAACCAGTTAGTTTTAATGTATTATCACAATACAAATATTTTTAATAAAGCAAGGGTTAGCGCACAATACAATTAAATATTATATACTTCTTCCGTACTTTAAATAATTATTGATACTGTTAACACTAACTTTTAACAACTGTTTAACTGAACTTACAGCCTCGCAAACTATACAGAGCCCAGAAAAGGTACCTTGTAGTTTACGGGGCTTACCTTCGGACTGGCTTCAGGATTTACTGAAATTTTATAGCAGCCACCGCAGACTATAGTGAACTAATTTACATCGTCCATTCTACATCACACAGTGCCCTGTGGAATGTTAAACACGCTTTTCATCGTACTCAGTTTTACCTCATCACACAATTCTTTCAGTTTCACAAAAGCTGCTTTAAATTCCGGTTGCTGACGCCATGCCTGCACGCACGCTGAAGTTTTCCACGGACCAAATGATATAAACCGATTCCTTTGCTCTAAATCCTGCAACAAGACAACTCCGGTGCTACACATCTCATTAGCCTTGGTCCAGCTAGCCAGATCTGTCCAGATATTCAGAAATTCTTCTTCTTTCCCCTGTTTCACAGACCAGATCTCAGCTGCGTATATTATTTCCTTATCCCCCATCATCTTTCACCTGTCTAGTTCATTTTCCGCACATAGACCTGCGAAATATGCATTTATATACTTATGGTTATTATTTTGTCCCGAATTGTTTCGCATTTTCTATTTGATTTTCCTGATGCCTCTAACTTATCAAATTCCTTTTTAATAAACTGATTTGAGAACTTCCTCCACGTCCACATGATCACGAAGTGAGCAGATATCGGGCGGTTACTGGGAAAAAAGAGGAAAGTAGAGCCTGCAACTGCCATAAGAAACGGCAAGTAAAAATTTCTATTTTTTTTCTTTGTGAAAATCCAATGCATTCAAAGCAAATCGCGAGTAAGCGGCTGCGGGACCTCCTCCCATTTCAATGGCCACATCTATAGTCTCATATATCTCTTTATCTGATGCACCTGCTAAACAAGCCTGTTGAACATGCCATTCAATACAGGGTTCACATTTAGTAACAATAGAAATAGACAGAGCCATAAGTTCCTTATGTTTCCGTGAAAGACTACCAGCTTCAAATGCTTTCCTTTCTAATTCAAGAAAAGAGTCATAAGTGCTGCAATTTTCTAAAAACCGGGAATGATGTTGTTTTCTATCATTCATACTTTGATTTATTTTATCTTTGACGAATTTATTCACGCAGTCACATCCTGATCTACAATTACTCTGACTTTACTTGGTAGTTTCTCCGAGCTCAAACACTGAATAAATTTCAAACCAACTTAATTTTAATTTTATGAAAATTTTTAAGACGGATTTTTACAGTTAGAGAATCGCTTTAAAACTTCAATACAGAATTTAGAAAAGCGATTATAAATTTGGAGTGAACTCGTAGATAACGTAAACTGTAAAATTCCTTTTTAGCACTTATATGGAAACTTCCCTTCACGCCCACATGCTCGCGAAGTGCAATGGGAGACGGAAGATTGGATGGCTATTTAAAAGAAAATTTCTTAAAAGAAAATTTTTTCAGCTTTTTCTTTTTGAAGTTATACAGGCTCCGGACTCGAAACCGGATTCTGGGAGAATAAGTTTTATCAGTATATGAGATCAATATTTATTTTCTTTTTTCTTGCCTGTTTGTTTTAGTAAAATACACATGCAGCTGGATGTGTCCTTGGTAGACAATTTTAGTAGTATCCCATCGCCCTGATTCCGGTATCGGCTAATTAGCTATTATTGTCGCTGTTCTTTATTTCCTTCACTGGAATCTATGCTTCTTTCCTTTACTCTGGGGCAGCAGATTTTATTATCAATGAATCTTTTTCCCAATCCATCGCCGCCAATACGGAAAATTAGACTGGACCCACAGTTCGGACAGCTTGTGGGGCGATACTGGTTGAATTCTGGTTCCCACACATGATCACATTCTTTGCAAAGAAAATTGACCCTGCATTCACCTGTATTAACATATTCCCCACCAGAAATCTCTATAGCTTTTCCGTTAACAAGAGCATCAGCTATCTTTTGTCGTGCCTTTTGGAGGTCGCTCCAGAAAGTTTTCCGGGATACTCCCATTCTGTTAGCAGCCTCATTTTGCTCCATTTGTAGAAGGTCGCAAAGACGAATAGCCTCAATCTCTTCTATGGAGAGGGTGGCGATTTCCAGGCAGCAAAGAGGAACTTCTCTGGGCTTGAAATAGGTAGCCTTTGGAAAGCAAGACACCCTGCGCTTAACTTTATTGACCATCAGATTACTCTTATGCGACACCTGATAAATATCTATCGACCTATATAGTTCATAAAGCGTTTAAAGTATTGACCTTAACAGCACGCTAAATATCATTTATATCTAGATTTTTCAAATCTACAATGAAATTATTGAGCAATTAAATTTTTGATACCGATATCCCCAGAACGAATTTTCTCCTTAATCATATCTATAATTCATTGCGTAAATTTTTATTTTTTGACTGTGCAGTGAGGAATGAAACTCTTTAAGTTTCAATATTCTCTATTTCAGTTTGCTTCCTGTATTTTATGTTTCTTCATTAGTCTTGCTGTTAAATCCCTATTTTTGGCGACCGTAGCCATTCTTGCATTCACAATATTAATAAGAGGATTGCAATAAGAAGATGCAAAGAAGAATAGTCTGAAGCTCTTCCTGTAATACGTTAACAATTGCTAATAATTAAGAGAAAATTAGTAGAATTTTGCTGGGTCTGCAATAAGTAGCTTTTGGGCTTTTTGAGATTCCATTGAACTCAATCGACCGCCAAATTACGCAATAGAGAGGTAATATAAATAACTAACGCTTAATAATTAATTGTCCGTTAACTGATAAACTTGGATCCATTTTTAGGATTATGTATTTTAAACACTAAACCAATAGCTAGAAGCTCCAAAATTTATAAAATACAGTTATGACTATAATGTTTACTCAATAGTTTTGTATCACACGTCCGTTGGTCCAGTAGCTACTTTCTGCCTTTTACAACTGATTTAACGTAAAATTCTACTAATTACCGGTACTTTCTTTTTACCTCTTATTCGAATAGTTGCATTCTAATATAGTATTAAAAGTGGGCGCAAGGTATCGTTTTTCATATCCCATCATGAATTAACAGCTCAAATGAATTTGAATATAAAACAATATAAAGAAAATATCTATTATTATATTTGAATCGAACACAAATGAAAACTATATATAATACATCGCTTATGTGTAATTTAGAGCTATCCGAAAAGTATGGGACTTAATGTAATTTATACAATAAGTGATCACAAATGAACGGATTCCGGATAATAAACACTAATTGTCCAATTGAACGTCCAATTGGGAACCTAATTGTAAACTTTACAATATACATAGAACTTTTCGGACAGTCTCTAAAATCTCTTTTATTTCTCTGAGATCACAATGTTTACTGATATCGAAGGATCCTAGATATTGAAGATACACCTGATAAGTAGCTTTAAGCGTGTTTGGGAGATAAGGCTAAATGAGTAAGTTAACTGGAATTTTTTCTATAAGAAATTGTGAAGCTGTTCAAACAGCTATCAATAATTTTTAGAATTGAGACAGACGGTTGCTGAAGAAAAAGTAAAGTAACCCGTTAAAGCAGGCTGCAAGCTTTCCCAGGATTTTTTGAGATCATTTTAGAAAATTTTCCGGGATATTCCCATTATAACAGCAGCCCTATGTTAATAATTACTAGTAATTATGAGAGCAATTAGTAAAATTATACTGGGTCTGCAATAAGTAGCTTTTGAGTTTCTGAGATTCCACTTAACTCAAACTACAGTCAAATTACGCAGAAGAGGGGTAATATAAATAACTAACGCCATGTGATTAAATTATTCGTTAACTGATAAGCTTGAATCCATTTTTAAGATTCTGCATTTTAAACCTAAACCAATAGCGGGAAGTTCCCAACTCTAAAAAATACAGTTATAACTATAATGTTTACTTAATAGTTTTGTATCACACGTCCGTTGGTCCAGTAGCTATTTTCTGCCTTTTACAACTGTTTTAACATAGAATTCTGCTAACCACCGGTGCTCTCGCTTTGCCTTTATTCGAATAAGTTTATTTTCAGATCTTATGAAAGGTGAACACTTGATGCTGTTTTTCATTTCCTATAAAGAGTTAAAGGATTAAAATATTTTAGATTTATATTATACGAAAAGGATGTCTATTATTATATTTAAACAGAACAAAAGTGCAAATTATTTATAATACATCGCTAATGTGTAATTTAAGAGTATATCTGAAAAGTCTATAGCCTGCTGTAATTTCTACAATTATTAATACAAATGAACGGATTCCGGATAATAAACACTAATTATCCAGTTAAATGTCCAATTGGATGCTCAATTGTAAATTTTACAACAGACATAGAACTTTTCGGACAGTCTCTAGATCTCGTTTGTTTTTCCGAGATCACAACGTTTACTGTATAGAACTTACCCACTTGAGTTAAAAATAAAAGCAGCGGCCCCGAAACTCTAGAAATTCAAGGGTTTACCTGCCAAAATTACTGTACTTGATTCTGTATTGTAAGTGTGTAGATTCTATAAAAATTTAAAAACGATTTACTAAAAATGTTATTTAAATAGCTGGAACTTTCAAGAATCGTCGGATGAAGTGACTTTAAGCGTATTTAGGAGGTAAAGCTAAAATGAGCAAATTAACTACTGGGACTTTTTCTATAGAGGATCTTGAATCCGTTCAGATCACTATCAATAATATTGTAGGGGCAGCAAAGGAGGCTGCTGAAGAAAAAGCAAAGGAGCTCGTCAAAGCAGGTCCCACACTTTTCCCAGGACTCGAGTCTTACAGGGATGATTGGAACTTCAAACTGCTTGACCGTTACGAGCCTGTTATTACCCCCATGTGTGACCAGTGCTGCTACTGTACTTACGGACCCTGTGACCTTTCTGGAAACAAGAGAGGTGCCTGTGGTATTGACATGAAGGGCCACAATGGGAGAGAATTCTTCCTCCGCGTGATTACAGGTACTGCCTGCCACGCAGCCCATGGCCGTCACCTGCTTGACCACCTGATTGAAAAATTTGGAGAAGACTTACCCCTCAACCTCGGGCAATCAAATGTGCTTACTCCGAATATCACAATCAGCACAGGGCTCAGCCCCAAGAACCTGGGTGAAATAAAGCCAGCAATGGAATATGTTGAAGAAGAGCTCACCCAGCTCCTTGCAACCGTCCATGCAGGCCAGGAATCCGCAGAGATCGATTACGACTCAAAAGCCCTCTTCAGCGGTAGCCTGGACCATGTAGGCATGGAAATTTCCGATGTTGTACAGGTAGCCGCCTATGATTTCCCGAGAGCTGACCCGGATGCCCCTCTTATCGAAATCGGTATGGGGACAATTGACAAGTCCAAGCCCTTCCTGTGCGTTATAGGGCATAATGTAGGCGGTGTCACCTACATGATGGACTACATGGAAGCGCACGACCTGACTGAAAAAATGGAAATTGCCGGGCTCTGCTGTACCGCAATTGATCTTACAAGATACAAGGAAGCTGACAGGAGACCCCCATATGCAAAGGTCATCGGTTCTATGTCCAAGGAACTCAAGGTAATTCGCTCCGGAATGCCAGATGTCATTGTTGTTGACGAACAGTGTGTCCGTGGTGACATTTTACCTGAAGCTCAGAAGCTCATGATTCCGGTCATCGCATCCAATCCCAAGATCATGTTTGGACTTCCAAACAGAACCGATGCAGATGTTAATGAGACCATTGAGGAGCTCAAGTCAGGGAAGATTCCCGGCTGTGTGATGCTGGACTATGATAAGCTCGGAGAGCTCTGTATCAGACTCACTATGGAAATGGCTCCCATCCGTGATGCTTCCGGTATCACTGCAATCCCTACTGATGAAGAACTCGCAAACTGGGTTGCAAAATGTGCAGACTGTGGAGCCTGCCTGATTGCCTGCCCTGAGGAACTCGACATTCCCGAAGCCATGGGATTTGCAAAGCAGGGAGACTACTCATATCTCGAGGAACTCCACGACCCATGTATCGGCTGTCGCCGCTGTGAACAGGTCTGTAAGAAAGAAATCCCAATCCTCAACCTGATTGAAAAGGTCACCCAGAAGCAGATCGCTGAAGAGAAAGGCTTTATGAGAGCAGGCAGAGGCCAGGTTTCTGACGCCGAGATTCGTGCAGAAGGTCTCAACCTCGTCATGGGCACCACACCAGGTATTATTGCAATTATCGGATGCCCGAACTATGCAGAAGGCACAAAGGACGTCTACTACATTGCAGAAGAATTCCTAAAGAGGAACTTCATCGTAGTTACGACCGGTTGTGGAGCAATGGATATTGGTATGTTCAAGGACGAAGACGGCAAGACTCTATATGAAAGGTATCCAGGTGGGTTCCAGTGCGGAGGACTTGTCAACATCGGATCCTGTGTATCGAACGCCCACATTACCGGAGCAGCCGAGAAGGTCGCAGCTATTTTTGCCCAGAGAACCCTTGAAGGCAACCTTGCCGAGATCGCAGACTATGTCCTGAACCGTGTAGGTGCCTGCGGGCTTGCATGGGGTGCATTCTCACAGAAGGCCTCCTCAATTGGTACCGGCTGTAACATCCTGGGTATCCCTGCAGTGCTCGGTCCACACTCCTCCAAGTACAGGAGAGCTCTGATTGCCAAGACCTATGAAGAGGACAAGTGGAAAGTTTACGATGCAAGGAACGGCCAGGAAATGGCAATCCCACCAGCACCCGAATTCCTCCTGACCACAGCAGAGACCTGGCAGGAAGCGATTCCGATGATGGCAAAAGCCTGCATCCGCCCGTCCGATAACAGCATGGGCAGAGCTATTAAACTGACCCACTGGATGGAGCTCCATAAGAAATACCTTGGTGGAACAGTACCTGAAGACTGGTGGAAGTTTGTCAGGAACGAAGCTGACCTCCCGCTGGCTAACCGTGAAGCACTCCTGAAGAAGCTTGAAGCAGAACGCGGATGGGAAATTGACTGGAAGAAGAAGAAAATCATATCCGGTCCGAAGATCAAATTCGACGTCTCGGCACAGCCAACTAACCTCAAGAGACTTTGTAAGGAGGCCTGAAGATGGTTGACACTACTAAGAACACAAAACTGTTTACCAGCTATGGAGTGACAACTGCCAAGACAACCACTCCTGAAATGGCTGCAAAGCTTATGTCAAAGGCAAAGAGGCCTCTTCTAATGGTAGGAACCCTGACCCTCGACCCGGAACTCCTTGACCGTGTAGTAAAGATTTCAAAGACCGCAAATATTCCGATTGCTGCAACCGGGAGTTCCCTGGCAACCCTTGCTGACAAAGACGTGGACGCAAAATACATCAACGCCCATATGCTCGGTTTCTACCTGACAGATCCCAATTGGCCCGGTCTTGACGGAAACGGAAACTACGACATGATTATAACCGTAGGATTCAAAAAATTCTACATCAACCAGGTACTGTCCGCAGCAAAGAACTTCAGCAACACGAAAACAATTGCACTTGAAAGAGGTTACATCCAGAACGCAACGATGTCCTTCGGGAACCTGAGTAAGGCAGACCACTATGCTGCCCTTGATGAGCTAATTGACTTTTTATAATTTCTATTTAGGAGGCGAAATATAATGGCAGAATTCCCATTTGAGATTTCCCCAATGTTTGAAGGAGAAAGAGTAAGAAAGG
>NZ_SCHL01000007.1 GCF_004099695.1 Methanosarcina sp. MSH10X1 | reverse complement strand
GCCATTCTCACCTATCACTCTTATCTATTACTAAACGTTTTTTTAATTTCTTTTCCGATACTGATTTTCTAAAACTGATTTTCAAGTTGCTTTTCTAAAATCGCTCTTTTCCGACAACGCTTTTATTGTTTATACTATTGCCATCTTATAATTCATAGAGATCTCATGGCTCTCAAAGATTCTTTAAATTTATCCACCTCAAGGTTACGCTATTCTCAGGCGTATTATGTTTTGAGGTTTCAATAAATCTTTGGCTTATGAATTAACTACATATTCTTTATAAGCGACTAGCCAAAAGTTAGAGTTTTATAAATCGTTTTCTGTGGTTGGAAAATATTCCTGTTATATTGAGTATACAATTCTGGTATACAATCCTGCCACATATGGTGTGCCAGATTCAGTTTGACCTTTTGCTTGAGAACTATTTTTCAAAATTAGCTAATTTATACAATACCAAAAATCAATCTGATTATCTGGCGTTTCTTCAAACATACTTAATTGAAAAATTCATTAAAATAAGGGTAGATGAAGAGCATCACCCTCATTCGTGAATCTGCTGCGCCAGATAATTCTGGATACCTATCTGGTTGATCTGGTCCATCTGGCCCTCAATCCAGTCAATATGCTCTGTTTCTTCCTTAAGGAGTGACTCAAGAAGCACTTTAGTGTCGTTATCTCCCAGGTCTGTCGCCAGACGGATGGCTTGATTATAGCCTTTAATAGCCCCCTCTTCGGCCCAGTGATCGTGATCATGCATTTTCGGTACCTGATCGCCGATGCGAATTTCGCTCAGATTACTGACTATGGGCCTTCCTTCGAGGAAGAGGATGCGTTCAATAAGCTTTTCGGCATGCTTCATCTCGGTAATGGCACGCTTTTCGATTACCTCCCCCAGCCGGTCGTAATTCCAGTTTTCACACATTTCGGCATGGACAAAATACTGGTTGATAGCGGCCAGTTCATCTGCCAGACGAGCGTTTAGACAATCGATTAATTTCTGATCTCCTTTCAAAGATATACCCCCTTACAAAGAAATTATAGTTTTTATATTTATACTTAAACTTTATAATATTTTTAAGATATCTGTCCGACTCTTCAAGATTTACTAATTCGTGTTCCGGTTAACGTAGCTCAGGCTATCCAGAATCCGTTTCATTCCTAAACATTAAAAGTTCCCGGTCTCCCCAGTGTATTATGAGACACATATTATATAAACAAGCCGAATATATATAGACTACCCGTTATTAAAACAGGAATGCTTGATCTACAAAAGTCCAGTAGAGAGTTAGGTCGCAACCTTATTGAGAGCGCAAAAAGTCTGAATTGAAAAATAAATCAGTAATATCTGGAAAAGGTTTAAAATGATCTGCTTGTTCCCCAGTTCTTCTTTCATTCTCATGGATTTGGTTTATAAGTTCACAGTTTCTTCGTAGCCGTCTTAATAATGATAAATGATCCCCGGGTTGCAGCCTGTTCGGTAAACTCCTGTATTATTATGAGATTGATGATACTCACCTATCAGAGGAATTAAAGTCAAATTTTTTAAATTCCTAAATTATAAAAATCGTCTAAAATTGTTAAATATTATGAAACCCTTAATTATTTATGAGGGATACTTATGAGTGGTCAAGATCGTGAAGATATGTTTGATTATAAGCTTGAAAAGTGGGTTCTCGGGATAGATGAATGCGCATTTGAATATTTGAGAGGCATCGGAAAAGATAAATCCCTGCGTCAATACCTTATTGAGTCAGTTGATACCTGGGCAAACAAAGATGAGCCACTTTTAACAGATAAATTTATTTTGGATATGTGTGACTTTATTAAAAACGAAAATGAAGACCTTTACTATCGTTTGATGAATAAATGTGCTCTGAAAGGAATAAGTGCAGGTGAAGGTATATTTGAAGCACTGGGCTTGCTTACGTGTGGAACAGTAAGCGAGCAGCAGTGCAGAGAGCTTAGGGACAATATTTCTGAGTAATACTTTTGGTCCGTTTTCGTCCGGCTGAAGCCCTATAAGCTCAGCAATTCTATTTTTTTCACAGTTTCAAACTATTCTGCATATCCTGAAAACAGGATTTCATTTTTTGGTAAATTTATTTAAATAAAAATCAAGCGTATAATTATTGGGGGTGACTTATGGGTTATATCGAAACCTGGAAAGAGGTTATGCGAAGACCGTCTGATTTTTACAGGAGAATGCCAGAGACTGGAGGATACGCCGATCCGATTACCTTTGCAGCGATTAGCTTTATCATATATGCGCTTTTAACTGCACTTTTAGCCCTACTCCTTGGCCGTCAGATGTATATGGACGGCATGTACGGCGGCATGTACGATGATATGTATGGCGATACGAGAGGGTTGGGCTTTTACGCGATACTTATGTCTGTGATAATCACACCTATTGCAGGTATCATTTCTCTCTTTATCGAGGCTGCAATACTTTATGTGATCTATAAAGTGCTTGGAGGTTCGGGAAGCTACGAGGGTACTGTAAGGTTCATATCTTATGCAACTGCTGTACTGGTACTTTCATGGATCCCTATTATTGGCTGGATTGCCGGGATTTACGGAGTATATCTCTATATTGTAGGGGGCATGCATGTACATGATGTAAGCATGTTAAAGTCCGCAGTAGCTATATTCCTGCCCGTCCTACTGGTGATCCTGCTTATGATCATTGTCGCTATGGCAGGGATATTTACTTTATCAGGATTGTTTCCTTTCAGGGCTATTTTTTAATGGAGCTATCCTTTTATAGGAAAAACTCCTTTTATTTCTAGGGGATGTATCCATAATAAATTTAGGGTAACCTTGCCTTAAACTAAATATTTATATATTAGAACTTCCTTTAATTGCATCTACACGAGCAGTAAGATACTCAAAAGTGCCAAGATGGCGGAGCGGCTACGCAATCGCCTGCAGAGCGATTCCATTCCGGTTCGAATCCGGATCTTGGCTTTAAATAGTCAATTAATGTAAAATTATATGACATCATGATTTAATTCTATATTGCCAAGGTGGCGGAGCGGCTACGCAATCGCCTGCAGAGCGATTCCACTCCGGTTCGAATCCGGACCTTGGCTTTCAATTAATTTTTTAGAATTTTTATTTCCTTGATTTGAATCTGTTCTTTTTTGGAAAAGGTTGTGGTCGGACCTCAATTTTATATTAGAAAAGATCAATTCTCCGACATGGATACCGATGAACTCATGCGAAGACTTTTCGAACTTTATCCTGAGGGTTATGACTATGGTTTTAATGAACCATTCTCGGCCTTAATTTCCACTGTGATGTCTCAAAGGACACGAGGCGATGTGACCTGTAATGCAGCTAAGAGACTTTTTGAAAGCTTTTCAACACCTGGAGAAATGGCAAATGCGGATGTTAGCGAGATTGAATCCCTTATAAAAGAGGTTGGCTTTTACAGGGTCAAAGCAGGAAGAATAAAAGAGATTTCCAGAATTCTTGTGGAGAAGTATAACGGTAGGGTTCCTGATGATATGGAAGCTCTTCTTGAACTGCCTGGAGTCGGCCGAAAAACTGCGAACTGCGTGCTTGCTGATGCTTTCCTTAAGGACGCTCTTGCAGTAGATACCCATGTCCACAGGATTTCTAACAGGCTCGGTTTGATAGAGACAAAAATCCCTGAGGAAACTGAGACTGAATTGAAAAAGATCTTTCCACAGAAGTATTGGAGGCACATAAATCTCCTGCTTGTAAAATTAGGGCAGAATATCTGCCGACCCATTTCTCCCAGATGCGAAATCTGCGCCCTGAATGATATTTGCCCCAAAATTATCCTTTAATTCTCTTTTTATAGGAAGTTTCCTGTATCCCTGAGCATCTCGAAATTGGGTTCTGAAACTGAATTCTGCGACACTGTCCGGGATGAAAAAACCTGCTAGACGATACGAGATTATTTATATAAGGCTGGCATTTAGCAGGCAAAAGGGTTATCTCTATCCTCGGTTTGATGGCAACTAATTTCAATCATAAGCCATCGACACAACTACCAGTTATCTTACGTCTATTAACTTCGGATATAACAGCATTTATCAAACTCACGAGGTCAAACATGTTTCAAATAGGAGAAGCATTAATGGGGCAGGGAGCAGAACTTGCCCATGTCGATTTGATGATAGGAGACAAGGGAGGACCTGTAGGGCAGGCTTTTGCAAACGGTCTGACCCAGCTTTCAGCTGGGCATACTCCTCTCCTGTCCGTTATCAGGCCCAATCTGCCGTCCAAACCTTCAACCCTTATTATCCCGAAGGTTACGGTAAAGAATATGGAGCAGGCAGCAAAGATTTTCGGGCCTGCCCAGACAGCGGTTGCAAAAGCAGTAGCAGATTCGGTCGAAGAGGGTATAATCTCAAAGGACCAGGCTGAAGATCTTGTCATTGTAGCCAGCGTTTTTATCCATCCTGATGCCCAGGACTACAACAAGATCTACAGGTACAACTACGGGGCCACAAAACTCGCAATCAAGCGTGCCCTTGAAGGTTTCCCGAACATTAACACCGTTCTTGAGGAAAGCAACAAGTCTACCCATGCCATTATGGGATTCAAGGTTACAAGGCTCTGGGACCCACCCTACCTTCAGATTGCTTTTGACAATCCGAACATTGAATTCGTGCTCTCTGCCATTTCCCAGATTCCCAAGAGCGATCACGTTATAATCGAGGCAGGCACGCCGCTTATCAAACGCTATGGTGTGGATGTCATCTCGAAGATCAGAGATGTAAGGCCCGATGCCTTTATAGTAGCTGACCTGAAGACTCTGGACACAGGAAACCTTGAAGCAAGAATGGTTGCCGACGCTGCAGGAGACGCTATTGTAGTATCTGCTCTTGCCCCGATCAGCACCATTGATAAGCTCATCGAGGAAGCGCATAAGACAGGCATCTATGCGGTCATGGACACGCTTAACCAGCCCGATCCTATTTCTATCTTAAAACAGCTTAAGGTCATGCCTGATGTCATTGAACTCCACCGCGGAATCGATATCGAGAGTACCGAACATGCCTGGGGTAATATTGAAGAGATTAAGAAGATTGCTCCAAAAGCTCTGGTTGCTGTTGCAGGCGGAGTCCGTCTTGACAAAGTACCTGTAGCTCTGAGCCAGGGTGCTGACATTCTTGTAGTGGGACGTGCAATCACCAACGCAAAAGATGTCAGGGATGTTGCCGAGCAGTTTATCAACAGTCTTAACAAACCGGAAATTGACCAGTTCAGGGTTATGACTGACTTCTGAGCAGGTTTAAGAATTTCCTGAAAAAAGTCGCCTGAAGAGTACTGCTAAAGGGTAAAACCATACAGTACTTTCAGCGGAAATCTGTCAGAGAAAGCGCTGAAATCTGCGCTTTCCATTTCTTTTAATTTCAAGAGGGGATTTCTTGGGTTTACCATTCATTTTATTGAACTATAAGACTTATCTGCAGGGCACGGGTAAAGGAGCAGTGGAAATTGCAGAAGCCTGCAGAGCCGTGTCTGAAGCGTCAGGTATCGAGATAGCGGTAGCCCCCCAGCTTCCTGATATTTACAGGGTAGCTTCGGAGGTTGAGCTTCCGGTCTTTTCCCAGCATCTTGACGGAATCGGGGCAGGAAGCTTTACAGGCCATGTTTTCGGAAAATCCGTAAGAGAGGCAGGCGCTGTCGGAACCCTGATCAATCACTCTGAAAGACGTCTGACCCTTGCAGAGATTGAAGCGTCACTTAAAGCCGCAAAGGAATTCGGACTCAGGACGGTTATCTGCACTAACAATGTCCCGACAACCGCAGCAGCAGCGGCGCTTGGTCCTGATTATGTTGCAATTGAGCCTCCCGAACTTATAGGGAGTGGAATCCCTGTTTCAAAAGCTGACCCTGAGGTTGTTAGCGGGTCGGTTGAGGCAGTTGCGAGAATCGATCCCGGGGTAAAGGTACTTTGCGGAGCCGGAATCTCAAAAGGTGAGGACCTCAGGGCAGCTCTTGACCTTGGCTCTCAAGGCGTACTTCTGGCCTCCGGAATCGTGAAAGCAGCAGACCCAAAAGCCGCACTGGAAGAGCTTATAAGTCTGATTTAAAAACTACTCCTAAACTAATTTCTAAGAAATATAATAAAAGTAACAGGGAAAGAAGTAGAAGGAATGGAAGGAATGTGGCTTCCTCAGCTGCCCTTTCCCTAATTTCTTCCAATTACTGATAAGCCTCAATTAGAGGCTTGATAGCTTTTGGGTCTCCGATTTCAATAAGAATCAAGGCGGTTTCATCCCTGATTTTTCTATCTGTTGTTTTCAGGTTCTCTATTAGAGGATCAACCGCAACTTCTCCCAACTCTATAAGGGCTTCCCTGCCACTAGCTCCAAACTCACTATCTCCCAGTTTTGCTACAAGTAATTCTGCAACTTCCTGGTTTTCAGTTTTGCCAAGAGCAAGAAAAGCCTGGTTTCTGAGATTCAAATCCTCGCTGCTATCATCAAACACATTTTTGAGCACTTCCATAGCCTGAGGGTCTCCCGTATTTCCCAGAGCTGCAGCTGCAGCCATCCTGACAGAAAGCTTTTCCTCTTTATCGGTTAGTATGTCAGCTAAAGCCTCAGTCACACCAGGACCCCCGATTTCTCCAAGGGCAAGGATAGCACTTTTTCGGACATCCTCATTAGCGTTTACGGAATCTCTTGCTCTACCCTCGACAAGTTTTCCGTTCTTCAGGACTTCCATCAGGGGCTCTACTGCTGTTTCGTTTCCTATTCTCCCAAGTGAAAGTGCCGCGCTACTCCTCACTACAGCTCTATTGTCTCTTAGCCTTTGAATAAGATCCGGTACTGCTGTCTCTTTTCCTATTTTCCCCAGGGCAATTGCAGCATTGCTTCTTATGCTATCACTGTCCCCATCTTTCATTTGTTTTACAAGGACTTCTACTGCCCTTTCATCCCCAATTTCACCAAGAGCGAAAGCCGCACTGCTCTGCACCGGAGAATAGTCCCGGGTCAAAATTGGTGTCATGGAATCTATTGCTGCTGCTTCTCTTCTTTCCCCAAGAGCCATTAAAGCTGCAATCCTTATGCTTCCACTGTCGCTTCTAAGAGCTTTGATAAGCTTTTCAGTTTCGCTTCCTGGTTCATCCGGTTCAAACTCCGAAAGTGCAAAGGAATCATAAATACTTGAATTCTGTTCTTCTGCTCGAAGGGCTGCTTCAAGAGTATTTGTTTCATCGTTGTAGTCCCGATCAAGGGAAATCGCAAGATTTCTCCTCGTCGCTTTATCTTTCTCTTCAATAGCCCGCAGAATATCTGCTGAAATTCCGTTTTCTGCCTTTACTTCGGCTGTAATCTCATTTGCAGCCTCACTCGAAGCCTGAATTTTCTCAAAGTTCTCGAAAAGAATATTTTCTGCTCTATCATCTCCGGTCTCAAGAAATGCAAGAAGCATGTAACTGTTTATTTTTCCCGAACTCGAAGTATCTGATTCGATTTTTTCAATAAGGCTATTAGCCGCAGTTTCTCCGAACTTTCCAAGTTCAGATGCAGCATTCAGTCTTGTCTCGTGGTTACCGGCTTCCAGTCTGCTTGTGAGATTTGCGATCAAATCTTCTCTTAAAACCCCATCTCCTGTCTGTGCGTATGTTTCATTTCCCCTGAATTCTACAAACCTATCACTGCTTGCAAGAAGTGAAAAAAATATGGAAACAGTGATAAGTACAAATAAAAGAGATACTCTCCATTTAACTCCGGACATCATATCATCTTTTTTTTTATTGCTTATATCACTTTCTCTCTTTATTATGATAGATCTCTCAGGCAAAGACTTCTATCTTTACCGCTTCAGATTTTTCTCTCTTATTCTGCACCCAAGGCCGCAAAGAAGGGCTGTTACTTCGGCTTCGACAGAATCAACATCACAATCTCCAAAAATCGTTATTCTGTAAGTAACTGCAAGTTTTTCCAATTCTTCTTTTTCGGCTTCTGCCTGATTAAGTTCTTCACATTCAGCCCGTTCAGATTCCCTGTAAATGTCACTTATTTCACAGGCTGTAAGCTGTTTATTGGTATTTACGGCGTTAAGGACAACTGCAGGATCAGCCCCGTGAGGGATAAGGACCGAAATATCCCTTGTAGAATGTTCAAGGTTTTCTTTTCTCCATTCCCACAATTCGGATTCCGAAAGCAAGCGGAGATTTTCAAGTTTGAGTTTCACGAATTTATTTCTTATATGAGGTGAGGTGCCTTTTGAGACCAGTTTTGTAAGAACGATCTCGTCCGGACCCACTTTCTCCAACGTACCGACATGAATTTTTCCTGAGTAAAAATGAGAAAACCCGCAAACTTTTCCAATGGAGTTCAGGATGGTCTCGTATTCAATTATTCTGGAATTAATCAGTTTATCCGATTTGCGCAGGGCATGAGCGGTATCTCCGTACTGCCGGGCAGCAGCTTTCATTTTTTTTACAAAACTTTCCTCATCATGGGCTCGCACAAGCTCTGAGAGTTCTTTACATTCCGTTATAAATGCGTCATGTACCTCGAGAACTCCGGGATTTTCCATCTGGATAAGGGCGTACAGGTAAGGATTCTGGCCAAGAATCCTGCCCACGAAGTCCAGCATTATGTCGTAGACCGGACTTACGAATTTTCTAGATTTTCTTACATCGAAATCTAACCTGTCAATGGTTGTTCCTAAGCTGATATAAGCAAAATGGGTGAGTCCCTGTACAACCGAGACAAGTCTGTCATGTTCGGCTGCAGTAATGATTTCAACATGTGCCCCACTTTCCTCAAAAAGCTCTCTTATTACCGGAAACCATTTTTCCGAACGTCCTTTTACAGGAACTAAAATGACAGTCTGTCCCCTGATAGTGCGAATGGTTGGGCCGAACATCGGATGCGTGCCCAGAATTTCTACATCTGAAGGGGCAAATTTTCTCATGGCTTCTACAGGCTTTACCTTAATGGAAGTAAAGTCCATAAGAAGACTTCCGGCTTTCATTTTCGGGGCAAATTCAGCTATTGTTTCTTCAGTTACATTGATGGGCACCGAAACTATTACTATATCGCTTTCGGGAACAACCTCTTCAAGATCCGAAGCGAAGGGAACTTCAAGCTTCCTTGCAATTTCCGTTTTTCCCCCTTTTCCCCAGACCGTAACTCCGTAACCTCTGTCTTTAAAAAAACGGGTAAACCACTGCCCCATTTCTCCGGTTCCGCCAAGGATCAGAACCTTTGTTTTTTCAGCATTTTGATCCATACCTATCTGCTTCCTGGTTTCCGGATCAGCACTCAAACCTGCAGAGCCTCCAGAACGGTTTCTTTCATAAGTTCGACTGGAGGCTCAATTCCTGTCCAGAGCCTGAAAGCTTCAGCTCCCTGATGGACAAGCATTGAGACTCCACTTACGGTTTTTGCGCCTGAAGCTTTTGCCTCCCTTAAAAGCCTGGTTTCCAGAGGGTTATAGACAATATCAAAAACAGTAAGTCCAGAGTGAAGCTCTTCTGCCGTGGCAATGGCAGAGTCTGTATTCGGGTGCATTCCAAGAGTCGTGGTGTTGATCAGAACATTGGCATCCTGTAACAGGTTTTTCAATCCTGAGAGTCCTCTTCCCTCTACTTCTCCGGGAAGGGTTGTGGCTGAGATATCTTTTGCAAGTGCAATTGCCCTTTCTTCGGTCCGGTTTACGATTGCAATTTCAGCGCCATCCGCCACAAGCTGAAAAGCAATAGCTCTTGCTGCTCCGCCTGCCCCTGCAACCACAATTTTAGACCCCTTTATTTCCACTGCAGCTTCCTGGAGTGCCTGTTTTGCTCCCAATCCGTCAGTATTGTATCCCCGGATTTCTCCGGTTTCTTCGAAAACTATAGTATTTACAGCCCCTATCCTTTCAGCCAGCGGGTCAGGTTTTATGGAGCCAAGCTTCAAAGCTACCTCTTTCAGGGGTAGTGTCAGGTTGAGTCCTCCGAATCCCATAGCTTCAGCTCCAAGAACTGCTTTTTCGAGTTTTTCGGGTTTGACCCTGAAAGCGTGATAGACACAGTCCATCCCAAGGGCTGAAAAAGCCGCGTTATGCATTGCAGGAGAAAGGGAATGGCTTATAGGGTCTCCAAATACGCCAAAAACTTGCTTCATTCGAGCAGCTCCATTATCTTCTTCATTTCATCTACCTGAAACTGTCCGGGAGCCGCAGAAAACGTACCTTCAACAGCCGCATATGTCAGGACTGAACCGTAAAAAGGAGCAATTACTCTCGTATGTTTTCCGAGCTTGCCCATAGCAATCGCACATACAGCACCTCCTGTTTCAGTGGCGTCCAGTGTAGCTCTTAACAGCTCAAGCACGTCTCTCATAGAGTGCGGCATAACGGCAAGCTTCGCGATATCCGCTCCTGCAAGGAATGCCTCTTCAAAAATAGTTTTCATTTCCTGAAAAGTCGGAGTTTTTGAAAAATCATGAGAGGAAACGATTACGGTTTTCCCGCAGGCTTTTGCCGTTTTTATTACTCTATTTCTTTCTTCTTTCCCGGCAGAAAGCTCAATATCTACGGCTTCCGGCCCGTTTTCGAGGGAAAGAAGGTTTGTAAGAAGCCTGATTCTTCCAGCCTCATCTCCTTCCCATTTTCCTCCTTCGATACTGGAGCGGTTTGTAAGAATAAGTGGAAGCCTGGTTTCGGATTTTATTTTTTCAATCGTTCCTGCAGCTATTTCCAGGTCCCTGATTCCAAGCAAATCCAGCCGGATTTCGAGAATATCGGCTCCCATCTCGGCGGCTTTTCTTGAAGTTCCAGGAGAATTTTCAAGGATTACTGCAACAATGGCAGCTTTTTTCTCAAGGTCAAACGAGCCAATATGCATCGTTGTTTGCTCCGGTTTTCCTTTCCTGCTGACAGTGTTTTCCTTTTGACAGGTTACTTCTCTATGATTGTTTCTTCAATCTTTTTCCCAAAATGCCTGGCTCCCTCTTCCAGGCGAACCAGAACCTCGTCACCTTTCTTGAGCTTAGCAACGGAGATCGGGCTTCCGTCTTTTCCGACCAGCTTTATGGTCTCGGCATTTTGCAGGATTGCGCTCAGAATTCTGTCACCTGCTTTTGCTTCAACAAGCATGAGAGGACGGCTTTCGATCTTGACTCTTCCTACAATACCTTCTCTCTGTTTTCCTTTTGAATCCACAATGGTTACGGTATCTCCCGTTCGAAGTTCCGAGAGGTAGCGGGTTTTGTCTCCGATCTTGATATATGAGTGGACTGCACCTGCATTTACCCTGAATGGGCGGGCTGCCACATATGGGCTGTCATCGGATTCGGAATTTACCAGAAACATTCCGCTTGCCTGAGAACCTATGAGCATACCTTCTCCCCTTTGCATAAGATTGCATGTGTCCACACAGACCCGGTCTCCCATTCCAAGAGGCTCGACTCGGGTTACAACTGCAGATTCAAGTTCAGTGCTTTCGCTTTCCAGTTCTCTTGCAGCCTGGATAGTATCTTTTATTTCCTGTGGGTTTCCACTGTCAAGAAGGACCCCATCTGCTCCGATTTCTAGAGTCTGGAAAGCGAGTCTTGCTTCTTCCGCACTTCTTACTCCAAAAATAATCTTCACGTCATACCGCTGAAGGTCAGCTATCAGGTTTTCAAGAGGGATAACTTTCCAGTCCGTACCCGTTACAATCAGGAAGTCACAGACCTTTCCCAGTTCGGCTGCGAAATGTTCATAGCGTTTATCCCTAATTACGACATATCCGCCCACAGCCACTCCTTTATCCCTGAGAAGAGTTGCTGCATTTATATCAAGAGAACCCGGAGTTTCAATGGGTAAGGGTTTTGTCCCGTCACCTTCTCCTCTCTTTCCAACGACTACGATTTCAGCCCCGGATTTATTGTCACGGCCAAAGGCTGCTACCGGGATACTTCCCAGTTCCCTGACTTTATCGACATCTCCTGGGTTTACAAGCACGCAATCGGCTCCTGATTCGAGGCCTGTTGTAATCCTTTCTTTCTGCTGTTCCCATCCGCCTTCATCGGCTTTTATCCACACGCTTTTCTTTTTCAAAGGCTTCAACCCCGGTAACTTTTTGTTTTTTACTCCGGTCTTTTCATTTTTTTAACTTTTGTTCAGGGCCTGATTCTAGTGCTTTGATCTCGCTTTTCAATCTCTTTCTCATTTCAGCTGTTCTAAAGCTTCTTCTACAGGCCTTCTGTGATGTACGATTTCGCAAATAGCCCGGGTGAGCCTGACAGGGTCCCTGTGCTGGAACACATTTCTTCCGATTGCAGCTCCTCTGGCTCCGGCTTCCATTGCCCCGTCAATCATCTCCAGGAGTTCCAGGTCAGTTGAGGTTTTAGGTCCTCCTGCAATAACTACAGGCACAGGGCATCCTCTGACCACATCTCTGAAACTGTCAGGGTCTCCAGTGTACACGGTTTTCACGACGTCAGCACCGAGCTCGGCGCCGATTCTTGCAGCATGTGCCACATTTACAGGATCATGCGGGTTGGTAACCTTCTTACCTCTGGGGTACATCATTGTAAGAAGAGGCACACCCCACTCCGTACAGTCTTTGGAAATCTTTCCAAGCTGCTCAAGCTGGTCTGCCTCGGTCTCAGAGCCTACATTGATATGCATAGAGACGGCATCGGCTCCCATCCTAATCACTTCTTCCACTGTGCAGACCTGCACTTTGGCATTGGGGTCCGGGCTCAGGGAAGAAGAACCACTGATGTGCACTATAAGGCCTATGTCATGCCCGTATCCCCTGTGACCGTACTTTACCATTCCTTTCTGCATAAGGACAGCGTTTGCTCCTCCTTCGGCTACTCTGTTTACCGTATCGGTGATATTGATAAGCCCTTCAATAGGCCCGTCTGAGATTCCATGGTCCATTGGAATAACGACCATGTTTCTGCTTTCCCGGTTCATCAGCCTTTCTATTCGTATCTTTTTACCAATTTCTGACATTATAATCCCTTCAAATGTAAAATGATCTTAATTTATTAGCCAAATTATTTGCTCCGAATTTGCATGCTAGTGTGTCACATACTAGCATGATATACCTATTTAAAACTATCCATGCGGCTGCACGATAAACTCTACATCCTAATATAAAATGACCATTATTGAAATTTTCCGTACAACAATGTTCTATAATGGTCATATGTTGAAGTTTGCTTTCTGTCAGATAGGGACGTTACCATTGAAAATCTGTTCCGGATAATAGAAATAAAACTGGAGTCAAAGTCTATTGATCTCGAAAACAGGTGAAGGTCCCGGACTCCGGAAATATACAAGAATTAAAATAGGATAAGATTGGCTAATAGAATAAACTCAGAGCTTAGTAGAATAAAATTATACTAAAACAGGAACTGAAGGAATTATGAAAGAGCTGAAAATTCTAGTAGTTAATAATTACGGACAATTCTGCCATCTCATTCATCGAGCTGTCCGAGATCTTGATATGGATACGAAAATAATTCCCAATACAATGCCAATTGAGGATATCCTGGCAGAGGAACCGGATGGGCTGATCCTGAGTGGCGGGCCTGAAATGGATAGGGCAGGTTTATGTTTCGATTACGTCCGGGAAATCGATCTCCCTATTCTTGGAATCTGTCTAGGGCATCAGGCAATTGCTCTGGCATATGAGGGACATGTTCATTCAGGGAGTAAAGGCGGGTATGCAGAGGTTGAAATAGAGGTGCTCGAAGAAGATGATATTCTGAGGGGACTCGGGCCCAGGACTACTGTCTGGGCTTCGCATGCAGATGAGGTTGCCATTATGCCTGAGGGTTTTATCCATCTTGCCCGCTCCGATATCTGTGAGATTGAAGCCATGCGGCATCCAACAAAACCGATTTATGGTGTGCAGTGGCATCCTGAGGTTTCCCATACCGAGAAAGGAGAAGAATTGCTGATCAACTTCCTTGAGGTTTGCGAGCAATATTAAGATCAATATATCAAGTTAATAGGATCTTAAAGTCTCAGAAATCTGGAGTGCCATTTGATAATGGGTTCTAAAAAGAGAAATAAACGTTATATAAAGATGAAAAAGAGCTTCGGGATAAATTACATCCCGAGTCTTTTCTTCATCATTTTCTGAATATTGAATTTTCCACCTCTAAAACCTTTTAGAGCAGTCTGCATGGTTTTGTGGTATTTAAGAAGTTCTCTTACTTCTTCAGGGCTGCAGCCCGAACCTCTTGAAATTCTTTTTATCCGGGAACCGCCTATAAGCTTTGGATCAGTCATTTCTTCTTCTGTCATGGAATCCATGATGATTTTGTAATTCTTCATCTTGTCACTTGTAGCCTGGAACATCTCATCCGAGAGCTTAACGCCTCCCATTCCTCCCATTCCCATAGGAAGCATGGACATTATCTGCTTGAGAGGGCCCATTTTGTTCATAGCTTCGAGCTGCTTGTACATGTCTTTAAGAGTGAAGCGTCCCTGCATCAGGGCTTCCACGTTAACGTCTTCTTCGCTCAGAGTCTCTTCAGCCTTTTCCATCAGGCTTTTGAGGTCTCCCATGCCAAGGAGCCTTGAGATAAACCTGTCAGCTTCGAATTTTTCAAAATCTTCCGGTGTTTCCCCTACACCGATAAAGGCAATAGGGGCTTTTGTTTCGGAAACCGCAGACAGGGCACCGCCTCCTTTTGCGGTTCCGTCGAGTTTCGTTATAATAACGCCTGTAATCCCCACAGAGTTATTAAAAGCATGGGCCTGCTGGCTTGCCTGCTGTCCTATACCTGCGTCCAGCACCATGAACTTGTGATCTGGCTTTGCAACGGCATTGATCCGTTCCATCTCATCTATCAGGTCGGCTTCAAGGGCGTGGCGGCCTGCAGTATCCACAATTTTTATGTCGAATTTTTCCAGGAATTTGAGTCCGTTTCTTGTGATTTCGACGGCATCGGGATTGTGTTCTTCTCCATAAAAAGCTACATTGAGCTTTTCACAGAGGGTTTTAAGCTGGTGGTATGCGCCAGGGCGGAAAGTGTCTGCGGCGATAACCCCTGCTTTGAGTCCTTTTCTCTGGAAGTAGCGGGCAAGTTTTGCAGTACTTGTAGTTTTCCCGCTTCCCTGAAGCCCAACCATCATTATAGTCTGCGGCTTTAGCTGGATCTCAGCCCCTTTGCCAATAATCTCCATTAATTCCTGGTATACAATACGGATTACGTGCTCCCTTGGGTTCATACCTGCAGGAGGGTCTTCTTTCAATGCACGCTCTTTGATTTTCTGGGACATTCCCATAACAAGTTTTACATTGACATCGGCCTGGAGGAGAGCCCGCTGGATATCCTTTACTACTTCATTGACCGTGCGCTCATCAATTCGCCCTGCGCCGATCAGCTTTTTGAGCGCCCCCTGTAAGGAGTCTCCAAGTTTTTCCATTACCATATGAAAGTCATCCTGCTCAGTTTATAAGGATATTTGAAGAGATACTCACACATCTTTGACCTTGTGTAAGAAAGTAACCTTCCTTAATAAGCCTTGAGTTTTAATAGCTTGAAAAAGGGATAATTAAATGGATTCTAGATATAAATCGGTAACCGGCTATAAAAAAGTTGCCTGGTGATGAAATCTTAAAGATAATATCTGAAAAAATATCATTATATAAGAATAGCATTTCATAAGAAATTCAGAAAAGAATTTTGCTATAGCGGGGGATGGATTCGAACCATCGGTCTACGGGTTATGAGCCCGTCGGGATCTCCTGGCTACCCCACCCCGCTACAGGGTTTTATTTGTCAGGCCACTTTGCCTGGGATAACTATCACAACATACAAACGATAGCATATATACTTTTCGGTCGAGCCCCCTATATTCAGAAATTTATTGATAAATAAGTGCATTTCTCTCCAGAAATCCCGCTACTTTTTAAATTTACCTGGACCTTTTTTTCTCCCCTTATTTTCCTGTTCTCCGGTTTTTCCGGAAACGTATTTGAAATTCCGAACCCTAACTCATATTATGTCAAAGTGTCTGTTCTGCGGAGCTTATTGTGAAGTGAAGTGCGGAGTTTACTGTGAAGGCTATCCGGGAAGCCAGGGGGAAAAAGAAACGGGAGAAAATACGGAAATTCTTGGATGTACCCAAATTGGCACATCCTACATATGTGAAAGTTGCCTTAAGGACCTGAAACAGGCTCTGGGATCCCTTTAATGGGTCACCGAGAAAGGATCGCACCTGAAGTTAAAAATGCCCTTCTCCTTTACAGGTGGAAACGGATAAATCGTGAAAAGGGCAAATATAATCGGTAATTCAGACAACCTCAATATTAAGTTTGAAGGTGCCTCCCTCTGCAGTTTCGCTCTCCGAGGGTCTTTTATATACTCCTGTCACCTGCTGACTGCCTTCAGCCACAGCTTTAATCTCCCATATTCGGACTCCTCCCGCACCCACAAGAGGCTGTTCGATTCCTTCAGGCTGTTCTGGAGGATAGTATTCTCCCGGAAGATTATCTGAGCCCAGGGCCACATTGAGTCCCTGAGTCAGATTGAGTTCCCAACGATAACCTGTAGATGGATTCTCAGGTAGCCTCAGGTAAAAGGTCTCTCCGCTTTCAAGATTTATAGTTTTCCCATTAGCAGTCTCAGTTACTACCTGCTGTCCAGGCGGCATAGAGCCCGGAGGTTTGTCCTGTATGATGTTATCAGTTGCCAGTTCAAAGGATCCGGTTACACCGTTCACATTTACAGTATAATTGCCTGCTTTAAGCCCCTCGACTTCAAGCGGAATAGTTTCCGTAAAGCTCTCTATAGCCTGCGTACAGATCGCATCTGTCGGGCGTTTTGTACTCATATTGATATTGAAGGCATTTCCTTCTCTTTCAGTTTTTATTTCATCTATTTCGGTACACCCGTCAGGCAAGTAACCTTCTGCTATTACCTGTATCTGTACTGGAAAAGACTCAAGGGTTAGAATCTGAATACTCTCTACGTTTGCGGTACCGTATGTGTAGTCTTTCCCACCGGTTCCCTGACTATTGTTTATCCCGGTGGTATCCTGGCTATTGTTTGTTATATTTCCAGTTCCGGTTTCGTCCTGTTCTTCATCAAGACAGCCGAAAAAATAATCGCAAAGACCATAAACAGGATTGTAGAAAACTTCGCGTACTTCCAGAACTTATTATTTGCTACTCTTTTCACTTTTCCCCTCCTATTCTTTTTGATACGTTTATGAAAAGATGCGCATGTTTGGATTTATCCTTTGCTTAAACTTCAAGTCTATTCGCAGTTTTGCAGGCCAAAAGAAATGCTTAGAGCAGATTTCTCTTGCCTGATCTCAGTAAAGATCTGGTAGGATTTTATTGAGAGTTTTACTTATCACACAGGGAATCCCTATTTTTTGAGCCTATTGTTGGTTCAGAACTTGAGATTATGGAATTGTCAAGTGCGCCCCGGCAAAAGAGATAGATTCACTCCTCAGAGCAATAAAAGGGGGTTTTACAGTTATTAAAAAAGACGGGAAAATCTAAGTTAATATTATTTCTTCATCTGCAAGTTTTCTTGACCGGGTTTACCCTTTATTTCCCGAGCGTGCTCTCTATAATGCAGAATAAGGTCTTCAGCCCATTTCAGAGCCGCAGGCTCGAAGCCTATAATAGTCTCCTGATCAAAAGACCCTTTCGAAGTAAGGAAATCAATAGCTATGAAATGTTCGGTTTTAACCAGCATGGCAATCTTTATCTCATCCGTATAGAGAAAAAGCTTCTTTTTTTCTCTGGCCAGATAAAGTCTCAGTTCATCCTCAAAATCGGTTTTCAGTCTCTCATAGATTTTTTCGGTTATTATGAGGGTTATTTCGGTGTCTTCATCCTGGTTTGTAAGAAACGTTTCCGAAAGTACCGGATGAAATATTGATGAAAGAGAAAAAATTTTTCTTGATTTTCCTATATTCTCCAGAAACACGGCAGGAGGCTCAAAAATATTATCAGGGTCCGGTCTAACAAGGAAACAGAACTTTAATTCATTGAGCCTTTCTAAGAATGCCCTGGGCAAGGCAGTAAGATCACGTTCCTGCCAGTAACTCTTATTCTCCTCAATGACCTGCAAAGTATCGAGTAAAGGCTCCATTTTTTCAACCAGGATTTCTGCAAGAGGAGTTAGCCTGTACTCCCGATCTTCCTGAAGAACCAGATGTTCGTCCTTCAATTTTTTGATTTGAGGCAGCATGCCTGTAGGGTTAACATTCAGAGTATCTACAATTTCCTCTATCGTTTCTCCTCCACTTTTTAGCAGGAGCAAAAGGTCCTTTCTTTTCTGGGACATAAAGAGCAGGTCTATAAGGGCTTTGTCCATTGATTTCACTTTCCAGATCTTGCGCTTCTGCGAAAGATTCATTTTTTCCTTCGGTCTTTCAGAAAGGATTTATAAAGGAATTTGATACTTCTATGAGATATGCTGGAGATATTTGAAATTAACTTCAATAGCATCCTATCAATGTAGCGCAGGTTTCTAATTTAATTTTTAAGTATTTCTTTTTTAAGCTTTTCCTGTACTGTCCTATAACAAGATAAGAAACCTTAAGGTCTATAATCTAAATTATATAGCTCGATATAGAACTTGGGAAGTGCATACTCCTTAACTGGTGAGTATCCTGACCATGTACGCGAATTCCAGATCACGGAGGACTTTGCATAGAATCATTCAAATGTGTGCTTACAAACTGGGACTACATTTATAACTTGTGCCGAAATGTCTCAACTGAGATCAAACGTTCTGGATATGAGCCGGACGTGATCATTGCACTTGCCAGAGGAGGCTGGTTTGCCGGGCGAGTGCTCTGCGATTTCCTGGGGCTTGATGACCTATCCAGTCTGAAAATCGAGCACTATGTAGGAACCGCAGCTATCGATACCGGTGAACCTTACATTCGATACCCCCTCTCGGACAACGTAATGGAAGGTAAAAAAGTGCTTATCGTAGATGATATTGTCGATACCGGGGAAAGTATGCTGAGTGCCAAGGCTTATGTGGAAAGCCGTAATCCCACGGAAGTCAGGACCGCTTCATTACAGTACCTGGGAAGTTCGAAAATCAATCCCGATTACGTGGGCGAGCGGCTCGAGGACTGGGCATGGATTGTCTATCCCTGGAACTTTATGGAAGATATGATAAGCATCCTGACGAAATGCATGAGAAAAGACCCTAAAAAACCCTGGAGTCTTGAGGACCTTAAACACAGCCTTTATCTAAATCATGCTCTGGACTCGGTTGTTTTTGAAATCACCCAGCCTGGGAGACTTTCGGAGGTTATGGAAGAGATGGAGAGAGTGCGCAGGGTAAGTTCCGAAATCATTAATGGGAAGACGCACTGGAGGCTTTTGTAAACATTCTATCATAAACTTTCTTTGTCAACAAGCAAGCGGTCCGGCTTCCTGCTTGAAAACCGGAAGAGATTTACAACCGAAGAGTGTGTTTTCACTCTTAATGGTTGGAGTTATCTCTTTCGTTTAAAACAAGCCGTTAACCTGTAAATACAAATATACATATCTATTCAGGGTATCTTTAAAGTACCCAAAAAGTATCATTGTTACACTCTGTATACCCATTTAATATATGGTCCAGGATACCGAATATCGGTCCAAAATACCAAGTACTTGATTCATTATTTACATAAATCAGTTACATTATCTATTACCGGTGAATTCATGCCCCACAGATGCACCAGATGCGGAACCATTTTTGAAGACGGAGATTATGTCATCCTAAGCGGCTGCCCGAACTGCGGCTGGAATAAATTCCTTTATGTAAAGAAAGAGTCCGGAGGTTCGGAAAACCAGGGAAGACCTGCTCTTGAGGAACCAAAACTGGATCTGGAATCCTCCCTGGATGAAGTTGTCAGGAATATTGATGAGGCTCTTGCCTGTGAGCAGGAAAACGTAACTCCGGAGTCAGAAACCGAGAGAAAAACAGATGAAGACAGAGTAGAGTCTGTAAGAATCCTTGGGCCCGGTTCCTACGAGCTTAATCTGGATTCTCTTTTTGAGAGAAAAGAACTTGTCATGGCAATCCGGGAAGAAGGCTCTTACGCCCTGCATTTACCCTCGGTTTTCAACCAGCAGAAGGAAAAACAAAAAGACAAATCAAAATCAAAAAAGCAAAAATAATTTTTAAACTTTTTCGAAGTTTTCCTGGAAAATTCTAGCCCGGACATTTTTTGAAAGCCATTTCTCGAGGGCCTCATGAAATAAAATGTAAAGGCTTATGCTTCTCGTCTGGAAAATCTAGAAGTTAGTTTATCCTGCTTCCATTATCTTTTGTTTTAAGCTTTTTTACTTAAACGTGTATCATTATCGCTTCACCAGTCCGGTTTATTCCCTATGTAATCGAAAGATAATAAAATCTTTCTAACATTAGAAAAGTTCTTCTAGAAAGGGTCCAATCTATACTCAATCTTGAAATATTTCGTCTCTAAGCTGGGATTTGAATGAAAACTGAGATTGTCTGTAAAATACTGGTACTTGCAATCTTTCTTGGATTGGCTGTTTTTTCAGGAATTTTTATTCTGATTGATGATGAGGATAATACCTGTAAATATTCCGAAAAACGGCTTGTTGAAACTACCTCTAATGAAAGTTCACCAGATGGAACTACAGACGTTCAGGATAAAAGTATAATTCAGAAGGTAGTTCTTCAGGATAGTACTGTTGATTCTCAGGATTACTGGGATGATTCTGAGACTTTTATTATTGATATTAAAAAGTTCGAGGAATCTGCTGCAAGTGGAAATGTTAATATCAGATTACTGGAAAGAAGCTTTAATATAAAATTCGATGAAATCACAGTTTCCGGTGGTGGGGAATCCGGTCATTATCGCGGGCATGTTGAAGGCATACCTTACAGTAAAGCTGAGTTTTATATCTATGACGAGGTATTTTGTGGCTCAATCGAAGTTTGCGATCTGATGTATACCATTGCTGTAACCTCTGAAAAATATGATGGGAATACCGTTCATGTTGTATTCTTAATAAACTGGGAAAATGAAAGAGGTAAAATAAAGGATCTGCTTACTCCTTTAAGTTCATCACGTGATTCGGATTCAATAGAAGATTTGCCAGGAACCGGTAAGAACAACAAGCAGCATATCCCTACCGATATGTAAATGATAATTTTTATTTTATTAGTTTTCACTTAAATCCAGGCTTTTATTACCCGTGCTTAAGTCCAGTTTGTACTCTATGTTCTCTTATACTCCGGATGATACTGTTTTTTGATTACGGATAAGATTATCGGGTGAGTGAAACATTTATATATCTTTAGTGCTAACTATAGGTTACTATCTTACACTCCTTTCAAGCCAGTTTTCCGGATACAATTCGGGCAGGGGTTCCCATATTCCTGTCAGAAACTACTCAAGACTGGATGCATTACAGCCTAAAAATGATAGTGGTAAAATCTGGCATTATCACTTAATGTCCCGTATACTTAAACGATTATCAGAGGGGGAAAAATGGACCCGGCAAAATTACTTGACATCCTGGGGAATGAAAACCGCAGGAAGATTATACAACTTCTTGCAAGCCGCCCCTGCTATGTCAGTGAGATCTCTGGCAGGCTGGGAGTAGGGCCAAAAGCCATAATAAGCCATCTGGGTCTGCTTGAGCAGGCCGGACTTATAGAATGCAGCGTGGATGAACAGCGGCGCAAGTACTTTAATATCGCGAACAATATGAGGCTTGAGGTATCGGTATCCCCGTATGCCTATACGGTGACGCTTCATGACATCGATTTTGGCAAGGGAGAAAAAAGTGAGGCTCCTGCGGAAAAGGAAACTCCTGCCACGGAAGATTCGTCCGCTTTCTTCCTTAAGTTAAGCAGCAGACTTCAGGATCTCAAAACAAGGCAAGAAGAACTGGCACAGATGCAGCAGCAGCTTCAGGCTGAGTATACAGAAATTATGGACCGTTGCCTGGACTCAATTGAAAAGGTTGCCATGAATCCTGTAGAGTGTGAGCTTCTGTTTGAGCTTCTAAAAAGTGAAACCACTCTGGCTGCCCTGTGTTACAACCTGCGCCTGCACCCCAGTGTTATTAACGCTAACCTCATAGACCTGGCAGAAAGGGGGTTTATTGAATATAGTATCAAAAATAACCAGTATTACTGGAAAATACGTGAGACCGGAGTTGAGAATGAATGATTGAAGAAACGAACTTGAGAGTTGCTGAAGCTTATCACAAGGACGTGGGCAGGGGAATTGCAAGAATTGACACCCGACTGATGCAGCAGATGGATCTCGTAAGCGGGGATATTATTGAAATCTCAGGGAGAGCCAGGACCTACGCAATTGTCTGGCCAAATGTAGAGCGTGACCAGGAAAACAGGATCCGTATCGATGGAAACCTCCGCAGCAATGCAAAAGTCGGAATTGATGACAGGGTTATGATTCAGAAAGTTCAGGCAAAGCATGCTCAGAGAGTTACCCTTGCTCCTTCTCAGCCTGTAAGGCTTGTCGGAGGAGCTCACTACATTCTTAGAATTATTGAAGGAAGACCTTTGAATAAAGGTCAGCAGATCAGGGTAGAGACTGTAAATAATCCTCTCACTTTCGTAGTTGCGTCTACAAGACCTGCAGGACCTGTTGTTGTTACCAAGGATACTGAAATTGTAATCAAGGAGAAATCGGTTGAGGAAATCAAGGTTCCAGAAGGTATTTCTTATGAGGATATCGGCGGGCTTAAACGAGAAATTCAGCTTGTCAGGGAAATGATCGAGTTGCCGCTAAGGCACCCTGAGCTTTTCCAGAAGCTTGGAATTGAGCCTCCCAAAGGAGTGTTGCTTCACGGGCCTCCGGGCACGGGCAAGACAATGATAGCAAAGGCAGTTGCAAGTGAAACTGATGCCAATTTTATTACTATCAGCGGTCCCGAAATCGTTTCCAAGTATTACGGAGAAAGTGAGCAGAAGCTCCGTGAAATCTTCGAGGAAGCCGAAAAGGACGCACCTTCTATCATCTTCATAGATGAGATTGATTCTATTGCCCCAAAGCGCGGTGAAGTTACAGGAGAAATGGAACGCAGGGTAGTTGCACAGTTGCTTTCCCTCATGGACGGGCTTAAGTCCAGAGGTGAGGTTGTTGTAATTGCTGCTACGAACCGTCCAAACTCAATAGATGAGGCTCTCCGCCGCGGTGGAAGGTTTGACAGGGAAATAGAAATAGGAATTCCGGACCGGAACGGCAGGAAGCAGATTCTTCTAATTCACACAAGAGGCATGCCAATTGAACAGGAAGTAAGCCTCGGTGAAATTGCGGATGTAACCCACGGTTTCGTCGGAGCTGATTTATCTTCCCTATGTAAGGAGGCTGCAATGCATGCCCTGAGAAGGATAACTCCCGAAATAGACATCGAAGAGGACATCCCACAGGAAATTCTTGATAACCTCGTAGTTACCAAAGAGGATTTCAGAGAAGCCCTCAAAAATATCGAGCCTTCGGCAATGAGGGAAGTGTATGTAGAGGTTCCGCATGTGGGCTGGGATGATATCGGAGGACTTGAAAATGCAAAGCAGGAACTTATTGAGGCTGTAGAGTGGCCCCTGAAGTATCCTGAAATCTTCAGTGCCATCAGTGTAAAACCACCAAGAGGAATACTACTATTCGGACCTCCTGGTACGGGTAAAACCCTGCTTGCAAAGGCTGTTGCCAGTGAGAGTGAAGCCAATTTCATCAGCATCAAAGGTCCGGAACTGCTCAGCAAATACGTGGGTGAATCCGAGCGTGCAATCAGGGAAACCTTCAGGAAAGCAAAACAGGCTGCACCGACAGTTATCTTCTTTGACGAGATCGATTCAATTGCCCCTCAGAGGAGTTCTGTTTCAGATACACATGTATCCGAAAGAGTTGTCAGTCAAATCCTTACCGAACTGGATGGAGTAGAGGAACTCAAGGACGTGATTATTGTCGCGGCTACTAACCGGCCTGACATGGTAGATCCTGCTTTGCTGAGACCTGGTCGTTTTGACAGGCTCATTTATATCAAACCGCCTGACAAAGCAGGCAGGGAAAAGATCTTTGAGATTCATACACAGGGGAAACCTCTTTCAGACGATATTAACCTCTCCGAACTTGCGGATATGACCGAAGGGTACGTTGGTGCGGACATCGAGGGCATCTGCAGGGAGGCTGCAATGCTGGCCCTGAGGGAGATAGTTACTCCGGGAATTGGCAGAAAAGATATTGAAAAGCGGGCAGGAGAAGTCAGGATTTCAAAGAAGCACTTTGAACGTGCAATCCGCCGTGTAAAGCCAACGACATCCAGGGAAAATCTTGCTACTTATGAACAGGGTGCGGAACTCTTTGCTAGATATGCAACTGAGTTTGAAGAAGAGACTCCTGAAGCTGGACAGCAGGAGAAAGAAATCGAACCTAAAGATGTTCCGGGTTTCTTTCAGGCGGAGTAAACCAGTTTCCTGACTGGCAAACCCTGGCCTTTTTAATTTACACAACTTCAGAGATTATTGAGTAAAATAATGGCTGATCTAATTAACATTCCCCTGATAATGAAATTACTGATGGATAACTTAATAACAGAGTGATCATATGGACAGAGACAGGAAAAAAAGAAGAAATTTTTTCGATGAAATCTTCGGAATCGACCCGCTTGAGGATGTGGATGAAATGTTTGAACGCCTCAGCAGGGTAATGGGTATGAGTGTTGAAAACTTCGGGCGGCATCCTTTTGTCTACGGATTTTCCGTAACCCAGAGACCAGGCGAAGAACCCGAAATTCGGGAATTCGGGAATATTCCTGCGTTCGAGCAGGCCGAAACCGGAGAAAAAAATTATCTCGATACAAGAAAACCCCTGATTGATGTACTGGAAGCCGAAGAAACTGTGCACGTAATTGCCGAGATTCCAGGCATCGAGAAAGAGAATATCAGACTGAACGCAACTGATTTAATACTTGACATCGAAACAATAGATGGGAATCCAAAATATTCCGAACGTGTGGAACTGCCCGTAAAGGTGGACCCCCAGAGTGCGAAAGCCACATACAAAAATGGTGTGCTGGAAGTTACCTTTAAGAGGCTGGAATCCAATTCCCGAACCTCAATAACTATTGAGTGACTTTTCGGGAATTGCACTGTAAGTGCAACAGCACGAGGAAAAGCAGAGGTAATAATGGTGGGCACAAGAAAAAGAAAGGATTTCTTTGAAGATTTTGGATCTGAACTTTTTGACAACCTGGAAGAAATGATCGAAGCCCTCCTGGAAGATATGGGAGAGTCCGTCCCCTTCGTCTACGGATTTTCTATCATTCATCGCCCGGGGGAAGACCCCGAACTCCGGGAGTTCGGAAACATTCCGGAACACTCTGAAGATGAAGAGAATCTCTTCCCCTCCGAAATAAGAGACCCTTTAATTGATATCTTTGAAAGTGAAGAACTGGTACATGTACTTGCAGAGCTCCCGGATATTGATAAAGAAGATCTCCTGCTGCATGCGACTGCTCAAAATCTCGAAATCAAGATCCTTGGAGCTTCCGAATATTCGCAGGATATAGAGCTTCCGACCCGTGTAGATCCTAAGAGTGCAAAAGCCAGCTATAAAAACGGAGTGCTTGAGGTCACCTTCAGGCGCTGTAACGAAGAAAGACCTGTTGAAATCGAAATTAATTGATATCAACGGATATTATGAGACGAGTAAGCAATTACATACAGAAGGACACCTAAGAAATCTGCTTGAAAATTGTAGTTGAGAAATTCAGTCCGAAGTGAAGTTATAGTAGAATTACACAGAGCAGCAATTAAAAAACAGATAGTATGCAGAATCCCCTATTTAAAAAATCACGCTGTTAATCTAAAATGAAATCTAAAATGAAGTCAAACCTTCAACTCATACTATCTGTATCTCTATTTGTGCTCTCCTATACATTTTTTAACTAATTTTTATGTTTTGCATTTCATTTTTAACCTTATCTGGTCATTTTTTGTTTTATCCACGAGTTAGACTTTAGAAATTAGCTTGTCCTATTTTGCCCTATTAGTATACTTTCACGCATGCCTTTTCAATTTACCAACTTCATGTCCTATTTTATTTCCTTTCCAATTGCAAATTGGCGCTGTAAATAATAATCAATCTAGACTATTGGGAACAATATAGAACTAAATACGGTATATTTTACAAAATAGTCCTGTTTCATAAATTAGTATAAAAAGGATTTGAGTGATTATAAAAAACGACTGAAAAATTTTAGGTCATTTGTTATAATCTTTATAACCGGAGATTTTTGTATAAATTATTGTACATTTGAGAAGAAAAAAAACACAAAATATATAAGTATGATTATTTAACAGGGAATTTGTAGTCCCGAAATAAGAAAAGCATGTGTAATCGAGGACGAAAGCTCAAGATATTAACTCTGGCTAAAGGAAAACTTAATTCCGCAGCCTTTAAGCCCGGAATCAGTCTTGTGCAGAGATGCTGGATAGCCATGCATATATTTAAAAAATATAGGAGGTCCTCCTGATAGAAAAACTCAATCTTATGCGGTAAGAAAGATCAAATTCATTAAACAAATTATGATCTTTTATGAGGTAAGATTTATCTCATGAAATTTTGATCAAAATTATCCTCTTCAAGCGCCATAAAACACATCTTAATTAAGGTTCCATCGGGAGCAAATCAAAAACCTTTCTCATACGCATTGGCATTGAATTGATCTATGGAAGAGTAATAGAGAGGCCCTTATAAAGTAAAGAATCCGGGACTTTTCGGTGTTTAATAGTATTAAATTCTCAAGCCTTTTGTAATCTGCAGTGTTCACAATTAATAATTGTATTTCACTACTAAACAGTATACTTGTTACATACTTCATGCGCTGATCAACTATTTTATCCCTTAAAAACAGGGCTTCACGCTGTTTACAGGGCTCAAATGTATACGATCTAGTCTACAGGCTTACTCTAGTGTGAACACTATAGACTACTATAGACTAAATAGTAAAGGAGGAAAGAATTAATGGCTCTTGAACCAGGAGTTTTAATTGGATTTCTTATAATATTTATTGCCGTACTTCTCGGCCCTTTTAAGGTTCACGTTATTGAGGAAAATCTGGAAGTTTTCCTGTTTGTCTGCGGAATTGCGGCAATGACCATCTCGGGTTTTGTCGAAATTCCAGGTGCAGAAACAGGCTGGAGAATGGAAATAATCGAAGAAGCATTGACTTCTCCGCTGAATTCTTTAAATATTGGCGGTATTCCAATAGGTATATTCCAGATAGTGCTCATTGTCGGCTTAATTATCTATAAATGGCATGAGCCGATCCACAAAGCAATCCGGAAAATGGCCAATGCGCTTTCTCTTAAAATTATGGCTTTCATCCTGATCGCCGTCCTTGGTCTATTTTCCAGTGTAATGTCCGCCATTCTTGCGGCAATCATTCTTGTTGAGATGGTTAATGCACTGCCTCTCTCACGAAAGTCCAAGATCGACCTGACAGTTATTGCCTGTTTCTCGATCGGACTTGGCGCTGCGCTTACCCCTCTTGGAGAACCTCTTTCGACAATAGCTATCTCAAAACTAGCAGGTGAGCCTTACCATGCCAGTTTTACGTTCTTATTTGATATGCTTGGCAAATATATCATTCCAGGAATCCTTGCATATGGTATTATTGGAATGTTTTTCCTTGGAAAAGTTGATATGAAAGACTCTGGAATGAAAGCTGAAGAGTATAACGAAACTGTGAAAGATGTCGTAATGAGGGCTGTTAAAGTCTATCTGTTTATCATGGCTCTGACATTTCTCGGAGATGGTTTCAAGCCTATCATATTCGAATACTTCACTCAAATACCTTCCACTGTACTTTACTGGGTTAACATGGTCTCAGCTATTCTGGATAACGCTACCCTGGCAGCCGCTGAAATCGGACCAGCTATGAGTGAATTACAGATAAAGAGTATTCTTATGGGGCTTTTAATTGCAGGCGGAATGCTGATCCCTGGAAATATCCCGAACATCATCTCTGCAGGCAAACTGGGTATAACCAGCAAAGAATGGGCAAGACTTGGAATACCTATGGGTCTCGTCTCAATGGGTATTTACTTCGTCATTATCTTTGTGCTTAAGATCTAAACTTAAAATTCGCCTTGGCCTACTATGAATTCGGTTCCAGAGTCGGAAATTCAAAGCTGAATGTTCTCGGATTCTGGAACCTAATCTTAACACATATCAGTAATTAATAAAAACTATTGCAATTTTATCGTATTTTCTTCAAATCCGGGAGGAAACAAATTTCACCGATTTGCTAAAATTTGAGCACTTAGCCAAATTAAAAAACGTACTCATAAGGCTACTTAACTTATTTTCAGTGGCAAAATTCCCATACTTTTAGCTGGAGAGTTCTCCCCTGAATTTGAAGAAGATACTATTTATTAGATTAATTTTATTAATACTGCTCTCCAATTGTGATTTTTCTATATTATGATAGGAATTGATATTTTATTTACAATTTTCATTTTGCGTCTTAATATTGCCAGATCATCTTTCGGATTTTTTTTAAAACATTACCAAGCTTTAATCGCTTTTTCTCTTAAATTTAGCGGGTCTTTTTCTTTGTTCTGTGAAGCCTGCAGTTCGCAATCAGGCAGGAGTTTCCTAAATGCAAAAAGAACAAAGAAATAATTTATCTCTCCCGAAGCCTGAGACAACTTCTCCAGAGATACACGATTAAAATCTATCACGAAGTATGGAGTGATTTAAATCCTCCCTCTAAGTAGGCATCAAAAACACTATATTGTCTCTTCCTGTCTGGATTAAGCTTAAACTAAAATTTTTGTACTCAATGTCAACGATTACAGATAAAACTATTTAACAAACTGGCTGGAGACATGAAATAGTGTAAAGCTGCACGATTTTATAGGATTTTGAACCGAAAGTAATTTCTGCCAATAACAAAAAATGCGTCTGGGCAAAGTTCCCAACAAAAAGTAAATAATGTTGTTTGTAAAAAATATAAAGATTTAATTGAATATTAAGGATAATATATTATCAAAGAATAAATAGAGTAATCTTTATAAGACTAAAACATTCTAGGCTCTAACACTGTTTAACAGTAAGTTTTTCAGGCTTTTATAGTCTAGCATAATATTAAAGGAGGAAAAAAGTAATGGCTCTTGAAGTAGGAGTTTTAATCGGATATCTTGTAATATTCCTGGCCGTATTACTAGGGCCCTTTAAGATACACGTTATTGAGGAAAATCTGGAACCATTTCTGCTTGTGTGCGGAATAGCAGCAATGACTCTTTCAGGTTTTACCGAAATTCCAGGCGAAGAGATGGGCTGGAATTCAGAGATAATTATGGAATCATTGACTGCGCCGCTGCATGTCGGAGACATAGCTGGTATTCCAATCGGCATATTCCAGATCGTGCTGGTTGTAGGTTTGATTATCTACAAATGGCATGCTCCGATTCACAAAGTAATCAGAAAATTAACTGACATGCTTTCTGTTAAAGTTTTAGGTTTTCTTCTTATTGTCGTTCTTGGTTTATCTTCCAGTGTGATGTCGGCTATTCTTGCGTCAATTATTCTTGTTGAAGTTGTTAATGCAATGCCTCTCTCGCGAAAGTCCAAGATAGACCTTACAATCGTTGCATGTTTCTCAATCGGACTCGGTGCGGCACTTACCCCCCTCGGAGAACCTCTTTCAACAATCGCCATCTCAAAACTAGCGGGTGAACCTTATCATGCAGGATTCACTTTCTTACTTGATATGCTTGGCAAATACATCTTCCCAGGTATCCTTGCATATGGTATCATTGGAATGTTTTTCCTCGGAAAAGTCAGTCCAAAAGACCAGGGAATGGCAGCCGCCGATTATAACGAGACCGTGAAGGATGTCATAATGAGAGCTGTTAAGGTTTACGTATTTATCGCAGCGCTCGTGTTGCTCGGAGAAGGTTTCAAGCCTATTATACTTGAATACTTTATCCAGATTCCTTCAGGTATTCTTTATTGGGTTAATATGGTTTCGGCCATTCTTGATAATGCTACTCTGGCAGCTGCTGAGATAGGACCTGCCCTTAGCGAACTCCAGATTAAGAGTATCCTTATGGGACTTTTGATTGCAGGTGGAATGCTGATCCCAGGAAATATCCCGAACATCATTTCCGCAGGTAAACTTGGTATTACCAGCAAGGAATGGGCAAGACTCGGAGTGCCTCTTGGTCTGATCTCGATGGCTATCTATTTCGTCATTATTTTTGTGCTTGGAATATAAGCTCAAAATTTGACCATTTGCCTGAGGTAGATTATGTTTCAAAATCCAGTAATAATAAAATTAATAATCACTGGGTTTTGAAACAAAATCACACCTTTCAAAACAATATAAAATTAATTTATCTTACAATATTTTCTTCAAATTCGATAGGAAAAACGTTTAAGAATCTACTGGTACTTTGAGAATTTAGCCAGCTCGGAAAAATATATTAAAGAGACCTTTTTGATTCCTTAAATATTCCAGAGTTCTCATATCTTTTAATTCGAAGTTCTCCCTTGAATTTGAAGACTATACCACTTTTTTAATTGGATTCTTGTGCGCCTTTCAATTCATTTGTCAGTAGTGTAGCTTATCAACGAGAATGATTATTGATGATATATGACAGCTTAATAAATTCTTGTTCCTAAAAATTCAGTTCATGATCATGGTTTATTAACGCGGGAATATGTATTTTTGAGAAGCTAGCAATCGAAACCAAGCTTTACTTTTTTTTCAAATGCCAGGCCGCTAAATTGAATATAGACGGAATAAATATATTATATAATCATATATTATAAGATAATAAATGATAAAACAGGTCATCTGAATGCCCAGACATTCGAGACTTTGTAATGTTTAACAGTAAATAAATCTCCCCCGGCAGTCCATAAACCAGAATTTACCAGAGGAGGAAAAAGTAATGGCTCTTGATCTAGGAGTTTTAATTGGATTTCTTGTAATCTTCTTGGCCGTATTATTTGGGCCTTTTAAGATACACACTATTGAAGAAAATCTGGAAGTATTCCTGCTTATTTGTGGAGTGCTTGCAATGACCCTGTCAGGCTTTGCCCGGATTCCGGGCATAGAAACAGGCTGGAGTGCGGAGATAATCGAAGAAGCATTGACCGCGCCATTACATGTTGGAGATATAGCCGGCATTCCAATCGGCATATTCCAGATCGTGCTGGTTGTAGGCTTGCTTATCTACAAATGGCATGCTCCGATTCACAAAGTAATCAGAAAATTAACCGACATACTTTCTGTTAAAGTTTTAGGCTTTCTTCTAATTGTTGTCCTTGGCTTATCATCCAGTGTGATGTCGGCCATCCTTGCAGCAATTATTCTTGTTGAGGTAGTCAATGCAATGCCTCTCTCACGGAGGTCCAAAATAGACCTTACAATCGTTGCATGTTTCTCAATCGGGCTCGGTGCGGCACTTACCCCCCTCGGAGAACCGCTTTCAACAATAGCAGTTTCAAAACTATCCGGTGCACCTTACTATGCAGGGTTTGATTTCTTATTCAACATGCTTGGCATCTACATTTTCCCAGGTATCCTTGCATTTGGTATTATTGGAGTGTTTTTCCTTGGAAAAGCCGATCCAAAAGCGCATGAAATGGAATCAGCAGACTATAACGAGACCGTAAAAGACGTCATAATGAGAGCTGTTAAAGTCTACGTGTTTATCGCAGCACTCGTGTTGCTCGGAGAAGGTTTCAAGCCCATTATTCTTGAATACTTCATCCAGATTCCATCTGTGGCTCTCTACTGGATTAATATGGTTTCGGCTGTCCTTGACAACGCAACCCTGGCAGCTGCAGAGATCGGACCTGCTCTTAGCGAGTTCCAGATTAAAAGCATCCTCATGGGGCTTCTAATATCAGGCGGAATGCTGATCCCTGGAAATATCCCGAACATTATCTCTGCGAGCAAACTCGGTATAACCAGCAAGGAATGGGCAAGGCTTGGATTACCTCTCGGACTTGTCTCGATGGCTATCTATTTCGTTGTATTGTTTGTACTCAATATCTGATTCAAAATGTGCTCGTTTAACCAGTGCATCTAACCCGTACAGCAATCCAGCCAAATAGCAATTTTGAATGCATGCGAAAAAGTCTCAGGATATACCGAGAATTTATGAAATTAGCCAGATACGAAAAATAAACTCAAGAGATCCACTAAACTCCATAAAAACGGAGAGCAAAAACGTTGAAGATCGTCACCTCTTCGAATAATGCAACATTACAACATGCATATGATTATTCCATGATGGATGTAATTTCCATGATGGATGTAATTTCCATGATGGATGTAATTTCCATGATGCATGTAATTATTCCATTGCGGATATGATTGTTGCCTTATTTTAGGGGTGACCAGATTTTTCCAGTCGGAAAATTCTACCTTGAATTTAGTTAAATCCAATTGTCGCTTTTCTGCCTGTTTCTACAGTCAATTTAGTTCATTGCGGTTCCAGTTCTTCCATTTTATATTTATCGCAAAATTATCCAGTTACTTGCATGGTGTATGAGAGCATTTTAATTTAAGGCGTTTGAGATCTATTTTTAAATGAGCTATAAAGGCTTTAGGATTCCTGCTTTCTCTGAAGCTTATATCTCCTGCTTTTTCGCCTGGATTTCAAAGGATTCCTTATATGCCCTTTCGCCATGACTTTCCGTTCTTCTACCCGGGTTCGCTCTATTCAATTAAACAAGTTTTTATTTATGTTCAGTTACTTCCTTCAATCAGGATTATCAATTCTACCTTACTTATTCTATCTGGAGATTAACTTACTTTAGTGAGGAGGAAGACAATGCAAAGGGACTATATAGACACGGGCTATAGCCCGAAGGACACTGATCTTATCTGTGAATTTCATATCGAGCCGTCGACAGGAGTCAATTTTGAGGAAGCTGCAACCCATCTGGCAGGAGAAAGCTCTATAGACTCCTGGACCGAAATTGCCACTCTAAGTCCCGAACTTGCATCCAGGTTGAAGCCTCATGTTTTTTTCGCGGACGAGGAGGCGCAGACTGTAAGGGTGGCTTATTCCGAAGAACTCTTTGAACTGGGGTCGGTCCCGCAGGTTCTCAGTGCAGTCGCAGGAAATATCCTTAGCATGAAGGTCGTTGATAATCTAAGGCTGCAGGATATTGCTTTCCCGAAGTCGATGCTCCGTGAGTTCAGAGGACCCAAATTCGGGTTGCTAGGGATCAGGAAACTTACAGGTGTGCAGAACAGGCCTCTCATAGGAACCATTGTCAAGCCGAAAGTGGGGTTGACCTCTGAAAAACACGCCGAGGTTGCTTACAACTCCTTTGCAGGAGGCTGCGACCTTGTGAAAGATGATGAGAACCTGACGGATCAGAAGTTTAACAGCTTTGAAAAGAGAACCGAACTCACCCTCAAACTTGCAGAAAAGGCAGAAGCTGAAACCGGAGAGCGCAAAATGTATCTCTGCAACATTACTGCCCCAACCTGTAAGGAGATGATCCGCCGCATGAATATCCTTAAAGACATGGGCGCGCGCTATGCAATGATTGATGTTGTGCCCGTAGGCTGGACTGCGCTTCAGACCCTCAGGGAAGAAGCTGAAGATATTGACCTGGCACTTCACGCCCACCGCTGCATGCACTCAGCCTATACCCGGAATCCGCGCCACGGGATAAGCATGCTTGTAGTTGCCAAGCTTTGCAGGTTGATCGGGCTTGACCAGCTTCACATAGGCACGGTTGTCGGGAAGATGCACGGAGAAAAGCACGAGGTTCTGAATCTCAGGGATGAGTGCGTACTCGACAGGGTGCCTGCAGATGAAAGCCAGCATATCCTCGCCCAGGACTGGGGAGGGTTAAAGCCCATGTTCCCGGTTGCTTCCGGAGGGCTTGCCCCTACTATGATTCCTGACCTGTACTCTATCTTCGGAAGGGATGTTATTATGCAATTCGGCGGCGGAATTCATGCCCACCCTATGGGCACGGCAGCCGGAGCTACTGCCTGCAGGCAGGCACTTGAGGCTACCCTTGAGGGAGTTAGCCTGCAAGAATATGCAAAAGACCACAGAGAGCTTGAAGTTGCCCTCGATAAATGGCTGAAAAAATAAGCCGGAAAAAACAGCAGGAATAACAATCTGAAAGGAGCCTACCCTCTGTGCAGGCAGAAAACGGAAATAGAGTAAAGACCCTGGTTTTCCGGGTTTCCAAAGAGAACTTTGATTCCGTCCTTGATAGGGCGGCAGAAATAATCAAGAGCGGTGGAACTGTAGCCTTCCCTACTGAGACGGTTTACGGGCTTGGAGCTAACGGCCTGAATCCCGGGGCAGTCCTGAAGATCTTCGAGGCAAAAGAGCGTCCTCCGGGAAATCCCCTTAGCCTGCTCGTCCATTCAAGGGAAGATGTTAAGAGGGTAGCAAAAAATGTTCCGGAGACTGCTTTCAGGTTAATGGATGCTTTCTGGCCCGGCCCTCTTACGATTATTTTGGAAAAAAACAATATTGTTCCCGACATCACCTCAGGTAACCTGCAATCGATAGGAGTCCGTATGCCTGATCATAGAATTCCTCTGGAACTCATAAAAAGGGCAGGCATTCCTCTTGCTGCTCCCAGTGCCAACCTGTCAGGAAAGCCCAGCCCTAGCCTTGCAGCCCATGTCATATCGGACCTTACAGGCAGGATTGATGCAATTCTTGACGGAGGGAAGGCTGACATAGGGCTTGAATCTACTGTGATCGATATGACTGTCGAGCCGCCAGTTGTGCTCAGGCCAGGTGCCGTCAGCACTGAAGCGCTTGAGAGTATCATAGGAAAGGTCAGGTCAGGATACAAAGGTAGCCAAGCAAAGGATGAAACTGACCTTTCGGAAAAAAAGGCAGGTCAGAAATACGGGCATTATACCCCTGATACAGAGGTCGTGCTGGTTGAAGGAGAAGGTAAACTGGTTTCGGATGAATTTGTCAAATTACTTGGAAAATATAGGAGTGAAGGGCAGAAAGTCGGTTTTCTTCTCAGTGAGGAAACTGCAGCTTTCTTCGCTTTGAGAAAGTTGAGCCCGGATGAGTGCTTTTTGCTGGGGTCCAGAGAAGATCCGGGAGTGGCTGCAGGGAAACTCTTTGAAGGGCTCAGAAAGCTTGATAGGAAAGGGCTGGACGTAATTGTGGCTGATGGGTCTTTCAACCGTTCCGGGCTTGGGGAAGCACTCATTAACCGGCTCAGGGAAGCTTCTTCAACAAGCTTTGTTGTTTAAGCTCAATTGTGCAGATTTGAGATTCAATTAAATATTTGAGAGGGATGATTTTGAAAGCAGAAAAAAAGGAAAATCTGGAGAAAATGCGGGCTTATAAAAAAGTTGCAGACAAAAATAAGAGAGTAAACAAAATTAACCTTGTAGTGCTGGCTGCAGGACTGCTTTTAACAATTTTAGGTATGGAAAAGGCAGGAAGCTATCTCCTCTGGACCGGTATGTTTGTTCTTTTTGTAACCGCAATATCAGGCATTATCGCATCCGGGTCTCTTCGCAAGCAGAGATAAACACTGATTTTTATTTTTTAGAGGAGCTTTTAAATGGGCGAAACGATTGCAAGTAAGGAAATGCATGAATACTTCGACGAGCTTGAAGCAAGACTCAAAGATGCCATAGAGATTGCAAATAAAGCTCGAGCTCGTGGAGGAGACCCAAAACCCATTGTAGAGATTCCCCTTGCCAAGGACCTTGCGGATAGGGTTGAAAACCTTATTGGAGTAGAAGGAGTCGCTGCAAAGATCCGCGAACTTGAGCTAAGGATGTCCAGAGAAGAAGCTGCTCTTGAAATCGGACGCCAGGTAGCCGAAGGGGAAGTGGGAAACTTCACAACAAAAAAAGACGCAGTTGAAGCTGCGATCCGGGTCTCTATGGCAACCCTCACGGAAGGCGTGGTTGCAGCTCCGATTGAAGGAATTGATAAGGTCGAACTTGGAAAGAATGACGATGGTTCGCAGTATATCCGGATTTTTTATTCCGGTCCAATCCGAAGTGCAGGCGGGACAGCCCAGGCTCTTTCCGTACTCGTTGGAGACTATGTAAGGCGCGGGATAGGAATTGACCGCTACAAGCCAAGACCTGAGGAAGTAGAGCGTTATGTGGAAGAGATCCTGCTTTACAAAAGAGTTGCAAGCCTGCAATACACGCCCTCGGAAGATGAAATCCGCCTGATAGTTAAGAATTGTCCTGTCTGTATTGATGGCGACCCAACTGAAGATGCCGAGGTCGAAGGGCACAGGGACCTGGAAAGAATAGGGACAAACCGCGTCAGAGGAGGAATGTGTCTCGTACTTGCCGAAGGGCTTGCCCTTAAAGCACCTAAAGTAAAGAAACATGTTAATAAGTTAAATATGGATGGGTGGGACTGGCTGGAAACCCTCATAGGGGGTGCGAAAGGCGAAGGCGACGAAGAAAATGAGCAGAAAAACAAGATTAAGCCTAAGGACAAATATATAAGAGATCTTATTGCAGGCAGGCCGGTCTTTTCCCATCCCTCAAGGCCAGGCGGGTTCAGGCTCCGCTATGGGCGCTCCAGAAATACCTCGTTTGCATCTGCAGGAATAAATCCCTCTTCTATGGTTTTGCTTGACGATTTTATTTCCAACGGGACTCAACTCAAGGTCGAAAGGCCTGGAAAAGCCGCAGCAATGTCTGCCGTAGACTCGATAGAAGGACCTACTGTGCGTCTTCTTTCCGGAGACCTTGTCCGTATAGATAATATAAAAGATGCCTACGAACTTCGCTCGCAGGTCGAAGTAATAGTAGATATCGGGGAAATCCTGATTAATTTTGGAGATTTTCTGGAAAATAACCATCCTCTTATGCCTTCTCCTTATGTTTTTGAGTGGTGGCGCTATGACTATGAAGCAGCCTGTCATGAGGCAATACCCGAAGATGAACTAAAAAACCCGCCTGTGGCGCTGGCTCTCAGGCTTGCGGAGGAATATGGTATTCCTTTACACCCGAAATTTACGTATCTCTGGCACGACATAAACCGAACTGAATTTGAAGCTTTAAGAGAATTCGTGGCTGAAAAAGGGGATTTTTCGATTGAACGCGGGATTCTCAGGTTACCTCTTAAAACCTGCCTGGAAAATGGTATTAAATTTGTACTTGAAAAACTCCTTGTGCTCCATAAGGTAGAAACTGAAACCATCCTGATTGAAGGAGCTCTTCCTTTTGTTTTCTGTCTTGGGTTTGACTGCTATCTTAAAGAAAAATCCCGGATGCCTGATACCGAAGACATGGTTGAAGCTGCCGCTCTTTTAAGTGGACTTAAGGTTTTCCCGAGGGCGCCTTCGAGAATAGGGGCAAGGATGGGAAGACCCGAAAAGTCCGACCTGCGAAAAATGTCTCCTGCAGCTCAGGTTCTTTTTCCGATAAGCAATGCCGGAGGAATTACACGGAATCTTGTATCTGCTTCAGACTACACGGCTTCCATGAATGGGAAAATAGGCGAAATTGAAGTGGAGCTCGGACTCAGGGAATGTCCTGGCTGCGGGAAAGAGACTTATTTCTGGCGCTGTGACTGCGGAGAGTATACCCATCCCAAACTTTTCTGCCCTCGCTGTAAAATTGAGGTCCGGGGTGCTGAAACCTGCCCAAAGTGCGGAAGAAAACCGAATTCCGTTGCAAATGTCAAACTGGATTTTCGTTCCATCTACAAGCAGGCTTTTGAAAACGTAGGGGAGAGAGAAAAAATTGACCTCATCAAGGGCGTAAAACGGCTCATGAATGGGCAGATGACTCCCGAACCTCTGGAAAAGGGAATTTTACGGGCGAAACATAATGTCTATATTTTTAAAGATGGGACTGTCCGCTATGACATGTCAGATATTCCGCTTACACATATCAGGGCTGATGAGATAGGGATAACTGCGGTCAAACTCCGGGACCTCGGTTATCTTGAGGATATTTATGGAAACCCCCTGGAAAGGGATGATCAGATTGTCTGCCTGAAGGTTCAGGATCTTGTGATCTCTTATGATGGGGGTGAATATATGCTGCGTACGGCACAATACGTAGACGATCTGCTTGTTAAATATTACAGGGTTGAGCCCTACTATAATGCTGAAACAATTCAGGACCTGGTAGGTGTGCTGCTTATAGGACTTGCTCCGCATACCTCAGCAGGCGTGCTGGGGCGCTTGATAGGGTTCACGAAAGCATCGGTAGGCTATGCTCACCCTTTTTTTCATGCTTCAAAACGAAGGAATTGCGATGGCGACGAAGACTGCATAATGCTTCTCATGGATGGAATTCTAAATTTCTCGAGGTCTTATCTTCCGGATAAGAGGGGTGGAAAAATGGATGCTCCTCTTGTGCTTACTACCAGGATCGACCCCAAAGAGGTAGATAAGGAAGCGCATAATATAGACGTGCCTGCAAGGTACCCCCTGGCGTTCTACAGGGCTACTCAGGAGATCAAAAATCCCACGGAGCTTGAGGGTATTATGGACCTGGTCAGTAGCCGACTTGGAACGCCGGAGCAGTATGAGCATTTTATGTTTACGCATGATACTACGGATATTGCTGCAGGCCCGCTCAACTCTTCGTATAAGACTCTGGGGAGCATGATCGAGAAAATGGAAGCTCAACTTTCCCTGGCGAATAAGATAAGGGCAGTTGACGCTCCGGATGTGGCTGAAAGAGTCCTCAAATCTCATTTCCTTCCGGATCTTCTAGGGAATTTACGCTCCTTTTCCAGGCAGCGGATGCGCTGTATAAAGTGCGGAGAGAAATTCCGGCGTCCTCCGTTAACCGGAGCCTGTCCTAAGTGCGGAGGGAATGTAGTGCTGACTGTACACGAAGGAGCTGTCCGTAAATATCTTGAGATTTCAAAAGAGATCGGCGAAAGATATGGGGTTTCCAGTTATACCCGACAGAGAATTGAACTTCTTGATAAAGATATATGCTCTCTATTTGAAAACCACAGGGTTAAACAACTGGGACTTTCGGATTTCATGTCCGGGTCAGTGCGTTGAGAACGGGTAAAAGAAAAGATCAACAATTAAAAAAATATTACATTTATGGATTGAAAGGTGGCAGGGCAGTTTTAGAGGCTAAAAAGGCAGAAGTATTTATTAATTAGTTCTCTAATTTTACTGCTGACAGTGCTATTTTTTTCTTGGGAGAGGCGATCTTCAGGCTTTGATTGTTTCCTGTAGGGAAAAATAAACCTTATCAGATCTAACAATGTTCTATACCTGTTTCGAGTAATTATATAATTACAGGGCTATTTTTATATTATCTGTTTGATTATCTGTATCTCCTACTGAGCACTTTTTTTTATGTGGTTATGGTATTTTTCCTCAGGTCAGGATGGTTTTAATTATAAGAATTATACTCTGATTTCTCCACAGGTAGCCCAAGAGAATTAATCTGCTCTATAAGTTCAGTAAAGTTTTCAATCTCCAGCTCAATAACTTCTTCTCTGCTCATCCCGATTGACATCTCCCCGTCTACGGAAAGGCGCTCAGGACCCCTGCGGAAAAGCCTGTCAATCCCGTCCCTCTTGAGAGCTTCTTTAACTTCCATATCGTGAGCAAAGGATCTTCCAGGGATAAAAACAGTCTCGCTCACTTCGGACAGATCCATTTTCCTGAGGTCTTCAATAGTAATGAGGCATCCAATATCTTTTTCCAGAGCGACGACATTCACGGAATCTCCAAGAGCTTCAAGAATTTCCCTTAGTCTTGGGGCTGCTACCTGGCCTGTTATGATAGTCGCTTTTTTTATGATTCTCGGAAGTCTTTCAAGGGCGCCGGGAATGTTCCGGATTGCGAAAGGAGAACCAATCAGAGGATCTTCAAGCGGGGTTCCTGTAATCCTCATAGAGAGGTGCTTTGATGCGGAATTCCGCACCAGTTCTGTGAATTCTTGGACAGTATGTGGAGTTATACCCGGAATGATAGGGGCGTTATTGAGGATAAGGCCGTTTTCCGGAAAGTTTGCAAATCTCATCAGGATAGCTCCCTTTGCACCCATAGTTTCCAGGTCACTGAGGGTTTTCTCAAGCACTTCTCCGTCATTTACCCCTGGAATGAGCACGATAGCCCCATAAACATTGCAATGAGTACAGAAATCCCGAAGAACCTGTAGGGAGGCTTCGGGCTCCGGGTCTTTCATATACTCAGCTCTTAAAGCCGGATCGGTTGCAAAGACCGTAAAACTCACTTCTGTGACTCCGTGATCTATGTAGAAAAGAGCATCATCAGGCTTGCTAAAGCCCTTTCCGCTTGTATATCCGAGATGTATAGAAGTTCCGAATTGAGATAGGAAAGCGACTAGATTTTTCAGCTCCGGGTAGCAGCTTAAATCGCCTCCCCCGCTGATAGTGAATTTTTTTATCTCGCCGTTTGCGAAATAAAGTTTTCTTGCAGTTTCCTCCAGTACAACTTGAAGGGGCTTGAAACCTGAATATGATTCCTTCACACTGCGTGTGCAGTAGTCACATCCTTTTTTAAACGGTAGACAGTACTTGCAGCCCAGAGGCTGAACGTCTTTTACCTTTTTAAAATAGCAATATTTACAAAAGCCTCTACAGTCTACCCCTGGATTTCCACCTACATCGACAACTACTTCCATATTAAACTTTCGTATTACCAAGATATTACTAAATCTTTTTGGTATGACTCTCAGGCGACAGAATATCATACTAAAAATATTTACGTCAGTTTCCTATTGTCTTAAAAAAAAATATTTCTATGTAATTTTGTTTATTTTTGACGGCTTTAAGTAACGTTAAAAATCGGTCTACCGATTGATATCGTTTTTTTATATAATTATACAAAAATAGATTTTAGATTAATAAAATCCATTTTAAAAAAATACATGAATTCATCTAGCGGAGAACACAAAAGATTTAAGTACCTTCTAAACGAATGAGATTTCATTGGGAAAGTGGACACTTAAAAACGAAGCGGTACTTGATTATTGAGTGCAAAAGCACTCTAGTAGGTGACCAGTCCCAAAATGATTTTAATAAATTAAGGAGGAAATTAAAGTGTCTGACACAGTAGACATCTACGACGACAGAGGAAAACTGCTCGAGAGCAATGTCGATATAATGTCCCTTGCTCCAACAAGAAACGCAGCAATTAAAAAGATCATCATGGACACCAAGAGGTCCGTCGCAGTCAACCTCGCAGGTATTCAGGGTGCACTTGCCAGCGGCAAGATGGGCGGAAAGGGCCGTCAGATCTTGGGCCGCGGACTCAACTATGATGTAGTTGGCAATGCTGAAGCAATTGCAGAAAGTGTTAAAAAGTATGTCCAGGTCGACGAAGGCGACGATACCGCAGTAAAGCTCGTTAAGGGCGGAAAGAGCCTTCTCATTCAGGCCCCACAGTCCAGAATGATTGCCGGCGCTGACTACATGGGCGCTACCACAGTTGGTGCAACAGCAGTTACCCAGACTCTTATTGACATGTTCGGAACCGACATGTATGACGCTCCCATAGTAAAGGCAGCTGTCTGGGGAAGCTACCCACAGACAATGGATCTCATGGGAGGCGCAGTTCAGGGCATTCTCAGCATCCCCCAGAACAATGAAGGTCTTGGCTTCTCCCTCAGGAACATTATGGCCAACCACGTTGCAGCAATCGCTAGCAGGAATGCAATGAACGCATCAGCTCTCTCTTCTATCTACGAACAGGCTGGTATCTTCGAGATGGGTGGAGCAGTCGGTATGTTCGAGAGACATCAGCTCCTCGGTCTTGCATACCAGGGACTTAACGCCAACAATCTTTTATATGACATCGTGAAGGAAAACGGTAAGGACGGCACCATTGGAACCGTTATCGAGTCCGTTGTCCGCAGGGCAGTTGAAGGCGGTATTATCTCCGTTGACAAGACAGCTCCTTCTGGATACAACTTCTATAAGGCAAACGACGTTCCCATGTGGAATGCCTGTGCAGCAGTCGGTACCCTTGCAGCCACCCTTGTGAACTGTGGTGCAGGACGTGCAGCTCAGAACGTTTCCTCAACTCTTCTCTACTTCAACGATATCCTTGAGAAGGAAACCGGTCTCCCAGGATGCGACTACGGTAAAGTAGAAGGTACCGCAGTAGGATTCTCATTCTTCAGCCACTCCATCTATGGTGGCGGTGGGCCTGGTGTCTTCAACGGTAACCACGTAGTTACCAGACACTCCAGAGGATTCGCAATCCCCTGCGTATGCGCAGCAGTAGCTCTTGATGCAGGTACCCAGATGTTCACAATCGAATCAACATCTGGCCTGATAGGCGACGTGTTTGGTGCAATACCAGAATTCCGCGAGCCGATTAAAGCAGTTGCAGGAGCACTCTAAACATATAACTCAAAAGGTCTAACGATGTCAGACTCTGCTTCAAATACTGAAGATTCTATTCAAATCGAAATTTTTCCCAGCAGAATCCTGTCCCCTGAAACAGCTCAGAAACTCATGGCTGAGATTTACAAGGTGGACGGGGTAATCCGCGTCATGGTGCAGGGCAACAGGCTGCCTGATAAGGTGGGTGCTGGCCCCGGCACCGGGGAAAAAGTGGAACATCCACTGAGAAAGCCTATTCAGATTGGAGATCAGATTATTGAATTGAAGATTTGTGTGGGCAGGATCAGGGTTGAACTTTCAAGCGCCGAAGCTAAAGAACAGATCAGGGAAGTATGCGAAAAATTGCTCTCGTTCCCATTTGAATTCAGGGAAGGGCATTTCCTCAAAAAGAAGCCTACTGTAACTGACTATGCCAAACTTGGTCCTGAAGCAGATCCCCGGTTATTTGGAATGGTAGATCCTAAAGCCAGGATAGACCAGCTCATCTTTATTGAGAAACCAGAAAAGCAAGAAAAGAAAAAAGATGAAGATGAGTGAAAAAATATGATGTTCGATCGGGAAACACAGGTAGTTGACTGCCGATGCGGTGGCGGACTTGGCAAAGGAGGAGGGCTTGCCCAGCGAGGCACTCTCTCGGAAGCCGGCCGTGCTGAGGTCGTAGCTATTGCCATGAGTCCCGGACAGAGGCATATCACAAAACCGGTATGTGAGATCACATACGGAATGAGGAAAGAAAACATTCAGGTCAGTGTGCTGGTACTCTACTCAGGCTCCGGAATTCCTGAATCCGGTACGAGAACCGGATCTTTTGTACTGAGTCCGGTAGAAGTTGCACAGATTGAAATGCACAAACTGGCTGTTATTCACCTCGGAAATATCAAGGACCATGTGATTAGAAAGGCCAGGGAAATCCTGAGTCAGGCAAATATCCCGGCGATTGTAGTCAGCCAGATCCCGGTAGATTTTGAGGATTTTGCAGAGGCAGGGATAAAGACGAGATTAGTGATGCCAAGGGATGAAAATATTCGTACAAAAGGAATTGTTATGGATATGGTGAGCGGAGTTACACGCGGTGATTCCTGTCCCAGGGACAAGCTAAATTTAATCGTTAAATACGTCAAGACTACATTAGACCAGTTAGAAGATCATAAAGGAGTTGCATGAGATGGCTTACGAGAGACAATTTTATCCAGGCGCAACATCAGTTGCCGCTAACAGAAGAAATCACATGTCTGGAAAACTTGAGAAACTCAGGGAAATTTCAGACGAAGACTTAACTGCAGTTCTCGGGCACCGTGCCCCAGGGAGCGATTATCCAAGCACCCACCCGCCACTTGCAGAGATGGGAGAGCCTGCATGCTCGACCCGCGAGAATGTTGAAGCTACACCAGGCGCAAAGGCCGGTGACAGGGTCAGGTACGTCCAGTTCACTGACTCGATGTACAACGCGCCTGCAACCCCGTACTTCAGATCATACTTTGCAGCAATCAATTTCAGAGGTGTAGACCCAGGTACCCTTTCCGGCCGTCAGATCGTTGAAGCCCGTGAAAGAGACATGGAACAGTGTGCAAAGGTCCAGATGGAAACCGAAATCACAGACCACGCACTCGCAGGGATGCGTGGCGCAACTGTCCACGGTCACTCTGTCCGTCTCCAGGAAGACGGTGTAATGTTCGACATGCTCGACAGGAGAAGACTCGAAGGCGGTACTATCATTATGGACAAGGACCAGGTTGCAATCCCACTCGACAGGAAAGTAGACCTCGGCAAGCCAATGTCCAGTGAGGAAGCCGCAAAGAGAACCACAATTTATCGTGTGGACAATGTAGCCTTCAGGGACGATGCAGAAGTCGTTGAATGGGTACAGAGGATATTTGATCTGAGAACAATTTACGGATTCCAGCCGAAATGAGGTGACCACAATGGCAGCAGATATTTTCTCTAAATTCAAAAAAGATATGGAAGTCAAGTTCGCCCAGGAATTTGGTTCAAACAAGCAGAGTGGCGGCGATATTACCAGCAACACCACAAAATTCCTGAGACTGGGTCCTGAGCAGGACGCAAGAAAGACCGAAATGATCAAAGCTGGTAAGGAAATCGCAGAGAAGAGAGGCGTTGCATTCTACAACCCAATGATGCACTCCGGTGCTCCTCTCGGTCAGCGTGCAATCACTCCTTACACTATCTCCGGCACTGACATCGTCGCAGAACCTGATGACCTGCACTACGTCAACAACGCTGCAATGCAGCAGATGTGGGACGACATCAGGAGAACCTGTATTGTCGGTCTTGACATGGCTCACGAGACCCTTGAGAAGAGGCTGGGTAAGGAAGTTACCCCTGAAACCATCAACCACTATCTTGAGGTCCTTAACCATGCAATGCCCGGTGCAGCAGTAGTTCAGGAAATGATGGTTGAAACCCACCCTGCTCTTGTTGACGACTGCTACGTGAAGATCTTCACAGGTGACGACGCACTTGCAGACGAAATCGACAAGCAGTTCCTTATTGACATCAACAAGGAATTCTCTGAAGAACAGGCAGCCCAGATCAGGGCCTCCATCGGCAAGACTACCTGGCAGGCAATCCACATCCCAACAATTGTCTCCAGAACAACTGACGGTGCCCAGACCTCCAGGTGGGCAGCCATGCAGATCGGTATGTCCTTCATCTCCGCATACTCAATGTGCGCCGGTGAAGCAGCCGTTGCTGACCTTTCCTTCGCTGCAAAGCACGCAGCTCTGGTCTCCATGGGTGAAATGCTCCCAGCAAGGCGTGCACGTGGTCCAAACGAGCCAGGTGGACTTTCCTTCGGTCATCTCTCAGACATCGTCCAGACAAGCCGCACCTCCGAAGACCCAGCAAAGATTGCTCTCGAAGTTGTCGGCGCAGGCTGTATGCTTTACGACCAGATCTGGCTCGGATCCTATATGTCCGGTGGTGTCGGGTTCACACAGTATGCAACAGCTGCATACACCGATGATATCCTCGACAACAACGTGTACTACGATGTTGACTACATCAACGACAAGTACAACGGTGCTGCAAATGTCGGCAAGGACAACAAAGTAAAGGCAACCCTCGAAGTCGTAAAGGACATCGCAACCGAGTCCACAATCTACGGTATCGAGACCTACGAGAAATTCCCGACTGCCCTTGAAGACCACTTTGGTGGTTCCCAGAGAGCAACCGTGCTCGCAGCCGCAGCCGGTGTCGCAACTGCACTCGCAACCTCAAACGCCAATGCCGGTCTCTCAGGCTGGTACCTCTCCATGTATCTGCACAAGGAAGCATGGGGCAGACTCGGCTTCTTCGGTTTCGACCTGCAGGACCAGTGCGGTGCCACAAACGTTCTGTCCTACCAGGGCGACGAAGGTCTCCCAGACGAACTCCGTGGTCCAAACTACCCCAACTATGCAATGAACGTCGGTCACCAGGGCGGATACGCAGGTATCGCTCAGGCAGCTCACTCCGGACGTGGAGACGCATTCACCGTCAACCCACTCGTCAAGATCTGCTTCGCTGACGACCTCCTGCCCTTCAACTTCGCTGAACCCAGGAGAGAGTTCGGCCGCGGTGCAATCAGAGAGTTCGTGCCTGCTGGTGAGAGATCCCTCGTCATTCCAGCAAAGTAAACTCAATAAATTAAACACTTTAAAACAGAGTAGGCCTTCGGGCCTGCTTTTTTTCTCTTTTTTTCTACGCTCTTTTCTTTCGTAAGATTCTTCCAGAAAGTACTGGACCCCACCCGAAAAGTCCCGCTGTTCTAAGTTTTATCCGTGCACATGCAAAATGAGTCAGGAATATAATTCTCAATTTTCTTTTTCTTCTTGTACTCAATCGTATGCAAGGGATGAATGGTACGATGAGAAGAATTGAACAAGAATGTGAGAGGATATAATAGGTAGAAAAATGGCTAAATTCGTCGATGTATTTTAGTAGCGTATAAAGGTTCTGCAAATCCCAATAGTCTCTGTTTTTTTCTATCAGGAAAAAATAGATTTATCGTTTTTCTTTATACATAGTTCAAATACAAAATGTTTGTATTTACAGTTTTAACTTTTATATTGATAAAGTTGTCAATACTCTTCTACATTATAGTTAGTATAATCTTACTTCAAATTACGACAACCTTTTTGCCTAGTTTGCCTGCGGCTTCCACAAATTCTGTCGCATTTACATCCGGAAACGTGTCTACAATACAAATATCAAACTTTTCATCCAAACGATCTGCTAATTCTCTTACATCCATACTGTAAACTTCAAATTCGTTTCCAGACGCTCTTAATTCTTCTTCGCTGACTGGATGTTTGACTGGGAATCCATTTGCTTCTAAATTCATCAAAGTAGTTTCTATTGCAGGATTCCAGATATCATTAAAAACAACTTTTCGCGCACCAGCTTTAAGGCACGTGATTCCCAAAGTCCCGGGTCCACATGTACAATCAAGAACAGCAGGTTTATCATAATCTTTCAAAACTTTGCTAAGTATCTCGATTTTGGGGTATTCTATCCTCGGAAACTCTATATGGATTTCATGCTGATACTTGTATACTCCTAAAGTGCCATAAGGAGTCTGTACAATATCACACCTCAAATCGCATCCAGCAAGAAGTTCATATACATAAGGATCAGAATCAGAATCTTTTATACCCACAGTCTTTCTTATGTCTCCCTTTAAAACCCCTTTAACTTCCTCCACTTCCTTTACAATTCTTTCAGCACAGCTTTTATCCATTTCATTCGATAATATTACTAAAGAATCCGCAGGCAAATAGGGAACAGAATTAGTTGGATAGCCAGGAGTCACAAGAGGGACACATGAATTCCTTAAATTAGCTTTTTTCTCTTTTATTCCTTCATCGATCATTACCTTTAGTACGTGAGACATTACAATATCAAGACATCTCTTACCGCATTTACAACTTCCAAAATGATTATCTATTTTGTCTAAATTAATCTGTTCGGCTAGAGGAGAGAATTTCCTTATATTTTCTGCTTTGCAATCGTTGCACGGTCTGTAAAATGACTCAATATCCTTTAGTGTTTCCAAAACAGGTTTTATGCACTTATCCCCACATCTGCATTTTATTTCCATAAGTTTTAATGTGGATATTTCGTATAAGTACTATATCATTTCTTACTGTTTACTGGATTCCGGTTCAGGTTAATTTAGAAGGTAAATGATTTCTCTGACCGTTTAGAGGGTGCTCAAAGAAAAAATACTGGAAATCTGAGGATTTTCCAGGACCGGTTCCAAAGTCAGGCAAAATCTGCACTCAATCTGCATCCAATCTGCAATTGGAAAGCTTGATTGTATTTTCAACTCATTCTGCAGAAATATCCTTAATTTTTGCTCCAAGGCTGCGCATATCTTTAAAAAAATCAGGATAAGATATTGATACCGATTCAGTGGTGCCAATTGTCGTATTCCCTGCCATCAACCCTGCCAGTGTAAGGGACATAACAATCCTGTGGTCATGCCAGCCATGTACTGATGCTCCTTGCAGTTTTCCGCCAGTGATCGTCAGGCTATCCCTGTCCTCCTCAAGGTTTACTCCAAGCTTTGGGAGTTCAGTTGCAAGGGCATGCAAGCGGTCTGTTTCTTTGTATCGGACATGCTCGGCATTTTCAATCCTGCTCGTACCTTCGGCAGTTGCAGCCAGGACCGCAACGGTCGGAACAAGGTCAGGGATTGCTCCGGCATCAAAGGTTATGGCTTTTAACTGTCTTCCTCCCCTGACTGTTACATTACCTGCTTCTTTATCCCAGGTAATATCGGCTCCCATCTGTCTGAGGGTTTCAATGATCACCTTATCCCCCTGCTCTGAGGGAAAAAGGTTCTTGACTGTAACTTCAGACCCGTCGGTCAGAGCGGCTGCTGCGAGCAGGTAGGATGCAGAAGAAAAGTCGCCAGGAACAGTGTAATCTTTGAGATCATACTTCTGTTTTCCGGGAATTATGAATCTGGTACCATTACTGTCTTCGGTATGAATCTTAACGCCTGCCAGTTCAAGCATCTCAAGGGTTACATCGATATAAGGTCTTGATTTAAGTTTTCCTTTTATGGAAAGAATAGTGCTGCTTTCTGCAAGCGGGCAGGTTATGAGAAGAGCTGAGATAAACTGGGAACTGATAGAGCCGTCAATGCTCACTTCCTGTCCCTCAAGTCCGCCTTTAACTATAAGTGGAGCCTTCTCGTTTCCTCGCGTGGAGCAGGCTTTTACTCCCAATTTATTGAGAACCTCAAGAAGAGGACCGTTTGGTCGGGTACGAAGCGAGGCATCTCCGGTAAGTACCGTAATTCCATCAGTAAGAGCTGCTACTGCAGCCATAAAGCGTAGGGTCGTCCCTGAATTTGCAGCATCAATTACATCGTCGGGGATATTTGGTTTTCCATTAATCCCGTGGATAATAAACCTGTCCTCTTTCTTTTCAATCGAAGCCCCGAACATCGCGGAAGCCCGGACTGTAGCAAGAGTATCGGCTGAAATCAAGGGGTGTCTGACAATTGATTCTCTTGAGAGAGCTGCAAGGGTTATTGCCCTGTGAGTGTAACTCTTTGAAGGCGGGGCAAAAACCTCCCCTTTAACTGAAGATTTGTCGACAGAAACACGCATGTGTACCAGAGCTCTTCTATTATTAATTTTAGATTTTTTAAGTTTCAGGTGTTTACTTTTAGCTTTCTGAAGAGATTTTTTGAATACTACCAAACTTAAACACTTCGAAATTTTGGGTGAGATTAAAAATTCAGTTTACCCCTTTTACAATATTTTCTATCAGATCCCAATCATGGTCATAAATATGTGCTGAGATGCTGATAGTAGTGATTGTTCCTGGTTTGGTCCCAACCCTGTCGGCTACGTACTCGAGAAGCCTGGAAAGTCCGTAAAGGTTTGCCGGATAGGCTCCGCCAAAATCATGGCTTCTGAAAAGAGTGGTGAGGTGAATCTTTCCATCTCTTATCTTAAAATCGTCGAGCATCATGCAGGGAACTTCACTAACTTTAGTATCCACCGATGGGATCCAGGTAACGGCTATTGCTCGCCTGGATGTCGGGGTTTCCTGTAATTTTTCGATTGCGTACTCGATCTGATCCACTTTTCCATCCCAGTTCCGAAGGCGCTGTCCGTATGTATACTCAAAGTCCTGTACGTTTTCTCCTGAGATCAGTTGCTTTGCGTACTCTTCAAGTCTTTCCTCATTCCAGGCAGTACCGTGCGGGATCCTGTCAATGTACGGATCTTCAATTACCACCATCAAATCCATGAATTCTCTGATCTGGCTTCCTCTCTCGTCCGTAATAACCTGTCCGTGATTCCAGATAATATTAAGCCCGCGGTACCACGCATCAGAGATACTTTTTGCCCTGACAATCCTGCCAATTTCAAACCTGTCTTCCATTGAAAATTCCCCGATAAAATCAGGAATCTACCTTTTTTCTTTATTTACCACTTTCTTTTATATGTGCTTTATCTAGAGCATAACCTTGAAAGCTACCTCTGATCAGTGATAGCATATGTCATACTTAATTTAAAAAAATTCCGGAAAAAAGAGGGATAGAGAAATATATAAAGAAGCTATCAAATAAAAACTGGATAAAAAATACTGATAAATTAAATTGGATTAAAAAATGAAGATCTGAAAAGTATTCTCAGATCCTCATTGCTCTCAGGCGTCTTACCCTCTCATCGGTTACAGGATGAGTGCTGAAGAGAGACTGGATAGTTCCTCCCTTCAAGGGGTTGACAATGAACATGTGTGCACTGCTTTCATTTGCCTGCACATCTGAGACTCTCGGTCTGTAGTGAGAGTTTCCGTATTCGAGTTTTTCAAGAGCATTGGCAAGAGCCCAGGGTTTTCTGCAAATAGCAGCTCCTTCTGCATCGGCTGCATACTCCCTTGACCTTGAGATTGCAAGCTGGATGAGAGTTGCAGCGATAGGCGCTACAATTGCCATTGCAATAAGGCCTATGATTCCACCGCCGCTGTCATCATCTCTGCCGCCGAAGCCGCCGAAAATCGCAGCCCACTGTGCCCAGTGAGCAAGCATTGTGATAACACCTGCAATGGTCGCAGCTATAGCACTTATCAGGGTATCCCTGTTCTTCACATGTGCAAGCTCGTGTGCCAGCACGCCTTCCATTTCTTCATAGGAGAGCAGCTCAAGAATTCCGGTTGTAGCAGCCACAGCCGCATGCTGTGGGTTTCTCCCAGTCGCAAAGGCATTAGGCATTCCGGACTCTACGAGATATACTTTAGGCTTTGGTATTCCTGCTCTCATAACGAGCCCATCAACAATCCTGTGCAGGTTCGGAGCTTCCGCAGGGGAAACTTCCTTTGCCCTGTACATCTTGAGTACTATCTTGTCACTGTACCAGTAGCTTCCGAAATTCAGGATTACTGCAAACAGGAACGCGATAATCATTCCGCCCGTACCCCCAAAGTAGTTTCCTATCAGAACAAGGAGACCTGTCAGGGCGGCAAGCAAAACTGTAGTTTTAAGCATGTTCTTCATGACTTCTCACACGACGTCCTCCCAGGCTAGTGTCTGGGTTTTCGGTCTTTGACTTCTAGTTTGAAACTTATTTCCATAAGTTAGAGCACGTAGAATTAGTACTATTTATTCTGACTACGGATATATATTTTTTCTTCTGGTTACGCAGGTTGACACAATTGTATTATTTGACTTTCTTATTTATCTAAAATTAATTCTAAATTTTATAAAGTGGAAAGCCTTTTTCCCAAAAAGGGAAATTCCCTCCGTTGTCTGGCTTGTTTTATTCTTCTCTCTAAGAACCTGGGACAATCCAAATTCCTAATAATAACTAATATTTAATTTTACATATATTTATATTCGATGTGATTTTGATATAATTAGTTTGGAATCATACTAATATTGGACTCAAAAATATATGTATTTATTGAAGAGTTACTTTAACCAATTTTCAGCAAAGTTAAATTCCGGTTATTTTTGTGTCCATTCCCGAACCACATACTCAATACCTACCAGCCCGTTCCCATACTTTTCCACCCTTCCGGTCTTTAATCTAATCTCTTTCCCAATCCGATCAAACAATGGAATCCCACTTCCAAGAATAATGGGAACAATAGTAACAATCAGATCTTCGACCAGATTTTCTTCAAGGAATGCCTTTACAAGCTGTGACCCCCCAACGAGCCAGATATCCTTATCAGTACTTCCCTTCAGCCGGCGAACAAATTCCCCGACGTTACCGGAAACAAATTCTACGTTTTTTTCCCGGCGCAGGGGCTCGCTTTGTCGTGTAAAAACATATGACTTTTTCTCCCCATAAGGCCAGTTTCCAAAGCCCAGAACCTGTTCATAGGTTTTTCTGCCCATCAGGACTGTTCCTATCGAGGAATAGAATTCGGAATAGCCGTAGTCGGTTTCGGGATTGTTATCATATTTTGTCAACCAGTCTATGCTGCCGTCTTCCCTGGCTATGTAGCCGTCGAGGCTGCAGGCGATATAGAGCTTTATTTTAGGCATATTTTCTTTCAATGTCCCTTCCCCTTTAGTAACTTTTATCTGAGTTTATGTGATTTTGCTTCTTATATGTCTCCCCCGAGCATGCCCATTCCCCTTAAAATCGAACATTCTTTAAAAGACCGCCTTTACTGGAATTTCCTTAATCTTATCCCTTTTCTAATCGGTTCGATAGCAATTGCCAGAGATTCGTTCATGTGGGTAGCCGTTTATACAGGAATAGCCCTATTTTTCTTTCTTACTATTGAATTCCGTTTTGCCTGCACCCACTGCCTCCACTACATCCGGAGCAAGGGCTGCGTAAAATGTATGATGCTTCCGGGAATACCAAAACTTTTTAAAGCTCGATCCGGTCCTCACAACCCTTTTGAGAAAGCTATGGTTGTTCTTGGAGCTTTGCCTGTTTTTCTTTTTCCGGTTTACTGGCTGGTCAGAGACCCGCTATTGCTGGGAGCATATATCATTGCCTGGGCTCTGTTCTTTTTGACCGCGCAGCGGTATGAGTGTGTAAGGTGCATTAACTTCGAGTGTCCTGTGAATCGAATACCTGCAGGTGTAAAACAAGCGCATGAGAAAAAGGGCGCCCTTTCCGGGAACGTTAAGCTCCCAGGAGAGAAACTCAGGATGTCAGGCTCAGGCGGATGCATTTCTCTTAAAATGAAGCATGAATTTAAGGATTTTCTGTACTGGAACTTCGTAACCCTGATTCTCTTATTTTCGGCGGGTCTTGCAATTGGCATTTACTCTACAGGCTGGCTGCTCGTCTATGTTTTTTTAGTCTTCTTTCACTTTGACATTCTGGAACAGCGTTTTTTCTGTACACATTGCCCTTATTATGCAACTGGCGGGATAAAGCAGAGATGCATGATGAGCTGGGGCTGGCCGAAGCATTTCAAGCCCAGACCTTACCCCCCAGGAAAATTTGATCTTGCTATTACTACCCTGGGGTTTTTGATCGTAATCTTTTTCCCGATTTCCTGGCTTTTGAAAGAGCCGTTTTTGATGGGTACTTACTCAGTTTCCATTTTAATTTTCTTGCTGACGATATGGAAGTACGAGTGTTCCCACTGCATCTACTTCGGATGTCCTTTTAACAGGGTTCCGGCTGAAATAAGGAGAAAGTTTGAAAAAAAGTTATTATCGGATTTTCAGTAATAAAGAGGAAGTTTGGAGAAACTCTTAAACCAAGAAGTTCTGCAACCAAATAAAAAAGCAAAAATAAAAACTGCGAATGTCAGTATGTATAAAATTGTAACCTTATTTTTGCTTAAACTGAGGGTTTCTTATATAGAGCCAAAAGTTTAGAATGTAAGACAACTCCTCATTTTTGTGATTAATTTGTTTTCCCATAATTAAGTGCCCCAATTAACAGCAGGTGTTGGAACGGCCATTAAGGCATATAGTAACACAGTACACAGCAAAACCTTGAATTTTGTGCCCACCAGAATTCACCTCCTTTATGTGTTTCCAATCTGATTATAAGTTTCTCGCTTAATCTACATTATGTCTGCAACCACATCGTTACCCAGGTGTCTTAAACTTTAGAGCAATCATATACTATTAGAAAATTATTTATATATGCGCTAGGTAAAAGGATACCGTAATCCTAATTATTCCGGGATTACATAATAGAAAAGGAGACTCAGAATATGAAAGACGGAACCCAGGAGACCTCTCCCAAACCTATTTTGCATGGATTTTTGTTAAGCAACGGCAAGTTTATCACTCCCGCTGAAATGGAAATCATGGAAAGCCTCGGGGTTGTCCGGGCAACAAAAATCTGAGCTTCAGCAATAAACCGGAATAGAATACATACCTGGACAGGCAAAAAAGTTTCTCGGAAAATAAAGACTTAAAAGGCTGGATAAGTTATTAATTAATCTTAATTCTTCCATAATCTATTCGTTTAAAACAGTCGCGGAAGCCCAACTAATGAAACCTTAAAAGCAGATTGAATAATCTTCTGGGACATTGGTCTGTCATTTTGTGTCCTTTTTGTTCAAACTTCCTGCAATCTCTTTTTCAGCGGAATACTTTGTGTATAAGATCATCCCATTAAGTTTGAAGTTTTCACGCCCTGTGAGTGTCTTGCCTGTGAAGAGGGGTTTGCTATTCTTTATTTCAAGGTTATTCTCAGTCTCCATCGCGATTCCAATTTAAACTATAAAGTTGAGTAAGTGGAGTAACTTTATGAAGTAAAGTGACCTATACATAATACAACGAGAGAGTGACTGCCGTGAAAGCCGCCTGCATCCAGATGAACATTTCCCTTTGCTCAAAAAAAGAAAATCTTGAGCGAGCACTATTACTGGCAGAGGAAGCAGTTTCTAAAGGGGCTGAATTACTAGTTTATCCTGAAGTTTTCTCAACAGGGTTTTGCTATGACCGGATAGAAGAAGTGGCTGAAACGGTTTCAGGTCCTACTCTGGAAGCCTTATGCGATTTCTCGAAAGCGCACGATTGCATTCTAGCAGGTTCAATGATAGAAAAGAGAGGAAGTTCAGAAGCCAGCGATGAAAGTAACGTTCCTTCTGAGTGTATAATTCCTCCTCAGTATAACCTTGGTTTCTGTATCGAATCCGGGAGACTTGCGGGCATACACAGGAAAACTCACCTTTACGGTCCTGAGAAAGAGTACTTTGCGCATGGAGACAGGCTCGCTCCTATCAGGCTGGAAAAGTCCGGGCTTTCTATAGGGCTCATAGTCTGTAATGAACTCCGGTATCCTGAAGTCGCTCGAAAATTGGCACTTGAAGGAGCCGACCTGCTGGTTTCGGCTGCCGAGATCCCGGATTTTTATATACATCCCTGGCACACTATGTCTCTTTCACGGGCAATTGAAAATCAGCTCCCACATGTTGCCTGTAACAGGGTTGGCAAAGACAGGTACTCAACTTATACCGGAAACTCCTTTATCGCCGACGGTTGGGGCCAGATTCTTGCAGAAGCGGGAAAAGAAGAGTGTGTCCTTCTAGGGGAAATCGATCATGAGAAGGCAACGGAAATCAGGAAAGCTGGCTCGATTCTGGAAGATCGCAGACCTGATCTTTATTAATTTAAAATTATTTAAAACTATTACTTAAAACTATATTTAGAAAAAAACCTTTATTAGATAACAAATTGAAACAAAGGAACTAAATAAGAATTAAGAAAAAGGAACTAAAAACTTTTGATAGTAAAAATTAGATAAATAAAAATTTAGATAAAAATTTAAATAAATAGTCAAAAGCGTAGTTTATTTCGAAGTAAGTAAAAAGGTAAACCCTGCCGGGTTACCCTTTCAGTTCTTTCACAATCAGTTCACGTGCGGTTTTTGCGTCTGCCGTACCCTTTGTCTTTTTCATGACCTGTCCGACAAGGAAGTTCAGGGATTTCTCCGTGCCTCCAAGATAATCCTGTACAGCAGCTTCATTTTCGGCAATTGCTTCTGCAACGGCTTTAGTCACCAGGTCGTCTTCTGCTTTAAAAAGGCCCTTTTCTTCGATAATCCGGGACGGGGTTTTTTCCTCTGTGGTATCCAGCATGGTTCGAATTACTTCTACTGCAGCCCTATCACTGATTTTACCTTCGGCAAAAAGGTTAATCAATTCTACCATATCTGAAACCTTAAAGGAGTTCTTTATTCTCGGATCTTTTGCATGGATGAAACCTATTCTCTCTCCATCGTAAGAAGAAATTGCGAGGTCACGGTAATTTAACTCCCCAAGGAAAACGTCAGCCGTCCAGGTGGCTGCAAACTTCGGATCCGCACCTTTTGCACTGACACCTTCATAGAAATCAGCAAGCATAATCTTTGACGTAAGAGACCGTGCGTGCATATCCGTAATTCCGTATTGCTCCATGAAACGAGCACGTTTGGCATCCGGAAGTTCAGGTAAGGTTTCCTTAATTGCAGAAATCCAGTCAGTAACACGCATAGGCATGAGATCAGGTTCGCGGAAGTAGCGATAGTCCTCAGCTTCTTCTTTTGTCCTCATTGAAAGCGTTACGCCCCTGCCCTCATCGAAATGGCGAGTTTCCTGTGAGACCTTCCCTCCACGTCGGATCACATTCTTCTGGCGCATAATCTCATAGAGAAGGGCTCTTTCAACTCCTTTGTGAGAGGAAATGTTCTTGACCTCAACGCGGGTGCCCCAGTGGACCGAAACGTTTGCATCCACACGCATTGCGCCTTCCAGGTTGCCGTCAAAAACGTCCAGATATTCAAGGATATTCCTGAATTTATCAAGGAACCTTCTTGCTTCTTTGGGGCTGCGCATATCAGGTTCTGTAACAGTCTCAATCAAAGGCATACCTGACCTGTTGTAATCGATAAGGACACCCTTTGATTTCCCTATGCTTCCTATATGCACAAGCTTGCCAGGATCTTCTTCCATGTGAGCTCTTGTAATTCCGACCGTATGCTCCCCGTCTTCGCCTTCAATTACGACTTTTCCTTTGCTGACGATTGGGAAATCATACTGGGTAATCTGGAAACCTTTGGGAAGGTCAGGGTAGAAATAGTTCTTCCTGTGGAATTGCGTCTCTTCTGCAATCTCTCCTTCAAGGGCAAGTCCCACTTTAATTGCAGCTTCCACTGCTTTCTTGTTCAATACAGGAAGCGCTCCCGGAAGGCCCAGACAGACCGGACAGGTGTGAGTATTGGGCGCTGCATTGTGGTAGTCCGTGGAACAGCCGCAGAACATCTTGGTCTTAAGTTTGTTCAGCTGGATGTGGATTTCAAGCCCGATCCTTATCCCTTCAGGGTTCTCATAGACCATTTATGCCACCTCCTGTGGCCTCTTTGTGTGATAATCGGTATTCTGCTCGAAAGTGTACGCTGCACGCAGCACAGCAGACTCGTCAAAGGGCTTGCCCATTATTTGAAGCCCTATAGGAAGGCCTTCAGTGAAACCGCACGGCACGGAAATTGAGGGCACGCCTGCAAGGTTGATCGGGCAGGTATTCACGTCCGAAAGGTAAAGTGTGAGCGGATCTTCGATTTTTTCTCCTATTTTAAAAGCAGGGTTCGGCATGGTTGGAGCCATGAGTACATCAACTTTTGAGAGCGCCCTGTCAAAGTCCTGCTTCACAAGGGTCCTGACCTTCAGGGCTTTCAAATAGTATTTATCATGGTATCCTGCCGAAAGCGCATAGGTCCCAAGCAGAATTCTTCTCTTTACTTCTGTCCCGAAACCCTCAGCCCTTGTTTTCGAAACCATTGCATGCCAGTTTTCGCCGCTCTCTCTAAATCCGTACCGTGTTCCATCGAAACGGGCCAGGTTTGAGGAAGCTTCACTCATTGCAATGATATAATACGAGGCAAGTGCGTACTTTATATTGGGCATAGAGACTTCTTCCAGGGAAGCCCCGAAATCCTCGTATTTGTGAATAGCATTCCATACGGCTTTTTCAACATCCGGATGTATACCTTCCCCGAAAAACTCTTTCGGGATTCCGATCTTAAGACCTTTTATATCTTCTACAAGGGCTTTCTGATATTCGGTTTTACTGTCAATAGAAGTTGAGTCTCGACGGTCGTAGCCAGCTATGACATCCATAAGGATTGCAATATCCGTTACATTGTTTGCAAGAGGCCCTATTTGTTCAAGAGAGTTTGCGTAAGCTACTACTCCATATCTGGAAACGGCTCCGTACGTAGGTTTAAGCCCAACAACCCCGCAGAAAGCCGCAGGGCAGCGTACTGATCCGCCAGTATCCGAACCAAGGGCAAGGGGAGCTTCTCCTGCTGCAACGACTGCTGCACTGCCTCCGGAAGACCCGCCAGGTACTCTTTCAAGGTCCCAGGGGTTTGCAGTCGGCCCGTAATAGCTGGTTTCCGTAGAAGAGCCCATTGCAAACTCATCCATATTGGTTTTTCCGAGAATTACTGCGCCTGCAGCGAGGAGCTTTTCAATAACGTGGGCATTGAAAGGAGGAACGTAGCCTTCAAGGATCCTTGAACCGCAGCTGTTTGGCAGTCCGACTACGGAAATATTGTCTTTTATCGCAATTGGCACTCCTGCAAGAATGCCATTATGTCCTTCAGAGTCAATCTTTTTAGCCTGATCAAGAGCCTTTTCAGAAACTGTTATATAACCATTAATTTTGCTCTTTCCTATATTTTCGAGGTAGTGGGCTGTTACTTCTTCGGCTGAACTTTCTTTAATTCTCTCTTTAACCTGTGCAACACTCATCCATTTTGCCATCAAAAATCCTCCTCAGCCGATCTTCGGAACTCTGAAAGTCCCGTCCTGTTTATGTTCGGTATTTGCAAGAACAACTTCCTGAGGGAGGCAATCTTTAACCATATCATCCCTGAATACGTTATATATCTCAGCCACATGGTAAGTGGGGGCTACATCTTCGGTCTGCAATTCATCAAGCTGTCCGAAGTATCCCAGGACTGAGTTAAGTTTTTCCATGTATTCGACGGTTTCCTGTTCGCTAATATCAATGCGAGCAAGCCAGCCGATGTGTTCTACATCTTCTTTTGTGATCATGAAAGTTCCTCAAAAATAGAATAATCCTGATTAGAATGCCGTTGGTTGCTGCATAATAGAAACAGGTTAATGGGATAAATATATATTCATCCCCCCTTGCGTCCGTTGCCGCCCCCGAGTTCCGTCCACAAGCCTTTTTGTAAAAGGCTTGAGCGAAAACCTTTTGAGAAAAGGTTTTATCGAAAACTAATGCTTTATCTAAACGTTTATCTGAGTTCGTGGCTGGCAGCGAGTAAAACTTGCTCACTGCCGGATCTTCCAAAAATAGGAAATCTGGATTTTTTGGTTGGAGAGTAATGTTAGCATATACTGTCTTTGGTTCTTCGTTTTATGCTTTCTGTCTTCTGTTAAGGTCGTACATCTGGACTTTTTTCATTTTTGCAAGATTGAGTACTCTTTCGAGTTCTTCGTCAGTGAGGGGTCGGGCTTCAATGTAGCCGTTGTCTACGGCTTCGTTGAAGATTTCGTATCCTATGGCTGAGCGGGCAAGGACTGTGGTCCAGCCTCTTGGGCTGCCGACTCCTCCGAAGGAAATATCCGAGTTTTCGGCGGTAAGGTCTGTGCAGAAACGGCAGGAAGAGCTCCGATATTCGTCAAATTCACTGAGATCGAAGACCTGTTCCTTTCCATCTTTCAGAGTGACCTCGAATTTTCCTCTTCGGATTTTCATCGCGTCTACGTTTTCCAGTAAGATTCCATAGCTTTCAAGGACGGCTTTAATCCCCTCATAGGAAAAAGTATCCATGCAGAAGAGCCCGAGTTTGAGGACTTTTGCCCTCATAAAAAGATGCAGGAAACCGTAAGAACTTTTTTGCATCTTGGTAACAGCATCGATATTACAGCTTGTCCCTACAAAGGCAATGCTGTTCATTCCCTGTTTGATTGCACTCATAAGGGCTTCAAGCGTCATGGAATGCGAGTAAATGCTGCCGCTACCCTCAAGAATATCTTCCCTGGTTTTCGCGACAATAGGCACCGGTTTCCAGGGTTCTTCTTTTGAGCGGGTAGTAACCACAGCGCAATCTATCAATCCCTCATCCAGGGCGTACAGGAGAAGCGAGGTTACGACTCCTCCGTCCTGCCCCCTTATTTCGGGAATTGCAGACCTTGCTGCGTATGCGTACCGGAAACATCCTATAAGCCCTTCTTCCGTTGTTATGGTTCTTGGGCACTGGTAGTAGCAGACTCCACAGGCTTTGCAGGGACCTACCAGCTTTGGTACGCCGCCCTCGATAGTTATGTACTCACAGCTTGCTGCGCAGGCTCCGCAGAGGGTACATATGCCTGGTTTTATGATATCTTTTCTCAGTTTCCCAAAGGAAATTTTCTCTTTTTCACTAAGACCCCGCTTTAGACGAATTACGCTTTTTTCCAGTGCGTCAAACTTTTGTTTGCATTCTGGACTACAGAAATAATAATTCTTCCCTCCATAGTCCGAGATATACTCCGTATTGTCAGATATGATTTTCTTGCAAATAGGATCGAGTGGCATTAAGAACCTCCAAAGCAGGTTTTGTGAGAATCTCAGAAAGTGCCATCAGGCTTGCTCGTTATTCAGGAATTGATTAAGTGCCAGCCTTAAGTGATTATGAATATTATATTTACTATGCGTATATTATATGCATCTTTTTATAGTTTTATCATTTATAATTTATGTTCTTTATAATTAGGTGTTGTATTTATTCTTATGGGCATCTATCAGAGAACGATCTTGAAATCATTATTTCAAACGAAAGAGATCTCGTCAGGATATGTCTGAAATAGATGGAAAGGCAGTGCTAAAAAGGTATAAAGGCAGTCGTAGAAGGAAAAACTAACCTGAAAACGGAAGGTATACAGAAATAGTGACAGATAAACAGAGATAATGAAAATACTGAATAAACGAAAATAAAGTAAAATTAAAAGTAATGAAAAACCGGAACTGAATAAAGGTCCATACACTGTTGAATTCTCCTTCAGAATATTTTAGCAAAGGTTATTATAGGCTTTAGTTAATCTTTCTTTATCTTTTGGGTAATTATGTTCTTTTTAGATATCTTTTAAGGTTCTGGAGAAGCAGTATTTCAGAAATGTGCTGACCTCAAGCGCTGGTTCCTGAACTTTAAAATCCGATCCATTCGAACTGATCTCAGCTCAGTTCGAATAATCTTCAAATAAACCTTAACTGCCTTCAGATTAAGCCTGCAAAATAATCCCTGTTAATTAAATTTGTTCACAGATCCTCAGGAAGGAATTAAAAATGGCTCTGAAACCTAGAATTACGGAATCCCCTCAGGTTCGTTTGATCGATCTTAAATCAAAACCCTTCTTTATTGTAGCTTCTTTAGAAGTCGGAAATACCACAACCAAATCTATTCTTACAGCTACGAATATGGACACTGGAAGGACCCATATCATAAATAAGGTCGTGCGGATGACCAGAGATGTCCGCCCCCCCAAGCCCGGGGAAACCGTATTCGGTAAGACACTTACAGGTATTGAACTCAGTCGCGAAGCTGTTGCAGAACTGGTTAGTAGCACTCTGACCGAATCAATGGAAAGAGCGAACCTTGATATAAAAACCGATCTGGACTTTGTGGTTCGTTCCACTGGCGTGGTTGCAGGTTTTGATTCCCCGGATGATGTAGGTGAATTTATCAAAGCCCTGGCCGACGGTTGCCTGATGGCAGGAGTCCCACCCAAGAATATGACGCCTCCCATGTCTATCTCAAATATACCTAAAAGGTTCCAGAAGTACAGCAAACTGGAACAGGTGATTTTTGATGGAGCTGTCGCAAGCGTAACACCACCCATTGGTTCAACTGGCGTTGAAATCGTTGCAAATGAAATGGAGGGAGAACTCGCCACAGCAGGGATTAAGGAAGCAGCCCAGCTTACGGATGTCGATTTCAGAAATCCCTGTATATCTATTGACTTCGGGACAACCCTTGATGGCAGGATTACAAGTTCCGACCAGCCGTACGCAAAAACAATAGGAAACTTCTGCGGATATGCCGGGGCAATTCCTGATGCTATTGTCCGTGGTTCGAAGGTCGTGGATTCAAAAGTAGGAACAGCACTTGAAGTTTTTGAGAAAGAAAAATCGCCTTCTTTTCTTACTTTGAAGATGAAGGCTAAAGCGATTGAGGCATTTGCAAAGCGTATTCATGAACTTATCATTATTGAAAAGGTCCCTAAGAACAGAACGAGATATGGAAGCGTGCCTGTCAGGCCGGATGCAGCCGAGCAGATAGGTGTAATACTTATAGGTTGCGATGTAGGAGAAAATGGTTCCGATATGGGCAAGCTCAGTGCTATAGGCATGGAAATCTGTAAAACTAATGGGCTTCCGGTTGTATATGCTGTCATTGATGAGGTCATGGCAGGTGTGGTTTGCAGGTTGATCAAGATCGCAAAAGATGAGGGGCTTATTTTCGAGGACACAACTATAGGGATTACAGGCAGGGCAGGTATTACAGGGAATAAACCCAAACTGATCCTGAAATGTCTGGATGAACTCAAACTCGCACCAAAAATAGACGAGAGGGTAGTCTTTGTAGATGACGGACTTGCCAGAGGTGCAGCCGTAATGGCTCGATGCATGAATTCCCTGGGTTCGCCTCAAAGTCCTCTTGGCGGCAGGCATGGTGGGAAATGTATACTTGCACAGAGGGTAAAGTTACAGAAAAGATAATACTGAAGTATATACGAAGCATCGGGAAATAACTCTAAAGCAAGGCAGTATAAGAGAATATTGAGAAGAGAATATTGAGATGTAAAAACAAAAATATTAAAGACAAAAGTACTCAAAATGCAGGAAGAGGAATTATCCTCCTGCTCCTCCTCCCCCTGCTTTTCCGAGGTCGAAAGCCTGCATTGTTTCTCTCTGCTTTCTGAACCTTTCTTCCAGTTCTTCAGCAGTGAGTTCCCTTTCTTCTTTCTTTTCTTTAGCTTTAAGTTCAGTTGGCTCCAGAGTTTCCTCTCTGTACCAGAGCTCTGTACTTTCGAGCAGAACCCATACCTTCCCCTGCTCGTCCTTTTTGATCTCAGTAACGCGGCTGATCGTATCACTGTTTACGTATTTGACAGTGTCTCCCGCTTTGATAGGTTTCTTATTCCGCCCTACAGCTGTAATTACCTCAGCTTCAGCCATGTTTTCACCTCAGGGCTTTCAGGACACTGGCACTTCAGGCCCTGCAAGTCCCTTCTTATTATTTAACTGCTTATAGGTTATCCAGGCTCTCTAATAAAGTTTGTGTGGATTGAGCCTTTGGAGGTCTTCGCAAAACTTTTTAGAAAAAAACTTTTTTCCAAAAAAGTTTTATCAAAAACTAAAAACGCATGGTCTGAACCCTTAAGGTCTCTGTGAAATACACTTTTTCGGAGACCTGCAGGTTCAAAAAATAGAATTATTTATTTTATTATTCTTCTGTCTCTTTACCCCTGATTAATCTCCATCCTGAGATCTCCCATGAGGGCAACTCTTTCGGCGAAAGCATTATGCCTGTGAATGCTTTCTTCATTGGTTTGTTTGATGGTGATTACTGCATTATCAGGAAGGTCCGGAAACTCTCTTACTATATTGTCAGCCATAGACCTTACGCAGTCTTCCACGAATTTAGGGTTCATATGTGCAGTTTCTACAACGACCTTTTCATCTGAGCGTTTCAAGACCTCGTACACGCTGGAACTCATAGAACGTTCGATAATATCGATGATACTTTCGAGCGAAACATCGAAATCATGTGCTACCTTGATTGAGATAATACCTCTTCCGCGCTGGTTATGGGTAGCCATGGGAACTCTTTCAAGGAATTTTATAATTGTGTCTCTGTCAACTCCAAGCTCGGAAAGTTCATTTGCAGCTTTATCCCGCATAATCTCCTGAGCGCAGGGGCAGGCGGTCATTCCTACGACTTCGGCACCGATCAGCTTCTTCACATCAAAATAGTCCTCATTGCCTTCTCCCCTTACTGCAGATGCTTCAGCAAAGATGTTTACAACTTCCTGACATTTGATCCCGGTTGAGGGAGAAGCACGTCTGATCATATATTCGCTTTTCATCCGAACTTCTGCCTGGTTGGCGTATTCATGCCTGCCAAGCAGGTTATGTGCGATGTCACTGCACAACTGCTCAATCTCATATACGGGCGTACTGAGTACTTTTTCCAGCACCTCGTCTACAGCTTCAAAGTTGCGCGAAAGATTTGCTCCCTTTCGATCAGAGGGCAGGTCAACAAAAACGTCAAAAGTTGAAATCAGTACGATAGGACGTTTGTCTTTTCGCTTGATTTCAACGAGTTTTTTCACATTTGTTACCCCTACACGGGTAAGGTTAATAGCTATGCTTGGTTTGCTGGCCTGGACGTCCGGGAGGTTGAAGATACAATGTTCCATAATTAACCAGATCCATGAAAAGATGAGTGTTTGATTTTGTAAAATGAATTCTGATAAGTACGTAATTTTTATTCCATTTGGAAAAATATAATGACCATAAGGAGTTATAGCATGTAAAGTTTGTGCTTTCCAGGTTCTTTTTCCAAAAGTACAATAAAATTTAAGTTTCAAAACTGTCCAAAATCCATTTCCTGAAACTTATTTTGGACTGCATTTCTAACAAGATATAATTATTTAAATATTTCCCATTTTGCCAACAATATTGAAAAATTTAGTTTATATATCCCTCTCAAATCAGGGAGAATTTTGCATAAACCAATAACTACAGGCAACATCCTGAAGAAAGATTTTATATACTTTAAAACTTAATCAGTGTCTAGCAATACATTTGCGAGGTGACCTTTATGTCCAACACAAGAAATTTTGTTTTACGAGACGAAGAAGGCAATGAGCACGGAGTTTTCACTGGAAAACAGCCTCGGCAGGCTGCCCTGAAAGCTGCAAACCGGGGCGCCGGGACTAAATCCAAACCGGATATCATCCGCCTCAGAGAACGCGGGACAAAGAAGGTGCACGTTTTCAAGGCATGGAAGGAACTTGTCGAAGCCCCTAAAAACAGGCCTGACTGGATGCCTGAGAAAATCAGCAAGCCCTTTGTCAAGAAAGAAAAGATAGAAAAGATCGAATAAACCTGAATAAACCTAATTTCTCTCACATGCCCTGAAAATCGGGGTTCTTTCTTTTTCTTTAATATCCAAATAAGGAATTGGCCTGGACTGGTCTTTAATTTTATCACTATCCGGGCTGCTTATTTCCAGTACTTTCTCGAAATTGATCATATCATCTTTGTTTTTCCATGTTAATCGAGTTCTTGCCAGCATCTTTAACGATAAGTTTAAAAATAGATTTTCTGATTCCTAGATCATGGAACTGAAGAGAGAGAACGTGCTCATTGAAGCCCTGCCTTATATGCAGGAGTTCTTTGACTCAATCATGGTTATCAAAGTGGGCGGGAATGCAATGGTTAGCGCCCAGATCATGGAAGATATCATAAAAGATGTTGTGCTCCTGCGTTATGTGGGAATCAAACCCGTTATTGTACATGGCGGCGGGCCTGAGATCACGGAAAAAATGGAGCGGATGGGTAAAAAGGCTGAGTTCTGCCAGGGGTTAAGAATTACAGATGACGAGACTATGGAAATTGCCAGAATGGTGCTTGTCGGAAATATCAATACCAAAATTGTATCCCTTATCGGGGTCTGCGGGGGCAAAGGCATTGGGCTTACCGGCCACGATGGTAGAATGATCCTTGGGCATAAACAGGGTGTACAAAAAGTAGTAGTAGATGGTATTGAAACTGAAGTTGATATTGGCTGGGTTGGAGAGAGCGAAGTTATCAATCCTGATATCCTTCATATAATGCTTGAGAATGGTTACATTCCGGTTATTTCTCCTATTGCTGTGGATGCGAAAGGCAATGCCCTGAATATTAATGCCGATATAGTGGCAGGCGACATTGCGGCAGCTCTGCATGCCAAAAAGCTCATTCTGATGACTGATGTATCAGGCCTGCTTAGGAATCTAAAGGATCCGGCTAGCCGCATCTCCCGCGTAACTCTGGAAGAAATCGAGCCTCTTATCGCTGAAGGCGTTATACGGGGGGGCATGATCCCAAAACTAAAAGGTGCAGCAGTCGCAGTGAGAAACGGGGTCGAAAGAGCCCATATAATAAATGGAAGCGTTTCTCATTCCATGCTTCTTGAGCTCTTTACCGATTGCGGAGTTGGAACAATGGTATGCAAGCTGGAAAAGCCAAAAGAATAAATAATGATAGATTACAGCCCGAGACAGCGATGTAATTCATCCAATCCCGCAAACCTTGTCACAAGCCCATTCAAAAAATCCTTGATCGCAAGCCTTTTAAAAAAAGGCTTGAGCGAAAATCCCCACGTAACGGCGTGATAAACCGGCGCAACGCAAACTTTTTTTGAAAAAGTTTGATCAAAAACTCATGATTTATCTATACTGGTGTAACCGGAGCGTGATCGACCGGCGCAACGGTCGCGGCACAACGGTTTCGGGTCAACGGTCGCGGCTCAAAAAGAATAATTTATCGGCGCCGGTATTTATCTCCCGGGCGCCTGCTTTTACTATTTTTATGTCTTTTAATCTAAAATGGGTGTGCCGTAGGTAAAGTCTTCAAGCTCCAGGACTTTTTTCCAGAGCTCTTTACATTCACAGTCGGTTTTATTAAGATCTTCTAGATTTTGAGTAAGTGAAAACATCCTGAGAGAATCTGCTGCGTCTGAGCTGCAAAGTTTACAGTTGTGAGGGCCGCGTTTTGAGCCTGCGCCTACCGGATCCGACATCAGGGGCAGGTCAGGATGGGCGGCTTTTGCTCTTTTCAGGATCTCTATAATGCTCCATAACCACGGAGGGCGGTACTGCCCCTTTTCCCAGAGGGCTTCGACAAGGGTGCCTTTCTGGACGTTGCAGAGGTTGATGGAAATCGTGTCAGCGTAAGGGGATGCATCGTCTATGGAACGGACGATGTCCTCCAGTGCCTGGCGCTCCGAGAGGAAGAGAGGCTTTAGCATGAGGTACGCTTTTACGGTTGCCCCATTCTTTCTTGAAGTCTCTGCAGCACGGATGAAGTCCTCGAAGGTAAAACCTTTATTAATAGAGTCTCTGCGGATCCTGTCCGAGCTTGTTTCCAGCCCGAAAGCCAGTTCAAAGGGCTTGTTTTTCAGAATTTCGAGACACTCCTGCACATTCTCCTCGGTCACGAAGTTGGGACGGGTTTCCACAAGTACTTTTACTACCCTGGGATTGTCTGCAAGAGTCTTGAGGATCACGTCCCTCGCTTCGCGAGGCACTTCCAGCTCGTCAAGAAAACTGCCTGAGGTGAATATTTTGACCATAAACTCAGGGAATTTTTCTGCTTTTTTCATTGCTCTTGCAAGCTGGGCTTTATAATCTTCCAGCGTTGGGGGTTCACTTGCGCAGTCGTAGACATACCCGCACATAGTACACCCTCCGGCTTTTCCCCAGCGGCAACCTGCGCTTTTGAAAATCACAGTTAGGGTGTTTACCTGAGTTCCGTTTACAAGGTCAATTCCTGTCCAGCTTGCCGCAGGTTCGTCCGTAGGAGAGGGCTTTACTTTAATCCGCTGCCGGATTTCCATTACTGCTTTGTTCAGGGTCATGGGTGTAAAAACTCGCTTTATGGCTTGTTTATAACTGTAAAAAAGGTTAGAAAGCTGAAAAACAGCTTCGAAGTCTATATTTTACATTATATTCTGTATTTATTACTTTATTTTATTCAAAATTACTCGAACTCGATTGTTGCAGGCGGCTTTGGTGTAATGTCATAAACCACCCTTGCTACTTTTGGAATCTCTGAGGTGATTCTTGCTTCCAGTTTCTTAAGTATATCCCAGGGGAGTTCGAGCGCTTCGGCAGTCATCCCGTCTCTGGACCCTACAGCTCTTACAGCTACGATCCAGCCGTAAGCCCTGATATCTCCTTTTACGCCTGTTCCCTTGCCAAGGACAGCGGCAAAAGTTTGCCAGGGGCAGAACCTGTCAAGAAGCTCCTCTTCAACTATAAAGTTGGCTTCCCGAACAACCTCAAGCTTCTCCTCTGTAACTTCCCCGAGAATCCGCACAGCCAGACCAGGCCCTGGGAAAGGCATTCTTTCGCAGATTTCGTCAGGCAGCTGGAGCGCCCAGGCGACTTCCCTGACCTCATCTTTATATAGGTCTTCAATAGGTTCAACAATTTTTTTGAAATCCATTACGCTGGGCAGCCCCCCAACGTTGTGGTGAGATTTGATTCCACCTTCGGACTCGATCCTGTCAGGGTAAATCGTGCCCTGGATAAGGTAATCGGCTTCAAGTTTTCTTGCCTCTTCCTCAAACACGCGGATAAAGGTCTCGCCTATAGCCTTCCTCTTTTCTTCAGGGTCGGTTATACCCTTCAGGGCTGCAAGGAACCTATCCTTTGCATAGACAATATCAAGGTTCATATGGGAGAAGATATGCTTTATCCTCTCGGTTTCTCCTTTCCTCATGAGCCCGGTGTCTATATAAATCGGCTGAAGCCTGTCCCCGATCGCCCTGTAAGCCAGCTCCGCACAGACAGAACTGTCCACACCGCCCGAAAGTGCAATTATTGCTCTCCCGTCCTTTATTTCCTTGCTAATTTTCTCAACTGCTTTTGGAATGAACTTCTCGGGTTTTACCATTGAAATGCTCCTTAAATGATGCTAAATAAAATTCTTCGAAAAAATGATCGTAATCAGTAAACGGTATTAGAATTATCTGAATTTGATTATTTTATTGTGATATATGAGTTTGTGCATGGGAGTTTTGGTATTTAAAAGTATCATAAAAGAAATCGTCAATTGATAAAAATATTTTAACTTTATATGTGCGGAAATGAGCATTTAAGTAGAAATTTTTTTATGTGTAAGCTGTAAACACGGAATGTATTTTTCTTTAATTCCTGGTGCTTAACTTATTTTTATCTCGATTTCAGTTTCATATCTCACTGCTAAGGAACTACAGCTGGTAAGACCTCTTAAATATTAGAAGATCTATCTCCTGCAAACTTTAGAAAGACCCTGTCTAATACGGGAAAGCAAGTAATTTCAACCTAATCAAAGCTCATCTCCTGACCCTTTCCAGAAAATTAAAAATTAGACTTTTATACAAAGCTTTTCCAAAAATATTCCTATTATAAATGATGGAGAGGGGTTGATTATAGGAATGGGCAGTGAGAACTATGAGGTCATTGATAAGCTTGAAAATATTGCGAAATCCCTGGAGAGCCTGGCAGAGTCACAGAAAAGGATAGCTGATACTCTGGAGTGGATGGTAAAGGACAAGGGAGTTGTAGATTAAGGCGGGCGAAAACTTCTGGAATATGGAAAAGCGTACAAAGAATGGTTAATGGACAACCTGGAGAAACTGAAAACATAACTGGCTGGTAAATATCATAACTAAAGAGGAAGGTAAGAAGTGCCTGGGTGTAGCCGCACTTCTTACCTTCCTATCCTTACCTCATACCAAACATTAATAATGTTGACGCTAGAAATAAATAAATTTATTATTTATTTCCATTTTTAATCCTTTCAATTCTCTTCGGATTTTTCTGAAACAACGATCGCTTTCTCTTTACTGAACTCTACCGTTTTAACTCTAATATTCTTATAGTTCAGAGTATCTATCAGGAGTTTATAATCAGTATAGCTGAATACTTTCACCCCGCACACCTGTAACTTAAATATGATGAGCTTAAAACATCACAGCGTCAGGATTCCGGATCAGGCGCATTTTATACTTATATCTGATTATTGTACCTGATTATTATAATCTGAGAAAAATCTATTATAAGCCTGAAATGACCTGTCACTGACATGAGAATAGCCTATTATAAATATTGAAAGGGACTATTATAAAAATATCACTTATTAAGGGTGTGGTTGTGCATAAACGTATAGCTATACCTGATTTCCCGGAGATTACGGGCTTTATATTCTGGCACGAATTAATTCTACAGTCAGGGGGATTCGAAAACGAGCACTGAATATGATTTCTTGAGGGCGAGTAAACGCGAGCTTGAGCCCGTGCCTTCTCTGTCTGCAAGAATGTATTCAGCCCTGCATCAGTATTTCGGATATACTTCTTTTCGCCCTCTACAGGAAGAGATTATCAGGGATGTTCTGGAAAGGAAAGATGCTTTCGTACTCATGCCTACTGGCGGGGGCAAGTCGATATGCTATCAGCTACCTGCTCTTCTTATGAAAGGGGTTACGATTGTTGTTTCTCCGTTGATTTCCCTGATGAAAGACCAGGTTGATGGGCTTGAAGCAAATGGGATTGCTGCAGCCTGCATGAACAGTACCCAGAGTGCCAGAGAAATCCGGGATGTGAAAACAGCTTTTCTCGAAAACAGATTGAAAATTCTTTACATTGCTCCCGAAAGGCTAATGATGCCAGGAACTTTTGCCTTTTTAAAGAAAGGGAAGGTTAGCCTCTTTGCAATTGACGAAGCTCACTGCATCTCCGAGTGGGGACACGACTTCCGCCCTGAATACAGGAAATTGAAAATTTTGAGGGATCCGAAGACCGGCTTCCCTGATATTCCAGTTATCGCGCTTACGGCAACAGCCACAGAAAGAGTTCGGGAAGATATCGTAACGCAACTCAACCTTAATATTGCCCCGGAAAAAGGTCCGTATGTAGCCAGTTTTGACCGAAAAAACCTTTATTATGAGGTCAGGCCAAAGAAGGAGACTTTTTCCGAAATCACAGACCACCTGCGCAGGCATAGAGGTGAAGCTGGAATTATCTACTGCCAGAGCAGAAACAGTGTTGAAGCCCTGACAAAAAAACTGAATCTTGCGGGTTTCAGGGCTCTTCCATACCATGCGGGCCTTTCGGATGCTGACAGAGCCCGAAACCAGGAAATGTTCATCAAAGATGACGTGGATATCATAGTAGCTACTATTGCTTTTGGGATGGGGATTGATAAATCCAATGTACGCTTCGTAATACACTATGACCTTCCCAGGAATCTTGAGAGCTACTATCAGGAGACCGGCAGAGGGGGAAGGGATGGCAGCCCCTGCGAATGCATTCTATTTTTCAGCAGGGGAGACCGTTTCAAAATTGAGTATTTCATTTCACAGAAGACAAATGAAAAGGAGAAAGACGTTTCTCTTGTGCAGTTAAGGCAAATGGTAGCTTATTGTGAGGGAAATAAATGCAGGCGCCAGACCTTGATGGAATACTTTGGTGAGGAACTTTCGGAGCCCTGCGGTAACTGTGACTGCTGCCTTACTCCGAAAGGTACTTTCGACGGGACTGAAGCTGCAAAGAAATTGGTATCCTGCGTCCAGGAACTGAACCAGCGCTTTGGCACTAACTATGTTATTGATGTGCTCACCGGCTCAAAAAATAAAAAAATCCGTCAAAACCGCCACGAAAAGTTAAAAAGTCATGGCACTGGCCGGGAATTTACCAAGGAACAATGGAGATCCTTAGCTTCCGAAATGATAAATACCGGACTTCTGAACGTGAGTGGAGCACAGTATCCTGTTTTGAAGTTGAACGCCATGAGCAGAAAGATATTGGCGGGAACGGAACTGGTAGAGCTTGTCTGCCCTGAAGGATTTGCACCTGAAGCTGAAGGAAACTTGAAGCCTTCAATAATTGCCGGTATAAATGATAGAAGAGCAGATGATCTGTGTTTACCTGTAGAAGGAGCTTCAGAAGGAGCATTTTCAGAAAAATTCTCAGTTGCGGCTGACATTCTAAAAAATACAGAAACCAGAAAAACCGTAAAATGCGGAAAGGAACCTGATCCCATTCTTTTTGAGAGGTTAAAAGCTCTGAGAAAGGAAATAGCTCTAAAGAAAAATCTTCCTCCTTACATCATTTTTTCTGATACCACCCTTAAGGAAATGGCTACAAAATTTCCACGCAGCTCTGAAGAGTTTCATTCCATTACAGGAGTTGGAGAGCATAAACTGAGAAAATATGGGGATATTTTTCTCAAAGAAATTGAAAACTATTGCAGGGACTACAACTTGATACCTGCCGGAAAACCAGAAAATTCGGAAATTGCCTGTAGAAGTCCTGAAAAAGTGGTAATTGCCTCAGAAGAAATCACTCAGAGCGATGAGAACTGCGGAGATGAAATTGAAATTCCAGGCGTTAGCATACTGGACCTGGATTCTGACAATATGAAGAGTTTGGAAGCTTTCAATTTTCCGGCGAAAAGGGCAAGGTATCTGGACACGAGTATCCAGGACTGGTCAGGAAGAGATTCTTCGGCAGGTGGCTCCGGAGAAATAAATTCATCAGGAATTCCGCCTGAATCAGGAACTGTAGATGCGATCAAAACAGCATCTGTTGAATCCGATCCCGATGAAAAAAATTCGCTGGAAAGAACTCTTTATCTTTTTAAGAAGGGATTAGGGGTTGACGAGATTGCTGAAATCCAGGGCATGAAGACAAGGGCTGTCTTCAGGCAACTTGAACAGCTCGCGCTTTCCGGAAATGTCAGGGGTATTGGAGGAGTCCTGCCCCCGGATAGGCAGCAACAGGTGAATAATGCACTCAAAACCCTTGAAATTGAACTTGACTCTTTGCTTCGGGCCACGTTAGACGAGAACTGCCAGGAAGAAGAAATAAAATTTATCAGGGCTTTACTTCTGTCCAGAGTCTGCTTTTCCCGGTCTGAAGGCGGTAAGTAAAACCCCTTCCTGCGAATTCCACTATTTTTCTTCGATTTTATGTTTTTCTGGTTTTTTACTTCACTCTTTTTATCTCATTCTCTTTTTATCTTCTTTCTTAGCCCGAATCCGAGAAATGAGGCCATTCAATGTTTTTCCCACTTCTTGAGTTCCATTATCTCAGATAGGGTCCCACCTCTCTTAATTTCATCGAAGAGCCTTTTCTCAGTTTTGTTGACTTCTTTTGCTCTTCTTGCCAGCTCGTAAGCTCTTTCCGAGGGGATAACTACAACTCCGCTTTCATCGCCTATTATATAGTCGCCTGGCTTGACAGTCTGCCCACCACAGGTTATTTCAGCATTTATTTCTCCGAAACCTTTGGGATCGCCGGCATTAGGAACAGCATTGCTAGTATAAATCGGAAGTCCCATCTTTTCGATTTCGTCAATATCCCTTGCAGCACCCTCAATAACTACTCCCGCAATTCCTTTGTTTAAAGCACTCAGGGTTGCAAGTCCTCCCCAGCAGGCGATATCCTTACTTTCATTATAAATAACAATTACGTCCCCTTCTTTTGCAATATCAATTGCTTCCACGGTTTTTGCCCAGTCTCCTGGAAAAGCCTGCACGGTAACTGCGGTCCCTACCATTTTCCCTCTTACCAGAGGGCGAATGCCTTTCATTGCTCCCTTTCTGTGCATGGCATCGGAAATGTTTGAGGTGGATACTTCCTTTAAGATTGCCCTGATCTCCTGGTCTACAGTTCCGACATTGCGGATTTCCACAGCATCCGGGGAGTCTACGCTCTGCCGGATTTTTCTGGCGGCTTCAGTTACGTTGTCAGAACGGGTTATGTTTCCTCCGACAATTACAATTCTGGCTCCTGCTTTGACAGCCTGGACTGCACTGCTTGCATCAAGCCCTCCGGCGACTGCAAGCTGCATACTGATTCTCTGCGAAATTTCTCTCAAAAGCAATATAGGATCTTTCCCTATCATCTGCTGGTCTATTCCTATGTGTACGTTCACATAATCAACGCCCAGAGCTTCAAGTTCGACCGCTCTTTTTACAGGATCAGGAGCCGAAATAAGGTCTGCCATCAGCCTGACTCCGTATTTGTGGGCAGAACGGAGCGCATCAAGTAATGTAGAATCATCTGCGGTTCCAAGGACAATTACGACATCGGCGCCAGCTTTTGCTGCCATCTCGACCTCCATTGCTCCCGTATCCACGGTTTTCATATCTGCCAGAATTGTCCTATCTGGGTAAGCTTTTCTCATGGTACGGATTGCATCCATTCCTTCACTTTTGATCAGGGGGGTTCCGATTTCGATCCAGTCCGCACCTCCTGCTATTGCTTCTTTTGCAATCTCTACCGAGCGGTCCAGTTCCAGAAGATCAAGTGCAACCTGAATTATGGGAGTTATGGTATCACCTCAAAAGGGAAATTGAAGAAATTAGGATTTTTAAGCATTTCTATATCAGCTATCATCTATGCTTTTATTTCTGGGTTTTACTCCAGGTTTACTCTGTTAAATTTACAGTTTTTATATCTATTTGATTTCTTTAGTTTGATTTCTTAATTCTATTCTCTTGATGTCATTCTCTTGATTTTATTCTTCTAATTTGATTCTGATCATTTTATTTTTATGTGTGAGTTTTTCATTACCTATATTTCTTTTTATTTGTGACTGTTTTTATGTTATTGCTGTTATCTATATCTGAGATTTAAAGAAAAGAATTAGTAAAGATAGTCATTATATGAAATTTGATGCATATACAATATCTGGGGGATAAATAGTGGATGAAAATCACAAAACAGACGAGAAAACAATCCCAGAAAAACGTATAAATGATAAGGAACGCAAAGAGCTACTTTCGGCTCTACATTGTCGCCTCTTCTGGGTGGGCCAGCACATTCCGGATTATGTGGAGTTTGAGGGAGAGACCTACCCTCTGCATAACTACGTGTGGGAACTGATTCAAAAAGATGAACTCAGTCCCGCTGAAAAATTAAGGATAGATAAATGTATCGAAATTCTCTCAGCAAAGGAAAAGAAGGATGAAAAGGAACTGGAAGAAAAGCCCCTTACTTCGGAAGAAGCAAGAAATCTCTATCACGAAACTGCGGGTTTATTGCGTGCAATAACAGATCTTAAGGAAATCGAGAGTGGAGCTCTTAAAGAGAATACACGACGTTTTCAGGAAAAGTTTATTAATCAGAGAATTAAAGATGCAAAGCTCTGGCTTGAGTTTCTCAAAAAGGTGTCAAAATAAAATGATAGAGCCGAGAGGGAAGGTAAGATTTATCATTTCAGTACTCTTAGAAGTTTCTGTAGCAAAGGTTATATCTCTGGTAATCATTTTATGAAAACAGGATGTCATTTAAGAACAGACACGTCATCTCAATGAAAGATTTCTCGCGGGAAGAAATCGATTATGTTCTGGATACCGCGGAAAAGCTTGAGCCTGTAGCCAGAGGCGAAGAGAGATCCAAGCTGCTGGATGGAAAAATTATAGCACTTCTTTTTTTTGAACCAAGTACTAGGACAAGGCTGTCTTTTGAGGCTGCTGTGCAGAGACTTGGAGGGAAGATTCTTAACCTGGGTTCCGTGGAGGCAAGTTCAGTAATGAAAGGAGAAAATCTTGCCGATACTATCCGTGTCATTAGCAACTATGCAGACCTTATAGTATTGCGCCATCCTCTTGACGGATCGGCACGAATGGCTGCCGAATTTGCAGGTGTCCCTATAATCAACGGTGGAGACGGATCTGTCAACCATCCTACACAGACGTTCCTTGACCTTTACACTATTCGCAGGGAGAGCCATCTCGAGGGACTGAAGATTGCTCTGGCAGGAGACCTGAAGTATGGAAGAACAGTCCATTCCCTCTGCTATGCTCTATCCCTTTACGGTGCTGAAATGACTTTCGTTTCGCCTCCTGAACTGAGGATGCCTCTGGAGATTGTCAGGGATCTTCAAAAGAGAGGTCTCAGTATAAAAGAGACTGACTCTCTTGAGAAAACAATTGGAGACGTTGAGGTTCTCTATATGACAAGGGTTCAAAGGGAACGTTTCCCTGATCCTGAGGAGTATGAAAAGGTTAAAAACAGGTTGAAGGTTACGGGTGACCTGCTGAGAAGTGCTGATCCAAACCTCAAAATTCTTCATCCTCTACCGAGAGTCAACGAAATTTCCCCTGAAGTAGATTCAACACAATATGCTAGCTATTTCGAGCAGGCTTTTTATGGGATTCCAACGCGGATGGCACTTCTTGCTCTTGCCATTGGGGTGATTGAATGAAGGAAAAACGAAACCTCAAAGTCGAGGCAATTGAAAAAGGAACAGTAATTGACCATATAAAGTCAGGGCAGGCCTTGAATGTTCTGCGCATACTTGGAATTTCCAGCGACTTCCGAGCTACTATCAGTTTTGTTATGAATGCGCCTGGTGCCAGAGGCAAAAAAGATGTTGTGAAAATCGAGGGGAAAGAACTCAGTGTTGAAGAGCTTAACAGAATTGCTCTGATCTCTCCGAAGGCAACCATCAATATTATAAGGGATTTTGAAGTAGTCCAGAAGAATAATGTTGTACTTCCTTCCTACGTTGAAGGCGTTGTGCGCTGCACCAATTCAAACTGTATTTCCAATAGCAATGAACCCATAAAATCCAAATTTTCCGTGATCCAGTCCGAAGAAGAAGGGGTGACTCTGCACTGCCTGTACTGTGAACATTTGATCTCGGAAAATATAGCCGAAAATTTGCTGTGAATATCACTGCTTGCCTTTTACATCATATTCAGGCTGTAGATTTTTATCCACCTGCTTGCTCCTCTGATTGTATTCGTTATCTCATACAACAAGCGGCAACCTTTTGCATCTTTTTATATGTTATTGCATCATGGTTATTGCATAAAGCTTTTCGAATATTAGTATTGCCAGTTATAGTACAGTCAATGCGCCAGGTTCTTTAAATGTGTGCTCAGGCAGTTTCTTCAGGCATGTATAGAAAGAGATATGAATTGGGGCAGAGAAATAATTAAGTACGCCTGAATCGGGGAAAGAATTCATGCTGCCGGACGAGAAAAATACAAAAGAAGCAGACACAGAATACATCAGTACTCAGGAACGGAATAAACTGCTCTGGAGTCTCAGAAGCGATTTTGCCTGGGCAGGGAAGAAGATCCCTGAGAACATAGAGATAGACGGAGAGGGGTATAAATTAGGAGAGCTGGTCCGGGAACTTGAAGAAAGAGGATTCGCTGATCCGAATGAAGTTGCCAAAGTAAGGGCTCTTATTCCGAAACTCAAAGCAAAGGCAGAAGCAGATGAGGAACTGCTGGAAACCGAAGAACTTACAACGACTGAGGCTGAGGCTTTATACGAAGAAGCTACCGGGCTTTTAAGAGCTGCAATGGAATTAAAGGACAGGCTTGAAGGAAAGGGCGGCGAGAAGAGTGTTGATGAGTTTAAAAGGATGCTAAATGCCCAGAAGCTTATTGAAGAAAAACGCTGGCAGGAGCTTATTAAAAGTTTGAAATAAGAGTTTAATTGTATTTTCCAGATAATTAAGTCTCCAGAGAATTACAATTTCTTTTCCCTTTCTATCTCTTTTCTTATTCACTCTCGTTTCTGAGGATCGTGGTAAGTTTTTCAGGTTCTTCGGTATACAACCAGATTCTCAGGTTTGAGTTTGTGGTTACTTCAAGAGCCTGCTGATAAGGCGCCATGAGTTCGTTGTTGTAAAACATTATAAAGAACATTGTTAGTAATGCAAGCTGTCTCAGAAATTGACTGAGTTCGATGTAGTCTGGAAATGACATTTTCAGATCGTACAAAGTTGTCATTATCTCTTTTTTAAAGTAAAATGGTATCCAGATTACGCAAACTAGGCGTATCAGCCAGCAACCGAAACGATTCCCTATCCTTTTTACTGAGATTTGTTTAATCTCCTCTTTTTTGATCACAACTAACTTACGCATAGGTTTCTTAATCATGATTTTTCCGGGCATTACTGAAGCAGTATTTGGATGGTTAAGAAATATCATGAGAGGCATAAGGAACATAATAAGGCCTGAAAAAATGACTAAATAAGAGCCTTCAGGACTATATGTCCAGAAAAATAATGAGACTATTATTGTGAAAAAAGTGATTATTAATATCCATAATATCCATCTCCCGTCAAAGAGACTAGCCCTCACCTTAAGAATTCCACTTTCGTGCAGACCCAGGGATGATGGTACTAACTGAATATTCCTATTTTCTAATTTAAATTCAGGGAAGCAGCCTTCCTGCCCATCTTTCTTAAGATAACCTTTCATTGGGCACCAGCCCAACAGCTTTTTGAAGTGTTCCTCAAAAACCATTTCATGCACCCTCACAATGCCTTACAATGAGTGATTTTATCTCGGCAGCCGAGATTTCGTCTAATTATGAGTAGTAAGAGTCCAACTTATATCGTACCATTTTCTTACAGGCTGGGCACCAACACATGAACTTTTGATTTGTTCAAAAGTAGCAGCTTTAGTAGGCATTTATTTTTTCTCCATAATGAGATACGAAGATTTCCAGGTCCCATGCTTTTTGCCATAATAAATAGTTTTGTGGTTCTTTTTCTCCCAATATATTAGCTGGAAATAACTAAGCCACATAGCAACCAGAGAACCTCCCAATAGTGAAAATATTGCTTGCATAGCGAGTTCTTGACCTTTAAAGTAGAAAATCACAATCATGAACGTATATGCGAGTATATAATACAGGTTTTTCTTACCTGAATAATCGATTACTGGTTGTTTTATCAGAATATCATATCTTTGCATTTGAGCATTCCAGTCAAATATAATGAAAAACAAAGAAACTAAAGATCCGGCAAGTAGAAAAATCAGGTTTACACCTAATTGCTTAATTATTGGGAGATATGTGAGTGTAAAAAATGTGGTAATTAAAAAAGTTCGGATACTTGTTTTCCGAAACCATCCAGGATTTTTCTGTTTTTCGTCATCTCCACTTGATCTACTCGAAATACCAGATTCAAAACTTTCAAAGTTAATAGGTTGTCTTGCCTCATGTGCTTTTGCATTTGGGCACCAGCTCATCAGTCTTTTTATGGTTTCGACTTTAAGGCTCATAGTTCTCCCTCTTTTTCCCCAACAGCATACATCTTCTCGAGGCTATTTTCATGTTTTACATAAATTTTCATGTGATTTCTCCTTTCCCAGTAAATTAACTGAATATAGAAACCCCATGTAAAGAACAAAAGAATTGAAAGTCCGAATAAGACTGAGTGCCAGGATTGCCTTATCATATAACTGAGCAACAGAAGCAGAGCAATAAAAATCATGATTATCAAAACCCAAAGATATGATACTTTAGAGACATAACGGACAATAGGTTTTCTTGCAATGTCGTTGAACCGTTGAATCCGCTTATTCCAGTAAAATACAAAATAAAATAGGGGAGGTAATGATGAGAAAAGGGATGGGAGAAGGCCCATGTGATTGTATATAAGGAGATGAACAAATGTTAAAAAAATAGCAAATAGAAGAATTTGATTGCTTTCTCTCTGGAGCCATCCAGAGTTCTTTAAATCTCCGTTTTCTCCCCTTGCTCTGTCTGGAATATCGGAATCAAAATTTCCAAGGCTAAAATGTCTTCTGGCTTCAGCTTCATATGTTTTGGTGTTCGGGCACCATCCCATTAGCTTTTTGATGTATTTCATGATCATAGTCGTTACTCCATCCCCATATTTACAATGTGGATCTCTGGCATGTTACGCCCGTAAATAAGCACGGTTTTTTTATTCTTCTTTTCCCAGTATATATCTGTAAAATAATACAGATAAGCTGTCAAACAAAGTCCAGATATAAGTGCCATGTTGCGCGAACCGAAGTAAAGAAGTAACATTAGAGGCGATAAATCAAACTTAAAGTAGTACAACAAAACTATCAAAGAAAAAGCAGAGATTAAAAACAAAATGAATCCCCAATTAAATTGTGAAAATAAGAGATACAGTAATGCCAAGGATAGTATTTGATTTATAACTCTCCATTTTGATGATACAGTTATTATTTTTATTTTTCTGCTTGAGTTCTTTATGTTATCCAGATAATGCCAGCTCCAGATACAAAAGAGCAGATTAAAAATAGTTCCGATAATTAACCCAAACATGAAACCTTTATCCATGGGACGGACTCCCTGAAATATAATCAAATATATGGAAAAGAGGGTAAGCCCGGAGGACATTATTAATACCCTATTATGTCGTTTGTTCCACCAGCTGGGAGATGAAATCGGTGAATTTTCGGCATCTTTCCCCCTTGATTGACTATTCGCTTCCAAATATTCAGAGCAGATGGAATGTTGGGTTTCAAGCGCTTTTACATTCGGGCACCATCCCATCAGTTTCCTTATACTCTTTATGACTATGTTCACTGCTACCATTTCCCCCATTGTACCTGCCTTTAGTCAGGCCTATTCGATCGATTCTTTTAATTTCTTAAAGAGCTCATCAGCTACTTTTGTGGGATCATTCGTGCTATGGAGTTTGAGCTGCATTTCATCTGCAAAGTCCCAGAGAAGTTCGATACATTCTCTGTACCTCTCGCAAGACCTGCATTCTCCTTCGTGTTCATACCAGACCTGCATTCCATGTTTTACCGAGACAAAAATTATTGCGTTGGCTTTGAAGGGTATCGATTTTCCGAAGAGTATCCCTTTCTTTGGGTCCAATTTTTCGACTTCGATCCTGTTTGCTCTGGCCATTTCAAACAGGACTTCTTCAATGCGCTTGTCCATACTAAGAAGGGCTCGCGAGACTGCCTGCCTGGAGACTCCGAAACGCTTTGCAATATTGATATTCGGAAGCCCATTTCGGCGCAGAACCCAGAATTCAAACTGTTTTTCGCCTGCCGGAAGGAACATAAGTAAACATCTAAATGTTGACTATTTATAGGTTTCTGCTCCGAAAGTTTTTTAGAACTATTTGTTTTAAAAAGATCTTCTTTTTAAAAAATTATAAATGTTTCCCAGGAATAATTTAATGACCTGTCCGTAAAAAATATATAGAAGCATTAAAAATTGCCCAATAAATTAATATTTTTTAAGAGTTAAGTCTTAAATTAATTTAAGAAACATAAACTTAAACTGCAGGACCAGTGAGGCTTTTTATGCGAAAAGAAGGTGATTTTGAAACTAATCCTGACGTTATTGATGTTATATATCTTTCTGAGGATTCAAAAACCAAAAATGAAGAGGGAAAAATGAAAAAAGATACTGAGGAGTTTGGAGATGAAGTCAAAGCATGTGTTGATTCCAGAATCTATGAACGTCCATCCTTTTTTCTTGGTATACCTTTTATTATCGTCTTTGGAGGCATCGGAAGCAAATATGAAAGTATCTTCTCGATTGAATACGAAGGAAAAATCGTAGTTGTGCTTTATCACGGTCTCTGCCTCATCTCAGCAGGGGATAGGCTCCGTATTCATGGAAATTGGTACAGGGGAAAAAAGCTGGGAATACAGGGAAATGTCGTTATTGGGGACAGGATTGAAAACTTGAGTTCAGGACTAATCTTCAGCCGTGAGTGATCCTACCTTAATTGAGCGATCCTATCTTCATTATTAATGTTCTAAAGATAAGTCTGATCTGGGTCAAGTTAAACATGACTAGAAAAAAGAAAGTAAATAATTTTGTCTTAGATTGGAAATGCAGATGGGTCTGATCCGGAAATTCAGCACCCATACCTGTATTCTAAAGCTTCTCAAAGTGCCTGTTTAAATGTTGTTTTATAAACCGAGCACATCATCCATGGAATAAATTCCAGGGTTTTGCTTGCAGACCCATTCGGCTGCACGCACTGCACCTTTGGCAAAGATCTGGCGGGAGTGAGCCATGTGCCTTACCTCAATCCTCTCGGAATTGCCTGCGAAAAGGACAGTGTGGTCACCTGTGATATCTCCGGCACGGACTCCATGGATTCCGATTTCTTTTCCGCGTGGGGCAATACCTTCTCTGCCGTAGACGTACTCCTTTCCACCCAGAGCCTCACTTATAACATCAGCTGCCCTAAGTGCTGTTCCGCTTGGGGCATCTTTTTTCTGGTTATGGTGAGCTTCTATAATTTCGATGTCATAGTCTGCAAGGTATTTTGCAGCTTCTCTGATTATCTTGAAAAAGACGTTAACGCCTACTGAGTAATTTGGCGAGATAACGGCACTTACCTGGCCTTTCTGGATAGCGTCATCAATTACTGATCGCTGCTCTGGAGTTAGTCCTGTAGTACCTATTATTAGATTTACTCCGGTTCTGGCTGCGATTGGAGCGTTAACTACGGTTGCGCCGGCAGCCGTGAAGTCAATAAGAACATCAGCCTTGCTTTTTTCCAGGACAGCTTCAAGATCCTTAACGTCCGAGATCTGAACTCCCAGGTTCCCGGTATGGGCAAATTCTCCCACATCCTTTCCAAAATTATTGATATCAAAAGCAGCAACAAGCTGCATATCCGGAGAGGTGGTAATATTTTCTATGATTAAAGAGCCCATCCTACCACAGGCTCCGAGTACTGCTGCATTAATCATTCCATAACCTCCAGTTTCCTGAGTTCATCTACGATCTTATTGGCGTTTGTCTCGCTAAGGGGTGCGAGTGGAAGTCTCAGGTGCCCGCTTGCAAGGCCTGCAAGTTCTGCAGCTTTTTTAACTGGGATCGGGTTCGTTTCCAGAAAAAGGGCACGAATCAGAGGGGCAATCTCAAAATGGATCTTTCGCGCTGTTTCGTAGTCTCCGGAAAGAGCTGCATTTACCATTCTTGACATCCTATCAGGTACTATATTTGCAGCAACAGAAATGACTCCTTGACCTCCTACAGAAAGAATCGGAAGAGTCAAACTATCCTCACCTGAAAGAACCACAAAATCCTCATCTACAGTACTTTCCAGAATCTGGGAAACTTTGCCAACGTTTCCGCTGGCTTCCTTAATTCCCACGATATTTTCAACTTTTGCAAGTTCAACAATGACCTCTACTGGCATGTCCTGCCCTGTACGAGAGGGGACATTATAAAGAATCATGGGAATATCTACTGATTCTGCAATTTTCTTGAAGTGTGCAAGCAGGCCTGCAGGATTTGGCTTGTTATAATAGGGAGAAATAAGAAGCACACCATCAACACCCGCATCTGCAGCGTGTTCTGTAAACAGGAGAGCTTCTCCTGTATTGTTTGAGCCTGTTCCTGCAATCACAGGAACTTTTGAGTACTCTACCGCAATATCTATTACTTCTTGATGCTCAGATGCGGAAAGAGTTGCGGATTCTCCGGTAGTGCCACAGGGCACAATTCCTGCAACTCCTCCCTCTTCAACAAATTCAATATTCCTTCGTAGGCCTTCCCTGTCAATCCTGTCATCCTTCGTGAAAGGAGTTATCAGGGCAGGCATTGCTCCTTCAAACATGTCAGATATCCCCACCTGTGTCCCGGAAGTAAATCCTCTACTCAGTATACTTTCATGCGTGCAACTTTTCTTGTAACATACCCTGCAACTCTGTTTCTTATTACTTTGCTTTCAATGGTTGTGTATTTTGTTACAAGCGTCTTGTTGGTTTCAAAATCTTTTGTGAAGACATCTCCGTGGTTTTCAATCAATCCGAATGCTATTCTTTTTATGTTTGTCTGTCTTATATTTCCCATTGTATCTCCTCTTGGATAATTTACTTTTTTAGTCCAGTTATTCAATTCTACTTCTAGTTTATCTCACATGTTTTCCTGTGAATTATGGTTAACGTGAAGCCGAGGCAGAAAATAACTTTAATGTCTATTTCCTTCTCTCGAATTGATTGGTTTAGCGGAAACTGGATGTAAAAATTTGGTTGATAATGATTTTGTCGACTAATAGGTCACTTGAGATTTATAAGTTTTGGGGTCGATAATCCCGTCTAAAGCTGTGGTGCTTATCATTCTTTCTCTCATTTAGTTTAGCGTGTAACAGGTGCTGACAATTCTCCTTTAAATATGTTTTCTCGCAGCATTGTTGGAGCGTCAATAGTTACATTTTGAGTATAATCTCATTATATGACAATTAATATATCATGGGTTTAAATATATTCTTATGCTTAAGCATATATTTTATTTCCTCTTTAGATAATCTGTTTTCCCAAGAAACCGGTCAAGAGTTCCTGCGCCAGTAAAAACACGCTCTCTTCTTACTCCTTTACGATTGATAAACAGTCCTAGTAATACAAAGAGCAGCCCAAGCTCCGGTTTTGCCCCAACAATGATTGCTCCTATTAATACCAGGGAAGAAGCTGCAAGTCCCTTCATGGCTCCTTTCCTGTAAGAACGATAACCTGTTCTTTTAAAGATCCGGATGTCCCGGAGTGTAAGGAAAAGAACTACAAAATAAGCAAACATCGCAATTTCCAGATACATTCTTTTCTCCATCTTCTGTTTTTGGTTTTGTGCTTCCTGATCTTTTATCGGGTTGAAAATAGGGGTCGATTTACTTCTGACTATATATCCTAATCATTTTTGGGGAGCAGGTTAAAATTGATCAGCATATCAGTACATGCAAGCAAATATGCAAATACGTAGGTTAGATGATATATAAAACCAGCAGGTTTTAGATATACTGGCAATTTAGAGTTGAGATGAAATCTCAAAGATAAGTCGGCAAAAAGATATTCTTTAATCTAATTTTAAGTAGTTCTCATATTATGTCCGGACTTAGTAGCCCGCTCAGGAATAGCAATCCGAGAAAGACTGGCTGATGAATGAAGTATATAACCAGAGAATACCGCCCTACTCCGGAAAATAGCCTGAAAAGAGGGTTTTTCCCGGTATAGGGGATTTCAAATTGTCTTTTCCCGCCTGTGTACAGATAGTTTCCCAGGAAAACTCCTGCGAGCAGTACTCCAAACCAGGGAAATATAGGAAAGTAATCAAGGGTTTTGAAGTTCTCGGGAGTGAAACCTAGCCAGAGCAGGCTGGAAAACCCAAAAGTTATATTCTTCAGATAAAGCCCCGAAAAGCCGAAGAACAGGCTGAAGAATAAATTTTCTTTCCCATATTTCAGGAAGGGATATACAAGTACTGCCGAAACTCCAAAAAAGTGCAGGATTCCGAAGGCAATGTACTCTTCAGGTAAAAAGATCCAGGTTATACCTGTGAGCAAAAGCCCCATTAAATAAAGTTTGAGCCCTCTTTTCAGGTATTTTGAGAAGTTTTCTGTTCCAGTTCCGCTGAATTTTTTATTAAGGGCTCTTGAGTGGCTTATAGAAAGGGCAGTTCCTGAGATAAGGATGAAAAGTAAAGCTGAGAACCTGCCTGCATAAAGTATAAGGCCGGATCTGAGCTGAATATCCGCAAGTTCGAAAAAATCCAGGTCATAAAGAAAGTGGTATAGAAGCATCAGGAGGACGGCAAATCCTCGCAGACAATCAATCTCCCAGAAACGGCCTGTATACCTGGTCATAGTTTTTTTCTCCGAAGCGCGTAAATTCTGCTTATAAAGAATAGCAATCTTCTTTAAGATATATATTTATAATTTGTGTCCGCGTTGAAGGGGAGAATGTCTATTATCCTTTTCTCGTTGATTGACATTGGGAGCCGGTTAGTCAATAAATAAAATTAGTTTTACTATTCAGTTAGTTTCAATCCAGAAAGTTTGAAATTTACAACCAGGGTAGCTTCAGAGCATTTCGCTGGTTACCAGCATCCCATATTCGAGTTCTGAGGAGATTTGTCAGATGATTCTTCTTGCAGCAGGAAAAAAGTTATCGCTGAGAGTAAAGGAATATGATAAGTGATCAGGACGAATTTTTGTACCACTTCTGTTAAATATCGAATATGCTAATTTTTCATAAATTTCTTCTAATCTTTCTACATTGTTTATATCAATCCGAGTCCCGGACCTGCATACGGAATTATCCCAAACAAAAATATATTTATCGAACCGTGGATCATTACCAGGAGGGGAAGACTTCGGGTTCTATAAAATAGATATCCTAGAAAACCTCCTACGAAAAAAGTATACAACATTTCGTAGAAAGTGCCGTAAGTAGAATGCATTATTCCGAAAAGGAGGCTTGAAATGAAAATTCCCCCGGCCGGGCCCAGGAATTCCTCCAGGCTCGTCTGGAGAATTGCCCTGAACATCAGTTCTTCCACCAGTGCGACGACGAAGACCATTATGATTATGAGTGCAAGCAAATTTGCTGGTGACAGATCCGGAATAAGCTCTCTTGCCCCGATCAGCACATATTCTGCTTGCCCGAAAATAAAACCCGTAAGGACAGATAGAGGAAGGTAGATCCATATTCTCCTCAGGGTGTCTCTTTTTCTTTCGTATGAAACTTTCTGATGAGTGACAGCAATAGTTATTGGAATTGCCAGAGGCGCATAGATAAATACGAATGAATAAAGATTTCTTTCTAAAAAGACTGGCATAGAAAAGTTTATCAATCTGAAAATTGTCAGAAGCAGAAGAGCCTGGTAGATCTTCCTTAGATCGTGGCTTTTGGTAACTGCTATTGAAAATGAAAGTGCCAGCAGCAGTAAAGTATAAGCTATTGAGGCTTCTTTCAGCTTTCCTCCGAAGATTAGTAATTCTATGAGAGTAATTGCAGTCACAGGAAAGCCTGTATAGAATATCTTTTTCAGAAATCCGATTTTTTCCTCAGTTTGTATTTTAAACATTTTCCCGAGAACTGGCAGAGAGATCTTCCCTGCCTCCAGATCTGAGGGTGGAAAGTCCGGAGTTGCCATTTTCAGACCTCCTGAGTAACATTAATCCACAGGTGCAGGTTCCTGTAAGGTTCAGTTTTTTCAGTCTCATTGAAAAGCAGAAACTCTAACTTCATATTCTCCCCCTCAAAAGGCGGCGTAAAATTAATCGGTTCTTCCCATGACATATTATGCCCAAGAGTTACATGTTTTTGACTTTCCGGGAGAGATAGAGATTGGTTTTCAAGCCTTACTTCCATTGTATAATCTACGGGTCTATACTCGTGGTTTATGATTCCTATAAAAACTGTTCCCTCTTCTCCCCGTATAAACTCTGTAGGATAGTTCTCTGCTGTCCTGTTTTTCCCAAGGATATAAAATTCGGTGAAATGTTCTCCCTCTTTAGGATTTCCTATTATGTAGGCGAGGCTACCCATAGAAGCCAGAATAGAAAGGACTAAAATAAATGTAATTGTTTTATCAATTTTTGATTCGGATTTCTCAAGAATTTCCGTCTTCATGCTCAGGAAATAGGTCTTGAATGAAATCTCAAATACTTCGTCTTCGGGCAGCAATCTCCTTCTGTAGTATGCAACTGCACACATCAGGAGAATAAAAACTGAAAATCCTAGCAGCACAGGAGTTTCACTGATTCCCCAGATGGAGTAGTTAAGGCTGAGTCCTATTATCGGGACGACTGCAATACTCAGTCCCAAGGCGATAGCAGCTCTCTCAATCTCCTCAAGATCTTTTTTTGCCGGAAAGATAGCTCCAGCGAGGGAGTAGCCTGGCAAGAAGAGCACCAGAAAAATACCCAGGCATGTACGCAGGAAACTGTCGCTAAGTACAGGCACGAGTATGAAAATGTTAGTAATAAGTACAAAACCTGCAACAATTAGCAGGTCCAGAGGAAGTTTTCTATTTCCGGCCATTTTTACCACTGGTAAAATCTTTTTATATTCTACTTCTTTGAATTTATACTTATGTAATCCTTCATCAACTCATTCTCATTGCACTTTTTTCCACGTAAGATTTATCTTTTCAGGTGGTTCTCTGCAGAACCTTGAGGAAAAATGTCTTTACAGCTCTAACTAATTTCTGCTGGGATTATTCTCTATTTTCGAACCCCCAATTTCGAATATGATATACTTCTTTTTCAGGTTCGGTTTTTCTTCGAAAAGTGTCCTTGATTTCCCGGTTTTTGACTCCCCTTATTGATAAGATCTCTTTGTGTGAAATATTTTTCCCTCTTCTAAAAGACCTTTACTTACCGGCATTCTATTTTGCATATACTATGAATGTTTTAACTTCTCTTGTGTATCTCCGGGCTTGCATAGAAAATTTTATTTTGTATTTTTCCCTTCTATGCAAGCATGAAAGTACTGGTTACAGGAGGAGCAGGTTTCATAGGCTCCCATATAGCTGAATATTTTGCGGAAGCTGGGCACACAGTCAGGATTCTGGATAACCTTGCCACGGGTTTTCTCAGAAACATTCCACAGAATAACAATATCGAGTTCATTCAAGGAGATATCTGCGACTTTCCCTCAGTAGAAAAGGCGGTTTCAGACATGGATTATGTCTTTCATGAAGCCGCCCTTGTGTCTGTACCTTTAAGCTGTGACAGACCCGCCGAGGCTTTCCGGATTAACACTCTTGGAACCCTTAATTTACTGCATGCCTGCGTTAAAGCCGAGGTCGATAAATTTGTGACAGCATCTTCAGCTGCTATCTACGGAAATAATCCAATCCTCCCAAAATGTGAGGATATGTATCCTGAGCCTGCTTCTCCTTACGCTATCTCTAAACTTGATGGGGAGTATCTTGCAAGGATGTTCTATGACAACCATGGGCTTCGTACCACTTGCCTGCGTTATTTCAATGTGTATGGCCCTCGGCAGGACCCAAAATCCCCATATGCGGCTGTTATTCCAATTTTTATTGAGAGAGCAAAATTAGGAAAGGACCTCATTATTTATGGCGACGGACTTCAGAGTCGGGATTTCGTGCATGTCAAAGATGTAGTCAGAGCAAATGTTGCGGCTCTCGAGTATGGTGATGGTCAGGTCTTTAACGTGGCTATGGGAAAAAGTGTAACAGTTCTGGAACTCGCGGAGAATATCATTAAATTGACTGGCTCCTCTAGCAGGATTGTACATGCTGACCCAAGAGCAGGCGATGTTAAAGATTCAAAAGCTGATGTTTCAAAAATCTCCGGCTGGTGGAGAGGAGAGACTGAATTAAAAAATGGATTAAAGGATCTCATCTAACCAATTAATATTTTATCATTGAGAATTAGCAGAGTTCGTCGGATATCTGTAACTGATTTCTTAATCTCTTGAATTAGTTCGACTCATTTCGTTGGATACACGCAAGCCTTTTCAAAAATCTTTCCGAAAAGGCTTGACCGAGCCTTTTTTCAGAAAGAGTTCAACCGCAAATCTTTTGAGAAAAGGTTGGATCGAAAACCTGGTAGTGCGTTGTTATCTACTGACGAAAAAGTTACGTTCAAGCAGATGATCGGTTGTTAGTTCTCGTATTTTCAATTTCCCAGTCTCTAAAATAATAAAATCATTAAAAAATAGGGTTCTAACCGAAAACGTATGCAATATCATTTATATTCGATCTCGCTTTGGTTTTTATGACATTATACTCTTAGCATCTAAGACTGATTATCTAAGACTGATTATCTAAGACTGATTATCTAAGACTGATTATCTAGGACTGATTATCTAGGACTGATGTTTTTTCTTTACAATCGTTCCTATAAGGATGACTATCAGGAATGATAGAAAGAATCTTGCAATTTTTGAGATGCCTGGATTAATGTTTTCTTTGGAATGTATACCGGAGTTAGTTGTCAGATCGGTTTCGCTTTGTGGCTCTATCTCTGAAGATATCTGAGTTTCTCCGGTTTTCTTTTCCATCACCTCTGAGCTTTTCTCGGCCGTTATTGCAAAAGGAGAAAAACCGGGAGTCTCAGCTTCGAGATGGATATATCCTTCACTTTCGTCCAATTTCTTTGTAGGAAGGGAAGTCCAAGCATTTCCGTTAAAATGTTGGAGGGCTAGCGAGTTAGCATTAATGTCATTCTCAGTTATCCAGTCTTTGTTTACTTTAAATCCTACAACAGCATTCCCGATATTGTTGGAATTTGCAAAACCCCCATTTCCTATCCAGATATTTATATATTTGTAAACTTCTCCTTCAGGTGCGGAGAGTGCCAGTAAAGATCTCGCTTTAAGTTCCTCAACAATGGCTGTAATCTTTCCGACATTCTTCCTGGCATTGAAGTTCACGTAGTCGATAGCAGTTGCTCCCTGTACGAATTTGAAGCTTATCTGTCTGCCGTTTGAAATGAACTGCTGGCAGAGTTCTTTTGATTTGACATTCTTAGAAGGCTCAGGCGACCCTCCTGCTCCGCCTTGACTCCTTCCATCGTCATTGCCTCCTCCGTTATTTCCTCCGTTATTTCCTCCGTTATTTCCTCCGTTATTTCCTCCGTTATTTCCTCCATTGCCATTATTTCCTCCGTTATTTCCTCCATTGCCATTATTTCCTCCATTTCCGGAACTGTCGTTATTTTCTGAGCTATCGCTCGATTTAATTTTCAAGTCAGTCTGAGCTAGCCCTACCACCCCTTTTCCCGGAATATATGCTCCGGAAATAAGATAATAATGTCCTGCAGGTAGATCAAAAGCTGTAAGTGACAGCATTTTCTGACCTTTCTCTCCTATTGCTATGGAGCCTTTACCTTCCCCTATCATAGTCTGGATTTCTGTCTGCAGTTCGTCTCTGGTAAGTTTTGACATGTAATTTGAGGAGTTGATGCCGAATTCATTAATAAGATCGACTTCGTTTATTATTACCGATGTGCCGTTTCTGGTACCATCAGAGTTTATTTCTATGTCTGCTTTATACGCCTGCTCCCTGATCAGTAGAGCGCCATAGGTGCAATTATCTTCATCGGGGGCATTTTCAAGGTTCATTTCTATGTCAAGATCCTCCCCTTTTGTTATATTTACAGGGGCTGAAATGCGCAGCTTGTATTCCGTAACTACAAAAACAGTCGCAGAAAAGATTGTCACGCTGTCATCTCGATTTTTCTGGACAATAACTACGCAGTACTGGCCTGGTTCAAGCGACCCGAAGCTATAATTTAATATATCGCCATCCTTTCCGAGAACAGTAGAGTATCTCCTGTACTTCCCGTCCAGGCTATCGTGAAATAAGACATCTAAATTCCTTATATCTTCTGCCGTGAAAATATCACAGATTTCGCAAGCAGAATCTGAAGTTATATTGAAAAGATAGATTTCCACTACGCCTTCCAGCTCCGATTCTCCGTGGAAAGACATGTTTACTTTCTCCCCCGGCAGGTAGACGGGATGGGAGAGATAGGTAGGATTTGATGGATAGGTTATTGTGTAATTTTCATCCTGGAGTTTGTATAAGGTTCCGGAGGCTCTACAATATTCGATCTCTTCCGGGCCGCAATATGTGAGTTTTATTGGACTGGGAAGCTGAATTCTCCCTTCCTGGAACGCACGTTCCATTGTAATCCAGTTTCCTTCAGTAGGGTTGCTGGTGTGATCCAGAACATAAATCATTCTATCAGTAAAGTTCATACTGCCAATAGTGCTTACATTTTTTCCATTATCGCCTGCAATCGCTGTTGCAGAGGCTAATATAAATAGAGTTAGTGCAATTAGTAGTAAACTTTTCTTCAAATAAATACCCCCATTCTCTATCAAATATTTTTTACCAACTCCATCGAGTAGTAGTAAAGTTTCTATCCTGGCTTCCAGAGGAAGCTGTTTTCTTATTTCACTTTTTTCTTAAGTATATAACCAGGACTAGAATTGCTGCTCCCACTCCCGTAAGTAGATAAAATTCATCCATAAACAACCTGAAAAATTCGGACTTCAAAGTACTCTTTTCCAAGGGTTGTGCCTGAAATTCTTTTTCTTCCGGATTTTCTTCTGAACTCAATACCATAGAATCGTTCTTTTCTACCGGGGTTTTGGAGACCACTGGTTCTGAAGAGGACTCAGTCTCTGACAGTAAAGAAGAAGCATTTTCTGCTGATGGAGACAGTCTTATCTTTTCAGAGGATGAACTGGCTAAAGAAGAATGTCCGGAAGACAAGCCTGAATTCGAATCTGAACCTCTTTCAGGCTGAATGATTACCTCTTTCATTATGCTTCCCACTTTTATTTCAAAATCCCCGGCAGGAACAGCTTTTGTATCATAGGAATAGCTAAAATCCCCTTTCGAATCGGCTTCTATACCTTGATACGCCGTAATTTTCAAATCTACGTCTGAAGTTCCTTCATTAGCATCCCCATCGATCTTTATTATGTAAGTACCCGGAGGAACACTCGACTGAGATACGGTGGAAAGTCCTCCCGAAGCTTCTGAACTTTTTGTTACCCATATAATCATTTTTACCCTTACATTGAGATCTTTGGCTCCCCTGGCCTCAACTGTGAAAAAGTTATTCAAACCCGCTGGAATTTTTACGTCTTCAAGAATGTATTCAAACTTTCCTTCTGAGACCGGAACGGTTTTTTCAAAAGTCACATATACATCAACTTTTTCTTTAGGAGATGTACTCCCTTTTATGCTAATGGTATCTCCACAAACAGGCTCTTCAGGGGAAAACTCCCAGTTATCAACGGACGCAGCTGCAGGAGAAGTTAACATTAAAATCAGGATTGAAAGGGAAGCAGCTATAAAAATAAATTCTTTCCTCTTATTGATGAAATTAGTTAATCTATACACCGGAGTTTCTCCTTTTCAAACGATTTCTGATATATTTTTAAATATGTATTGACTATTTTGTCTAAATTAATTTAGAGAGTTAATTTATCAAAGCTTTATGCTTTTAGAATACACATGCAAACTTTTCTATAATCATAGTATAAATTTTTATCTACTGTAATGGACCTATTAAATAGAAAAAAGGTTTGTTTAAAATTTGAACGTTAAAATATATTTTGGCCTTTGCGGGTCGCTGATGTCCTGAACCCGAGATAAATTATTATTTGCGCGGTCACAAGTTTTTATGATTATTTAAAAGGTAGCTAAAGTTTATATCACTTTCTCATTTTTTAATCTTTCAGATATTTCTATTGAAGATCCCAAAATAACTCTTAGTCTTTGTAGCAGACACACTAGGGTTACTTCCGCATGTTAGAAAGGCTCTAATTCTACTTTCCTTATTGTTTATCTGATTGGTATGTACTATCAAACATTAATACCCGACAAAAGTTTTTTATATGTTGCAGTTCTTTTTACAAAATACCTTCCCAACAAATAGGGCAAGTCTGCTGTATCTTATGGGGGCATGAATATGTTATTGAGCATTATCTCTTCAAGTGCAATTTCAATGGTTACGACTCCTGGAATCCCGCAATATGGAGCCTCAGTCGTTTTCGGGCTTATAGCGCTTCTTTCCATAAAAGAAGTCCTTTCAGCATCCGATAAGTGGAACAATTCGCTTAATAGCTCGTTAAACCTGGCAATTATACCATTACTTTTTGTTTTTGGAGGTATAGTCTTTTGCAAAGTCCTGGAGACTATCTAATCCCAGTTTTCATAATTCACTTTTTAATTTAATTTTTCCCACAGATTAATTTCTTCATGACTTTTTATCCATTTAATTCGGATCGCTTACCCGCTCTTCTTTCATAATTTCATCCAATCTCTAATATAAATTAATTTTAACCTCCTTTAATTTTCTTACAGGGTTTTTAATCTCTAAAGCCAATTATCCAACCGTTTAAGATGGCATTTTTTTAGATTTCCCTGCAGCTAGAAAATTAAGAGATATGGATTCTTAGAAATTGAAAAAATCAGATTAACAAGACTCATTAAAGATTAATAAGAAAAATGGAGAAAAGTCTGATAAATTAGAATCAGTTTTGTGAAACTGGTTTCTAAGAGTTCAGAAACCTGTCCAGCCACTTAGATAATGGGGAAAAATCCCGAAGAGGAAAACATTAATAAAGCCATGCAAAACAGCAATAAAGGGTAAACTTTTTGTTTTGTAAAAAAGGAGCCCCATCAGGAATCCTACAAAAGTTGTATAAAGTATTTCATAAGTGGTTCCATATCCTGAGTGCATAAGTCCGAATAGGATACTTGTAATTATCAGTGATTCACTGATACTTAGTGCCTTCGCGAGCCTTGTCTGGAGGATTGACCTGAAAATAAGCTCTTCTATTAAACCAACAAAGAAAACCATAATAACTGTGAGCTTAAGTAGGTTTTCAAAACCAAGGTCCGGGATTAAGTACTCTGATCTTATGGTCAGGTATTCTCCAAATCCAAGAATAAAACTCAGGGGAATGGAAAGAACCATATATGCTCCTATATTCTTCATCGAAATCCCTATTTGCTCAAGTGAGTGCCTCTGATGGAGTATTATAACTGCCACAGGGATTGCAAGGGAACCGTAGATGAATATAAAAATATAAAGGGTTGTTTCAAAAAAGACAGGCATTGAAAGATTTATCAATCTCAGGATAGGGAGAAGCATTAGTGCCTGGTAGATTTTCTGAGTTTCTGGATTATGAATGTATATGTTAGAAAGAGAAAGTGCAATCAAACTTCCAATGTGTATAAAGATAGCGATTTTTATTGCCCCTAAAAATATCAGCATTTCGGCAAGGGCGATACAGAGGATCGGTATTGCAGTAAGGAATCTGCGTTTTCTTAACTCAAAATTTTCCTGAATTGTTCCTTCAGTCCCGGCTACTTTCCGGGTTTTAAATGGATATAGGGTTTTCAGGGAATTCTTTGTAAGGTTGCTTTCTCTCCATGTCACGCGAGGGTATATAAAAAGGATCACAAGCGCTGTTACTATTCCTCCAACTTTATATACATCCAGATATAGTCTGATCTTATTAAATAGACTCAAATTTTCATATGAAGTTGAGGTAACTCTCGAATCCCTGGCTTCTTCAAAGGTTCTGGAAGGCATCTGCTCGGTATCAGATCCCGTTTCCTGAGTGGAAGACTCAAAACCACCACAATATCCGGTTTCAAGAAAACTTGCCAGTAGAATCAAAACTAAAAATGATGCGAAGATCAGGAAATTTAGTTTGTTTCGTCTCTTATGAGAATTAGTTGACTTTTGCATGGAATAACTCCTTTTTAATGGAGCGATTTAGGTTTATCACGTATCCGCCTTGAATAAAAGTTTTAAAATTTCTTACAATAGATTGTCAAATATCAAAAATTCCAAATACTATACAATCTCTAACTCAAATATCATATAAATTTTTTTTGATAGTATTTGCTCAATTGGCTACTAAATTCACATGAGTTCTTTATATTGACAAGGTTAAAAATTTAATCACGTTTTTAAAACACAGAATATTCAATGTATTAAATTATTAAAAAAGTTCAACTCCCGAATGAATTCCATGCCAATATAAAAACTTTATATGACTATTTGAGATTTTTAAGGAAAGGAGTTCATCTGGATTACTGAATAATATACATAAATATTTATCGACAGCTGGCAAGCTACTTAAAAGCCTGTGCAAAAAATCATTGGCAGATTTAAAAGCTGCCTATTACAATCGCCTTTTCATTTTCTGGACTTTCAAAAAACCAGTTATTTTTATTGTACATCTATCCAGAGATTGAGGTCCCTGTAAGGTGTTTCTTTCTCAGTCTCATTAAAGAGCAGGAACTCAAGTTTCATATCTTCGCCCTCAAAGGCAGGTGTAAAAATAACTGGTTGTTCCCAGGTCTCGTTATGGGCGAGGGTAATATACCTCACATTCTCCGGAAGGGACAGTGACTTATTTGCAAGTTTTAGTTCCATTGTGTAATTCATGAGCCTGTACTCATGGTTTACAACGCCAACAATTACTGTCCCACTCTGTCCGAGCGTATAATTTGTAGTATAATTGTCGGCTTTTCCTTGCGGTCCAAGTAAATAGAACTCCGTAAAATGTTCTCCTTCTTTTGGGCTCACAACTACATACCCAAGGGTTGCGACAGAAAGCAGAATGGAGAAAATAAGAAAAACCGTGAGAGTTTTATCCAGTTTCGATTCCGATCCGTCCAGAACTCCAGCTTTGAGTGAAAGTGCGGCTGAGCTGAAGGAAATACTGAAGGTCTCAGCTACAGGAAGCTTTATCCGCCTGAAATACGCAATCCCACACATGATAATAATGAAAGTAGACAGGCTTACAAGAATTGGAAGGGGCCTGATCCCCCAGGGTGTATAATTGAGGCCGAGCCCTATCAGGGGCACAACTGCGAGACTCAATCCGAAAGAAAGAGCCACCCTCTCGATTCCGTCAAGATCGGATTTTGCAGGGAAGAGCGCTGCAATCAGAGCATATCCTGGCAGGAAAAGTACGAAAGGTAGTCCAAGCGCATTCCGGACCATTGTTTCACTTATTCCGGGAGTTAGCACGAAGATATCTGTAAGGAGCATAAGCCCCGTGACAATCAAAAGATCTGAGGAAACTTTATTTCCGGTCATGTAGGTCATCCGGCTCTAAGTCAAAATTATATTTTGTTTTTCTCAAGAAAGCGAATCCTTTCTTTGAGCAAAGTAAATATTTTTCTAATGCATTTTACTCTTTCGCTCTATTTTTCAAGGATAAAAATCTTAAAAAGCTCTCCTTTCCATTTCTTGTACTTGTTTTCTCTTTATCCTACATCATTTTCTCTATTAATTTTCGCCCAGACTCCCCTGTCTTTCTTATAGCTTTTCTTCTGCTTTTTCCTGAATATTTTTTAAGCCATTTCTTGATTATTTTCCTGAGCGAAAACCTGATTCTTTACTGACGCCAGCCTTTTTGATACTGTTTATTCTTCATACTTCTTCTTTATACTTTTTCCCCTTTAGTTCACTCAAATACAGTTAACTACCCTAATTTTGTTGATTTTACTTTTCCTTCTTTTACTTTTTCCTAGGGAAGTGCGGCGAGTGGTAGAAGCAATAATAAGAGCTTGAAATTATAGATACTGTGAAATAGGTTCTTGCGAAAATCCATAAGTATGCGGAACTGAAATTTTGGACGAGCTGAGGTTCTTAGATACTGTTTTTGAAACTTATCCTTCTATTGATTAATTATTATATTTTTAGTTCATTGGATTAATACGAATTTTCAAAAACTGTTATTTCAATCGTATAATTTTATGTCCATATTGATACAGACTCTCTAGGTGTTGTTATTTCTTAATTATTATTTTATGATAGTACAACTGTCAATAAATTTATATATCTTTCTTCTAAATTCAAATTAAAAAAAATATAACTGTATCGTGATTAAACAGATTAAGAAACTAACGGATTTATCCTTTTTGGATTAATTAGTTCTTAAGGCCTTCATATATCCACGTGCTTTAAATTATTAATACATAGAGTTACGCGATAAAATAACTAAAATATTTAAGGGGGTCATCCAGAGTGAGTGATCAATTGTTTACGGGTAATTGTATCCGGTCCACAGTAAACAAGAAAACCAAATGTGTTATGGACAATATCTCTAAAAATATAGTTGCAGTACTTCCTGCCTACAATGAAGAAACTTCTATTGGAAGTATTATCCTTCTAACGAGGCTTTATACCGATAATGTCGTCGTGGTCGATGATGCAAGCTCAGATCGGACAGCGGAAATTGCAAAAAAGGCCGGCGCTGAAGTAATCATACACCATACTAACAGGGGAAAAGGTGCAGCTCTCGAAACCGGCTTTGCAGCTGCAGCCTCTCTTGGTGCCGATATAATTGTGACAATGAGTTCTAGCGGCCATCATAACCCTGCAGATATCCCTAAGCTTGTCGCCCCTATTATTAAAGGTAGCGCAGACATAGTTAATGGGAGCCTGTATCTTAACAGCCCGGATAGGACAATTCCCGTGTATCGTCGTGTAGGGCAGACCATCCTTGGCAGGCTTGGCAACAAAAATCCGCGCAAGAACGAATATTCTCAGACAATCTTCCGGGCCTGCGCAGCCTCTACAAGTCGCATCATTCATTTCGATGCCGAGGGCATGGCAATAGAAGATGGAGCACTTGCAGACACAGGCATGTCCAGCCTCCGCATAAAAGAGGTTGAACTAGGCACCCATCGTAATTTTGGAGATCAGGTGAAATATCCTATCAGGTATATTCTTGGCGCTCTGAGAGATGTCGCGAGGGATATCGAGGTCAATGAGCCCCTGTACTTCTATGCTGTGCCAGGTTTTGCCCTTGCTACTTGCGGTTTTTACATGGGTTTGAAATTTCTTGGAGCCATTATCCTTGGAATAGGAAGCTTACATCTCTGGTCGCTATCACTGATGGTCTTTCTGTCAGTTGCCGGCGTTTACATGACAATGAGAGGAATTGTGATTCATTCTCTTGTAGAGGTGGCTACTCAAACAGAGACTGTATAAGTATCTAATTTTAGCTGCTCAGGCATCTGCACTGAAAAAAAGGCAAGTTGAGATTTTTTAATCTTGTTATGAAGATGTCTGAATGGCTGCGATTTAAATAAAATATTTCTACAAAGTAGCACTGGGGTTATTCAAAATGGGCAATAGATTGCTTGCGGGCAAAAGTGAAACGCAAATGAGAAAGTATGAAGAAAAAGCGTGCAAAAGCAGCACATCTCCCCAAAATATCACTGTTATCCTTCCTGCCTATAATGAAGAAGTTTCCATCGGAAGTATAGTCCTCCTTACTCGGTTCTATGCCGATAATGTAATTGTTGTCGATGACGGAAGCTCTGACCGGACCGCTGAAGTTGCCAGAAAAGCCGGAGCCGAAGTGATTGTCCATAAAGTTAATCAGGGAAAAGGGGGAGCCTTAAAGACCGGCTTTACAGCCGCAGCCGATCTTGGTGCCGACGTGATCGTGACAATGGATTCGGACGGCCAGCATAACCCGGCTGATATCCCTAAACTTGTCGCTCCGATCATTGAAGGCAGCGCAGATCTGGTTAACGGCAGCCGCTACCTGAATGGCCTGGACAGAAACACCCCCGTCTACCGCCGTGTAGGGCAGACAATTCTGGACAGGTTCACCAACCTGAGCTCGGGCCTCACAATTACTGATTCTCAGAGTGGGTTCCGTGCGTTTGCAGCCTCTACAAAAGATCTCTTCCGTTTCAACGCCCAGGGCATGGCAATAGAAAGCGAAATGCTTGCAGATGCAGGCAAATCCGGCCTTCGCATAAAAGAAGTTGAAATCGGGGTCCGTTACGATATAAATAGTAACTTCAGGAACCCGATAAAGTTCTTCGCTGAAATACTTTTAAGAGTTATGGAAGATCTAGAGGTTAACAGACCTCTGTACTTTTACTCCGTACCGGGATTCGCCCTTGCAACAGTCGCTTTATACATGGGAGTCAGGCTCTTTGAATCCTTTTATCTTGGCGTGGAGAGCGTAAGTTTCGGTCTGGCTTTCCTGATGATCTTTCTGGCTCTTTTAGGGATTTTTATGACCGTAACTGGAATCGTAATGTATTCAATGGCAGGATTAATAAAGCAAGCCAAGTCTGTTCAATAATCTACTCTAAGTGTGCCCGATTTGGGCAGTCAAATTATATCTTTTCCTATCTCTTATTCCTCTTTTTTATCTGTGATGTCTGTAATTATTTTTGCTTTTTACTTAATTGGCTAACCTTCTTAACTATGTTAATCATCGGTATCGCTCATAATTAAAGAATTAAACTAATTTACTGCTAAATTATCAATTTTAAAAAAATTTTTCTCTCCGAGCATCTTTCAAAAAATGCGGCGTGTGTCTGTCAGAAAGATTTGCCCTGCAAAGCAATTTTTTTTAGAGTTTCTCTAAAAGATTCAAAGAATTTTGTCTTATATGTGAGAAAAGTGTACTATGCTCTTACGCTGTCTTTTTTGACTCATTTTTTCATTCTCTTTTCAATCCCATTTCTATATTTTCTTATACAGCAGTTTCTTCCCCTTAATGTTAGTCTAATTGTAAATTCTTATATTTATTGAATTGAAGCCGCGGACGATGATTTTATTAATTTGTTTATATAATATTACACATCTTAAGCAAAAAAGTTATATAGTCTCATTCTAATTGTTGGTTAAAAAATTTCTACTGTTTCCAATATTAAACAGTCCTTCTTTAGAGATGTCCATTTATGACCCTGACAATTGCCGCAATGCCAGCTTATAACGAAGCCAATAAAATAGCAAACGTAATCCTGGGCTGCAGGAAATACGTTGACAAAGTCGTGGTCGTTGATGACGGTAGCTGCGATAACACCGCCGAGCTAGCCGAATCCCTTGGTGCCTACGTGGTCCGTCATGAAACCAATAAAGGATACGGGGCAGCTCTTAAGAACTGTTTTGAAACAGCTAGAAAACTTGGGGCAAGTGCCATGGTCATAATAGACTCTGACGGCCAGCACGATCCTCATGAGATCCCCAGGCTGCTTGAGCCTTTGAAAAACGGATTCGACCTTGTAATAGGCTCAAGGTTTGTCAATGGAAATGGAAAAAACGTTCCAGCATACCGAAAAGTGGGTATGAGAGTCCTTGATATGGCAACTTCTTTTGCAGGCGGTCTGAATGTCACAGATTCCCAGAGCGGTTTTCGGGCTTACGGCAAAAAAGCCATTGAGAAAATAAACTTGAGTGACTCCGACATGTCCGCAGGCTCTGAAATTCTTATTCAGGCAAAGGATCACAAGCTGAAATATACCGAAGTCGAAATTCGATGCCGGTACGATCTGGAGAACACTTCCAGCCAGAATCCTTTCGTACACGGGCCCAAGGTTCTGTTACGGCTTTTAAAGGATATGGAATACAAAAGGCCTCTGTACTATTTCACAGCTCCAGGAATGCTTATGAGTGCAATTGGGCTGTCTCTGGGGCTGAAGCTATTACATGATTTTTATTATGGAGGGAGTTTGAGTTTTGGGCCGACTTTTTTGATGGCGCTGCTGATTATCGTTGGGATGTTCATGGTGTTTACGGGGATTATCCTTCATGCAATGGCGAGGATGATTAAAGAAATTAAGTTAGGTGGGATTTGAATTTCTTATTGGGAGGTCATATTCTGAACATATTACGTGTTGCTGCTGACTTATATCCTTCTGTAGTAGGAGGTGCCGCTCTTCATGCCCATGAAATGTCTAAAGACCAGACCAGATTGGGGCATAATGTGACTGTTTATACAGCATGCGAAAATTGTAACCGTACATATAGATCTGCTTATGGTTATTATATCCATAATTTTAAACCATTTATAAAAATACTTGGGAACTCTATCCTACCAAACATGTTTTTTGGTCTGATGAAAAATCAGTCAAAGTACGATATTATCCATGCTCATTCTCACCTTTATTTTTCAACTAATCTTTGCGCAACAGTTCGACAAATGGGCTCATCTCCTCTTGTCATTACCGATCACGGATTAAACTCCCAAACCGCTCCTAAATGGTTCCAAAATCTTTATACAGCTACCGGTGCAAAACTCACTTTTGCATCAGCGGATAAAGTCATCTGTTATACAGAAACCGAAAAAAAAGAACTTGTCGATCTGGGAGTGAAGTCTAGAAAGGTCGATGTAATACATAATGGAATTGACACTGATCTGTTCGTTCCAGCTAAAGAGTCCTGTTTTGATAAAAAACAATTGTTATGGATAGGGAGATATGCTCCCGGAAAAGGTGTAGATTATCTTATCGACGCTTTTAATATTTTAAGGCTCAAGCATCCCGATGCTACTCTTACAATGGTTGGCAAGGGACCGGATAAAAACCAGATTCTTCAAAAAATACGTGATTTGAACCTAGAAAGTAACATCGTAATGAAGGACTTCATTCCAAATTCTGAAATTGTAAGTTTGTACCAAAATTCAAGCGTTTTTGTACTCCCAAGTCTTGAGGAGGGCGTACCAAGGACCGTTCTGGAAGCTATGTCCTGCGGTGTGCCGGTTGTATGCTCAAATTTACCACAACTTATTGACATTGTCGATGGCGGTGGAACACTTGTACCTGTAAAGGATCCTCAAGCTCTGGCAGATATACTTTCTGAGGTTCTTTCAGATCACTCTCTCGCAAAGAAATTCAGGGAAAACGGGAGGAGAAATGTGGTTGAGAACTACTCCTGGAAAGATACTGTGAATAAAACAGTCCAGCTTTACGAAGAGTTGATCTAAATGTCCAAAATCGTGATCACAGGCGGTGCAGGTTTTATAGGTTCTCATATTGCCGAAAATCTTGCGAAAAACGGTCATGAAATTATTATTGTCGATAATCTTGATCCTTATTATTCTACTGACCTGAAGATGAGAAATCTGGATATTGTCCTTAACAGTGGAGATGCCACTTTTATCAATGCCGATATTACTAATCTTACTAGAATGAAGCAGATAATTGACAGCACAGTAGATTACGTTTATCATGAAGCTGCCCAGGCAGGCGTTAGAATTTCAGTTCAAGACCCGTTTAAGCCAAATGATGTAAATGTACTGGGCACTTTGAACGTGCTTAAAGCTTCTCTTGATGCTGGTGTAAAAAAGGTTATTAATGCCTCTTCATCTTCGGTTTATGGAAAAGTAAAATACCTTCCTTTTGATGAGCAACATCCTACAGAGCCGGTTTCTCCATACGGTGTTAGTAAATTGGCTGCAGAACACTACTGCAGGGTATTTTATGAGATCTATGGGCTTCCAACCACCTCATTACGCTATTTTACAGTATATGGGCCAAGAATGAGGCCTGACCTTGCAATTTCAATATTCACACGCAAAATGCTCGCAAATGAGCCTATTACTGTTTTTGGTGATGGAGAACAGACTAGAGATTTCACTTATATTGAAGATGTTGTAGAAGCAAACAAAAGGCTCCTTTACAATAAAGCAACTGATGGAAAGGTTTTGAATATTGGCGGCGGAAATCGGATCAGTGTAAATGATTTGATTGATAACTTGAAGTCCATTACCGGCTCAACGTCCGAGGTAATTAACGCCGGTAAGCAAAAAGGAGATACTGAGGATACGCTTGCAGACGTTGATCTGGGAAATCAAATGATCGGATACATGCCATTATTCAATATAACTAAAGGCCTGAACAAATTTGTAGATTGGTTTAAAGATGAGGGAGATATTCATGGGGTCATTAAACAAGTTAACGTTACTTCATCAGGTTCGCAAAAATTAGTGACTTAACTTATTTGATTTAATTTGACATCGTCATTATAACAGACTTAATAGAAATCCATACAATCAGCCATAAGAGCTAAAAATAATATTGTGAATGATTTTCATGAAAGTTTTGGTTTGCGCTTCAGAATATTATCCCTATGGATCTGGGATAGCAAACGTAGCATATAGAGTTGTAGAACAGTTAAAATCAATGGATATTGATTGCAGTGTTTGCTCTCCAACTGGTCCAGATATTAAGCTCGGTAGCTCAAAATTGATTAGAAAACTTGGCATAGTTGGATTAATTTATTACTGGTACAAAGTAACTAGTCACTTTAAGAATAACGATTATGATATAGCATGGTTACATAATCCTTTTATTTTAAAAAAAAATCCGTTCGGTAGTTCTTTAATAACTTTAAATTCAACTTATTACGGAAAGTCAGCTCAGAAATTACATCCTCTTCATTATAATCTTTTCGTATCTAGAATTGAGAAATATTGTCTGAATAAAGTTAGCAGTCATACTATCTTTACCGCTGTAGGATACTCCGTTTTGGATGAAATGAGAGATTCAGGTGTAACTCACAAAATCATTTATATTCCAAATGGAGTTGATACTTCTGTTTTTAAGCCTGCTTTTAATAAGAAAATACTCAGGAATAAGTTCGGGTTCCCAGCAGAAAACATTATCCTTTTAAGTGTAGGCCGTTTGATAAAACTAAAGCAACCTTTAAAACTGATACAAACTTTTGAAAGACTTAAATCAAATATAAAAAATGTAACGCTTGTTGTTGCTGGAGACGGAGAATTACTCGAACCCTTAAAAAAATATGTTTATACAAATAATATAAAAGATGTTATTTTTCTAGGTCATATCAAAGAAAACTTACCTGATCTTTACTCTTGTTCAGATTTTTACATTACAGCCTCAAGATATGAGGGCGGAGGACCTACATTAGCAGTTGCAGAAGCTATGTCTTCTGGATTACCTTGTATAGTATCAGATATTCCAAACTTGAGATTTATTGCAGATATCAACGCAGGAATAGTCTTAGACTTTAATAATATTGAAGACTCAGCTAATTCTATTGCTGATCTTTTACTTAGTGACAGTGAGTATTATTCAAATAATGCAAGGAAATTCGCTGAAAAGTTTCTCAATTGGAAAGCCATAGGAACAGAGTATCAGAAAAACTTTAAAATTTTGGTGGACTCTAATGGATTATAAAAGGTATACACACATTGGTCTTATAACTTCTCCAATATCTCTTGCTAATAGAAACCAATTAGCAAATTTGGCAAGTATTCTATATTCTATTTCAGACAGCATATTTTTTATTACCGGAAACGCTGGAACTAATATCTTTGAAAACGATAAAAAAGTTCATTTATATCCAGTAAAATATACGATACAGAAAAATACATTTCTAAAAATCGTAGCATATATGTTATTACAATTTAGGATTTCTTGGAAGTTTCTCAAGATTAAAGACAATGCTGAGGTCTGGATTTTTTTTCATGGATCTGGGACTTTATTGATTCCGATACTTACTGCGAAACTCTTTAGGAAAAAAGTAATACTAATGCTACCCGGATCTTCAAAAGCACTTAAATATGCAAAGGACCCCTTTTATATGGTTGTAAAAACATTAGAGTGTATAAATTTATTGTTGGCAGATAAAATAATTATTTATTCAAATATTTTAATCGGAGAATGGGGTTTGGAGAAATACCATTATAAAATCTCTATAGCTCATGAGCATTTTCTGGATTTTTCAACTTTTTCTCTAACATCTGAATATAAAGAAAGGCAAAATTTAATTGGTTATGTTGGACGTTTAAGCGAAGAAAAGGGTATTTTGAATTTGATAAAGGCGATTCCTGAAATAATTAAATGGAATAATAATATAAAATTTTTAATTATTGGTGATGGAAAACTACGTAATGAAATTGAAGCGTATTTAATTGAAAATGATATCCTTGATTATGTTATATTTTCTGGATGGGTGCCTCATGATGAGCTTCCAAAGTATTTTAATCAGATGAAATTGATGATTTTGCCTTCTTATTCTGAGGGGCTTCCAAATGTGATTCTTGAGGCAATGGCTTGCGGTACGCCAGTACTGGCAACATCAGTTGGAGCAGTCCCTGATTTCGTAAAAGATGGAAAAACGGGCTTTATCATTGAAACCAATTCACCCGAATCTATTTTCAGGAATATAACTAGGGCTATGGAATCTCCTATATTAAACGAAATTTCTACGAATACAGTTCTAAAAGTAAGATCTGAGTTTAGCTATGATTCGGCGGTTAAAAATTATGAGAGAGTCCTTTATTCATGTTATTAATCAAAGGTTAAAATAAATGAATAATGCAAATTAAATCAGTTATGTCTCTATATCTAAAAATATTTCATCTGGTTTAGTGATCTTAAAATGAAGATTAAGGATTATATAGAAGACGGTATGCATACTTTCTCCATCGCTTTTCCCTATTTCATACTACTTGTTGTTTTAGGTGCATGTTTATGTATGCTTATTATTGGTAGATTTAATTCAGCTTTCAACGGGCTAGTAATCGCAATTCCGGCACTGATCTCTTGTCACTATACTCTAAATTTAAAAAATGAGCAAGTAGATCTAAAAAAGGATATATATATCTCTATTCCAAATAGCAATATCTTTAATTATTTGTTCTGGGCTATTTATTTTTTTTCGATAGTAGTTTTATTTATGCATGAAAGCAGACCGTGGTATTATTTTCTTTTAATTTCATTTTCTTACTTAATTATATTTGTCCAAATATTTTCTAATATCAAAAAGCCTGCATTGATACTTACTGAGCTATTCTTTATCATGCTAAATTTAATTTATAGTGTCACCATGAATTATGGGTTCTATTTTGGAACAACTGATTTACTTTCTCATATATTCATGTCTAAAATAACTTATCTTTCTGGACATGTGATCCCTATTTCTCTTAGCAATTATTCATATTTTCCTCTATATCACATCTTGTTATCTGAAGCATCTTATCTATTGAATCTCGATATGAAAACATCTCTTTTTTTAATAACGGCACCAATATATGGAATCACAGTAGTTTTTATTTATTCTATTTTCTTAAAAACATCCCATAATCAACAGATTGCTCTTTTATCTTCTTCTCTGTATTCATTAAGCTCAGTTGTAATATACTACGGTGTAAATTTAATTGCAAGAACAATGGCCTTCATTTATTTTATCATCATATTATACTTTGTTTATTCAAGTAGCCAAGGAAAGAACAGTATGAGATTCAGAATTCTTTCCATTCTGATTTCCATATCTTTAATCTTGGTCCATCAAGTTTCAATTCCTCAAATTGTATTGTTACTTTCAATCGTATTTATCTCAGAGTGGCTCACTGGTAATAAAAATTTCCTAAGTAAGAATTATTATGTGCTAATAAATGTTATGTTCATCTCTTATTGGATCTTTGTCGCATATATATTCATTACAAAAGATATAAGTTCGAGGTTGCAGCTAAATTATTTAGATTCAGTAGTGCTGTTTGGTGGAAGTTCCGGGATATCTCAGAGTGAATGGATGAAAATACTCGGATATTTTGATGACTCCATATTCTTATTTTTCGCTTTGATCTCAATTGGCTATCTCTTGAAGTGCCATAAAAACAATTATGCATCAGTTTTTGGGCTAGTTGCGCTATTTACACTTATATTTTACATTCCAAACCCATTAAATTCTGTATGGCAATTTATGGTGCTTTTTAGATTCGATCGTATCATGTTACTTGTTAGCCCATTTATGGCTTTTGTTATGGGAGTTGGGATTTATTTGTATTTAATAACTGGTTCAAAAACTTTTCCCAAGTTGTCTAAAAGTAAATTCATTTCAGTTTTTACTTTAATCTTTATTTTTTCATTTGTTTCGCTAGTTTCTAGTGTGTCGGACTCGGATGATCTCTGGATAAATCCTCAACATGAGTATTTCAGTAATCAAGAATTGAATGGTTTTAACTATATTTCTAATAAAGTTCCGTTTGGATCTATTCTTTATTCTGATTATCATGCAATGAGATATTTCCCTGGTAAATTCGAATATTCCCAATCTTTAGGCGTCTCATATTACCGGTCTAAGAAAATTAAAAACGTAGACTCTCTACCTTCTTATAATGGTTATATAGTAATACGCGAGCGAGAATTAGCAAGAAATGGGCTGTATTTTGGAGAAAATGAACTAGAATCAAGGGACGCACCTAACTATTTATATGTAGGCACTCCAGAAAATCAAATGAAGCTATATTCAAAACTAAAAATGAACGATAAAGTTTATTCAAACTCTGCAATTTCTGTTTATTATAATTGAAGAATTGACTTCGATATAGGGAATCAATATTATTCTTTCGGAGGAGAAATGCTATGATATCTAAAAATGCTAGAATTTTCTTAATTTATTATGACTACTTAGACTCTAATACCGGTTCAAACACCCATATTTTAGAGCTCTTCTATAATTTGACCAAATATGTAGATGTAACATTATTTGCTCCAAAAAGTCAGAAGAGATTAGAACTGAAAAATATAAAATATATTCCTCATATAAATAAAACTTTGTTTATAGGTATTTCTTACGAACTCTCCTTATTTTTCTATTTACTTTATTACTGCTTAAAAAACAAACCTAATGTAATTTATCTAAGACAAAATTCCTTTTCTTTTCTTCCTGTATTTATATGTAAATTTTTCAAAATTCCCTGTATTATTGAAATAAATGGGTTTATTCGTGATGAGGCTTTGATGAAAGCTTCCTCAATATCTGTTACACGTAGTATATATTATGTTTTATCTGTAGCATCTGAGAAATTCAATTATAATCATTGCGATAAAATCGTATCTGTTACTCAAAATCTTAAAAAGCAGATTATTAATGTATACAAGATTCCAGAGAATAAGGTTGTAGTAATTAACAATGGGGCAAACACAGATTTATTCAGACCTCTAGTTAAGCAAGAATCATTGGATAGACTAAATCTAGATTCTTCTTATTTTTACGTCTGCTTTGTTGGTAATTTAGCTCCTTGGCAGGGAGTTGAGTACCTTATTAAGGCGAGTCCTTTAATTTTAACTGAATCTCCTCAAACACATTTTTTAGTAGTTGGGGATGGTGTTATGAAAGAGGAGTGGTTGCAATTAGCAGAGAATTTAGGAGTATTAAACAAGTTTATTTTTACAGGGAGTGTTCCTTACAAGATGGTTCCGACGTATATTAATGCTGCGGATATTTGTGTCGTCCCAAAAAAACCTCTAAATTCAGGATACTCTCCATTAAAATTATATGAGTATATGGCGTGTGGAAGACCAATTGTTGCAACGAATACTAGCGGATTCGAAATATTAGCGGAAGTGAATGCTGGGATATTAATTAATCCTGAAAATTCCGAAGAATTTGCAAATTCTGTCCTTTTATTACTTGATAATCCTGAAGTGAAGAACAGTATGGGTGAAAATGGTCGTAAATACGTTGCCGAAAATCACAGTTGGGACGGTGTTGCAAGAAAAGTATTAGGTGTATGTAATGAAACAAAAATCCATAAAATCTGATCTTTTGGAAAACTAATTCCTTTTATTAGTTTCTATAACCTACAATGTGTGATATTCGCTGTAACGTAAGAATTTATTCTAAGATAAACAACGAAAGGAAATAACTATGAAAATACTCTCAATCATCGGAGCTCGTCCTCAGTTTATAAAATGCGCCCCTCTTTCCCGTGCAATTCGTAAAGAACACAAAGAAATACTTGTACATACAGGTCAACACTATGATATCAATATGTCTGAGATTTTTTTAAAAGAACTTAAAATCCCAGAACCTGATTACAATTTAGGTATAGGATCAGGTCGGCATGGGGAGCAAACGGGAAAAATGCTCTTAGAAATCGAAAAAATTCTTTTAAAAGAGAAACCAGACATGGTACTTGTTTACGGAGATACAAACTCTACACTTGCAGGTTCACTTGCTGCAGCAAAGCTTCAACTGAAACTTATACATGTGGAAGCAGGCCTTCGTTCTTTTGATCGCAGTATGCCAGAAGAAATAAACCGCGTGCTCACAGATCATGTTTCAAACCTGCTCTTTTGTCCGACTAAAACTGCTGTACAGAACTTAAAAAAAGAGGGAATCTGTAAACGAGTATACAATGTAGGGGATATAATGCTGGATTCTATTGTGTACAACCAGCGCCAGGCAGAAAAAAAATCCAATATTTTGAAAGAGTTGGGGGTCTCGCCCAAGAAGTATTTGCTTGCAACTATACATAGACCTGCAAATACTGACTCTAGAGAGAATTTGATTTCAATTGTTAATGCATTATTTGATGTAAATGAAACTATCGTCTTTCCGATCCACCCAAGAACTGAAAAATATTTAAGACAATATGGGCTCTGGGAAACTTTGACACAAAAAATTATAGCTATTCCACCTGTAGGCTATCTCGATATGTTAAAACTGGAGGCAAATGCTCTAAAAATCCTTACAGATTCAGGAGGGGTTCAGAAAGAAGCGTATATGCTTGGTGTACCCTGTATAACTATAAGAGAAAACACTGAGTGGATTGAAACTGTAGAAGATGGGTGGAATGTGCTTGTTGGAGCTAACTATGAACAGATTGTAAATTCCGTAAAAAACTTCTGTGGGTGTACAAGCAAAAAAAATGTCTTTGGAACAGGAGACGCAAGTGAAAAAATCTGCAAGATCTTAAATAGTGAGTTTGATTTATAATATTGCTGTACTAAGGCAATATCTCATCTTTATCTTTAAACACATTTTTTAACTAAAATTTAGGATGAATTCGTCTAGTGCGATACTGATGAATAATCTGTATAATATATTTCATTTACTCAAAATGATAATGGGCCAACAGTTAAAGAGCTTACGGGATTTCCAAAAAAAATTAGCTCTTTTTTTTGGAAGGAATCTTCTTTCAATCTATTACTCACCTAATTCTAAAATTCAGGTCTGGAATGGTTATCTATGAAAAAGTGGTGAATACGGTGGAGCCTTATGCAATAGTTTTCAACTGTTATTTTAATGGCCTAAGTATAATTCAGGAATTAGGCAAAAATGGAATAAAATGTATAGCAATGGACTGCATCCGTGATATCGGAACTTTTTCGAAATATGCTCAGTACCAGAAGTGTCCTGATCCATTAGAAAATGAAGATGAATTTATTTATTTTTTATATAATTTCTGCAAGAAACTGAATCATAAGCCGGTTCTCTTTCCAACAAACGATCACTGGGCTGTAGCTATCTCTAAGAATAAAAAGTTATTGTCTGAAGTTTCACTCCCTGTCGTAGCGGACTGGGAAACAGTAAAAATTTTAGTTAATAAAAATTTATTTTATGAAATTGGAGACAAAATGAATTATTTAACTCCTCACTCTTGGGATATTAATGATTTAAACAATTTGAATGAAGAAAATTTCCCTATTATAGCAAAACCAGTTTTTAGAAGAACTTCCTCTAACGAAGACTTAAAATATATTACTCAAAATATGGATAGGCTAAGATTTAATATCATTAAAAATAAAAATGAGCTAGTTAAATTCATCAAAAGAGAAAACGAATTTATTGATAAACTCATATTTCAAGAATATGTTAATGGAATGTCAGACAGTATGTATACTGTTGGTATTTATTCTGATCGCCATTCTGAAATCTTAGGACTATTTACAGGTCATAAGGTGAGAGGATATCCAGCAGACAGTGGTGATTGTGTTGTTGGCGAATGCGTAAAAGTTCCTGAGCATATTATAAAAAACACAAGAAGGATAGTAAAGGACCTTAAATATTCGGGAATCGCCGAGTTTGAGTACAAAAAAGATTCAATTTCAGGTGAATTTAAGTTAATTGAAGTAAACCCTAGATCTTGGTCATGGATAGGGATTACACCTGCCTGTGGAGTTAGCCTGCCCTTAATAGCGTATAAGGATTCATGTGGACAAAATGTAACGTTTACTGAAAGCAATCAAAAAGATAGTTCTGTGAGATACGTAAAAATAATTCAAGATTTCTTTAATTGTAACTTTAACTATAAAAAAGATTACCCACAGTGGAATATGTCTCTTTCTGAGTGGATACATGACATAAATACAAAAAAGATAATTTTTGCAGAATTTAATGCTGGAGATTGGATGATCTCAATTAGACTATTATATGGTTCCTTAGTTAGAGTAACGGGATCTCTCAAGAATTCAATTTTTAACCATAGTAATACCAAATAACCAACACTATAAAATCGGTTCTGTAGAAATCCTTAATTCGATCCATATTATTTCTATTACTTTTTTGTTTATGTTATAGACTATCAGTTTAACTTTTACTTCTTTTACTTGATTTCTAACCTTTCTTGCTCTTAATGTTTCTCCAAATTTCCTTTTTACGACAGATATTATTGTCTCTACTATATTCCTTCTATTGTATCTGATTCTGTCAAACTCTTTTTTTAACTGCTTTCTATATTTTCCGTTTATTCTCTTTCTTTTTCTTTCTCTTAAAGGTACTACTGAATCTGCTTTTATCTCTTCTCTTATTAGAGTATGAATTTCTTCGGAATCATACCCTTTATCCATTACATAACATTGAGACTTTCTTGACCTGTTTGATTGTCTTATCAGAGTTTTTGCATGCTTGACATCATGATCTGTTTTTTGGCTGATTTTCCATCCTAATATTATTTTTTTAATGGTGTCTACTGATATTGAAGTTTTAAGGAAGCTCCTTCGGAGCTTCCCTGTTCTTTTAGAATAATAATGACTTGCATATGAACTCGTAAATCCAGTTGAGTCAATTGCTGTAATAGAAGCATTTTCTCCATGTGAATAAAATAGTTTTAGAGTTTTTGACAAAATTAGGTTAAACAATGAGGAAGGAACTCTGGACACAAACTTTTGAAGAGTAGTGTAATGAGGAACCTTATCAAGGTCAAATTTTTCCTTTATATTACTCATGAGGTCAATAAGTTCTACAAAGTCACGGTAGTCTGTACTTATATACTCCTTCAATGAAACAAGAACAAGAAGCTGATGTTGAGTATAAACGCGTTTAGAATATTTACAGGAGTAAAGGTTCAGTCTGCAAGACTGAACCGTTTTAAGACTGAGATCGATAAATTTAATATACTTATTTGATGACAATAACAATTGCTCCTTCGTTTTTTGTGGGGACAAAAAATAAGGAGCATTTTTACAATTTTGTTTTTATATATTTTTGGGTAAAAATAGAACTTAGAGGATTTCTACAGAGCCATAAAATCTTCAATTTAAGTAAAAATAAGGTTATAATTTTTCATTCAGATGTATATTAATAACTTTATTCTGTTCTTTACAATTTCTTATGGGTTGAAAATAATTGCTTAATTATACAGTTATCCTGCCAAAATAGAAAACATCAAGCTTGATTGTGGTTCCTAAAAATAAATGTCTCTAACTATTAGATGTATCACTCTAATATACAAGAAGTAGGTATGAATCACTTACTCAAAACAGCGAAGAGACTTCATTTTACTTGATTTTAGAACTTCCTGGCTAAGAATTTCTCCAAATTTCTTTTTTATTACTGAAAACACTTTTTCAACAATACTTTTTTTACTGGTTTGAATCCAATAATCATTTTTTTCGGTATTAGCTAAACTAGAGTCCTGAAAAGCTCTTTATGAATTTCCCTGTTCATTGAGAATGTTAATGAGTTGTATAAAAGCTTGTAAATAATTTTGCACTTACACGGTTACTGTTATCGTCTCTCCTGTTGATCAAAACAGTTTTAATATTATGCTCAAAATTATAGTTCCTACCTTAATTGAAATTTTAGTTGAGAATGGAACGTTTCCAGCGATTTCTAGCAAGTGACAATTACTTTCTTATCTTGGTAGTTGATTATATTCTTTAAATGTCATTTCAATTGAAATGACATTTAATCAATTTTTTTTGAAACATTTCCAAACAATCTCAACACGATTTAATCAAGTGCTACAGTTACAATATTGCTGTAATTATTCAACAATTCAGTTGCTTTTATAATCAGCTTTTCAGATCCCTTATCGTTTATTTTCTTTGCTGGGACTCCTGCAATTCCAATATTTGGTTCTGTAAACGATCTATTTACAACCGAATTAGCTCCTATAGCTATCCCGTCAGCAATTATAATATTCCCAAATATTTTCGCCCCTGGCCCTATGTAAACACCGTTCCCAATTTTTGGGGCAACGTCAACATATCCTGCTGTAGTTCCGATACTTGTGCAGGCATGTATCCTGCAGTTAGCACCTACTTTTGCATTCTCATTCACAATAATAGTGCCTCTATGGCCAATAGATAATCCTGGACCAAAAACATTTGGAGGAATAGTAAATCCAAGTAGCATACTCAATATAAAAAATTTAAGGTGTAAGTATATATAAAGTGGATTACTTTTTTTCAATCGTTTACAATTTTGATGATACTCGATTTTTCTTAATAATTTTTGAAATGCCCAAATTTCATCTATAACAATTTTTTTCTCTTTTTTTCGCCCTAAGGCAATTCGATCAGCCTCTAAATAATATTTATAATCCTGTTTGGATTTTATCATGGTATCTCTATCTCTCATTATATTTACAATTCCGATTTGTGATAATGTTGTAAGAATATAAGATTTTAATATTATATTGACTAATTTATCGTTTTATCATCATGATCTGCTTTTTTAACTGTATCTATGCTTTAGATCAAAAATAATGTTAAAAATCAATTCCCACCACTTTTTCGACTAGTGCTTTTGGTAATTTGAGACAAGTTAATAAGTTTATTTATCTCAACGTCTGTTTTCAAAATATATGCATAATAAATACAGATTGCCAGAAAAGAACAGAATATGAGTAAAATCTCGCTGGCTCCAGTAAATTTGAGACTAATAAGAATAACTCCTGTAGGAATAAAGAGAAGGAAGTTAGAATATACTATTTTTATCGCCCTAAAAATCTTAACTCCTGAGTAGGACATTATCTTCATGCATAAGTAACCATATACTACAATTCCTGATATAGAAAAGAGAATTAGCGCAACACGAGCATTTCCAACAATTCCTCCAATTGTAAGGGATAGGAAGCGTGTAAATAAATTTAGGAAATTATAACGCAAACCAAATTGCTGTTTTTCCATTACTGTATATAGAGTGCTTAAAGGAGAGGAGATAAACCAAAGAAAAGCCCATATACCCAAAATTTGGGCATAAACACCTGCTTCTTTCCAGGCTTCTCCAAAAACTACAGTAAAAATATCACTGCCTACAATTGTCAAAACTAAAATTGGAAATACACCTATAATTACAAGCATTCTGAAAACATTCTCAACAAGGACATCAAGAGTGCCCTCGGATAAAGCTCTTGAGGCTCTCTGGAAAAATACTTGTGAAATTGAAACGCCAATGAAGCTCATAGGCAATTGTAGAAGCCGGAAGCCAAGAGAGTAAAAACCGACAATTGCTGGAGAAAAGAAAGCTGCAAGAAGGAAAGCAGGAAGCTGCCAAGAAACGGTGTTCATGAGCGCAGACCAGCTATCCATAAGTGGAAACTTACGATACCTTACGAGTCCCTGATATATTTTTCTCCAACGCACGCTCTTCGCAAACATTTTTTTGTCATTTTTCCATATTTGCCATCCCAGAATGAGTGTCGCAACAAATTGGCCGGCAAGGTTGCCAACTATCAGGCTGCCAGCACTGGAAATTTTTAAAAATCCAAAACAAATTTGTGTTGTTGTCGTTAAGATCGAACCATAAACTCTCGATAAAGAGAGTCTTTTAAAATGTTTTGTTCTTGAATTCCATTGATTCAACGCAAGAAAAATTCCGTTTACAAACACAAATGGAGGCACAAGCCACAAGTAGTTACCTATCTGAGGAGAATTTAGAAGATCAACTATTGGGATTCTGAAATACCAAACAATTGGCACAGTTAAACCTGTTACAGCTAGGACTACCAGGAGACTCAGCCCTAAAAGGTTTACTGCATCCTCGTCCAATTCGGGGAGCATTATAGAATTATCGTATCTCATACATGAAACTATACTAATAATACTTACGATAGAGAGATAGAGAGTAAAAACTCCAAAATCTTCAGGTCCGTAAAGGCGAGTCAGAACAGGCGATGCCAGAATCATAAGGATTTGAGCAAAGGCTGTCCCACCTACAAGTGTCAGTACATCGGATGCAAAACTTGCCTTTTTTCCGTTGTTAGATGATTTTCCTGTTATTTCTGCTGTCGTTTTATCCATAGTCAATACCTTCTAATGAACCTACAGTTCAGCAGCCAAGAATGAGATTTCTGAGCCATTTTTCTTTCTACACTGTTTTTCTGTTCTCAGGGCTCATTTTTATGATTTCAGGCCTGGTGCCGAGAATAATTGCAATCTTCATACTCTTACCCTATTCTTCTTTGGTGACATCTCGAACAGTATTAATTTTTATTGAATAACACTTTAAATTATTTAAAACACTTGGTTTACTTTGACTATCTCTATATCTCGGTTTTTTAAATATCTGCAACTAAATTATAATTCTATTCTCACGCTACCTACAAAAAACCTTTATAACTTTACTTCAAAATATACATTCAGGATTACTTCCAATAGATGTTTTTCAAAACCGTGTTAATAATTTACACTTTTAACTTGCAGTGAGAGACTAAAGGTGTGAAACTGTTGAGCTTTTGAGAAACCATTCATGCTTCGGAATTGAGGAGTTTTACGGTATTAGATCTTGAGCCACTTGAAAAGAATTTAAAGACACTATGAAGAATTTAAGATCTAAAGCGGGAGTAATTGTTAAAAAATTGGTAAAAAGATAAGAGATTAAGCTCGAAAATTTATATCTATCAGGTAGTTCTACGCAATTCAGAATTTATTTGATGCGTCAAGAAAGCACAGGTCTCCTTATCCAGGACTTTATGTTGGTGATTTGTCTATGAAATATATACGAAAAGTTTGCCCTGTCTGTGGCAATGAGTTCTTTGTTTTGAAAACTGCAAAAGAGAAAGCTGTTTACTGCAATCTTGAATGCTGGGTAAAGGCGCAGAAACGCTCATGGCACCAGGAAGATTGTTTATCAGCTACTAAATAACTCCTGGCTAACGAATCTTTCTCTATCGTACTAAAGAAAGTTCTCTTTCATTAACTAATTTTTAAACCATTCTCTCATTCCCTGAACTCTTTGAATATCCTTTTTATCTGTTCATCGGTTCTCAAAATGTACAGGTAATAAACCCCTATAATTACACCGGAAATGACAACGAGCAGGATTTGATTCACTTCCGCCATTTTAAGGGCAACAATCATAACTCCTGCCGGGATAAAAAGAATAAAATTCGAGAATACGATTTTCAGGGCTCTTGAGACCTTTACCCCGGAATAGGACATCATTTTCAGGCAAAGATAACCGTATACCACAATTCCTGAGGCTGAGAAAAGGATAAGTGCCAGTCGTGCGCTTCCGAGCAGTCCGCCGATCGTAAGGGAAAGCAGGCGGGTGATCAGGTTGAAAAAATTATAATGAAAACCGAAGTGATGCTTTTCGACGATCACATATATAGTGGTTAGCGGGGATGAGATAAACCATATAAAAGCCCACAGGCTGAGGATCTGTGCATAAACGCCTGCTTCTGCCCAGGCTTTTCCGAAAACAACCGTAAAAACATCGCTGCCGACAATTGTCAGAACCAGAATAGGGAACATGCCTATAATTACAAGCATCCTGAATACGTTTTCAACAAGAGAGGGAAGAGTACCCTCGGATAAGGCTCTTGAGGCTCGCTGGAAAAAAACCTGTGAAATCGAGCTTCCTATGAAACTCATTGGCAATTGCAAAAGCCGGAAACCAAGGGAATAAAAGCCTACTACCGCAGGTGTGAAGAAGGCAGCAAGAAGGAAAGCAGGAAGCTGCCAGGAGACGGAGTTCATAAGAGCAGCCCAGGAATCTATAAGTGAAAACTTGCGGTACTTTTTAAATCCCTCATAAACTTTCTTCCAGCTCAGGCTTTTCACAATTAGCTTCCTATCATCTCTCCAGATCTGTCCTCCAAGTACAAACGATGCAATAGACTGTCCGGCAAGACTTCCAGTTATCAATCCGCCTGCACCGACTTTTTCTACAAGCCCCAGCCCAACCTGCGTTGTAACGCTCGAAACCGAACTGAAGACTCTCGAAAGAGAAAGCCTTTTAAAAAGTTTTGTTCTTGAATTCCAGTTATTCAATGCAAGAAATAATCCATTTACAAAAATAAACGGAGGCACAAGCCAGAGATAATCTCCTATCTGTTGAGAATTCAGAATGTCGATTATAGGCTCTTTAAAATACCATACGGCTGGAAAGGTTAAAACACTTACAAACAGCACCGCCAGAAAACTCAACCCTAACAGGTTTACAGCCTCTTCGTCCGACTCAGGCAGCATTATGGAATACTCGTACCTCAAACATGCAATAACACTGATAATACTGGTGATAGAGATATACAGAGCCCAGATCCCGAAATCCTCAGGTTCATATAATCGGGTTAACACAGGAGCAGATAGAATCGTAAGGATTTGAGCAAAGGTTGTCCCGCCGGCAAGTGTCAGCACATCGAAAGCAAAGCTTTCCTTCTTGCTATTACCAGACCGTTTCTTCGTTGCATCCGCTGTTGTCTCATCCATATCGAGTACCTTAAAAAAAATTTCCTTCAGAGCTGATCTCTATGTATTCCTTGGGGTATGACGTTCTCAAGCCGATGTTGGATATCTGGCTTTTCACCCTCTAAGTCCCCTATAAATAAGCCTTCCCTAAATAAATTTGTCGGCTTCCTTAATTTACATATACGGTAACAATTGAGAATACAAATCCTCCTCACTTCCCCCAACATTACTTTACTATAGGTTCCTTTTTATGGTTTCTGGCAGGATGCCAGTAATATACACAGTTTGAACCGAATATCGCTGTAAACCTTGGAAGAACCCAGAATCCACAAACTGATATGAATCCTTCTGTGCTGTATCTGGCGCGCACAACTGAGAAAAAGTTTATTAATCTAATCACACCTATCTGAGGTGTTAATAATGTTTCTTTAGCTGATTAACGTTACTTATCCGGAAATATTTAATTTATCCTGGCGTCTCCAGTAATTATCAGTTGAATATGCCAGGATTATATAGACAATTTTTCAATGCTCCGGTTCAATCTTAGCGGACCACCAGTTATATATTTCTTCTCCGCTTGCGATCCAGGCTTTTTTGCCGGAGACGTATCTGAGGAACTTTTCATAATATTTGAGGCAATCTTCCTCAATGCATGTATTATTATGCCATAGAACCGTAATTACACCATTGCATTGTTCAACCTTATCAATAAGACTTTTTGTGAGTTCACATGCCTGCTTGATGTCAAGCCGCATGTAGCTTCTTAATAAAGTCCGGTCCATAAGTATGAGAGGAAGCTCAAGGATCTCAATTTGTTTTCCGGTATTTATATTATAGGGCCTGAAAGGATGGCACATTCCATTTCTAAAACCTGCGCAATCCGCGTACCCGAACGTTGTATCATACTTAAAATTTGCTTTGCTCAGTATCTCCCATGTACCCGGCACTTTAAATCTTAAAAAGTGATTCCTGTACCCTATAATCTGCTTCCCGAGAACCTTTTCAAGCCTTTGCTTTTTTTCCATGATATCTTCAAAGCTCTTATAAGATTCGTGCCCTCCATGAAGGCCTACTTCCCACCCATGAGAGGATATAAACTTTAATTCGGATTCGAGATCCTCAATTTCATAGTTGAAGTCTTTCTCTCCAGGGCGCAAGACAAGAAAATAAAAGCTGGATTTAGCATTGTATTTTGCCTCCAGCTCCATTATTTCTCTGAAGTTCCAGCAGGGGTTCCATTTTTTGTTAATTCTGGAAAAAGGGGTTTTCATTACATCTATTAAATTCCCTTTAATTAATGCCTTGGCAGTCCCGACTATCGGGTAGAGTTTTTCCGGGTACACCACATCAATATCATGAGTAAGGCAAACAGCAAATTTTTTTCCATCCGGGTACTCAGGGCGTAACCCATTTTCTACCAGAAATCTGGAGACTCTTGGATCAAAAACATTCCTCTGACCGCTTAAATAGTAAGGAAACCTATCGTACTGGTCAGAGAAGGCCAGATTGTATTCTTCTTTTTTGGTATACAGATCCCAGAGTTCCTCGTTTTGTTTTAGTTTCTCAATCATTTTTTCGCCTTTTTTCCAGATTTGAAAGACTGAACTAATCTCCCAAAGAGAACTATGTTCACACTATTACATGTTCGTTTTTATCGCCTCTCCCGATCCCCTTATAGACAAACCCCCTGCCAATAAACTCATCCGGTTCAATTACATTTCTTCCATCCACAATAACCGGATTCTCTTTACCTGAAACTCCCTTCATCCAGTCAGCCTTTACATCAAAGTATGCACTGTGCCCTGCAAGAACAATCACAGCATCCGCATCCTTGATAACTTTTTCAAGATTATCCGAGATCTCAGTCCCTGGATAGTTCACAACATAAGGATCATGCACGGTGACTGTCGCGCCCGCTTTCAGGCAAAGTTCCCTGTAAGGTTCTGATGGCGTATTCCTTGCATCGTCCGAATCCCGAATGAAAGCCCAGCCGAGCATTGCAATCTTTGAGCCTTTCATCTCCTTGCCTATCCTCTTAAGGGCTGCAGCAGTCAGGTTGTACATATGGACGGGCATGAAATCATTGACTTTTCTTGCGAGTACGTAAATCGAATCTGCACCCTCGGGATAGTCAAGCTGCCCGCTTCCTATCTTGATTCCTCTTTCAAGATGATATGTATCCTTGGTAAGGCAGTGGCCACCAACTCCGGCTCCTGGCCAGAGTATCGCTCTTGTGATACCGTCCCCTTTGAGACTGTCAACTCCAGTCCTGACGTCGTATACATTTATGCCCATTGCCTCACAGTACAGGGCAAGCTGGTTAATTGCTGCGATCTGGAGGTCGCGGAAAGTGTTCTCTGCAGTCTTCGTGACCTCGGCTGCAGTTGCACTCATAGGAATTACTTTCCCCACAGTCAGTACAGGAGAATAGAGCTCAACAGCGCGCGTGGTGCTTACTTCATTAATGCCGCCCACAATCCTGTCGTGTTCCCTGATATTCTTCAAAAGCCTCCCAACCATTACTCTTTCCGGGGCATGGGCAAGGGCGAAGTCTTCTCCTGCTTTCAGACCTGACTCTTCTTCAAGAATCTGTTTTGCCATACCTTCGGTTGTGCCCGGGGTGATTGTGGATTCAAGAACTACGAGCATACCTGGTCTAAGATATTTTCCAACATTCCTTATACCTTCAATTAGTGCTGAAAAATCGGGTTCCAGGTCTTTGGGATTTGCAAAAGGAGTTTGAATTGCAAGAGTGACGGCATCAAGTTCTGATATCCTTGAGAAGTCAGGAGTGCACTCGAACTTGCCAGCTTTTACGACTTTGCTAATAAGATCTTCAAGGCCTGGCTCTTCTCCTTTAAGAGGGCTTTCCCCGCGGTTGAGCATATCGATTTTGTAACTTGAACTTTTTGAGTTGCGCTGGAAGCCGAGAACTTTGTCAAAACACGGGGCATCTGCGAAAAGAACAGCTGAAGGAATACCCACATAGCCCATTCCAAGCACTCCTATTTTTTTGATTGGGCCCCTTTCCTTGAGAAGTTTTTCTAATTTACTCATATTATCACTCTAAACTATCTTTTTTCAAATTCTTCAAGTCTTTAATGTTTTCAATGGTGTTCGAGATTCTATTTCTTAGGCGTTTTGTCCAGCTCATATTCCTACTTCAATTAGCCTTTCTTCCTCGTAGGATTTTATGGCTGCCATTGCCACTTCAAGAGCATGCTTTCCGTCTTCCCCGCAGGGGTTAGGGCTTTTACCGTTCGCAGCACAATCTACGAAATAACTGAGTTCATTTTTCAGGGGTTCACTCTGTTCTACTTTGGCTTTTCTTATCCACTCATTATCATGTATCTGTACTGTCTGATTGATGTAGTCCAGATAAGCAACACCCTTAACTCCGATTGCTGTCAGCTGCCTCACCTTGTGCGGAGTAAGCCAGTTTGTTTCCACAACTCCTGCAAAGTTATGGTCCATACGCAGGATAATTGAGGCATGATCTTCAAACGAGTGAATATCTGCACCTGCAATTGCATAAACGCTATTTATTTTCCTGCCGTAAAGGTATGAGATCACATCTATATCATGAACTCCGATGTCCAGGATTACTCCTACGTCTCTGATCCTCGGATTATAAGGACCGACTCGTTTGGTAGAGATTGAAACTATCTTTCCCAGAATTCCTGAATTAATAATCTCTTTGAGTTTTATGACTGCGGGGTTAAAGCGCTCAATATGCCCGACCATAAGGATTTTTCCCGCTTTTTTTGCGGCTGCTATCATCATGTCCGCACTTTCGGTCGTATCTGCAATCGGTTTTTCCACAAGGACATGTATCCCTGCGTCAAGAGCATCAAGTACAACCTGCTTATGCAACTTGGTGGGCACAACTACGCTTACTGCATCAAGCCCTTCTGCAAACATTTTCTTATAATCTGTAAAGGCTTTTGTCCTGAATTGCGTAGCCATTGCCTCGACACGCTTCTGGTCTACATCTGAGATTCCTGCGAGCTCCACGTCGTTCATTTCACTATAAATTCTTACGTGGTTCTGCCCCATGGCACCTGTACCTATTACTCCTACTCTGATCAAAAGTCTCACTTCCTGGTTCTGAGAATGCAGTGGCTGGAAAACTACTCAATCCTTTGCATAAAATTCTTTGGTCGCTTCGACTATTTCCTTCAAATCGGTTCTGGATAATGCGGGATGCACAGGGAGAGAGAGAACCTCTTCTGCTGCCTTCTCTGAAACCTGTAAGGTATCATTGTATCCAAGTTCCCTGTAAACCGGTTGCTTGTGAATGGATATAGGATAGTGGACTCCTGTTCCTATTTCTTTTTCTTTCAGGAAAGCTGCCAGTTGATCCCTTTTTTCTGCTCTGACGGTATACTGGTGGAACACATGAGTACAGTCAGGCTTTGTAACTGGAGGGACAATTCCGGATATTCCTTTTAACCCTGTTGAGAGTGTCTCTGCATTTTTCTGTCTGGCTGCTGTAAACCCATCAAGCTTTCCAAGTTGTACGAGTCCGATTGCAGCCGCAATATCAGTCATCCGCAGGTTAAAACCAAGCATTTCATGCAGATAGCGGACTTTTGAACCGTGAGCCCGGATCATTTTTGCCTTTTCTGCAATTTCTTTTTCGTTTGTAGTGAGCATTCCGCCTTCACTGGTTGTCATATTTTTTGTCGGGTAAAAGCTGAATGCTCCTGTTCCAAAGCTACCTACTCTTTTTCCAAGGCATTCTGCACCGTGGGACTGGCAGGCGTCTTCAATTACAATAAGTTTATTATCATCTGCGATTTCCATTATCGCTTTCATGTCCGCAGGGTGCCCATAGAGGTGGACGGGCATGATAGCTCTGGTTTTTGGAGTAATCTTTTCCTGAATTCTTTCAGGTTCTATATTATACGTATCTGATTCTATATCTGCAAAAACAGGGGTTGCCCCGGTATAAAGGATGCTGTTTGCTGTCGCAATGAAACTGAAGGGGGTTGTAATCACTTCATCTCCTTTTCCTATGCCGTGGGCAAGAAGCGCAATGTGAAGCGCTGCAGTGCCAGAGTTTACAGCGACTGCATACTCACAACCAGTATATTCGGAAAAGGCAAGTTCAAATTCATCGACTTTAGGACCCTGTGCAATCATTCCTGAACTCAGGACCTCGGTTACCGCATCAATTTCTTCCTTACCCAGCATGGGCTTGGCAATTGGGATCATTTTAGGACCTCTTTTAATAGTCTCAATAAAACCTATTTTTACTTAACCTTGATTTTCTGTTAAGTTTATATTCGATTCAATTCCTTTAAATCTTTGGGGAGTTCTTGTATCCTGGCAGGCACTCCGACTGCAAGTTTCCAGGCAGGCACATTTTTTGTCACAAGTGCTCCTCCCGCAACCATTGCCCCTTCCCCGATTTCTACATCCGGAAGCAAGGTAGCATTCGCACCTATAGATGCACCTTTTCTCAAAACAGGGCCCTTCAGTTCATATTTCTTTCTAATAGGGTATTTATCATTGGCCAGAACTGCACAGGGCCCGATGAATACATTATCTTCAATAGTCACATTGGTCGGAATGTAAACATTTCCCTGGATGCTTACATTGTTTCCTATCTTCACATGCCCATCTATAATAACGTTGGTTCCAATGAGGACATTGTTTCCTATTTCCGTATTTTCTCTGATCATTACATTATGCCCGGTTTTGAAGTTTTTTCCGGTTTTTACGTTGGAAAACACTGTTGATCCAGCTCTTATTATCGAATCCGAACCGATACTACACCCTGGAAAATCAAAATTTTCAATTTCGATATTCTGCTTTAAGATCTCCATCAGGATTGTGTGCTCAGGATATCCTAAAATTACATTTTCCATTATTACTGTGCCTTTCCCGATTACAGAAGTACCGTATATTTTAGAAGAATTGTGAATCTTAAATTCAGTCGAGTTCATTTTTCCCCCCGTTTCTCTGGTTTCCAATTGGCCAGAAAAACTTTCCGTTGGAGCATAAAAGTATCTGCTTACTCTTCTGCATAGTTTTACGTAGCTTTTCGTTTTTCACATTCCCGATTATCGGGCTAATCCATACGCTAAAATAAACCCCAAGGTTGATTGTTATTATTCTTTCCGATATTCACTCCCGTTTACTTCTATAACTATCTTAATTTTTTAGTTGAATATACTTTGTAATTATTTAAGTGATTTGGTTTATTTTTCTATCGCTTTTTTCCTTTCTCGTAGATTCTTCAATTCATCTTTTCTTTTCCATATTCAGAGCCTTACAGCACACCTTTTAACTGTTATTTACAGTGTTATTATCATTCCAACACATAAAATAATCTTATACTATTCAGGTCTCTGGTGATTAAACGCTGGAGGATATTCAAGGATTGAATAAGAGCTCCCACTTAAGACGGTTTAAAATCGAGTACTTCTTTAAGGATATCCGCCTGATCAGGAGCTGTCTAATATAGGAAATCTTCCCCTCTTTTAAGGTTTTCACAGGCATTCTACTATCTGAATTTATTCTCTCGATAGCAAGCTGGGACTACAGGATTTCTCGTTGCTTATTAAGGCGATTTCCCCTTTCTTCTGAGCCCGAATTTGATAGTTCTCTTTCAAATATTTGTCAGTGGTATGAGGAGGATTTTTATATCATATTGCATATTTGTTTCTTAAATACGCTAATCAACTCTAGGAGTTCTAATTACGCTTACAAGTTTAACTATTTCTAATTCAGTTTCTTCAGGTGCGCTCTCAATGGCGACCGTAATACCAGGAATTCCTGATGGTGCATCTGTAGCTACGGCAGTTTTACTTTTACTGCTTTTGCTCAGGGATTTCCTTCCTGTATCAAAACATTGGGAAGATGCGGTGAGAGTTTCTTTAAATATGGGAATTATTCCCCTGCTGTTCTCTTTTTGTGCAATCCTTCTCTTCAAACTAGTTGCACTCTTTTACTGACTCTAAAAAGCGGAGTTCGAACGGTTGCGTCCCCGGGTCTCCCGGACCCTTCCGAATCTCGCCCATGTTCCGTCTCGGGAGGATTTACCTTTTTGCCTCGCTCAGGAAGGCTGATTGATCCTAACTTTTTTTGGGTCCGTAGCGACGGCCGCAACGCAAACTTTTTCAAAAAAAGTTTGATCAAAAACTCATGCTTATCTAAACCGGTGTAACCGGAGCGTGATCGACCGGCGCAACGCAAGCCTTTTCAAAAAAGGCTTGAGCGAAAACAACGTAGCGGCGTGATCGACCGGCGCAACGGTCGCGGCACAACGGTTTTAGTACAATGCTTATGCTCGGGTATAATATTAATGACCTGCTCCCGCAGGTTTGGGAAAAGATGTATACGAAAATACAGAGATTCCGGGAGAACTGCTTATATCTACCTATTCTGCTTTCCGTGATATAAAATTCGGAGTAAATTTTTCTAATTATTTAATTGGAAATGAGTCAGGAGTATGTTCCCGACTGTATTCCAGATTTCGCTTTTGGCTTAATTACCTTTAATCCAATCCTTTTTCTTCATTTTTCCGAATTTTTGGTGAAAATGGAAATTCAAAGGAGAAGGGGAATAATCCCGAAAAAGAATACATTCATGAACCCATGAATTAGCGTAACTAGCGGCAGACTCCGGGTTTTGTAAAATAAGTAGCCTAGAAAAGCACCAACAGAGGATATATAGAGAATTTCGCTAATATTCCCATATCCTGAGTGCATTAGCCCGAATAAAATACTCGTAATTACCAACGCTTCCCGGCTGCCTAATACTATCTCTAGTCGGTTCTGCAGAATTGATCTGAAAATTATTTCCTCTACAGGGCTCACGAAAAAGATCATGATTATGGTGAGACCCAGAAGGTTAAGAATTGAAAGATCACTGATGAGAGGATTTTCCCCAACTATGAGGAATTCCCCTGCTCCTAACAAAAGACCCACCAGTATTGAGAAGGGGATATATACCCCGATTTTTTTAAAGGTCATCCCGAGCTGGGAGCCAGTAAATCCCTGGTTAGTTGCTGCAATGCTTACAGGAATTGCCATAAGACCGTATATGAAAATAAGGTTGTAAAGCTTCTCTTCATAGAAAAGTGGCATTGAAAGGTCTACCAGACGCAGGATCGGTAAGAGAATAAACGCCTGGTAAGTTTTCTGTATTTCTTCATTTTTTATGAACATTGTGGAAAAGGAAAGCCCAAGCAAAATTAATGCATGCAGTACTATGGCTTCAAGTTCCCTTCCCGAATAAATCATCAGTTCTGCAAAAGCGATTGCTGCAGCCGGAGCTGCCAGGTAAATTCGTTTGTTTTTTACCTCAGGTGTCCTTCCCTGCAGATTTTGAGTCTTTGTTCTCATGCCTTCTGGGGTCTCCATATTAAGGCTTTCAAACGTTCCCATCTTCATACCTCCTCTTTAACCTTTATCCAGAGGCACAGGTCTTTGTAGGGCACATTCTTTTCGGTCTCATTAAAAAGCAGGAACTCCAGTTTCATATTCTCTCCTTCAACAGAAGGCGTAATCTCAATAGGCTCTTCCAGAGTCGTATTATCTGGAAGCCTGATATGCTGCAGGTTTTCCGGAAGAGGCAGCGATTTATTCTCAAGCCTTACTTCCATTGTATAGTCCATTGTTCTGTGCTCATTATTTGCTATTCCTATAATGTAAGTTCCACTTTCTCCCTGTATATACTCTGTCGTATAGTTATTAGCCATCCCGCTAGTCCCAAGGATATAGAACTCCGTAAATGGCTCTCCTTCCTGAGGCACCAGAATGACGTAAGCTCCAGTCCCTATCAGGATCAGGAAAGAAAGGGCTAGAATTATCCTGAGATTTTTCTCTGTTTTTGATTCCGGCTCTCCCATAACCCCTGATACCAGTGTAAGGGCAAGAGCCCCGAAAGGTACCTCAAATGTCCTGTCCGTGGGTAAATACCCTCTTCTAATGTATGCTGTTACCAGCATAATCAGGGTAAAGGCGGAAAGGCTTATAAGAAGAGATATATCATTGATTCCCCAGGGTGTATAATTAAGCGCAAGCCCCATCAAAGGCGCAATTGATACGCTCATTGCAACAGAAAGAGCTATCCGCTCCATTCCTTCAAGCCCGTCTTTTTCCGGAAAAAGTGTAGCTATAAGGGCATACCCTGGAAAGAAAAGCAACAGGGGTAAGCCGAGGGCTGTGCGAATAAAACTTCCGTTAAGTACGGGAACTATTACGAAAATATCCGTAAGAATTACAAGGCCTGCTACCAACAGCAGGTCAGATGGAAACTTCTGGTTTCCGGCCATATGACTCCTCATAAAACAATTTTATGTTTTTCTGGCTTCCCAGCTTTTTTGTTATTCGGGCTAATCTGCCAATTGCTCTGTCTCCTCATGAGGTCTATTCGGAAACCTTCCGACTTCCTCTTACCGGCTGCTTTAATCTCCGATTGTGAAGCATTAAGCCGGAAAGGTGAATACTTGTCCGAGTTTGAATCCCGGTTTTCCTATGATTTAGCAGAATCTATTTTCCTGAATTTTATACGTTTTCAAGGATGTTTTAACCCGATCTACTCAATTACCTAGTTGTATAAAATATCTTTCCCTTTTTCCGCATTGTATCTAAAATACTTTTCCCTTTTTTTCTTTCCTTTCTGAAGAAATCTCTCCCGTTTAAATCCCATTCTGTGAAACTTTTCTTACGGAGTATTCTGGATGAGCCAGTGGTCTGTAAACGTTGACATATAATAAGAAAAGAGTTTTATTTTTCGTATCAGTGTAACTTTTTCTTCCAATATTCCTTAATGTTCGGTAACTAATAAACACATTTAAGCCATTATTCCGGCTAACAGGCTTCTCATGTTGACTTAATTATTTTTCGTTACCGGGATTACTGATTAATTATTTTTTATGCCTAAATGCTTATATAGCTCGTATATTAAAAAAGATACAGGTCTTATATTAAATGCTGTGACTCACTTACAGAGTATTTATATTCCTTCTTTTAAAAAAAAGAAGGAGAATAATTCCCCCAATTCATTCTCTGTAGGTGTAGCCTTAGAAGGCATTTTGAAACCCTTTAAAAATTATGGAGCGATGACTCTGAAAAATATATTTGCTAAATTTGGAATTTTTACTGATTCTTCTATAATAAACTACATTATTAAGGAGACTCCTTACTTTTATCTTTACAGAGGTAGATGATTGCATATGGCCATTACGATTGCAGCCATGCCTGCGTATAACGAAGCCCACGCCATTGCAGATGTTATTAGGGGCTGCAAAAAATACGTCGACAGAGTAGTAGTTGTGGACGACGGAAGTACCGACAATACTGTCGATATCGCAGAGTCGCTTGGTGCCTACGTAGTTCGTCATGGGACGAATAAAGGCTATGGCGCAGCCCTAAGGAATTGTTTTGAAACCGCCCGTAAACTCGATGCAAATGCTATGGTCATAATTGACTCTGACGGTCAACACGACCCCTCCGAAATTCCCCAGCTTCTTGAGCCTTTAAAAAACGGGTTTGATCTGGTAATCGGCTCAAGGTTTGTTAATGGCAACGGTAAAAATGTCCCTATTTACCGTAAATTCGGGATGAAGGTTCTTGACATCGCAACTTACATCGCAGGCGGTCTGAACGTCACTGATTCCCAGAGCGGGTTTCGAGCTTATGGGAAAAAAGCTATTGAAAATATAAATTTAAATGGCACAGATATGTCCGCAGGCTCTGAAATTCTCATTCAAGCCAGAGATTATAAACTGAAGTTTACTGAAGTGGAGATCCATTGCAGGTATGATCTTGAAGACTGCTCAAGCGAACATCCTTTCATACATGGACCTAGAGTCCTGTTTCGTATCCTTAAGGATATGGAATATAGGCGGCCTCTGTACTATTTTTCAGTCCCAGGCCTGATTATGGCATCTACAGGTTTTCTGATGGGACTGAAATTTTTACAGGATTTCTATCTCGGAGGATCCCTGCGCTTCGGACCAACACTCCTTATGGTAATGCTGACAATTATAGGAGCCTTCATGGTATTTACCGGAATAATACTGCATGCCATATCAAGGATGATATTTTTAAACGAGCACATCCGAAGGCAATAATATTAAAACGGGGTTAATTTATATGAAATACCCTTTTATTTCAATCGTAGTAGGCATTCGCAACGAAGAAAGATTCATTGAAGAATGTATCGAGTCACTTCTCAATCTAGACTACCCGCGAGATTCTTACGAGATTATTATCGTTGATGGGATGTCCACAGATAAAACGCGGGATATAGTACAGAAATATCCTGTCAAACTCCTTCTCAATGAAAGAAAAAATGTTGCTGCGGCGAGGAATCTTGGTGTGAAGAACGCCAGAGGAGAGCTTGTTGCATTTACTGACGGGGATTGTAAGGTTGATCCACAGTGGTTGAAAGCTCTTATTCGCGAAATGCAGGAAGCTCCGGATGACGTTGTGTGTTTTGGAGGGCCTAACCTGATCTTTGATACTGACCCTGTATTTGGCAGGGTGGTTGGATACGCTCAGGAATCATTTTTGGGCTCAGGAGGCTCAGCTCAGTCCAAAAACTCCACCAAAAAGCATTATGTCGGCTCTCTTCCGAACTGCAATGCAATGTATAAAAAAGTTGCAATTCAGGAAGCAGGGGGTTTTGATGAACGATTTGTTGTGGGTCAGGATGGAGATCTGAACTATAGAATAGGTAAGAAAGGTAACAGGTTCTTGTACATCCCGGAAGCCCAGGTTCTGCATCATAGAAGAGGTACTCTCAAATCTTTTTCCTTAAGGATGTTTAAATATGGTATGTGGATGGCAGAACTTTTCAAGAAGCATGGAGAATTTGTCCGCTGGTATGCATTTTTGCCTTCGATTGCTATCCTGTTTGCAGCCACTTTACTTATTGCCTCTATCAAATACTATACTCCGGGGTTGATTCTTCTTGCACTCACGGCACTATATTTTGTTCTTGTTATTATTACCTCAATCCAGGTTACCTATAAAATGAGATCAAAATATGGTCTTTTTGCCCTGTTTATTATTCCCGTACAACACATTGCCTATGGGCTGGGGTTTTTGTACAGCTTTACAAATTCTCCTCTTATCTCAAAAACCAGTTCCTGCTCGGATGTCTAACATCCACAGTTTATTTAATACTAGAGAAGCAACCGAAACACTTGAATATATAGGGAGGCTTTTCAGGGCAAAATCTTCTTAATCAATACCGCTCTGATGGACTCTCATCGATTTTCAAACACAGAAATTTGGATAGTAGTTTATTCGATTTATGAAATTATGATTATCTAGGGTTATGGAGATAGTATGTTCGGATTAAGCAAAGAAGCTGGATTCAAATTGGATAATAACCGCTTAATGAGGCTTATTTCCTTTTTATTTCCGCTCGCTATAATTTTCGCAGTAATATTTACGTTCTTATGGATGTTTGCAGCCGGAAAGCTCGGCTATGCACTTCGGGGGTTATTTACAGGAATACCTGCAATACTTTCCTGTCTTTTCATACTGTTCATTTACAAGAAAGATGTAAGCCTGCATGACATAGATGTCTATCCGTCATTGAGTACAAAGTCTCTTACATACCTGTTTGGAATACTTTACATCAGTTCCCTAGTTGTGCTCTTGCTTTCTGAGGGTAGCAGACCGCTGTACTATTTCATCTTTATCTTAGGGCTTTACCTGTCGGTATTCCTGCAAATATTCTCTAAAAAGGTAAATCCTCCCCTTATTCTGGCAGAATCGTTCTTAATTGCGACTAATCTGATTTATAGTGTTACGTTAAATTATGACTTCTATTTCGGTACTACAGATATCCTGCCGCATATCTTCCTTTCGGAAGTCACTGCAATGTCCGGGCATACAATTCCTACTTCCTTAAGTGATTATGCCTACTTCCCTCTTTATCATGTGCTTATCGCAGAAACTTCTCAACTCCTGAACATAAGCACGAAGACATCACTTTTCCTTGTAACCGCACCTATCTATGCAATAACCATAGTTTTCCTTTACTACATCTTTAATTACATAACCAACAACAGGCAGATCTCACTTCTCTCATGCGTCCTCTTCTCTGCGAGTTCTGTCGTACTTTATTACGGTACAAATGTAATTACACGTACAATGGCATTCATAATGTTCATTATATTGTTGTACTTGATTTATAGTGTCAATTTCAAAAAGAACAAACTTTCCTTAAAAACCCTCTCAGTGATTGTTGCGGTTTTTCTAACCCTTGTTCATAACGTCTCTCTTCCGCAACTTGTCTTATTGCTCGTTCTTCTTCTTGCATCCGAATATATAATAGGGAACGGTAACTACATCAGCAAACCTTTCTTTATATTGCTTAATGTAATTTTCACGGCATACTGGTTCTTTGTAGCATATGTGTTTGTGCAAAGGAGCCTGGCTCCCCGTTTGCAGAGCCAGTTTTTGGACTCTATAGTCCTGACGGCTGGAGGCGCAGAAGTGCTTCAGGAGAGTTTTATTAATCTAATAGGGCTTCTGGATAAATCGATATTTTTATTTTTTGCCTTGATAGGAATAGGCTTTCTCCTGAAAAACTACAGGAATAACTATGCTTCCGTGCTAGGATTATTTGCTTTATTAACTCTCATATTTTATGTCCCCAATCCTCTCAATACAATCTGGCAGTTCAAAGTTCTATTTAGAGTTGATCGGTTTATGCTTTTCGTCAGCCCATTTATGGCTTTCGTAATGGGATACGGATTGTATATATTCTGGAATTATATGGCGAAATACTCTCCAAAAAAACTTAATTCAACTTTGGTAGTGGTTTTATTATTCTCGACCTTCGTTCTTGTTTCTTCGGTCTTCAGTATTGGGGACTCGGATTTTCTTGGGCATGAAGCAAAACATGAATATTTTACCTCGGAAGAGTTGAGCGGTTTTGAACATGTTTTCAAGTATATTCCTACCGATTCCTCAATTTACACTGACTATTTCTCTTCAAGGTTCTTCTATCTCCCTCTGATTCCTGCGTCGTCGGCAGAGATGAATATCTCGTCTTATGACAACTACAGAATCGGTGATGTTAATAAACTCCCACAATATAAAGGCTATGTAGTTCTCAGAACCAAGGAATTTCTCCGGAGTGGATTATACTTCGGCAGTGAGGAAAGTACCCTGAGAGATACTTCCAACTATTTTTACCAGGGGCTACCCGAAAACCAGCTTGAACTGGAAAGCAATCTCGCAGGGCTTGATAAAATCTACTCAAGTCCTTCAACAGATATCTTCATTCCGCATCAGGGATTAAACAATCCCTGAAACTATGTTCAAAGCGGCCTTCTTGTTTCGGGCCTGTGTTCGTTTACAGGATAAAATGTTGTAGCAGGCACCAGTACAGGAATAGAGCTTTTGCAGATTTTGACGTGCTATTCTGCAGATTTCAGAGTTTATAATTTCTGTGGGCTCGGGAATCAAAAAAGTAAGCTGGAAAGTTTCGGGCTTATTCCAGAGACTTCTCCAGAAGCTCTGAGTAAATATTGACAGTCATTTTCGCATGGGCTTCCCAGGTAAGCCCCCTCTGGATTATGCTTTTACGCCCGAGTTTGCCCATTTTTTCTCTCCGGTTTCTATCCTCAAGTAATTTATTTATTTTTCCGGATAATTCTCCAGGACTTTTTGCAGGTACCAGATAGCCTGTCTCTCCATTGACCATGAGTTCAGGTATCCCGCCTACATTAGTTGCTACTACGGGGACTTCACAGGCAAGAGCTTCAAGCACTACGTTTGGCCTGCCCTCGGAGAGAGAGGGCAATACCAGGATATCTGAAGCTGAGATCCAGAGTGGGATATCCTCATGGTTCACAGGTCCAGTAAATTTAATGAAATCTGCAATCTTAAGTTCACGTGCTCTTTTTTCCAGACTTTTTCTCAGACCGTCATCCCTGCCTACCATAAAAAGGTCAGTATCCCTATTAACAAAATTCCTTGCAGCCTCAATCAGGTAGTCCACACCTTTTATTTTCCGAAGGGCTCCAACAAATAGAACGATATTCTTATCCTGCGGGAGGTTTAACAGATTTCTCGCATGCGCTTTTCCTGCAGGTTTGAATTTTTCTGTATCAACACCATTTGGAACCACATGAACTTTATTTTTGTCTATTCCCAGATTTACTATGTGGAGTTTTAGATCCTCGCTGACAGAAAGAATCCTGTCTGAAGAATTCATTGCCTCTATAATCTGTCTTGAGGTATAGGAACCTTCATAAGCGACTTTTCTTTCGATTGTACCGAGAGCGCTTATTACAAGAGGGACTTTCCATTTCTTTGCAAGTTTCATCATTCCATACCCATCAGGGTATGAAAAGTGCGCGTGGATAAGGTCTGGCTCTGGCTTTATGTTCTTAATTGCATATTCGGAAACGAAGTGGGAGTATGAAATCCCTGTCACGGGATAAAAATACTTCTTGGGAACGGCATATATATAACGTGGATAATGAAGGTCATATTTTTCAGTATGCTCAATCTGCGGTAGTTTAAAAAAGTTATGATAAGGAAATGTGGAAAAGGGAAGGACGAAAGGTTTTGGAGAAATTACCGTAATATCTACGCCCTGGTCTGCGATTGAGTCGATACTCTGTTTTATGAATGTCCCAAGTTGAGGATAATACCTGTTAGGAAATTCCTGACATGCTTCCAGTACTTTCATAATCTTTTGCCCTTTTTCGCTCTGGATGCCTCAAAGCAGACAGAGGAGAGAGTTAATCCTATAAATAATTCTCTCCAGAATGCATTAAATTCCTGTTATCGAGTTAATACTGAAATACCATGCTTGAACCTCTGAAAAATAATATCAAAAGTTATGGGATAAACTAATTAACTACTTTTACTATTCTGGTAACCGGCTACCATTATGTTTAAAAAAGTAAATAGCATTTTTCTGGTTTATTACGGCTCCTTTAATACTAAATCAGGCTCGAATGTCCATATTCTTGAGCTTCTGAGGAATTTGAAAAAATATACTGATATAGTGCTGTTTGCTCCCGGACAGAAGAGTGTAGATCGTACCCTCACCGGGACAAAATACGTGCCTGTGATAGACAACAAATATCTTGTACAGCCTTCTTATGAATTCATGCTTTCCTTTTATCTTCTATATTCATGCATAAGGAGCAGGCCTGATGTGCTTTATCTTCGCCAGAACTCTTTTCCTTTCTTTCCCATAATTTTATGTAAAGTTTTAAGAATCCCTTCAATAGTAGAGGTTAATGGGCTGGTTCTCGATGAGTTAAAGGTCAATCCGAATTCACAGTCTTTTGCATACAGGGTCTTTTCTTATCTGGCACTTCGCTCCGAGAAGTTCAATTACAGGCACTGCGACAGAATTGTTTCTGTCACGGATAAGCTCAAGGATGAACTTGTGAGATTATATTCGGTTCCTGAGAATAAAATCCATGTTATCAACAATGGGGCAAATACCGATGTATTCAAGCCGTTGGACCCGGAAAAAATGAGGACCGAACTGAGGCTCGAAAGTTCAAAAAAATATGTATGCTTTGTCGGGCACCTTGCAGCCTGGCAGGGAGTTGAGTTCTTGATTCAAGCTTCTCCTTTAATTCTGGATAAGTGTCCTGATGCTCACTTCCTCATCATTGGGGATGGAGTTATGAAGGATAGACTACTCGAAACAGCTTCCGACCTGGGAATTTCGGATAAATTTACTTTTACCGGGAGAATCCCATACGAACAGGTTCCTTTCTACATAAGCGCTGCTGATGTCTGTGCCGCTCCTTTCATCAAGGAAAGGAACTCAAAAATAGGGCTCTCGGCCTTGAAAACATATGAATATCTTGCATGCGGGAAGCCGATTGTGGCAAGCAGTATTCCAGGAGTACAAGACCTGATCGAATCGTCAGGTGGTGGAATATCTGTGGCTCCCGAGGATCCTGAGGAACTAGCTGCTGCTATAGTAAGATTACTTTCCAATAAAGAAATCCGGGACTCTATGGGAAAGAAAGGCCGCAGATATGTTGTTGAGAATCACAGCTGGGACGGGGTTTCAAGAAAGATCCTGGAGATATGCAAAGATATAATCTAATCTTACTCTTATTCAGTGTATCTGACCTTATTTCTGGAAGAATTTCCTTCTCACAGGTAGATGTCCAACTTTTACTTTATTATGATATCTTACATTTTTGAAAACTTTGTAAAAAATTTGTGGGCATCACATACATATTTTTATAACCCAATGATCTAATTATAGTAATAACTATAGAAATTTAATTAGAGGCTCACTTCCAAATCTTTTCGCAATGTTTTCATGGGGGGAACTAATGTGAATTGGGGAATTAGCCTGAAAAAGACAGAGATTTATTCGCAATCACCTGTTATTGGATCTTTTTGGATTCAATGACTTTTGTTATGAATATATTCTCCAGAAATTTTCTATAGTCCTGAATCTCGGATAGTGAATACTATCTGGATATTTGTCCAAAATTCAGGAAAACATGGAAAAAATTTTGCTAAGCTATTAAGCTAACAATCTTAAATTCTATGAACACGGGGTCACTTCCCTGTCTAACTCTTACTTCAACAAAATCTTAATTAATTTTTCATAGTTGTCTTGGGTGATAGATATGTTAATAAAAAGATTAGGGATTTTTCTCCTGGTGGGTTGCCTTATCTTTGCAAGCGCACCGACTGCTTCATGCAGAAGCGCCCCACCAATTGTTTATGTTGCAGGAGATGGAAGTGGAGATTTCAAATGCGATGGTAAAGATGATCATGTGCAGATAAACCAGGCACTGAAATTTGTGGCAGGTAACTCTAAATATACAACTGTTCACCTTAAAGGGCCTTTTACATATGTTATTGATGATACTATTTTGATCGGCAGCAATACCATTCTTGAAGGGGATTCAACTGCTGTGATAAAACTGGCAAATAACGCAGGCTGGTCTTCAATGAAACCATTAATCCAGCAGATGAACAATGCCGGAAATAATAACATTGTAGTAAGAGGGTTTGAGGTTAATGTAAACCACGACGGAAATTCTAAAGTTGCTAAAGGTAAGGGTTACTACAATGTGATGTACTTCACCCACTGTAAAAACATAAAAGTATACAATATGTATATGCACGATGGACATGGAGATGGAGTGAGGATAAAGTACGGTGAGAATATTCAGCTTTATAATAATAAAATCTCCAAACTCGGACACGATGGCCTTTTCGTAAGTGAATGCAAGAATGTAGAAATCTGGAATAATAATATAGTCTGCAGGACTAATAGTGGAATTAGAGCATGGAATTCTAATAAAGTAAAAATTCACGATAATGCAATCGATTCTTTATACTACAGGTGTACAGGCGGGCCTGGTATTCTGATCGAAAAATCTGCAGGTATTATGGATAGTATCGAAATCTACAGTAACACATTGCATGATACTTATGGACCTGGAATCTGGCTTTTTAACTATGATACTTCTTCTGCTACTAAAGAAAAGGGGAAAAATGTCCGTATCCACCACAATACCTTCTACAATGCAGGCACCAATACTGGGATTACCTGGACAGGTGGCATTGTAACTAGCGGATTCCATGACACTTTAATCGAAAATAACGTATTTGACGGCTCATACCATGCTGCTATTGTTCACATGTATCCGGAAGGTTATTCTCCAAGTTATTCATCAAATCCCGGATACACTACTATTGTTCGAAATAATATAATTGCGAACACCCGGCAACGTATAAAGAGTCCGAGTGGAACAGGGTACGGGGTTGTCAGTTATCTCACTAAAAATCACAAATTTATACTGGACAATAACTGCTTTTACAATAATGCAGGAGGCAATTATAAAGGATGTACATCGAAATCTGATATCTATGTAAATCCTCTGTTTGTGGACCAAAAGAAACACGATTATCATCTCCAATCGGTCTCAGGCCACTGGAATGGGAAAAAATGGGTAAAGGACAAAGCGACTTCTCCCTGTATTGATGCCGGATATGCCTCTTCGGACTATTCAAAAGAGCCTGAGAATAATGGAAATAAAATCAATATAGGAAGGTACGGAAATACTATATATGCGTCTCTCTCACCGATTTCACGAGTAAAGACCGTACAGTTGCCGTTAACGGAATTAACCTCCGAGGCTACTAATGAGTCTGGAGAAGATCTGAACTCCACAACAGAAGTCTTCGAGACGGATGAGGGTAATTCCACATATTCGGAAACAGATCTTTCTGTTGATACTGAACAGAGTCTGATTATCGAATTTATTCCGGAAACTGTGGTTAAGATCGGAGAAAATTTGAACTTTACAGTGAAAACTTCTGACGTAAATAGTGACAGCCTTATATATTCCGCTTCAAACCTTCCTGCAGGCGCAAGCTTTGATGAGACCGGATTCTTTAGCTGGACGCCTGAAAACGGGCAGGAAGGATTCTACACTGTATCTTTCGAGGTGAGCGATGGGCTGCTCGGCGATTCTGAGGTCGCAGTGATAAGTGTAAAAAGCATAACTGAAGAAGACGCAGATAAGGGCGGAACAACTGAAGAATATACAAGTGAGGGCGAAATAACTGAAGAAGATTTAAATGAAGAAGACTTTTATCAAGAGGATTTAAATGAAGAAGATTTAAATGAAGAAGACTTTTATCAAGAGGATTTAAATGAAGGAGATTTAAATGAAGAGGATTTAAATGAAGAAGATTTAATTGGGGAAGATTTAAATGAAGAAGATTTAAATGAAGAAGATTTAAATGAAGAAAGCGCAATTGGAGACGGAATAACCGAAGAGGAGATTCCTTTAAACCTTTCCAGCACAATTTATGACAGCTACCTTTACGGAATTCCGCCTGAGGGATTTAATTTAAGTAATTTATCACTTGTACCGGAGGAATGAGCAATCTATTCGGTAGTTTTACGAGAATTGATAAAATCATGTATTCTGTGGTAAATTAGTTTAAGACAAATCAAAAAACTTCGGAAAAGACCGGAATATATTAAGAATCTAACCAGGATGGAATTGTAAGGTCCTTGAGTGATATAATTGACAGTATTCTTATGAATACTGTGCTGCACACAGGTAAAACTTACTTCCATAATATTTCCATTTTTGACACTCCTTTCTCTGGTTTTTTCCTATCCTTTTATGGAACCTTAATTTATACTTTAGTTTTGAATAAGAGTCACTTTTTGAAATTGTCTTGTTGTGAAAGTATCCATTTATACTATTGATAATACTGAAATCTCATTTTTTACTGAAATGAAACACAACTGTTACTGGGAGTTGAAATCCGGGATTCTACTTCGGAGGACCTATTTTTTTCCATAAATTAAACGAATCAGCTTTTAATCCGTCTTTTCTCGTTCAACTCATTTATTGGTTATTTATTGATTCTTCCTAATATCTAATTATTCAATAATAATTTAAAAAGTTACGCAAAAGCTTTATAACAGAATGTTCTAAATTACATTAGATACTATAGAAATTTAATTACACAATGGAACGCCGATTTATTCACACAGTCTTTAAGGGGGGACTCATGTGAATTGGAGGAATTGGCCTGTAAAATCGGACACTTATTCTGAATCCTTTATTATTAAACATTGATTGGATTCGGTAGCTTTTTGCTATGAATAGTTTCCAAAATTTCTATAGCCTTGAGTCTCGGAGAGTGGATACTATTTGGAAAATCTTGTCCAATATGTCGGAAACAGGCTAATAATTTTGATTGGATTTTTGACAAACAGTAAAAAATTTCGCGGGGGGTTCTTTACGGTACTATCTAAACATATCTATAACGACGCTTGCAATGCATTTATTCTTGATCAACTTCAGGTAATGTCGAGAATAAAACGAGAATTCATAATTCTTTTCCTGGTAGGTTTTCTCATTTTTGCAAGTATGCCGACTGCTTCATGCAGAAGCACAGCACCAATAGTTTATGTTGCAGGAGACGGGAGTGGGGATTTCAATTGCGATGGGACAGACGACCACGTGCAGATAAATCAGGCACTAAAATTCGTGGCAGATAACCCTGAATATACTACTGTCCATCTCAAAGGACCTTTTACGTATGTTATTGACGATACTCTCTTAATCGGCAGCAATACTATTCTTGAAGGGGATTCGACCGCTGTGATAAAACTGGTAAATAATGCAGACTGGCCTACAATGAAACCACTGATCCAGCAGATGAACAATGCCGGAAATAATAACATTGTAGTAAGAGGGTTCGAAGTTAATGTAAACCATGACGGAAATTCTAAAGTTGCTAAAGGTAAAGGGTATTACAATGTAATCTATTTGATTTACTGCAAGAACATAACTGTATGCGATATGTATATGCACGACGGGCACGGTGATGGGTTAAGGATAAAATATAGCGAAAACATTCGTTTTTACAACAATACGGTCTATAAGCTCGGGCACGATGGTATGTTTGCAATCGAATGCCAGAATATAGAAGCCTTGAATAATGTAATAACGTGCAGGACTAACAGTGCTCTCAGGGTCTGGAACTCGAACCATGTAAAGTTCCATGATAATGTAATCGATTCCTTCTATCACTGGAGCGCAGGCGGGCCTGGGATTGAGATAGAGAAGTCTGCAGGTATTATGGATGATCTGGAGGTCTTCAATAATACTATCACTAACACATATGGGCCCGGTATCTGGCTTTTCAGCTATGATTCCTCTCCTGATACCAGGGATCAGGGGAAAAATGTCCATATTCATCATAATATTTTCTATAACACAGGCACTAATCCTAGCATTACCTGGGTAGGGGGCATTGTAACTAATAGATTCGAAGATACCCTCATTGAAAATAACGTATTCGATGGCATAAATCACTCTGCAATCGTCCACATGAATACTAATGGCGGTTCCTTAACCTATGCACCAGCAGGTGACGGGTATACAACAATCGTCCGTAATAACATAATTCTAAATACCAGGCCGCGTACAACGGACCCCAGCGGAACAGGATACGGAGTAATTAATTATCTGTCTGGGACACATACCTTTGTGCTGGAAAATAATTGCCTTCATAATAACTCAGCAGGTAACTATAAAAATTGCATATCGACAACCGATATCTATGCAGACCCTCTTTTTGCAAATCGGAAAAATCAAGATTACCACCTTAAATCGGCAGGTCGAAGGTGGAATGGAGAGACCTGGGTAAAAGATCTTGTAAGTTCACCCTGCATTGATGCCGGCTATCCGAATTCTGACTATTCAAAGGAGCCGGAGGATAACGGGAACAGAATCAACATCGGAAGATACGGAAACACAATCTATGCTTCTACAAAAATCCTTGAAAATCATCCTCCTGTGATGGATCCTGTTCCTGAAATTTCGGTTAGGGCAGGAGAGAACCTGAATATCCTGGTAAAAGCTTCTGACGCAGATAGCGACAGCCTTACATACTCCGCTTCAAACCTTCCTGCAGGCGCAAGCTTTGATGAGACCGGATTCTTTAGCTGGACGCCTGAAAACGGGCAGGAAGGACTCTACACTGTATCTTTCGAGGTGAGCGATGGGCTACTCGGCGATTCTGAGGTTGCGGTAATAAGTGTAGAAAAAGTTACCTCTCCCTCTGGAGAAATATACGACAATCGCCTGCGTGAAGCTTCTCCTGAGAGTATCTTTTCGAATGACCTGTTTCTCGACGTTGGAGGAATGAGCGGTGTTGGCAGATACAGGGACCTTATATGGTTTAACATAAGCGAATACACCAGTACTAATGAGATCAACAACGCAACTCTTTCCCTTTTCTGGTATTATCCTCCCAGTTCACGGCCAAATGATACTATTATCGAAGTCTATCGGCCTGTAGCCTGGAACCCGGATCATGTAAGCTGGAACAAAAAGGATAAAGGCATTGCCTGGAACAATGCAGGGGGAGACTGGTATGACAGGAATGGCGTACTTCATGGCAGTACTCCATACGCCACGTTAACCCTGAAAGCAAATAGCCTGCCAGATAACAAGTACTGTAAGCTAAATGTAACTGACCTTGTAAAAGAATATGTCAGCGGCAAATATGCAAATACCGGTTTCCTGATAAAAGCCCGCAGTGAAGGTGACAACTATATAGCATTTTATAGTGCCGACTGCGGAAACGTGAGCCAGGTTCCAGAACTCAATATTACGAAGAGGATAACTGCAAACGCGACTATTACTGGCGCAAAAGATAACCGCCTGCGTGAAGCTTCTCCTGAGAGTATCTTTTCGAATGACCTGTTTCTCGATGTTGGAGGAATGAGTAACGTTGGAAAGTACAGGAATGTTATTTCATTTAATTTAACTGGATATACCAGTGCTACTCAGGTGAACAATGCGACTCTTTCCCTCTTCTGGTATTATCCCTTAAGCACACGTCAGGCAGATACTATTATCGAAGTCTATCGGCCTGTAGCCTGGAACCCGAATCATGTAAGCTGGAACAAAAAGGATAAAGGCATTGCCTGGAACAATGCAGGGGGAGACTGGTATGACAGGAATGGCGTACTTCATGGCAGTACTCCATACGCCACGTTAACCCTGAAGGCAAATAGCCTGCCAGATAACAAGTACTGTGAGCTAAATGTAACTGACCTTGTAAAAGAGTATGTCAGCGGCAAATATGCAAATACCGGTTTCCTGATAAAAGCCCGCAGTGAAGGTGACAACTATATAGCATTTTATAGTGCCGACTGCGGAAACGTGAGCCAGGT
>NZ_SCHL01000006.1 GCF_004099695.1 Methanosarcina sp. MSH10X1 | reverse complement strand
TATGGTGCTCCGGCCGGGATTCGAACCCGAGTCTTCGGCTCGAAAGGCCGGAATGATTGGCCGGACTACACTACCGGAGCACATTGCATTTCATAGCGCATCTTACAGCGAGACCTTCAATAGACGTTAGTACTATATAACTCTGTCCCTCAACTAACCCTTCCGGGGTAATCTATTGATCAGATAAACTTTTATGCAACAACTTCCAAAATGAATTTATATTAGTTTTTATGAATATGGCGCAACTCATTGACAAAAACTTTCTTTGCAGCCTCAAAAATTTTTCTAAAAACCCGGTTAGGATTAAGGAGATTCAGGCGGTAGGTCAGTAATCCGCATTTAGTGCTTGACTACAGTACTGGCAATGAGAGCATTAGCTTGCAAAGTATTGCGCTAAGAAGCTTATATCTTGAGAATATCAGAAAAATAATTTAAGAAGCATATTCTTAAAAAGTATATTATGAAAAGAAGTATGGTGCTCCGGCCGGGATTCGAACCCGAGTCTTCGGCTCGAAAGGCCGGAATGATTGGCCGGACTACACTACCGGAGCGTTTTGTATGTGTTTTTTCCCTTATTGAAGGGGATCTTCAATAAGGGGCTCTTCTATATATACTTATCGGTTGCCTGTATTTTCGAGGATATTATTGACTGCTGGATTCGGAAATCCTTTCAATTGCTTCTCAGGCTTCTTCCGCATCTTCGATATCGGCACTGATTTCGCTGGTTTCTTCCGCATCTTCGATATCGGCACTGATCTCGCTGGTTTCTTCCGATCTCTCAGCTTCCTGAATGAGGCTTCCAATCCATTCGCTGAGTCTCCCGCAGTATTCGGGTTGACAGTCGCCGGTGCAGCCTGTACAGGCCGAAAACAATGCTCCTGCAAGCAGGAGGTCATATTTTTCCTTAACCTCTTCTTTTGCTTTCAGTAGGTATGTTCTTGCGCCGTTTGAAACTCCAACCTCTCGTATAATAAGGTCTTTGTCCAGAAGCTTTTTTATGATTCTGGAACATTTTCTGCTGTCGATGTCCAGCTCTTTCCAGATAACGTTCTGGAAGACGCCTTCTTTATGTCTCTTTATTATGTTATAGGCTTCTTCTTCAAGATCCATGCTTCCACACTAAGGTTTTCCTTATGAAGTCTTATTCTTCGACAGGAGTGATCAGTATGATGTTATTACCACGAAGCACTACTGAACCAAGGGAACGGACTTTTTCTCCTTTTACGATCTCCATGGTGTCCACGAGATGAAGGTTCATGTAGTCATCCACACTCTTAAGAGTGCCTTCAAGCAGATTAAGGTCGCCTTTCATTTCTACCTGGATTCTTGATCCAACAATTTTCTGAACTTTTTTATTTGGGAACAAATTTAAACCCTCGCTGATTTATTCTTAACTTTCCCCGTACTCCCGGGTTCCTGTTTCTTACGTCCCAAGCCGGTAGGGGCAAGCCGCATCAGACCGTATCCATACCCACGGTCCGCTTACTGCCTGTATCAGCCGCTCCTGCCAGTAACCAAGAAATTCTTCTAATATCGTCACTCCACCGGCTTTTAAGAAAACTGAAAATTACATACCCTTTACAGAGATATATAACCATCGATCTTCCGAGTCCTCAAAAGATTCCCAGAACCAGATAACTTCCTGTGGAAGCCAAGTTCCAGCTTTTCAGTTTCCATGCCCTACAGGACATTTATACGAATAACACTAGTTTGCAATCCAGCCTCTTTTGTAACAGTCTGCATTTAGCCGCAAGCGCGGCGTTGAAACCGTTGACCCGCGACCGTTTCGCCGGTTTATCACGCCGTTACATGGGGATTTTCGCTCAAGCCTTTTTTAAAAAGGCTTGCGTTTCGCCGGTCGATCACGCTCCGGTTACACCGGTCTAGATAACGCATTAGTTTTTGATAAAACTTTTTTTGAAAAAGTTTTCGCTCAAGCCTTTTTTAAAAAGGCTTGCGTTTCGCCGGTTTATCACGCCCCGGCTATGCCGGTCTAGATAAATTATGAGTTTTTGATAAAACTTTTTTTGAAAAAGTTTTCGCTCAAGCCTTTTTTGAAAAGGCTTGCGATCAAACTTTTTTTGGAAACCTTGGGCGTATTTATCCGGATGAGATTAAGGATCGGATATAAGGGTCAGATATAACCCTGGATATCCGTACTTTCGTCAATAGGCTTTGCAGGTTCTTTTCTCGGTCTCGGGATTGCTCTTGCAATGGGCCCGAAAACGGATTCATATTCATTTATATGCTGGGTCAGCCAGCGGGAAAGCTCAAGCGCAGCAACCGGTGAGAGTATTACCTCGGTTTCTACACGCCGCTGGATAACCCTTGACTCGGAGGCATCTCCAAATATTTTTGGAGTGTCGTTGTAAAAACCGATCCTGAAATCATAAGGACTGTGCCCGCCTGCGGCTCCGATAGCATAGACCTGCCTGAAGTTCTCAGGTTTCACAAACTCAATTGTAATGCTTCTTTTAACCTTCCTGGAAGCCGCGTTTTCGATATTATCCCTGGATTCGATGTCCTCGGTCATGAAATTCCCTCTATCTTACTCTCAGATTATCCTGTTATCAGGTTTGGATCTAATTTACTGGCCGCCATTTGAATAAATCGGTCAGCTCTATCGTATATAAAATATATTTCCTACATAAGCAGGAGCATTTTACTCATTATACAGTATTATCTGCAAAAATGTTTTTGATCTTTTAACCCTGGACTTTCTTTCTAAGCTTTTTTGCTTCTTCTGCCACCCCTTTCTTAGAATGTACTTTTGCTATAAGTTCCACGGCATCAAGATTGCGGACCGCACTGTCCAGATACCCGAACACATCGCCCTGGTAGGCAGAAATCCCGTACTTATCTTCAAGCCTCTTTACAATTTCTGCAGGGTCAAGTGCTTCTGTACGTAACTTGACGATCTTTTCCGAAAACTTTTGTTCTGCACAACCGCAGTAAGGCGAATCCCTGCATGCACAGGTTAAAAAATCCGAAGCAAAGTTCAACATGAGCTCCCGGATTTTTACATCAAGCTGGGAAAAGGATTCCCCGTCAAAGATGATATCAAGGGTAGCTCCCTGAAAAACCCTTGAAGGCATATTCACATGCAGAGAACTCCCAATCTGGTTAGCATACTTGAAGTAAGCCGCATCGAAGAACTCCAGGTTTGTCACGATCTGCAGGGGTTCGTTCTCTTCAAGCACAGCATCCCGGATCAGAAAAGCTTTCGATACCGGAAGGAAGTGAGCCGAAATAATTTTTCCAAAACGTGTAAGCGTTATTCGGTTTCCCTTCCTTTCGAGAAAGCGATAACTCTGCAGGCGCGGAATCAATTTTTCCAGGTCGTAGCTACCGAACATCAAGTTATGGACTGCCCTGAGATCCTGTACCGAAGAAGTGACTGCAACCGATGCAAGCACTTCCTCAAGCTGCTCGGCTTCTCCGTACTGTACGCCTGCTGAGAGCATCTCTCCCTGAAGCAATTTTATTGCAATCTCTTCTTCGGTATCGGACTGAGAGCCTGAATAAGATTTCCCTGGCACGGGCATAAGCACGACAATTCCACGGTCGTGGTAGTCAGGCCTGCCTGCCCTTCCACTCATCTGCAGGAAGTCCTGGACTGAAATCCAGTCTATTCCCATTGTCAGAGACTCAAAGATTACCTGGGAAGCCGGAAAATCTACTCCCGCCGCAAGAGCAGCCGTAGTCACGATTACGGGAAGTTCTCCTTTTGCAAAGCGAGTCTCAACTCTCTTCCTCTCGTACTGGGAAAGCCCTGCGTGATAAGGAGCCGCCTGTATCGAAAGGGCGGCGGCGAGCCTGTGGCAGTTTCGGCGGGAGTTCGTAAAGACAATTGTCTGTCCCCTATGCTTTTTGGAAGAGAACCTCGAATACTCTTCTTTCGCAAGCTGGGAAATCAGCTTTGCCTTCTCGTTTTCCTGGCAGAAAAGGAGATGCCTGTCAATGGGTACCGGCCTGTGCTCATACCGGACAAGCCTGGCTCCGAGTTTCTTTGCATAACCTTCGGGATTTGCAACGGTTGCGGAGAGGTAAATGAATTGTGCTTCAGGTGCCACATACCTCAGCCTCCCGATCACCCCGTCCAGCCTGTGTCCCCTTTCCTGGTCTTCAAGAGTATGGACTTCATCCACAATTACAGTTCCTATCTTGCCCAGAAAATCGGCATTTCCAGACCTGAGCATATGGTCTATGCCTTCGTAAGTCCCTACTATTATATCCGCACCCGGACTGGTCTGCATTTTCACGCGCTGAGAGGTTTTTATGAGAATTGCGCCAATCTTTATGGAAGTGGTAAGCCCGAGTTTTGAATAGCGTTCTCTGAACTGGTCGTACTTCTGGTTTGCGAGTGCAACCAGGGGAACCAGATAAAGCATTTTTCCTTTTTTGTTAAGAAGATTCTGGACTCCTGCCATTTCCCCTATAAGCGTTTTTCCGGTTGCTGTAGCCGAAACTACAAACTGGTTTTTCCCTTCCAGAAGTCCGGCTTCAACCGATAATGCCTGGACAGGCAGCAGAGTTTCGGATTTCTGGAGCAGCATTTCCTTGAATTTCTTCTGAAGGGGCAGGGTCTTTATCCTGGCTGTTGAACTGGCAGGATTTGTCCTTATAGTATCGTAGCGGGTGAACTCTGGGTCAAGCCTTTCAGGGGTAAGCATCCGGATAGTTCTGTCCAGATCCCTGGTTTTCAGTAGCACCTGCTCAAGGAAATCTATGGATTTCTCCCCATATGGCACCCCGGCTGAACGGACCGCGCGCAAAAGCTCTTCTTTTGCACAGTCCAGGCAGATCAGTTCGTTATGGTACTTGATGGATTTACTATTTATAAAGTTGAAACGATTATTTATCCAGCAGTGTTTACAGATTTTAACTTTGTCTGCACTAAGTTGAAAACCTTTGAGCATTTCCAGAAATGCAGTCTCATTTTCAGGGTCCCCTCCCTCTGCAAGCATTATCCGGTTTGCACTGCGTAAGAGCTCTATAAACTGCTGGGGGGGGATGAATTCTTCTTTTTTGCCGGTGAGAAGCCTTATTTTATGAGGGCGTGGCCCTTTGTAACTATCCTTTACATGGAGCTCCGCCGTATAAATCGGCTGTTTCATCCGGTCCTTTATAGCCATAATTCTTATCTTCGATTTTTCAGCGTAGCCTAGGACCCAGAGTGTCATTGTTTATCCTGATCTGTTAAATATGTAAAATCTTCAAAATCAATCAAAATCTACCAAAGTATTCTATTTACACTTTCTGCTTTTTCCAGTGCGCACCATTTTATTTTACTATTCGTGAGCACATCTTCCGCATCTATCTTTTATCTCATTGAACCTCATCTTATAAGCAACTATTATATAAATATTTTATTACTTATTTACTATATATATAATATTATCAAATTTCCTGGAGGTAGATAATCTCGAATCGCTGTTTGAGGAGTTATTCAATGAGTTATCTGGTGAGACGATAACAGGATGCATTCGGAGGAAATGCTTCAGGCAATTACTTGAGATAAGCATTTTAATAAATCATTTAAAGAAGGTGTTTGAATGAAGCATTAAGGACGATACATAAAGGAAGCATTAAAGAGGATACATAAAGGAAGCATTAGAGGAGATATTTAAAGGAAGTATTTATGGAAAGCACCGGATCAGAAAAGATTATTATGCTTCACAAGTATGCGCCTTCCTTTGCAAACCCGCACCTGCAACCTCGAACTGCCTGGAGATTTTCTATCGTATCCGAAATAATCTCAAAAATCGAATCCTGAGCTTTTCCGACGACTTCGGTAACTTCATCGGCTGTCAATTTCTGTGTGGTCATCCCACACGCCTGGTTTGTGATAATAGCAAGAGAAGCATAGCAGAGGCTGAGTTCCTTTGCGAGGATCACTTCAGGCACACCGGTCATGCCCACAACATCGGCAAACTGGCTCATCATGCGGATCTCGGCCCTGGTTTCAAAACGCGGACCTTCCGTGCAGGCATAAATTCCTTCGGTGTAGGAAAGCCCCTTTTTTTCAAGGGCATCTCTTAGGGCTGTCCTGATTTCGGGGCAGTAAGGCTCAGAGACATCGACATGTATCGTCCTGTCATCATAAAAGGTAGAAGGTCTGTTTCGGGTAAAATCTATGAAATCGTCAAGCACTATGAAACTGCCCACAGGATGCCCACGCATTGATCCTACGGAGTTTGTGGAGATTACACGCTTTGCCCCGATGGCATGTACAGCCCAGATATTGGCCCTGTAATTAATCCTGTGTGGGGGAATATGGTTTTCTCCCGCATGCCTCGGGATTACTGCGACTCTTTTTCCTTTTATGGTGGTAAAATAGGCGGTAACTTCTCCATAAGGCGTGCGTACCGGGTGGCTCTCAAATTCCTGATACGAATTAAAACCCACGCCACCGAGCACTGCAATCTCTAAATTTTCAATTGCCTCTTCCATTTTTTATCTCTCTTGTGGTTTTTTACTGCTACTTTTTGTTCGGTTTCACCCTGACTTATTGGGACTTAATTTCTCTGGCATGATTCCTGCGGTCAGGCGAGTTTCTTCTTTCTTCGGCCCCTCTCCGGGTTTCCGTTTTCGGAAGCCTGGTTCGATACGCTGTATTTTATGCCGGCAAGGGCGATAAGAACTGCAACCGTAACCGAGTAGACAAAGTACTGAAGGGCAAGGGATGCATTATTAGTAACGCCTTCCGAAAGGGAAGCTGTCGCCAGAATATATGTGCTTGCACCCCAGAAAAGTAATCCGGTTGCAATCACAAAGAGAGAGATCGCGACATTTTTATAAATAGGCTTATCTTCCATCCTCAAATCGAAGATTTTGCCAAGGTCGGCAAGCAGCAGGGCTCCTGCATACCACCAGACTGAAGCATTGATGAATACTGAGACAAGTGTAAGGGTTCCGTGATACCAGACCCCTTCTGCCGAATAAAGTTTCCATACTTCCATAGCTCCGTATGCGGTTGCTACCAGTGTTGTGAGCAGGGCAGCCGTATAGCTGATGAAAACCATTCTCTGTTCCAGAAAAGCATCCCATAGCCTTTCTTTCTCAAGGGCAACAAGGTCATCAAGCCCGAAGCCCCTGTATAACATGTAAAGCCCCACAGCTGCAAGAATCCCCACAACTGCTCCTTCGGGATACTGGGCAAGCAGGAATATCGCATAAATGAGAAAAGCAAGTCCTAGAGGTACAAAGAAAGTCTGGGAAATCTTGGGGTCGCTGAAGACGTGCTTCAGGATATAATAGGTACTTTCCAGATTTTCGCTTTGCATTACTACGATTCTTTTTACGGAGTCGATTTTCATACGGGACTGGACAATGGGCACAAGCGTTTCATCCTCTGCCCCATCCGAGACAAAGATTGCTCTCTGCACATCATTCGTATTGAGAAAAACTTCGAGCTGCTCGGCAATTCTCTGGTCTGAGATCACTCCAACGTTTTTGTCGCCTGCAAAAGAGACGATCTCGGCATCGGCTCCTTTTGCCCGCAATTCATCAAGAATCCTGATTCCGCCGAAAATAGTATTGGTATCAGAATCCTCCGGATCTGCGATCCCAAGTGCGACGGCAGCCTGAACATTTGCCTCCCGTCCTACTATCGGGGTTTCGAGTTTTGCTTTTTCGCCCAGATCGTTATCTCTGTCTATGCATATAACTAAGGTCTGCATATCTCCTCTACAGCCTTTAGCGGCTTACTCTGTCGCAGGATGCTGATTTTTCCTGAATACTATCCTGGTCCGGCTCTTCTATCTCGCTTGCCGGAGTTTTCCATAAACTCTTTTAATCAGTTAAGCTGCCTTAATTTTACAAGCATACTATTTTAATTTATACTTTATAAGCTTGTAGCGTAACAACAATTTATCTATTTGAATTAATTAATTTAGTGGAAGGATTTAATGTACTTACAAAGCAGAATTTAAACCATCAGGGCTGAACCTCTCAGGATAATTTTATAATTCGGAGAGTCCATAAATTAGTATCTGAAAAACGGCTCTATTTTTGAGAGAAATTCATCATCCGTATTAAATATCTAAAGGGGTCTATATGGCACAAACAACAGAAAGTGAAAGTAAAGGAACAGAAACTGAAAAGAAAAGCTCCGGAATTCAGGAAAAAGTCGGAAAGCTTGGAAATGATATTGATACGCTTGCAAAGAAGACAGGGGATGAAGCCTCAAAACTTGCAAAGAGTATAAACTCAGAAATAAAATCTCTTTCCGAGGATATGAAGTCAATTGATGTGAAGGATGAGGTAAAAAACATCACTGGCGGGGTTGAAAAACTTGTTGATACAACCGGTGAGAGTGCAAAAAAACTTGCCTCGGATATCAAGACCGATGTAAAGAAGCTGGTTGACAGGCTCGAGAGCCCCATCTCAAAGAAAAAATAAAGGCGGCAAAAGGGCAGGTGAGAAGGTGGAAATCTTCCGGCGGGAAGATAGAAATCTTCTTTTTAACCTTTTCTTTTATTACCTGCTCTGTTTTTTATGGTAACATTATGAACCCTGTGCGGGTTTTATCGTAGATTTATCATGGTTTTCCCGGCAGAATAATTAACTTCTTTCAGATTATTTCGGGTTAATCTTCAGTTCAGGGGATCAGGATTTAAATCCTTCTATATGATTTAGAAAGCTAGTTTTATTATTCAGTGCTGTCTATATATCAAATAACTTGGAGGAAACAGAATGCAACCATATTCCGGATTTTTCAGGAGGTTCATGGCCTCGATCATAGATATTTTCGTGATTATTCTGCTTTTCTTTTTAGTACAGTTAATCATAGAAACCCTGGATGGACCCTTTTTTTACGTTCTGCTCTTCCTAACGATGTGGATTTATTTTGCCTTACAGGAAAGTTCTACCCGAAAGGGGACAGTGGGCAAGCAAGCAATGAACCTGATTGTTACCGACCTCAGAGGAAACAGGATTTCCTTTATGCAGGCAACAAACCGCTTTATTATGAAAATAATCTCTGCAATTCCTCTCTTTACAGGTTTTCTCTCGATCTTTTTTACTGCAAAAAAACAGGCTTTTCACGATATCATTGCAAAGACCGTGGTATTTATTCAGGAGGACTGATTCTAACTTAATTCTGTTCTCTAATTTCTTTAACCCTTTCTCTAACATAATAGTTTTTTTACAATGAGTACTTTTTTTTATTATGGTACCTTAATGATTAATGGGAAGTCATTTGCCGCCAGAGCAATTAAGGGAAGTATATTATGCCTGTTTCTTTCAATTCGCGCAATTCTATCCAGAATAATCCTGTCAGCATTCAGAGCATTCTTTCAAACCATTCGTCTGATAACCCCTTTCCTCCCGGATCCGTGGAAGAAATAAAACTCTTTCTCGACATGGACGGAGTGCTTACGGATTTTACCGGTGCCTGTGAAAAGCTGGGCAACGATATGATGTTCTGGTACAGCAACGATAGGGAGCTTTTCTGGAAAAAAATTACATCTGCAGGAGTCGAGTTCTGGTCGGAGATGGCCTGGATGTCAGGAGGGAAGGAACTTCACGGATTCCTTAGAAGTTCGGGTTCCTGTCCGACAATCCTCTCTGCACTCCCCGGACCTGAGAGAAAAAAAGCCTTAACCAACGCCAGAGAGGGAAAAATTAAATGGCTCAGGAAAGAACTGGGAATCTCTTACGCAGAAACCGCAATCCTCTGTTACCGCCCGGAAAAAGCCTTACAATCAGGGATTGCAAGGATTCTCATTGATGATAACTCCGAAAACATCCGCGAATGGGAAGAAGCAGGAGGTATCGGGATCCTGCATAAAAACACCAGCCGGACAATCCGGCATTTCAGTAAGATTCTTGAAATCGAGCAAAAGTTTTGATACGAATTTTTGATACAAACTGTATGCCAGTTTTTCTGAAGCGATGGATAGACTTACGCTTCCTGCTTACAGGCTACAATCAGGGCTACGAGGTTTTCCCTGTGGTTTTTGATGGCTTCTCCTTCCGCATCCTTCAGCCACTTTTCCCCTCCGTGGATTGCATGGTCCCCGCAGATAAAGAAAATCGTTCCTTTTTCTGCGCTCCGGTAAATCTCACCAAGATTTTCATCTACCGCTTTTGCAGCTTTTCTCAGTTCTTTCCAGCTTTCTGCCCTGTGAGAAAAACGGTCAAGAGCTCTCAGGTGTACCGCCAGGACATCGGGCTTTTCTTTGAGGGCACGTACCGCATAACTCGTTATTTTAAGATCGTAATCAAGGATATCTTCAGAATTCGGGACCCCATAAAAATCCTTTATTCTTCCCCTGAAACTTTCCGCACCTTCAGACTCAATGACTGCGGACGCTTTCATACCTGCCCTGTAAGCCCATTCCATAACACTTTTCAGTCTCGGGTTTTCCGAGTCTTTTGCTCTTTCGGTATAAATGTCTGAGGTCGAGTAGATATTATGCATTTCTGGCGGGTATCCTGTAAAGATTGACGCAAGAGCGGGAGATGTTATCGTTGCAGCCGATTTGCACCTGAACAGGATTCCCTTCTCAGCAATCCCACTCAGGTTTATCATTAATGTAGAAAGATGTTTGTAAAGAGAATATCCAAGACTGTCAACCACAATAATTACTGCTCGCTTGCAGCCTCTTTCCTTTGCGTAGCTCTCTACTACCTGAATTGGTCTGCCAGCAGGCGGAACCATAGGGATTTTCAGCAGTCTCGCAATCGTAGGAGCAATATCAATGGTGTTGCACTCTAAAATTCTCATGTGCTCTCCAATGTATTATCTGGCAAGCCAGTTTATATGTATTTCCTGTGGTGTCGGTTTTAATTCAGATCAATCTAAGAATTATACCGGATTGGATATAAGGATTTGAGAGAAAGATGGACTTCGAAGAAACATTCTCTGAGGCAGAATTTTCTGAGAAGGGAGAAGAATTTTCTGAGTTGATACGATATACCCTGCCAGGTTATCTTTTGGGACTCCTTGCAGGAATTTTCCTGGACTCTCAGGGATTCCAGCGAAGTCCCTTAGGGCAGTGGCTTGTCCGGACGCTTGCGGGTGAAGGGGAAAGTCTCTTTGAAGGAATTTTTTCAATACGGAAGCGTCTCCAGGGAGCTGAAAGGAGTATGGCAGAAGCTTACGGCTGGGGCAAACTTTTCGGCATTGCCATTCCCTGGATGATTGATCTCTTCAGCCGGATAGCCGGAATAAACGTTTACGGGATTGAGGGCTTTTATATCCCTTATTTTTATGCCCTGAGCGACCAGATAGGAGCAAATATCTCAGGCATATTTTTCCTGCGGCGCAGAGAAGGTTCCTGGAAAGCCGGCATTCGGCAATATATCCGCCATCCTGTTATGCTGGCAAGCCTCTTTGTAATCACGCTTGTTCCCCTCGGGCTGCTCGGAGCCAGAATTCTCGGATTCAGCCCGACAACTCAGACGTTTACAGCCCTTGAAACTATTGCTGCAAACCTGTGCTGGATTCCTCCGCTTGTTGGGTGGGCAAGTGAAAAGTACCGTTGAATATCCATGAAAGCCAGCAGTACTTGCCATAAATTATATATCCTCATGTAGACTACATATGTAGTATAAACACTACATATGGTGTGGTAAAAGGCAATTACAATCGATTACGGTTGATCAAATCAGATTACGTTGGTTACATTCGATTGCGGTTGATTACAGCCGTAAGCAAGTAAATAAGGCGTGAAGGTGAAGGAAATGAGAAAAACTGTAATAGCAATTCTGCTGGGAATACTACTCATAGGAGCTTCCGGGGCAGCGGTCGTCAGTGCAGTTGCCTCGGATAATGCGGGGGCAAACTACGGAGTCGGGCCGAGGCACAGGTGGGCTGCACGATGCACGGATCTGGGTCCGGGTGAAGGAAATTTCTCCTATTGCCCTTATTCCAACTCAGGTAATACTGCGGAACTTGAGGTCGGGACTGCCGATAAAGCGCTCGAAATAGCCAGGAAAGAAATCGACAGTAAGATTTCTCAAGAAGATATTTCTCAGATGCGCCGCTGGTGGATTGTTTCTTATCAGGATGAGGAAGGGGTTTACAAGCAGGCAAGAATTGATGCCGTCAGCGGTAAAGTATTTACCGACTATCCTGTTTGCCCCGGGGCACAGTCAGGAGGCAGGCACGGCAGGGGTCAGGGCTATTGCAGGGCATATACCTGATGAGAGCAATGGTTACCTGTTGAATACCTGAGCTAACTCTTAATATTATTCTTCTTTTTATTTTCCTCAGATCTAATTTTCAGTTTAAAAGGTAAAATTAAATTTATTGCATCTTTATCGAAACAACCCCTTCGGACGTTTTATATTAGCGGTTACTTCTCTACAGGATATTCTTTTATATTTCTGGTTAGCAATATCTGAGAAAAAAGTCGATGAAATAAGAAAAGCGGGTAATATTAAGAAAACCTGTCTTTTTCGAGGTGGAAAGTTTGAATGGTATGGGATACGGCATGATGGGCTCGTTCTGGGGATTTTTCCTGAATCTTCTACTTATCCTTCTTATAGTAGGTGCGGTGGTAGTGTTGCTGAACAGGTCCGGGTACGCAGCTCCAAGGGACAATGAGCGAATCGTGAAAATGGAAAAGGACATTGAAGAAATCAAAAAGACGGTCGAAGACATAAAATCAAAGCTGGAAGAAATCTAAAACTTTACGCCTGCCAGAGGTTCTGCGAAGCCTCGATGTCAGGTGAAACCAGAATTACGTGAGGATACACCGGATGGAAAGATCACTTCAACAGATAGTGGAAATTGGCGAAGCCATATCTCATCCCATAAGGCTAAAACTGCTCTACCTGCTTGCTGAGAGGGAGAGGTATGTATATGAACTCGCCAAGGATCTGGACCTCTCAAGGCAGGTAGTAAACCTCCATTTAAAACGCCTGGAGAAAGCCGGGTTTGTTGAAAGTGACTTAAGGCTTGATGACGACGATATGCGAGCCAAGAAGTTTTTCAGGCTGAAAACGTTTGAAGTTTCTCTATCGATTGAAGATTTAAAGCGGATTTTCGAATAAAACCTGAGCATTTACTGGACTTCGGTCTATTTTCCGCGTTATCCGACTTTTCGATTCCCTGAATAAGTACATAATTCCCAATCTTCTTATTTCCGGGTTCAGGAAAATTCTCAACAGGAATATATTCAGGCGCGCCGTAATACTCTTCGGGGGTTGTATGGTCGGTGTAATTAGTGAGGATCTGGAACTTTCAGAAGCTATTTGCAAAGAAATCTTTGATGTATATCAGGAGATATGTGAGCTTTCTGATGAAGAGATTCTCTCCTGCCCTTCGGACAGGGTTGAGAAATTGTTCCTGAGACTGGATGCTTTAATAACCCGGAATGTAGAGAATAACGTAGTGTCTACCCTTCTGAGCAAACGGGAACTGGAGCCGGTTTTTGCTCACATGAGCAGGTTCAGGAATTTATATACCGTGAGACTGGAGACAAGGTACTCAAATGAAATCCTTGCAAGCCAATCGCCATGGGACGAACTTGAAAAATATCCCTTTTACAGAAATTATCTCAGGCTTGTCCGGACAGAACACAAAGGATTCGGACTAAACTCCGGGGACAGGATTTTCTTTCTAGGGAGCGGGCCTCTTCCACTTACACTTATCGTTTTCCTCAGATATCACGGGATAGAAAGCACAGGGATAGAGCAGGACCCTGCAAGGGCAGAGCTTTCAATAAAAGTGCTCGATAAGCTGGGGCTTTCGGAAAATATCACCATAATTAATGGAAATCATCTTTCGATTACCCCGGTTGATTTCACGGATTCAGGCACCGGAGCAAGGGCTTTCATGATAGCTGCCCAGGCTGAACCTAAAAAAGAGATTCTCAGTCACCTGTTAAAAATAATACCCGAAGGCTGCAGGATTTCTTACAGGATCTATGAGAAAGGCTTGATGAAACTGGTAAATCGGGATTTTCTGCTTGATTTGCCTGAAGGTTACAGGGAATATATGCGAGTCCGGCCCGTGCCTCCTGCATACAATACAGTCGTATTTGTAGAGAAAAAATTAAATGCTCCGAAAACTGGAGCATTATGAGATTCTTTTCCAGCTGAACCTTAGTAGGGTTCTTTTTGTGGGCTACTGGTGAGCTCCAGTTTTTTCAGTATATTGGTGCACTACTTCCTGGCGGTACCTGTGTATTGTTTGCTGCTGGTACCTTAGGACAGGCACAGACGTTGACTATAGAAGATTTTACGACTGTACAGTTTTTATTGCTTACAGTCAGATTGACTCTGTAGTTTCCAGGTTTCTCGTATATGTGCAGAGGGTTCTGCTCGCTTGAATTTGTCCCGTCTCCAAAGGTCCAGTACCATTTAGTCGCATCCTTTGATAGGTCCGTGAATTTCACCAGCAGAACAAGCTTGCTGCTGAAGTTTGCAGTAGGACATTTCGGTACTACAGGACACGTAGGACATGGACATGTAGGACATGGTGGTTTTGGTACCGGAATAGGACACAAACAATGTCCGGGTGGAACAGGAATGCTCTTTGCAGGCGTTGTGGCTATAATGTTGTTGTTTATCGTGTTAATTACCGTGATAGTATTGCTGTTAAGGTTTGTCACATGTGCTTCGCTTCCTATTACTGCAATACTGGCAGGATATTCTCCAACGTTAATTGTGCCTATAATATTGTTGTTTATTGTATTAATTACAGTAACAGTATTGCTGTTGGCGTTACAAACATATGCCTTTGTTCCTGCGACTGCAACTCCGATAGGATATTCTCCAACATTAATTGTGCCTATAACATTATTGTTTATTGTATTAATTACAGTTACAGTGTTGCTGTTAGCATTAGTCACATAAGCATTTGTTCCTGCAACTGCGATTCCGGCAGGAGAATTTCCGACATTAATTGTGCCTATCACATTGTTGTTTATTGTGTTAATTACAGTGACCGTGTTGCTGTTAACATTAGTCACATAAGCATTTGTTCCTGCGACTGCAATACTTGCAGGAGAATTTCCGACATTAATTGTGCCTATCACATTGTTGTTTATTGTATTAATTACAGTGACCGTGTTACTGTTAACATTAGTCACATACGCATTTGTTCCTGCAAATGCAATTCCAGCAGGATAATTTCCAACATTAATTGTGGCTTCGACATTATTGTTTATTGTGTTAATTACAGAGACAGTATTGTTGTTAATATTAGTCACATACGCATATGTTCCATTTGGACTGACTGCGATTCCTCCAGCATTGGGGCCTGTACTCAAATTGGTTGTAGTATTTGTGTCTTCGTTAACGATTGTGACAGTACCGTTAGTTTCGATTGCTGGCGATATAATTTCTGGTACCGATAAATTCTCTGGTACTGTTATATTTTCATCCGGTACTGTTACATTATCCCCTGATACTGTTACATTCTCCTGTGGTATTGTCTCAATAATCTCTGGCACTGTTAGGTTTTCTTCCGGTACTGTTAGGTTTTCTTCCGGTATTGTTAGGTTTTCTTCCGGTATTGTTAGGTTTTCTTCCGGTACTGTTAAATTCTCCTCGATTACATCCTCTGGTATTGTTACATTCTCTTCTGGTATTGTTAAGTTTTCTTCCGGTACTGTTAAATTCTCCTCGATTACTTCCTCTGGTACTGTTACATTCTCTTCGGACGGTGCTTCTGTCTCGGCAGGTTCTGGTGGCGGTGGTGCTTCTGTCTCGGCAGGTTCTGGTGGTGGTGGTGCTTCTGTCTCGACAGGTTCTGGTGGTTGTGCTTCTGTCTCGACAGGTTCTGGTGGTGCTTCTGTCTCGGCAGGTTCTGGCACAACTGGTTCCGTTTCCGTTTCATTAGCTCCCGGTGCTGTTGGTAATAGCGTTTCTCCATTCTGTGCGATTACTGATACAGCCGTCACTGATATCAAAAAAAAAGTCACCGTGAGGACACTTAATATTTTCTGTATTCTGTCAAACCTTTGTTTCCCCATTTATTACACACTCCAAACTTTACTAAGTTTGATACAATTCTGACCTGGTTATTTGACCCATTCCCATCCAGTTGATCTACTGTGTAAACATTTCTTACAAATTTACCGTTCACATTAATTTTTAAAAATTATTTCCAGAACTTTATGCAATTAGTACAGCTATCGAAAGGCTTTCAAAATTGTATCAGGAGAAAATTCTTTTTATGTGATATAATAATTAAAGAAATATAATTAAGAATATTATAATAATAAAAGCTTTAAAGTCTATTGACCAATCAGTATAAATATATATAAACAATATATTTTTTTAACATACTTCATTATTTTAAAAAAGACTAAGGAAAATATTACCTATCATCTATATATGAAAAAAACAAGAGTTTAATATAGACCTGAATCAAATACGTTAGTTATGTCTGCAAATTCATTTCATGACTTCATATATCTTACTCAAACCATTCCTTTCCTGATCAAAAATATTATTTTATCCTTTTATAACATCCATAATAAATTTTTTAAATTAGGAAAGACCGAAGGTAACCTTTTGTAATTTGATCAAAATTGTTCGGTTATCAGCCAGATTTTACTTTAATATTTATGTTTTAAGTTAAACCTTAAAAGTAGCATAAACTGAGAAATCTATATAGTCAGGCTTCTGGTAGAAAAGATAACTGCTCCGGAGAGCCGGAGCAATGAATAGATTACTTCTCGCTTACCGGAATCTGAACCTCAGTCATAAGTTCCTCTTCGGGGACTTCAGCAGGGTCATTGAAATAAAGTTCCCTGCTAGGGCTCAGGGTTTCAAGCTTGTTCTCCCTGGCATACGAAAAAATTCGATTGTAGCCGGCTTCAACTCCTGGGTATGGTCCCCGGTAAATGACCGAGACAGCCCTTATGGCGGGCAGGGTTTTTATTTCCATTTTCGGGTCTTCTACTGAAATCCTGCCTGATACCGGCAGGGAGATCTCGATATCAGCCCCGGTTTCTTTATACTCTTCATCATGATAGATGAACATTATAGGACCTGTGACTCTTACATGGTTTCGCTGGTTTTCAGGGCTTTCGACACATGCACAGATTTCGCCTATGAGTTTTTCAATGGTTGCCTTGAAAGCTCCTTTTTCACGCTTGCTTATTACCCGCAGTTCGGGTATTTCCTTAATAACGGGTTCTGTAACCGACATCTTGAATAACTCCACAACTTTTCCACTATGTTTTCAGGCTCCCTGCAAGATGCCTTCAATCCTCTGCAGCTGTCCTATTTCCAGCCGGGTCTGTTCAAGTCTCTTCCTGAAGCCTGCACCTATGAACTCAAAGTTTCCTTTGCTTTCCGCATCCAGAAACAGGGAGATGTCTTCCAGGGAAAATCCCAGGAAACTCAGAGTTTTAATTTTCATTCCCTGTTCCAGCTGGGAGACTGTATAGTACCTGTATCCGGTAAAAGGGTCCTTTGCTTCCGGAACCAGCAGCCCTTTCCGGTCATAGAGCCTCAGAGCTTTTTGCGAGAGGCGGGTCATAAAAGAAAATTTTCCGATTGGAATTTGATCGATTGACATCTTGCTCAGCCAATTAATTGCACTGAAATTAGATAAACTGCCTTACTTTTCCCCGGGGGAAACTCCGTGTGAACGAGAGTAAGAAGTATCTTTGAAAAATGAAATATTTGTAAAAAGAAATCTTTTTTATAATAAGATCCATTTTTTGACAGTAAAAGGTATATTACTGCAAATCCAAAGTATAACTAAACATACTGATAAAAATTATATTGTTCGACAGGTTTTAGTGGGATTAAAAGATATTTTCTGAGAATTGGGAGACAATAACTTGCTTGAGAACGAAATAAAGTACTTGAGGCATCCTGCCGAAATACCTCTTTTTATTATATGTCTGCTGGTGAGTATTCTTATCTATGTCACACTGATGGCAGTTCCAGTGCTGTATCCCGAGGAACTGGGACCGGAATATATACTGGTGGTGCCGGCAGCGATTGCTTTTCTCTCATTCGTCTCCGGGCAGACTTACGGAGGGATGATGGCAAATGCGATCAGGCTTTCAGAAAAGCAGTTCCCCGAACTCTACGAAGTCATAAAACGACTTTCTTTTGAGCTGAACCTCAGGGAAGTTCCGGATGCGTTCTTAATCCAGGAGGGAGGATTGATAAATGCGTTTGCTACCCGGCTGTACTTCAGGAAAAACTATGTGGTTTTCTATGCGGATGTGGTTGAAGTCGCATACCGGGAAGGAGATTTTGATTCTCTGGAGTTCATAGTTGCCCATGAACTGGCGCACATAAAAGCAGGCCATGTTACCCTGCTCTACAACCTCTCAATCTTTCCTATAGCCTTTGTACCCGTTCTCAAGAACCTTTTATGGACTGCCCTCAGCCGGGCAAGGGAATACACTTCAGACAGGATTGCAGACCGGCTTGTCCCTTCAGGCAAAAAAGGGCTTATAGTCCTCTCCGCAGGCGAACACCTTTATAAGGCGGTTAATTACGAGGAATATCTTGAGACTGCAAGAAGCCCCGAAGGTTTCTGGATCTGGTCAACGAATTTATTTTCAACACATCCTGCTCTGGTTAGAAGGGTCAGAGCCCTTAATGAAAATACACCAGGAAAGATTTTCTAGATAATGACTTTTGGAACGGTGGGTTTTAAAAAACTTATCCTTAATAGAACTGGAGAGATTTTCTCAGCCGGGACTGAAGGAGAACCGGGCTTAAAATCCCAGATTCTGGAGAGAGGTTCCGGAGCCGCAGGCAGACGGCAGAAATCGCAGGGAATAAGTCCTCAATGAAAAACGAGTGATTACGAATATAAGCCTACAAAAAATAAATTTTCATAAATACTATAAATAGATTTAAATTATTATCCGCCCAATACCTTCAAAATGTCATATTTGCTTGAGATCGCAATCGTCCTATTTCTGATTGCACTCAATGGTCTATTTTCAATGTCAGAATTTGCCCTGATTTCTGCAAAGAAAACTCGCCTTAAACAGCGGGCGGAAGAAGGGGATACGCGGGCAGATACTGCGCTTAAGCTCGCGAACGAGCCCACGCCCTTTCTCTCAACGATCCAGATAGGAATTACCCTTGTAGGGATCTTTGCAGGCGCATTCGGTGGAGCTACAATAGCAAGAGGGCTCGCGGCTTATCTTGTGGAATTCCCTGCTCTGGCTCCATACAGTGGTGGTCTCAGCATCACGCTTGTGGTACTCATTATCACCTACCTGACCCTGATTTTCGGGGAACTTGTTCCAAAACGGCTTGCACTCAGCAATGCTGAATCGATTGCTTCTGCCGTCGCAAAACCCATATTCTCTCTTTCGATTATTGCAAAGCCTTTTGTGATGATTCTCAGCCAATCGACCGAGGCTGTGCTCAGGGTAATGAAGATCAGGAAAATCACCGGACCGCCTGTAACGGAAGAGGAAATCAAGATCATGCTTGAGGAAGGAACCGAAGCCGGAGTGTTTGAGAGAGCCGAACTGAGCATGATAGAAGGCGTGCTTGAGATTGGTGACCTTCGCGTTGATTCCCTGATGACGCACCGTGCCGATCTCATCGGGCTTGATCTTGAAGATTCGACTGACGAAAACCTGCGAAAGATGATCGACAGTGGCAGGTCTAATTTCCCGGCGTATGAAGGAGACCTGGATAATATTGCCGGAATGGTTTCCGTAAAAAAGGTTCTTGAGAAATTTGTGGAAAGTAGTACCGTTGACCTCAGAGAGCTGGCAACAAAGCCTCTTTTTGTGCCTGAAAGCGCCTCGGTTCTGAAACTTCTTGAATTATTCAAGGAATCAGGGGTGCATACCGCCCTTATAACTAACGAATATGGGAGCATTCAGGGTGTAATAACCCTGCACGACATACTTGAGGCTATTGTAGGCGAAGTCCATTCTTTCGGCGAACCTCTGGAGGCGCAGATTAGAGTTAGGGAAGACGGCTCCTGGCTGATCGATGGGGATACGCCTATTGAAAAGCTTAAAGATTTCATCTCTGCGGGCTCTTTTCCAGGGGAGGGGCTGGGATACTACCGGACCATCGCCGGGCTGATTATTTTCATTCTGCAGCGAATCCCGACAACTGGAGACCATATTGTACTGGAGGGACTGCGGTACGAGGTTGTGGATATGGACGGCAACCGAATAGATAAGGTGCTGGTAACGCGAATTCCTCCGGCTTCTGAGGCTTGGGGATCTGATCCTCAAGCTTGAATCCTGTTTCCCGGAATTGACTGAAATCTGCTCTAAAGTTTGAAAAATATGGTTTGAGATGAAAAATGAAGTGACTAAATACCGTGTAAATTAAAAAAGAAATGAGAGAATTCCGATAAACTGTAATATATCTGGAAATGTAGGGGTTTTCAAGATAATGGTGCTCGAAATTCTCAATCCTGTTTTTTATCAGGTTTGAATAGGCGATCAGGGCCTTTCAATGATTTTACTTGCTGCATGCGGGCTGTTCAGAGCCAGCCGTGCAGTCGGTTTGATCACAGGTCTCTTCGGAGTTGCCAGCACAGCTTTCCTGGTCGCATGCCTGGCCACATTCTTCTGTACAATCTTTACAGCAGTCACCGTTGCACTCTGTCAGATCGGAATCGTCTGCACAGTTCCCATCATCGCAGTTTTCAGTACAGGTATCGCAGCAGTCGCCTGTGCAGTCTGTCTCTTTACAGATGTCTGTACAGTCATCACAGCAGTCGCCTTTGCACTCAGTCAGTGCGCAGTCGCCTGTAGATTCTGCCTTCTCACAGTTTTCAGCACATTTCTCACAGCAATCTCCGGTGCAGGTATCCTGACCGCATACTTCTGTACATTTTTCACAGCAGTCGCCTGCACAGTCTGCCTCAATACAATCGTCACAGCAGCTTCCAGTGCAGTCTTCCTGGTCGAAGCCGCCATTACAGTTGACAACCTCATTAGCGGGTAATGGTAATGCTCCATCTCCAGGGCAGTTCTGGTCGCAGTCGCCAGGGAAGGGGCTGTTTTGATCACAGTAGGCGGGAGATTCCTCAGCGTGACATGCTGAGGCTGCAGAAACTCCTAAAGTCAATAACATTAATACAACAGAAACAGATGCCGTAAATTTCCAGATTGACTTTCTGTTAAAATCCATTTTTTTCCTCCTGATTTGCTTACATTTGATCCGAGAATACCCGTAATCAAAAACCCACTGGATAAATTAACATATATACATACTTATTTCCATAACGTATTATAAAAATCGCAAAAGGAGTTTAAAGCTTTATAACGCTTTATTCCCGAACCTAAAAGATTATGACATTCTAAATTGTATTGAACTATGTCTCCAGCCAGTTAAAAACCAAATATACGTCTTTTCATGAGCTTGTATTCTCCAAATTCCTGATACAGTCCTCCATATTTGAGCAGATCTTCTATATACGGTTATCTTCTGAAAATACCGATTATTAAAGCCCTTAATTCTCTAAGGAAATCAGGGAGCCCGTGTTTAATGAAGATATAGCTCCAAAAATATCATTTAAGCCTTTAAAGTATAATGGCTGTCAATTTTTCCCGATTAAGCAGAAAATCCAGTTGGACACTGTTTTCCGGGTACAGCCTCAGGTTATAGAACTTCAAACACAGGTATTTAAGGTCGGATCAAGATGAAATTAAAACCCTGAATTAAGTACTGGTAAAAAGAGCTGGTCGAGTATCATAAAAGAGAAGGAAACCATAGTAGAAAAACCGGTCTATACATTTTGCAGTACTTTTGTTTCCTTCTCATTCGCTTACTTTTATTTCTCCTGTGTATGCTCCAGAATCCAGTTTCCTATAAACTCCAGGGCAGCCGGAGAGATGGTTTCTTCAATCTTTGCATACTCCGTAGGAGACCCTGTTTGAGCGGTCTGGAATAGATGGTTGAGCCCTGGCATCTCCTTTACGGTATAGTTCTTATTGCCTCCGGCTTTGAGGGCATCTTCAATAGCACGGAGATTTTCCTCCGGGGGAACCTGAAGGTCTTTTTCGCCATTAATTGCCAGTACGGGGCATTTAACCTCCATCAATGTGGGTCGGGGGTCATATGTCAGGAAAAAACGCATCCATGGTGTTAAGATTGCCTCGATCTGGGCATCCAGGTTAGTTTCGGAATACCCGGAGAGCTTTTTTTCTTCCTCGCTCATATTGGCCATTTCAGCCTTGAGGAGCTTGCGGATTTCTTCCTCGGCAACTGTATTATTTTGTTCCTGCTTTACTATGGAAAATATTTTTCCAGTTAAAGCTTCATTCCTTGCTATGGTCTCGTTGTCTGCTCCTTCTGCCCTGTTAATTAGACCACTCTGCAAGTAAATGATTTCTTCTCCTGTAAGGCCGGTACCTGCCATCATAACAATGAATGCAACATCCGGAGACTGCACCGCTACAATGGGAGCAATTATGCCTCCTTCGCTGTGCCCGATAAGACCTATCCGGGCCGGGTCTATCTCCTTGCGGCTTTTAAGGTATTCGATACCTGCAAGCACATCCCCTGCAAAGTCCTCGGTAGTAGCCTGCAAGGAGTCTCCGGTTGAACCTCCAACGCCCCTGTCATCGACTCTGAGTACGGCAATGCCCTGGCGGGTCAGGTAATCTGAAAGTACAAGGAACGGGCGGTGGCCGAGAATTTCTTCATCACGGTTTTGCGATCCTGACCCTGTTATGAGTATGACTGCCGGGAAAGGTCCTTCTGACCGGGGAAAGGTTAACGTTCCTGCCAGTTTTATTCCTGCTTCGTTATTTCCGTAAACAACCTCTTCTTCGGTATATGGGTAAGGTTTTACAGGGTCCTGCGGTCTGTGCATATCAGGAGCTTTCTCAGTCCTGTTAAGCACAAGTGGAAAAGCTGATCCTGCCTGTTTCCATTCTCCTTCTATAGTATCATTATTCTCCTTATATATCCCTTCAAAACTTCCCCTGATGGATTTCACATCAAGGCTTACATTTCCGTTCTTATAACTCACATTTTCAACAGGTATACCGCTTGCTCCCTGATCAGGGCTGTCCATACTGGCGTTGATAGACCCATCGGGATTAGTGGAAATATTGAATACCATCCTTAACTGCAACCCACCCGGGACTGTTAAATTTCCCATCCAGACGCCTTCTATATTCCTGATATCTTCAGCATTATTATCGTGCAGATCATTTAGTTGTGAACTGTCTTGCTGCGACCCATCTGACTGTGAAGTACATCCCAGGCCAGCTATAGTGATACTCAATAAGATTACGCAACTCACGATTTTACTCTTCATGATAGCCTCCTCATTTCATATTTTCATTTAGCGTTTCACTTTGTATCTTTCAATATATCTTTTTAAACATTTAATTGCATGTCTTTAAGGTGCATATCTTTAATTCCTCCGAACGCGAAAATTTCGGGCATTACAGCTCCGATTAATTAACAGCATATCGATCATTGAGAAAATTCTGTAAATATAATAATTCTATATACAAATTTGAAATTTCAACCAGAATAATTTATTAAGAAACTAAAGGAAAAACATATTAGAAAAAAATAAATGAAAATCTCTTTCCTGAGAATTGTTTCTCAGCCGGTAAGAGTTAGAAAAAAGTATATTCGAAAAAGAGAATAAATGAAAGTTTATCTTCTAAGAATCATTGTTCTCAGCCTGTCAGCAGCGCTTGCGGACTTATCTGCAATGCCTCCAACCTTTTCGACAAGCCCTATAAGGTGGCAAACACCCGCACCTCCGATTGCTTCCTCATGTTCGAAGATCCTTTTTAAGAGGGCTGTTTCAAGCACATCCACATCATGTTCTAGCTTTTCGACTTCAGGGATAATGGACAGGGTTTCTTTGATCTCTTCCTTACTGAAAGAAGTCGCTAGAAGCTTATAAACCTCACCTGTGAGTTCGTCATATAACCTTGCGGTCTTCAGGGACGCCGCCATCAGTTCCAGAAAGCCTTCTTTAATTTCCTCAGGGAGGGTATTACAGGATCGAAGGGTCATCCAGTAGGCAGCAGCCTGGGCGAAGTCGGCAATAGAATCCTGCTGCTTAAGGAAGGACAGGAGATCTTTCTTGTTCACTGGAAGCCTGACTGAAGCAGGAATGCCTGCCCTTATTTTCTGTTTGAGTTTGTCAGCTTCATGTTCCAGCCTGTCAATCTCGATTGTCCTCTCCTCCAGGATGGCATAATTTCCTGCACAGTAGGCTTCCATTGCTTCAGCCAGTTTTTCAACTGCCATCACTCCCTTTTTAGCGTGTGCCTCAAGAGGGACAAAGGGAGAGTCAGCGACCACGTCAAGGACGGAACGGATGTAGTCTTTCATAAGAAGATCACCTCAAGCCCCACAAAGATCAACGCCGATGTAAGGGCAGCTATAGGAACTGTTGCTATCCAGGAGGAAATAATCCTCCAGATCACGCCCAGGTCAACCGCTGCAATCCCACCTGCAAGCCCCACCCCTATAACCGCGCCTACAAGCGTATGTGTAGTCGAGATCGGAAGGGAACTGTAACTGTGAAGCAGAACCACAGTGGCTGTTGCAAACTGAGCAGAAAAACCACGTGTTGGAGTGAGTTCCGTAATCTTGGAGCCGATTGTTAGAACCACTTTATAACCCCAGGTGGCCATTCCTACTACCATTCCAAGACCTCCCATTACAAGCACCCAGATGGGGATTCCGGTTTCTGTTCCTGCCACACCCATAACCCTAAGCGCTGCACCGAGAGGACCTACAGCGTTTGCTACATCGTTTGACCCGTGCGCAAATGCAATATAGCAGCCAGTTATGAGTTGCAAGGATATGAATTTTTTCTCAACGAAAGGCAGGTCTATAGCCCTGTGAAGATAGATCTTTTTTATTATGGAAAAGATTAAATAAGCAAAAGCAGCCCCAAGAACCGGAGATATAAACCAGCTGGCAACAATTTTTACAAGTTCTCCCCAGTGGATGTCAGAAAAAGCGATAGTTCCGTTGTAGGCTGCAACCAGCCCGAAGCCGAGTACAGAACCAACAATAGAATGGCTGGTTGAAACGGGAAGGTTATAAAAGGTTGCCAGGGTTACCCAGAAGCTTGCTGCAAGAATTGCGGCCAGCATCCCGACTGCAACTATATTGGGATGGATGCTTCCGATAGTATCAATTGGAACAATGCCGTTTGCAATCGTCTCAGTAACTCGCTCACCGAAGAATACGGCGCCTAAAAGTTCAAAGACAGCAGCAATAACAATCACTTGTTTGATTGATAAGGAGCCTGTTCCAACCGAAGTCCCCATAGCATTTGCGAGGTCATTTGCCCCTATATTCCAGGCCATATAAAGACCTGCTAAAATAAGCGCTATGATAAGTAAATCCATTTTTTCTTACTCCACAAATTTCAAACTTGAAATTGCTATAAATTACTATAATTACTGTAAAATCCAATTTTTTCAATTTTAGTAATGAATCATAGTGTAAAATCTTTATAATTTGGGAATACTTATTTAAATTTAGAACCTGTATGGTATCCCAGACAATTTCATTATATTTTATAGTTTCCATATATTTTGAAGCGCTCTATATAATCTATAGCCCTATATACGACTATTTTTAGTATATTTATATTCTCTATCCCAACTTTAACAGCTTCAAGTTTCTATATAAGGATAAGAAGGACAAGCTCTGGTAGAACAAAGCTTTTTTGTTATTCAAAATAACGTAAGGTTTTTATCCGGATGTGCCTTTCGGGGAATTTACGGGTCGCAAAAAGATTATTAAATGCAAATGAAGTCCTGATGCATCTGAAGAAGATGTTTGAAAAGTTTATTTTCCATGGGTTTGCATTTTGATATTTATCTACGCCAGTAATCTGGTTTTCCGGAAGGGATTTTAAAAAAATTGCAAAGAAGTTCTAACAAGAAATTCAATAAAGGGTTTAAAAATTTGATCGAGTATTTCTTTGAGAAAAACAGAAAGGTTAATATAACAATGTTAACTGCAGCAGGACCTCTTTTTTAAGATTTCTTTTTTATGGATTTCCTGATTGATGCAACAGGAATACAAAGGAGGGTTTATAGACAGAGATGTCTTTCAGGCTTCGAGCCCATGAAATTCATGATCTTTTCGTTCTTTTTGCCTTATCCTCTCCCTGAGCAGGTCGAGTACTTCTTCATCCGAAACATCGTACCATCTCTCGTAAACCTGAGCGACAGCCCTGAAATTTGCAGGAACCTCAAGCACTACAAGTTCGTCTGCCTTCTTCCGCAGTTCTTCTGCTACCTCTTTTCCTGCTACAGGCACTGCGATCACGACTTTTCCGGCTTTCCTGTTTTTGCAAAGCTCAATAGCTGCCCGCATTGTTGAGCCCATTGCAATACCGTCATCAATAAGAATTACGGTTCTTCCCTCGATTTCGGGCAGGGGATTCCCTCCTCTGAGAGTTTTTATGCGCCTTTCGATCTCAGCAATTTGCTGCTGTTTTATCCGTTCAATGGTTTCCCCTTCAAACCAGTAGTGTGCATTTTCAAAAATAAACGTACTCCCGTCCTCGGCTATTGCCCCGAATCCGGCTTCGGGGTTGTCAGGAAAAGGCAGTTTCCTTGCAATGATAAGGGAGAAATTAGCATTCAGCTTCGCTGCAACCTGCAGTCCTACTTCCACTCCCCCGCGCGGGATTGCAAGAATAACAGGTCTTTCTTCCCTGTATTTCTCAAGAGCTTTTGCAAGCTTTTCCCCTGCATCTTTACGGTTTTTGAACATGGTTTCACCTTAAGTCCACAAAATTTCCCTTTTCTGTACAGATTCTATACAGATGTCAAAATCAAACTATCCTTACAGGCCGCCTGTAAATCTCGATTGAGGAGCCTGAAGGAAGCGTTGTTTCAGGCAAACAGAGTTCCAATACTTTTCCTGCAACATCTTCGGGTTTGAGGACTGGCTCATCAGTATGCAGCGACCGGTACATGCCGGTATCCACGCTTGCAGGGCAGACCGCATATACCTGAATCCCTCCTCCGGTTTCATAAGCAACAGACTCGGTAAAACCTATAACCGCAAATTTCGAGGCGCAATATATTGATAATTTTGGTATGCCGTGCTTTCCCGCCCCTGAAGATATATTTACGATCCTGCCTTCTCCCCTTTTAAGCAGATGGTGAAGAGCGTACTTAGTGCAGAAAAACATTCCCTTTACATTTGTATCCATAATCTCATCATATTCTTCGGTTGAAGTATCCTCAAGATATTTTCGGTAAGCTACTCCTGCATCGTTTACGAGGATGTCAATTCTTCCAAAGGCGTTAACTGCCTTTGAAACCATGTCAATGACTTCCTCTTCTTTTCGAATGTCCGTCTTTACCGCAAGAGCCCTTACACCCTGCTTTTCCACCAGCCTGGCAGTTTCTCTAATTTCTCTCTCGGTTCTTGCGACAATTACAATGTTGGCTCCCTCTCCTGCCAGTGCCAGGCAGATAGCCCTGCCAATTCCTCTTCCCCCGCCGGTTACAATGGCTGTCTGACCTTTCAGTTTCATAGCTGTCACTTAACAGTCACTTTATTAACAGTCACTTAACAGTCACTTTATTAACAGTCACTTTATTAACAGTCACTTTATTAACAGTTACTTTATTAACAGTCACCTGACTAATTATCAGGCAGGACAAGGATATATCTTTTGAAGCAATATTTCTGAACTATAATCAAGAGCGATTTCGGCCTTAAAAAAGAAAACAGCATCTCCGGCAAAAAGAGACTAACAGGGTCTGTTAAAGAGCTTCTGTAAATCAACCGGAACTGCCGGACTATGCTCTCCTATTTCACAATCAAAGCTGAGGGACTGGAGGAGCCTGAATCTCGATTATCTTGCCTGATGTAACTCTTGAATCAGGCGAGGCAAGTTCCAGAACCTTTTCCGCAATATGCTCGGGTTTGAGTGGGGGCCTCTCTGCATAAATTGACCTGTACATGTCCGTATCCACAGCGCCGGGACAGACGGCATAGACTTTTATTTCTCCTTCCAGTTCGGCGGCAATGGATTCCGTTAAGCCGTTTACCCCGAACTTCGAGGCGCAGTATACGGAAAAATCCGGAAGCCCGTGTAATCCCCCTACAGAAGAAATATTGATGATTTTTCCATTTTTACTTTCTCTTATATACGGGATCGCATATTTCGCGCAGAGAAAGACTCCCTTTAAGTTAGTATCCATAATCTTATCGTACTCTTCAAGAGTAGTTTCTTCCAGCCTTTTTTTGTAAGCCACTCCCGCGTTATTAATAAGAATGTCAAGCCTGCCGCATTTATCGATTGTCATTGAGATCAGACGCCTTACGTCCTCTTCACTGCGGACATCAGCCTGAATAGCCAGGGCTTTGCTGCCCATTGCTTTTAATTTATCTATCATCTCTTTTATCTCATTCTCATTCCTTGCTGCAATGATGACGTTTGCTCCTTCTTTTGCCAGAGCAAGGCAGATAGCTCTTCCTATCCCTTTGCTCCCCCCGGTTACAAGAGCTGTTTGACCTGCTAAAGTCATTGCTACCCCTTTTATGCATTTATCTTCTTTTTATTGCTTTTTTCTCCGATCGTTTGTTTTTTTCGATCGTTTGTTTTTCTTTGATTGGTTTATTTCTTGATTGATTTATCTCTTGAGCAGTTTATTTATCAGTCTACTTTTATCTAATTGTTTTTTATTTAATCAAAGATAAAACGGGTAAAAAAGGGATATATTTTTTGAAATTAAGTTTCTGAAAAGAGGTTCTTTTAATGAGATAAGAACTGGCGCCTTCAACCCGCCGGCTGCCAGCTTTTATTCAGAATACGTTTTGAACGTGAGGATTGTTTTTGAAAGTGAGGATTGTTTTTGAAAGTGAGGATTATGTAACTGTAACCTTGGTAAACCTCCATCTTGCAATAAGAAACATTATTCCCGCAAAAGCCAGTAGAGCCAGGAAGGAAACAAGAACTTCTTCCCGGGTATAGGTATAACGGAGTCCGATTGATGAAAAATCACTCCCTATTGCAAAGTACCTTATTCCGCTTACAAGGTGCGTGAGGGGATTTACTGTGGACAGAGCCCGGAGCACGGGAGGAAACGAGTTCACAGGATAAAGCGCATTGCTTGTGAAAAAAAAAGGCATGGTAAGCAGGGTTATTACAGCCTGCATTCCTTCCGGGCTTTCCATTGTTATAGCTATTGCAGCTGAAAGGAACAGAAACCCGAGCGAAAACGTCCCTATAAAAAGCATGATTCCCAACAGCGAGAAAAAAGTTTGTGCAGGAGTATAACCTTCAAAAAACTGGACTCCAAGCAGAAGCCCGAAACCCATTATAACACCTGCCTGGATAAAGGACTTTGTCATGGCTGAAAGCCCTATTCCTATGATTATATGGATTCTGGGAAGAGGACTTGAAAGAGTCTCCCGCATAAGCCCCCAGTTTTTGTCAAAAAGCAGCACTGTTCCGGCGAAGAGGCTTGTAAAAAGCGTGGTCATGGCAATAACGCCTGCGCCTATAAAGGTCAGGTAACCTACAGTCCTGACCCCGGGAGCGGCTGGCATGGTTGCAGTCAATCTTTCAAAGTTGTTTGACATTGCGATTCCGAAGAAAGCAAGCCAGAGGGCAGGCTGAACAAGTGAAGCAAACAGAAGAGTCCTGAACCGGATAAACCTCAGCATATCCCGCCAGTAAATGGTAAGGAAACCGGTGTGCATATCTAGCGCCCCCCTGCCCTGAGGGATACAGTCGACCCTTTCTCCATGCCGGTGTCCCGCAATTCCCTGCCTGTGTAGTGGACAAAGACATCGTCCATCGACGGTTTTTTGAGGTTTACGGCGCTGATCCTGATCCCTCCGCTTCGAAGCTTATCCATTATCTCAGGCAGCAGGTAGGTGCCGTCGACATTGACCATGATGATTAACCCTTTTGATTTTTCCCGAACTCCTTTTACACTATCGAGCTTCTTAAGCAGATCCGATGCTGTCCAGTTGTCGCTGGTTTCCAGATATATAAGGTCCTCTCCAAGTGTATTCTTCAGTTCCCAGGATCTCCCTGTGACAACGATTTTTCCGTGGTCTATAATGCTTATCCTGTCACTGAGCTGGTCAGCTTCATCCATATAGTGGGTTGTCAGGAAAATGGTTGTACCCTGCCGGTTTATATCCCTTACATAATCCCAGATCCTTATTCGGGTCTGAGGGTCAAGCCCTATTGTAGGCTCGTCCATGAAAAGCACTTTCGGCCGGGTCATGAGCCCCCGTGCGATCTCAAGCCTGCGCTTCATCCCGCCGCTTAGATGCCTTGTCAGGACATCCCGTTTTCCTTCAAGTTCGACCAGACCGAGCAGTTCATCGATCCGCTCCTGCCTTGCAGTTTTCGGCATGGAATAGAGCCTCCCGTGATATTCCAGTATTTCCCTCACAGTCATATCCCTGTCAAGGGTCAGCTCCTGAAAAACTATCCCTATGGACTCCCTGACCATTTCAGGCTCTTTTTTCAAGTCGTAGCCTGCTATTTTCACACTTCCCTTCTGTACGGGCAGGAGGGTGGTAAGAATATTGATCACAGTACTTTTCCCTGCCCCGTTCGGTCCCAGAAAGGAGAAAATCTCCCCTTTTTTCACCGTAAAACTGATATTATCGACCGCTTTTACCTCGCCGAAAAAATATTCAAGGTCATTCACCTCTATTATATCGTCTTCCAGAGCCAGTACCCCATTTTACCCCGTTTACTTTTTCCCCTAGGAAAGATTAAACCTCCAATGATAAATAGATTCTTTGCTTCCGTGAATCCTGTACGGGTTCGAGTCAAGATTATATTCGTTCAAGATAATAATCAAAACCAGAATTAAAAGGTATATTAAAAGGGGGAGTTGAATGATCGAAATTATACAGGGTTTGCCGGAGAACGTTGTAGCAGTCCATGTGAGTGGAGAGGTAACCGGAGAAGACTACAGCAAGGTGTTAATTCCTGCTGTTGAAGACAAAATAAAGAAGCATGGGAAAATCCGTATGCTTTACCATCTCGACAGGGATCTCGAGTGGTTTACCCTGAATGCCATACTGGAGGACGCTAAAATTGGCATAAGAAGCTTCACGGCATTTGAGAAGATAGCACTTGTCTCAGACGTAGACTGGATGAACAGTGCCGTCGAAATGCTTAAGTTTGTTATTCCTTTTCCGGTGAAGACCTATAGTAATGAAGAGCTTTCTGAAGCAAAAGCCTGGGTCAGTGAATGAATTTTCTGACATCTGTCTTTTCACTCGTTCCCTTCTCTGCGGATATAAACATCTTATATGGCTGATTTTATCTGACTGAGGAACATTCCACCTCTTCAGTTGATCTGTTAGCTTTTGCTTTTATCTTTTCAGAATCTCCTTTATATTCGTTAAGTTGCCTTTTATACTCGTCAGGTTCTCATTTATATCTGTTAAATTCTCTTTTATATCCGTTAAGTTCTTATTTAAATTTGTTAAATTCTCTTTTTCGCGTGTTATGTTTTCTCTTACACTTTCAACTGTAGTTGTCAAATTTTCTTTTTTACTTATCAGGTCTTTTTTTGCACCTGTTAAGTTTTCTTCTATACCTGTTAAGTTCTCTTCTATGCCTGTTAAGTTTTCTTCTATACCTGTTAAGTTTTCTTTTTCACCTTTTAAGTTCTCGTTTATTTCTTGAATTTTATTCGTCAGGTTATTTTTTTCCTCAGTTAAGTTTTCTTTTATGCCCTCTAAGTTTCCAGTTTCGTTTCCCGGTACATTTTGAAAGCAGCCGGAAGAAAACAGCATTAGTGAAACAAGTATCAGCGTAATAAATAGAAAGCTGAAGAGCTTTATCTTCCTGATAATCTCACCTTCCTTTTAATGATTAAGTATGAGAATTTGCCCAGAGAATTATATAAAGTTGCTCATATAACTTGCTTTGACCTGCTTTAATTTCTTTGTAAAAGCTCCCAGAGTCTTTCAAAGGCCTTTTACAGCTTTACATTCATCTTTGAGCACCGGAACAGCCTGAGCTATTTCCTTAAAAGTGATATATTCCCTTAAGTCCGATTTAAGAATGTTTTCTATCTCTTTCCAGCCGGTATCTCTGGTTTCCGTAAACATATATCCGAAGAAGCCGAACTTTTCATGATCAACCTCCCTGAGTTCCAGCGGCTTTTCAAAATCCGAAAGCAGTTTTTTGTAATCGAAAGCCTTTACTGCCTTTAAATTCAAATTCTCAGGCCTGTTCAGCATGATAAGGCAGAAGTTTTTTCCTTCCTTACCGGCAAGAATTGTTTCCCAATCCGGCTCAAGCTGCTCAAGGAAGTACCTGTAATTATTGATTCCGTAAGCGAAGTATGCAATATCCGTAGTGCATAAACCGGCAAAACGCATCGGATTGAGTTCGATCGGCTGGACTCGCCTGTCTTTTCCTATCCGCAGTTCCAGGTGAAGCGGGAAATTCCTGAGCCCTGCCAGCTTTCCGATCTCCTTTAAAAGATCCTCGACGGCTTCCCGGTACGTTTCTATAATTCTTTTTGAGGTAAAATAGACCCTGTCGCTAACATCATTTTCCGAGGAAAAGATATGCTTTAAGATATTGAGGACTACCGGCTTTCCTTCGCTGTTGAAGTAAGCATCAACCGCAAATTCTTCCCCTTCAATATTCCCCTCGATAATGAAATTCTCCATATCCAGCACCTGCGCCGGATAAAGCTCTTTAATTTCCCCAACCTCAGCCTTTATATGCTTCAACACAGAATCCCATTCCGCATCCGTGGAAACCTTATGCACGCCCAGGCTGAAAAAGCCTACAGCAGGCTTTATGATAAACGGTTTTTCGATTTCCTCAACCCGGAGTTTGTCCAGCTCTTCAAACTTAACACCCCTGAAATATAATTCGGGGTAGAGCCTTTCCAGCAACTCTCTGAACTTAATTTTGTTCTTAAATAGCTCAATTTTTTCAGGAAGTCCGGTAAAGCCGAGATTTTCCGAAATCCAGCCAATTGAATTTTCAGAATTGGAATAGAGAGCAGATTCACCTTTCTCTTTTACAAATTCGATGAACTCAGCGTCTTCAAGAAGCCTCAGCCCTTTTTCAGGATTCAGTCCGGCTGCCATGTCGTTTTTTAAAACAGGAATCTGTAACTCGGCGGCAGTATTTTTTAAAAATTCGGAGACATAGGGGGAGTCGAGGATTATCATTTTTCTAACCTTTCCTTTGTTCTTCAGCTTGGGAACCTGAAGCCAGATAATAAGAGAGGTTAGTAATATTTGTTGTGGAATATTTATTATTGAAACAGATGTTGAGATTAAATACTTTTATTGGAGAATAACAAAATGAAAATCCTTCAAACTCTCTCCCGCCTCTACATAAACGACCTTAACTCAGCCCTCGAATTCTATGAAACACTCTTCGGCACACCAGCAGCCCTACGTTTTGAAATCCCACAAATCGGTTTAGAACTGGCTCAGATAGGAGATATTTTGCTCATTGCCGGTACAGATGAAGCTCTGAAGCCCTTTAGAAGTACGCAGGCTACATTTCTTGTCGATTCTCTTGATGAATTCAGGGTTTATCTGGAAGAAAAAGGCGCAGAAATCCTCCGGGGACCGGATAAGGTTCCGACCGGCAGGAATATGACAGTAAGACATCCCGACGGGTCGGTAGTAGAATATGTGGAACACTCAAACCCGGCCTGAAAAATAAGAATCAGGCATTGTATCTTAAAAGCCTGCTCCGAAATCAAAAACACAATTTTTTTAGTCGGATGGGAAAGATTTTAAACTTAGAAAATAACGGGAATTATAGCTTATATTCATAATTTTATAATTTTAACAGCATCACAGGTAAATCTAAAATCACTGATTGAGTGATTCGGAAGTTTTTCCGGAGGGGGTAATCATGGTAAGTACTAGCTTTACGCGGGATGTTCAGTTTCCGCCTTTGCCATTTGAGGAATGGGAAGATACGAAGAATACGCTGCACCTGTTTCTGCAAATCGTGGGGAAGGTGAAGCTTGCTCTGTTTCCGAAAATGAACCACTGGTGGCATGTCCCTTTTTATGTTTCCGTGCGCGGGCTCACGACCGGGCCTACTCCTTACGAGGACATGGTTTTCGAAATGGAGTTCAATTTCCGTGACGAAGAGCACGTTTTGAGGATTGAGACGAGCGAAGGGGACTCAAAAACCGTGCCATTAAAGGGGCTGTCAGTTGCCGGTTTCTATGATAGGGTTTTTTCAAGCCTGGGCGAACTCGGGATAGTGGCGGGCATCAGGCCAGTGCCGTATGATATACCTGAAGTGAGTACCGAGCCTTTTACGTCGGATTACCAGCATGCGTCCTATGACGAAGAATATGTAAACCGATTCTGGAGAATCCTTGTGCAGGTCTCCTCCGTTTTTCAGGTTTTCAGAGGCTGGTTTACAGGAAAAAGTTCGTCTGTACACTTCTTCTGGCACCATGCCGACCTTGCCCTCACCCTGTTTTCAGGCAGGGCTGTGCCTGTAAGAGAAGGAGCAAATCCTGTAGAACTTGAAGCTTCCTCGCATGAAATGATAAGCTTCGGGTTCTGGGCAGGAGACCGGAATATAAGGGAGCCGGCTTTTTATGCGTACATGCACCCGCAGCCGGCAGGTTTCATGAATGAGCCGTTAAGCCCGAAAGAAGCTTTCTGGAGCCATCAGGCCGGGCTTGCGCTTCTAAGATATGAGGATGTTCGAAATGCAGCCGATTCGCCGGAAAAGGCGATTCTGGATTTTCTTGAGAGCGTCTATCAGGCAGGAGCAAAAAGGGCAAACTGGGATATTGAGTCTTTCAGGCTTCCATCCTCCGAGAAGCAGCTTAAGGAGCAGTCTAAAAAGCAACATACAGGACAGGCGGATATACTGGAAAAGCTGGAAAGGCCTGATGCCTGAGTTTAAAAACACTGATTCAAACTCAGAACGGCTCATTAGATAAGTTCCTTGTTTTGTCTACTTCTTCCTGCCTGTTTTTGATTTTTCTTTTTTTCGGCATCACAAGCTAAGAAAATTTTTCTCTTTTATTTTTTCCATTCTTATTGTAGTTTTTAAGCTGTATAACTATTTTCAATTATAATGACTCAGAAAAGCCTTTAAGTTACCTAAATACAGGAATAGAGATATTTTAATGGATATATTGCCTTCTTAATGGGTATATGTCCTCTGAATCCTAATTAAAGTTTTAGAAAGATTTATTTAACTAATAAGGCTCCTTTAAGCTGCTTTCAGGTATAAGTATATTTATATTTTATCCGGCAAATATTAGAATCATAAATTGACGGATAGCCGTCAAAAAACATAAGCAACTTCCACAAACACGAAAAGTCAGATAGATTGCAGGCAAATGAGGTTTTCAAATTTTCCAGTTTAAAAGTTGAGTCACTATACTATAAGCCAGAATCACCGGGTCAGAATCACCGGGTCAGAATTACCGGTTCTAGGAAAGAGCTTTTCAAGCGTATATATAAAACGTATATAAATGACTTAAATGACTTTTCCGTTTAATCAAATACATCAGGAGTATGTTTATGATGAATAAGAAATCTGCTAGACTAAAAAAAACTCTTGCTGTCTTGCTGGGGCTTTGTTTTGTATTGTCAGTAACAGTTGAATCAGCAAGCGCAGCTGATAATGGCAAGGGATACGACGATGGCTATGGAAAAGGCTACGATGGTGGCAAAAAACAGGGTCACAAAGACTGCATTAAGTATGGAATGAGAGAAGTCCTCTCGAAAATTCCTTTCCCGTCCATTAATCACAGCTGGACCAAAACCTACAAAGACAGCTATAACAGAGGATACCAGAGAGGATACCTCGATGGCTACAACAAAAATAGATATTTATGTTTAAAATAATACATGTTATGACTTTATCCCTAAAATAAGCATTTTAAGACTGGAAACCCTGAATTAAGGAATAAGAGCTTCCAAAACCAGAATAAAAAGATACTAATTCCTGATAAGCCACTAAAAATACCGGAATGGAGATTCTGTTAATAAGCTCCTGTTCTGGTGACCCCGTTAGTGATCTCGTTTAACAATCCTTCTGGTGGTCTCGTTTAATTATCCTTCTGGTGGTCTCGTTTAATGATCCATCTGGTGATCTCGTTTAATAATCCTTTTCTGTCGCGTTTTTAATAGTTACTACATTATTAAAAAAATATATTTTACTCATAAGGCTACCGTATCGTTTGTATTTTTTATTTAAAATAGAAATAAATAATAGACGAAATATTTATTTATAATTTACACTTACTTAATTGTGGACCGTAGCCATGAAATCTATAAAAATAAGGAAAGTTTCAGTTAGCCGGTTTCAAATTATATTTGATCTGACTTGAAGCAATTTAAAACGTGCTTATTAATCAAAATCGATACTGGGTCATGGGGGAAAGTCATTGATAAATCCGAAAAAAACAAACGGATTTCTGCATTCGGGAAACTTTATAGATTTTATGCTTATAATTTTTAACAGCTGATCCCCATAGCCTCAACTCACAATACTGGGTTTGCTGGTAGAAATGAATCTGAGGTTCTGTATTCTTTGCACTGCTGCTTTACTCGCCTTGGGGGTATTTGCTTTACCTGCTTCAGGGATACCTTTCTTAGCGGACGGTAACGTCACTGCAACCATACATGGGGCAACGTATGCATGGGATACGCTTGAATCCCTGAACGATACAGTAATTGATATCAATTCTAACCCTCCTCAATCCATAGTGGCAAAAAACGGTACATATTCCTTTGAACTGGGGCCTGGAGACTATATTATTACAGCCAGGTACTACCGTAACAGAACCATACTCTATTCAAAACAAACAACCTTAAAGATTGAAGATGAAGGTAACTATGTCTTCGATCTTCTGCTTTATCCTGTGTCCGAAAACCAGGCAATTGAGAAAATCGGAGATAAAACGGATTATGCCAGTGATGAGAATCCCGCCGAAAAGCCCAGGACCGGCTCTTCTACTATAAGTTACCTGCCAGTAGCCCTTATTTTTCTCTTCCTGCTCGGTGGAGGCTATAAACTTTCCAGAAAGCGCAGTGAGATTAAAAGAAGCAGGTCTCAGGCAGAAAAGTCCGATACTACCGGAATTATGGCGAAAATTCTCCATAGAAGCCCTGGTTCTGGAGTAAAACCTGAATCACGAAACATAAGAGAAGCAACCTCCGCAGCCGGGTCAGTAACAGAGCCGGTTACAGAAACTGCAGACAATTCCGAGATTGAAATTGCTGCTCTGAAGAAACTTCCCCTTTCTGCTGATCTGTGTGAGGTTCTGGATATAATCCGGGGTCATAAAGGCAGGATTTCCCAGAAACACCTTCGTAGCAGGCTGGTGTATTCCGAAGTAAAAGTCAGCCTCCTGCTTTCAGAACTGGAAAAGAGAGGACTGATTAAGAAGCTCAAACATGGGCGTGAGAATATTGTTGTTTTGACAAACGAGGGATACACAGGGAACGGTAAAGGAACGAGAAACGATAAAAACTGACTAACAGAGATTTCCCGACAATATTACGGAATTGAAAACAGAATCTTGAACGGAATTGAAAACAGAGTCTTGAACGGAATTGAAAACAGAGTCTTGAACGGAATTGAAAAAAGAAACTGGAGAGGAGGTTACTATCCCCTCAATCGGGGTATTCGTGGTACCTCGCTCTTTGAGCAATAAGATTCTACTGCTCTGATTTTTACTGATTCTTATCTAAATTATTGCTTCTTTACCCCAGAGGATGTACAAAATAATATACTTATTTCATTGGCTTATTTCTTCAACCAGTTTTCACAGCCAGCTTCAGTAGTATTTGTGGTAGCTGCCAAAGAATTTATTATAGCCGAAGAGCCATTTCATGTACATCTGGTACCATTTCATATATTGAATGTTCCATCTCTTGTAATCGTTGCCGTGTTTCTTAAAGTTCCATTTCTTCCTGTCGTTGTCCCACTTCTTCCTGTCGTTGTCCCATTTCTTCCTGTCGTTGTCCCACTTCTTCCTGTCGTTGTCGAACTTCTTCCTGTCGTTGTCGAACTTTTTCTTGTCGTTGTCAAACCTGTTCTTGCCGTCATCCCGCTTGTTCTTGTCTTTGTCCCAGGGTGCTGCACTTACTGATGCAACTGTTACTGACAATACAAAACAGACTGCCAGGAAGATTCCAATTATCTTTCTCATTTCCAACGTTTATCCACTCCCAAAATGTTAAACTCTTCAAAACTCTTCAAAGATTTTTTATACCCTTTTAATGTTCGATCTAATATACCTTCAATCTAATATACTAATATCAATACCGATAGATCCTCCAGATTTATTTCTGAGACCACCGGTTCCGTTTTCGTTTTAAATTGTCTTTCCGGCTATCTGCCGGTTACCGGAGTTAAATCCAGTTGTCCTGCCGACTACCTGCGGCTTGACAATGCAAGAATTAACCAGATTAAATATAAATATACTTATACTAAAAAACAGCTTAAAGGGGTTTAATTAATTAAATAATCAATTTAAAAGGTTTGATTCAAAAAATAATCATTTTTAAAGTTTTAAACCTATTTATATCTCTTTATGGCAAGTTTAATACTCATAAACACCTTAAACTTCAGGTTTTGAAGGCAAGTTATTGAAATTTCAGGCATAAAAATCTCTCTACATTTCCCGGAACATAGAAATGTGTTTGCTTTTCAGATTTGATTAAATATTCACCCTGAATACTATATCTTCTGTCTCACTACTCATACTCTGAGCCTCTTCCAGACACCTCTGCTGGTCATCAGTCAAGGAATTTTCTTACCTAAAACCCAGGATGTTTCAGATATAAATGATTTTAAAGGGAGCATTCAAGGAAACAAGCTTTTTTAAACTTTCATCTCAGGTCTGGACTTAAAAAATTTACCTGATTTGCTAAAGCCTTCTGAAAATGGTATGTGCTGGAGAATAAGTATTATATTTGCTTATCGATAGGTTTCAAGCACAGGTATAAAAATTACCTTAGATCATCGAAAGCACGGGGCTATACGCAGTCTGGGTGATATATCAGTGGCATATGCGGCAAGCCTTCTTTTTTTCAGCTCTCTATCAGGGTTGCTGGCTCATATCAGTTTCCCGGCTTTGCTCCGGCTGTAGATTCTCTTGACCTGAATCCCGGACCGCTATCTCAGGGTCCTGCACACTATGGCGCCGCTCGCCCCATGCATTTTCGCATTCAGGCTGCGTAGAGTTCAGGATGCAGAGTCTCAGGTGCCCTTTTCATCAATTGCGTTAATGAAAGTGATACGGCTTTTTCAAAAGCGTTTTCAAGCAGGCAGTAGAGGTTCGAGGCGCGGCAGATAGCATGCATAATACTATGCTGGTTTCAATTGCATGCGTATTCCTGAATGGGCCGAAACCTCGAAAGATAATGGTATAAAAAAATAATTTTTAGCCGGAAACGAGATTCAAAGGCTGCAGAATCTGTGTGAAATCGTATCTAGAAGAAAACGAAGATATTCTTTCGCGTATGCAACAGAAAACGATATCGCCAGGAAAGATATTAAGAAAACATGACATTAATGGGGATTGGGCATCTGGATATTGGGGAGTTGGGGGGTATGGGGGGGTTATTAAAAAGAGTTAAAAGGTCTCTTATGACCTTCCCAGATGCCCAATATTCTACAGTACTTCATAATATATAAACTTAAAGATTTAATCACATGTTGGCAAAGTATAGCCGAACCTTATAAAAAATAAACGGGGGCAAAATGGCCCTGAGATTGGGGTAGATACCCCATATAAAACTTCGGATTTGCGGCAGCCTTTATATGTTTGTATTAATATTTACGACTCCGAATACGGCGTATTATTTAAGGGATAATGTTCGTAGATGTTGTGTTACTTCAGGAGATTAATCTGGGGAACTGACACTGAAATCCGGGAAGATAGATTACCCCTCGTTCAAAATCCTGACAATTAATGGCTTTAAGGAGGAAATATATTCCACTACTATATTCCAGATGGCTTCAAGGTCAAGCCCGAGATCGCCGTGGACCATTTTGTCGCGCAGCCCTGACATCTCTCTCCATGGAACTTCAGGATGTCTCTTTTTTAAAGAATCCGGCAAATCTTTTGTTGCTTCTCCAACGATTTCGAGAGCTAGAATTACGGCGTATATGGTTTTATCATCTGTAGAAAAGTCTTCAAATTCAAATCCTTCAATAAAACTCTCGATTTTTTCGATTGAATCAAGAATGTCAATCAAAAAGTCCTCTGGGTCTCTTTCTTCGGCTCGCATAAAGCCATTACCTCTTTAAGAGCTCGCGTCTCGATAATGAAATATGCCCCATATCTATTTGTTACTTTCTCCCGCCTTTTTCTATATCCTATATTATATAAGAGAATCAGGATTTAACGAGTCTCCCTGGAGTGATTCCCTGCAGCACTGCAGACAGTCGCAGGTTAAATAGGAAATATAATAATAGCGAATAAAAAATCAACTTATAAAAAAAAGAGAAATAAGAGTAATTGGGAAAATAAAGATAAATACTCGAAATCAGGAATTTACCTCTCACACATTTGCTGTTGTCTTACGTCGTCCAGAACAAGCCCTGGAACCAGGAAGAAAAAAGCCATAATAAACTGGTAAGGCTTCCCGCTAATAAGGCCGTAAATAAATAAAATGAGCCCTGAAGCCATCAGTAATACGCTCAATAGGAAGACAGACGATTCTTCATTATTCGAGTTAAAGAGATGTTCAAGGATTTCACGGGGAAAGTATCTTTCTGCGCCGGGCGTGCAGGTGCTTGAAACAATGCAATTATCCGAAGCAGCACTCTCAGAGTTTATATTATTTGAAGTAGCTATGTCATTGTCCACCAAAAATACCCCATTCCAGGATGCTTTTAGAGTTAGTTGCTTTATAATGGCTATTAATAATACAACCCCCCCTAAATTAAAGCTTACTGTTCCAATTTATTTTGCAGGGTTTTAATTTAATGGCATTTTTTGAAATTAAGAGATAATTCTGATTTAATTATGCCGCGCGCTCCGAATATAACACGAAATATAGTTTTCTGGGGGAAAAGATGAGTAGCGGAATTGACCTCAAAGGCATTTTCCGGTTCTATGCTTTTGCTTTCATACCCACGGTTGCCGTGTCCCTGGGTATTCGAAGCTTGCAGATTAATCTTGAGGGAGAATGACGGGTTATTACAGCCTTTTTCTGCTCACAATTATCTTCTTTCCCGGGATTTCGGTTTCCATTGTAAGGAATAAACTCAATCCCGGTTTTCGGCAAGGAATCTGGCTGGAGGGGCTACCTGCTCCCCAGGCTGTTGCTCCTCGGGAGGGAAAAAGCCCTTATTCAGGACTAATCTGGAGACTCTGGCACCTGCTTTTCGTGTTTCCAATCGATATTGGAGGCTATCCTGACAGGCTCGCAGGGGGTATTATTTTGTTACTCTTATCACCCTGCCGTGAATTTATATAGCAGCCCTTCCCCTGGAACATAAAAGCATTCTTCTAGCTTCATATATGCTCGGAGTTTTCAATGCACAGGCATATGGGGTCTGGACAATACTTTATCCGGATTACAACCGCCTGATTGGAGGAATCGGAGGATTAATCGGGGGATTAATCGGGGTGATTGTCCCTGCCCGTTGCTCTATATTATCTGAGAAAGAGTTAGTTCAGAAAGGGTTAGTTCAGAAAGGATTATACAGATGACCTGGAAGATAAACAGAATTAATTTATAAAAACGAATTCAACAGAACTAAATATTCTTTAAACTTTAATCTCTCAGGACAAAATAAAAAAATAAAAAATAAAAGGTGGTGTGTATAGAGAATGGTCATCTGTAAAAGGACGAAATCAGAGGGTCTGTCAAAACTCTCTATTTGTTTTGAAGCGTGCCTTCTCAGACATCCTTATCTATCATCACCTTTTGAGTATATAACATGAAGGTATCTGAAAGTATACCGTATCTTAATATCCTGGTAGATTAATAAATTTTATACTGCTATCTGTAAAACTTAATAAAATATTCGACCGATGCCTATAATATTTTTATAAAGCCATCTACATCAAAATATTTTCATGTGCCATCCCTTTAAAATGCTTATAATGTATGAACTCATAGGCCTTTTAAGATACAGAACCATAAAATGTTTTTAAAGCACAGCATTCTCAAAAGTTAATCCTGATCCTCTGGCTTCAAAGCACATATTTCCAGCCGTCTTTTTTCAGGCTATTCCTGTATTCCTTATAATCAGGCATGAGTTCCCTGACCAGTTTCCAGAAACGGGCAGAATGATTTTTCTCTTTTACGTGGCAGAGTTCATGTACTACCACATATTCAAGCTGCTCGGGCGGAGCCATCAGGAGCTGGAAATTTATCCTCAGGATATTGCCTGCAGAACAGCTGCCCCATCGCCGCTTCTGGTGCTTCACTTTAAAAGCCGGAGGAACAACCCCGAGCTTTTTCGAATAACTCGCCAGAATTTTCTCGACTTCCTCTTCGGCACGCTTGCTATAGAAATTCCAGATCGCTTCTTTCGCCAGAAAGGGAACTCTATCTGCTGGACTACCCTCCGGAATCTCAACCGTGAGTCCGGAATCCCTGAAATAAGCGAGAGGTCTTTTTGCATTATCCGCGAATACTATTCTCAAAGGATACTCCGTGCCCAGGTAAAGATAGCTTTCGCCATCCAAATATTGCTTTTCCTGCTCAGGCTGCCTGTTTGCCTCAAACAGTTCAAGTTTCCTGACTATCCACTGCGCCTTCCCTTGAACCATTTTCCGGATTGCATCCGTACCCAGCGCCTGAGGTGCCCGGAATTCAACTCTCAGATCCGGGCGGACTAATATAGCTGCCCTCTTTCTGTTCTCACTATAAACGATCTCGTAACTTATAGTCCGACCACATGCCTTGATGCTATCGTTTTTCTTCATTCCGGTTACCTCTTAAAATCCTGATCCCTGACTGATCTTACATCCGGCTTTACCTTAACCTTTCCCTTTTCTCTCAACAAACCGTTGTGCCTCGACCGTTGCGCCGGTCGATCACGCTCCGGTTACACCGGTTCAGATACATCAGAGTTTTCGATAAAACCTTTTCTCAAAAGGTTTTCGCTCAAGCCTTTTTTGAAAAGGCTTGTGTTGAAACCGTTGCGCCGGTTTATCACGCTCCGGTTACATCGGCTTAGATAAAGCATGGTTTTTGATCAAACTTTTTTTGAAAAAGTTTTCGCTCAAGCCTTTTTTGAAAAGGCTTGCGGTCAAGGATTTTTTGAAAAGGCTTGCGGTCAAGGATTTTTTGAAAAAGTTTTCGCTCAAGCCTTTTTTGAAAAGGCTTGCGGTCAAGCTATTTCTTGAAAAGGCTTGCGGGGTTTTGTTGACCTCACGCATATGCGGTATATATGTCATATGCCTCTGTATAATGTTCAAAAACCAGAAGGGTAATGACGTTAGTGGCTTTGTCGAAAGTATAGACCAGCACGAAGGGACCGATATGAATTCTCCATTTTCCTTCAAATCCGGTTTTGAGGGGAACGCCCATTTCCGGCATGTAAGCAAGAAGGCGGAGGCGGTCTTTCACATAATTGTAGCCTGGCCTGTCAAGCCGATACAATTTTTTAAGGTTTCTGCGGACTGAGGGGTGAAGCGCTACTTTGTATGTCATTCCTCTACCTTTTCCAGAAGTTCATCAAGCTCCAGGGCAGGCAGACGGTGGAGTAAACTGTCCTTTTCCGCTTTCCGGATTTTAGAGGAAAAGGATGGCTGAAAAGCAGTTTCAGGAGGATATTTTACCTCATTGAATTTCTTTTCAAGCTCTTTCAGCTGGTTGAATACTTCTTCAAGTATCATACTCATCAACTCGCTCAATTCATACGTCCGTCTAACCATTTCCCGGACTAACCCAGCCAATTTCCAGCTGGCTGAATTAATTCCCGGATTAGCTCGTCCAATTCCCCGGATTAACCCGGCAAATTCAAAACTTTTAAAGCTCTCGACTCAAGCCCTTTAAAGCTCTGGTAGTATTTTGGGACCAGCTTTTAAAGGTGAGTTTTTAATATACTCGTTTATATAAATTTCGGGTTTTTAATATAAGCTCAGAAAGTAGCAGGCTAAAAATCGTGATAAGTTTTTATATATTTGCAACGGCTTAAGTTCGCAAGTCCTATATATATTGGACTCTGAATAAATTATATGCTAACAGCCGACGTAATTCCTGTTAAAAATAAAAATGTTGTTGCTTTGAAACTACAAGAGCAGGGATTTGATATTCTCTCAATTGGTGAAACAATCACAATTAAAGGCTCTCCGGAAAAATTTGAAGATTTTTTTAATATGAAGCTGGAAAAAACCTCCAAGTCCGTGCTTCCAGGTCTCACTGACTCAATGGTAGAGTATTACAGACCTGTCACACAACCCTTAATTCCTGAGGAATTTAAACTCTTTATTAAAGAAATTTTCTTCCCCGAACCGCCCGAATACTTCTAATATCGGCTCAAAAACTCGTTTTAACCCCCGGGTAAGTAGCTTTTTTACTTACATTGGCGGAGGAACCGTAAACCTTGGTCTTACCATGATTGACCGGGCAAGTTTGCATGCACTGTAGGCATCTACAAGCCCTGCTCCGGTAGCACTGTCAAACCCTTTACCTGCAGTATCGCCCATAGAACTTTCACCCTCCCTGACATCCCTTGCCGATGCGATCAGGATCTGTTTTATCAATTCAGGCGATAAAGACGGCTGTACCTGCTTTAAGAGAGCACACACGCCCGCAATTTGCGGAGCTGCCGCACTGGTTCCGCTTATTGCCGCCCATCCGTCCTCAGATTCTGTCATATCACCGTTCGGGTGAGCACCTCCCGCTGCCAGCTCCCTGTCAATTGAGCATCCCGGCTGGACAGGCAGCATTATGTAAATGGCATTTGGCTTCATACCTACAAGGCCGCATACATCCGGTACCCTTCTGCCAGGATAAATAGGGCTGGTGAAACTTGAAGCGTAGTCGGATGCTTTAAACTCAAAATCGTCTCCCGCAAGCTTCCTGCTAACATAAACACCACCGGCAGATATAACTTCAGGCATCTGACCTGGGAACCCGTAATGCCCGTTCCCTGCCGAGAACACGACGGTTATTCCCAGTTTCCTTACTGCGTAAATTATTGCGGCTTCGAGCGGCTTCAGCCAGTTTGGTAGAGACCGTTCCCTGATATCCCATCCCCAGCTACAGCTAATAACTGCTGGACTGAGATCCATTGCCTTTTTGAAGCCAAGCGTTGGATTAAGTCCCATCTTTATGCCTACAAAATCAATGCCCGGAGCCGATGAAAATATATTAGCAGCCTCTGCAGTCCCATGCCCGTTATTATCAACATCCACATCTACGGCATCTTCAGCTATGGTCCTGTTGTAATTATACCCCCTCCATTCGTAAAACTTGTGAGCGTAAAAACCAGTATCCGGCATTGCTACCAGAACACCTTTACCGGTAATTCCTTCCTGGTTGACCCTTCCAGCCCGAAGCAGCATAGATATGTCACCGGGAACATTCAGGCAATGGTAAGATACGATAGGAGGAAGGGGAGATCCGAAAAAAACCGGAGGTTTTTGCGGGTAAGCTCTTTCAACCAGATCGGATACTTCCGCAGGGATCTCAAAAGGAGCCCCGGCAACGTTAGAAAGGAAGACTCTTTTTCCCCGCTCAGGATGAATATTATCTGCCGGAACTGTAACTTTCTTAACTTCGGTATTGAACGTGCTCTCCCAAAGATCCCTGGTAGCTTCCCCACTGACGCTGAACACCCCGACATGGATAATTCTGAAGCCCATATCCTGAAAGATTTTGGCGGCTTTCTGGGTTGCTCCGCCTTCAGGAATAAATTCCTCAATATTTTCCGGCGTCAAAAATTGGCCGGGCTCAAACATGGAAATATCCGTTTTACTGCGGATTAACGCTTCAAAACTAACAACTTCGCCTTCTTTTGTTCCATCCTTACGGACAGCAGGCTCTACAGGAAACTCAGATTTCTTTCTAGACGTATTTGACCCCCCATCATTTAAGAAGAATCTGTTACTGAATACGTATATAAAATCATATAATCGGAAATTTCCGTATTAACCGAAAATTGCAGTAGTTATGTGCATAATATAATTGCAGTAGTTATATGCATAATATAATTGCAGTAGTTATATGCATAATATAATTGCAGTAGTTATATGCATAATATAATTGCAGTAATATAATGCATAATATTATTGCACGAGTTATATTATGCATAATATATTTCATTCTATGTTATATAATAAAAAATATCTTATAATAGAATAAATTGTCTGTCAAACCTCTTTTTTTGGAGCCAGCCAATACATTTCCCGCCAACTATTATATATTTTTAAATATAATATATCCCCGGCAATTTTAATCTCATGAGCTACCTCATGAACCCCAGTTTTAGAGAACCCCAACTACGAAAACTCTAGAAGATGAACAGGAGGCATTTAGACGCAGTACAGCATGGGCATTGACGCAGGAGGCACCTATACGGATTCGATCATCATCCGGGATTCCGATGGCAAAGTGATGGATTCCAGCAAGGCGCTCACCACCTACCCCGACCTGCTTGCAGGAATAGAAAGCTCCATAGACGGGCTGGATGGAAAATATTTAAAAGACGTAAAAATGGTTTCAGTCTCAACAACGCTTGCAACAAACACGATCCTTGAGAAAAATGGCTATCCTGTAGGCTTGATCCTTGTAGGAGACTATGAAGTCCCGGAAAAAACGCATGTTGAATTTCATACTATTGTAAAAGGAGGGCACGACCACCATGGAGCTGAACTTGTTTCTCTTGACCTGGAAGCTGTAGAAGCTTTTGTCCGTAAGGTGAAGGATAAAGTTTCGGCTTTTGCAGTTTCTTCATACTTCAGTGTTCGAAATCCTGTCCATGAGCTGGCAGTCAAAGCCCGCATACAGGAACTTACGGGAATGCCTGTGGTTTGCGGGCATGAACTCTCCCTTGACCTTGGAGCCTATGAGAGAGGAATTACAGCCTACCTGAACGCCCAGCTTATTCCTATCGCAAACCAGTTCATCCGCTCAATCAGGGAAGAAATCTCCAGGCGAGGAATGAATTCGAGGCTGCTCATGCTCAAATGCGACGGTTCGGTCGTGGGCATTAACGAGGCTCTGGAAAAACCGATCGAATCTATCTTTTCGGGTCCTGCAGCAAGCCTTGTAGGGGCATCTCACCTCTCAGGGCTCGAGACCTGTGCGGTTATTGACGTAGGCGGGACAAGTACCGACGTTTCGATGTTCGAAAACGGGCTTCCGGAACTCTGTGCTGACGGGGCTGTAGTCGGAGGCTGGCAGACAAAGGTTAGAGCCATCCGGATGGAAACCTCGGCAATGGGAGGAGACAGCCATGTCTGGGTCAGGAACATGAAAATAAATCTCGGCCCAAAGCGAGTTATCCCGCTCTGCGTTGCAGCTGTCAAATATCCTGGTTTTCTTGAAGCTCTGAAAAAAGGGAGAATCCCGGGGACTATGCACCTTGAAGAAAACGTGCAGCCTACCAAGTTCTTTGTAAGGACAGGGGTCGAACCTTCAGATCTTGGAAAGCTTGAAAAAAAACTCTTTGACAGAATAGGAGATTTCCCTGCATCGCTTAACGATATCTTCTGGGAAACCCAGAAAACGCTTTCTCCTGCTCTACTTGATTCGCTCATAAGGAGGCGCCTCATCCAGGCAATCGGCTTCACTCCTACCGATGCCCTCCACGTGCTCGGGGAATATACCGAATGGGATGAAGAAGCCTCAAAAGTGGGGGCAAAACTTCTGGAACGCTATACCCAGACCGACTATATCGAGCTCTGCAAACAGATAAAACAGGATTTTGCGCGGAATATGGCTTTAAGCCTGGTATCCTTTATCCTGAAGGACGTGCCCCCCAGGGAAATCGAAAAAATCCTCCTGTCCGACAGGTTTACGCAATTCAGAATGAAAATTCCTGTCGTGCTGATAGGAGGACCTGTGGTAGCATATATCAACGAGTTGAAGCAGATTCTCGATGCTGATATAATAGTCCCTGAATACGCCGAAGTAGGAAATGCCGTCGGAGCCGTTGTGGGAAAGGGTATAAAAAGGCTTGAAATCCTGATCAAGAGCACCTACTCAAAAGATAAGAAAAGATTGGTTCTTTTATTCTCTCCCAGGGGCAGGGAAACCTTCGGAAGCTATCCCGAGGCTCTGGAGCATGCCAATGCTCTCGGGAGAAGGCTTGTCATGGAATACATGACCGAAGCCGGGCTCGATAAAGGACAGGTCCAGATCGAGGTCAGCAAAAAAGATATCGCTTTGAGTGAAGCAGGGGCAATACCCGTAGAGACAAAGCTTGTTTTCGTGGGCATCGGGATGCCGGAGGTTTGAGTTCCGGAAAGCTCCCGGAACATTTATATTTTTCCCTCTATAGCGCAAATAATGTATATGCTGAATTCATTATTTGTTCTTGAATTTGTGCCTGCCTCTGAGCGGATGTTATGTTCCGAACTGGTAAACCCTTGATTCTAAGAAATGGAATACGCAGCATAACAGATTACGGACGGCATGGTATAGATAGCGTAGAACATCGGTAATATAAAAGGCGATATAAAAATGGCGTATAATCCAAAAATGGCATATGACCTTGGCATTGATGCAGGTGGAACTTATACTGATTCGGTTTTAATTCAGAAGTCGGATGGAAAGGTCGTATGCTCAAATAAAGCATTTACCACCTATCCTGACCCTCTTGAAGGAATTAAAAAATCGATTGACGGACTTGATCCTGAAAAGCTGAAATCCGTGGCTGTTGTTTCGGTTTCTACCACCCTTGCAACCAATACCATCCTTGAAAGCACAGGATATCCCGTAGGGCTGATCCTTATAGGAAATTATGAGATTCCTTCCGATTCGGGAATTAAGAATTGCATCATGGTACAGGGAGGACATGACAGCAATGGGGAGGAAGCAGCAGCTCTTGACCTGTTAGCAGTAGAAAAATTCGTGCTTGAAATAAGAAACAGGGTTTCGGCTTTTGCGGTTTCTTCTTATTTCAGTGTTCGAAATCCTGAGCATGAATTACGCGTTAAAACCCTTATTCAGGAGCTTGCGGGATTGCCTGTTGTCTGCGGGCATGAGCTGGCCCAGTCTCTGGGAGCTTATGAAAGGGGAGTTACTGCCTACCTCAATGCCCAGCTCCTGCCTGTAGCGGAGGGCTTCTTAAAAACGGTAGTAAGTGAGATCGAAAGTAGAGGACTAAACCCCAGGATTGCCATGCTCCGCTGCGACGGTTCGGTAGTAAGTATGCACGAAGCCCTGAAAAAACCCATAGAATCGGTCTTTTCAGGGCCTGCAGCAAGTCTTCTCGGGGCTTCCTATCTGTCAGGGCATGAGACCTGCACTGTAATAGATGTTGGCGGCACGAGCACGGATGTCTCTCTGATACATAAAGGGCTTCCTCACCTCAGCGAGACCGGTGCAGTTGTGGGCGGCTGGCAAACAAAAGTCAGAGCGCTGCGTATGGAGACGTCGGCTATGGGAGGAGACAGTCACATCTGGGTTCAGAGAGGCAATATAAATATAGGTCCCAGACGTGTCATTCCTCTTTGCAGGGCAGCAGTCCTGTACCCCGATTTCATGAGCACCCTGAAAAAACGCTGGATTCCGGACAGGCTCAAACTGGATGAACATATCCAGGCAACAAAATTTTTTGTCCGGACAGGGCAAAAGCCTGCCAGTTTGAGCCGGGAAGAAGGAGAACTCCTTGCTCTTATAGGAAATAAACCGCTTTCCCTCAAAGATATTTACTGGGACCGAAATATCCTGCCTTCAAAAAAGGTGATGGGTTCTTTAATCCAGAAGCGTCTCGTTCAGGTGATAGGTTTTACCCCCACTGATGCCCTGCATGCACTTGGAGAGTATACTGAGTGGAATGCCGAAGCCTCTGAAATCGGAGCTACCCTGCTTGCAAACTTCTCAGGGATTGACAGGCAAGAGTTCTGTCTGGAAGTGAAACAGCTCTTTGCCAGGAACATGGCAGGAGACCTTATCGCTTTTTTGATGGAAGGAGTAGACAGGACCGAAATTAAAAAAATGCTTGAAGGCAGTTTTTTCGCCCGGTTTAAAGTGGATATCCCTGTTGTCCTTCTGGGAGGCCCGGTCCGGGCTTATGTGAAAGAGCTGAAGCAGCTGATTGATGCTGAGATTCTTATTCCGGAATATTCGAATGTCGGAAATGCGGTCGGAGCTCTTGCAGGCAAAGGGACAAAGCGTGTCGAGATAACTGTGCGTACGCTTTATAGTGAATCAAAGTACGACCTTAAAACGAAAGGTATCTTTGTATATACCCCTGCAGGAAGGAGGCATTTCGTGATAAGGAGTGAAGCCCTGGATTTTGCTGAAGAGTTCGGGAAAAAGCTAATACTTGACTACATGGCCGAGTCCGGACTTTTCCCTGACCAGGTTACAATTCGTGTAGATAAAAAGGATATAAAGGTCCATGCAGGTGAGATTCCAGTAGAAACCAGATTTATATTTGAAGGGATTGCAAATTCCGATGTCTATGAAAAAGCTCTATCCGGACAGAATGAATTTGATGAAGGCTTTAAGGAACTAAGCGAGCAGGACTCTCTTCTGGATGTATCTCCAGTATAAAGTATTCCGTTTTCAAAAGCTGAGAGTTAATAGGATAAAGTTCATAACTCTGGTGTACGTTTGAGTCATGAAAGATAGAACTATCAGCCCAATAGTTCAGCTTACTGCTTAAAAGCTTTAAATTATCTATGTGTGTATTGGTTGCTCATACAATGGAACCCGCACAGCAGACGCATAAATCCCTTGAGGAGTTAACATGATCCCAAGAAAAGCATTTTTGACAAAGGGTACCGGGGTACATAAAGACCGATTAGCATCCTTTGAACTTGCACTGAGGGATGCAAGAATCGAGAAATACAACCTTGTAAGTGTTTCAAGCATTCTGCCTCCCAACTGCAAACTAGTACCGAGAGAAGAAGGGCTCTTAGAGTTAAAACCTGGCGCCATTGTCCATTGTGTACTTGCAAGAAACGATACTGACGAACCTCATCGTTTAATGGCTTCAGCTATAGGAACTGCAGTCCCTGTAAATGAAGAAAACTACGGGTACATTTCCGAACATCACTCTTTTGGAGAAGAAGAGATTATTGCAGGAGAATATGCTGAGGACCTGGCAGCAACAATGCTTGCAACAACCCTTGGTATAGAATTCGACGCAGAAATGGCCTGGCATGAGAGAGAGCAGGTCTACAAGGCAAGCGGGCATATATTCGATACGTTCCATATTTGCCAGACCTCAAATGGCGATAAGGACGGGAAATGGACTACCGTTGTAGCTGCAATGGTTTTTATTACAAAATAAGAGTTAACTGAAAAGGTAAATCAAATAAACATAAGTTTTAGTTGAGGTCAGGGGAAGGAATTACAGCTTCCCCAACTTTGTAAAAAATGCAGGGCTGGAAGGGAATGTTCCGATCTTCCCTGGTACGGCTAACAAAAGGTAGAGTTGTCTGGAGCTTAATGTCTCCAGAACATATTTCTATGGCTTGATAAAATTCTTCAGGTGATCTTTCCTCCTGAGGATTAATTTTCAAGTGAATGAATTAATTGAACCTTCTGGATTCCTATACTTAATTCCGCATTATTGTTGCTCTTTAGCTCTGGTAAATCACACGGTCTTTCTGTGCCTTCAGGCATATGCAGAAGAATGGTGTTTTTTCCCTTCTTTAAGTCGATTGGAATATTTACTGTACTTAAACTGGTTTTTACGGTTTGTTTATTCTGGAGAGCTTTGCCGTTATAAACCTCCAGTGTTTTTGGAGAGTGGAAGCTCAGGGCTTTAAACTTTAATACCGCATCCTCAGTAACATCCGAGTAAATCAGTATTGTAGCATTATTTGCTACCCATGCAGTTGTTATGCCATCCCGGTTCTCCCGACGATTCCATCCGTCACCCAGAAGCATATAGGGGAGAATTGTCTCGTCCGGAACCTGGTAAACAACAAGCCCATCTTCAGGATATACACGTGGCTCGGTTTTAAGTGTCTTTTTCAGTAACTCGTTTGTAAAATGCAGCTCTTTGCTGGACAATTGATCTCTGTGGAGAATAACGTACCTTATATCGTTAGCATTCAGGACTGAAGTACCTATTTCAGTAATATTTTGTTCTAAAATCCCATTATTCTGCAGGGAATAATAGTTTAATTCTCTAATAAAGGGGGTACTACTTTGAAAGTAACTTATGTTGGCTGGATACCTTGCTGCAAATCCGCCGACAAGAGGTTTATTATGGACTGTCTGATAGTACAGGAGATGAAAATCCATATATCCTGCATTGTATCTCTGTGGTATTTCGAGCAATGCATAGTTCTCAGTATCATCACTGATTTCATAGTAAAAATCAGGGACATCTGCCTGCGCAGTCGGGTACGGGATGCACATATATTCAAAAATCAACAATAAACCGGTTATTGTAAAGATCAACTTCTTTCTTTCGGGCTTATACTTAAGTAATTCCGAAATGCCATGCCCGGCAAGGACGGAATATCCAAGTGTTGCGATGACGAAAAACCTGCCGACTGTCCTGCAGTTTTGCAGGAACGGAACCGTATCATCTAATAGCCGATGCGGAAGGAGTATCTTCAGATTGAAATCAGTGAAAGAAAGAATGCCATTAAAATGCAGTACAGGTCCCAGGCTAAGTATTGTAAAGAAAATTGTAGCTATTAACCAGAATTCTAAGTCAGGATTTTTCCTTGATTTCAGGAATGAAAGGGTCGAAAGCCCCAGAACGACGTATCCTATGAAGTTTACTTTTTCTGCATGCCAGTTTGGTAAGTTTAAATATAAATCTACTGTAAATTGACCAACCAGAGGATGTAGTTTCGAAGGGAGAAAGAAGGTCATCAAGTCATTTGATAATTTCAGAATTTCCTGAGCATCTGGTTTTAAGAAGTTTTCGTTTCAAAGGGCAATAAGTATTTCATTGACGGTTAAAGGCAATACTCCGAGATGAGCGACCCCGCCAAAAAGGAAATATTTTTTAACTGATATTATCACAGAATAAATAAAAGTATTCTCGGAACTGAGATTCGTGTAAATATCTTATAAAAGCACCAGCCCTGCAAAGATTCCCATAAATATCAGATACTGCAGGTCGCTCATTGCGACAAGGACAAAAAAGATTCCTGCAATAACCGAGTTTTTCGTCCCTCCCTCTTTAACCGTTTTCATAAGAAATAATGCACAGAAAGGGATCCACTGAATTGTTGCGGCTCCAAAGAAACATAGCCCTCTTGAAAAGTGATATGGGGAGAATGCAAATACAATTCCTGCAATAAAGGCAGCGTATTTATTATCCGTAAGGTATTTTACGAGCAAATACGCACCAGCAGCTCCTATTATGAAAGTCAGGAGCCATAATATCGTGTATATGACATGCAAGTCCAGAAACCGGGAGAGCAGCAAATATAAGATTTGATTAAATGCCGAGGGAAATGGCATAGATTCTATACCATTCGGATAAAAAAGCAAATTATCATGTGTAAAAGCTGTTAAATTTACCTCCTGTACTGCTTTTTTGTGTACCATAAAATCCTCATCCACTGAAAAGAATCCTCACCTGTTCCAGGAATATTGGTTTTTATCTTAAATATTACAGGATAGGCAAGAATAACTGTTAAAAGTACATATGATATCCCCACCAGAAAATATTCCTGGAAATTGCCAGGATGCTTATTCTTATAACCTGGATCTTCCTCCGGATTAGATAATTTTTCTATCTCCGCTAAATTGCCTCCCCCAATTTCCAGAATGTATTTTATTTTTTCTAATTCATATATTTTGATTCTCATATCGGAGATTTGACTGTATGGATTGAAAACTTTTAAAAACCAATCTATTGAAGAAAAGTTAAAAATCAGTAAAGAGTTTTAAGATTAAAGAATAGAATAGCCTGAGAAAAATAGGATTTCCTGAAATCTTTGAAAACACCTTTCATTCTGCAAAACCGATCATGTTGTTGGGCAGAAAGGTCAGCTCACTGTCCTCGATTCCTGAAAGGATAAGGTTCTCAATCCTTTCCGAGGTGTTTTTGCGGGTAGTTTTTATCCCGAGAACTCTTGAAGTCTGGACAATAAGCTCCTCAAGAGGGGTTGAATACTGACTGTTCAGGACAAAACGAATAGCTTCTTTTATTTCCTCGTCGCAGATCCATTCAATTTTTGCAGATGCGTCCCCATCACGCCTGCGCAGGAGACAGGCAGGTTCCGAAACCGGCCAGTAAAACTCGCCCTTTATCCGGATTTTTCCGGAGTTTTCGGCAGTGTCCGCGGCATCAAATATTCGCTGCTTTATTTTCCCGAGCATGCGGGGAATTCCAGTATGTGATTTTATCCGCAGCGGCAGGAGTTCTGCATGAATAGGACCCTCACACGCTATAATCCGTATAATTGCTTCCTCAAGCTGCCTGTCAGAAACTTCGGAAAGATCGACGGACTGCGGAAGTCCTGAGGAAAGGCAAGCCCTGTAGAGGGGTACGGTATCTTCGAGTAAATTTTCTTTCACGGACGGTTTTTCAGGCTCATTCTCAGAAATGTCAGGGACTTCAACAGTTCTCGATCCGGTAACTGAGGGCAAAATCTCAGATTCAGTTTCGGGCTCAGTTTCAGTATCCGAATCCCATATGCCTGCATAACTATCGTCCTCATCTGCATAATTTTCTTCCCCGTAATCAAGCTCGGATTCGAAATCGCCTCCTGAACCGTAGATATAAGCAAATTCATTAAGCCGCCTGCGTTTCTTTTTCTTTTCAGGACCTGCACTGAAATCAATCTCGGGATAAGCCTGGAAAAAACTCACTTTCTCAGGCTCAGGCTCAGGTATGAGTTCAGGCTCGTCCCCGTCAGAGCGGGGATCTGCACTGAATTTAAGAAGCTTTGATTTTCCTGATCTTCTCACAGGTTTCTTGCGAGAATTTGCATTGACTACAAGAGCCATTGATTCGGTTTTTGAAGCCATTTCCGGCAGTAAGTCCATGCCTGAAGGAGTTGTGAGCCCTTCTTCCAGTTTGAAAAGTGAGCCTGAATAAGGTTCTTCCTCCTCGGCTTCAAACGAAGCCTCTGGAAGAATTTCGGCTTCGAAAGCTTCCGGAAGGGCACTTCTTTCAAAAAATCTGCTTTCAAATTCTTCATCACCTGCATTTTCAGCACTCATTCCGGATAAAGCCGAAATTGCAGGTAAATCCTGGTTTAAAGGAGAACCGGAGTATTTTCTTGCAGGACTCTGGTTTACGGATTCGGCCCATGCTGCAGGTTCTTTAATTACCGGAACTTCGGATCTGGTTTCGGATCTTGCCTGAGTTTTTGCCTTTTTTATGGCTCCTTTCACAGCTTCAAGCAGCTTCTCTCTGCTCTCTTTCGGGTGCAGGTACCAGTCCGTTGACCAGACCCTGTAGATTTTCCAGCCCAGTCCTTCGAGCACCTGCTGGCGCAGACGGTCGCGATCCCGTGCAACATGCAGGGAATGATAACTGGCTCCATCACACTCGATTCCAAGTACATACCGTCCCGGATGGGCGGGATCAGGCACTGCAAGGTCGAGCCTGTGCCCGGCACAGCCAATCTGCCTGTGGACTTCGAAACCGTTTTCGGTAAGGAAACCGGAAACTGTTTCTTCGAAAGGTAAATCGGGGGTCTCCTTGCTATATGCAGGCAAGGGGAGCCTGCCACTCTCTGCAAACTCAAGAAAGACTTTCAAGGCCCGGAGCCCGAAAGGTGAATTTTCTTCCAGATTCAGGTCCCTTGCTGTAAAGTTAGCAAAAACAATGCATTTTTCCCTGGCCCGGGTAATAAGAACATTCAGGCGCCTTTCCCCTCCTTCACGGTTAAGCGGGCCGAAATTATGGGAAAGTCTTCGGTTACCGTCAAAGCCAAAACCTACACTCAGAAGTATAACATCCCTCTCGTCGCCCTGGATGGTCTCAAGATTTTTAACAAAAAAGTGCTCGCCTCTTCCGTTTCCAGAATTGAGGTCAAATCCCGGATTTGCTTTAAGCAGGGCCTCAATTTCTTCCTGGATGGCTTCCTGCTGTTTTATATTAAAAGTCCCGACCCCCAGGCTTTTCTCGGGATACCTGCTGAAGTGTTCTAAGACCGCCCTTGCAACAGCTCTTGCTTCTATCCGGTTGGCTCCGCTTTTACCCCTGTCATAAACCGCATCCGGAAGATGCACGAACTTCAGCCCGAGTCTTTCATCTTTTTGCATGGGGGAGGAGTAAACATAGAGGCGGTTATCGTAAAATTCCTGGTTTGAAATCGCAATCAGGGATTCATGCCTGCTCCTGTAGTGCCAGCGCAGGGTTTTTACCGGGAAACTGCGTTTGCACACATTCAGTATGCTTTCCATATCCCCTGCTGTAGCATAGTCATCGGGCTCAATTTCAGGAGAGTCGAGCACGGTATCGAAGAAATCGGTTGGAGGGAGCTGTTTTGAGTCCCCCATTACCACGACCTGTTTTCCGCGAAGGAGGGCTCCGACCGCATCTTCGGGCCTGACCTGGCTGGCTTCATCAAAAATAATCACATCAAAGCGGGTGCTCCTGGGATCAAGGTACTGGGCAATGGAAAGCGGGCTCATGAGGAAGCAGGGTTTGATCTTCTGGATCAGACCGCCTGCCTTTTTCATAAGGGCGCGGATAGGCATATGCCCTCTTTTCCGATTGAACTCATTAAGTAAAATTCCGGCTTCCGAAGCCCTTGACGCGCCTGAGGTCAGTTTTGGGGCTTCTTCGTAAGCCGAGCAGTTTATCCTTTTCCGGTTTTCCAGAAGCACCTTCTTATCAAGCTCCCTGAATTTCCCAAGTTTGCCTTCGTGGAGTTCCCGGATGAAAGTAGAAAGTGCAGGTCTCTCCCTGAAGGTGCGGTTCAGGAGGATCTCGGCGTAGCCGCCTTCAAAAGCAGGGATTGCATCAGAGACATCGAGTTTTCCGGATTCGAGATCCTCTATCATAGGAGCTGCTTTTGTTTCCAGGCAAGCCTGCCTGTATCCGAGATACTGGCTCCAGAGCACCAGGGAAGAAGTTTCGGTTTTCCATCGTGTTATACGGGATTTCAGGAGACTCAATTTTGCGGCTTCCAGGCTTTTCCCAAACATTTTGCCAAAATCCGCGCCTATGCTATCCCCAACTTTATTGAAAGATTCCAGAAACTCCTGCTTTGCAGCAAGTACCCGGCTGGCTGCGGATTCAAGGGCAGTGCTGTCAATTCCGGCTGCTATTAGCCTGAAACTCCTTTCCGTCAGAATGCCTTCTCTCAAATATTTCCGGAAGGTAACTATCCACTGGCTGTGCTCCTCAAGTTGAGCAGGGTCGCTTTCAAAGCCTTTCCAGTAGTCTCCGAAGTATTTTTTGCCTTTTGCGTTTGATTCCTCAAGCTCCTGCTTGCAAGCTTTATATTCGGAAAGTGAGGCAAGGTCAAGCAGGATTTTACTGTCTCTTAAGGGTGCGCCTGAGCGATAGCAGGCTGAAACCTCTTTTCTGAGCTTCCTGTATTTCGGATTTAAAAGCTTCAGGAGACTGCCGGAAAGTTCCTCGAATCTGCAGGTCTCAACGTCAAAAATTGATGGATTAAAAGTCTTCTCCGTGAAAGTCCTGAGTTCCAGGTACTGCCTGAGTTTCGAAACCAGAATGCTGGCTTCTGTTCTTGAAGGTTCGGACTCCCATTCCGGATTTTGAAGCATTTTCTCAGGCAGAGGCTTTGAGTTTCCTAGAAATCGTGCGGCATCGATTATATCAGTAATCCCTTCGAGAGTAGCTGGTTTTGAGGTTGCGGAGAAGTCATTAAAGGTTTTTATTGCCGTTTCCAGGGTTTCGAAAGCTGCATTGCATTCGCCTGTAAGAGCTTCAATTTCTCCGAGATCCGAAGGCAGTACAAGCCCGGGTTCGCAGCCATACCAGGGATTTTTCCGGATCGGGCTGAGGAAGGGAAGTACCTGTTCCAGTTTTTCCAGAATAGCTTCTGCATCGGTCCAGGCTTCAGGTTCCCAGGTTTCAGGCTCCTGAAATTTATAGCCGGGCATTTTAAGGCTTTTCGATTCGAAATAAGCTCTCGTTTTCTCCCTTATGCCATAAAGGGTATAGAGGCTGGGATAGATTCTTCCCGCAGGCTCTCCAAGGGATAGGGCATACTGGTCGAGTTCATGCTTCAGCTTTTCGAGCTCGTTAAGATCCCTTTCTGGGCGTATTGGGGAAGGAGCTGCCCGGTTCAGGGTTCTTTCCAGTTCTTCAAGCACGGCTTTTTTCCGGGTCTGGTTACTGTGGATCTCAAGGCAGAGTTCTCCCAGACCTGCCGAATCAAGCCTGCTCTTTACCACCTGAAGGGCAGCCATTTTTTCACTTACGAAAAGTACGCTTTTACCCTGAGCCATAAGTTCTGCAATGGTATTTGCAATTGTCTGTGACTTGCCGGTTCCCGGAGGGCCCTCGACAACAAGATCTTTTCCGGCTTTTACATCTTCAATGACTGCGATCTGGGAAGAATCAGCATCCATTATCTGGTAGGTATCCTTCGCTGAAAGTTTGAGGTCAACCTCTTCTTCCCGGAAGCCGGAATCCTCGCACTCGGGGTCTTCAGGGTTAAAGACTTTCCGGATAAGAGGATGGTCCGCAGGCGTCATGTCTTCAGGCCAGGTCGCAGGATCGAGATCCTTATACATCACAAACTTCCTGAAGTTAAAAAGGTCAAGGCAGATTTCTGGCAGGAGCTTCCAGTCCTTTTTTCCCCGGACTGCCTTGAATACAGCCCTGAAGTATTCCCCAATACCTGAAGCCTCCTCAGGCAGCTCAAACTCGGGAAGCACGATTCCGAATTCTTTCATTTTTGCCTGGAGAGTTATTGAAGTGAAAATCTCGTCTCCTGTCCACTGGATGCTGAAAATTCGCCCTTTTCCTATGCGTTTGAGCTCCACAGGAACAAGGAGAAGGGGGGCTTTAGGATTTTTTATGGCTGTCCGGGTATCATTCCACTGCAGAAAACCCAGCGCAAGGTAGAGCACAGGATAACCCTGTTCTTCGAAAATGGAATTTGCCTGGTTAAATACGTAAAAAAGCTTTTTATCAAGAGTTTCGCTGTCATCCGGGGTTTCCAGGAAAGTTTCGGAACGGGAACTCCGGGAATTGTCTTCTTTCTGGAGTTTTTCTTCTTCGGAAACCAGAATCTTTCCTATTGTCTTTAAAAGCCTGCTTTCCTTCCCGGAAGCCTCGTTTTCTTCCTCATTTGCGATTTTCCTGACTTTTCTGGACCGGCCTTTTGCCCTGAATCTCATTGATTTTTCCTGGAGGACAATGAGTTCGTAAATCTCCTCCGGCTTTCGACCTGCAATCGAGATGGTCCTTTTCTGGGAAGGGCGGTAATTGAGAAGATTATTTCGAAGGGACAGATCAAGCAAATTCTGCCTCAGTGCTTCCAATTCCTTAATTACGTCTACCATAAGAATACCAGGCTATTTTCAAATAATCAATAAAATAAATTTACGATTAATAAGATGCAGAGTATCTAAAATAAATTTTATTCTGTTTCGCCGGACATAGAGCTTAGAAAGGAGGAAAATACAACCCGGATCAGGGATATCTCCTTTGATAATAACATATTTAAGAATAATACTTTTAAGAATATTTTCCTTGTTATATCTGAAAACTATTTCCCTACTATTAGAGTTTTTCTCTATGTTACGATTACTTATCTCAGAACTTCGAACGCAACCATTGTTTCTGCTATATTTTCTTTCCGGAAGATGGGGGCGAGCAATAAAACATAAAAAGGAGCCGTATAAAGCAGAAGTACGGATATCAAGGCATTTGTAAGGCTCACAGCCGTATAATAAGAGACATTATACCTGCCTGCCATGCTCCAGGCAGCATAAAGATTTTCTTTTTTCCCTGGAATCTAATTCCTTACAGCCTCCCCGGAATTGCCAGATAACCTGCAAGCGCGAACAGCCCGGAAAGAAGCTGGAAAAATACAACAGATCCTGCCGTCATTTTTCACGTGCATGAAAAAAATTCCTGAAAACCCGTAGACGACGGATGAGGCAATCACCTGAAGATCTGCCTTTATATGCTGAGGCTCCATAGCTCCCAGGATAGGAAATTAGGTTAAATAAGACTTTTTGATCCTGTTGAAAGGAATTTCAGGACATGGGCTTCTGGCAGTTGGCATTTTCTAAATCATAATTAACAATACTGCCAAAAAATTATTTTATAAAAGTAATTTCGATAACCTTAAATCCTGTCAAAACAGAATATGAACTGATAGGCGAGTGCGGAAAAAGAACAGTAAGAGGCGTGTTTGGATTGCTTTCTCGATTATCATCACATCACCCCCAAACACGCCTGTGCTTCTCATCCGCCATCTCCCTGAAGGCACTGTTTCTTTTTTACAGCTTTGAGAGAACGGTTTTTCCCTTATAATCTCTTAACATCTTTTTTGCGCTTTAATCTCTTGAATTACTGTATTCCGCTTTTTATTTTTCTTTCACGCTTGAGCTCTTCTTTCTATTCCTGAACTCTTCTTATTTTCAGCTCTTCATTTCTTTTAATTTTTTCTCGTAATTCCTAATGCAGATGCTGACGGGTCGGGCTTGGGAACGCTATTCTTTACCCCCAGTATCCTGACAATAACCAGGCTTATCTCAAAGAAAACTACCATGGGCACAGCAAGCATTATCTGGCTCAGTACGTCCGCTCCTGGAGTTATGGTAGCTGCAATAATCATTATGAGGACATAAAGATGTCTTCTGTAGGTCACAAGGGTCCTGTATTTTACAAATCCGTTTCGGGTCAGGAAGGTAAGTATTATCGGAAGTTCGAATACCAGACCGAACATTGCCGTGCCTGAGGCTACGAACGAGATAAACTTGAAAATCGAGTAAGTTGCAGTCACCCCTGAGCCAGCTGCATCCATATAAAGGTACTTGAGGAAGAGGGGCAGCATGAGGAAATAGGCGTATGAAACCCCGAGGATAAACATGATGACTGCACCTATGCCCAGTACAACAAACTGGCCTTTTCCGATCGAGACCGGAACCTGAATTGAATACCGCCTCGAAACGGCTCTGTAAGTATAGAATGCAATAAGAGGCAGAGTAATGAGCAGCCCGATAATGACCGAGAGCTTAAGCTGCAGCATCATTACCTCCAGAGGGGAAATGTAAATAAGTTTTGCACCCTCGGGGAGGAGATCTTCTTTCATTCTCTCTATCAGGGGTCCGGTAAACTGAAATGAGAGAATTATACCTGTGATAAGGACCCCTGCAATCACAAGTAGCTTATTTCGCAGGGTCAGCAGGATTACACTGAGATTTTCAATGGCTTCAGACATATGGAGTACCTATCCGGAAAAGCAAAAGAAAGTTCTTCATCCAATTTAAGGGTCTTTTTTATTCATTGCCAGGAGATCAGGGAGCCCTATTCGCTGCAGTGACTTCTAGCATCAACTTTCTTTTACCTATTTTGTTTTTTCGTTTTGGATTTGTCCGGCTCTTTTCATGGAATCCTTGAAATATTTCCTGAAATTATCAGCCTTTAAGGGGAAATTCGGGTAGCGGAAGCCACAAAGTTCAAGTCCTGAAACAGTGGGGTCCAGGTGCCGGAAACCGGGAGATGCATTTACCCTAATAGGTTATATTAATTATAATAAGTATATTATATTAATATTTATATTAACTATCTAATCAAGTTATCAATGCTTCAGATTCTATTAACTATCCTGGTCAAGTCATACAATTCATCAGATTATATCAATTATCTTAATTAAGTCGCACACCTTATCAGATTATATCAATTATCTTAATCAAATCACACAGCTTATCAGATTGTGTCAATTATCTTAATCAAATCACACAGCTTATCAGATTGTGTCAATTATCTTAATCAGGTCTCACACCTTATCAGATTCTACTAATATCTTAATCGGGTGATTGTACTAATATCTTAATTGGGTTATAGTAATTACCACAACTATATTAAACAAACTTCTCAACTAAGTTATATTAATTCCGATAACTATATTTAATAAATTATCTTAATTGAGTTATATTAATTTCCATAATCTGATTAATAAATTATCTTAATCCAGCTATATTAATCATTTTAAGTGTTTCCATTATAATAACCCCAGGTGATAACTTCAGATATGCCCTCTCAGGTATATCGGCTATCAGGTATGCAAATATATAGTAGAAAGATATTGTGAAAAGGAATCATAAGTTGCACTCCGAAGTTCTCCTGCAACGGCGAATCGGAATCCTGCGGATGGGTTGCAGATTCAGATTTAATATTATGTTCCGATATTAATATATTTATCCAGGTACATTTAAGAGCGGAAAAAATGGACTCACAGCACACAGGCAATGGAACAACAGCCTCTACCGGAAAAACATCGGGAATGAATACGTATACTTCCGGCGTCCCGGGAGATATGGAAGAACCCATTACGGCTCACCTGTTTGAGCTGAGGAACCGGCTGGCAATCGTTTTAATCTGGCTCTTCCTGGGAATAATTCTCGCTTTCCCATTTTCGGCAAAAGGGATGCTGATTATCTGGAAGGAATTTATAAGTGCTGATCTTTACATGACAGCATACTCGCCCCTTGAATGGACCTTTGCCCGCCTCAAGCTCTGCCTGGTCTTTGCCCTTGCGATCTCGATTCCGCAGCTCTTTTACCAGCTTTACAGGTTTGCAGGCAAAGGGCTTTATCCGCATGAGAAGCGGTTTTTCCTCAAAGTTATTCCGGCATCTTTCCTGCTTTTCCTCTTCGGAACGGCTCTGGGTTTCTTTGTCGTCCTGCCTGTGATGTTTAAATACATCCTCCTTTACTCGGGCGATATGGCTACAGCGCAGCTTTCAGTCCAGAACACTCTCTCAGCCGTGACCACAATTCTGGCAGGTTTCGGAATTGTGTTCCAGCTTCCTCTGCTTGTGGTCTTTGCCGTGAAGATGGGGCTTGTAGAGTACCAGACCCTGAAAAAGCAGAGAATGCTGGTCTACAGTGCAATTCTTGCAGTTTCATTATTCCTTTCCCCTGATCCCACTTTCATCGCTCAGATGGTTGTAGCGCTATTACTGGGATTCCTGTTTGAGTTCAGCCTGCTGGTGGTCCGGCTATTCTAAGAACAGGCACGTCTATTTAGTTCCTGCTTCTTTTCTTTAAAAGATAGGTTATTCAAAGGAATCTTAAAATTAAGCCAGTCCCCTGATCTTTTTACAAGAACTTTTATATTTGATTGTTGATAATAACCAGCAATGATAGGTACAGCAGAATTGATAGCAATCATCGTTGCTGCTCTCTTCCTCTTTGGGCCCCAGAAGCTTCCTGAACTTGCACGGTCTCTGGGAGGTGCAATGGGGGAATTTAAAAAGGCACAGCGCGCTGCTGAGCTTGAACTCAATCAATTCGACGCCTATACCCGAAAGGCCGCAAATACGGCTACTTCCGGGGAAAAAGAGAAAGAGAAAGAACAGAAAGATACTGCGGGTAGCAGTAAAGAAATAAATACCGATAAGGGTTTAAAAGCCGATACCGATTTAAACAACAGTGCGGATTCAAAACCCGAAGCGAGTCTGGAAAATAAGCAGGAAACCGGGAAAACCATCTCCGGACAGGAAGAGCCCCGGAAAAACTGAAATACCGGGACAGAGCCAGGATAAAAGGGGACGGTCAGAGGTGGAGGCTATAGACTGAGAGGAAAAACAAAATAAAAAGAGTTAAATATATAAAATATCCAAAATAATAACTAAAAATAGAAACTTTATATATCATAAAAAATCTTAGCTTAACTTAGCGATATTTACAGTTCTCACATCATTATCACCTGCTGAATTGATTATATTTATTTAAGAAAACGATATTGAGGTCAAGCCAATGATAGGCACAAATGAACTCTTAATGATTTTCGGAGTAATTGTACTCCTTTTCGGGGCAGCCAAACTTCCTGAACTTGCCCGGTCCATGGGAAGTTCAATGGGAGAATTTAAAAAAGCCCAGAAAGAATCGGAGCTAAACCTGAAGGAATTTGAAAAATCTCTGAAGGAACCCGCAGCGCCGAAGAGCAAGGTACAGGAAACCGCACAGAAACTTGGGATTGAGATAAGAGGTAAAACCGACGAACAGCTTCTGGATGAGATCCAGAAATCCACAGAAAGGCCGAAAGAAGTCTCCGAACCCTGAAAAGTCCCTGAAAAGTGAGCTTTTCCCTGCTTTTCAAGGCATTTAATTCAGGTTTACCTTTATTGAAGCCCATCATTTTTAATTTTATTTTAACCGAAACTCTTACTTTTTATTCTTAACCGTATCCGGATGGTAAGATGTCCATCAGGGAGGCTTTTTGTGGTAGAGCTGATCACCGAAGTCGATAAAAACGATAATTTTCTCGGGCTGCGCGAGCGAGAGGAGTTTTATTCAGGAAAGCATATCCACAGGGCTGCTCAGCTTATCCTGCTCAACCCTGAAAATAAAATGCTTATCCAGAAGAGGTCGCCTCAAAAGCGCTGGTATCCGGACCGATATACATATTCGGTAAGCGGTACTGTAGCGGATGAGTCTTATGAAGCCTGCATGAAGCGGGAAATGCTTGAAGAGATAGGAATATCGGTTCCTTTCAGGACACTATTTAAAATTCCCTGTATCTTCGAAAGCAAAGGTGCCTTCCACACAGTATTTTCAGCCAGGTGTTCGAAAAAACTTGCAAATTCAGTCCGGTTTGATCCGGAAGAAGCCGTTTATGTAGAATGGATAGAACTGGAGGAACTGCACAGGGCCGTTAAAACCGAACCTCAAAAATATACGCCTTCCCTGCGGGCAGGAATTATGAAGATTTTTCAGGAAGGATACGGAAGATTTCTTTTCTGAAAAAATAAAAATTACTTTCCTGAAACCGGGCACTAATTTTTTGAAAGATAAATCTTTTTCTATATTTTCCTGCTCTGGCTCTTTATACTCCGGGGTCAGTATTCGTATTCGTTTGGTGCTTCTTTTGAACCGGTAAACTCACCTATTATCGGAATATGTTCCCCGCATTTCGGGCAGGTTTTCTCAGGTGTGATTTCATACTTTTCGATCTCGAAATAGCCGCGCGTGATCAGCATTTTCCCGCAGTTCGGGCAGAAAGTATTGTTTTTCTCGCTGCCGGGAACATTGCCCATATATACATATTTCAGCCCTTCCTCGGTTGCGATTTTACAGGCATCCTGCATAGTTTTAACAGGTGTCGGGGAGAGGTTCTGCATTTTGTACTGGGGATGGAAGCGCGTGAAGTGAAGGGGAGTCTCAGGCCCCAGCTTTTTGTAGACCCATTTTGAGAGTTCCCTGAGCTCATCAAGGGAATCGTTTACACCAGGAATAATAAGGGTTGTAATCTCTACATGGATCCCGAGTTCTTTTGCAAGGGCAGAAGCCTCAAGCACAGGAGCCAGCTTTGCGCTGGCGACATCATGATAAAACTTTTCATTGAATGCCTTGATATCAATATTGGCGGCGTCCAGATAGGGCGCAATATGCCTTAGGGCATCGGGTGTCATATATCCGTTTGTCACATAAATCGTTGCAAGCCCTGCATCCTTTGCCATTTTAGCACAGTCGTAGGTGTATTCGTGCCAGATTGTGGGCTCGTTGTATGTCCAGGCAATTGAGCCTGAGCGTGAGAGGAGCGCTCTTTCAATTAGTTCCTCAGGAGAGATATCCATTGTGTATGCATCTTCCAGGCAGGCCTGGGAAATCGCCCAGTTCTGGCAGTGCTTGCAGCGGAAATTGCATCCTATTGACCCGACTGAATAAACATAAGATCCCGGATGAAAATGATAAAGCGGCTTCTTCTCTATTGGGTCAACTGCCTCGCTTGAGACTGTTCCGTAAATAAGAGTATATAATTCTCCGTCCCTGTTCTCCCTGACCCCGCAAAAGCCTCTTTTTCCCGGAGGAATTTTGCAACTCTGGGCACAGAGATTGCAGTGTACTTTATTGTCTCCGATTTTCTCGTAGAGCATGGCTTCTTTTATCACATCAATCCCCATTTAGAAATTGTATTACAGCATAATAACGTTGCTGTTTCAGATTTTTCCCGCCGCGCAGGAAGAAATGATAAGCCTCAATTATGTTTTCTGCGCTGGTAATGCTTTTGAGGCAGTCGATCCGGAACAGTACCGTGCCTATTGAGAAAAAAAACTTTACAGGGAGGTGTAATGCCTCTGACTGATTTCTGGGAATATCTACCAGTTGAAGGCTAGGAATTATGATTTTCGAAATCAGATTTTTCGGTGCAGCTAATTTCCCCCTCTAATTTCATCCTGTTTTACGTGCAAATACAATTCTTGATCCCTCCTTCATATCAAGTGAGTGAAAAACCTCAAGCCCGTAATTGCCAAGCATATCTATATATTCATTGAAAGGTACGCTGTTTTCGAAACTGTAACCCGATCCTCCTTTTTTCACACCTTCAAACGTCCAGAGATTCCAGTCAAGGCTGAGAAGGGGACTGGATTTCATTTTTTCATCAGGCATCTGCCGGGTTACGAAAATGCCCCCCGGATTTAAGGCTCTGGAAATCTTCGGGATAAGGGAAGGGACTTTTCCCCCCGGGTTAAAGGAAGAAAAGATAAGATCGTACCCATCCCCGATTTCGTCCTTAAAAAAGTCTCCCGGAATTACCTTCACATTCGCTGCTCCATACTTTTCGATAAATTCCTTTGTTTTTTCCGTTACAGGAAGCAGGTCAAACACAAAGGCCTGCAGGTTTTCGTTCAGTCTGGCAAAGGCAATTGCATAGAGCCCATGCCCTCCTCCGAGATCAAGCAGCTTTTTGATGTTCTCCAGATCAACATTTTCTGCAACGAGTTTGACAGTCTCCTGAAGCATTCCGCAGCGTGCGTTCTCAGCCATAGACTGAACAACTTCTCCGAAAAAGGTCCCTTTCTCAAAAATCTCAGGTCCGTTTTTAATGATTTCCGGGAGGCGGTTCCAGAGACCGACAGTCCTTAACGTTCCGGCAAGGTAGTGCTGCTGCGAGAACGGAGACCTCTCCAGAAGATAAGCCGCACTTAACTCGGAGACCAGGTACACGGCATCAGGATCTATTGAGCCGTAACTTTGAGCCCTGCCCTCAGGTTTGTCTTCATATTCTTCCTCGGGAGCGAATCCGTCTTTTTCATCGTTTTCATTTCTTTCCTGCCTGTGTATGTTGCTCTCTTCCTCAAGTGCTCCTTCTTCAAACCGGTCAAGCAGGCCAAGGCTGCAAAGGGCTTCACAGAAATGGGGCATGAGTGCAGGCTTGCAGCCAAGCTTTTCAGCCAGAACCCCTGCTGATAAAGGAGTTTTAAGCGCTTCAAATACCCCGAGCTCAAGAGCGGAAACAATCAGCCTGTACTCTCTTAAACCCTGAACAGAAGAGTCGATAAGCTTGAAAAAACGGTCAGAATCTACTTCAGGTCTCTGCATTAAATCCGCAGCTTTTTCAGGCTCTGTAGAATTTTTAAGTCCTTTACTGATACTTAAGTCATCTTCCGACGTGTTTTTCTCCATGACCTGCCTTTTAACTCCCATATCAGGCTGTATTTTATTTCCAACTTCGTCTTCCATACCCTATCTCCTTTTTACTAATTTCTGCACATATTCTGAACATAAATCTTAAAAACTTAGTTTCCTGTGTTAACGACAATAAATATTAATTTAGTGAATTATTGTAATACTTAATAAGATAAGAAGTTTATTTTATGCCAAAATAAGTAAACATTGTTAACTCAAAGTGATACTGTGAGAAAATAATTGAAGATTGGAAAGTGATCGAAAATTTATAAAAGATTGGAACAATAAAAAACAGTGTCATACAGAAGCGGGTACACATGGAAACCTGCACAGAGATCCGGTTTTTCGGGCTTAGCTTTTATAAGATGATCTGGGTCATTTAGAGTTATAAACGAGAATTGAAAATATTGGGGACAGGTATGAAAACCGGCTATAGATCTCTACACATATTTATATAAAAATAAAAAGGTTTTTATATTATTGTTAAGAGATAAATTTGGGATGGAATATGGAGAAATGAAAAGTCTTACGATTTTCAATACTCCTGTTTTTAAGCTTGGACTATTTCTATTAATAGCGTGCGTACTCTACGTGATCAGTCTTGAGAATTATCTACTCTTCCGCATTATTGTAAATTTATTTAATGTTATAATCGCTTACATGGTTTTCATAATTGTATGGAAGTCAAAAGTTATTTCCGAAAACCGATACCTTACTTTTATCGGAACAGCCCTCTTTTTCGTAGCAGGTCTGGGTTTTTTGCGCGCATTTTCATATAGAGAAATGGGCGTGTTTCCCGAATACGGGACAAATCTTCCGGTGCAGCTCTGGATAGTTATGAGATACCTTGCAAGCATCTCATTCTTTGTGGCTCCTCTGCTTTTAACACAATTTCCAGGGGATGGAAAAAGGAATGAAAAGACCAGTGTAAGTGGTCATTTTGCCCAGAAAGTGTTCATTATCTATTCTATAATTACGGCAGTTCTTCTGCTGTCAATTTTCAAGTACAGAAACTTCCCTGTGTCTTATATTGAAGATTATGGATTAACCAGCTTTAAGATAATCAGCGAGTATATTATCTCTTTCCTGTTTATTGGTTCACTGGTTCTCCTGTACAGGAAAAAGGACAGGTTTGAGGATCATGTTTACAGGATACTTACAACGGCCATAACAATTTCAATCCTTTCGGAGTTTGCCCTTATATACTACACAAATACCGAGGAATTTTTGAACTTTTTCGGGCTGACTCTATATGCCCTGTCTTTTTATCTCATTTACATAGCAATAGTGAAAACAGGCTTTGAAGATCCCTGCACTCTTCTTTTCCGAGAACTTAAATTCAGGGAAGAAGCCCTGAGAAAAGAAACGATTTTTCTGAAGGATGATCAGGGGCGGATTTACAGAATGCTTGGGGTTGATAGGCATATACCCGAGCCTGAGATTGAGATACTGCAGGATCAGAGCTTGCAGGATAAAACAAAGCAATATAAGCCATTTATGCAGAATCTTCACGGATTCTTATACTTCCGCCTCAACGAGAGACGCATTCCTGTGTTTATGGATGGGGCTGTGGAAGAAATTACTGCTTATAGCAGAGAGGACTTTGTTTCCGGCAAAATGAAATGGGCTGAAATAGTGGTACCTGAAGACCGCCCTTTATTTGTCGGAGCTATAGAAACAGTGGAGTCAAATCAAGATTCCTCTCTGGAACTGGAATACAGGATAAGGAGAAAAGATGGAGAGATAAGATGGGTTCGGGAAATCATGCAACTTATTCCCAGAAAATCCGGCACTTCCGAGAAATTCGAGGGCTTTATTCACGATATCACCCAGCGTAAAATGGCTGAAGAAAGTCTCACCAGAAGTGAAGAAATCCGTATAAAAGAAATTCACCACAGGATTAAAAATAACCTGCAGGTTATTTCCTCTTTACTTAGCCTTCAGGCTGAAAAACTCCATGATAGAGAAATCCTCCAATCCTCAGAAGTTTTTGAGGCTTTTAAAGAAAGCCAGAACCGTGTAACCTCTATGGCTCTAATCCACGAGGAGTTGTATCAGGGTAAGGACATGGAGACCCTTGAGTTCTCGGCTTACCTGCACAGGCTGACTGGTGACCTTATTAAATCCTATAATTCAGGAAATAGGAAGATAAGCTTAAAACTGCAACTTGAACAGGTCTACCTTGGAATGGATACGGCTGTACCCCTGGGAATTATAGTAAACGAACTTGTTTCAAATTCTCTGAAGCATGCATTTCCTGCAGGCGAAGGCGGAGAAGTCCATATAAGCCTCTTCGCATTAAAGGACAGTAACGGAGAAGACGTAAGAGGGACTGGCTGCAAAAATGAAGCACCCCAGGAGTTTATTCTTATTGTAGCTGATAACGGAACTGGCATTCCGGAAGATCTTGACATCAGGAACACTGATTCCCTTGGGCTTCAGCTCGTAAATCTTCTGGTGGAACAGATCGACGGGTGTATTAAACTTAAAAAGGACTCAGGGACGGAATTCAGGATACTGTTCAGAAAGCAAAAAAATGAGATTTCCCATCTAAGATAATACATACGGGCTTTAAACCGTCTTCAAGCCGATAGCTAATTACAGGCTCTAAACCATGTCTTCAAGCCGATAGCTAATGCACCGAAAGAACTTTTACATGGGAAAAACAGGGCAAAAAACAATAAATTTAAAAAAATTTAGAAAGCTGCGTCAACATAATCGACCGGCCTTTTAAAAACAGCTGTTATCATTCCGTCTTCGTCGATCTCGTCCGCAAACTTGATGAGCTCCCAGCCTTCAACTCCGAGGCTGTTAAGATCTTCTTTCGTCTTTGACCACTCACTGAACCTTATCTCTTTAACATCATATTCCCAGATGGTCATTCTAATTCATCTCCAGTAAAGTTGGGTAAGATTAACTCATATACTAAGTTGTGGCATCTGCTATATTTATCTTTTTAAAAAATAGATTTGTGATTAAGTAAAGTAAAGTTGATCTGAGTATTAGTCTTTGAATCAACTCCGGAAAATCATAGAATTGAGCCGCTATCCCTGGTTCTTTACAATCAAAATAACAAAAAGAAAAAATCGAAAGTTGACAATTTGATCTGGTTGGGTTTTAACCGGATTGAACCAGTTCAAATTTCAACTTTTTTAGTCAATTTAAATTTCAACTTTTTTAGCCAATTTAAATCTCAACCTTTTCAGCCAATAATCTCAAATTTTTTTAACCACTTCAAATCTCAACCAGTTGATATTCCCGGCTTCCAAGCCCGATTTCCTCTCCATACCTTAGCTGGTGGGTTCCATCAACCATTGGCCATATACCCCTGAATTTATCAGCCCCGGCTTCGTGGTTGAAGTGCAGGGAGGAGCTGACAAGCCCTTTCTGCTTATTTACAAGGTCGTAGCTTGCCTGGTCAAGGGCAACAGGGTCGGTTGAGGCGAGAATTCCTATGTCCGGCACAACAGGAGCATCACTCCAGGGTACGCAGTCGCAGTCAGGGGTGATTTTAAGCAGGAAATTAATATAACCGACCCTTTCTTCTTTTCCCTTTACTGCGCCGTATGCATATTCCGTGACACACTCCAGAAACTCCGGGATATCATGTTCCCAGTCGATATCAATAGCGCTTGAAGGGCAGGCTTCCATACACTGCCCGCAGCTTATACAGACATTGGGCTCTATCATTGAAACCTCCCCTACAAGGGCAGAAGCCCCGACAGGGCAGATCTCAACACATTTCCCGCAGGCTACGCATTTTTCCTCAATTACATGCGGGCTTGTCCTGAAATGCTGTTCTTTCTTGCCGACCGCGGGAGCACAGCCCATAGCAAGATTCTTGATAGCCCCTCCGAAACCGGCTACTATATGCCCCTTAAAATGGGACATCACAATCATAGAGTCCGCAGCAGCAATGTCCGACCCTATCTTTACGGACTTGAAATGCTTCTGCCCGATCTCGACTTCTGCCGCGTTCTGGCTCCTCAAGCCGTCCGATATGATAAGCGGAGCCCGGACAACAGAATAATCGAAACCGTGCTCTATGGCTGTTGTCAGATGATCGACGGCATTATGCCGGCTGCCTGAGTAAAGCGTATTAGTGTCCGTAATAAACGGTTTTGCCCCGGCTGCCCGGATCTTTTCCACAACCTGCCGCACAAAGACCGGATTTACGTATCCGTCGTTTCCGTATTCACCGAAATGAACCTTAATTGCAGTGAGGTCATCGGACCCCAGAAGCTCAATGAAACCTGCCTCATCAAAAAGCCTCTGAATCTTACTGATGGTGCTATCCTGCGGGTTTCTTGCCCTCAGGTCTGCAAAATAAACTTTACTTGCCGTCTAAGTCCCTCCTAATCTAGATTTGTGCTTTATCCTGAAGTGTGAAGTTAAAAATGTGGATTTAAGAAAGTGTTTTTAGTTTTTAGGTATTGCGCTGTCAGGAGAAGAAGATAGATGTTATTACATTCGATGAAGTCCACACAGCACATCGAATCTGTAAAAATATAAAGATATGCTAAAATAATAATAAATTCCTGACAAATCCTGCCTGAAATCGCCTTATTTATGATCCTTATCTTATGGCTTTCCAGTAAATTTTTTATATTTTTTAATATTCACTGCGATTTCCCTGTGTTTTTCCTTTTCAAGCCGCTTGAGCCCTATCTCGGCTTTTTTCGTCTGGAATATAAGTTCTTCAGTTAACCTGTGATAGCTGTCAAGCCGTTCTTCAGGAATAAGCCCATCCTCAACCGCCTTCAGTACGGCACAGCCCGGCTCGTCGCGGTGAGTGCAGTCTTTAAACTTACAATCTCGGGCTGCATCAACGATTTCGGAAAAAGCTTTCTCAAGCCCTTCGGAAGAATCTCCGAGCTGGATTTCCCTGATTCCGGGGTTGTCTATAAGAACCGCGCCATTTGGAAGCAGGAATAGCTGGCGGACTGTAGTTGTGTGCCTGCCCTTCTGATCGTCTTCCCTGATACCCGCCGTTTTCTGGACGGCTTCGCCAAGAAGAGCATTAATAATTGTAGATTTTCCAACACCTGAGGAGCCGATTAGTGCAACCGTTTCCCCCGGCTTAAGATAAGGACTTAGTGTATCGAGTCCGATTTCCGAAAGGGCACTTAAGGAAACAACCGGCACGTTTCCTGCAATAGACTGGATTTTTTCTACCAGCCTGGCAGGGTCATCCGCAAGGTCAATCTTGTTAAGTAAAATCACCGGATTTGCCCCGGAAGAATAGACAACGGCTAGATATCTCTCAAGCCTCCGCAGGTTGAGATCCTTACCAACGGAGGTCACGATAAAAATGGTATCAAGGTTTGCAGCAATTACCTGCTCTCCGCCCCCATCCCCTGCTGCTCCTCTTGAAAAGCAGGTTCTTCTGGGAAGGATATTTACAACTACTCGTGAGCCCAGTTCAGGCTGGTCAAGCAAAACGACAAAATCCCCTACGACCGGCTGCTTTCCTATTCGCTGGAGTGCACCGGAAATTCCAGCCTGTACGACAGCTCCAGGGATAAGAACCTCGCAGACCGTTTTATGCCTCGATGCAACTCTTCCGGGAGTGTAGGAACCTCTGTAGGCAGAAAAAGCAAGATCAAGCTCTTTATTCCATCCTGGAATAGTATCGGCGCTACTGTAGGCTGAAATATCACCTGAGTTTCCTGTTTCGCTATGATTGTTCATAAAATGGAAATATCCGGTTAAATGGTTAAATATTTTGATATTTTGTCCTTTCTCAGTTCGAGAGTTCCTGAAAACATCTTTCCTACCAGCTGCAAAAATTCTCTGCCCGATAACCGCTCAATTATACATCCCTTTTCTCTACTTCTCTTTCTATCTATTTCAAACTCCTTTTATAGTAAAGTAGCTAATTCAAAATAATGATTGATTCTGCATCTTTACGAATAATTGCAATTTTTATTCTCATTGTTATAGCTATTTTACTTATATTCTCACGTTTAAGGAAAAGGCTCTATAAGGCTGAAAAATACATTGAAAGCTCTACTAAAGAGAAAGAAAATGAGAGCGAGAATGAAGAAGAGGATTCGTTGGCGCTTGGGATTCCTTTTGGTATGTCATTCGGTTTGATACTTGGCCTTATGATAGACAATATAGGCCTGGGACTTGCTCTCGGACTTTCCCTCGGAGTGGCTTTTGGAGCTTTGCTTGAGGAAAAAGGAAAGAGAGAGGACGTGAAAAAGAAATAATAACTTACTCTCATGTAAAACCTATGTATTCTGAAAACATAACTTCAGAAAGTAAAAATAAGTGAACTACCGGTTCTCCTATTATACTTATAATCTACACTTCATCCAGGCATCTCTCCAGCTTATCCGCAAATTTGCCAGTATGAACACCATCAATAAATGCATGATGAACCTGGACTGCAAAAGGCATCAATCTGCTTCTTTTTCATGATATTTCCCTAACTAAGTATGGACTGCGCTTTTTCTCCAGTGGATCTGGAGAACATAATTATTCTTTAGTGAGGCAGAACGATATATATTAATAGGGCATTAACCTCTTATTAATATGGTATATATGGTTCAAGCGATAATAAACATTGATGAGCGAACGAATCGAGTTTTGAATATTATCAAGGCTAAATACGGTTTAAAAGACAAAAGTGCTGCTATTATTAAAATGGCTGAAGAGTATGAAGAAGAGATATTAGAGCCAGAGTTAAAGCCTGAATACATTGAAAAACTGAAGAAAGTAGAAAAACAGGAAACTATAGAATTGGGCACGGTTGAAAACTTAAGGAAACGATATGGTCTTTGATTTTTATGTATTTTTTAAAAATCAGATCGGAACTTGATAGTAAATTTGAAAAATTAGCAAAAAAGAATACAATACAACTTGAAATTATTTTAAGTAAAGTAAATGAGATCTTAGAAAATCCACATCGGTACAAAAATTTAAGAGCTCCGATGAACCATTTAAAAAGAGTGCATATCGATAAACATTTTGTATTAGTCTTCTCTATTGATGAGGAATCAAAAACTATAACCCTGGAAGATTACGATCATCACGATAAAATATATTGACTTCGAAATTTTGTTTATTTTTCTGGCAGCTCCTTGAAAACTTTCTTCACTTTCTTCATATGCCCAGAGGCCCAGGGGAATAGCCTGTTTAAGTTGGAGTGCCGTACGCAATTTGATTTTAGCATAAATCTCCCATCCCGGAGTCAACGAACTCTGCCCATTTGTCCGAAGGCATCGGAAGGGTGCATTTTGATATCGTAGTGGCACGAACTGGCTGTCGTTCTTATTCTCGTGCCCGGGTTTTACAGGAGCAGTCCATTGCTCCTGCCGATGCCAATCGATCAATGGTTAGTTATAATGCAATGCACAGACGAACGGTGTCTAACAGTTTTTGTGCCTCGGTTTATTACCTTTTCTGGAGGGGTTGTTCATCCTATTTACCGGCTTTGGCAATCTTATTTCCGGTCTTTCAATTACAATCTTCTTCAGAGCAGGTAGTGCCTGTTCCTTAATATTTACATCATTGTCTTTCAGTACACTCATGAAATTAGCATGGTCATTTCTGGAAAGGATATTTATCGCTTTTCCTTCTGTTCCTGCTCGTGCAGTTCTTCCAATCCTGTGAATATACTGTTTACTCTCCCTGGGAATATCATAATTGTAAACATGGGAAACACCCTGTATATCAAGACCTCTTCCGGCTACATCCGTACATATAAGGACTCCTATGTTCCCGGAGTGGAATTTTTCCATTATGCGAGTTCGTTCGTTCTGTGTCAATCCGCCATGAATTGCCACGGCATTGATACCTGATTTTCTCAGGTTTTTTGCGACTTTGTCAGTATTTCTTTTTGTGTTGCAGAAAACCATCCCGAGGGTTGACTTCTCATTTTGCAGAAGGTACACGAGCAGAGATAATTTCATGTCATCCTGTACTTTATAAACGACCTGATTCAATTTTTGCGGGTCGATATAAGACTCTGTTGATACTTGAACCGGGTTTTCCATGTACTTGCGGGAAAGCCGGACAATATCTTTTGTAATGGTCGCAGAGAACAAAAGGGTCTGCCTGTTTTGAGGACATTCCTTGATAATTTTTTCTACATCCACTTTGAATCCCATATCAAACATATGGTCTGCCTCATCAAGGACAAGGGTTTTCATATTATTCAATTTGATAGTATTTCTGCTGATATGATCGAGTAGCCTACCGGGTGTTCCCACAACAACCTCGGCATTCTTTAATTCTTTAATTTGTGAATTGATCCCTACACCGCCATAGATAGATGCGATATTTAACGGGTCGTATTTTGAGAATTTCCTGAAAGAACTTGCCACCTGCTCCGCAAGTTCTCTTGTAGGGGTCAGAATCAAAGCCTGAATTCCTTTTCCTTTTTCGGAATTTTGTAATATGCCGGAAGCAAATGCCAGTGTTTTTCCGGTACCTGTTGCGGCTCCGGCTATAACGTCTTCCCCAGCAAGTATTAGGGGAATTGATTTTTCCTGTACTGCTGTAGGGCTTTCAAAGCCATGTTCATCTATTGATTTCAAAACAGCATTGCTGAGACCTAGTTTTTTAAAATTATTCATAGTTAGACTTTCCGTGATTTTTCTGAAAAAGCTACTTAATTGCTTTTTCATATTCATATATTTAAGACATATTAAAAACAATTAAGAGCTATAAGCACAACTTTAGAAAAGTTAAGATTAATTTACTGCTTAAAAGTTAGTAATCGCTTATAACGGTGAACTCTCCCTTTATACTTTTGCCTATTTTGATGATGTGATTACCCAGCATTCACTGTTCTTCCAAAGGTTCTTTTTGTAATAGTGTGCCGCTTCATGCAAGAGCCGTTTCCGGTTTGTTTGCGCGCCACCACGTCCAATATACCGCATAACACTGCAAGGCTCACTCATCTATCATCAGGCAATATCTATATCCTGTATCGCTTCTGGCTTATTTGAAAGATTCTCATAATGCCAATGGACAAATATGAGATGGCACTCACAAAAAACAAATAAATAATTCTGTCAATACAGAGACAATAGCTGCAGTATTGATGTGAACTTTCACCATGGTATACATGCCTATCATCACAATTTCTTTAAACCCAAAAACCGAAGAAGGCAGGCTCGAAGCGGATCTGCTTTGGGACAGCATAGCTCTGTCAGGGACCAGTCCGGGTACCGTGACCTCTAAGAAGAAGGCGCACTGGAAAAAAATTATGAGATAGACGACACAAAATTTAAGTGCGGGGTGGGATTCTAAACTCCTTATCCTTCAATCAAACTGCGACATGCAAGGCGAAGGCCTCTTTTATTCATAGTTTTAATTGAGTGTCCGTAACATGCTTCTCTTTGTAGGGAAATTGCTTCTCAAAATCCTCCAGCTCCTCATTTTCTATTTTAAAAACCTCGTCTTCATAAAATTTTCCTGAAATTTCCCTCAGGCTGCCATCGTAGAGTTCCAATGCCATAAATGCATCAAAATTATCGCCCCAGGATGTCCGGATATTATATTTTTCAGCATTGACAAAACCAAAACGATGATAATAGTCTGGATTTCCAAAAATAATTATACCCTTATATCTCAGCTGCCTTGCTTTTTCGATAGAATGATTCATTAATAAAGAACCGATACCCTGCTTTTGATATGATGGCGATACTGCAATTGGGCCCATACATAAAACTTCGAATTCGTTGTTTTCCTCATTCAGGACCTTAGCTCTTGAATAAATAATATTGCCGGCGATCGTATCCTTATCATATGCAACAAAATCCAGTTCTTTCACAAATGCAGGTACTTTTCTTATTTTATGCACTATAAGATGCTCATCGCATCCTGGTTTGTATAGATCCCAGAATGCTTCTCTTGTCATGTATTCTACAATTTTGAAATCCTTTTCTTCTTCTAATCTTATAAAAATGTTCATTGTCGTTTTCTCCTCACCTATAAAGTAAATCCGCTTTTTCAATGAATGAAAATAAAATTACTCCATTTTCACATCAAAATTAAAATCTTTTGCTATATTTGTTTGCATCTTGTTTTCTGAGATAGTCCCATAGTGCAACTTAAGGAGATCTTCCATATCTTAACCTGCCAATCCCCAAAAGCTTTTGGAAAAGGTTAGTTCAATATTCAGGTACATGCAGTTTAATAGGTGGATTCGTTTAGAAATTCTTTCACAAGCACCCTCGTCCCGTTCATTTGAGATAACATTCCATGACTCCCAGTTTCATATAATACAAGCTTTAGATTGAAATAATCTTGTGAAGAGCCTTTTGTAATGAAAACTTGTCTTCCAATTCTGGTCTTTCGAAATTAATTATAGCTTTATTATTTATAGGGAATAAATAGACATTTATTTAAATGACAATTCCAATTTATTTTATAACTCAAACTCATTTGGAGAATATGTCAATTTGAAAAAATTGAAGGATAAAAAGAGATGGAAAGAGGAGAAAAAAGGAATGACAAGGGAGAGAGAAATGAGAAGCGAGGGCGAGATCGAATGTGAGCAGGTTAAAGAAAAAGGATGCAGAATATCCGCCTTTAGTTTCCTGGGACCTACAGATGACAGAGACGAATATCTGAGAAAAGATTCAGAAGATTCTCTTGCAAGATCATATGCAAGTCTTTCAGAAAAAGAGAAAATTATAGAGGAGCTCCTTCGACTCAGTTCGGATCCGGACCCGCAGATAAGAAGAGGTGTAATCGAGTCCCTTCTTACTATTTATTCGCTAAAATCAGGCAAAGAACAGGATATCTGGGATGAACTTCTAAAAATGTCTGGAGATACGGACACAGGTGTCAGAAAGGGTGCTGCAAGCATGCTTTCGCGTGTCTTTCCGGTGGTTGAGGAAAAATCTACCGTTTTTTCTGACCTTGTAAAGCTCACTGAGAGTCGGGACGCCCAGCTCAGGAAGAAAGCTGCAGAGCTTTTTACTGTCGCATTTGCGTACTCAGCTGATAAGCAAAAAACATGGGACGAGCTTTTGAGGCTTACATCCGCTGAAGACCGAGAGGTAAGAAAAGAGGCTGTACTTGCGCTTTCGTCAGGCTATTCAGAGGTTCCGGATAAAAGAAAAGTCTGGAGCGACCTTATCAGGCTTTCGACTCATGGTGATAATTTTGTTCAAAGGGTAGCAACAAAGACTCTTGGACCTGCCTTCTTTTATGTGCCTGATAAAACACAGGCATGGAAAGATTTGCAGGGTCTTATTGATAACCCTTATATCTACGTCCGTATGTACGCACTTCGATCCCTTGGAAAAGCTTCCCTCTGGAGGGCTCTCAAGGCTGAAAACGAAGCTGCTTATCTTTTCGGGCTTAAAGAGGCAGTCAAATACTTTAAAGAGTCGGCTGAGGCCTCTGCCAGCACTGTTATTCCCGAATTATACTATTCCTTTTACGAGGCTCTCTTACAGATCCTTTTCGGGGAAAGATCCCCAGGACTTGAAAGCGAACGATATATTTCAGAAGTAACCCATGAGATCAGGTATCTTGAAGAAGACCAGAGGCTTCTTAAAACTATGGAAGAATTCTCAGAGCTCTTTTTAGCAGCAGGAAATCTGACTGCCGGAGATTTGCCTGCCCGGAAAAAACTTCTTGAGACCTGCATTGAGGCTTTTGACAGAGCTTCAGGAATTCTGGATATTCTGGAAGAAGACGCTATTCTTGAGCAAAAAAACTTGAGAAAAAAATGTTCAATAACGGGAAAAGTAGTTGCGGAACATGAGCTAAAAAAGGTCCTTTCCGGAATTAAGTATAAAGCAAGAACAGCATGCTTCAAGGCAAAAGGCAAGCCTACGGAAAAAATTACATGTGCTGTAAACCAGAGGGTCAAAACATGGAGTTTACAGGATCTTGAAAAGGATAGAAAAGAACTGGACAGGCAGCTTGAGTCTTTGCTTAGCACTCTTAGAACTCAGATTCCTTTTATCCCTGAAAACACCTATATTTTTAAGAAACTTGATGATATCAGTCAGGAACAGTACCTTCTTGAACGCTACAGGCAAGTTAGTAGATTATTAAGCCTGATACCCGGAGCCAGGATGTATTCAAGAACTCCAGGTAAAAGAATCCAGAGGATAGGGTATGAAAAATGGGTGCTTTATAAATCTGCATTTTCGGGACTTTCTGGCTATGAAAGGCAGTAAACTTATCTTTTGCTTTCCAGCAGTAGCATTTGACGGATCAGAGAGATGGAAACGGAGATAAAAGTCAGGTGCAGTATTTCTTAAATCTCTCCTCCATTTTTACCCTGCCTCCATTTATCTCAGGCACTTCACTGCTGTTCTGACTCTTAACTTTCGTCCAAGCCATTCTTCAATGAGAAGTACAGATGCCCAAAATCTGAACTTATCCTCAGCTTTAATTTGAGACCCTCTCTTAATGGTACTCTCTTACTATAGGTTTGCCTGCCAGTGTGTAAGTCCTATATAAAGTCCTATATAAAGTCCTATATAACACCATCCTTTGAAACCTCAATATATGGAGATGGAAGCGTGCTGGAAAGCAGAATTATAGCCGCACAATCTGATGACAATTTTATAGAACGGATTCGCTTTGAAGGCGAGATGCTTTCAGACGTCGATATCACAAGGATAGAATTCGAATCGGTACAGTTTATACAATGCCAGTTCAATAAATGTGATTTTTCAAAAGCCAGCTTTTACAATTCGGTGTTTGATAACTGCAATTTTGCGAACTGCATTTTTATGGAAAGCTACTGGAAAGGCTCCAAAATTTTAACGTGCAAGGGCGATGGCAGCAACTTCAGCAAGAGCCATATGAAAGAATCCTTTTTAACGGACGGTTCTTTTCGATATGCAGATTTTTCAGGTTCTGTACTGGAGAACTGCACCATTCGTGACTGCAATTTTACGGAAGCCTTCTTATCCGAGATTCGGTTAAAGAAACCCACGCTGAAAGCGGTTAATTTCACAGGTGCGGATTTCTTTAAAACCTTACTCAAAGACATCGACTTATCGGATTGTATCATTGACGGGATCACGGTATCCGATACACGCAATGAACTCAGGGGAGCTATATTCAATGCCGGGCAAGCAATAGAACTCGCTGCGCGGATTCTGGGAATCAAAATTGTCTGAAAAATAACTGCTACTATTTTCGAGTTTTTCCCTTAAAGCATTCTAATCTCCCATTATGCTTATTATCTACACTTCATCCAGGTATCTCTGCAGCTTATCCGCAAGTTTGCCAATATGAATACCGTCAACAAATGCGTGGTGAACCTGGACTGTAAACGGCATCATCAATCTGCCTTCTTTTTCGTGATATTTTCCCCAATCAAATATGGGCTGCGCTTTTTCCATATTTCCTAAATCCGCGCCCATCAATACTAAATAAGTAAATATTACAATACGTAAAAAAATTAGAAATAAGGTATTGTCAAGTTTATAAGGGCTGAGATTATTTCAGCCCATTCGAGACAAATTTGTTTATTCCTCGTAAACTTGATAGTACCGATGTATATTTTAATATTTACAAAAGCCAGGGATCATTTTCGGGTTCAATGTAGGGATCGCCGTTAGTGTCAATTTCCCTGCCTGAATCTTTTTTCATTGTAGGTTGATTTAATTCGGAATGTTTATTGTTTGCTTCGTAATTGGCTTCTCTTGAAGTGCGCTTCGGCAAATTTAAATCAACGGTTGAAATATCTATCTCCAATGCTTTTGCAACACCTTCACCATATTTAGGGTCTGCCTGATAGCAGCTATAAATATATCTGTGCTTGATTTGAAGAGTGGAATCACCCATATTTCGGGCAGTGTTTTCAAACAAAACCTGTTGCTGATCAGGAGTCATAGCTCTGAATAACTCTCCTGGCTGGGTATAATAATCACTGTCATCTTCTCTGAAATCATATCTCCAGATATCTGTTGAACCTGTTTTTTCAACTGGAAGTGCATATTGGGGCTGATCTTTCCAGTTTCCATAGCTGTTGGGTTCATAATGCACTTGACTTCCTCTATTACCATCAACTCTCATCTGTCCGTCTCTATGGAAGCTGTGATAGTTTTTAACGCCCTGAGGAGAATTCACAGGTATCTGGTGGTGGTTTACTCCTAATCTATACCTCTGTGCATCTCCGTAAGAGAACAAACGTCCCTGTAGCATACGGTCCGGGGAAAAACTGATTCCCGGTACTACATTAGCCGGTGAAAAAGCAGCCTGTTCCACGTCTGCAAAATAGTTTTCAGGATTTTTGTTTAACTCGAATTCACCAACCGGTATTAACGGAAAATCCTTTTTATGCCACATTTTGGTCAGATCAAAGGGGTTATTCTTCATAGAATTAGCCTGTTCCTCTGTCATAACCTGTATATACATTCTCCATTTCGGGAACTTGCCTTTTTCAATAGCTTCGTACAGGTCTCTTTGATGGCTTTCGCGATCCATTCCGACAACTTTTTCAGCTTCCTGGTCGGTTAAGTTTCTTATACCCTGCTGCGACCTGAAGTGGAATTTTACCCATACACGTTCATTATCTTTATTTATTAAACTGTAAGCATGGCTGCTGAATCCATGCATGTGCCTGTAAGAAGAAGGCAGTCCGCGATCACCCATAATAATAGTTAGCTGTAGCAGAGCTTCCGGTAAAGATGTCCAGAAGTCCCAGTTAGTATTCGGGCTACGCATATTGGTTCGCGGATCACGTTTAATTGCGTGGTTCAGATCCGGAAACTTTAGAGGATCTCTGAAAAAGAATACTGGCGTGTTATTCCCTACCATGTCCCAGTTGCCTTCTTCAGTGTAAAACTTCAAAGCAAAACCACGAATATCACGCTCTGCATCAGCTGCTCCACGCTCACCGGCTACGGTAGAAAAGCGTGCAAACATTTTAGTTCGTTTCCCTATTTCAGAAAATATGGCTGCTTTAGTGTAATTGGTTATATCATGAGTTACGGTAAATGTTCCAAATGCCCCTGAGCCTTTTGCATGCATTCTACGCTCTGGAATTACTTCTCTGTCAAAATGTGCTAATTTTTCCAGAAACCAGATCTCTTGAAGCATAAGAGGTCCGCGTCTACCGCTTGTCATGCTATCCTGGTTGCTTTCCACCGGAGCTCCTGCTACTGTAGTTAATTCAGGAGTATCCCCCACTGTTTGATTTCTGCTTGGAAGCGGCTCACCTAATTGGTTTTTATCCATTGGATTCTTATAGTTGTCGCCTTTCATAAAATACCCTCAACTATGTGCTCTCACGCTAACTTTTTATGTTCAAATCAGGGCATTATCAAGTCTATTAGGAAAAAATCATTTCCAGCAGAATTTAGGAAAGTAAACTATTTCTCCCTCATAGACCTGACAGAACCTCAAAACCTCTTCCCCATAAAGGCAAATGTTTTTACTATATTTTTTTTCTATAACTATAATTTAAAACCATATATTAGCTCTGGTTAACATTTATTGTTATATCTTTGTCCAATCTTTATGCAGCACTAATGCCTTGAACATTAAATAAACTCCTAAAAGGTATGAAAAAAGAATAAACATTCACAGACAATAAACTATACTGCTAATTCAATTGATATTGAGCTGATTCCAAAACTCAAAAACTGCTCTTTGAATTTTGTTTTGAGATGAACAATCGAACTATTGATCCGGAAAATAGTTATGGGTACCTCCCAATATAGGAGTAAAAGTGGCTTTTGGGATAGGCTCATTCATAAAGTTGCCTTCCCAAAAAACAAACTATCCTCTTTTAAAAGAAAATTACAGAATAAATAAAGCAAAAATCCAGGTGGAACTTTTTGAGATAAGTTTGTTATCAAGCTGACGTGTTTACTTTTATTGGTTATTTCCTCGAAATGAGGAAAAAATGTAGCCTTTAAAAGGCTACCTGAATATTTACAAGAACTAAAAAATTATTTAAATTCCTAGCAGTTTCTTCTTTTTTGCACTAAATTCCTCTTCTGTCAAAATTCCTTGATCTTTTAAGTCTGCCAATTTTTTAATTTGATCTGCTAAATCCCCTGAAGAATTTTGGTTTACTTCTGATGGGTGATTTGGATGTTCTTTAATTTCTGTAATTCTAGCTCTAACATAATCAGAGAAGTTTCTTACTATTTTTTTATCGACTTGTTGTATATCTGCTTTATTTCCAGATGCGAAAATTGTAAGTTCTCCAAAAATCAGTCCAGTTTTGTATTGAATTGAGCTAACCTTATCATATGGAAAATCCTCAACACGAAGGCCATAAATCAGACCCTTATCAATGAAAATCAATCTTTTGTTTGTTGCTACTAATATACCATTTTTCTTTTCATATAACCCTTGTACGAGTTTTTCAATTCTTTCGTCTTCCCATAAAATATTTGGTAATTCTTTAATCTCTTTATGCCCAAACAATTTACTTGTAGTATCAAGATGTGAAATTTGGTCTTTGACTTCCTCTAATGTTGGCATAGTTTCACCCGATAAACATAATTAATTGAATAATTCATAAATTTTAATTGCTTTGATATTAAAAAATCACTGAAATTTTTGTCATTACACTATCAATTCTCAAAGCCTGAACATTTTGGTCAAAGCTACTGTTTATGTCATAATTTTATATAGATCAACTCATTTTGTAAAGCACCACTTTATCGCAAATTCTACTTGCTTCTTCTTTGGTAATTCCATACTTTTTGGCAACTTCTTCCATTATTAAGTCTTCATCTACAGTTGCTGTTGGGTCACTCAAGTCAATATTATCCCATGCAGCGCCATAGCATTTCTCATAATAATCATAGATTTCGTACTCTCTTTCTGTAGGGCTGTCTGAAGCATCTATATTTCCAACTTTATCTTTAATGTCAAACACATATTGATAGGAAGTTCGATCATTACTAAATGCAATTTCTGGAGTCATAGAGCCCCAGTCACCGTTTGGGCACCATTCGACTTTACCTAGAGTGAAAGCATCATTTACATCCTCTTCTCTGTCATAAGCAAAAACAACAACCTCATCAATATCATTGTTTTCAGATGCTTTATCCATCACCACTTGAATTAGTGTAGATTTTAGTTCTTCTTCTGAAATATCAGAAGAAATTACAACTCTGTATTCTTTTCTCACATTCAGTGGTAAAGAATTAATTTCTTCTGTTGTGTATGAAGATAAAGACTTAGTTAAAGCTTTAATGCTTGTATCTTCCTCTTGTATGATATCGTAATTCCTCACCAATGAACTATCGTAGTCAGTTGAAGGTGTTGATTCAGTTGTTGGTGTCTCTGTCGATGTTGGATTAGGTTCTGCATATGGAGTAAAAGTCCAGCTTATTGTTTTTGTATCTAAACTCGTTACATCTACTGTTAATGTTTTTGGATTGTATCCAGAAAGATATAAATCTACAACATGATTCCCTTCATCCACAGACAACCCTTTTACTGGGGAGAAACCCTGTGTAACTCCATCAACTGTAACACTAGCACCTGTAGGACTTGTTACTATGTCCAATGTTCCTTTATTATCAGGTGTTTCCGTCACAGTTTTCTCTGTGCTGGCTGGTTCGGGTTCTTCTTCTTGCGCTGCCTGCACTTCACCTGTCTGTATATTCTCAGACTTAACTGCTGTCTCAGTATCATCACCTGACTCGCTGCACCCCAGAGATACAGTAAACCCAAGGATTAGAACAATTATCAGAATTACATTTTTATTGTTCATTATCAAACCTTTTAGAACTTTGTAAAAGTAAAAAATCTAACCACTTACTTTGGATTCTTTTGTCATTTTAAGTAGATGGTACAAACATTTTTTAATGTTTTTATTTTGTGTGTTTTCACTAAACTCTTCTATTTGCTTATTCTTGTTCAGGTACTGAATAAAATTACAAATGAGCGCATATTAGGGACAAATGCCAAATAAAAAGATCCTTCTGTGACTGTTTTTTATGAAGGAGGCGGTAATGCCCTTATTTACGAGAGAAAGTTTTTGTAATGATCATAAAAGTTTTACCCCCCGTCAGGTATCTGATATTTTTTCCTTGTGAAATAATTTTAAACTAACTGATAGTTATTTACTAACCGCCATTTATTTAATTACCAACCGTTATATTATAACTTGGAGTTACATAGTTAACGGAGGAAATGAAATGGAAATGGAGTCTGTGAAATTAGTCTATTTCTCACCTACCGGAACAACCGCCGCGGTTGTTCAGGGCATTGCGCATGGTATTAATGCAGGCACCGTGGAGTTAATTGATATTACCAGACCGGATGCAAGAAAACAGCCATTAGTGATCTCAGAAGATGAATTGCTTGTTGTTGGAGTTCCCGTTTATATGGGAAGAGTGCCGGCATTATTAAATGAATGGCTGAATGCAATTCAGGCTCATAATACGCCGACCGTTTGTGTTGTGGTTTACGGCAACCGGGTGTATGACGATGCACTGCTCGAACTGAAAAATACTGTAATGAAATGCGGGTGTGTTCCCATTGCCGGGGCAGCATATATCGGGGAGCACTCATTCTCAAATTCCGAGACACCAACAGCACAGGGACGTCCGGATGAAGATGATTTGCATCATGCAGAAGCATTCGGACAGAAAATACGTGAAAAGCTGCAACCGGTTTCGTCAATCTCTGAGGTTTCAGATGTGCATGTGCCTGGCAATTATCCTTATGGGGGAGTTACAAAACTGTGGATTGTTGATTTTATCGCGGTCAGTGATGAGTGTTCGCAGTGTGGAACCTGCGCAGAGGTGTGTCCTGTCGGTGCTGTTGATGCAGAAAATTCCCGTCTGGTTGATACGGAGAAATGCATTACCTGCTGTGCGTGTATCAAAAGCTGCCTGCAAAGTGCCAGATCCATGAAACCCGGACTGGTTAAAGATGCATCAGTGCGTCTCCATACGCTCTATAGCCAGCGAAAGGAGCCTGAATATTTTATCTAATGAAAATACCTGAAAATATCCTGAATGTATCCTGAATATATCCCAATTGATTAAAGCGGAAAACTGGAATACATCATTCCTTAAATCATATAATTGACAGTTATAATATAAAACACAAATTTATAAATGTGGGTCAGGTTGAGTAGAACTATGGGAATCGCCGATAGAAGACAGAGAGAAAAAGAACAGCGAAAGACCGAGATTATTGATGCAGCCGAGCGTCTCTTTTTCTCTCGAAGTTATGAAGATGTTTCCATGGAAGACATCGCCCGCGAGGTCGAACTGAATAAGGCTACCATTTATCTGTACTTTAAAAATAAAGAGGCACTTTACGCTACTATCGTACTCCGTGGCATCGAGATCCTGAAGGAAAAATACACGGAATGCATGGAAAAAGAGGTACCTGGTATTGTCAAGGTAGCCCTCATGGGTCAGGCTTATTACCGGTTTGCACAGGAATACCCGGATTATCTTCGAATGATCCATTTTTACGGTTCCGAGCGTTTTTCCAAAGAGAACCCGTGTACTGCTGAGATCGGAAAGGGATACGGTGCCTGCCGTTTGATCCTGCGGGATGCGATCCGGGAAGGTATTGATGACGGTACAATCCGCGCCGATCTCGATCCGTTCCTTACCTCGATGTACCTCATGATCTCCTTCATGGGTATCCTGTCAATGGAAAATAAATGGAAACTGGTGATCGAGGCTGAGGGGTTCAGCTACGAGCAGTATACAAGTGAGTTTTTCCGGTTCATCATTCCTGCTATTTCTTCCAGTGAGAAATCTCACAAAATGGCTATCAAGGATTTCACATCATCTGGATTCTTTTTAACCGAGCCTGTGGAACCTGAGAAGAAAATGAGGAAGAAATCTTAAATGTTTTAGAATTTGAGGTTGAGTTTCTTCCTCTGTTACATTTTATAATGCATTTTTAATATATCTGAGCAATAACAGCCAAACATCCTTCTTTTAATCTTCTTGTTTATAGTGAGGATTACCATTAAACATTTATTCAATGTATACATCATACATATATGGTGTATACTTCATGGTCCAGGCAATGATCAATATTGATGAAAAAACAAACAGGATACTTAACATCATAAAAGCCAAATACGGCTTGAAAGACAAAAGTGCTGCTATAATGCATATGGCAGTCGAATATGAAAAAGAAATTATGGAGCCTGAACTCAGGCCTGAGTTTATTGAAAAGGCTCAGGAAATCATGAAACAGGAACCTATCGATGTAGGAACGGTTGAGAATTGGAAAAAAGTGCTCGACTGTTGATCTTACATGTATCGACTACAAGTGAGACCAGAAGTTCAAAAAATTGTCGAGAAGCTAGCAAAAAAAGACAAAAAGCAAGTTGAAATCATATTTAGCAAGGTAAATGAAATTCTTCAGGATCCTCATAGGTACAAAAATTTGAGGTCTCCTCTCAATCACTGGAAAAGGGTGCATATTGATTCTCATTTTGTTTTGATGTTTCAGTGGATGAAAAAGAAAATATTGTTATTCTGGAATATTACGGACATCATGACGATGTATATTGAGAAGATAGGGCATACCGTAAGTCAGATGAATATTCTGAAAAAGATATAAAATAGAAAAAGGTTGCAGTAGGATGAATAAAACTCTGAATCAAATATGAATCCGTTTTAAACTTCCATCCCTTCTTCTTTAAGGAAATGGTCAATCAGCTTTCTTGCAATGCTTATTTTTCCAGGCAGGACAGGCAGGTCTCCGGCAGGGAACCATTTTGCGTCATCGATCTCAAGCCCATCGGGCTGGATATCCCCTGAACTGTACTCCGCAGTAAACCCGATCATAAGAGAATTCGGAAATGGCCATGCCTGTGTCCCGAAATAGTTGATATTTTTAACCTCGATTCCCACTTCTTCCCTGATTTCCCTGACAACAGCAGCTTCGGCGGATTCTCCGGGCTCGACAAAACCGGCTATTAAACCATACAGGCATTGCGGGAAACTTGGCGACCTTGCAAGTAAGATTTCATGCTCTTTCCGGATAAGCACGATCACGGCAGGCGAGATTCTGGGATAGAAAAGCTCCCCGCAGTCAGGACACTCTTTTCCCCTTTCTCCGGGCTTTTGCAGGGTTTTTGTCCCGCACCGGCTGCAAAATTGATTCGTCCTGTCCCATTCCATGACCTGAACGGCTTTATTAACAAGCGCAAAGCACTTCTCATTCATTTCGGAATATGCCTGCCTGAGATCCGCAAATTTCGTTCCCTCAGGCGCCTGCGAGTCTTCCGGAAGCTCTACGGAATAGCAGTGGGTTCCGTCAAGCGTTCCGAGATACTGTTCCCTTATTCCCGGAAGCCCGAGTTCCTCAAAATTTAGCAGCCTGGGAATTGCTCCGGGATTTTTATTAAGCCTGAGGAGAATCTCACGTCCCCGGAAAATAAACCAGAGCGCTTTTTCCGTCCTGTCGGCTGGAGGCTCGATACCTACGATAAATTCCGGGCAGAATTCCGGGCAGATGGGATTTACCCTTTCTACTGGGGTCATAATGTTCAATACTTATTGTTTTTGTTCTATATATGATTACAGGAGAATTTTTATTTATCTCTTTTATCGCTGTTTTGTATTTTCTGCACTGCGGCGGTTTAAGTTTATTCCAAACTTCTTATAAAGGGCACAGAAAAGTTCAGTCCGGACACTATAATTATAGAAGTTCAGAAGAATCAGGTTAACTAAATAAAAAAGCCTTCAGTTTCTAAAAAAATATAAAATTAAAAACATAAAATTGAACAGGGCTGCTTAAAAGCAAACCCTGTTTCCTAATTTTACCTGTGTACTCTCCATTCCAGATATTTCGTAAACTCCATGACTATAAGGGTGGTTGAAGCAAGCGGAATTATCATTGCCCAGTCGGAAAGCGCGAGGGGAACAGTCCTGAAAGCCATTTGCATGAAAGGCACATAGATTGCAGCAAGCTGCAGGATTATTGTGCTTAATACGGCATAGATAAGGGATCTGTTGGTAAAGATCCCCAGGGAAAAGATCGAATATCTCTCCGAGCGCCAGTTAAAGGCATTAAACATCAGGGAAATGACAACCAGAGTAAAGATCAGAGTCTGGATCTTCGGAAGGGGCACTCCGTTACCGAGAGCCCAGTAAAGGACTCCAAGCGACTGGACTGCAATCAAAAGTCCAAGTCCGAGACTGGCTATAAGCATTCTTTTTGAAACGAGCCCTTCTTTTGATCTTATGGGTTTCTGCTTCATAAGCCCCCTGTCAGGAGCTTCCAGGGAAAGCGCCATTGGCGGCAGGCCGTCTGTTATAAGGTTGATCCAGAGAATCTGGACTGCAATGACAGGGAGGATCTGCCAGGCAAGCACTCCTGCAAGGACAATAAGAACCACTCCTATGTGGCAGGTGAGGCCGTAGGCAATGAAGTTTTTGATATTTTTCAATATATTCCGGCCCTCTTCCACTGCCGACACGATGGATGCGAAATTATCGTCGGTCAGGATCATGCTGGACGCTTCCTTGCTGACGTCCGTGCCTGTAATGCCCATTGCAATGCCCATATCTGCGGCTTTGAGGGCAGGAGCATCATTTACCCCGTCTCCGGTCATTGCAACTATGTATCCCTTTTTCTTGAGAGCCTCAACAACCTTGAGCTTGTGCTCGGGATACACCCTTGCATAGACCGAGACTTTCTCCACGATCTCTTCAAATTCTTTATTATCAAGGGCATCCAGCTCGATACCTGTAAGAACAAGATCTCCTTCCCGATAAATTCCGAGTTCTCTGGCAATTGCAAAAGCCGTGGTCTTGTGGTCGCCCGTAATCATTACGGTCTGGATTCCTGCACTGGTACATGTAGCAATCGCAACCTTTACCTCCTCTCTCGGGGGGTCACGCATACCCATAAGCCCTGCAAAAACCATTTCCTTTTCAGCTTCTTCAGCAATGATATCCTCAGGAACTTTGCGGTAGGCAAAACCCATGACTCGAAGCGTCTGGTTTGCTAGGTCGTTTAAGACATCGAGAATTTCCTGTTTTCTTTCAGGGGTTAACTCTTCCTCATGCCCTCCAAGGAAAATCTTCGTACAGGAAGCAAGAATAACCTCAGGAGCTCCTTTGGAATATGCATACAGCCCATCTTCGGAGCTGTTAAGGGTAGTCATCATCTTCCTCTCGGAAGAGAATGGGACTTCTCCTTTCCGCCTGTGCTTCTCCTCAAGGGCGTTTTTCCAGATGCCCTCTTTAGCTGCTGCGACTACAAGAGCACCCTCTGTAGGGTCGCCTGTAATATCCCATACTCCGTTTTCCTCAACCAGCCCTGCATCGTTACAGAGCGTTCCGGCAACCAGCAGCCTGTGAAGGTGCACATCCTCAGAAGCAGGTACATCTCCGCTGAAGAAATCTCCAATCGGTTTGTATCCCTCGCCTGTAACGTTTAAGAGAGTTCCGTTAACGTATACTTTCTCAACTGTCATCTTGTTCTGGGTAAGCGTCCCGGTCTTGTCGGTACAGATGATATTGGTAGAACCAAGCGTTTCTACCGACGGCAGCTTTCTTACAAGCGCGTGCCTTTTTACCATTCTCCGGACACCAAGCGCAAGCCCGACTGTTACGACTGCGGGAAGAGCTTCCGGAATTGCGGCAACCGCAAGGGCAACTCCCCAGAGAAACATCTCAAAGGGATCGAAGCCCTGGAAGATTCCGAGTACAGCCACAAAAGCGACAACTATAAGGGTTGCAGTTCCGAGCCAGCGCCCGAACTGGTCAAGTTTATCCTGAAGGGGGGTTCTCTCCCTCTCGATTTCTCCCAGAAGCCCGGCAAGTTTCCCGAAAGCCGTACTCATACCTGTTGCCGTAATAACGGCTTTTCCCCTGCCGTAAGTGACCGAAGTTCCGGTGTAAACCATATTTTTCCTGTCAGGCTGAGGGGTTTCGGTAGGGAAAACCTCAGTGCTTTTTTCTACAGCAACGGATTCTCCTGTAAGGGATGATTCGTCTATCTTAAGAGAAAGAGCTTCAAGAAGTCTTGCATCCGCAGGAATCCTGTCTCCTGCCTGCAAGATCAGAATGTCGCCAGGAACGAGCAGAGAAGAGGGAATTTTTACCTCTTTCCCGTCCCTTACAACCAGAGCTTCGGGGCTGGTCAATGATTTCAAAAGTTTAATTGACTCTTCTGCCCTGTATTCCTGAACAAAACCAAGCACGCCGGCAAGGATTACAGTAAACAGTATCACAAAAGCGTCAACAAGCTCCCCTAAGAAAGCGGAAACCAGTGCCGCAGCCATCAAAATCAGAATAAGGAAACTCTTGAACTGGGAAAGAAAAAGTTTTACAACCGAAGTCTTTTCTTCTTCTTTAAGTTCGTTTTTTCCGTATTTTTCAAGCCGATTCTCCGTTTCTCCCGAACTCAGCCCGGTCTCGGACGTGTTCAGGGTTTTAAGAACCGCATCAGCGGCTTCATCATAGAACATCCAGTTTTTATCTCCAGTTAATCCATGCAAACGCCTTCATGTCGAGAGCGTTCACAATCTGCCAGTTTTAACTATATTTTCTTGAATGTGATTAATTCGAGAAAGTATTAATTTGGGAGGATTATTAATTCATTAATAGAATATAGAACTTGGGATGTAAAAAAACTAATAATGAATTTGCTTTCCTTGGAAAGTCCTCAAAGATATCATTAATCCTAGATTTAGTAGCAAGGATACTTTAGCCGTCCTTTCTAATTGGTCAATATTTCCAGCAACACACTTGGTTTTGTTTTCAGTTTTTTATTCCGGACTTCAGTAATGATAGAATAGACTTTTTTTAGTAAATGAAAAACAAGAAACTGTTAGGCTGGAAACTCCATCAAGATATTAACAATTTAATAATAAAACTTATATGCAAAATTTTATTTTCAAATTCCTTTTATAAAGGGAAAATAGGAGGAATTTGATCATCCACACCTCCTAGCTTTTCAAGGTTTTGTATCAGGTTATGAGTATATAGTTCCATCCGATCCAGGACCGTCATAATACATATCCAGATCACTAATTGACGGTTCTACATCCACGAGATATGCTATTTTAGTTGTTATTTTGCCACCAGGTCCAACGTCCGTTGTCATGTGGTTCAAAGAACTGTCATATGTTGAACTATCATGTTGATAGTACATATCGCCAATTTTCAAGTGCCAATAACCCGGATTGGTTGAATATGTTTGGTCACCAGTATTATTTATTTTTAGAGTGACTAATACATAGTTTTTGTTTTCTGGTGCTTCGCTATACTCACCTATTTTTTTTGTGGTTTCGGCTTGCCATGTGCAGTAATCGAAAATGTTATGAGTCGAACTGTCTGCAGACTTTGTACTTTCGCTGGTATCTGCATTGTCAATTGTCTCTTCACTGGGGTGTATACCTCCTGATTCTGTATCTGCTTCTTTGTCTGCTGGTGTTTTGCTTGCACTGTTCTTGGAAACTGGTATACCTGTAGTAGCAAGACGACCTATAGTTGTAGACTGGTCAACAAGACTTTGAATTGTACATGAAACAACGTCGTTAGATGTGCTATTCATACCTTTATATATTAATTTTATAGGTGATCCAACTTCAACATTACCATCGACTTTATACGCAAAAGTCGCCGAAGCTTCGTTGCCGGGTTTGACATAGGAAAGAGTATCTTTGTCTGAATTTTTGAAGTCTGATGACATATAAGCACTATAAGTCTTACCATTGATCTCTAAATCCCAATTGTTCTGATCAATTGAATATGTTTTATCTCCGTTATTGTTTATGTAAAGTAAAAAAACAACAAGACTATTTTTTTCAGATGGGCTCACCTGAAAAGAGCCTTTACAATATTGAAAAACACCCGTATATGGTGTAGCTACAGTTGCTGCAGGTGTATTAGCATTTACGTTGCCTGCTTGTACTGCATTTGAAGCCGATGCTTGATTGTCACCACCAGAAGATGCGAGGAAGCCAATTGTCACAATCGCTCCGAGACAAAAAAGGAGAATACCGATCACTATATTCATAGTTGTCTTTGATACCACGCACTACACTCCATTGTTTATGTTTTACTTATTTCCTGACACCAACAAAGTAAGCAATAAATAACAAAAAGCAGATTTCAGGACTAGTTTTATTACTTCATTCGAAAATCATTCCTTTGCTGGTCGTGAGTTAATTTTAGAATTAACCTTCCCCTAATTGGGTAACTAAGTTTTTTATAAAACTCTTCAATTTTAAGAAAAACGAATAAATAACTTATAAAAACTAATATTTTTACTTTTTTAAATGAACTTGTGTTTAAATGAAGTAACTTAATCTTATAATAAAGATTTATAATAAGGTCACAAAAAAATTACATTCTCCTTCAAGGAAAATTTTTCTTTTTTAATTTCGCACAAATAAAATGAATTCGAATACACAGTTTTTGTCTCAAAACCTCTGTATCTTTTCAGTTTAGCCAAATGCAATTTTGCAGAAAAATCTCCACACTACCCATAATTCTGAGGGGATAAGCTCATTAATAACGATATACAAAATACCGTTCATTAACTTTCACATATTTGCACGTGGCCTTCTTGTATGTGGTTTCTGTGGAGGAAGACATAGTTGGTTTTCCAGAGAACATCAGCGATTTCACGGAATGACAAACTATCATATTCATAATTTCAAGACAACATTAGTTTTGAGATGGACTCATTCACAAAAGTTTTCCCCGGACAACAATCAATTCCTCGAAAGAAACTTTTTTTCTTGCCACAACCTCAACCGCAAACCCAAGTTCCTTCATTTTCGCCTTCACCGCATCCAGACCGGTAATGGAAGAGATAAGCACAAGAATTTCCCCTCCTGGCTTGAGATAATCCCTTACTTCATCCAGAAAACGGTCAAGAGTCTCTCTCCCGCTAATTCCCCCGTCAAAAGCGTAGTTCAGCCAGCCTGGGACTTTTTCCTCCTTTGAGGTAGGCAGATATGGAGGGTTGAAGAGGATAAGGTCAAAACAGGTTTCCGGGCGCCGCGGTCTGAGCCCTTTGAAAAGGTCGGTACGGATAACCTCCACCCCGTTCATTTTCGCACAGATGGCGGCATGGGGGTTAATTTCCGTTGCTACCAGGCGGATACCTTTGAAGTTTGCAAGAAGTACAGCCGATACAAAGCCGGAACCGGTTCCGATCTCAAGGATTTGCATACCCGGCTTTGCCTCGCCCAGCGCTGCATCGGCAAGTAAAAAAGAATCTTCTGCAGGCTCATAGACAAGGTCCGTATTCCCCAACCTGATCCGGGCTTTTTTGTATTCGATTTCAACCATGCTTTCGGGTTCTTTATTGTTCTTTTATTTCCTTTGTGAGAATTGATTTTTTTAAATCAATTATCTGATTTGCTACCTGAGCAAGTTCTTCTGGAGTCAGGTTCTCAGCGCGTTTGCTCATTAAATCCTCAGGCAGCCTGGCAACTACCTCTTTAATATCGGGAATTTTGAGCACATGATTATTGTTGAGGATTGCGTTTCTCAGTTTTTTCCGGCGCTGGCTGAAAGCGGCAGCTATGAAATCCATGAAAAAAGCTTCGTCCCTGACTTCGAAAGGTGCAGGACGGGGAACAAGTTTGATCACTGCAGAATCAACTTCGGGTGCCGGATGGAAAACACTTTTCGGGACCTTCATCAGGATCGAGGCATCCGCAAAATAATACGTATCAACCGTAAGGCGTGAGTAGTCCTTGCAGTTGGGAGGAGAAACCATCCGGGCTGCGAACTCGTACTGGTACATGAGAATACCAAGCTTGAATTTATGGCGGAGAAGCTTGAAAGTAATCTCTGAAGAGATGGAATAGGGAAGGTTTGAAACGACTTTATCGAAGTCCGGGAAATCGACTTTAAGGGCATCGCCGGCAATTATCTCAATATTTTCAACCTCATCGAAACGGTCGTGCAGAACCCTGACAAGGGCAGGGTCAAATTCAATTACAATTACCTTTTTTGCCTTCCGTGCAAGCCTTTCAGTAAGGTTTCCGATACCTGCACCGATTTCAAGCACGACATCCTCGGGACCCAGATCAGCAGCAGCTACTATCCTGTCCAGGTAGCCTGTATCGATAAGGAAATGCTGATCAAAAATGCCTCCTTTTATATTATATTTTTTAAGAAGAGAACGAACCAGATTGAAACCTCCTGAGTGAATCGAGTATCTGGTCTGAAGAAACCAGATTAATGTAAATTGAAGTAATTGTCAAAAGCTGAAAATGCTTAACCGTGAGATTATTATTTAAAAAAATAGAATAGAGGGGTTCACGTCTCACTCGGCTTTCTGGCGGCGCGGTGGAGTTGTGAACAGTCTGTATTTAATGAAATCATCCTTGAGCTCTTCTTCAATCCTGTGTGCAAGAACCTTAGCGGGATCATGCAGGCTTGGAATTCTCTCCCGAATATCCTGAAAACTCTTGAAGTCCCCTTTTTTGCGCTCATCAATTATAGACCACATGAGTTTTTTGCCTATCCCTGGCAGGAGCTCAAGCATGTGCAGGCGGGTAGTTATGGAATGGGCCTCATTGAAAAACTTCACGAAGCGTTCTTCCTGATACCTGACACAGGCTTCAAGGATAAAAGGCAATTCGAGATTAGCTCCTGTCGTAAGCTCGGAATAGCCTATTCTTTGCTTTACGTGATCGATTTCATCCCGGTCTCCCGGCCCTATGTAAACCCTTGACTGGATCTGAGGAACTACGCCGCTTTTGGGAACGAGCTCCATAAGGGTGAATTTTTTATCTCCCACAGCCTGTACGAGAGGTTTTTTCTGGTATGCGGCAGTGCCGTCAACAGCCTTCCCATAGGGGAGGTAATCCAGGACCCATGCATATTCCTCTCTGTCCTGTGGGCTTTCCAGGGATTTTCCGGATGAGCGTGGAGCTCTCTCTGATTGTCTATCGGATTGCGGTTTGCCTGTCGGACGCCTGCCGCCATAAGAAGGTTTTTCAGCAGCTGATCTGCCAGCGTACGGTCTACCTGATTGCGACTTCTCTACTCTCATCAGCACCCATCCTATAAAGTAAGTATAAAATCCCACGAAATTTGTATACAGGATATAATTGATCCTGATATGCCCGACTTACTTATATCCGGTTCGGGACCTATCCCATTAATCGGACCTGTCGGCAATTCACAAATTTCCAGTGTTCTGTAAAACTTCAAACTACCCTGTAACCGGCATCCCCGGACTCAATTCATCTATAACCCAAAGAGTCCTCTATATTTGAATTCATATCAGGACACTCCCTGATACTCTAAAGCACTCTATGTTTCGGATACTTCCCTGATAAATAACAAGATGAAACCTGCTATATAGCTTATTCCCTTTGCGTCTCAGTTTTACTCAATAGCTTCGAGTACGTAATCAAGAATTTGGTCAAGTTCCTCATTGCTCAGGGTATATTTTTCTTTAGCGTAGATTGATCGGATTTCGTCCCTGGACTGAGGAAGAATATCTGCGATCCTTATCGCGATTGCAGGCTTCATTTTTTCGAGTTCTAACAGCCTGTTAACCAGTTCTCTTGATCTTTTCCCGCTGATTTTTGAGAACTGTTCAGCATGACGCAGAGCTTTTCTGAACCCGTATCCTACTTCAAGCCCCTGTTCCCTGCGTTCTTCGACGATCGTGGAAAGTAGTTCTCTGACTTCGGCCAGGGTCAATAATTCTTCACTGATAACTTCCTTAACTATCATTGAAATACACTCTTTTTGACTTAGAAGCTGTAACCGGTTGCCATATCCTGATGAGCAATCCGTCCGGATCACTTTTCAATTCCCCAGGAGTTCCTGGCTCAAATAAATTTCCGCCTGTCAGTATCCGGAAATCTGAATCACGCTCAGTTCGTGCATTCCTGCACTTGTCAAGCTTTATCCGGATTACCGTTACGCACGAAATTCGATCGTATTCAATACAATCTGCAATTGTCCCGAATAATCTTATCCTGATCTGGCTCAGGTATATGTCTGACAAACGATATATAATTATAGATATTCCCATGTCGGGATAAGAGATAAGATTTTTAAAAGCAGTCTCTTCAAATTCCCCTCCAGCCTTTTAGCAGGTATTCCGGGGGCATTAAGTTTCTTAAACTTAACTGCAGGCTATTGCTCTTGCAAGTTCCCGAAAATTCCTGCAGGAGCCCGGGCTATTATAGAAGCCTGCATCTGTAGATTCAGGATAAAAGGGGTTAGGTTTTACAACCTAACTGCCCGGAATCGGAGTTAATATTTCTGCGGTTTGAGGTGTTGAGGGAGGGAAATAACTTCCTTCATTGCATTTCCAGTGCGGACCTGAAGAATGTATGAGCGACCGCGCTGTCCTATTACCTTTCCGGTAGAACCCTGGAATTTCGGATTGGGCATACCCTTCTGAATGCTCGGGTCGATATCGATGTGAACCATCTGTCCTTCTTCGAATTCCTGAATTGCCTTGCTTACAGGGGAAATTCCTCTTTCACGAACTGTCTTCTGTAATTTGTACCTTGTGCAGCGTTTTTCACCGTGGGAGTTTGTCATCGCATGTTCCTCCTTAGAATGCTCGATTAATTTCTCTATAGTATATACAGTTTTTCTCTAGATAAGATGGATATTATTTAAATAAAACGTTCAGTCAGGGAATGCTCTCCTGACCTGCGTATTAAATAAACCTGATTCAGATTGAATTTAAATATCAACGTTGACTACATCAAGATCTTCCACAAGCGCCGGAATACCCAGAAGTCCGCTAAGGCTCGGGTTTGTCCTGCCCTCATCTCCGGAAATAAGCTCTTTTACATACAGTCCGCCTTCGCAGTTTACTGTTATGTAGGCGTAGCCCTCGTCTGTCAGTTCTTCAAGCTTGATGCTGTGCACATGCCTTTTTCTGACAAGGTCAGCCCGCCTGTGAACTACACGCCTTGGAGTCTGCTGGGAGATCTCCACGCCATTCAAAGCCTCAAGGCTGGATTTAAGCTTTTCCTCTGAAACAGGCTCTTTAAATGTAACTTTAAGCTTATAAGTTTTATCCGCCTTTGAGCTTTTCAGGGTCTCAATCATATCTTTTCCAGCGAAAGTAAGCTCGCTTACCTCAACTTTCCCTGCAGCTTTTTCATTAATGCTTCTCATGAGGGCTTCAAGATCTGTGTTGCGCTTCTTAGGGGATTTTGCTTCCACTATAAAAGGTCTCCCGCTTCCGAGCATCAGGGCGTCGATATCTTCCCTGCCCGAACCGTGAAAAGCCGTATCTATTGACTGAAACGCCTCGACTACAGGCCCCTTTATAAGTTCATCTACGGATTCCTGGTACTGTTTCCCTGTAAAATCACACCTTTCGCATCCTCTGCCCTTGCATTTCCTGCACGGCCAGCGGGTCTGGGGAATTCCCCTGACCAGTTTGCGGTAGCGGCCCAGAATATATACCGAACGGACCTGGAGTTCGAGCTTGTGCTTTGCAAGGTCAAGGGTAATCGTAATATCAGGGTTTTCAAAATCCACATCTTTCTGGACTTTTTCGGCAATCCGTTTGCCCACTTCCCTGTTAAGCTCGGTCTTAAGCTGTTCTGCGTACGCGGTCCCAACCTCAGCCCAGAGAATTTCTTCATTTTCACTCAGAAGCCCGCTAACCTTAGTGCCCACCAGAAACGTTGAATACTCGAGACCTTCGAGGGCTTTTTCGGCTTTATCGGCCCATTCTTCCAGTTTTTTGAACTGGTCAAGGCAAACCCAGCACTGCTCGTCTTCATCCCCCATTCCAAGCGTTTTTCTCGCAAACGCGCTGCAAGGGGCAAGCTCCTGAAGGAGAGAATCGTCATTTTCAGTTTTGTAAATTCTGTCTCCTTCAAGGACAAGAGCGAGTTTCAGGGCCTGCCCGCGTTCTCTATTGCTCAGGCCGGTGGACAATTTTGCGAACTGGCGGCCCAGACAGTTGTCACATACCGGGCCTTCGTGCAGAATCTTTTTTGAAATTTCAAGTACATCCATTTTCTTTCACTTTCTTTAAGCTCTTCATTTGGGAATAGACCTGAGTGAATAATCAGGAAGTGAGGGATAAATACTGGATAAGAGCGATTGCCTTAAAGACTATATTACTGCCAGTATCGCAAAGGCAAATCTTCGCGAAACCCAGATTTCCGGGAAAACTGTATCCGGATAAGTTTCTATTCTGATACAGGGAAATGGGATATAACTTTTTGTGTCGGAACAAATTCAGGAATTGCAGCCGAATCCTGATTATAATTCAATCGTGACTTTAATTCAATCGTGACTTTAATTCAATCGTGACTTTAATTCAATCGTGATTGTAATTCAATCCTCATTTCTGCGGTCGGCTTCTCCGGGCAATTCCCCTCTTTCTGCTTCCACCCTGTCCAGTTCGTTGTGCACAAGGGTTATGCAGTGGTTGGAGTGAAGGGAAATCGGACCTACCGAGATAACTTTCGCTCCTGCCTTGAGGAGCTGCGCTTCCTCTTCTTCGGTAACCCCTGTATGGTCTCCCAGGATAAAGACCGGGTCCCGGATTTCACTGGCAATTGCCCTGAAGTCTTCCCCGTCTTCTCTCAGGTAAAGCAGGGTACGGCCCTCAAATTTCGAAAGCAGGAATCCAAGATCTCCCCTGCGAATCCAGACGCCTGGAGTGGAACGAATATCCTGTTCGGTTGCATCCTTTTGAAGGGCTTTCTGGATAAGCGAACCACTGCTTCGCTCGTCAGGGTTCAGATATCTAAGGTGAAGCCCTTCAAACCTGATGATTTTTCCGGGGTCGGGTTCTCCCAGTAGCAGCAGGTGCACATTCACGTCCCTGCGCATTCCAAAGGAGAGAAAAAGGGCAGAACTCACGCAGCGGCAAAGAATATCCATTCTTCCGGCAGAACCTGGAAGATCATTTAAAGAAAAACTGCCGTCTGTCTTTGCCTTATGCCCTATAATAACGATGTCGCGCATGGGCACTATATTTACATAAGGGATATAAAAAGCCTTTTTAGAAAACTTCTGCAAACAAGGTTTTATCGCAAACTTTTTCAAAAAAAGTTTGATCAAAAACTTCTGCAAACAAGGTTTTATCGCAAACTTTTTCAAAAAAGTTTGATCAAAAACTTCTGCAAACAAGGTTTTATCGCAAACTTTTTCAAAAAAAGTTTGATCAAAAACTTCTACAAAAAAAGTTCTATTAAAAACTTCTCCAAAAAGGTTTATCAGAAGATATTTTTTAAAAGGGTTATCAAAAGTTTGATATTATGAGGTTTTTCGAATAATTACAAATAATAGGACTTGCAGGAATAAATATGATTAAGAGCAGTCTTACTGATAATTAGGAATAATAGGACCGATAAGGATGAAGATACTGGCTATTTCTGACCCCCACGGGGATTATTCGAAGATAAGGAAAATGATGGAAAAGGCAGGGGATTTTGACCTGGTAGTTATTGTCGGAGATATCACCCATTTCGGACCCGATGAGAAGGTCGATGAATTGATGGAACTCTTTGACAGGCCTGTGCTTGCAATTCCGGGAAATTGTGACCAGAGAAGTATCCTGAAAGCCCTTGACGGCTCGAAAGCTATAAACCTGCACGGAAAAGCCGAGCAGATCGGAAACATCAGGTTTATTGGGCTGGGCGGCTCAAATCCTACTCCGTTCAATACTCCGTTTGAGCTTCCGGAAGAAGAAATTGAAAAAGTTCTTGAAGATATGGTCTGCTCTGCCGAAAGTACAGGTGAGTGTGGAACCATAGTACTTCTGACTCATGCCCCTCCACACGGCACGAGGGACGAACTTCCTTTCGGGCACGTGGGTAGTAAAGCTATCCAGAAATTCGTTGACAGGGTTGACCTCATCGTCTGCGGGCATATCCATGAGGCAAAAGGACTGGAGCAGGTGGGAAAGACTGTGGTTGTAAATCCGGGCGAAGCCTCGAAGGGTTCCTGCGCTCTTATTAAGCTTGAAGAGTCGGAAGGCAGACCCATTGAAATTGAATTTCTAGACGTGTAAACCAGCAAGAGCCGATAACATCCGACCTTGGTCTGTAATCAGCTTCAGTCAGGTTTAGCAAATTTTTCAGTTACTGCATCCTGTAAGGAATAAGCTGTGGTTTTCTCAGGTTTAAGTGCTGGTTGTAAAGTGCTTGCTGTAAAAAGTTTTCTCAGGTTTTAGAGTGTATTTTAAAGAATGAGCATACTTTAAAGAATGGTACATACGCCTGTAATCCACTCTAAACCTTTTTCTCTTTTCAGGGGCTAAATTCATTACCAGGAACATCCTTACTATATAATTATATTTTGTTTTGCTTGTCCCGTTTATTCCATTCCACTGAAGGAAATAATATTACTCAAAACTGTTAGTTTTATTACCCACTTCTCTTCACTTTACTACTCATAATTACTCACTTGCCTTTGTTATTTTACTGACACAGAGAAAAGTTCTGGACTTCATAGACCGAAAAATCATAGAGGTTGAACTACGGGTACCATTGAAGAATTCGGTTTCGATCCGGTTTTTCTGGATTTCATGACAAAGCTGGCCATATCCTTTCTGATAGGGATAATGGTAGGCATAGAAAGGGAGCATAGAGGAGTTGAGCATGAAATCTTTGCCGGTGTGAGAACTTACAGCATAACCTGCATAACAGGTATGTTAACCGCTTTCGTAAGCGAGGCAACAGGGCCGGGTTTTGTCTATGTAGCCGCGCTTTTTTTCGGGGCAATCTGCTCCATAATCACTTATGCCAAGATCTTTCTTTTCAAACGGATAGGGGTTACCAGCCCAATCAGTCTTTTTTTTATTTTTGTCATGGGTATCCTTGTGGGCTATGATTATGGCATGTTTGCTATTGTCTCTTCTATAGTCGTGGCTTTTCTTTTGATCCAGAAAAAGCCTCTCCATCAGTTTGCAGGAAACCTGACAAAAGAGGAACTCTACAATGCCATACAGTTCCTGGCTGTGGCTTTCATACTTTATCCTGTGATGCCGGATAGAGTGTTTTTCGGGGTTATAAATTTCAGGTCTGCGATCCTTATTGTAATTCTTGTTTCACTTATTAGCTTCTTAAGCTATGTGCTCCTGAGAAAATTCGGCACAACGCGCGGAATCTGCTATTCAGGCTTTGTAGGCGGCTTCGTGAATAGTGAAGCCACAGCAGCCGCACTTGCGGGCTTCTCTACACGAGCAAGGGAAATGGCGGAGCCTGTGCTTACCGGGATCCTGCTCTGCAATATTTCCATGCTTATCAGAAACCTTGTCTTAGCTCTGATAGTTGACCCGACAGGCCAGACAACGCTGCGTATGTTCCCTCCCCAGGCCGTAATTATTCTTGTTTCAATAGGAGTAGCTCTCAGGTACAATAAGGCATTCTGCCCTATAGGCGGGGAAGAGCTTAAAATCGAGTCTCCTTTCTCACTTGGCCAGGCATTTAAATTTGGCGTTGCATTTGCCGTTATACTTATAGCAGGAAGCTTTGCCTATAGAATTGCAGGAACTGCAGGAATTTACTTCACTGCCCTCGGGGCTTTTGTAAGCAGTTCGGGAGTAATAGTCTCAGTAACCTTACTTGCCGTAAGCGGGAATATCTCCTACGAAACCGCAGCGAATACTGCAGTGCTTGCAAGCCTGATCAGTACGTTAAATAAAATCCTGATTTCGAGAATTTCCGGTTCCTCCAGTCTGTTCTCTCTTGCAAAAAACACTTTCGGAATAATTGCAGTTATCGGGACTCTTGCTTTACTTTTATGGAATAGCTTATAAGCAGAATCTGACATGGATTTTTATTCTCCGGTAAAAACGGTCTTACAATTCCGGAATTGGGATTTCTATCACCATAATTGATATCTGTACTTCATAAATAGTAACCTATATTTCGTAAATAGTAACCTGTACTTCATAAATAGTAACCAGCGCTTGCAATCTCGCAACTACTGCCCGGCGGCGAATATCTTTATATGCGAGTAAGGTAATAAAATTATTATTAAGTTAAGCCTGAATTGCCGGGGGGTGGAGAAGCAAGTTTCAGGAGTTTTTTAAAGGGATACTTGCTCAAAATAATTTTCTCAATTCAAGAAAGTGAAAAGTATATTTATATGTATGAATCATCTTGAAAAGAAAATCGGATTCGAAATGCCCTTAAAGAAAGACTGCAATACTACAAATGTTGAGCTCTATAAAGACCATAACTAAAAATAAATTAAACAGTTAAGTTTCAAATAAATATTAGCTTATGAATCGTGTTAAACTTTGAGTCCGGTATTAATTTCCGAAATTCATAACCGTAAGCTGTGGGGAATAAAATGAAAACAAAAATAATTGTGTTGCTTCTGATATTCAGCTCCGTTTTACTCTCAGGATGCGCAGGGGATGAACAGCCTTCGCCCGAGGAAGACATAACTCCTGAAGAAACGGTTACTCCTGTGGAAAATGCGACTGCTGTAGAAACACCGGAAGAAGATGTGACTGAGGTAGAAACTGAAACACCGGCAGAAGATGTGACTGAGGTAGAAACTGAAACACCGGCAGAAGATGTGACTGAGGTAGAAACTGAAACACCGGAAGAAAACGAAACCGGAGGGACAGTCGGGGCCGCAACTCCCGAAATAAGATCGGCTGCATATACTGTAAGACTAGACAATAATATGGCAAGCCCGTCAAGTCTTGAAATTAAGCAAGGAGAGACCGTTGCCTGGTTAAACTGGGAGGACAACCCGAAAAGGATCTTTACCCTGGTGAGTGAAGAAAAACTCTTTGATGAAACAAACCTTTCGTACAAGCGCCCTTTTGCCTATACCTTCAATGAGACCGGAGAATATCACTTCAGCGTTATAGGTCAGCCAAGAATGAATGTGACTGTCAGTGTGGTTGAGCCCTGAAAAATAAATCTTCAAAACTAAAAAGTAGAACGCTCAGGTAAAATTGGATTAATGGAACACTCTAAATGTTTCATTATTTCGAAGAGTATCTAAAAACAGGAAATACGGATTCTGCGGAAAAGCCGGGAATTTTCCTGGCAAATCTATTTTTAATATCTTTTAAGCAGGGATCTTCCCGAGCACTCATTAGCTCTTTTCTGGATATTGAGGATCAGTGCTGTAAATTGAGACCTTTAAAGCCGTAATTTCTTTTGTAACAGCAGGCAAATAACACTGAATTTGATTCCGTATTATATTATCCGGATCAGCATTTACCAGTTAATATCAGCGCGTGTATTTCAAGAAAACTCCTGCTTAAAGGACTGTTATAAGAAAGCATTATTATTTATAAAAGGCTTATATTAAAATGGGAGTAAAAAAGGTAGATTAATAATAAGGGGGAGGCGATTGGGAACAAACAAAGTAATTTTACTCCTGATTGTTCTGTCAGTACTAATATCAGGCTGCCTGAGTTCGGAGGACGAGCAGGAGAACGAGGAAGAAGACCGGGGTGCAGGTAGCAGTTCAGGAGGCTCGCAAAGACCGAGGCAGATGACGACACCCGTAGGCATGCAGGAAGAAATGTGGACCTCGGAAGAAACGGCAACCGAAGGGGAAATGTGGACACCGGGAGAGGCAGGTATAGACGGGGAAACGTGGAGTCCGGGAGAAATGGGAATACCGGAAGAGACGGTAACACAGGAAGAATTTGAAACACCGATTGAAGCGGAAACACAGGGAGAATCAGGAACACCGGAAGAGACAGCAATTCCGGGAACCTGGGAAGAGGCTGAACCAGGGCAAACTGAAGCATGGACTGAAGAAGAAAGAACCGGGGCTGCACAGCCCGGAAGAACCGCCCAGACCTCGCATTCTGTGAGGATTAAGGATTACCTCATGATTCCTTCAAGGCTGGAAATCAATACCGGAGAAACTGTTGTATGGAAAAACTATCAGGAATCCAGTGTGCTTGTCCTGACCAGCAGGGAATACCTTTTCGAGGATCAAAGGCTTGTATACGGAGATACCACGCAGCATACATTCGATGAGCCCGGTAGCTATAATTTCAGTGTAAAGGGTTACCCCAGGATGCAGATGACCATCACTGTAAAATAATATCCCAAAGTATAGCAGTTTCAAATGATATATAAAACCATAGTCGAAGGCACAACAAAGGTTTCAGTTCCGGTACCGCCTCCGGATGCAGCCTTTCCTCCCTCGGCAGCTCCGGTTTTTTACAATCCGGAGATGGAGCTTAATCGCGATATTAATGTCGCAGCTACGGCAGCATTTGTGGGAAGGCTCCTTTCGAGAAAAGAGCTTCTCAGGGAAGAGATCCGTTATGTGGACGCTTTTTCAGCGTCAGGGATAAGGGGACTCAGGATTGCAGGCGAAGTAGGAATCCATGCGACCATGAATGATTGGAGTTCAGACGCGTTTGAAATGATAAAGGAAAATGTAAAAATTAACGGGCTTGAGGAAAGAACTCTGGCTACCCGCAAGAGCGCAAACGTGCTACTTCATGAGCAAAAATTTCATATCGTGGATATCGATCCTTTCGGTACCCCTTCGCCTTTCCTGGACGCGGCGTCTGCCTCGGTTCGGAATTTGCTGTCGGTTACGGCAACGGATACGGCTCCTCTATGCGGAGCCCACCTGAAAGCCGGGATAAGGAAATATGCGGCTGTACCCCTTAACACGGAATATCACAGTGAGATGGGGCTTCGAGTTCTCCTGGGAGCCTGTGCCAGAGAGCTTGCAAAGCATGAAAAAGGAATGTCGCCTTTGCTTTCCCATGTGACGCGCCATTATGTTCGTACTTATCTCGAAATTCTTCCCGGGACAAAACAGACTGACCGGACTCTGGAATCAATGGGTTTCAGTATTCACTGTCCGACATGCGGGTTTCGGGGGTCGGTATACGGGCTTGCCGTACATATCGAAAAGGAATGCCCTGTATGCAGGTCTTTAACACAAATTGCAGGTCCTCTATGGCTTGGACCATTCAGGGAACAGGCGTTCTGTAATGAGGTAATCTCCGAACTTGAAGTGCATCCTCTGAACACAAAGGATAAAGCAAATAAGTTAATTACTTTCTGCAGGGACGAACTCGATATTCCAATGTTCTATGACCAGCACGTTATCTGTAAAGAACTCGGAGTTTCAGCAACAGGAATAGAAATCCTGATAGAAGCCCTTAGGGCTAACGGATTTGAGGCGTCGAGGACTCACCTCAGCGGAACCTCATTCCGAACCGATGCACCTATAATGGAAATAAAAGAGATAATCAGGAAACTTTCGGGATGAGTTGCTCAGGTAAAAGAGCAAAGGTAAAACACAGCCTGAAAGTATCCCCGGTGTTATATAAATTATTGACGAATACTTAAAACGCTTTGATTCAGATCCAGAAGTAATCCGCTAGAAAATTTCAATGTGATATTATGTCCGATGAAAATGCAGAAAAGTTATTTTTGCAGGAAAAACCCACTCGTGCCCTGCTATTTATTGGTTCGATGGGAAAGACCTATGCATCTGTTATTTCTAAAGAGATAGATTCCACCTTTGCCCATACTACAAGAATCCTCGCGAAAATGGAACAGTGCGGACTTATAAGATTCACATTCGAGGGGCGGATAAAATTTGTCGAACTTACGGAGTACGGAAGAGAAGTCGAAACTGCCCTCAAAGAGTTCAGAGATATCATCGCAGAGGAGCCTCCGAAGGATCAGCAAGAAGAGACCCGAATTACGGGTGCTGAGAGGGAGAAGGCTGTAGACGGGGAAGAAGGGAATGAACCTGAGCAGGCAAAAGAGCTGGACCCTCTGAGTGCCGAGATTCTTGAGAAGGTAAAAAAACTCCGAAATAAAATAGAAAGTATTTATAGGGACGCTGTGGAACAGGGAGATAGCAGGGATACGATTTCCCGGAAGCTTGGCCCTTATAGCCGGGATATAAAGAAACTCCAGAATCAGATTGAGAGGGCAGAAAGCCCAATTGATGAAACTGTGATCTTAGCCCTGGAGGAAAGTGAAGCGCTTCTGGAAACTTACCTCAGAAGCTGAGAACCTGTCCATTCCCCATCAAAAACAAAGCAGAGAATCGGTAGGAAGAATATGATAAAAGTTGTAACCCTCCAGCATATTTACGGAAAGAACCGGGAAAGGATGGCTGGTCTTTTAAAAACCCTTGTTGAGAATGAATTGAAAGAGCTTGAAGTAAAGGTTGAGATATCCATTACCCCTGAAAACTGGGCTGAATATACTCTTGAAGGCGAGGATGAGGAGGTGTCTGCGAATCTGCTGACCTCCAGATATGGGACGCCTGCAGAAAAAGCTGAACCCGGAAAGGTATACATTGGGTTTCTCCAGGCTTTCGGAGAGGATGCTTTTCTGGTAAATATCGGTGTGCCTGTTAGGGTTGAAGCCGAAGAGCTTAAAGCTCTGGGCACTGGAAGACCAAAACAACTTGCCTCCAGATTCGGCCTTATATCCCATTTGCCGGTTGAAGTCGAGGTTATTGAGGCAAATAAGAATTTAAAAGCACGCTTTACTAAAAAACAGCTTGACCTGTGGTGGAACTGGAAAAAAGCAACCACCGATAGGGTAATTGTAAACGGAGCAACCCGTTCGGAAATTAAAAGCGCAATTAAAAAAACAGGACACGGAAGGGATATTTATGAAATCGAACGTCTGGGGCTGCTGGAACATGCAATCGTGTGCCGGGAAAAAACCGATGGTCCCGGTATAGTTGCAGCAATAGGGCCTCGCCTGAAGTCTGAGATGGGAGTCATAATCGGAGAGGCTCGCTGACAGATTGCCCCTGTGAGAAAATAGGCTGAAACCCAAAAAAAAGAGCTGGCCAGAGAAACATTTTATAAGCCAGTAGGTTTTGAGGATGAGATGCGACTTAAAACCGGGAATTATTAATAATAATTTGTATGTAAATCGGCGAATATAAAAAAGGAATTTATATTGTTACCTTAAATAGGCAGTGTTCGTGCCCTGTTCCGTAACACTCGGTCTCGGTGACTTTATAATCCTTTTCCAGCTTTCCGTCAAGAATCCCTTCAATAATTCCTTCTCTTAAGGTGCAGAAAGGTTTTCCGATGACAGGCATTGATCTGGCTTTGAAACTGTCTTCAATCTGAAGAGCAGGAAACTCGGTGAGTACGGATACCCTGCATTCTCCGTGGAACTCCAGAAAATCCGCAATCTCTCTCAGGAGCTCATCAGGGGTTTCGGATCCGAAAATGGAGGAAACCGATCTTCCAAGGTCGTTTCCGATCGTTTTTACAACCGGGGCATTATCAATCCCGTATGCTTCAAAGCCAAAGCAAAGCGCATGGAACAGGATTTCCGCAAAGCAGGATCTGTCTTTTCCGTTTGTGGAAGCCTTTTCCAGCAAATTTCTGTAATGCTCTATGAAAGGTTCCTGAGAGCAGCCCATGTAGCGGGATGTTAGGGAATAAATCTTGCGGCGGCGATCTTGTGGGTCAGGGTTTTCTTCCACAAGCTCGCATGACCTTAGATTGCTGAGGTGTACGGAAATGGTTGATTTGGCTTTTGCTGTAAATTTTACGATTTCATCAAATGACCTGGGTTCTTTCCTGAGCAAATTGAGGATCTGGAGCTTAACAGGACTGCCTACTGTTATCAGTCCCTTTTCATTATAAAAAAATTCTGTTTTACTCTCAGGTTTTGCCATAATATCTTTAGATAAGTTGCATTTAGATTATATAAATCGTTCGCACATCAGCGAATAATTTCAGAATTTATATAATTATGACACTATAAAATTTCCTTATTATAAAGGTAAGTGTGGAAAGGTGAACCTCGTTCAGGAAAAAAGATTTGATTTGGTAGGAGAAATATAGGTAGAAAAGAAATACAGGTAGAAATATAGATATGCTAATAATATAATTCCTGCGAAAACCGATAAGCTGCAAAAACGCTAAAGCCGCCTGACAGGGTGCCTGAAAGGTCTTAGCAGGAATGTTAAGAAAATCATGAAAACTCAGACCGGCTCGGCTTGAGAATTTTGAAAAAAGCAAAGGGGAAAATATATGGGATTATTTTCAAGAATGGAAACGGTATTCAAATCAAAGATGAATAAGGTGCTTAACAGGATGGATGACCCGCGGGAGACGCTGGATTATTCTTACGAAAGGCAGCTTGAATTGCTCCAGAACGTAAAAAAGGGAGTTGCAGAGGTGGCAACTTCTAAAAAACGCCTCCAGCTCCAGCGTGCAAAATTGGTTCAGAACACGGAAAAACTTGAAGGTCAGGCAAGAGACGCAATAGAAGCTGGCAGGGAGGATCTTGCAAGGCTCGCTCTTGAAAGAAAGGCTGCCCTTCAGCAGCAGGTTGATGGGATTGACCGGGAAATCGCAGAGCTTGATCAGCAGCAGGAGAAACTGGTGGAGTCAGAAAAGCGCCTTTCAACAAAAGTAGAGATTTTCAGAACCCGTAAGGAGTCGATTAAGGCCCAGTATTCAGCAGCTGAAGCCCAGGTAAAAATCAATGAATCCGTTACGGGGATAAGCGAGGAAATGGCAGATGTAGGTCTTGCCCTCGAAAGGGCTGAAAACAAGACCGAAGAGATGAAGGCACGGGCTGAAGCAATTGACGAGCTTATGGAAGCCGGCACACTTGAAGACCTTACAGGCGGCAGGGATGAAATAGACCGGGAGCTTGCAAAAATCAGCACCCAGACAAATGTAGAATCCGAACTTGCCAGGCTCAAGGCCGAAACCGGAAAAGGATCTGAAAAAACGAAAGCCGGGGAAGAAAATACTGAAGAACGAAAGGGGGTCTGAGGATTGATAATCAGGATTATGGGCGAAGGCCAGTACAGAGCACCTGAGGCTCTCTGTGACGAGCTGAACCAGATCGATAACCGGATCGTGGATCTGGTTGAGGAAGGAAAAGCCGAGGAATTCCAGAGCGAACTTGCTAAATTGATCTCCGAGATAAAGAAAAAAGGGGAGCCTATTGAAGCGGAAGAGATCACGGAATCCGACATCATTGTGCCCCCCGAGGATCTGAGTCTTGAGGAAGCAAGAGACGTGTTTAAAGGCTCAGGGATTTTTAAGGATTAAAATCGCTGTTTATAACAGCTTCCCGGCACTGAGAATCAGAGTTAGCAGGCCAAAAGGCCTGCATTTATCGGATAACCATTACGGGAATCTTTGAATGCCTGACTACTTTCTCAGCTACGCTGCCAATCAGGAATTTTTTGATTCCTGTAAGGCCGTGTGTGCCCATTATAATGAGGTCAATATTGTTCTCATCGGCATATTCAAGGATCTTATCCGCCGGAATGCCTTTCAGAAATGCGGGCTTAACTTTAACCCCGGCTTCTCTTCCAAGCTTTTCCACGTTGCCAACTGCAGCCCCGCCTTTATTCGCAAGATATTCTTCAAAGGCTTCACTCCAGCCCATAACGGTCCGTGTAGTTACTGCATGCTGAGTAGAGATCACATAAAGTGCATGTACTTCAGCACCTGCTGCCTTTGCCGTGTTTATTCCATAAGAAGCCGCTCTTTCTGCATTCTCCGAGCCGTCGGTTGCGACCAGAATTCTTTTGAAAAGGCTTCCTTCCATTCTATCCACTCCCTTTCATGACATGAAAATGGTAAATCCTTTTTGTGGCGCGTCTTCCTTTTATTTTTATGATGCGTACATTCGTTTTCCTTATTTTAATTATCCATCCCACTCTTTATTCTTTAATTAAAAAATATGTGTATTAATATTAAAACTTCATCCTGACGATTTCATTCAGATGCATAGAATAGAAAATTGACTGTTCTGTACAGGTCTGAAAGTGCATTCTCCTGTTCGAGCAAGCTTTTTTCTTCGAAGGCAGAGGAGCAGGTTCAAGCCCATGGATGTATGCACATCCTTCACAGAACTCAGGCAAAGGAAAGTTACTTTAAGGCATAGACCAGAGTCCCATTTTTTACCCTGAGTACGAGATACGAACCTGCAGGGAAAGATTCTCCACGCAGGTAAACTTATTCTTTATTTTGTATCATATTACTGCCTGTATCAAACGGGAAGCATTTGATACAAATATCTTATTATGCGCAGGATCTCAGGAACTCTGTAACTCATCTTATTCTTCATTAATAAAAGCAAGAATATTTTTTTAGAACCTGCCGTAAACTGCATTATGCTAGTATGTAGTCTACTAACATGCAACATAGATTTAAATATAACAAAGTGCTATTTATTATCGCATAAAAGCGAACAAACCATACCTCTCAAAACGGATACCGAAACCGGCAATCATAACCCCTACTGATGCCGGTTAAGATTAAAAAGCCAGAAAATCGGCTTCCTTTACTCCACCGGGGAAGGGGTTTTACAATCCTTTCCTCATCCCTTTTTACCAGTTCCTATTTTCCGGCTTACAGCTTTTTAGTTTCATTTCGGCTTCTGTCCTGACTCACGGTAACTTCTGGCAAGTTCACACATCTGCTCCGCGACTTCAAGCGGGTCTTTCCCCACAAGAATACTCACCGGCTCTTTCCCAACAGCTCCGGTTTCATAAAAGACCCCTGGCATTTTTCCCCCTGCAGCCCGGATAGCTTCTTCGACTTTCCAGGAGATGGCTTCTCCTTCCGCATCTTTCAGATTCTCAGGTTCACGGCTCCGGTCGACAACTGAAAAATCCCATCCCTTCTTTTTGCAGTAAGCTTTTAGGAACTCGGCAATCTCCGGGTTATTCGCAAAATCTATAATAGACCTTATCTCAGGATCTTTTCTCCGGATTTCCAGAAGAAGGTGTGCCATATAGCCTGAAGCTCCGAATTTTATTTTTCCGATTGCTGCCGGAAATCCATCAACTACGGAAATCCTCCCGTCGATTGCAAGCACATCGTCCGGAGTAGCTGAGTCTTTTGAGGCATAAACGAAATTCGTCCGAACTTCAGGAATCAAAGCTGAGAATTCCGCACATTCTTCGATTTGTTCAAGTCCAAGGTATAAACGCCCTATCATGTCTATCTTTTCGTTGAGGTCCATAATATCACTGCCCCCATCCAGTTTATCCTATGATATCTCTTCCATATCTGCAAGTCTCGAATTTGTCAAACGCTTTGCCGGAAAAGGAGAGTCTGGCAGGAATAGTAACCTGCCAACCCCTGTGAAAGAACTTTAACCGGAAACGAGGTAACGTATGGGCTTATCCGGTACAGGTATCATTTTCCTTTAACTGGTAGAAATGATACTCGTACGGTTCCCAGGTATCATTAATGGTTCCGTCAGTAACGGTCACGGTTCGGTTCTCCCATAAGACCTCATATGTTCCATCTGGTACGCCGGTGATTATTGCATCGTTTTCCGTACCATTTGCTTCAGTAAAATCGAGCATACTGGATGATGCAACTAGTTTTCCACCATCGGCATCAGTAAACATATACGCAGTAACCGCATCTATTGTGCCGCCCGGATCTGAAGTTATACTTGTCCTGCCGCTTGTCACATTTGTTGCCAGAAGTGTACGGTTGTCGTTCATAATCCAGGGCCAGACCTGTTCGTATTTCGGCTTAAAGTCAACCCATCCTTCATAGTTTGGAGTATCGGCTGAGTATTTGTAGGCATATGAGAAAACCCCCTGCGCTCCACCTAAGATTCCCATTACAATCTGGCTTTCGTGGCGATCAGCCACTTTTTGCTCAGTATCCAGGTCCGGATCTAAATTATTCACTTCAATAGCCTGACCAAAGGCTTCGGTTGTTACATATACGGTTTTTCCTGCGTTTTTCCAGTCAGGGGCATTGGCAATAAGATTCCCATATACCCAGGCGTGCGGGCGTTCAGGATGAAATTTCGTGTAGGTAGTGAAATAACAGACATCCAGTCCCGGAATAAATTCCTCATCATCACGCCCGGTCTGCATGTCACCTAAATAATCGCCAGCAACAGCATTGGGGAAGTATCTCTTCATACCTGTGTACATACTGATAAGCGTTGAAGGATTATCTTCCTCGTCAGGGAAATAAACCCCATAGAATTCATCATCAGTAACCCCCAGGTCCCTGACGTCTCTCCAGAAGCTTTCCGTCTCCATCTGGGGACCGCCGGTAGCTACCAGATATTTCGAGATTCCCAGTTGTTTACCTCTATTAATGTTATCAACAAACTGCTGCGGAGTTATGGAGGTGCTCCATCCGAGGTGAATAAGTGTAGCATTATCTGTTAGAAACTGAGTGCCGGTCTCCCATCCCATCATCCCGTATGCCGGAGCTGTTCCACGCGGATACGGAAATTCACTGTTATTCAATGAGTTGCTATCCGATGTATTTTGTCCGTTAGATGCCAGTGCAGCCGATGAGCTGAGAATCAAAAAACAAATCAGGACTGCTGAAGTTAAAAATGTCAAGTATAAACTATCCTTATTTTTCATCTGTTTCCATCCCCCATTTCCATCTCCCTGCTGGAAGCGTATTTGAGTTACCTCGTGATTATTATAAATTTAGATGATATATATAATTACAGGCGTGTACTGTATCGATTCGAGCTTTCCGAAAAGTCAATAGAGCTTCTTGAAAAGTCAATAATGGCACGTTGTAAAAGTTGGGAGCTCTATGATACCCGGTTAATATTATTTCCAGAATGAATCCGGTACTTTACAGTGTTTCTCCGGTGGCTATAAAGTTTGCACTATAACAACGCGATAAAGAAACAGGTTTTCAAGAGGCGCTATACAGGATATTATGCGAAGGAGATGTTAACCATGAAACTGTTTTCGCCCGACAGGGTGATTTTTGAGCCAAGAGCCCTGGACTATCCCCTTGGACAGAAAATCCATGACTATTTTGAGGGTACCTCTACTGAGATCATAATAGCACCCCTTCAAAAGGTATCTTCCTTTATTCCAGGGACTACCGATGGGCAGAAATATGCAGGCGGCAAGAAAACCCTTGTCGTTACAGTCAAGAGAAGCCTGAAATTTGACGTATGCAAACCGTCCGCCGATTTCGAGTTTTCGCTGGTCACCGGCTGCCCTGCAAGCTGCGAATACTGCTACCTGTATACCACGCAGAGCAGCAAGCCTTATCTCAGGACCTATGTAAACCTGGAAGAGATCTTCGATTCCATAAAGAAGCACATCGCCCGGAACGCCGACCGGCTGACCATCTTTGAGGTGGCGAGCGCAGGCGACCCGCTGGCGATTGAACATATCACAGGCAGCCTTGCCCGGACGATCGAGTTTTTCGGAGCCCTGGATAATGCCAGGCTGCGGGTCGTAACAAAGTTTAGCAACATAGAACCTCTGCTCGGTTTGAAGCATAACGGCAGGACCCGCTTCCGTGTGAGCATCAACTCCAGGTATGTCATAGAGACCTTTGAACACAACACCGCCAGCTTCGACGAAAGGATCGAAGCCGCTTCAAAGCTCGCTGCAGCCGGTTACCCTATCGGCTTTATAGTTGCTCCAATAATGGTTTACGACCGCTGGAAAGAGGAATATCTTGAATTGTTTGACGAACTCCGGCGCAGGCTTGATACGGTCAAATCGGCTGAACCCGTTACATTCGAGCTCATCCAGCACAGGTTCACCCCAGCCGCGAAAAAGGTTATAATGGAGCGTTTCCCTGATACCCTCCTGGACATGGACGAAAACAAACGCACCCTTAAATGGGGAAAATTCGGCAGGTACAAATATGTCTATCCCAGGAAGGACGCGGTGGAAATAAGGGAATATCTAACTTCGCTAATCGAGGAAAAATTTCCGGATGCCAGGATTGAATATTTCACATGATAGTTTCAAAAAATAGGGAGCAGGATACTTTAAAGGTGACTGTGAAAGCTGTCAAAGATTCATGTGCCATTCACGCTTGATAGAATAATAAAAGGGTTCAGTTCATATGTCTTTAATCTGACTGTTTTTCTATTTTCGTTTCTTTTCTATGTCCATGTGAAGAAACCTTATATCTCTCAGTATCTTCCACCATTATTCTGGGGATAGTTTGAGTTTAGTTTATCCTGTGACATTCTAATGGGTTATTTTCTGGACTCTACCTGTTCAAGGGCATAGTGTCTATGAGTATTGCTATAGATTTTTCTATAACTGCTATTTCTCAAATTATTATGCAAAACATTCTAAATATACTCTTATAGTTTGGCAAAGATACATTTGTAGAAACTTAATTATCTGGAATGTTGCACGTTTATAAAACTAATCCCAATGGCCATCTTATTTTTAGTAATTAACAGTTTCCAGAGTTGCTCTCATAATCCGGAAATTTGATAGATTGCTTGGAGTGTAAAATTCGAAAAGCAAATCTTCGCTTCCAGGATGATCTCATTTACAAATATGGAAAGGGAGGTAAATAAAGTTGAAGAGATATTACCAGAAAGCAAAAAATGAGATTAAAATGAAGAAAAAACTCAGTATAAAAGGCGATATAAATATTAGAAAAAAATTAGTAATCTTGAGTGAACTTCTATTTCTATTTTTGTTTATAGGATCGTCAATATCGATAGCAGATACAAGATCTTCAGAAATAAACACAGCATCTGAAATTCCGAGAAATGCCATAAGCCAGATTGATGCTTCCCCAAAGCTTGCACATGCACCTGAAAACCCCGAATTTGTCAAATATCTTAACAACAAAAATTACACTCAAGGTACACCTTCCCAAAATGAGTACCAGACCGGTTTTATACCATCACCTGTAGACCTCAGTCATCTAAGAAGCAATATCTCAGCATATGTGTCCGCTCCAGCTTATTACGACCTGCGAACTCTAAACAGGGTAACAAGTGTGAAAGATCAGGGTTTTGAAGGAACTTGCTGGGCATTTGCAACTTATTCATCTATGGAATCATGTTTAATGCCGGGGGAAAATCGGGATTTTTCAGAGAATAATATGAAAAACCTGCTTTCTTCTACATATCCGGAAGGTTTTGACTTTACTTCAGATGAAGGTGGAAACAATCTCATGTCAACAGCTTATCTGGCTCGCTGGAGCGGACCAGTGAGTGAAACCGATGATCCTTACGATCCTTCTAATTATTCCTCAGTCTATTCACCCACCGTTCTGGATGTACAGAAACACGTACAGGATGTACTTATCATTCCAGGCAGGAAGAATTCAATGGACAATGATAACATAAAATATGCAGTCCAGACCTACGGAGCGGTGTTTACCACAATGTACGTGGGCACCGTCTATTATTCCCCTGATCAACGTTACTATTACTATAACGGTACTTTCTTATACCCTAACCATGGTGTGGCCATTGTGGGCTGGGATGACTCGTTTGATAAGAATCGGTTTTCCAACGTTCCTTCGGGAAACGGGGCATTTATTGTAAAAAATAGCTGGGGTGGGACCTGGGGGGAGGACGGGTATTTCTATGTTTCCTACTACGACACAAAACTCGGATACGATGGAAATGCCGTGTTCACAGCTGAAATCCCTGATAATTATGATTCCATATACCAGTATGACCCGCTCGGATGGGTCAACAGTATTGGATATAGTAACCCCACTTGCTGGTGTGCAAACATCTTTACTGCAAAATCCAATGAAGTCCTCAAAGCCGTAAGTTTCTATACAACTGACTTAAACTGCAACTATGAAATGTATATATATACTAATCCAGAGTCCGGCCCCATAAATAGAACAGCTTATATTCTTTCCCAAAGCGGTACAATTCCATTTGCAGGCTATCACACGATTCCCCTTAATTCGGGGGTTAAGCTCAAAGCAGATCAAAAGTTCTCGGTAGCCCTGAAGCTTACAACTCCAGGATACAACTACCCGGTTGCCTATGAATATCCAATGTCAGGCTACAGTAGTAAGGCAAAAGCAAATGCAGGAGAGAGCTTCATAAGCCCTGATGGAATTCGGTGGGAAGATATAGCGTTATATGACCGAAATACAAATGTGTGCATCAAGGCCTTCACCGATCCGATTCTGTTTCCTGCTGCAAACTTCAGTAGCAATGTAAGCGAAGGTTATGTCCCATTGAATGTACAGTTCAACGACAGCTCAAGAAATGTAACCGCGTGGCACTGGGACTTTGGAGATGGAACTGTTTCAACCGAGAGGAATCCGGTGCATATATATTCCAAAATAGGGCCTTATACTGTCAGCCTGACAGCAAGCAATGATAATGGTACGGATTCGAAACCTGCTACTATAACTGTTCTCAAACAGCCTCCTTATGCATATGTTGCAAACATGGGTAACAACACTATCTCTGTAATTGATACGGCAGCAGACAGTGTTACTGCCACGGTGGAAGCGGGGACTGGTCCTTATGGAATTGGAGTCAGTTCGGATGGTAAAAAGGTATATGTGGCGAACAATGACAGCAATATCGTATCTGTAATTGATACTGCAACAAACTCAGTTATAGCCACGGTACCTGTAGGAAGCGAGCCCTGGGGAGTAGCAGTAACCCCGGATGGGAAAAAAGTATATGTGGCTAATAATCTGGACAATACCACATCTGTAATTGATACTGCAACAAACTCAGTTATAGCCACGGTACCTGCAGGAATCTATCCTTCTGGAATTGCAGTCACACCGGATGGAACAAAGGTATACTTAGCGAGTTCGGCTTACTTTGAGAACTCAACAAACAATGTTGTTTCTGTAATTGATACTGCCACAAATAATGTAACAGCTTCAGTGCCCGCAGGAAACGCTTCTACAGGTATTGCAGTCACCCCGGATGGAAAAAAGATATACGTGTCGAACAGTCTGGACAACACTGTCTCTGTAATTGATACGGTTAAAAACACTATAATAGCCGCGGTGCCTGCAGGAAGTTCTCCTCAGGGGGTTGCAGCCAGCCCGGATGGAAAAAAGGTATATGTGGTGAATTACGACAGCAATACCATCTCTGTAATTGACACGGTTACAAATATTCTTATAGCCACTGTACCTGTAGGAATTAATCCTATCGGCGTTTCGTTCAACCCCGGTGAAAATGAGGCATATGTGACGAATAGTGGCAGCAACACTGTTTCTGTAATTGACACTGCTACAAACAGGGTTAAAACCACGATCAGTGTGGGAGAATTTCCTGTTGCCTTCGGGCAGTTTATAAAACAACCAGTACTTCCTTTTGCAAATTTCAACAGCAGTGTGAGCGAGGGCTATGCTCCGCTTTCTGTCCGGTTTACAGACCTCTCGAAAAATGCAATAGAATGGAGCTGGATCTTTGGAGACGGAGCTGTTTCAGCCGAGCAGAATCCAGTGCACATTTACTCTGTACCAGGTACCTATTCCGTTAACCTGACAGTAAACAATGAAAAAGGAACTGCCTCAAAGCTTGCTACAATAGCTGTCATGCAACACAGCAATTCAGACGGTGGAAGCACAGGTGGAAGCACAGGTGTAAACAGTGGGGGCAGCTACAAAAGCGGCGGAAGCCGCGGTGGTGGCGGTGGCGGCGGTTCTCCCGAGCCAGCAAGAAATGTTCAGGTTAAGGAAATTTCGCAAGCGTCTATTATAAACGGGAAACCTGTAAAGTTTAGTTTTGCAAGAAACGCCACCTGCGTCGTGTATGTGAGCTTTGATGCAAAGAAAACTCTTGGCAAGACGACAACCATTGCTGAACAGCTCAAAGGGAAATCAGCTCTGGTTTCCGGGCTTCCCGAAGGTGAAGTTTATAATTCCTTTAATGTCTGGGTCGGAAGTGGAGGAGTTGCAACTTCAAAGAACATCGAAAACCCTGTAGTGTGTTTCAAGGTTGAGAAGTCCTGGCTGCAGGATAAGAAGATTGACCGGAATTCGATCACTCTCGACAGTTACAGAGACAAAACATGGTCATATCTGCCCGCAAAACTGTTGAAAGAAGATAGCAAATACCTGTACTTCACGGCAGAAACTCCGATGTTCTCATCCTTTGCAATAACAGGGAGGGCCGTAGTGAAAGAAACCGGAAACGAAACTGAACCTGCAACCGGTGTCCAGGATGCTGGCCAAGAGAGTATTGCCGCCGGAAGTAAGGATGGACAGAAATCTGAGACGGGAAAGAGTACAAGCATACCCGGATTTGAAGCGGTTTGTGGAGTTGTCAGCTTATTTGCAGTATCTCTATACCAAAGAAAAAAGTAATAACTAATTAAGTCTGTTGTGAATAGGTGGTTAATCCACCTAATATTTTTATAATATATTTCGCGGGCAGAGAGCTTATAATATACCACTGGACAGACAGGTTATTGGTACTGGTTTTCTTCACTGGCCATATGGCTATCACATAAACTGATAAATGCGAAATTTACATTTCACACTGAACATTGAAGTGATCTTAAGTATTTTCAAACTCAGTACTTCCCTTTCTGTTTTCTTAAGCAATGCAGGATTTTGGACTTCTTTTAATGTGTTTACAAGATTTTCAATATCCCCAAAAGACAATTCTTTACTTATTTAGCCTTTAGTCCCAACAGTAAAGAAAAATTTATTTAGTTATTGTCACATATCTCATTCGGCTAATTTTATTTTCTCTGTCTCATAAGCCTGGACATCGTTTAGTAAAAGCCAAGATTTAGACATGTATGCATATAATTTAGACACATTATCCGGACTGATCCTGGTGAACTTCTTAGAAAGGAAAATAAGACTTAATTTAATGAAAACCTGCTGTATCCTTGCAGGAATATTATGCCTTGTTCTCGCCTGCCAGATAGCTGCAGCAGGCTCTTCAAATTGCCTGGACAATACAAAAAAGATAGCCGTGTATCTTCCTTCAACTGATGTCGTGGCTCATGATCCGATCTGTACTGCAATGTTTTTTGAGTACAATCCTGATTATCTTACAGACTCTACTATCACATCGAATCTCACTAAAAAGAACTACGAACTGCTTCTTGTTCCGGATAAGCATATGTCAGATAAAGCTGCTAAAGCTGTAAACAAGTACCTGAACAGTGGGGGAAAAGTCTGGTTTTTTGCCGATCCGAGGATGAAACCGGACGGTTCGATCTCGGACAATAGAATCAGTATATTGGGAAAGCCCGGTGAAATAGGGATTAGCCGTAAAAGCAATTTTACTGTAGACAATACCGACCCGATAACAACTGGTTTATCCGGATCATACAGGTCCCTGAGCACAACCAATAAATCCACATACACAAGGGCATTCAATCCTGACAGCGGCAATATATCAGGATTCAAATACAGAGTCCTGGCATCGGTACGTAAAGACGGGGATATGCTAATCAGGTTCGAGAATACTAAAACAGGAGCTAAAGCCATCTACTCGAACGAGAATATGTTCATTTCGGGCGGCTCGTGCAACTATTTCTCTAAAGATACAGCAACCCGCCTGTTCCAGAACAGTAAAAGCTGGATTCTAGGGCTTGACAAAAACACATATGGTATAAGCATCACTTATCCTAAAGGCGATAAGCAGATAACTGTGACAATAGACGATGTTATGGGAGCCGATAAGGAAATCCCAAAAACCCGTAATTTCTTCGACATGGAAAAAAGCAAGAAACTTGCAAACGTGCAGGACATGAACACTTTTTTCATCGTATCGGAAGCACAAACCTCAAAATCCGGGCTTGAGCATTTTTCCAGGTATGGGGATACGCACACAATCCATCCCCACAGAATCACCGATTGGATGGCAGGTTATACAGTCTCTCAGTTCCAGAAGAATATCACCAGAGCCGAATCAATAATGAACAAGGCTGCCGGTGTGTCAAACTACGGTTTTTCATCAATCCGTTTCCCCAATACAGCCGCAGCCATACCCGCTTATCAGGCAGCATCGAATGCAGGATTCGCAATCGATAGCAGCTACGGGTACTACACCAGCATGACTGCCCTTGGAGATACGCAGTCAAATAACGTATTTTTCCCGAAGCAGAAGCTGCTGTACGGAAAAAAGACAAATACCATAGAGATGGAAGTCCCCGGATATTTCGATATCTGCGCACCCAATGCAAATGAATTCTACAAGAAAAATACCGCAGGTCTGAAGTATTTCAAAGGAATCAATTTCCCGGCGAACTATATTATAGCCGGTCACATTCAGGGAATGATGACAAAACCGGACCTGTTCTCAAATATGTCAAAAACTCTGGATTATGTAAGTAAGAACTCCGGCTACACCGTATTCTCAACGCTGGACCAGATTGCAAAATATAACTCCCTGAAATCCGCAAAAATACAGGCATATAACACTCCAAAAGGGGTTACCATTGACATTACCACCTCAAAACCGATTAATAACTTTACAATTAAGCTGACAAATATCAAAAAAGGTTTTAAGGCTCAGTATGATGGAACCGATAAGTGTAATGTGATCAATGCAGACGGCGTTTATTATGTGTACCATACAGTCAGTCCGGGAACTCATAAAATAACTGTGACCGCTGTTTAACTGAGTATGTGATGCTCAGTTCTTTTTCTTTTAGAGAAAAAAATTACTGTGTGAAAATTAACACCTTTCATCAGCTATATCAGGCAAACCTACTCTCGAAAGATAACTAGCAAATCTCTGAGAAATATCTACTGTATATATTTCAGAAATCTTACAAACAAAGTTTTCTTTTTTAATGGCGTATAAGTATTCGGCATCTAATGAGAAGTAATGTTTAAAATCTACAATAGAGGGGGCTATCTCAAATTCAGTGCCAAAATTTAAATAGTGATATCGAGGTGTCTCGTTCTGTACTAATCTTTTATAATCAGTAGTTTCTTCTCCTTTTTTTTTGTACCTATTAATCTTTACCATAGATTTTTTTAACTCACTTAAATGTGCCCCTTCTAAAAAATGCGCAGCATTGTATAAGGGGGTTACTAATACTGATACAATCACATTATTACTAGGTACAAGCCCGCCAACGATTTTTTTATCAAGTCTTGTTTTATAATCTTGAAGCAAATCACAATCTTGAGTAAGAACCACTACATAAGGGAAGATAATTTTAGAGATCTCTACATCATTACCGCATACTTTAACGCTTTCTATATACTCAACATCCTTGAAAATATCTCCTTGAGATAGATGAGGATAGGTCTTATCTATTTCAATTATAGTAACGTGAGCTTCAGTCATTGTTAATCCGTGCCCTGATTATAACTCTCCTTGGCTTACCTGTGCTATATTTATTCTCTTCACCTTTTGTACTTGTTGAAGGAATTGTCTCATCAATTATAGGAATTTCATCTTTTCCGCTAGAATATTCTAATTCTATGTTTTTTGTTTCTGTCGAGTGGTCCTTATGGGATCTGTAATATTCATCACTCATTCATAATCACTCTGAAACGATCTTTAATACACTTTTCAAATAGATTTCCAATCTCAGTGTGAGCTTTGACTAAATTGTATTTTATATCTGTATATTCCTGCAAGGAAGCGTTTTGTGCATCAAAATCAAGTATAAACGTTTTTCTCCTAATTGGAGCAGGGAAATCTGGATTATGTATCCCGTATTTAAAAATCAAATTCATATCCTCAACCTTAAAAATAAGCTCACTAAACCCTCTTAAAATATCTTCCTTTTTCTCTGGAATGTCAAACATAGTTAATAAGTTTGGATTTAAGTACTCCTCCCAAGATAATGGATTTTTTTCGGGTAAAGAAATCTCATTTATATATCTAAGTCCCAGACGAACAACATCAATGTTTTCGTATACTTCAAATAATTTTTCAACAATGGATAAGAATTCCGACTGAAGTGCCTCAAAGGACCCATAGCTTTTCTCATATGTAATAGATAAGAAAGTTGGACTCATTACAAGGCGCTTTTCTCTCATTTTTCCATGAAAATTCCATTCAGTCCCAGCTACATTACCCTTTAACTCCACTTTTTCCTGTGGTTTAATTATAACTTCCTGCTCCATTATCGTTTTGGGTTCTGGTATTGGAAATTCCTCTAATATTGTCTTTCTCAAATTTGCTGGTAGTTCATCTGTTTTTAATGGACTTGAGAAATCTACACGAGCAATTACAAAAGATAAGTAATTTTTATTATATCTGGCACTCATCATAAATCTCCATGAATAAAACTATAATTAGTTTTTTAGAAGAATTTTTAATTAATTTTAAACAATTGATTAAGTTTTAAGTATCTAATAAGCTTTTACACTTGATTATTCTTAAATAGCATTCATAATCTACAGTTTCGCGCTTACATACTAAATAAATATAATATCTTATCACTTTTCTCCAAATGGGTGTATTAATATTTAAATTTCCCGCCCTCTCTTTTTCCGTTAGATACTTTAATTCACTCCTGTTCTTAATTCCTTTTTTTATAGCTTCGTCAGGAGTTAATACTGTAATCTCCTTCTTAGTCTCTTCCCCATATTAACGAATATCTGTGACTTAGTTACATCCAAAGACTGATATTCAATATTATAGTCACAGCGCTAAGTAATGCAATTATCAATGCGATATAGAGTGATTTTGATTGCATCAATTACAGGTATGACTATATTTGCTTCCTTTCTAATGTAACCCAGACCGTCAGCTTGGATACAATTTCCAAATATTTAGAGCAGGTGGGAACAAATATAAGCAGTAAAACAGCTATTAAAAAGTTTATTTTCTGCTTATCGCGCATTTCTCAAAATAATTTTGCTCTAAAATCAACAATAATCAACTATATATTCTGTATTCCTATAAAATACAGAGTAATTGAGTTTAGAAAAATATAGTGTGGGAAAAGGCAAAAAATAAAAGAGTCCAAAGACAGTGAAAATGGAACTTTTATGAGCCTGTTAAAATTATTTTGTGTCAAAATGATATAATATTTCATCATATGAATGTTCAAACATAAGGATTCCGTCATCTGGCCCACTAAATCCCAATTTTCCAGCAATTGCAAAGGGCCAATTATATTCTTCTGCCATATGACAAATGCCTATCAAATGTTCTCGTGTAACTCCGAAAACAGCAAAACCTTGTACCTCAGTCCTTTTTAATGCCCGTTCAGCAGACTTCTTCGATAGAAATAGTGGTATATTACCTTTAGGTGCATAAAATACTCCCATGTTTTTCCCATCTTCAGTTACTGCCATAATAGTCCAAAATGGATCACCATATGTATTTTCTTCTGGTAAAAGCCATTTATCATGGGTAAGAGACAATGAATATACATATGGTAAATCTTCAGTGGTGATTAACTCTATCCCATAGTATTTTCCTTCTAGTTTAGCTCCTTCTTGATACCCTTTAGCAGATACCATAAAACCACGAATATTATTGCAGTCATCGAGTTTTTGCTTAAATTCTCCGAATGTTCCTTTTGTTATATTCCTATTATGATTTTTACATTCGATTGCGACTTTATAAGTTATTCCTGCAATTTCAACTTGATAAAACACATCAAACTCATGTTTGGCTCCTGAACGTCCAATTTCAATATGATTCTTTTCAATTTTTGAATTCTTCAAATGCTCATTTTGCAACAATATTGAGTAAACGTTTTCAACAGTATTCTCTAACTCTTTACCTGCTTCTTGTGATTTAGACATATTTCCTCCTTATTAGTATTGAGCCTACAATCTTCCAAAAATATACAAAGAAAATCATTCCAAATCATATTCAGCTAATATTTCATCATACGAATGTTCAAAAACGAGTAGTCCTCCATTGTCTTCGAATCGCAATTTAGGTACTATTTCGATCCGACAGTCAGCCAATTTTGCCATAAGACAGATACCTCTCAAAAGTTCTCGGCTAACTCCGAATACCCCATAACCTTTCCCCCCATCGACTTCTAATACCCTCTCAGCAGACTTTTTAGAAATGAATAAATATATTCTGTTATCACGCCAGAGAAAGCGAGGCATAAGAATATTTACTATATTGCCTCTAAATGAATAGAACGCCCCCGAACTGTTTCCGTCTTCATTTGCTGTCATAATAGTCCAAAAAGGATCACCATGAACATCTTTGTTTGGCACAAGAGATTCAGTATGTGCAAGCAACATTCCTGGTATATTTGGTAACTCATCATCAGTTATCAGCTTTATACCATAACGATCCGCGTATCTTTTAGCGTCTGCATTATAGCTTTTAGTAGCTAGAATAAAACCAGTAATATTATTGCATTCATCAATTTTTGACTTAAAATGTCTGACTATTTCTTCTGTTATTCTTTTATCATAATACTGGCATTCTATTGCAGCTTTATGAGGTATTCCAGCTATTGTAAATTCATAAAAAATATCAAATTCATACGCGGTTCCCTCACGTCCCACTTCAATATGGTTCTTTTCAACTTTGAAATTTTTTAAAAACTCGTTTTTTAGCGAAACTCTGAGAAAGCTTTCAATGTAATCCTCTAGTTCTTGCCCATTCTCTTCCCACTTATACATTTGTTTAGGCATATTTCCAAGACTATTATTTATTTGCCCTAAATAGGATTGGTATGCTACGTTTTCAGATTCCTCTTTGGTGAAATCTTGTCTGATCTTTAGTGCTTTCTCATGCCATTGTCTTGCTTGCTCGACTCTTCCCATATCTGAGAGTAATTTTCCAAGATTATCGAGTAAACCTGCATAATTTGCTCTGTATATTGGGTCTTCTGAATCTCCTTTAGCTAATTTCTCATAAATTTCTAGTGCCTCTTCATATCTGTCTCTCGCTTCTTCAAGACGTCCCATATCTTTAAGCAAAACGCCAAGATTAACGAGTGTGCCTCCTACATATGATTGGTATAATGAATTTTCTGGGTATTTTTTGAGAAGCCGTTGCCTCACCTCTAGTGCTTTTTCGAGCTTTTTCTTTGCTTCTTCAATGTGCCCCATCTTAGTAAGCAAGCCGCCTAAATTGTTGAGTGTAATTGCTACATCTGACAGGTATATGGCTTTCTCAGGGGTAACTTCAAGTATTTTTTGCCTTACATCTAGCGCTTCTTCAAACCTTTGTTTCGCTTCTTTGAAACGTCCCATATTTATAAGCAAGACTCCTAAATCGTTTTGTGTCGTTGCTAAAACTGCTTGATATGATATCTCTCCGGGATTGGTTTTGAGGAGTCTTTGAGATATTGCTAGATGCATTTCATAGCATTGTTCTGCCTGAAGAAAACGTCCCATCTTGTGGAATATGTTTCCAAGAACGAAAATCTCAGTGAAACTCACCGTAAAGGTTGACTGATAAGTCTTATTTTCAGGTTCTTTTGATAATAAATTTTCACTAATTTTTAAAGCAAGAATATGATTTTCCAAGGCTTCTTCATATTTATCTACACAGTATAACAGATGTCCCTTTGTGCTCCTTAAGATGGATGTATCCCCAGGTTCATTCAATTCTTTTACTGGTTTTTCAGCTTTTTCGATCTCATTTAAAGCTTCCTTGTACTTTCCATTTTGTATAAGTTGTACACTTTTTTGAAAACATCTTCTAATTGAATCTCGCAAATAAGTGGACATAGTGAAATGTTTGGTTCACAATAGCTTAAATATTGCGTTTTTTTGCGATGTTTGCGATAAATATAACGAAAAAATTTTCTGAAAAATTTTAAAAACTCTTGTGAAAAAATAGTTTAAAAGGAGTTGTTACAAAAGGGTTAAATTTTTAAAGATTTAAAAATATTTTTGTAACGAAACTCGTGTTTTTTATTTAACTCCTTTACCTTAAAATTTAATCCCAAACTTTAAAATCTGCCCCCAAATCTTAAAACTTAGCCCTAATCTTAAAACCTAAAACTTCCTTAAGCCTTAATCTTACCGCCCAAAACCAAGTTGTTCCCAAGCCTTAACCCTCTCCAAAACGTGGCTGTTGAGAATAAAAGTTTATCACTCTCTGGCATTATTTAAAAGAATATAGCATATTAATTATTGATTTACCTCTTTATAACAATCCGTGCACAAAGGCTTACCAAAAGATGTTTTATTTGCCTTTCCGCAGTAGTGACAATACTTTTCTTGATATTTTTTATCCTTGTACCTTTGCCATGATTTAAAACAGGCAGGGCAGAGAGGCTTGTCCATATCATAATTAACGCCCTTACCACACCTTATACAAAAACAGCTATTTGGTATTGCTATTTTGCCAGCCTTTTTTAATTTCTTGCGGGCGCGGATGGTTTGATTGGCAATATCGCCAAAATCGATTAATTTCTTTTCATGCTTTTTACTGGCACCAAATAATAAAGAAATGTGCTGTGTAGTATCCGCATAAAGAACGGGATCTTTTGATTTATCAATTTTAATTCCCATTTCCCAATTATTTTCCTGGGAGTGTTGATACAGGTTCATCGATGTAATGACAGCAGTATCCTCATTTAAGTAACATTTAGCATGCAAATTGTCTAGTGAATAAATGCTAGCATTATTTAGTTGTTTTAAAAGAAAATCCATGTCCTTGTCATTGATTTCGTTGTTTTTGTCAGAACGATACAATACCTTAATATCAATCTCAGGAGATTCTTTCTCCGTTTGTTGAATCAGTATTTTTATCTTATCAGACATTTGAAGATACGGGCTTACCAGGTATAGCTTTTCTTCAGACCTTGAAATCATTTTACTTAGTTCTGAAGATGTTGCATTCGTATCAAGAAACTCAACCATTTTGATCACGATCTAAATATCTTCATTAAACTGTGTCAGCAAATCTTACTTGCTGTCTGCCCTCAAATTCTTCAAACTTGAAAACATATTCCGAACATAATTCTCCAGACCATACTTCCATTCCTTACATTCAGGTCGACCGCTGTTAATGAACATTGCCTGATGGGCGCAGCCTCCCATGCAGATGGGCAGCATTTTGCATTTTAAGCAGTCCGAATACTCGAAAGGTTCCCAGGTCAACCATTGAATTTCGCGATTTACTTTCTCGTTGTCCTGTCGTACCAGGTCGCCGATTTTTCCGATGCTTGAGGTCTTGTTGCCTATTTCGGTCCAGCACTTGTACATGTCCCCGTCCGGGTCAAGGACAAAAGCATTTGTCCGGTTGGCATCGCAGGCGCGGGCAAACCTCGGATAATAGGATTTTCTGCCTGCCTGAAATCCCATGAGGTTCAGGTTTTTATAAAATTCCTGGTTTATTGCCGAGAATTCTTCGGTCAACATGCAGGAACTCTCATACGACTTGCATCCCGCCGTATAGGGTATGACATGGCCCAGGTAGATGAATACGTCACTCAGGTTGTTCTCCTTTAACACGTCCAGGAGTCTGCTAATGTTTTCAATATTGGAGCGGTCGATGTTTACGCGAATATATGTCTCAATGCCATTCGTTTTCAAAAGCCTGACCCCGTCAAGAATCCGGTCGAAGGTCGGGCCGTTGCTTCCTTTGAGCATTCGGCGGCTGTCATGCACTTCGCGGGGTCCGTCCAGGGTAACATGGATAAACTTAATTCGGCTTCCTTTAAGGTTCTGCACGATGTCGGGATTTTCCGAAAGCAGGTAGCCGTTGGTAACCATGCCAGCCGAATATTCAACGCTATTCTCTTCCGTAAGTGCAATTATTTTCTGTGAAAGATCAAAAATAATATCTTTTGCCAGGAGCGGCTCTCCGCCGTACCAGGTCACGAATATATCTTTTCCCGTCTTTACAATTTTTTCAACGTAGCTAAGTAAGTCCTGCTTTACACTGTCTGGCATGAAAGCATTTTGCTCGCTCTTCCTGCTCTGGTTTTTCTCCGATTGTTCGAAGCAATAAGAGCAGGCAAAGTTGCAGGCTAAAGTGGGAGCGATAATTAGTCTGGTCAACGAGCTGTCATACTTGTCGCTGTTGTAGGCAAATTTTACCGTTTTCAGCTCATCCGCAGCGTCTTCAACAACGAATCCTCCCTTTTGCAGCTCATCAACAAACTGCTTTTCATTTTCTGGCAGGAGGGCGTAATCAAACTGAGAAACGTTCAGTAAGCCTGTACGGCTCTTTCTCACTTCAGCCAGTGCTGTAGTAAGACTGTTGAAAACAATTGCCTTTTCCGGGTCATCGGTTGACCAGACAAAATTATAAACTGACGGTTTCATTTCTGTAACTTTTTCTTAATTTGCGCTTGATTCTTAATCTGTGCTTGATTTTTAATTTGTGCCTGATTCTTTATTTGTGCTTGACTCTTTATTTGTACCTGATCCCTGATTTGTATCTGGTCACCGATATTGCTGTTACACTCGCAGAATCCGCAACCTCCTACACCATCGCATCCGACACATCCTCCACTGGCTGCTTTCAGCTTCTGGGGTAACACCAGGTGAACAATATCAGCAGATTCCTCAATAACTTTAATTTTCGCAGCCGGATTCGTCTCTGCTTTAGAGATGACCTGTTGCTTGAGCTCCTCGCGGGACAGCGTGGCTGTCGATTTAATTCCCTTATCAGTTTTTCTCATTATTTTGACCCCCTATAAATTATTAAAAAACACTTTTATTTTTTCTGACTTTAAATATGTCCTAACTTAAGTTAATAATTAATACTGATTGATAGTATAAACATTTAACTACAGATATAATTACTATTTATAACTCCACAAATATAATATTTGTGTTTGTTAAACCTAAAAGACTCATACTAGAATTAAGCTCTTTTATTAAGCTCTTTTATCCTTCGTGGTCTTCTGGTTTTCCAGTCAACATTAAAAATAGACTAATGGACAAGCTAATGATTTTCCGCGCAACCTTACTTCTAGAAATTATATACATCAAGTTCTGAGGTTAATCGAGCCTTAACTTAAATACGGAACACAAAAATATATTACAGCAATCCTGTTTTCAGGTTCTCATTTTTATTCCCCAGATTATTGCTCCAATTCCCCCGATAACAAAGAAGACCCCGAATACCCATGGCAGAACAATGACTCCGGTCAGAGAATTGGATAACAGAAGTAAACCCAGGACTATGGTAAGCGCACCGAGAATTCCCGTGCCCCACCCTCCTCCTTTAATTGCCGAAGTAACTATCACAGCACCGTTGACAAGAGCTAAAATTCCGATGAAGACCAGGAGTAATCTAAGAACTATGAAGGGACTGATGATAGGATACATCAGTATAACAACTCCCACAATTATGCTCAGGATACCTGAAAGCAATTTCCATTTCCCGTTTTTTGTAAATATCAGTGCACGTATAACAGAAAAAATTCCTTCTACCAGCCAGAAAATGCCTAGAATTTGTATTAGCAGAATAGTGGTTGCTATAGGCTCGTATAAAAGGAATATACCTATAATAGTAGCAATAATTCCTTCCAGAAGAACCGACCACCACAGTTCCTGAGGTACTTTTGGTCCCTGCGGTACTTTTAACTCTATTCTGGGACCAGTATCAACCGGTTGTTCCATATATCCCACCTCCCTTCTCTGAACTTTGTAAAAACGCTTTGTCTTCTTTCTTTTGATCCATATTTACCCCCATATTATGTGCCACAAAAAGAGTTCAATTTGTCATTATATAATATTATTCAGAGAATATAATATTATGAGAAATATAAATGAGGGGTCAGTGTTAAAAGAAGGATAGAGGTGAATTAAAAACTCACACGTGCATGTATGATTTAATGAATTAAAAACCTTATAAAAGTCCTGCTTTAAATCCCCATAAATTCATTCTTCACTTCTTGCCGGACATAAGGTATGGTCAGTAAACCAGAAACACCTCTTACACCCTGCACACGTGTTCACAGGCTCGCTGTTAATTACATGATTGGCAAACTCAGGGTCAGCTAACATTCCCCTGCCGACAGCAACAAGATCCACATAGTCATTCTCAATCAAAAATCGTACCTGTTCTTCCTTGCGGATTTCATTAACTGCGATAACGGGAATATTTACTTCCTTTTTGATCTTACAGCCACTATAGGTCATGGGACTGCATATGAAACCTTCGGGAACAGGGTTTGCAGGAGGTTCCATGCCAAATGATATATGCAGTAAATCAATACCGGCTTTTTCAAAGGCTCTGGCTGCTTCGATGCCGTCTTTGCTCTCTGGCAGATATTCACCCATGCGCACGCCGACAATAAAGTTTTTGTGAGTATTGTTCCGAATATCCGGTAGAATCTGTGTTAAAACCCTTGCCCTGTTTAAAGCGTCGCCGCCGTACTGGTCTGTCCGACGATTGTAAGAAGCATCAAGAAACTTGCATAAGGTAAACCCGTGGGCGAAATGATACTCAACGCCATCAAAACCTTTTTCACAGGCGCGTAGGGCTGCTTGCTTCATATTTCTCTGCATGGAATGAATTTCTTCAGTTGAGAATTCATTAATATTCATATTCCCGCAATGAAGTTGCAGCATTATTGTTGCACCATACGCATGGCAATTGCTCACAATTTGCTTCAAAGCCGCAATATCACCTGTTGACCACATGCCTGTGGAATCCACAGCCCCAAAAACGCTGGTTGCCTGCACAATAATAAGACCTGCTCCACCTATTGCACGTTTTGTATAATGTTCGATGTGCTGCTTTCCATAATATGATCCATTATCCCCACGAAAAGAAAAAGTAACCATAGGAGGCATTACAATTCGATTTTTAATGTGGTTTCCGCGAATCACCAGTTCGTCTGTTATCTCGGTCATCATATTTCCCCGCAAACTCTTTTCTTTTATGATTGGTGGATTTTAGTGAATTTTCTTGAATCCCGGTAAGTTTTCTTTATTTCTTCCTATATTGGTTTTCGCCACAAAATCTGGATAATGAAAAACCGGATTATATTTTGCTAAATTCCTGATTTATATTCTACAATATGGCTGGGTGGTGATATCAGGAGCGGAACTTACTGCAGGTAACCAAATTAAGAGATTCAAAATAGAAAAACCGTGCTGTATTGTGTTTTCTATACAAAAACCCGAATGTAAGTGAAGTATTACATACTGGGACTTTTAGCCGGAAATATGTTTAATTTCGGAATGGAAGCTTTGTTTAGTTCCTGTTAGCTCAAAAACCTAATTTGGCTCGGCAATTTTTTTAAGCATATCCAGGATTCCATCCGATTCAAAGGGCCTTACTACAAAACCCATAGCACCTATTTCCATGGATTCCGTTATAAGAACCTGCTGGCCAAAGGAAGAGAACATTGCCATTTTTGCTTTGTTGTCTACAACAAGTAATTTATCCAGTAAACTTTTCCATTTCATATTGTCCGGCACATTATCCGGCACCATTATATCCATTAACACGAGGTCAGGCTTTACCTCCAGATACTTTTGAACGGCTTCGTCTTCATCAGCCACCTCAGCGACCACTTCGTGCCCGTGCCTGAAAAGAGTGTCACGGATTGCCATCCGCATAAACTCGGCCTCGTCTACGATCATAACCCTTGCCATTTGTTTTCCTTCTTTTTATTTTTATTAAGATAACTATAATATTCTGCGGTTTCATGCATGATTCATTAAGCCGAATACTCCCCTGGTTCCCTGTTAACGAGAAACTTCCAGTTAATCTACGGAACTCAACTGTCTTATTCTTTTTGGTCAGTATTGAGAAAGCGTGCTTCATAACAGGATCAAACATATACGCTTTATACGCCTGCTGTCTTGTGAAGGACTATTATTTATGCAGGAGAAGATAAATGTAAATTCGTTCTGTGTTACAGTACAGTGCCTTTCTTTGATAGGAATGAAAAGCGGTAGTATGGATGAAGTTTTATGAGAATTGAAGACTGCCTGGCTGACTTCCAGATACCCAGGTTCCTCCACTATATGGATAGTGCGGCAACCAGTCTTATTCCTGAGCCTGTAATCGCCTCAATGAACGAATACGACCGGCAGTACCGGGCCAGTGTTGGGCGGGGGATGCACAGGCTTGCAAGGGTCGCAACCCAGAGGTATCAGGACGCACATGATAGGGTCAGCAGTTTCATTGGCGGGAAAGAAGGCACGACAGTCTTCACAAAGAATACGACCGAAGCTATCAATATGGTTGCAGCCGGCCTTGACTGGCACCCCGGAGATCGGGTGGTCACAACAGGAGCAGAGCACCACTCCAACCTGCTTCCCTGGCTTCGGTTGCGCCAGCAGGGCATTAAAGTGGGAATTATCCAGCCCGGCGAAGCCGGAGTCTTTGGTCTCGAAGCATTTAAGGAGGCAATTACGGAAAGCACAAAACTGGTTGCGGTCAGCCATGCCTCAAACGTACTCGGCACCATGCAGCCTGTCCGGGAAATTGCTGAAATTTGCAAAGCGAGGGGAGCCTATCTTCTGGTTGACGGGGCACAATCCGTTCCCCATTTTCCTGTGGATGTCCGGCGCATGGGCTGTGATTTTTTCTGCTTTTCGGGACATAAGATGCTCGGACCGACCGGCACAGGCGTTCTCTGGATGCGTGATGAGGTTATTTCTCCCCTCATACTGGGCGGAGGCACAGTCGAGGACGTCACAACCGGAGGATATACCTTAACCGACGGATACCGGCGATTTGAAGGGGGCACCCCGAACATTTCAGGCGCGATCGGGCTTGCTCAGGCTGTGAAATATCTAGAGAATCTGGAGATGGATGCCGTATTCAGGCACGAACAGAAACTTACTGACCGCCTGCTTTCAGGGCTTACCGGGATTGAAAACGTCACAGTCTACGGGCCTGAAAACTTAAAAAACAGGATAGGGGTCGTCTCTTTTACCATAGACGGAATCCACCCGCATGAGATCGCATATCTGCTTGATGAGAGAGCCGCAATTCTTGTCCGTTCGGGAGACCACTGCTGTATTCCGCTGATGAGGTATCTAGGGCTTGAAAATGGTACTGTCAGGGCAAGCCTTTACCTGTATAATAATCTGGAAGAGATTGACCTGCTTATTGAAACCGTTGAAGAAATCGCTCGTATGGTGTAACGGGTGCCTGAAAAATGTGAAAGCACAATCCGGGAATATTCCGGAATGAAGTCTAAAGAAACAAAAATCCGTCAGGAATTTGGTGTAAGAATGTACAGCACGGTTCCTTATATAAAAATTGATGGCGAATCAATGGTTCCATCCTCACATGAGGTCGTAATGGAAGTGCCTCTTGCGGTCTTCGTCAACGGGCGCCATGCTCTAACAGCCATGATAAGCCCGACAGAGCTTGAGGAGTTCGTTACAGGATTTCTATACACGGAAAGAATAATAAGCAAACTTGAAGATCTCGAATCCCTGCGTATAGAAGAGCAGGGAGAAGAGAAAAGTGTCACCGGCATGAGTGCAAGTGTCCTTACTAAAGATCCTTTTTCGATCATGTTCTCAGGCAAAACCGTGCTTTCGGGCTGCGGCGGCGATACTTCCTATCTTGACGCTGACAGGCTTCCTGCTATCCGGTCCGACCTGATCCTGGAACTTTCCACGGTAAAAAATATGATGAGAGTCACCCTGGCTTCCGAGCTTCATGAAAGGACAGGAGGGATCCATATCGTAGGGCTTTTCGGACCCGAGGGCAAGCTCTGCATAATGGAGGATATAGGCCGGCATAATGCTCTTGACAAGGCAATAGGTTACGGGCTGAAGCATGGGGTGGATTTTTCCAGGACAATTGCAGTCTCTTCGGGGAGGCTCTCCTCGGAAATGATAAGAAAATGTCTTATAGCCAATATTCCTATTATTGCATCCAGAGGTGCAACCACCACGCTTGCCATAAGGCTTGGGGAACAGTCAGGTCTTACTATTCTCGGTTTTGTCCGGGGGCAGAAGATGAATGTTTATACAGGCGCAGAAAGGATCAGGAATAAGGATTCTGCTGAGCATGGCTCTGATCATAACGTTTCTGATTGCGACCCCTGATGCAACCGGCCCTGTACGGATAAGCTCCTAAAACGTCTATTGAGGAATCTTATGAACACTCCGTTAAAAACAATAAGAGAAAAAAAACCCCTTATACATCATATAACAAACTGGGTAACGATTTATGACAGCGCAAACATAACAAGGGCTTTTGGTGCACTGCCTGTAATGGCGCATGCCCCTGAGGAATGTACTGAGATGACAGGGATTTCCTCGGCTCTTGTGCTTAATATCGGAACCCTGACACCCGGGATAATTGGTTCCATGCTTCTCTCGGCTGATGCTGCAAATAAAAAGAAAATCCCGGTCGTGCTTGATGCCGTCGGGGTAGGGGCAACGAGGTTCAGGGACGAGATGGCTGCAAAAATTCTTGGTTCGGTCCGTATCGATATTATCAAAGGCAATTACTCGGAAATTGCAAAACTGGCAGGCGAAAATGCTGAGACAAAAGGGGTTGAAGCAACTTCAATTAATGCGGACCCCGAAAAAATTGCAAAGAAATTCGCAAAGTCAAGTTCCTCCATTGTCGTGATGACAGGAAAAGAAGATATTATAAGTGATGGAGAGAGGGTATTTATTGTAAAAAACGGGCATGAGCAGATGGGGTCGATTGTCGGAACCGGATGCATGGCTGCATCGGTAATAGGTTTGTTTGCTGCTGTAAATCCTGATTACTGCGAAGCCTCCAGGGACGCTTTATGTTACTTCGGAGTTGCAGGGGAACTTGCAGCCGAAAAATCAAGCGGGCCCGGAAGTTTTAAGGTTAACCTGTATGACGAAGTATTCAACCTGTCGGATGAGAAAGCAAAAAATATGATGAACTTTGAAGAAAAATAAGTTCAGAATAAAAAAGATGAGAACATTAATTCAGAAATATAGAGATCTGTAAGCCCCTGAAGAAAAAGGACTGTAAGTTCCAGGAAAACGGATTTCTGAGAAAGCATTTTTTGAAAAACTATAAGCTGGGTGGATTTAAGCATTATGAACCAGAAAAACTTCAACCGGATAAAGTCCCTTTTAAAAGAAATCGATTTTTATCTCGTAACGGATTCCGGACTCTCGAAGAAAGGGACTTTATCCGATGTCAGGGAGGCAGTTGAGTCAGGCTGCAGGATTGTTCAGTACCGGGAAAAAGCCAGAAGCACGAAAGCGATGGTCGAAGAAGCCTCCGAAATCAAGAGGATCTGCAGCGGCAGAGCGATATTTCTGGTAAACGACAGGATCGATGTCGCTCTGGCTGTTGATGCGGATGGAATCCATATCGGGCAGGACGACATGCCCATTGAAATGGCAAGGCGACTTCTTGGAGAAAACAAGATCATCGGCCTTAGCGTCCACAACAGGGAAGAGGCAATCCGGGCGGAGAAAGCCGGAGCTGACTATATAGGGCTTGGTCCTATCTTCGATACGGCTACAAAAAAAGACGCTGGAGAAGGAATAGGTCCGCTTAAAATAAGAGAACTTAAAGCCGCAATTCAGCTTCCTGTAGTTGCAATTGGCGGAATAAACAAAGAGAATTGTCAGAGCGTTATCCAAAACGGAGCTGACAGCCTGGTTGCAATTTCTGCAGTTGTGTGCAGTGACGATGTAAGAAAGGAAACCAGATACTTCATTGATATGATCCGAAAAACCAGAAGGGAATAAGCTCCACCAGTTGCTTGCCTCTCTCACTCTAACTCTTTTTTATTATAATGCTCCAGTAGCCTGGTTTTCCCGATTTCCTCAAACAATGTACTTTTCACCATTCCTGAAAGCTGTTATTATCATATATTGCAGTATTATATTTTCTGGCCAGACGCTAAGTCCATATTTTACAAAAAAATGGAAAATTTTATCTAAGGTAAGTTTAATTCTTCCACTTCAACAAATAAAAATTAAACTGATAGTGTCTTTACGTATTATTAAATAGTAACCTGTGCTCGCAGTGCCTACTTTTAATTCAATAACGGCTAATTAATAGTTTTTACTCAAAATAATGTTTTTAGAAGGGATGAATTTGTCATCAAGAGACATACAACATCAAGAGTTTGACTTTCTTACAAAAAAAGCCCTGGAACTGGAAGCAATTGATGCAAAGATAATTCCTACTTACAAAGTCTTTGTAGAAAGAAGAGTTGTTTTAAAATGCAGGGGTTGCATAGGGTACGGAAAAAAGCTGACATGCCCTCCGCACGTTCCCACGGTTGACGAGTTTCGGGAGATCCTCAAAGAATATAGTTACGCAATGCTTGTTAAGTTCAGGTCTCCTGCAGTCGCAGATGAAGAAATCGCAAAAGCCCCGTACAAAACCTGGCTTGACCCGACGGAGCCTGAAGAAACAAGGGAAAAAGCTGCTAAATTCTGGTCAGATTATTTTGACTACAGCAAGAAGATGGCGTCCGCAATGCTGGAGCTTGAAAAGGCAGCCTTTAATGAAGGTTTTACCTTCGCAGTCGCATTTGTGAACGGTTCATGCAGGCTGTGTGAAAAATGCAATGTGGAGAAGGGAATCTGCCTCCACTCAAACATGGCAAGAATTCCGGAGCATGCAGTCGGAATCAATATGAAGAAGACAGCCGCAGAATCAGGTATGCCCCTGGAATTCCCCATTAAAGGACAGCCTGAACCAATGTCTATCCTATTGATTGACTAAGGCTATCAATTGTGAGAGATGATGTCAGGGAAACTGTACGCCAGGAAAAATCTTAACGAAAAGCATTATGGAATTCAAAAAGGCAGTTAAAACCTATCCATAAAGGGATGGGTAGGTGAAGATAATAGTTGCTGGAAATCAAGGGAATTTAATTTCTTTAAAGGTCGATTAAAAGGAGGATTCGTGTTATTAAGAAGGAAGCGGAGCCAGACACTGGTGTCTCTTCGGAGTTATGTTTATAAAGGTGAGATTCTGGCTTTACGCTTTCATTTTTATTTATCCAGAACACATACCGTTCCAGAACAGGCTCCTTCACCTTCAAGTTCAAGCGTTGAGTGTTCGATATGATGTTTTTCTAATTCGCTCTTGATATAATGCTTTATATCATCCGGTCTCTGTAAATATTTATCTTCGACAACAACATGAGCTGTTAAAATATCGGTTTCTCCTTCCAGAGACCATATATGGACATCATGGACCATTCTCACTCCTTCAACCGATACGATAGCTTCCTTAACCTTATCAATGTCGATGTACGCCGGAACACCCTGTAGAAGAAGATTAAATGTCTCCTTTGCATTTCTGGAAACCCCCCATAATACAAAACTAGTGAATCCTATCGTCATTATGGGGTCAATAACAGGCTCATTCCAGAACTTTATAATTACTGCCCCGACGAGCAGGAATATCCAGCCCAGAATGTCTTCCAGAAGATGCCAGGATAATATTCTTTCGTTCTGGCTCAGCCCTTTCTTCAATCTGAAATATCCAAGTCCGTTTATGAGAATTCCGAGAATTGCAATTAAAACCATTCCTTCAGCATTTACGGGCTCCGGATTGAACAGGCGCGGTATAGCCTGCGATAGTATGAACAATGATCCGGCTATAAGCACAATAGTAGCAAATAACGCAGATAAAAGAGATAACCTTCGATACCCGAAAGTCATTTTACTCGTTGAAGGCTTTTTTGCTTTCTTTTCTGCAAGCCAGGCTATTATCAATGCAAAACTGTCAGCGAAATCATGCAGAGCATCAGCCAGCAAAGCCAGGCTGTTTGTTAAGAGCCCTCCAATTAATTCTATAACTGTGAAGAGTATGTTCAAAGCTGCAGCGAATCCCACATTTTTTTCCCGATCCCCCATAAACAGTACATCAACTCATGTCGTTATTAAATTTTCTGCGTTTTGTTTCATTTTAAATAAAGAACGTCTATTCATTTCAATTGAGCAGTTAATTCACAGAAATCTGAATGCTCATCCTGTAATGTTTAACAGGCTGTCTGAAAACTACAGACCCAGTATATAAGTTTTCTAAAAATGCACATGAAACATAAATTATATCAGTTTATTATAAATACAAAGTTATCCATATGTCAAAAACCTGTCACATATGTGAACATAAATTTAAAAGGCTTTATGACTGCAACAACAGAAACTAATAAAATTAATTAAACATTATATTCTGGTTATTGATAAAAGTCCCTCAGGTGCATGAATAGAAAACCCAATTGTCTTTAAAAAATTTCAAATGCTTGAGATTAACATGTGTTTTCGTTGTAATCCTGGAGTTTTGCTATGTACAGTTTGCTAAGACAGCTATTAACCAGTTGTCGGGATAAATTGTTGAAAATCATGAGTAAAGTAACTCTTCTATATTTTCCTCAGAACACAGAAGACTGCTCATTTCCGAACACTTTCAGTTACTCGCCTCCTGATTTCCTCAATATTGGAAGTTTATAATTGAACAGGGGATAAAAATGAACGAAAAACATCTGAGATACATACAGCAGAACAGGAAAAAAATAGGGATTTTCGTTGTAATTCTCTTTTTCTCAATTGCACTGGGAATACTCATTTTTCATACTATAGAGTCCAGTTTTTTTCCCAAGCCGTCAAATAAAACTGTGTATGTAGCTGCTGATGGAAGTGGAAACTTCACCTGTGACGGGAGTGATGATCAGGTAGAGATAAATAAAGCTCTTGCATATGTTGCAAAAAATCCCGAGTTTTCAACTGTTCATTTGAAAGGAAATACTACATACGTTATCTCTGACAGTATTTTTATCGGAAGCAATACGGTCCTTGAGGGGGACCGAACAGCTGTAATTAAACTCGATGACAATGCAGACTGGACAGTAGGCAAGCCCATGATAACACAGACGGACAGTGACGGAGTCAATAGAGTCACTGTAAAAGGGTTTCAAATTGACGGAAACCATGACAGAAATAAAGATAAAAAGAGAGGGCAGGGATATTACAATATGATCCATTTCCTTGATTCTGAAAATATAGACGTTCATGGGATGTATATGCATGATGGGCACGGAGATGGGCTAAAAGTAGAGAGAAGCTCCAATATCATATTTTACAATAACAAAGTGTATAAATTAGGACATGATGGTCTTTTTGCCATCGACAGTCAGAACATAAAAGCGTGGAATAACAAAATAACCTGCAGAACTAATGGCGGGCTTAGAGTAATGAACTCAAACCACGTAAAATTCCATGATAATGCGATTGATTCTTTTTATCACTGGAGTGCAGGCGGCTCTGCAATTCTGGTTGAAAAAACGACAGGTATCGTTAATGATATAGAGGTGTATAATAATACTATCAATAATACCTATGGGCCAGGAATGTGGCTGATAGGTTACGGAGATTCTTATTCTAAGGAAGAGGCACAGAATGTCCGCATACACCACAATACCTTCTACAACACCGGTACGAACCCCAGCATTAATTGGGTAGGAGGGATAGTGACAAGTGGGTTTTTTGATACCCTCGTTGAAAATAATGTATTCGATGGGATATATCACGGAGCCATTATTAATATGTATCCTTCTTCCGGAGACTTAGACCATTCAGTTGATCTTTCGCCTCAGGGGACAGGATATAAAACCATTGTCCGCAATAACATAATCATTGCCACCCAGAAGCGCACGAAGGATCCTGATGGGACAGGATATGCAGTAATTAATTATCTCCCTGAAACGCATACAATTGTGCTGGAGAATAACTGTTTATACAACAATTCGGGCGGAACTTATAAAAATGCAGTTTCAACTGCAGACATCTATACAGCCCCTCTCTTTGTAAACCGGAGTAAACACGATTACCACCTGAAATCGAACTCTCCCTGCATTGGTGCAGGATATTCTTCATCAGACTCTTCAGGGTACCCTGCCGAAAACGGTAATAATAAAAACGGTACTAACATAGGAAGATACTGACAATATAGAAGATAAGGCTAATGTTGCAAAGTTGACATAAATCCATCTTATTATTAGTCAATCAGGGTTCTTCAGGAGCACTTCAGGAGTTCTTAGCAGTCAGAAGTTCGATTGACACTCAAAAAATGGTAACTAAAGACAAGATTGAGAGAATCGAACTCTTATTTTTATAATCAGCTTAAAATTTGCTCAAGAATTAATGAGTGCAGGAAAAATAAGCTTCTAAAAAGTAGTTCTCTTTTTAAGATTCTCAGAAAAAACGATAAAAAGCCTCAAAACTTGAGGCTCTTTAAAATTCTCCGGGATTATAAGATTTGAAAATTATTTTTTATGCTCAATACGCAAATAATTACGTTCGAGAGAACAATTAGATTACCATTTCAGGTTCTCCATGTGTTTCCATCCTATCACTGGCTATTATTCAACCATCTGTTGCCATCCCAGCGCCGGTGGTTCTGGTCATCCCACCAGTGCTGTCCGTCCCATCTGAAGGTTTGATTTCCCACCATATGGGGCATCATCATTGTCTGATTTCCTATCATAACAGGCATCATGGTTTGATTCGCCGTCATGAAAGGCATAGCCATTGTCTGGTTTTCCATCATGAAAGGCATAGCCATTGTTTGATTCCCCATCATGGGCATCATAGTTTGATTTCCCCTCATGACAGGCATCATCATGAATGGCATCATCATTGTTTGGTTATCCATTGTAACAGGCATCATCATAAATGGCATCATCATTGTTTGGTTTCCCATCATAACAGGCATCATCATTGTCTGATTTGCCATCATGCACGGGGTTACTGTTTGATTCCCCGTTATATAGGGTATCATTGTTTGATTTCCCATCATATGGTGCATCATATGTTGCATCATAGTTTGATTTCCCATAATGTCTTCATGATGCTCGTCCATTAGATCCTCATCATGATCGTCCATCATGTCCTCGTCATGATCATCGTCCATCATACTCTCTTCATGATCAGCCTGTCCTGCGATAGGTTCTATTAGTGCAATTACTATTATTCCTATGAAAACCAGCAGCAACGCTGACTTTACTATCCGAGATTTGATCATTTTATTCCCCACTATCTGTTTAGTTTGTTAAACTTAAATCTGATGTAATATATACATTGCATTATATAAAAGTTTATAACATTAATTGCATCTGTTAAACCGGAGTTACAAAATCAGGGTGCAATTTAAAAATTTTGTAGAAAAAAGCCTGTCTAAATCAACTTTAAAACGTTCTATATATAAGTAAGAATGTCTATACCTGGCTGTTCAGCTGTTTACATCTACCGATACTTTCAGAAAATGAGCTGAATAAACACTCTGAACTTTTAACTAAGTTGCCAGAGTATTATGTGCTTATCTCAAATGTGCTTATCTTAACGGACTGCCTGTTTTTTGTGCCTATCCCAGCTCCAGGGCTCGTCAAGGATATTAACATTAACTTTTTCTATCCCGCCTGCACTCAGGACTTTTCGCCGGACCTGTTCCTTAAAGTACTCGATCATAGGGCAGGAGCTCGTTGTCAATACAAGGTTTACATCGACGTTTGGCCCGTCCACTATTACTTCCTTGACCAGTCCCAGTTTTACGATATCCATCCCTACTCCGGGGTCGATCACGTCTTTTAGCAGGGAATAAATTTGCTCGTCCTTAAGTGCTGCTTCCTCCATAGTTTTCCCCTGTCCGGAAATTGACTCTTCATGTGCCTTGAACTGGTCTTCTAACCTGCTCAGCCGGTCAAGTACCTGGCTTATCACAATAAGTCCGGGATCAGGCAGCTTATCATGGTCCAGTTGCCCTGTAGAGACAGGGGGACGCGGCTCCGCAATTCTCGCAGGCACTCCCACGACCGTAGCTCCGGCGGGGACTGGCCGGATCACGACCGAACCAGCGCCTATTTTAGCTCCTCTTCCAACTGTAATCGGGCCGAGTACGGCGGCACCTGAACCGATAACCACATCGTTTTCAATAGTAGGATGACGCTTTGTCCTTTCAAGGGCTGTTCCGCCCAGCACAACCCCCATATATATCAGGACATCGTCCCCGACTTCAGCGGTTTCTCCGATTACAACCCCGGACCCGTGGTCTATAAAAACTCGCCTTCCAAGCTTTGCTCCGGGATGGATTTCAATACCTGTTAACGCTCTGGAGACATGAGAGAGTAAACGGGCAAGAAAATAAAAGTGTTTGTTCCAGAGGGAATGAGATACCCGATGTATCCAGATGGCATGCAGGCCCGGATAACAGCAGATTACCTCAAGCGTAGACCTAGCTGCAGGGTCTTTTTTAAAAACGGTCCTTATATCTTCCCTTATTCCCATTAGCAATCTTCCCATGTTAATTCTCAATCGATCGGTCAGCCATTGTAGATGGATAAGTCAAGCGCCAGGCAACTGCCTGTATTCATTCATACACTTGCCGATAAATCAGTCAAACAGGTCCGTGCTCAGATAACGCTCTCCAGTATCCGGCAAAATCACAACAATTGTCTTTCCGCTCATCTCTTCTCTGGATGCAACCTGCAACGCAGCGTAAATGGCAGCGCCTGAAGATATTCCTGCAAGGATGCCTTCTTCCTTTGCCAGGCGCCGGGCTGTGGCAGCAGCCTCCTCTCCTGTTACTTTGATAATCTCATCGACCAGTTCAAGCCGGAGTACATCAGGAACAAAACCTGCGCCGATCCCCTGAATCCTGTGCGGGCCGGGGCTTCCGCCGCTTAGCACGGGAGACTCGGCAGGTTCGACTGCAATAGCCTTAAAAGCAGGTTTCCGTTTTTTGATTGCGCTGGCAATGCCTGTGATAGTTCCGCCTGTCCCCACGCCCGCTACAACGATATCGGCTTTACCGTCCGTATCTCTCCAGATTTCTTCAGCGGTTGTCCGCCTGTGAATCTCCGGGTTTGCAGGGTTCTGGAATTGCTGGGGTATGAAGTAAAGCGCAGGGTCGTCACCTGCCATCTGTGCGGCTTTATTGACTGCCCCTTTCATGCCTTCTGCCCCAGGGGTCAGGACGAGTTCTGCTCCCAGAGCTTTGAGCAGTTTTCTCCGTTCTACGGTCATTGTCTCAGGCATAACCAGTATAAGCTTATAGCCGCGGGCAGCACAGACGCCTGCAAGTGCAATACCGGTGTTGCCGCTGGTTGCTTCAATAATGGTCGTGCCCTTTTTGATCTTTCCCTCACGCTCGGCTTCCTCGACCATTGCCAGCCCGATTCTGTCTTTTACACTGCCCATAGGGTTAAAAGATTCGATTTTAGCCAGCACATCCGCATGCAAGCCCTCTGTCATGTGGTTTAGCCTGACAAGAGGCGTATTGCCAATTGTCCAGGTTATGTCGGAAAATATTCGCCCCATACTTCTACCGTCTCCTTACCTGCCTTATCCTGCAGCTTATTTCTGCCAGGTTCCATACCGTTTTCATTTCCCTCTGGTTATATTATAAACTGCCAGTGATGTATGTTTTTTCACTCAAACCTTTTTCAGGCCTTATTACAGTCTATCATATGAGGTCTCAATCTGCCTGAAATCCAGCAATTCGAGCTGTAAATATAATGCAGTATGCAGGCAATTTACAGAAAATTCACAATTGTGAATTTATCTTATGTTAAATATAGTTGTCGAAAAATTGCTTCATTGAAAAACTGAACTTAAAACTGAACAGGATTAATGTCCGGATATGGAAAAACAATAGGGAAACCGATAAAAGCAAGAAAAGAAAGCTTCAAGCTTCAGATTCTTTTTTGTCTGCCGCTATCCGTTCCGCTTTGCTCTCAGATTCGTCTACTTTTTTATTATCGGCCTGCTCTTCCGAACCGCAGCCGCTATTGCATTTCTTTTCAATTCCCCGGGCGCTTACGCAGATCTCACAGATCCTTACGACAAAGTCTGAAACCTTATTTTCGATCAGGTCCTGAGCAAGTTTTTCGATCAATTCCTTCGTCTCACCCTGAAACTCGATTCTGTATCCTCTTTTTCCCGAAATATACTGGGAAACTGCCGACGGGGCAATCCCAAGCAGCTTTGCCGATGTTGCCTGTGACTGTCCTTTTTTTACGAGTTCGATTGCAAGACTGGCCCTTATTGCGGGGACCAGATCCCACACAATCTTCTGACACGGAGTTTCCATAGTTACCATCACTTTTTAATGTTTACAATTGAGAACAGATACATCTTATGCACATATATTTATTATCAGTATAAAAAATAATAATATGATTGTCCGGAAGGGCAGCAAAAGAGATGAAAATTTTGAGAATCGGCTCGATTTGTAATACCTTCCGGAATCTCAGAAGACAACCGGGATCTCTCCTGTAGATTAATTTTTTTCCCCGAATCTAATGATAAAACTTAAATAGTCACAATTGTTATCATTATTCACAATTGTGAAGGTGAATATGTGACCGTTAATGACAGGGCTATTTACATGGATAACTCGGCTACAACTCCTTTAAGAAAGGAAGTTGTCGAAGAAATGCTCCCGTTTATGACTGGAAATTTCGGAAACCCTTCCTCAATTTATGAAATAGGAAAAATCTCAAAACACTCAATAGACGAGGCAAGGAGAAAGGTTGCCTATGCACTCGGGGCTGAAGAGAATGAAATCTATTTCACATCCGGAGGCACGGAATCCGATAACTGGGCAATTAAGGGGATAGCCTTTGCAAACCGGAACAAAGGAAAACACATAATCACCTCTTCTATCGAACATCACGCAGTCCTGCATACCTGTGCCTGGCTGGAAGGGCAGGGTTTTGAGGTAACATACCTGCCTGTAGATAAATACGGAATGGTGTCTCCTGAAGAAGTCCGGAAAGCTATTCGGGATGATACCATCCTTATTTCCATAATGCTTGCGAACAACGAAATCGGGACGATCCAGCCTGTAGAGGAAATTGGAAAAATTGCGAAAGAGAACCGGATATATTTCCATACGGATGCAGTACAGGCGATAGGTCATGTCCCAATCGATGTCAAAAAAATGAATATTGACCTTCTCTCCCTTTCAGGGCACAAGTTTGAAGGCCCAAAAGGTTGCGGAGCCCTCTACGTACGAAAAGGTGTAAAAATAGAGCCTCTCCTGCACGGAGGAGCTCAGGAAGGCAGGCGCAGGGCAGGCACCGAGAATGTCCCTGGCATTGTGGGCCTTGGAAAAGCTATAGAGCTTGCAACAGCCGAAATTGGGGAATTGAATAGAACCCTTCTGGAACTGAGAGAGCGCCTTATCAAAGGTCTCCTGAGAATCCCTAAAACCCATCTTAACGGGCATCCCAAACAGAGGCTTGCAAACAACGTAAATATCACGTTGGAGTATATAGAGGGCGAATCGCTGCTGCTGCTACTGAATGCAAAAGGAATTTTCGCCTCGACCGGAAGTGCATGTAATTCAACTTCTCTCGAACCCTCGCATGTGCTTACAGCCTGCGGAGTCCCGCACGAGATCATTCACGGTTCACTCAGGCTCAGCCTCGGAAGAATGAATTCCGAAAAAGATGTGGACAGGGTACTTGAGGTAGTGCCTGAGATCGTGCAGAAGCTCCGAAACATGTCCCCACTGACCCCAGAGGAGTACAGGACTACTTAAGAGGCAGTAGTTTGCGATTCAAAAAAGAGCTTAGCTCGTTTTAAGAAGTTTCAATATCCCTGGAAAATCCGATAATTGAAAGAATTAAATTGAATTGAAAAATAGCATTGGAGGACAGTTTATGGAGTACAGCCCTAAAGTAATGGATCATTTTTCGAACCCGAGAAATCTGGGCAGTATTAAGAACAGTGACGGCGTAGGAGAGGTCGGAAACGCAAAATGCGGAGATATAATGAAAATTTACCTTAAAGTTGAGGATAACCGGATTGCGGATGTCAAGTTCCAGACTTTCGGATGCGGAGCCGCAATCGCATCAAGCAGTATGGCAACCGAACTTATTAAGGGAAAAACTCTGGAAGAAGCCTGGAAGCTTTCAAACAAAGCCGTTACAGAAGCACTTGACGGTCTTCCCCCGATAAAAATGCACTGTTCAATGCTTGCTGAAGAGGCAATCCATGAGGCAATTAATGATTATCTCAGAAGAAAAGGGCTTGAACCGTGGACAGAGGATGAATAATTCCGCGTTATTCCGGCTAAAATGGGCTTGAAAAGAGTTTATTTGCCAAATGAGATCAAAATAACACTATCTTTCAAAACGAGATTATTATGGAAAACCAGTTAATTATAGAAGAAATAAAGAAACTTAAAGCCGAAAGAAATGCCGTAATCCTTTCCCACTTTTATACCAGGAGCGAAGTTCAGGAAGTTGCGGACTTTGTAGGAGACTCCCTTTCCCTATGCAAAGCCGCAGTTAATTCAAAAGCCGATGTCATAGTTTTTGCAGGCGTTCACTTTATGGCAGAATCGGCATCGATAATTTCCCCTGAAAAAACAGTGCTATTACCCGTACCCGATGCAGGCTGCCCTATGGCGGATATGGTCACTGCGGAGTCTCTGAGGGATGCAAAAAAGAAACATCCCGATGCTGCAGTCGTGTGCTATGTAAACAGCTCGGCAGCCGTAAAAGCCGAATCCGATATCTGCTGCACATCGGCAAATGCGATAAACGTGGTGAACTCAATTGAAAGCCGGGAGATTCTTTTTATTCCGGATAAAAACCTGGGAGCTTTTGTATCTCTTCATACCGATAAGAAGATCCATCTCTGGCCCGGATTTTGCCATGTTCACGAGAACATCAGCGGCGAAGATATACAGGAATTGAAAGAACTGCATCCTGATGCCGAATTTCTCGCGCATCCCGAATGCAGGCCTGAAGTCCTGGGCTTTGCGGACCGGATTCTCAGTACGTCAGGAATTATAAAAGAGGCGGGAAGTTCAGGTTCCACGGAGTTCATCATCGGAACCGAGAAAGAAATTATTCGAAGCCTGAAAAGAAAATACCCTGATAAAAAATTCTATCCTGCATCCGGGAAGGCTTTCTGTTATAACATGAAGAAAATCACCCTCGAAGCTGTCCTGAACAGCCTCCGAAATAACGAATTTGAAATCCATGTTCCGGAGCAGATAAGGGTTAAAGCCAGAAAAACTCTGGACCGGATGCTTGAGATTAACGGAAATTGAACTGAAGGAACGGGTTATGGTTTTTTCCCTGCATTTCAATTCTACTTTCCTTTTTCAAGAAACCTTTCTTCACGAAAGGTTTCTTTCAATTCTCAAATTCGTGTTTTCCCTTTTTCTTTTTTGTTACAGATAATTTTATATATTAACATCACGATTTTGATGTTGTAATCACAATTGTGAACATATACAAAAAGATACTCATCGTCAGGATGGCAGAGTGGTTATGCTTCCGGCTGCAACCCGGAATTATGTGAGTTCGATTCTCACTCCTGACTTTCAAAAAGGTTGAAACGAAGTCGAATCCAGAGACGCCTGAGAGGAGCCTCGCGGGATAGAGGAGAAATATAACCTGGAGGTAAGTAAAATGACGGATGAAAACGGAAACCGGAATGAAGAAATGAACAGGAATAATAAGGAAAGTCGGACAAAAAAGAGGTTCGAGAACCTGGGAGTCTCTACCCTTGCCGTGCATGCAGGCGCGAAACCGGACCCTGCCACAGGAGCAAGGTCAGTTCCGATTTACCAGACCGCAGCATACGTTTTCAACGACACCGAACATGCAGCAGACCTTTTCGGGCTCAGGAAGGAAGGCAATATTTATACCCGGCTGATGAACCCCACAACCGATGTCTTTGAAAAAAGAATCACTGCACTTGAAGGAGGCATAGGGGCGCTTGCAACCTCCTCAGGAATGGCAGCAATTACAACCGCACTTCTTACTTTTACGAGACCCGGAGATGAAATTGTTTCGGGCGATAAGCTTTACGGAGGAACCTACGAGCTTTTCAATTATACTTTCCCCAAACTCGGAAGAATCGTAAAATTCGTAAACTCAAATAAGCCTGAAGAATTCAAAAACGCAATCTCCGAAAAAACAAAAGCCCTGTATGTGGAATCAATAGGAAATCCAGGGCTTGATATTCCTGATTTTGAAAAACTCGCAGAAATTGCCCATGCCGCTGGAATTCCGCTTGTTGTGGACAATACGGTTTCTCCCCTGATTTTGAAACCGATAGAGCACGGAGCCGATATAGTTGTACTCTCTGCGACAAAATTCATAGGCGGGCACGGGACTTCCATAGGAGGGTTAATTGTTGACTCCGGAAACTTTGACTGGAGTCCTGAGAAATTCCCTGAGATCTGTGAACCCGATCCCGGATACCATGGCCTGCGGTACAGGGAAGCTTTTGGAAAGGCAGCCTTTATTGCAAAAGCCAGAGTACAGTTCATGAGGGATACCGGGGCATGCATATCTCCCTTTAACTCGTTCCTGCTAAGCCTGGGGCTTGAGACCCTGCCTCTCAGGATGAAAAAACACTGTGACAACGCCCTTGAGGTTGCAAAATTTCTGGAAACACATCCGAAAGTTTCCCGGGTCTACTATCCAGGACTCGAATCGCATAGCAGCCATGAGTCTGCAAAGAAGTACCTTAAATCAGGCTACGGGGCACTGATAGGGTTTGGGATTAAAGGCGGAGCCAGTGCGTGCAAAAAGTTTATTGAGGATCTTGAAATTTTTTCCCATCTTGCAAATATCGGGGATGCAAAAAGCCTTGTAATCCATCCGGCTTCAACCACCCACGAACAGCTGTCAAAGGAAGAACAGCTTGCCTGCGGTGTAACTGAGGACTTTATCAGGCTTTCGATAGGAATCGAGGATGAAAAAGACCTGATTTTCGATATCGAGCAGGCACTCTCCGGGGTCTGAGCATGGAGATCTCTACCCGGATTGCTTCTTTTAAAAACTTTTTTTCGGGAAAAAAAGGCCAGAACCTGGGGATAGTTCGTTCAATGAACTACGAAATTCCCGGAATTTTCAGGTTCGAGAATGGAAAGACCCTCTCTCCTGTAAGGATAGAGTACGAGATGTATGGGAAAATGAATGCCGATAAAAGCAACGTTATCCTGGTCTGTCACGCCCTTACCGGAGACGCCCATGCTGCCGGGTTTCATGCAGGCGATAGAAAGCCTGGCTGGTGGAATATTGTAATCGGCCCGAATAAGGCTTTTGATACGGAAAGATACTGCATTATCTGTTCAAACATAATCGGGGGCTGCAAGGGCTCTACAGGCCCTTCTTCCGTTAACCCTGAAACCGGAAAGCCTTATGGAATTTCCTTTCCCGTACTCACCATAGCAGACATGGTAAATGCCCAGAAAAAGCTTGTCGAGCAGCTTGGGGTAAAACAGCTTTTTGCAGTTGCAGGTGGCTCGATGGGCGGAATGCAGGTGCTCCAGTGGACAGTCAGCTACCCTGAAATGGTAAAAAAGGCAATTGCAATAGCAACAACCGCATCCACAACCCCTCAGCAGATCGCATTCGGGGCAATAGGCCGAAAAGCCATAACCGATGACCCGAAATGGAACGGGGGAAATTACTACGGAAAGGAAATCCCTGCACAGGGCCTTGCACTTGCCCGAATGATAGGCCATATCACATACCTGAGTGATGCCTCTATGCAGAAGAAGTTCGGAAGAGCCCAGCAGGACGAAGCAGGCCCGGATCTGTCAGATATTTCTTCAGACCCCTTTCCTGACAGCTTCTCGAATTTTCAGGTGGAGAGCTACCTGAATTACCAGGGGGATACCTTTACAAAGCGCTTTGATGCCAATTCCTATCTTTATATTACAAAAGCCGTGGATTTCTTCGATCTTTCAAAGAACGGATCTCTTATAGAAGGGCTTTCCGGAGTTACGGCGAAATATCTCGTGATTTCCATAACCTCAGACTGGCTCTATCCTCCCTACCAGTCCCAGGAAATTGTTTCTGCGCTTACTGCAAATGGAGTTGATGCCAAATACGAGGAAATCCGATCCCAGTACGGGCATGATGCTTTCCTGCTTGAGGAAGGGCAGCTCAACTACCTTATAAGGGGCTTTCTCTCACAGATCCTTGTAAGCGATATCATGAATCCTAATTTCTATTCCGTTTCAAGGGATGAAACCCTGGAAAACGCCTCAATGCTCATGGTAAAAAAGAAAGTAAACCATCTGCCTGTCGTATCCGAAGACGGAAAGCTTGAAGGCATAGTTACCTCCTGGGATATTACAAAAGCTGTCGCCTGCAAAATCACGGAACTGGAAGAGATAATTACCCGTGACGTGAAATACGTATATTCGGGCGAAAAAATCGAGGCTGCCTCCTCAATAATGGAAGATTACTCAATTTCCGCGCTTCCGGTCATTGATTCAGAAAGCCGGATCATAGGTATGGTTACGAGTGAAAGCATAAGTGCACTTATCGGAAGGTTCGGTTAATTCGGGAAAATTCCTTTAACTTTCAGAAACCGGGCTGATGGCAAAGTTCTTCTCTTCAGCCCTATACTTTTTTTAAGTTCGCTTTAATTGAGGATAAGCTATTTTTTAATCATTTACTGTCCCACAGCGTCCTCAATAACAGCTCTGTTGTTATCGTTCCGCACAAATATCCAACTTGAACCGGCTATCTTCAATTGAATAAAGATGCATCTTCAGGGATCTGTAAAAATGAGATAAAAATATCAGTTATTTTACATTTAGAAGATTTTTTAATAATTACTTAAAACCAGAATCGGAAAAAAGTGATTTTCAGATCCGATTTTGCAAGACGGATTCGCCTGCGTTCCCAGACCCTGTCCTTGCCGGATTATCCATATCTTCTCATGGGGTTTCTTTTAGATAATTTCTCATTTTTGGATATCTTGCTTAAAGCTACCACAAAAGCCGAGAAGAATATTATAGCGAGTAGTATCAGGTTTACAGGGCTGGTTAAGTCTGAGAGATTATTCACAAAAGGACTGGTAACAGAATATCCTGCGTTGCTGACGGAATAGGCGTTCTCGGGTTGCAATCCGTAATAAGCTGCCTCTATAATTACTGTTATAAGTGATATTAAACAGGCTATTGTAAAACTGCGTATTAAAGTATCAAATCTCATCATGATCATCTTTATAACTTCATCCTGAAATATAAGTTTATTTCAGCCAGGTACCCTGCCGATTTTTCTAAGAGGATAGGAACTCTCCACCAGCGTTAGAAATTAAACAAATTTTGTTCCGTATCCTGCTGGTGGAATTGTCGCCTTCGGTTAGAAGAAAAGAGTAAAGATCGGATACACTGTAATAACGAAAACACAGGAAATACTTCTTTGTCTGGCAGTAAATCTAGAACCTGAGGAATTTAAATGTAAATATTTAATTTCGAAACTGCAAACTTATCTCTCATGAAAATCCAGGTTCTCCAGCACTCAGCCATAAATACCCTCGGCACCATCGAAGAATATGCAAAAATTAAAGACCACAGGCTTGAGTCAACCCGTTTTTACGAACCTAAAAGCCCGCCGGTTCCTGACTCTTTTGACCTGCTTATCATCATGGGCGGTCCTATGGGAATCTACGATTATGAAGAAAACCCATGGCTGAGAGATGAGAAAGTGTTTATCAAGCAGGCAATTGAAGCAGGAAAACCGATACTTGGAATCTGTCTTGGCGCACAACTGCTTGCTGACATCCTTGGGGCGCGGATTTATGAGAACCGTTACATTGAGATGGGCTGGTTTCCTGTAAGGGCATCCGGCGGCGAGAATAAGCCGGAATTTCTTGAAGGGCTGCCGGATGAGATTATGGTTTTTCACTGGCATTCTCGGACTTTTGACCTGCCGCCAGGGGCTGTTCTCCTTTTTGAAAGCGAGGGCTGCAAGAACCAGGGGTTTACTTATAACGGCAGGGTTGTAGCGCTTCAATTCCACCCCGAGGTGAATGAAGAAAGAATTCAGTCTCTGATCGAGCGGTTCGGAGAAGGGATTGTGGAAGGGCCGTTTGTACAGAAAACACAGGAAATGCTCGGGAAGCGAGAATATCTGGCAGGGACAAAAGAATTCATGTTTCTGGTGCTGGATAAGTTTGAGAAAATGGTTTAAAAATTATTCCGGCACTTTTTCCGGAGTCTGATGCTCTCTACGCCCTGTAACTCTTTTATTTTCCTTTGCGAAAATCCCTTTCATTCCTCCTGAGATCAGGGCTGCTATATCTTTCAGGACAAGGCCCTGTTTGAGCCCCTTCGGGAGAGCGATATATCTCGGGCTCCAGACCGGATTAAACTTCTCTTTAAAGTCCCTCAAGCCTTTGTAATTATAAAAGTGTTCGCCGTGTACAAAAATCAGAGATCCGATTTTATGCCAGATTGGGGCAAACTGCCGGTTTTCAAGCCCTGAGAGGGGAGCCATTCCCAGAGAAAAGCGTCTGTATCCCATTTCTTTTCCCCAGAGCATAAGCTTGACAAAAAGATATTCCATTGTCCTGTCCGGGGCATTGGGACTGTAGCGCATCAGGTCAACGCTGATTTCTTCTTTATCCGCGCCTGGCCATACGTTTGCAAAGGCAACGATTTCGGACTCGTTCCTTACAAGGGCAATCGGGAAGTTGCTCAGGTATTTCTCGTCAAAAAACCCAACTGAGAATCGCTTTTCTTTTCCTGCTTTCATTTCCAGCCAGGCATCCGAAATCCGCCGGAGTTCAGGCATAAGGTCGAGAACCGCTTCTCCGGAAACAATTTCAAACCTGTATCCCTTTTTTTCCACGTTCCGCACTGTATAGCGGAAATCTTTGCTTGCACTTCCTTCGAGGGTAAAAGCCTCAATGGGAACTTTTGCTTCCTCCCCGATTTTTATCAGGGTCAGGCCAAGGTCAAGATATACAGGAATATACTTTTCGCTAACCTCATAAAAAGCGGCCCTGCCCTGTTGCAGTTTACTTATCTCATAAAAGTCCCATATCAATTCTTTTGCCTGACTGCTGGTTCCAACAATGTCTCCCATTGCAACCCAGGTCTTTCCGGAGACTCCATACATCAAAAATGCCTGCTTTTCGTCGTCGAAAAGCAGATATTTGTCTCCGGCAAATACCAGGTTTCCAGCGGTTTCCTGGCTCTGGTTAATAATTGTTTTTGCAAGCTCCATTTCCTCTTTGCCTGGCATATGAACATCCCTGGAAAAGGGGCTCAGCATTTTAGCCATCCCGAAAACCAGCAGCAGGAAGAAAGCTCCAACCGTTGCCCTTAAAAAGCTTGATGCCTGGGAATTAATCCCGAACTGCCACCAGAGATCGTTTGAGTATTCTACATTCCGATATGAGAAAAATCCAAGCCAGACGAAGCTTACAATAACCAGGGCTATAGCAATTATATTCTTCCTGCTGAATGACTGGTGCATAAGCGAGGACTTTCTGTAAAAATACTTCCTGCAGGGAAGCAAAAAGAAGAACAGGGTAAAAAGCACCGCAGCTTCATGATAATCAAAATCTTTCAGGAGGGCAAAAATCCCACCCATCAAAAGCACAACAAGGGAGAGAATGTAGGCCCCGTCAATCCTTTTCCAGAGCCCATTTGCAAGGAGTAGAAGCAGCACTCCCATAATGCTTCCGAGAAACCTGGAAAATTCGATAAGGGGAAGAGGAACGATATAAGTAAGGTCATGGATATACCTGGGATTTGAAGGGAGGGCTCCGGAAAAAAGGAGGGAAACGCCTCCAAGAAAGACCAGAATAGAAAAGATCTGAGGTACTACCTGTGACAGGCTGGAATACGTAGCTTTTCCGACCTTTTCCAGGAATTCATCTCTCTCCTCATACTCATGTAATATAAGAGCCAGGAACCCAAACAGGAATGGTACGAAATAGTAAATTGTCCTGAAAAGAAGAAGCGGTTTTATTATATCGACTGTGCTGAAATACGGTTCCAGCATAAACAGCATCAGAGTCTCAAAAACTCCGAGCCCTCCCGGTACAGTGCTTATCAAACCTATAACCTGCGCCAGCGCAAAGAACACAAGTATATGAAGCAGAGTAAGCTGCGGGTTTGAAGGCAAAAGGAAATAGACAATGCTTCCCGAAAGCAGGTAATCTGCTGAGGATAAGGCAAGCTGCAAGAAAGCTATTTTGGGTTCGGGGATCCTGATAGAGTACTCCTTTATCCTGAAACTCCATTTTTTGAACGATAAAACGAAGTAAACCGCAAAAAACAGCAAGAACAAGATTCCAATAATGTTTAGCGGGACAGGGATTTCGGGCGCATAATCTGACAGCTTGACAGGATAGAATGTAAAGAGCAGTCCTCCGACAAAGCAGAAGCCGATCCAGAAAGTGAGTATGCAAAAGATTATAATTTCCCATATCTCATGTAAGCCCAGCCCGTTTCTCGAATATAACCTGTATCGCAGGGAACTTCCTGTCAGGATATTGAAACCAATAGTATAACTTATGGACGTGCTGATAAAAGAAGCCCGGGCAGTCTGCTTATAAGGCATGGGATAGTTGATATGGCGAAATGCCAGGTAATCGTAACCTGTTAAAGCGATGTAACTCAAACAAGTTAGAAAAAAAGCGAGCTCTATATGGCTCAGTGGAGTGCTGGCAATACTTTTGACAATATACATCGAGTGCAAATGACGTACCTGTTTATCCAGAGTCCACAAAGCCAGGGAAAATATAACTACTGGCAGAAGACAGCCTGCAAGATTCTCTATTTTAAGGGCTTTTTCCCGCATACTTCCTTTGTTTGTCATGAAATTTACGTCTTTTTAATTTTTATATCTTTTATTTCTTATTCTGACAGACAAAATTATTTTCTTAAGATATATACCTCTTGTTACCTGAACCAAACAACAACTTAAGGAATATGTATATTTTGAGTTAGGCGCTCTATTGAGTTGAGTCTTACTGCATATAAGAAATAGATATAGGTCATCAGCCGCACATGAAATTTTTAACTCATTTTTGACTATTTTTTACTTTCTACTTTCCTTTAATACGCTTATTCTTTTTTTGATTACTTTTTGAATTCTTGATATTAATCGATTTTTTCTTTTCCAAAGTAAAGTATTTATCGTGGGAACTCTAATAATTTTTGGTTTCAGTTGATTTTTACTTATCTTGTTTTGGGGAAATTCTGATGGCCGGGAAATTTGGCGAATTTTCTATTTTCTTTGAGGATACCTGTGCCATCTGGACTGCCGTTGTTGCCTCCACACTGGATTTTCACAGTGAATCTATGGACTTATGAAGTGAAAGGAGAATATGAGATTTTTGCGATTATCGATAACGATAATGAAGTAATTCCTAAACCTTATTTTGGTCATAAAGGCCAGAAATATATTAGAATGTACGAGCATATAAGCCACCCCTGTAAAAAGAATCCGAATGGAAGCAGCATTTGGTTGGGTGAAAATTCAAGAATTCGCTTTCAAATAAATGGATACGCAAGTAGCATTGTCGGCAGTGGGCCTAAAGGGGTAGGTGATAAAGAAGGAGGATATTCGGAGAAATCAGTTGGATTTGACGAATTATCAGCAAGGCTAGGTGAATAATATGAAAGCAAAAAGTATTTTTTTAGGTGCTTTTGCATTTGTGATAATATTCTCAAACGTATCACTTGCAAGCAGCCCATATGGAGAAATGGAAGTATATTATAACGAGAAATTGTTGCCCGGTTCGGAAACTGCAAAGCCGACACTAAAAATAGGAGAGCCGTTCAAGGTGAGCATAAATCTTACCGTTTACCAAAAGTCAGAGGTATCAGTGATGTTAAGCGAAATTGGTGATGGAGATTTTGTAATTTTGGAAGGATACACTAAAAAAATGAATAGATATGGATCAAAAGTAATGGAGAAAAATTCTTCTGAATCTTTCGAATGGACAGTTAAACCAACAGATAGTTGGGCTGGCGGTTCTATACCTGTTAATTTAGTTTATCAAATTAATGATTTTGAAACAGGAGATATTTTAGTTAACAGTGGGTTTACCATAGCATATCCCTACATTTCTAACGAATACTATGAAGGCGAAGCTTCAGCCTCCGAAGATCAGCCCACCCCAGAACAGTCAACCTCAGAAAGTTCATCTTCTCCGACGGCATCTGCGCCAGCTTTCAGTTTGGTAACTGCTATTGTTGCGCTTGCGCTTGTATTCTTCAGATTCTATCGTCACTAAATTATTGGATCTAAAAAATATTTACTGAGCAGATATGAGTTTCCAGCTCTTTCCACGCTATATATGCTCTAGAGAATATGCTTCAGCTGGCGGTGCTTTCCATAGTAATTAATTCTGTAAGCGGATAGGTGGCTGCTGGACTCAATCAATTGTGAGCGTTCACATTCAAAACCAGGAATCTGGAAAAAAAGTAAATAACAGCACATGAGCTAGCATCTCTCTGTAAATTTGAAAATTTTGTTTAAAAAACAAGAATGAACGGGCGATAAAGCAATTCTTAAAGCTTTAAGCCTGGGCTTTTAAGAGGTAGTCTCACAAGATTTCCCTTTTTTCAGCAGGCCTGAAGGTAACAAACCTGGAGTTTTCCTCAACCTCGGCTTTTTCGCTCTGTCTGACTCCTGGCAGTGCCTTTTTCGCACCTGCCGGAGGTTTATTTTCAGCTTTTGCATTCTGCCTGAGAAACCTGAATTCCTTCGAAAGCATAATCAGAGCCACAACTATCATTATGTATTCCGTAGCCGGAGAGGCAGACCAGACTCCGTCCAGGCCGAAGAAAACCGGCAGGATAAAGAGCAGGGGAAGGAGGAAAACAAAAATCTTTCCCAGATATATGAAGAGTGCTGCCCTTACCCTGTTTATTGACTGGTAGTAGATGGCTGTAAGAAGTACGGTGCCTTCAACGAGCAATGAGAACATGAAAAACTCCATTCCCCGCAGCGTAACTTTCATGAGTTCGGTATCGTCCTGGCTGAAGATTTGCACCACCCTCTCCGGAAAGAAATAGACCAGCGCAAATCCGAAAATTCCTGTGAGAATGCATGAAAGCATTGTCAGTTTCAGGGTTTTTGAAACCCTTTCGTAGTAACCAGCACCGTAATTGAAGCCTATTATCGGCTGCACTCCGAGGGCTATTCCTTCGAAAAGCATGTAAAAAATTGAGAAAACATATCCTATAATGCCGTAAGCTGAGACCGCAAGCTCGGAGCCGTACCTGAGCAGCATATAATTGTGCACAAAGAGCACAAAAGCCAGTGAGATCTGCATCACGAAGGAAGGAAGCCCGGCTCTGAGAATCCGGATCAGGGTTCCGAGTTTAAATCTCATGGCTTTAAGCCGGAGTTTCAGCTTTGCCTGGCTTCCAAAAAGGTAATGCATTAGCAGCACTGCCGGGAGAGCAAATGAGATAATTGTCGCAGAGGCGGCACCTGCCATTCCCATACCCATACGCATGATAAAAAGGTAGTCAAGCACAAGATTTACAAGTACTCCTGCAATCATAATATTCATACAGAGCCTGGGCTTTCCGTCATTCCTGACCAGTGGATCAAGCGCAATGGTAAGAATCACGAAGATTGAGCCAGCGAAGATAATTCTGAGATACTCGCGGGCAAAATCCAGGGCAGTCCCGCTGGCTCCGAGGATACTTATCGAGGTTTCACAAAAGATCAGCCCCACCAGGGTAAGGACTGCTCCTGTAAGAAGGCACAGGGAAAAAGCATTATGCACTATATCCAGGGCTCCGCTGAGATTCCCCTTCCCTAGTTGCAGAGCCGTAAGACTGGATGCCCCTATCCCGATAATTACACCAATGGCGATTATAGCCATATAAGCCGGATAGGCAAGCGTGACTGCTGCAAGCCCCTGGCTCCCGATAGCATTTCCTATAAAGAATCCGTCAATTACCCCCTGGATTCCGGCAATGATAACTCCCACAACGGTCGGGAAGGCAAATTTCAAGAAGAGATTTACTATATTCCCGGACCTCATTTCTTCGTCACTTACCATTCCAGACCCTCCATAAGCTGCAAAGCCGTTTTTTCGGAAGCCTGGTTTTGAAGCTCCGGAACTCTTTTTGCCCTTGCCAGGTGGAAAAACCTGTTTAAGTAGAGGCAGGTATTATAGGGGTAAGTGGTGTTATTCCTGTTTGGAGATTGGTATTTTCTTCTTATAACTTTGTATATCCTTGAGGGAACGAGGTAATAAAACTCAAACCTCTCAAGCAACTTAAATGAGGTCATGTCTCGTCCTGGACGAAGCTTCAGAAATATGCAAATTCAATTATTGTTGCCCTGTTGCAGAATTAATCAGCCTGCCTGTGCCGGACCGGTACCTGCATATAATCTAGGATTGCTTTATGCTGCATCTCTGCAGCACTTATTCGTTTTAAGAAGCTTCATCGTTTATTAGAGCGTAGAAAAGGATTCAAACGAAATCAAGAATCCTGTACAGCTCTGCAACAAAGAGGGCAAAGTCCGTGCTCAGATAGTTCTATGTTGACAGCTAATTTTATGTAGTAAGAATTATTTATATGTATATATACATTGTCACTCTTTTTTGTTTTAGCGGGTTATTTAATCTGAGATTTCAGAAATCGTTTAAATAACCTGACTGGTTCTTATTTCCACAACATCTCCACTCGATATCCAGGAATCCCGTAATTCAAAAATAGAGATTCAACCGTAATCAAAATCTCCTGAATAAAAAGCTCTTAGAGATCGGAAAAGATCCCGCTTACCACCCATTTTTTATGCGAGAAGCACCTTTACGTTTTAAACTGAACTTACCACATGTGTTATTACTTGAACTTACCACCTGTGTTATTACTTATAGTTATTATTTAATCTAATACGTATATTTATTATGTAAATCTCACCTGCATACTGCCAAGCTTTTAATTTAAAGCATTTGCAAAACCCCCTCTTTATATTTACAGAAACTTGCAGTTATCGAAAAGAACAGCCTGATCAAAATGCCTGCCAAAAATTTTACCTGTACTTCTCCGGAAATCCTGGCTCCCGCTGGTGATGAAGATGCCTTGCTTGCCGCAATTCGAGGAGGAGCTGATGCTGTCTATCTCGGGGTAGGGGAATTCAATGCCCGCCAGGGTGCAAAGAATTTCACTCTCGAAGACCTTGATGAAGCCGTGAAACTTGCCCATTCACATGGGGTGCTTGTTTACCTGGCTCTCAACATTCCCATCAAGCAAAAAGAGCTGCAGCACGCGCTTGAGATCGTAGATCGTGCATATGCAGCCGGAATCGATGCAATTATCCTGCAGGATCTGGGGCTTCTCAAGCTTTTAAAGGAAACCTATCCGGATCTGGAACTTCACGGAAGCACCCAGCTGACGGTCCACAATAAAGGAGGAGTCTTTTTTGTAGCAGGGCTTGGAGCAAAAAGGGTTATAGTCTCAAGGGAACTTACTACAGCCGAGGTAAAGGATATTGTGGACCACTCGAAGGCGGAAATTGAGGTTTTCGTCCACGGAGCCCTTTGCTACTCCTATTCGGGCAAATGCCTTTTCAGCAGTTTTCTCCACGACAGGAGTGCAAACCGGGGAGCCTGTGCCCAGCCCTGCCGGCGCAGGTACAGGTTTGTGGTAGACGGCAAGGATATTGACGAAAAGCATACAGGAGGCAGTTATCCCATAAGCTGTGCCGAACTTTCCACACTCACAGGGCTTGAGGAAATCGTAAAAACAGGGGTAGTAAGCCTTAAAATCGAAGGGCGGATGAAAAAGCCCGAGTATGTTACCGCGAGTGCTGCCGCCTATAAAGCCGCAGTCGAAGGCATCTGCAAGCCAGGCGAGAATCCGACAAAAGAGGAACTCGTATCAAGGGAAGCCGAGCTAGCAAAACTCTTTTACAGGGGCTTTACGCGAGGTTTCGTACTTGGAGAGAAGGGCGTATCCCATCCCAGGTATAGTTCGAACTACGGGGCATTCCTTGGAAAAGTCCTTGATATTTCCCGTTCGAAAGGGAACACAAAACTTACAGTCCGCCTGAACGAAGATATCCGGGTAAAAGACGGCATAAGCATTTTCACGCGGGAAAGGATGCTTGGCTCGGCAGTTACAGGCATAATCACGATTTCAGGCGAGCACGTAAAAAGTGCAAAAAAGGGTGAAAAAGCAGGGCTTGAGATCAGCTCCAAAACCGGAAGAGCAGTGCAGAAAGGCGACGAACTCTATCTCACAACAGATACGCAGCTACTCGATACCCTCCAGAAAGTAAAATTGAAAACCCTTCCTGTGAGCCTGGAAGCAAGGGCCAAGAAGGGGGAGCGGTTTACGGTTGAGATTGCGGGAGAGAACGGAAAGTTCAGGGAGGCCGGAGAGAAGGCTCCCATCGCGGAATTCGCGGACGATTACGTTATTCAGGAAGCCGAAAAAGCCCCAACAACGGCCGAGCAGATAAGAAAGGCAATGGAAAGCCTTGGGGACACTCCTTTTGAAGCCGCATCCATCAAGATTGAAGCTGATGAAAATATCTTCATCCCGGTCGGCGTACTGAAGAATACAAGGAGAAAAGCCGCAGACCTTTTGCTGGAGAAAATCCTCAGTGCAAATAAGAAGGGGCAAAAGCACCCGAACCTGGCAGATTTGAATTACCTGTGTGATTCTGAGAACAACAGGAATTTGACCCGGGAAAGAAATACCCTTTCAAAGCATCCTCTCCTGAGCGTTGATGTAAATGAAAGCTCTTCCGTCTGTGCAGCCGCATTTGCCGGTGCGGATATAGTATACGTCCCGATTTCACAATTTGAAGTGTTGAGCGCGCCTGAGAATGCGGAAAAACTTGAGGATTTGAAAGCCGAAAGAGTCGAGCTCGTCTTCCGGGTTCCCCTGATAAACCATGACCGTGAACTGGATGAACTCGGGCCCCTGCTGGAAAAAATAAAAGCCGCAGGCTTCGGGATAACCTGTTCCGAACTCGGGGCTGCACAACTTGCAAAAGAGCTTTCCATACCCTTTGCCGCAGGAAAGGAGTTCAATATTTTCAACGCTTTCACAGCCAGTACGCTCTACCAGGCAGGGGCGTACCGGGTAACTCTTTCGAGCGAACTCAACCTTAGCGAGATAAAAAATATCTCTGAGGCACTTCAAACCTGTAAAGGCTCAGGACAGACCGAAATTTCCGTTTACGGCAGAGAACTTATGCTTATTACGGAAAATGACCTTTTGAAGCCCCTTATTGACCGAAGGATGGTAAGAAAGAACAGCGAAGTACTTCTTGTTGACCAGGGAGGCTCGGAATTTCCGGTAAAGCGCCTGGGAACCCGCACCCTTATTTATAACTCAAAAGTGCTTGATATGCTGAAGTATGCGGGAAACCTGAAAGGGTACGGCGTAGATGTGCTCCGGCTCGACCTTTCTTTCAACACAGAAACCGAGATCAAGGATATTATAAAGGCATACAAAGAAGCTCTTGCAGGAAAAGAAACAAGGCTAAAACCTGCAAGAGGAGTTGAATATACGACAGGGCACTATTTTAAGGGGGTTTAATCAGGAGTTCAGCCCCTCTTTCTTTCCGGTTTAGGGGAAAGGTACCAGCCGACCGAAAACGACCGTAGAGTGGAATAACTTAACCCAGCGCCTTTCTTATTTTTCCCATTTTGGTGAGGGTCGAACATACAAGCTGGGATACTTCTTCATCCATGCAAGTCCCTGCACCTCCTGCCTGAAGGAGGTCAGGCTGCATCATCTCCAGCAGGATGCGGTACGAGGGTTCGGGCCTGTTTTCAAGGTCAAAGGTCTCACGCACGATCTCAAGATCTCTGCGGATTTCTTTCAGGCATGCTTCGGACAGGAAACGGGAAGCTACATTGAGGTCCAGGTATCCGGATGCAAAACTCAGGTCACCTGCAAGGGAAGGGAAGTATTTGGTGAGCAGATTTTCGCAGGCGGCTTCTCCAAGTTTTTCCCTCGCTTCTTTAAGGGCGCGGCCTGTACCTATGAATTCCGGAGGCAGGCCAATGGAGTAAAGTGCGCCCGTGAACTTTATCGCCCTGGGCAGGTTCAGGTTTTCGGCAGGCATGCAGTCCTCCAGATCCTTTCCGATATCGGTACGGCAGAGTTTGACCAGGCCCGAAATGTCAGGAGCGTTTCTTGAATAGCCTCCTGTCCCTTTATGCATAAGACGGTCCCGCTGCTGGGGGAGAAGGTCAGCTACCCGTTTTATCATCGGAGCCAGTTGCCTGAGCGTCCGGCTGTACTCCGCCCCGAAGATCCCGATGAAGTTTACGATCTCTTCTTTTTCTTCGGCGGAAAGGAGCTCAGGGGTCTCCGGCAACCTATCCTTTGCAAGCTTTACCAGGGCTTCAGCGTCCCCTTTTTCATGGCTGTACCTGAGCGCGGACTGGAGAGTAATGGTTCCGACTCCCCGGTATTCTCTGAAAAAATTCTCTGCGTTTTTCAGGTCAAGGTGTCCCCTGAAAGGCAGAGTCCCTGCTCCGAAGATAATTCCGGTTTTGGTGTCAAGTTCGAGGTTCAGCTCGGAAAGTTCGTTTATTGCGTATTTGCAGGAAAGTGTACTCGCAACATGCCCGAATGAGAGAGCAGAATCGGATTTGCCCAGAAATATCCTGAGCCTGTCCGGAATTGCCCCAAAACGTTCTTTCTAGGCCTGGATCGTGCTTTCGGCAAGTTCCTTTGCATGCAGCAGCGCAGGAGCGTCTTCGATAAGCGGAATTATGCGCGGGACTTCCATCGAGAACCTGAATTCCTTTTTTGCAAGTTCACTCACATCTACCATATGCTGCTGGGCTTCAATAATTTCCCTGACGCTGCCTGTCATGGGATGCACGAACTCATTGATTGCCTGGACATCCGAATATTCAAGGGCATTGTAATTAGCCTCGGCAATCGACATCATAACCATGAGCTGCCTGAACCGGTTTTCCTGAACTGCACTCGGAGCCCTGGGAGTGATGAAAAAATCTTTTCCGGGAACAAGGTCCGTTTCTTCTACGAATTTTGATACGATCTGGACGTTCTGGTGGTAAGGTGTGGCTTTCCCCTCGTAATCCGGCATATATTCGTCACAGCCGAAAACCGTTGCAGCCTCTATTGCTTCTGCCGGTTCTTCCTGCGTCGAGATATATTTCGACGCCGAATCCGGGTGCTGGGTGCACATTACCTTTGGAAAAACGATTTTTCTGCTCATGAAATTGAATCCTCACTGTTTACAGCTTAGTCCTGAAAATTTGCTGCTGAACCCAATATTGAATTAATTAGTTAATTTGATTGAGAATTATTACTAATGTTATTTTCTAACAGATAGCGGGTAAATCTCTTTATTGTTAACCATTAAATATATGCAAACTGACATCGGAGAATAACGTTTACTCAAAGATAAAGATTTCCGTTTACAATAGGTTGACATAAAGATACTTATTCTGAAATTAGCAACCAGTGAATGTTTTCGTAAATGGGAGCAGTATTCTCCGGTACCCTCTTCGAAACTGTTTCCTATATATTAGTTGGTGTTGTCTAATATAGGGTATACTAAATATATCGATATCAAAATGATACTATATATTAGATATCTAAAAAGTTTGAAAACAGTTTTAACTTATGGAAAAATTGCAGGAATCTCGTTATAAACAGTTCTGAGGTGTATAAATGTTCTGTAACCAATGCCAGGAAGCGCTTAATGTAAAAGGCTGTACGAAAAATGGGGTTTGCGGCAAGAAAGGGGAAGTTGCGGACCTTCAGGACAGGCTGCTCTATGTACTCAAGAGTATTTCATTCTATAACCTGAAAGCAAGGGCTGCAGGCCTTAATGAAGAAGCAACCGACAGGTTTGTACTTGACAGCTTCTTTGCAACCCTTACAAATACCAATTTTGACAGGCAGGAAATTGAGTCTCTTCTAAACAAAGGCTTTAAGCTTAGAGACGAGATCAAGGAAAAACTGCCAGCCGAAAGTCTCGCTGCTGAAAAGGACCTGCCTGCCGTGGCTACAGTTACTCCGGAAAATATAGAAAGTCTTGACGTTGCGGTTCATTCCACTCAGGACGAGGATATCAGGTCTCTCCGGGAACTTCTTACCTACGGCTTGAAAGGAATGGCAGCTTATGCTCACCATGCCTACATCCTCGGATACAGGGATGAGGGAATCTATAAATTTATAGAAAAAGGGCTGGTTTCTACCACTGACGACAGCCTGGGTCTGGAAGCTCTGCTCGGCCTGGTACTCGAATGCGGGCAAAAAGGCGTATCCGTGCTCGCCCTTCTCGATAAAGCAAATACCGAAACCTACGGAAACCCCGAACCGACTGATATTAACATCGGGGTAAGGGATAGGCCCGGAATCCTGATCAGTGGGCACGATCTGCAGGATCTGGAACAGCTTCTTGAGCAGACCAAGGGCACGGGAATTGACGTTTATACGCATGGGGAGATGCTGCCCGCAAACACCTATCCTGCCTTCAAAAAATGTGATAACTTCGCAGGCAATTACGGGAATGCCTGGTGGAAACAGAATGAGGAATTCGAGAAATTTAATGGTCCTATCCTCATGACTACAAACTGCATAATTCCTCCAAGGGAGTCGTATAAAAACCGGATTTATACCACAGGCATTGTTGGGTTTGAAGGACTTACCCACATCTACGAAAAAGATGACGGCACGAAGGATTTTGCCCCTCTCATAGAGCAAGCAAGAATGAGCAAGCCTCCCGAACCCATCGAAAGCGGGACTATAACCGCAGGCTTTGCACATGAGGCAGCTCTCTCGGTTGCGGATAAAATTGTTGATGCCGTAAAAGCCGGGAAAATAAGCAGGTTCATGGTTATGGCAGGCTGCGACGGCAGGCATAAGGAAAGAGCTTATTATACGGATTTCGCAAAAGCCCTGCCTGAAGATACCGTCATTCTTACTGCAGGTTGCGCCAAGTACCGCTATAATAAACTTGATCTTGGCGATATCGGAGGAATTCCGAGAGTAATCGATGCCGGGCAGTGCAACGACTCTTACTCGCTTGTGGTAATTGCCCAGAAGCTTGCGGAGGCTTTCGGGGTTAAGGACATAAACGACCTGCCTATCTCTTATAATATAGCCTGGTATGAGCAAAAAGCCGTGCTTGTTCTGCTCGCCCTTCTGAGTCTCGGCGTAAAGAATATTACCCTCGGTCCGACACTTCCGGCTTTCCTTTCACCTAATGTGGTTAAAGTGCTGGTTGAAAACTTCAATCTCAGGCCCAGTACAACCGTCGAAGAGGATATGAAAGTTCTTCTGAAGCAGGCTTGAAATCAGACAGCCTCAGGCAGGGGCTTTGCGGCTCGCGTTTTATTTTTTTGCAGCAGCCCTTGCCGATAATAACTTTTAGAACGACGTATTGTTTTTCTGTTACTGTCCCAAAGCACTGAACGGGCTTTAAAGAGCTCGAAATTAAACGATTTTAAAGCTTTTGTTTAGTCTGATCTCATGGTAACCGCAGTTTCGGCATTTGAAATACCTGATCTTCTTTCTGAGAGCGCGATTAATGACGTCAATGTTCCTGTATTCTTCTATTGAATGCTCTTTCCCGCATTCTTCGCAGGTGTCTTTCAAATTGTCCTGTTTTTTCTCACGATGGTGATCTACAGGTTGAAATTCTATTTTTATGTCTTTATGACCACAGTTTTTGCAATGCCAGTACTGTGTTAAGGTTTTTGTGTAAGCATCGATTTTGCTCTCTTCTTTTACGAGGGGAGCCTGATATTCCTCAAAAACGAAATGCTTCCCGCATTTCTCACAGTATGAATCCGTAAAATAGCTCACTACGCCTCTGTAATAACCAAACATATAAAGGAAAACGACTTCTGACACAATTGTTAAAAACTTCCCCCATGATAGAAAACCTTCGAATTGTGCAGAGAAAAGTACAGGGAAAGCCATCAAAAACAGGAATAATAAGATTGAAAGAATGAGGAGTTTTGAGAATAGCCTGGCTCTCTTTCGAATCCTTTCCGGTCCAAGCTTATTTGCCAGACTAACGGCTTCCTCCCTGCTCTCAGGACTATATCTGGGATTTAGCCTCTGGCTCATCTCCACGATGTCGTTTTCAGGATCTATTCTGTAACTGATGCCATCATAAACAGCCTGATACGAGCCTGATGGAAACTTTATGCGTTTATCTTTTGCCAATAGATCAGCGGCCTGTTCTTGTTGGATTAACTGTTATTTATTACTACTTTTTATATATCTCAGGGCATAATAAATGTTTTTCTACCCGAGTTTCGCTTCCCGAGTTTCGCTTCCCGAGTTTCGCTTCCCGAGTTTCGCTTCCCGAGTTTCGCTTCCCGAGTTTCGCTTCGGGAGCACGAGGTCCTTTTCGCTCGCTTCGCTCACTCAAGAGGACTAAAAGATAAAACAGTTGTACAATAAACTGAAAAAGTAAAAAATTAAAGGTTACTCTGAAGGAAGGTGAATTTCTTAAAAATTATAAGAAGCCAAGGTCCGGATTTGAACCAGGACTGAATCGCTCTGCTGGCGATTGCGTGACCGCTCCGCCACCTTGGCAGTCTGTATATTCTAATACAGTGTATGAGGTATATAAAATTTTAGATTGACAGTTATTTTTGGCGCAGATTAATAATTTTATTTTTATTTTTTGGGCGGTAGTTTCTATAGATCAGGAATTTGTTTGAGCCGGAGCAACGTCATTAAGCATCTTAAACGGAGCTTGTACGCACGCAGTGCGGCCCGAGTCCCGTCTCGGGAGGACGGTGCCCTTTTCGCTTCGCTCAAGAGGGCTAATTTTGGTAAAGAATCGTAGCTTTATGTTTTTGGACATGTGGCTTTACCATAATAGAAAACAAAGAAAAAGACTGGTTATTTATCCTACTAAAAGAAGGAGTATTTACTGAGCTTTTTACCAAAAATCCTCTATTTTGCTTTTATTCATTTCAGACTGGCCCGAGCTTGCGCTCGGTGAAAAACAGGTTATAGACGGCGAATAGAGCTCTTGGGGTCTTTTACTACAGTACTTTTATTTTTAGACGGCAGCTCTTTGACTCAGCTCTTGATATTTGGCTGAAAATTGAAAGAAAAGTTAGTTTATTTCATTTTAACAACCGCCGCCTGCAATGGAATCGGCTTCTCCAATTCTGTTTTTTCGGCAACTGCACCTTCTAACAAACCCTTAACAACCGCTTCCATAAGTTTCTGACTATCTTCCCGCTCTTTTCTGAGTTTTGATTCGAGTTCATTACACAAACTCATGAGCTGGAGGGGTATTTACACCTCTCTTTCCAGCTCCTGATAGATGCCGCTGAACTGCTCCAGCGCCGATTCAAGATTTTCAACGATCCCTTTCATTTGACCAGCCCATAAATCCCATTATACCGGTAGTATAACCGTTAAACCAATGAACTAAAACTTGTTACGTTCACTAACAATTATACCAATAAAGTAACATTATATCTTAAAAATATTAAATACAATGAGTGTATTGTATAACCTGCGTTCCCATCTATTGAAACATAACTCCACAAACAGCATCTACTCCACAAAGATCTGCGGCATACAAGCAAAATAGGATTGAAAACCAATTCATTCCTGAATTCTATTCCAAACCTCTTTTCAGACTAAGAAACTGGGCATTTTAAATGTCTTTCAGCAAATCCAGGATTAAGGTGGGAACGCAATCTTCCATTAAAAATTCTCTCTCCACTTTTCTCTATTTTTTCCGTTTTTGATTATCTCTTGACCATTTTTGTTTTTGTTTCCGTTTTGACCCTTTTTCCGTTTTTGTTCATCCTTTTGACCCTTTTTCTGTTCTTCCCTCTCCTTTGACCATTTTCATTATTCCTTCGGCTGCCAGAATTCCCGTAGCAGCCGCATTGACTATGTCCCTTGAAAGCCCGGCGCCGTCCCCGGCTGCAAAGAGGTTCTTGATGCTGGTTTCCATCTGCCTGTCGACATTCAGGTGCATTGCATAAAACTTGACTTCAGGGGCATAGAGCAGGGTCGAGTCCGAGGTGACGCCCGGAATGATCTCATTTAAGGTTTCAAGGCCTTCGATTATGTCCATGACTATCCTGTGCGGAAGAGCCATTGAGATATCTCCGGGGGTTACATCCTTGAGCGTATTTACAACAAGGTTTTTTGCAAGGCGTTCTTTTGTTGTGCGCCTGCCTCTTCTAAGGTCGCCCATGCGCTGGAGGACCGGTTTTCCCCCCCCGATAGTGGTTGCGAGTTTTGCGATCGAACGGGCATATTTTGTGGTATTTTCAATGGGTTCGGTAAGCTCTATCCGGACAAGGAAGGCGAAATTGGTGTTATCTGACTCCGTATTTGCCAGGGAATGCCCGTTGGTGGCGATAAAACCATCATATTCCTCTTTTACGACAAACCCACGCATATTTGTGCAGAATGTCCTGACAAAATCATCATAACGGCGGCTCTGGATGTGGAATTTCGGGTCGCGGTTAATCCTCGTTACAGGGTCCATAACGATTGCAGGGACTTCTACCCTCACCCCGATATCGATCCCGCCGTACCGGGCTTCAATTCCGTGTTTGTCAATCATGTCTGAGACCCAGTTGCAGCCCCGCCTTCCGGGTGATAAGAGCACGTAGCTTGCCCGCATTTCCTGTCCGTCGGAAAGTATAATCCCTTTGCAGGCTCCATTCTCGATCAGCAGGTCCTTTACCTCGGTTTCAAGCAGGAAGTCCACTCCTCTGTTAACAAGGTTCTGTTTGAAGCGCGCTATTACTGCAGGGGCATTATCCGAACCGATATGCCGCTGCTTTATCTCGATAAAACGGGCTCCCACCGAGGCAGCCCTGCGTTTTAGTTCCTCAATTTCCGGGCCTTCGGTCATCAGAGCTCCCTGCGGTGCCCCAAACTCCAAAAAAACCTTATCCACTCGATCTACAAGCTGCCAGGCTTCGGTCTGGTCTCCTGTAAGGGCTGCCAGGTCTCCTCCTACATCAGGCCGCAGGTTTAAGGTCCCGTCTGAAAAAGTCCCGCAACCCCCTACACCGCACATAATATCGCAGGGCGTGCAGTGCATACAGTAGGTCTGGGTTTTCATTGGGCAAAAGCGTTCATCTATGTCCCTGCCCATATCCACAATAAGAATTCTCAAAGGCTCGAATTCCGCAAGCTCGTAAGCTGCAAACATTCCGGCAGGCCCTGCCCCTATGATTATTACATCATAATCCTGATCTTTCTCCCCTCTCCCCGAAATTTTATTTCCATTATCCATGCGTAGCACCCTTTATAATTCCTGTATCATTCAAACAACCTGAGATTTCCATTTTCGTAAATCTTCGAAAACAGAAATTTCCAGTTTCAGGAGTTGGAACTCCTGAAAGCAGTGAATAATTTTTAAAATAAAATCTGTTCAAAATCCCCTCTATAAATCCCCGAATTCCAGAAAAATAATAATTCGCTTCTAAAATGTTTTTTGCGCTATTTCAATGCTGCAAATCCGCTCAGATTGTCAACCTCGCTTTAAATTCTTTCTCTATCTGTATAGATGCGTCAAATCAAAGGAAACAGAAAGATGCAAGCTATAAAAGATTAACAGAAGCCTTTGATAGAGTCAATTTTTGCAAATGTTATTCCCATCTAACAATTCCCCATAACATAATCAGGTATGAAACTGTCAGTATAAAAAACTTCCATTTTACTTGAAATATGACTTGAAACACCTGTTATCTGGATCGAATACTCTGCTAAAGAGTTTAAGGCCGAAAACACATTAAAAAGGGAATCCATGAATTAATGATTTTTAAATTGCAGATAATCCTCTTACATGCTTCATTTTTACTGAGGAAGTGATCATAATTATATAGCGCCGAAAAGAAATTCTGTTAGCCCTTAAATTATGCATCTTTGTAAGGGTCTGAGATCTTCTAAAATCTTATTCGTTCGGTATTATTCGTTCGGTATTATTCGTTCGGTATTATTCGTTCGGTATTATTCGTTCGGTATTTCTGGTCAAAGGGGGAAGTACAGTTGTGCATAAATAAATTGACTATTCTTCTAGAGGTTGCTGTTTTTCTTATGTTTTCGGTTTATAGTCCTGCATCCGCCAGGGAGATTACTGTAGGTGGCAATGGTTCAGGTACAGACTTCACATTGATTCAGGAGGCAGTAAACAATTCCTCTTCAGGTGATCTCATTCTCGTTTATCCGGGCTTCTATAATGAAAGTGTGGATATAATAAAAGAGAACATAAGCATCCTTTCTGAATCTGAAAATCCTGAGGATACTGCTGTTCGGGATTTTAACGTAAGCGCGAATAATATTACCTTAAGAGGGTTTAAAGTACTGGAATATTTAAATTTACAGGGCCCTGAAAATGGCATCTGGCATGATAAAATTGAGAACTGCACTGTTAAAAGTAATATTATGGAATCGGGCATTGGGGCTGAAGAGTGTTACAATTCCACTATTGAGAAAAACGTAATCTTAAATTCAGGTATCTACATTTCAGGGCCTGAGGAAGATTCTAGTTTTACAGTTTCCGATAATCTAATTGTTAGCGGAGGTATTGGTGTTTCTCACGGACCATATAACTGTGTTTTGCTTAATAATACTCTTCTGAAGGGAGGCATATCGTCAGCTAGCTCCAGTGGTGATTGCAAAATTCTCGGCAACTATATTTCAAATGGGATAGATGATGGTTATGGAATTGTCCTCTTTGAAGCTTCTTCCGAGATAAAAAATAACACAATTGTAAATTGTAGTGAGGGCATCTGTCTAACCCGGTTAACGGGGAATAACATAGTTTACAATAATACCCTGATACATAACGATAAAGGAATTTCTGTTTGGAACTCAGGAGGCAACTTATTTTCAAATAATACAATTTCAAAGAACAATATTGGGATACTGGTGGACGGCTCTACAATGGACCAGGCGGGAGAGAATTCAATCTTAAATAATACGATTTCAAACAACAATATAGGAATATCACTCAAAGGTGATTCTTACGAAAATCTGGTAGCTAATAACAGAGTGGAGCTAAATGCGCAATTTGGATTATATATAAACCAGTTTAAGGATAATATCGGTGAGATGCCATATCATGGAACTAATCACTTCTACAATAACATGTTCAATAATACAGTCAACTTCTTCAACGATACAGGCAACTATACGGGCGATTATTGTATTGCAAAGGCAATAAACATCAGCGCCGGAAAAAATTCAGTTTCTTTGAACACCGCAAAAACCTCAGGCATTAACATTGCAGGCGGTTCTTACCTGGGAGGAAATTTCTGGGCAAAACCTGACGGGACCGGATTTTCCCAAAACTGCAACGACTGGAATACGGATGGAATCGGGGACCTGATCCATACAGCCAGTGCATATGATATTGATTATCTTCCTCTCGTTTCTATGCCCGGAGACCGGCAGCCAGTATTTCCTGTTGCTGACTTCAGTACTAATGTAAGTAATGGTTATGTACCTCTTTCTATCCTGTTTACAGACCTTTCCCGGAATGCAATATCTACGGTATGGGACTTCGAGAATGATGGAATCATTGACTCTACCGATAAAACACCGGTTCACGTATACCCTGTATCCGGTACCTATACTGTCAATCTGACAGTAAACAATGCAAACGGCACTTCCTCGAAGTTATATCCTGTAACAGCATCCGATAGGCCTCAGTACACTCTCACGGAGGCTCAGATTACCACAAACAAGTCAAATCAGACGAAACCTGTTATTTATGGGGATAAAATAGTATTTTTTGATGATCGCAGTGGATGGGGGCATTACAATATTTACATTTACGATCTCTCTACTTCCAGGGAGACTCAAATCCCTGCCAATATTTCATACTATGATTATGAAACATGGCCTGCAATCTATGGTGATAGAATCGTCTGGAAGGAATATCGTAATAACAACGGAAGAGTGGAAAGTTCCGGTATACACGTATATAATCTTTCTACCTCTAAAGAAACCCCGATCATAAACAGTATAAATGTGTACGATCCTGATATTTACGGGGACAGGATAGTCTGGACGGATACTCGCAATGAAAACGGAGATATTTATATGTACAATCTCTCCACAGGCAGGGAAACGCGGATAACCACAAACGAATCCAATCAGGATGATCCAGTTATCTATGATGATAAGATAGTATGGCATGATTGGCGCAACGGAAATAAAACTTCGAGTAAAAATGACATCTACATGTATAATCTCTCTACCTCTACAGAAACTCAAATTACCACCAGCGGATTCGCATCGAATCCAAAAATTCACGGTGACAGGCTGGTTTACTTGAATGGCAGCCATATTTATATGTACAATCTCTCTACAGCTAAGGAGACCAGAATCACCACCTGTGAATCAATTAAATCAAGTCCTTCTATCTATGGGGACAGAATAGTATGGACGGATGACCGCAACAGAAATGGATGGGGTAACCCTGACATTTATATGTACGACCTCTCCACTCACGCGGAAACTCCGATCACCTCAAATAAATCAGGGCAGTCAGATCCTGTAATTTATAGTGACAGGGTGGTTTGGGTGGATTCACGTAATGGATACACAGTCAATGGTCTTTTCCAGACAAACGAGGATATTTACATGTGTACGGTTTCGGTAATAGACCCTTCACTAAAAACACCTGTAGCTGACTTCTCTGCGAATGTAACCTCGGGAAATGCACCCTTAATAGTATTATTTACTGACAGCAGTACAGGTGCACCGAATTTCTGGCACTGGGACTTTGGAGACGGCATCAATTCAAAACACGCTTTAAATGCGACGCATACATTTACTGAGCCGGGAAATTACGATGTAAGCCTTACAGTGACAAATGAAAACGGTAGCAATACCAGGATTATGTCCGGGTATGTCACGGTCTATGAAGGTAAATGAATATCTTATGAAAAATCAGTGAAAATTAAAAAAGTAGTCAAGAGCCAGAGCCACAGGGCAAATGGAAATCAGTTGACCAAGCCTGAAAAACGGATCTCTCTGGTAAAACGCATCCTTAGCCTTTCTGACAATCTGAGAACGTTACTAGGCGCATATTTTTCAGATAACTTTCCTGATAACCAGTTTCTTCACAACCCTGTTTCCATTTTCTCCGTTAACGGCTTCATTCTCTTTATTTTCTGAAATCTCAATCCAGAGCCGGAAGTTATAATTATTGCCTGCACCAAGGTCTTTTATATGGATCTCAAGGGGTTTTTCCCTTGTGGGTTCCTTCTTTCCCCTGAATTTCTGGTGAAAGGTCTTTGCAGCAGCCTTTTCGGGGGCAGGGGCAGAAATTACTCCTATCATTCCTCCCTTCTCATCCGTAGCAATGAAGGTTTTTTCTTTCTTATCCTGCCCTGCAGGCGATTCCTGTTTTATGGTTTCCCGCCTGAGCTGGCGCCTTACCCGGCTCAGGGCATCGTCTGTACTCCTTTTTTCGGGAGCCGGTCCGGAAGCCCGGACTTCGGAAAGGTGTTTCTCTTTTCTCTCAGGGGGAATATAGGGAGCTTTTCCGAGAATTTCATGAAGGAGCATGATCGCAGCATGTTTGTCCAGAGGCTCGTTATTATTCCCGCACTTCGGGGACTGGATACAGCTCGGGCAGCCGCTCTCACAGGGGCAGCTCTCGATTGCTTTTAAGGTGCCTTCAAGCACATCTTCTATAAGGTCGTAACCTTTTTCGGCATACCCCACTCCGCCTCTGTGCCCGTCATAGATGAAGATTCCGCTTTTGCCTCCCAGGTCAGGATGGGACGGCGTGGAAACCCCGCCTACGTCGCTCCTGTCCACAAGCAGGTGAAGAGGGTACATGGAAATCATCGCGTGCTCAACAGCATGTATCCCGCCTGCGAAATCCAGTTTATGCTCCCCTACCAGCTCCTGCAGCCTGTCCGGAAGCTTGAGCCAGAGAGCCATTGTCTGAAGGCTGACAGGAGGCATTTCAAGGGAATGGGCGCTCATTATATCATTGCTCTGGGTCTGTATCTTCCTGTACCCAATAACCCTGTCCGTTACCTCGACTTCCCCAAGCCCGACTTCTACCTCCGGTGCGTGCAGCAGCGGCTTTACTGCATAGGTTTCCTGCACAAATACCGAGGAGTCGATCATGGGTTTCGTATGATAGGTATCATGCGTCTTTACGGCATGTATCTCCTTCTTCTCATGGTCGATCCTGTTTATGTAATAGGGTTCTCCCCTGTGCATATAAACCGCTCCGGGGTGGCACTCCCTGAAGGCAAGGGTTTCTTCAATGTCTTTTTCTATGGGGAAGCGTTTTTCCCCCTCAAAAGCAAGTAAGGAATAAGTATTATTATCGATTCCCCGGAGAGAAACGTGTTTGTACGGGAACGGATCCGTCGAATACTTCAGGTCGTCGCCTGCAAGCAGTCCCTCGGCTTCCAGAAGTTCCACAACTCTTGGATATCCTTTCCCGAAATATCTCTCATCCGATGCACGCAGGGGAAATTCTTTTGCTGCACAGAGCAGATGCCCTGCAAGGATATACGGGTTTCTGGGGTTTAGCACGGCGTTTTCACTGCTTCTTGCAAAAAAGTCAGCAGGGTTTCTCATATAATACTGGTCAAGGGCATTTGTGCCTGCTACAAGTACAACAAGGCTTTCATTTCCGCTCCTGCCCGCCCTGCCTGCCTGCTGCCTTGCGCTCATTACGGTTCCGGGGTAGCCGTCCAGAATACAGGCGTCAAGTCCTCCTATATCAATCCCCAGTTCGAGTGCATTTGTGGAGATAACCCCCCGAAGTTCCCCTGAATTCATTTTTTTTTCGATTTCTTCCCTTTCCCTGTCAAAGTAACCACTCCTGTACGAACAAATCGCAGGGGAGAGATCGCGGTTCCTTAAAAGCTCCCGACAGTTTTTATACATCCTCTCAACTCCCTGTCTTGACCGGGTAAAGGCCAGAGTCTGAAATCCTGCCTGCACAGCCTTTGTAAAAAGTGAAGAAGCCTCGGAAAAACTGCTTCTCCTGAGTGTGCTACCTTTATTATTCAGATAAAGCGGCGGGTTCCAGAAAACGAATTGCTGGCTTCCCTGGACAGAGCCATTATTCTCAACCACTGCGGCTTTCCTTCCGATAAGGGTTTCCGTATGGTCATCAGGGTTTCCTATGGTTGCAGAACAGCAGATAAACTGCGGGGATGCCCCATAATGCTCAGCTACGCGTAAAAGCCGCCTGAGCAGGTTCGCCATATTGCTGCCTATAACCCCCCGATAGTAATGGCTTTCATCAACCACTATGAACCTGAGGTTTGAGAAAAAGCGCCTCCATAGATGATGCCAGGAAAGAAAACTCATGTGAATCATTTCAGGGTTGGTTAAAACCACATTTGTCTGCCCTTCTCTCACCTTCCTTTTCTGGGCTTCTGAGAGGGCACCTGTATAACGGGCTATGCCTGCCCCGGACTTCAGCGCCCCCTCGAATTCCAGAAAGGACTTTAACTGGTCGTTTACTAGCGCATTTAAAGGAGAGATATAAAGGGTAGTTGTTTCAGGCTCGTTGAGAATAGTTTCAAAAACAGGAATCATGTAAGTAAGGGACTTTCCGCTTGCTGTGGTCGTACAGAGTACTAAGTCTTTCCCTTCCCGGATTTTTTCTATGGCTTCGGCCTGATGCGTATACAGCTCCTCAATCCCTATGCCTGAAAGGGCTGCTTTTACCTTCGGCGTTATTTGCAGGGATGCGTACCTAGCCTCCCTCGCAGGGATTCTTTCATTATGAACGATCTGGTTTTCATAGCGGCTGGAGGTTTGAATCTGGTCTAGAAAGCGGGAAATGTCCATTTTTTTCGGCACCGTCTTATTTTATCCGGGGAATGTTATTTTTATAGTATTTTGCTTTTTTCTCTTCCTATTTTTTCAGCTTTTTCGGCGACTGTGTATTTTATTTTTAGGAAAGTGTAATCGAAAAGGTATTGGAAAATAGTCCGAAAGCGCAATGGATAGTGCATTTTTAGTATAGATAGGGATAGCCTGGATAATTCTGCCATTTCAGTTTATGAACTTTTTTAAACGAGTCCTGAGGCTTTCTGAGCTTTCAGAAGGTCTCTTTATTCCCAGTAAATAAGGGAAATAGGTGTTGATAAGGAAGATTACAGGTATCATGCAGAACAAATTCAGTACCGTTAAGCCCAGAGCGAAGCCAGCGTTATAATAGTAAGTCTCAACATCAATCATGAAAACCAGGACTATGAGTTTTGTAAGGATATCTTTTACAGGGAAGTGAAGCGCTAGCACAATCAGGCTATTTCTTCCATAATATTCCAGTACCTTTGAACTCCTGACGTTCTTGAAAAGGTAAACAAAGGTAAAGATTCCTGAGAATGCCAGAAGGTAGTAGGAAAAAAAGTTTCCATATTTCAGCACATTCATATTCATCTCTTCTGGCGTGGGAAAGTGCAGAAGGTATCCGAAGTATAGCAGGTTTACAAGAGTAAGAATTCCGGGAAGAAACTTCCAGACCCGGAGGAGACTTCTCCTGAACTTCAAGCCAGGCTGGTAATCCGGATTATCCCGAGGCTTCTCTCCAGCCTTCCATGCTTCCGGTTCTATGAATTTCCTGAATAAATTTCCTGCCCCGTAAAAGACTACGGCAGTGAGAGCCACGTCAGCGTTCCAGGGCAGCCTGAAAGGCACATAAACCGAATAAAGGTATCCTATTACTCCGACAGCTGTGAGCCAGAACATAAGCTTTCCCGGCTCAGCGTAATATTTCTTCGCAAACCCGTAAAAAAGAAGCTCGGTTACAAAAAGGCAGGTCAGAAACCAGAGGGGCGGATTGTAAGAGATCAGGGGTCCCAGTGCATAGACTATGGAATGAATGTTTTCAGCAGGACTGGCTTTGAAAAAGTCGATGTTCGTGACTCCTGGCTGGTACCCGATATCCAGTAATAAATAAAATAAACAGGTAAGCAGGGCAAAGCCGAAGTAAGGTACGATAAGGGACCTGAATCTTTTCTTTACAAAACTTGCGGCTGATGCTGTATGTTTCCAGAAGTCAAACAGGAACCCGGAAATAAAGAAGAAAAGCGGCATATGAAAGGAAAAAATGTAAGTATCGAGCGCTACCGGCAATTTATGGTGCGCAAACACAACAAGTATAATCCCGATTCCTTTTAAAGCATCTATCCAGTGAAATCTCATCTCACCTTAAAAAATAAACAGTGTTATATAATAATCTTTTGCACCGGCAAAATTGCGCCCCGATTTCCTTCTCGCCTGATTTCTGTCTCGCCCGATTTCCGTCTCGCCCGATTTCTGTCTCGCCCGATTTCTGTCTCGCCCGATTTCCGTCTCGGGAGGACGGAGCCCTTTTCGCTTCGCTCAAGAGGGCTAATTATAATAAAGAAGTTAAGCTGATTTCAAAAGGGCTTATTTATGGGCAAGAATCAGGGGCGTCGTCGCAAATGTTTTGAAAAATTACTTGACCGCAAGCCTTTTGAGAAAAGGCTTGAGCGAAAACCTTTTGAGAAAAGGTTTTATCGCAAACTTTTTCAAAAAAAGTTTGATCAAAAACTCATGCTTTATCGAAAACAATGTAACGGCGTGATAAACCGGCGCAACGCAAGCCTTTTACAAAAAGGCTTGAGCGAAAACTTTTTCAAAAAAATCCTTGACCGCAAGCCTTTTCAAAAAAGGCTTGAGTGAAAACTTTTTCAAAAAAAGTTTTATCGAAAACTCTGATTTATCGAAACCGGTGTAACCGGGGCGGGCTCAAGCGACGCCACGCTTGCAGGTCAACGGTTTCGGGCCAACAGTTCAGGTTCAACGTTATTTTTTTCAGTTTTTCAGGCTTTTTTATTGCTGCAGGATAGGATTCTGTCTCCTTATTCTATATTCTATTTTTCATTCGGTACTGCTTTCGACTACCCCTGAGCTGCCGCCTATACTGTCCCTATGATCGGCATGATCCTTATCTTCAGGACGGGATGATGAGCAGGTATTCTCCATATCACAGCCGGATTGATTATAATTGTCACTTATGGGATGGAAGCGACTCCTTTCTAGCTGCTCCGGCGGAACAATCTGAGATATATTTTGAAGCATTTCCTTTGCGACTCCGAGAGAGACAGCATATACAAGATAGGAGTCCCAGGTCTCTACTGATTCAGCAGGATGTTCTTTGAGAGCAGAAAGGTCTGTAATATATTTTTTGAAATTGTCCCAGCGTTTGTAGTAAAGGCTTCCCTCGGGAGTCCATCGTCCAAATACTGTTAGGAAGGCGTTTGAGTATTTTGTCATAACGAATCCATAGATCCCGATCGAAGCCGTCAATACATAAATTTTTGATGTCAGGGGAAAAGCTTTTGACGGGAAAAACCCGGAGATTAAAATATAATAAACAATTGCTGCGATTAAAACTGATCGAGCAAACCAGTACATGTATACGTTCCCCGTGGATTGGAAGAATTTATCAAACATTATGTATGCATGAACTTTTTTGCTCCAGGTAATTAAGAACTTATAGAAATCCGATCCGCTTTGAAGCTCCTTTTCAAGTTTTTTCCAGGAGATTTTTCCTTCGGAAGCATGAGCCTTTAACAGCGAGAGCGTATCTTCTTCAAAATCTTCCAGTTCGGAGGGGCTTCCTCTTTTTTGAAGGTCTTTTTCATTATCAGGAATTTCTACCATAAAGTCTCTGGATCCGGGCTCCTGATTATATAACGAGTCTTTCTCTTCGGGTTTTAAGTTCCGGAATGAGATGTAGCCGCGGTTAGTAAGATCCATAATGGTTGCAGTAAATCCATCTATTGTAGGAATACCCATATTCCCTTTCATAACGGCATTTATAACGGCGGGTTTGGAATAGGCAGGCATCTCCCTTTCAGATATTGTTCTGTAATCGATTTTTGGTTCTCTTCCATAGAGATAGTATATAAACAGAGGAAATGCCAGGACAAGGAGTGCAAATAAAATTGTCGCGCTATATATATCTTCCAGAACCAGACCTTTCTTTTGATATTCACTTTCAATAGCCAGTATTTCTTCGAGCCCCACGGCATTATCCACCTGGACAAGGCGGGGGTTGGGGGATGCAATTCTCGGGAAAACCGCCCGGATTTCATACCACTGGGTGGAAGGGATCTCGCCTGCGCTTACCGTAATGACATCATTTCTTAAATTCACTTCCTGTGTATAGCCAACCGGATGAGTCCAGTACCTGATCTCACTCTCGTTTTTCACCGGAAGCATAACACTTCCTTTAAATTCCTTCAAAGGTTTCTCCCATTCCCCACCCCACAGCTTATAGCTAAATTCAGAAACATCCCTGTGAACTTTGACTGCGCCGTAGCAATCATAAGAAATATAAAAAGTCAACTTTTCAGGGGTAGGATCCGGAAGCTCGCCTGTTAACCTGTACCCATCCGGAATCGGTTCAATCAGGAGTTCACACTCTTTATCGGAAAAATGCGCTTCAACGTTCTCGATAAATTCCCCAGGTGGTGCTTTCAGCTCTCTGTGAACATCGATATACTTTCCATCAAATGCATATGATACCGACTCTTCAACGTGGACAATCCCGCTGGTATTAACCGTTATATGTGTCTCAGCTTCTTCCAGTGAATATTTTGCACTGGCTGGAGATACCATGCAGAGCGCAAGCAGCAAAATAATAACTGTTTTAAACAGCATGGCCCTGGATTTTGCCTCTCTGGCAGCTCCACAGGAAGCATCTGAAAGCCCCAATGAATTTCCCCCAACCCTATATTATCTTCCGGATAATTATATTATCCGGAATCTTCTTAATACTTGGGTATTAACAGGGCCGCAGATGACTGTTTTTTGTAAAGTTCAGGTTGGTGCAGGTATTTTTTAGATATTTATAAAAAAATTCTGAAATATTTTAAAAGCATTTTTGGAATATTTTTGAATCCGATAGATCCTGCTTAACTGTTTTATAAAAAAGAAGCATTAATTAAACAATAATTAAACAATAATACTCATAAGGAAGCAAACCAGATGGAAAGAGAAGCTATTGATGTTACTGCGGCCGAAGCCAGTATGGAAAAAGATGTTATTAACAGGCAGCAACCTCACTGGGAGGTTGTATTTGAGAAAGCCTGCTCCAGGTTTGGGGATGAGCCAAGTTATCCAGCGCGAAAGGCAGCTGCTATTTTTGAAAAAGAAGGAAAAAGGAAAATCCTTGAACTTGGGAGCGGCCAGGGAAGAGATACCTGCTTTTTTGCCAGTAAAGGCTTTCATGTACATGCACTTGATTACACCGAAAGCGGGCTAAAAGCCCTGAAAGAAAAACTTCAAAGTACAGGTCTCTCGGATTCTATAGTTCCTCTGAAGCATGATGTCCGCAAACCTCTTCCCTTCGAGAACGACACTTTTGATGCCTGCTACTCTCATATGCTCTACTGCATGGCACTAACAACAGACGAACTCGAATTTCTCAGCCATGAGGTTAAAAGGGTGCTCAAGCCGGGCGGGCTTAATATTTATACTGCGAGAAGCACCAGGGATGCCCAGTGCGGGACAGGTACGCACAGGGGAGAGGATATGTATGAGATTGTAGGCGGTTTTATAGTACATTTCTTCAGCGAAGAAATTGTCAGGCACCTAGCAGATGAATACGAAAGTCTCGAAGTAGAAGAGTTTGAAGAAGGCGAACTTCCGAGGAAGCTTTATCTGGTAACCATGCGGAAATAAGGATGAGCAACCTTTGATAAGTGCTGATAACAGGGAACTTCTCAATCAAAAAAATCGCCATTGCCTGCAATCCGGAAAATCGGGAAAAACCATGCATGTAATTCCTGTGTTTCATTCTTTCATGCTTTTCCTGACTATGGACTTTTCACTTTAAAATCATATAACAATAAGTAAAAAACATTATTATCTCTTTTAAACAAATTATATGTCATAAAATATCTGCTTTTATGAAGTAAACTACACGTTGTAAACTACAAATTATAATGGAAATTAAATCTAAAGTAAATTAAATCTAAAGTAAATTAAATCTAAAGTAAATTAAACATTATAAAGGAAGTTGTGAGTTCTGGATAAATGTATACAACAGCATAAGTAAACAGTATAGAATAGTGTGTATATAATTGAATTTTATGTTTGTATTGAAAATTTTCATGTTAATATTTTTTTTCTTCGCATACAATTTTTGATATAATTAATTTAAAATAATTTAGTTCATTAGTATACTCTGGAGTGGGAAACAGGAGAAGGGGTAAACGAGATCTACCATATAGAAGAACCTTCTGGAGGCTGCCGAACTTTCTTCGAACTGAATGCTTGGGGGAGCATAACTTCGGAGAACTGTATTGGGGGATGCAGTAATCGGATTCAACGCCTCCGGGTTCTTCTTAACTGACTGATTTTAACTGACTGATTTTAACTGACTGATTTTAACTGACTGATTTTAACTGACTGATTTTAACTGACTGATTTTAACTGACTGATTTTAACTAACTGATTTTAACTGACTGGTAACAAATTCTATTCTCTTGATTTACTTTTTAATACTTTTTCCAACTAGATTTAAATCTACTTTTAATTTGTTCGAGCTTGCATTTTCCAGTTCTGGCAATTATCCGGCTTTTACACTCTCTCCGATTCTTCTGGATCAAAATTCCCAATTTTTGGCATACAGGCGTTGAATTAAAAGACGTAAGCTTTTAAAAAACTGTTTAATATTTTTAGCCATGTATAAGATTTTTTAAGTTTATTTAAGGTTTTTATCATTCCGTATGAGTGAAGCAGCCTGATATTCCATCCCGGATATGATAAAGAGAGTCTCTCAGTATGCGAAAAATTTAATTCACAGTTTTTTTTATCAGAGCAAATTATTATAAATAAGTGTAAGTGTATAATATCATTCATAAGCGTTCCTAAAGCGTTTTCATTGTATTGGCTGGCATTACAAAATCTTATTGACCAAATTAAACCTTTAATTTTCACTAATGCAGAAAATCAGGTTTTTAATGTTTCAGTTAAGTAATAAAGTGACGCTCTATAAATCTGCTCTATAAAACAACAAACTAATTCCCTCGGGTGAACCATTGCTCTGCCGAAGATTACCGGATGGCGGAAGAGGGGTTCGGGATATGTTTTCCTCAAGGCGATTCAGTATTGCTGAAAAATTTTGGAGGGATCTGTAGGATCTGTAAGGAGTGAGCCGGAACGGATTGCAGTTATAACAGTGCAATACATAGACTTTGCATTCTGGATCACGCATTTTTGACTTTATCTCTTAAAGTGGAGAGAAATCGATGAAAAGCGATGCTGGAAATTCGGGGATCTACATTATCGGAAATGTGCCAGGAAGAGCCCATTTTTGCCAGTTCTACCTGGCAAAAGAAGATCTCATGGACATAGTTATTCCGTATTTGAGAGCAGGTCTGGAGAATAACGAGATTTGCATCTGGATCACTCCGTGGTCTCTTGAAGCCGCAGATGCACAGGAAGCCCTTAGAGTCGATTTTCCCGATATTGACACTCTTCTGCGGAAAGGACAGCTCGAGCTTATTTCCTGCGCCAGCTGGTACGTGAAAGACGGCGTCTTTGATTCGCAGAGAGCCCTGAAAGATCTGGCTGAGAGAATTGACCGGTCCCTTGCAAGTGGTTATAATGGGTTGAGACTGCTTGAGGACATTTGCCTGCCGGGAAAAGGGAGCTGGAGTGACTTCATTGACTATGAGAAAAAAGTGGACACTGCTATACGCAGGTCTCCGGCGACAGCCCTGTGCACTTATTCCCTTGCAATATATAGTGCAGCCGAGGTGCTGGATATCGTTGCAAGCCACAGGTTTGCCTTGATCAAGAGGGAAGGAAAATGGGAGCAGATCGAAAGTACAGGGCAGGAAAATCTTACCGATTGTGGGAGAACTGAGCAATCACTTCAGGAAACCAGGGAGAAAGACCGCAGGCTCTTTGAAGCCATGCAGGAAGCTTTTTTCATAGCCGATATCATCACTGACGAGACGGGTAAGCCTGTCGATTACCTTATTGTCGAGGCAAACCAGGCTATTGAAGCCCAGACAGGGGTCCCGCTGGAAAAGTTCATCGGCAGTACTGCGCTTGGAATGTATCCCGGACTGGATCCGTTCTGGGTTCAAACCTACGGCGCCGTAGCCCTTACTGGCAAGCCTGCTCACTTTACATATTATGCCGATGTGCAGGGGCGCCATTACGAAGTATCGGCATACCAGGTCCGACCAGGCAGGTTTGCTGCTATCTTCCTGAATATTACCGGTCGAAAGCAAGCCGAAGAAGCCCTCCTGAAGAGTGAGGAACGTTACCGCATGCTTTTTACAAACATGACCGATGGCTTCGGCTTTTTGGAAGTAATTTATGACAGAGATGGTGAACCATATGATTATCGTTATCTTGAAATAAATCCTTCTTTTGAGCTCAATTTAGGTATAAAGAACGAACAACTGCTAGGCAGGACTATACTGGAAGTGTTCCCCGATGTGAGCCCGATAGCGATGGAGAAATACCGCGAAGTGTCACTTTCAGGCAGGTCAGCTCATTTTGAAATCTTTAGCCAGATAGCGCATAAGTATCTGGATATTTATGTGTTCAGCCCTGAGAAAGGAAAATTAGCTCTGATTCTTAGAGACATCACTGAGCGCAAACGGATGGAGAATGAGTTGCAGGAGAGCGAGGAGAAATACAGGAATCTCGTGGAAACCGCCAGTGAAGGCATCTGGATGGCTGATGCTGAAGCCAGGGCGGTTTACGTCAATAAGAGCCTGGCTGAGATGCTTGGATATACTCAGGATGAGATAATTGGAAAATTTGCGTGGGATTTCGCTGATGATGAAGATAAGCCAGTTGTCAGGAAATATTTTGAAAAGAAGCGGCAGGGTATTGATGAGAGCTATGAGTTCAAATTCATACGTAAGGATGGTTCACCCTTTTGGACAATTATAAGTTCCAAGTCCCTTTTCGATAAAGCCGGCAAATTCACAGGCTCTATGGGCATGCTCACCGACATCACAGGAAGAAAAGAAGCGGAATCCAGGTTAGAAAAGGCATGTGACAATCTGGAAAAATTAGTTGAAGCGCGTACAGCAGAACTTGAGAAAGCCTATACATCCTTAAAAGAGAGTGAAAAACGTCTTGCTGAAGCTCAAAAAATGGCTCATATAGGACACTGGGAATGGGGTATTGCAACTGAAGACTCATACTGGTCTGATGAGCTGTACCGCATTTTCGGACGTGACCGTAAGGAACCGTATCCGACTTATCAGGAGTTTTTAAACTACATACATCCGGATGATCGGGATTATGTTAAGAGTGCTGCTAACAGAGCTATGAATGGAGAGCCTTACAGCATTGATTACAGAATTATCTCGAGTGATGGGGAGGAACGTACCGTACATATGCAGTCCCAGGTTATTTTTGACGAGAATAATACTCCTGTTCGGATAAAGGGAATAGTCCAGGATATTACGGATCGCAAGCAAACTGAAGAAGCCCTGGCAAAGCTGGAAAAAATCCGCATAAAGGAAATTCATCACAGGATTAAGAATAATCTGCAGGTAATTTCGTCCCTGCTTGACCTTCAGGCAGAAACCTTCTCTCAGCTTGAGACCTGCAAGACCCCCGAAGTTGTTGAGGCTTTTATGGAAAGCCAGAACCGCGTAATTTCTATGGCTCTTATTCACGAAGAGCTGTATAAAGGCGATAAAATCGATACCCTTGGCTTTGCAGCTTACCTTCGAAAGCTAACCGAAGACCTCTTCAGCTCGTATAAACCTCGAAATAAGGATATCAGTTTGAAGCTTGATCTCGAACAGGTTTATCTTGGCATGGATACCGCAATACCTCTTGGAATTATTATAAACGAGCTGGTTTCAAACTCTTTCAAGCATGCTTTTCCTGACAGCAGGAATGACGGGATAAGGATAAACCTGAGCAGAACCAAGGCTTTGGCTGCTGGAAAGGAGATTCCGGACCGGAATAGAGAGTGTACGGAAAAAGATAACTTCGATTACATACTTGAAGTCTCGGATAACGGAAAAGGAATCCCCGAAGAAATAAACTTCAAAAATACGGACTCTCTCGGACTTCAGCTCGTAAACATTCTTGTTGAACAGATCGATGGCTGTATAAAGCTTAAAAGGGATCACGGAACAAAATTCACTATATGGTTCAACGATATCGAAGTATGATCCAGCCACTTTACTTTCAGAGTGTCAACCCGGTCGAGTTTTTAATAAATCGATAACTTAATACCGTTTACATTATAGGGTGTTTATCTATCCTTTCCGCGTTTATGTTTTTTCTTAAAAAATACCGTCTATTTGAAAATATATCCATCTCTTTGTCAAAGAGCTTATTATATAGAACTTAAATATAATAAATACTCGTAAAAACACCTGTGATAAGCCCGGTAACAAGAAATACCAGTTAAATAAGTTCACAATTTTAGCTAAATTAAAAAGCCAGGACTTTTTATTAATACAGGTTTTCTGTTTTCATAACAGGTTAACAGATCCGCAAATAAATAAATTAACGGCTCTTAACGAATGAATCAATTGCTCTTAAACTAATGAATCAATCTTAAACAAATTACTGCTTTAAACAAATTACTGCTTTAAACAAATTACTGCTTTAAACAAATTACTGCTTTAATCAAATTACTGCTTTAAACGAATTTATCGCTTTAAACAAATGACTGCTTTAAACGAATTTATCGCTTTAAACAAATGACTGCTTACTGGAATTAACCTGATTTATGTTGCGTATCACTGGTCTGAAGGAAGAAGAAACACTGGGAGTGCTTTCATCACGGTGAGTGAATGTTGCTGTAAGATTCCTGGAAACCTGTGGGAGTGTTCGGATCGGTATCACAATCCGAGAAAGTACGGCAATAAATAGAGCTAAACTCGGTTGACAAATTTTTGAATTTATTCTTTGAGTCGGAGAGAAGTAGATGAAAAATGATACTGGAAATTCCGGAATTGACATTATCGGAAATGTGACATGGGGAACACATTTCTGTCAGTTCTACCAGACAGAAGAAGATTTGATGGATATACTGGTTCCTTATTTAAAGACAGGGCTTGAGAATAACGAACTCTGCATCTGGGTTATGCCAAAGTTCATAGAAGCCGAAAAGGCAGAACAGCTCTTGAAAATAGCTTTTCCTGATATTGACATTTATCTTAAGAAAGGGCAAATTGAAATTCTTTCCTGTGCTGAGTGGTATTTAAGAGAGAACATTTTCGATTCGCAGAAAACATTAAATGACCTTATCGAACGAATTGACAGGATCCTTGCCAGTGGTTATACTGGCTTGAGATTGATTGAGGATATTTGCCTGCCGGAAAAAGAAAGCCTGAATAATCTCGTTGACTACGAGAGAAAAATGGACTCTGTTCTGGAGAAGTATCCAGTCATAGCTCTGTGCACCTATTCTCCCCAAGCCTGTAATGCTGCTAATATTGTCGAGATTGTTTCAAGCCATCAGTTTACTTTGATCAAAAAAGAAGGAAAGTGGGAGCAAATAGAGAGCTCCTGGCGGAAAAATCTCACGAAGCTCAGGCGGGCAGAGGAAGCTCTTCGGAAAACTGAGGAACACTACCGTATACTCTTCACAAACATGACCGAGAGTTTTGCCCTTACAGAGGTCATTTTTGATGAATACGGTAAGCCGTATGATTACCGGTACCTTGAGATAAATCCTGCTTATGAACTCAGTTTAGGCATGAAGAAGGAAGATCTGTTAGGTCGGACTCTGCTGGAAGTATTCCCCAATACCACCCGCACGACAATTGAAAAATTCGGCGAAGTGATGTCCTCAGGCAGGTCAATGCATTTTGAAATCTTTAGCCCGGTAGTGAATAAATATATTGATATTTATGCTTTCAGTCCTGAGAAGGGGAAGCTCGCTTTTATTTTCAGGGATATCTCCGAGCGCAGAAAAGCCGAAGATGCTTTGCGGAAAAGTGAAGAACGCTACCGTACTCTCTTCACAAACATGACCGAGGGTTTCGTACTGGCAGAAGTAATCTTTGATGAGGACGGTAAGCCCTACGACTACCGTTACCTCGAGGTAAATCCTGTTTATGAGCGCAGTACAGGTTTTAAAAGAGAAGAGGTGCTGGGCAAGTCTATCCTTAAGGTAGTACCCAATGTTAGCCCTACAATGATTAAAAAGCTCGGCGAAGTGGCACTCTCAGGCAGGCCAGCACATTTTGAAATCTTTAGCCAGATAACTGGAAAGTATTTTGATACCTATGTATTCAATCCTGAAAGAGGGAAAATTGCAGCAACCTTCAGGGATATAACAGCAAGAAAGCAGGCTGAGGAGGCTCTCCGGGAGAACGAGGCACGGCTGCGGGTTATAGTTGCAAACTCCCCGGATATCATTTTTGAGCAGGACCGTGATCTGCATTATACCTGGATATACAACCCTGCGCCCCCATTATCCGCATCGGATGTAATAGGCAAGACCGATGCCGACCTTTTACCACCGGACCAGGCACAGCAGCTTGAGTCGATAAAGCGGCGGGTGCTCGAAACCGGATCTCATGAGCAAGCTTTCTTGCAGCTATCCCCTGGCGGTGAGACACGCTGGTTCGAATCTATTTATGAGCCGCGTTACAACGCTGCGGGACAGATTACCGGTGTACTCTCTTACACTCGTGATGTCACAGAACGCAAGCAGGCTGAAGAGGCGCTGCAACAGTCACGCAATACCTTGCAGGCTGTTATCGACGCAGCTCCAGCAGGCATTATTGTAGCGCAGGCTAATGGTAAAATCCTCCTGGCTAATGCCAATACTCAACGTATTCTCGGCGGTCCTATGACGGGTGATGCTCACAGACCAGCGGGAGGTTATAAGGTCACACTGCCCGATGGAACTCCGGTTCCAGCCGGTGAGCTACCACTGTCACTTGCACTTGAGGGACAAACGGTCACTGATACCGAGCTTATTATTACACGCGATGACGGCACTCAGATTGTTATTTTAGCCAGTGCCACCCCTCTGCAAGAGAATCATGGCAAACCCTGGGGGGCTATCGCGTTACTCCAGGATATTACCGAGCGCAAAAACGTGGAGAAAAAGCTTCAGGAAAGCGAGGAAAAATACCGGAATATCGTAGAAACAGCTACCGAAGGTATATGGATTGGTGATCCTGAAGCCAGGACGATTTATGTCAATAAAAGAATGGCTGAGATGCTTGGATATACTCAGGATGAAATGATTGGCAAATTTGCCTGGGACTTTGCCGATGAGGCAGGCAGGCCACTAATAAAAGGATATATTGAAAGAAGATGGCAGGGTATCGATGAGAGATACGAGTTTAAATTCATACGTAAAGATGGCTCACCCCTATGGGCAATTGTAAGTTCCAAAGCCCTCTTTGATAAAGCTGGCAAATTTACAGGCTCTATGAGCATGCTGACCGATATTACAGGGCGGAAAGAGGCAGAAGCCAAACTGAAGGAGACTCTGGACAATCTGGAAGAAAAAGTTAAACAACGGACAATGCAGCTTGAGAAGGCTTATAAATCGCTGGAAGAGAGTGAAAAACGTCTTGCTGAAGCCCAGAGAATGGCACATCTCGGAAACTGGGAATGGGATACGGCAACTGATAAGGTGTACTGGTCTGATGAGGCTTATCGTATCTTTGGACTTGAGCCACAGGAGTTTGAAATAACCTTCAGTACATTTTTAAACTATGTGCATCCGGATGATCGAGGTTATGTGAATAACGCCATTAAAAGAGCGTTAAGTGGAGAGTCCTATAACATTGATTTCAGAATTATCTTAGCTGAGGGAGAAGAGCGCATAGTCCATGCGCAGGGTGAAGCTGTTTTTGATGAGAAAAATACTCCTGTCCTGATGAAGGGAACAGTTCAGGATATTACTGAGCGTAAAAGGGCTGAAGATAACCTTAGATCAAGTGAAGAAAGATATCGCTCATTTATAGAAAATTTTAAGGGAATTGCTTTTCAGGCAGATGAGAATTTCATTCCAGTCTTTATGCACGGGACTGTTAAAGAAATTACAGGGTATGACGAAGAAGAGTTTATCTCAAAACGACGCTGGAAGGATATAATTCATCCCGATGACCTGCCCCGTATTTATGAAGAAGAGGAGAGAGTCAGGAATTCTCAATATAAAGCCTCTGGAGAAGTTGATTTCCGGATAACTCACAAAGATGGGAAGATAAAGTGGGTGCATGAGATTTACCAGAAGATCCCCGGAAAGAACGGAATTCCGGATAAGTACCAGGGCGCTATATACGATATTACTGAGAGGAAAGAAGCCGAAGAGACCCTGGTAAAGATAGATAGAATCCGCATAAAGGAAATCCATCACAGGATTAAGAATAATTTACAGGTGATTTCGTCCCTGCTTGACCTTCAGGCAGAAACCTTCTCCCAGCTTGAGACCTGCAAAACTCCTGAAGTTGTCCAGGCTTTCATGGAGAGCCAGAGCCGCGTAATTTCAATGGCTCTTATTCACGAAGAGCTGTATAAAGGGGATAAAATTGATACCCTTGATTTTTCAGCTTACCTTCGGAAGCTGACCGCAGAACTGTTTAGCTCATACAGCCTTCGAAATAAGAATATTGGCTTAAAGCTTGACCTTGAACTGGTAGATCTTGGCCTAGACACTGCAATCCCCCTTGGAATCATTGTAAACGAGCTTGTTTCAAATGCTTTTAAGCATGCTTTTCCTGCTGGAAGGGAAGGCGAGATCCGGATAAACCTTCGCAGAACTGGAATCATTTCTCAAAGGGACGTTTCCGGTCAAGTTAAATCCTGCAGGGAGAGAAATGGTTTCGATTACATGCTTACAGTGGTAGACAACGGGAAAGGCGTCCCTGAGGGAATTGACCTTGAAAATACCGATTCTCTCGGGCTCCAGCTTGTAAGTCTTCTTGTTGAACAGATAGAAAGCCGTATTGAACTTAAAAGCGATCAGGGAACAGAATTCACTATATGGTTTAACGATATAAAAACATAAACTGGCTTCAACACAGTTATTTCTTAAAAAGTGGTCATTATTTCTGGTTATGTTTGAACTTCGAGTAATCCAGCGTATTTCCAACAAAAAAATCATTATTTTCTTGATTGACCCGAAAATAAACTCTCTTAATTTGCAAATTTCCTGAAATATACTTTGGCACCTTCAAACCCGGCAGAAGAACGTTTTTTCCCCACAAGGAAAGGAAAATGGTTATTGATAAGGAAGATTACAGGTATCAGGCAGAGCAGATTCAGCACAGTTAAGCTCAGGGCAAAAGTTATATTATTATAGAAATATTCAAGCTCTACCCCGAAACCCAGGAGTGCCAGTTTTGTCAGGATATCCTTCAGCGGGAAATGGAGCGCAAGCACAATCAGGCTATTTCTCCCATAGTATTCCAGGATTTTCGAGCTTCCTATTTTTCTGAACAGATAAACAAAGGCGAAGATTCCTGAGAAAGCCAGGAGATAATATGAATAAAAATCCCCGTACTTCAGCACATTCATATTGACCTTCTCAGTAGTAGGAAATTTCAGAAAGTAACCTAAATATAATAAGTTCAGGAGGATAAAGATCCACGGAAGAAACTTATCGGCCCGGAAGAAAACTCTTTTTAATTTTGAATGCAACTCAATCGAATCTGCCCGTGAGCCGGAACCGATTATGAATTTCTCTCCCGATTCCGTGTCCTCGAGCTGCACGAATTTTCTAAACAGGTTTCCGGCTCCGTAGAAGACCACAGCCGAAAGAGCCACATCCGCGTTCCAGGGCAGCCTGAAAGGCACATATATGGAATAAAGGTATCCTATCACTCCGGCTGCGATAAGCCCGAATACAAGTTTTCCCGGTTCCGGGTAATATTTTTTTGCAAATCCGTAAAAGAGAAGTTCGGTTACGAAAAGGCAGGTCAGGAACCAGAGGGGCGGATTGTAAGAAACAAGCGGGCCAAGAGCATAGAGAATGGAATAAACGCCGTAAAATGCACTATTTGCAAAGAAATCAATATTAGTAACTCCCGGCTGGAATCCCGTGTCAAGCAAGAAGTAAAACAGGCAGGTAAGCAGTGCGAAACTGAAATAAGGCACGATAAGTGACCTGAATCTTTCTTTTAAAAAGTTTGCACCTGATTCGGCATATTTTCCAAAATCGAAGAGAAACCCGGAAATAAAAAAGAAAAGCGGCATGTGAAACGAGAAAATATAGGTATCAAGCGCGACAGGCAGGCTGTGGTGTGCAAATACCACAAGCATGATCCCCATTCCTTTTAAAGCGTCAATCCAGTGAAGCCTCATATTAACCCGAAATGGAAACCGTGTTAACAGTATATAAATGGTTGTTCTTATTCTTCGAGTTTATGCAAGTGTGATATTATCTTAACTTCCGCCAGAGTTTATCATTCTCCTTGCTACTTTCCTTACTGCCATGAGAAATGTTTGCTTGAGTTTTATAGAAAGCCTCTCTAAATTAACTCCAAAAAATTGAAAAACAGGCAAAAGTGTTCATGCAAACAATAAAATATTATGTAATACAATTTAAATTTATATCTGATGTAGTCTAAGATGGTTACTATTGGTTTAGACTTATCAGATGATCTCGTTACACTCTGGTTTTAGAGGACATTCTTAATAACGGGACTGGCACGAAAGGAGAGAGCTGTTCGGGGATAAAAGATGAAATCTAAAATTATATCATCAATACTTAATGCCACCTTTTCAATTCCACTCTCATCTGTAGCAAAACTTAAAAAAGCACGCAGTGGAAATATTCTTACAAAAGTCTTGGGAATAACGGCACTTGCGATTTTAACACTGGCAGGCGTCGCAGGTGCAGCTCCATTTGCATATGTGACGACTATAGGAATTGATGGAGACGTCTTTGTAATTGACACGGCAACTAACAATCTTACGGCTGTGGTGCCTATAGAAGGCTGGGCTGGAGAAGCTGCAGTCAACCCTGCAGGAACAAAGGTGTATGTGCCGGATATATCGGGATTCAGCACCACGGTCTCTATAATTGACACAGCGACAAATACGGTTGATGCTGTAGTGGATGTAGGAGGTTATCCTTTGGGAGTTGCAGTTAACCCTAAAGGATCAAGGGTTTATGTGACTGTTCGCGACAGTCCCACTATCTCTGTAATTAACACGGTAATTGGCACATCCACAAACACTGTAATGGATCCTGTTAATGTGGGAATAAGTTCTTCTAAAGTTGCATTCACACCAGATGGAAAAAAGATCTATGTTACGAATAATCGAAACAACACCACTTCTGTAATTGACGCGGCTACAAAAAAAGTTACAGCTATTGTGACTGTAGGAGACCATCCTGATGATATTGCAGTTAGTCTTGATGGAAATAAGGTATATGTGACTAATACAGGCAGCAACGATATTTCTGTAATTAACTCAGCAACTGACATTGTTACAGCTACCATACCCGTAGGAGACGGACCCAGTGATACTGCAGTCAGTCCTGATGGTACAAAAGTATATGTGACAAATTGGCGAAGTGACAATGTTTCTGTAATTAACGCCGCAGCAAATACTGTTATAGCTACAGTGCCTGTAGGATATACTCCTTTTGGAGTTGCAGTCACCCCTGACGGAGAAAAAGTATATGTGGCAAACTCTGCCGTTTACTCCGATAACGAAGGTAATGTCTCTGTAATTGACACAGCCACAAATACTGTTACAGCGACTGTAAATACAGGAAAATATACAATGAGCTGTCCTGCTGGAGTCGCCATTGGGCCTCTTACAGATTTTAACAAGGCTGATCAAAGCATAAGGGCAGCCTCCAATTTAACTGAAAGTATGGAAGTTGAAGAAACTAACTTATCATCTGAAGAAAATAACTCTGTCGAACTCAGTAATTCAAGTAATAGTAATTATGAATCTGATGATGGTAATAGCTCAAGTGAAAACGAATCGAGTAAAACTAACTCTACTCCTGGTTTTGGATTATTGGGGAGCTTGACCTGCCTATATGGAGGATGGAAGCTCAAGAAAAGTAATGCAGGCTTGGACCAAACAACCTGATAGCTACTGATAACCTGCTGCTTGTTGAGTCTGGCACTGAAGTATAGAAATTTGATGTATCGAAGCTCTACACATATTGTGAGTGACTAAAAATCTTCACTTTCTTAAGGTGTTGTTATGAGCAAAATCAACAAGGAAATCATTTTTTTGCTACTTTCTATTCTCGTAATAACTGCTGGACTATTTACAGAAACTGCAGTTAATACACAAACTCCATACCCTGATTCACAAGTAGGTGGTCTGCTTATTCAATTTAAAGATGGAGTTTCTGAGTCAGAAGTAAAAGCCATTCTTCAAAACTATAACATGACTAGAAACTACAGAATGGAATATGATACTAATACTACGGGAGAAATATATTACATAATGGTAGACAAAGATAATTGGGATATAAGAGACGAGATTAATAAAGCAATGAAGGAAGAGAAAAAAGATTGGATTGTATCTTCTCCTGCTCACGTTATCAGAGAAGGAGATTATTATGTTTTTACGGTCTCTGAACAAGCAGCCTGGGACAAAAAATTTCTTTCAATACTGAATAAATATGATATTGGGGTGAAAAAGTTTACCTGGTGCGAAATTCGTTTTCTTTATGATAATGGACCTCTGACGCATTGGATTCCAGAGGAAGACGCCATAAGGATAAAAAATGAGCTTGAAAAAAATGAAGATATCTTTACTGTACAGCTTAGTTACATTTATAGTAACTAAAATCCTAATAAATTTATAGCCCTTCTTTTTCTCTTTTTCCAGTCTTTTCTATTCTTTCTTTTTTGCAAATTCTTTGCGCTCAAATAACCTAAGGGCAAAGCTTTAAATCAAATGATTCAGTTTATCGCATGTTTCATTTCGGGATTAGGTCCCGTTGGAATGTGGTCCTGCAAAGCAGGGCTGAACCGTGAAACATAAGTGAAACTTGGTGTTTAAATTGGTAAAATCTTTTTACACATACGTACGTGATGCATGGAAAAACCCTGATGAGACTTACGTGAACGACCTCCGCTGGGAGCGTATGCAGGTCTGGAGAAAGCAGGGGTCCGTGACCAGAATTGAAAGACCGACCAGAATTGACAGGGCACGCTCCCTTGGATACAAAGCCAAGCAGGGCATTGTAGTCGCCAGGGTAAAGGTACGCCGCGGAGGGCTCGGTCAAGTAAGGCCTAAACGTGGAAGAAGAACCCAGAGAATGGGGAAGAATAAAATCTCAGGCGGTATGAGCATTCAGAGGATTGCCGAATCCCGTGCAGACCGCAAATACCCGAACCTCGAAGTCCTGAACTCCTACTGGGTAGGGGAGGATGGAAAGCACAAGTGGTTTGAAGTCATTCTTGTAGACCCCCACCACCCCGTAATAAAGAGCGACAAGAACCTGAACTGGGTCTGCGACCCGTCTACCAGGGACAGAGCCGCAAGGGGCAAGACAAGTGCCGGCCGCAAGGGCAGAGGCATGTCTACACGCGGAAAAGGTGCTGAAAAGACCAGACCGAGTATCCGTGCACACAAGAGTCGAGGCAAGTGATTCATCACATAATACTGCGTGTGATCGCCCACGCAACCGAAGACTTATCCAGAGTCCATGAGGCTCTGGACTTTTTTTTATCCGGTGCCGGCGTCCGGGAAGGGAGCAAACTTGTTGAAGAGCTCCAGGCTGAAGGGCACCATGGAAATCCTATTACCATCCTGAGCGTACAGCTTAAAAGAAAAGCAGACTGCCTGAATTTTGCCCGCTTTGTCCGGGAAAAGTTTTCCGAAGAAGACGTAGCAAAGCTCAGGGAAGAGATGCCTGAGAGGCTAGACGATAATCAGGTCTTCCATCTCCGCTTTGACAAGCAGGCTGCATACCTGCAGCAGGTTAAGCTCACCGATTCCTCGGATGCGATCACTGCAAAATTCAAGATCGAGACCTATCCGAAGAACCGGGAAAAAGCCGGAGCTATAGTGGAGGAGTTGTTTGGGTAAACCGAAATTTTACGATTTTTGCGTTCATGCGGTTCCCGATGGGGAAGATACTGCGGAGCAACTTGCCGCCCTTGCCAGATATTTCGGCTATAGCGGGATTGCGCTTGCAAACCATTCGGATAAACTTCCTCAATCGCGGCCTGTACTACCTTCCTGTAATGAATTCGAGGTTTTCAGGGGAATCGAGCTTGTAGAGGAAAACCCCTCGAAACTTCAGGGACTTATTGGAAAATTCCGGAAATCAGTGGATGTCCTTATAGTGCACGGAGGTTCCGAAAACGTCAACAGGGCTGCACTGGAAAATCCGAGAGTGGATATCCTGAACCATCCGGCTTTTGATAAGAGTAGCGGGTTAAACCAGGTGCTTGCAAAAGCTGCAGCTGAAAATAACGTTGCAATCGGCCTGACATTAAGGCCCCTTCTCCATACAAGAGGTCCCAGACGCGTTCGCCTGTTGTCGGATCTCAGGGCAAATCTCGACCTTGCCAGAAAATACGATGTTTCCCTTGTCCTTTCAAGCGGTGCGATGTCCTGTTTTGACCTTCGCTCTCCTATGGAGGCGCTTGCTCTGGCTGAAGTCTGCGGGCTTGAAGAAGAGGAAGCGCTTGAAGCCATGACTACGACACCCGAGAATATTATTTCGAGGAACCGTCCCGGTCCGGGGCGTGTCAGGGAAGGCATCGAAGTGCTTGAGGAGGGGGATTATTTTTGAAACGCTTGCTTCCTTCGCTTCGGGCGAAAAAACGCTATCTGGCTTTTGAACTGATTTCCGAGGGACCGGTCGGCAGGAGTGACCTGGTTAAAGAAGTTATGTACGCGGCTTCTTCCCTGCTTGGAGATGTCACCGCAAGTGAATGTGATATCAAGGTACTCGGGTTCGAAGACTGGAAAGGTATTATCCAGTGCTCTCACACGAAAGTAAAGGAAACAAGGGCTTCCCTTGCTACTCTCACCCGGGTCAGCGGAAAAAGGGCGACTTTGCACGTACTTGGAACTTCGGGTACGGTTAAAAGGGCAACCGAGAAGTTTCTTCAGAATCAGACGGTCTTTGAGCCCGAAATCAGCATGAAATCCGAAACAGCTGAGGAATAACAGGCAGGGCAGGGTTCAGGAATACTTACTTCCTGGAAAGTCAGATTCTCAGGGCTCAGGAAAGCCGGATTAAGCAGCTTTTTGGGAGTTACTGACTTTTGTGCTAGGCTTGAAAAGTTCCAGCCCTGAGATCGTCAGGAAGCTATTTAACAAACTGTCAGGATGCTGTCTAATATATACTATTATGAATGACTATATTAACAGGTATATTAGTTTAACAGGTATAATATCGATTGGCAGGATTGATTGACAGAATAACAGGCGGTCCGGAAATTAAATCCGGATGATTGAAGGTATAATCGGAAAGCAGATTGAAACCCGGATAGGGTGAAACTGCGGAAATTCGAATCTTTCTTTAAAGATCTCAAAAAAACGGCTTTAAGCGCCGAAAACCTCCGGGTTTCACAAGCATTATAACTGAGTAAATACACTTTATTAGCGGACTTAGTTAACATTGGAATGGGACCTTAAAAACTGTTAAAAAGGTTCTTCAAGTGCGCGAATCCAGATCCTGGAAACGTACTTTGCAGGGTAAAAGTGCCTTTGAACTCCTGTTATCGGGGTATTTTCCGCGAGTTTCGCCCGAAAAAATCTGTCAGGACTGAAAGTTTCGAATAAAAGGTTAAAAACTCTAATAAGGAAGAAATACGTTATAGGAAATCAAAAGTCGGTTTCCTTACCTGAATGCTGGGTCGGGGACTTTCAGTCCTGAATTTTCGGGATATCCGCGCAGCAGTTTATGATCACTGACCAAAGCCTTTTTGGGGAAGGCGGTGATTTAGCTGACGAGCCTGCGGACAGAGATCCTTAAAGGAAGAAAGACCGGTTTTCTGCCGGGAAGATGGAAACAATATATAATCGAAATTAAGGGAGATACGGAATATGCAGATGGCACCACAAATGGGCTATGACAGGGCAATCACGGTTTTCAGCCCTGATGGAAGACTTTTTCAGGTAGAGTATGCCCGCGAAGCGGTCAAAAGGGGAACAACAGCCGTGGGAATCAAGGCAGCTGACGGGGTAGTGCTGCTGGTTGACAAGCGAATAACAAGCAGGCTTGTGGAAGCCGAGTCGATCGAGAAAATATTCCAGATTGACGACCATATAGGAGCCGCAACTTCAGGGCTTGTGGCGGATGCCCGCTCCCTTGTTGACAGGGCCCGTGTGGAAGCGCAGGTTAACAGGGTTTCTTATGACGAACTCATAGGTGTGGAGGTTATCTCCAAGAAGATCTGCGACCACAAGCAAACTTACACTCAGTACGGCGGAGTTCGCCCATACGGGACTGCACTTCTGATCGCAGGCGTGGACGACAACCTGCCCAGGCTCTTTGAGACTGACCCGAGCGGCGCTCTCCTTGAATACAAGGCGACGGCTATCGGAGCAGGCAGAAATGCGGTCGTTGAGGTTTTTGAAGCGGAATACAGGGAAGACATGAATATTAATGCGGCTATCCTTCTCGGAATGGATGCCCTCTACAGAGCTGCCGAAGGCAAGTTTGATTCGTCTACCCTTGAAGTCGGTGTTGTGTCGCTTCAGGATAAGAAATTCAGGAAATTAGTTCCTGAAGAAGTTGAGAATTATGTTCAGCAGATCCTCGCGAAACACAGGGGAACTGAGAACAAAGAATAAAATCTATATAAGATTTGAGAGTGAGTACTCAGAGAATCTTCGGATTCTCAAATAACGTTTTGGAGAAGGTATTCGAAAATGGTGTCCCTGGACGAGGCAGTGACTGCACGGCTCAAGAGAGGCAGCAAACACTTCGAAGTCCTGGTCGAGCCCGAAGGGGCTCTGGCCTACAAGCGAGGAGAAGACATAAGCCTTGAAGATGTTCTGGCGGTTGAAACTATCTTCGAGGATGCAAACCGAGGGGACCGAGCAGCAGAGTCCGATATTGTCAATGCTTTTGAGACAACGGATCCCTTCAAGATTGCTGCCGTGATTCTGAAAAGCGGAGAGCTCCAGCTCACTGCTGAACAGAGAAAACGCATGCTTGAGGAAAAAAAGAGAAAAGTTATCTATACCATTTCCAGAAATGCAATAAACCCCCAGACAAAAGCACCGCATCCTCCCGCAAGGATCGAGAAGGCTATGGAAGAGGCAAAGGTGCATATAGACCCCTTAAAAAGCGTGGATCAGCTGGTCAATATTACAATGAAAGCCATTCGCCCGCTTATACCTATACGCTTTGAAGAGATCAGTATTGCTGTAAAAATCCCTCCCGAGTATGCTCCCAAAGCATACGGAGATATTTCCAAGATCGGAAGCATTACGAAAGAAGAATGGCAGCGTGACGGCTCCTGGATTGCGGTGGTAAGAATTCCTGCAGGAGTCCAGACTGATTTTTACGCTCTTATAAATCATCTTACAAAGGGAGAGGCTCAAACTAAACTTTTATAAGAGGATGTTGGATGGATAAAAAAATAGTGATCCCTGGTGACCTGCTATCCGAGAATTCGAGAAAAGCCGGATACGGGACTTATGTCAAGAACGACAAGATCTATTCTTTGTTTTGTGGTATTGAAAATCTCAAAGAGGATAAAGTTGGAGTGATCCCTCTTGCGGGAGCCTATATTCCTTCCGTAAATGATGTGGTGATCGGGGTCGTTATTGTGGTTACGCCATCCAACTGGATAATGGACATTGCCTCTCCTTATGACGGCCTGTTCCATGTATCCGAATATCCCAGAAGAATAGAATCCCGTGAGATGTCCGAAGTTATGGACATAGGCGACTCTATAATTCTTAGAGTAAAGGATGTAGACAGTTCCATGAAAGTCGAGCTTGCCCTCAGGGATTCGAACTTCCATAAACTTAAAACAGGCCATATTGTCGAAATTGAGCCTGTTAAAGTCCCACGTGTGATAGGACACGGCGGTTCCATGATCTCAATGCTGAAGAAAGAAACAAACTGCAGCATTTTTGTTGGCCAGAATGGCAGAATATGGATCGACGGAAAGGACGATGATGTGGAGCTTTTAAGCAAGGCTCTCCGTAAGATCGAAGCCGAAGCCCAGCGTTCCGGATTGACAGACAGGATCTATAACTTTTTGAAAAATGAGCGGAGCAGGCAGAAAGAACCAAAGCCCGCCAAGTTTTTTAAAAGCGGCATATGAAAGGAAAAAATGTAAGTATCGAGCGCTACCGGCAATTTATGGTGCGCAAACACAACAAGTAT
>NZ_SCHL01000055.1 GCF_004099695.1 Methanosarcina sp. MSH10X1 | reverse complement strand
CTAAAACTATTTTATTCACACGGAGAAAATGCTTCTATTACAGCAATTGACGCAACTGGATTTACGAGTTCATATGCGAGTCATTATTATTCTAAAAGGACAGGGAAGCTCCGAAGGAGCTTCCTTAAAACTTCAATATCAATAGATACTGATAAAAAAGTAATATTAGGATGGAAAATCAGTCAAAAAACAGATCATGATGTCAAGCATGCAAAAACTCTGATAAGACAATCAAACAGGTCAAGAAGGTCCCAATGTTATGTTATGGATAAAGGGTATGATTCCGAAGAAATTCATACTCTAATAAGAGAAGAGATAAAAGCAGATTC
>NZ_SCHL01000054.1 GCF_004099695.1 Methanosarcina sp. MSH10X1 | reverse complement strand
AGGTCTTTTATCTTCAGTTTCTTGAAAGCAAGGATATTACTGTCCCGAAGCAGGGTTTCGATATGGGGGTCAATATCTCCCTCGGAAAAAAGCACATTTGCCCCTGAATTGATTATTTTCCTGGCAATCTCCCTGCACATTTCCTTTTTTCTCCCCTCAAACAGCAGTGCAGTTTGCACCGAATCCATTCTCAGGTTGTGCTGGGGATTTAAGTATCCGCTTTTAATCTTGAGGTCGTAATTCGTAATAAGGACAGCCGGGGTTTCAAACGCTTTCGGCATATCCTCTCTTGCAGGGTTTTCGTCCAGGATAAGGCCTTCAAGGGCAAGAAT
>NZ_SCHL01000053.1 GCF_004099695.1 Methanosarcina sp. MSH10X1 | reverse complement strand
AGGTCTTTTATCTTCAGTTTCTTGAAAGCAAGGATATTACTGTCCCGAAGCAGGGTTTCGATATGGGGGTCAATATCGCCCTCGGAAAAAAGCACATTTGCCCCTGAATTGATTATTTTCCTGGCAATCTCCCTGCACATTTCCTTTTTTCTCTCCTCAAACAGCAGTGCAGTTTGTACCGAATCCATTCTCAGGTTGTGCTGGGGATTCAAATATCCGCTTTTAATTTTGAGATCATAATTCGTAATCAGGACTGCCGGGGTTTCAAACGCTTTCGGCATATCCTCTCTTGCAGGGTTTTCGTCCAGGATAAGGCCTTCAAGGGCAAGAAT
>NZ_SCHL01000005.1 GCF_004099695.1 Methanosarcina sp. MSH10X1 | reverse complement strand
ACGCCGGCTAAAATTTCTGATATAGATTATTTTTTCGCCATTAGGCATTTTAGGCAAATCTAAAATCTGCCAGGCTGAAAAAGGGAAATGACCCATCGCTTAAAAAATATATTTTTCCAGAAGCTCACATTTCAAGAACTTCCCAGTGGCCGCCTTTAGCCGAGCCGATTCCCTTGAGTAGAAGTATAATTTTATAGTGATACTCATACTGTTTTGACTTCTAATTCACCGTAATCCGGTTAAATTCATAATAAAAATAATAAATTAAAAAACAATAACTGTTCCACAACAAAAAATTTATTAACTGTCCTATACTCTTCTACAATATGAACACTGTTTGGCTTCCTCTCCTCAACGACCCCAGATTCCTCAAAGAGCTCTCAACACAGGGTCACTCTACGGAAAGAAATTTCATGGAGTATAAAACGAGATACAGATTAAGATTGTCTGGTTATGCTCCAAATTACCTTTCAATTGATTTTCATTCCATACAGTCTAAAGAACTAAGGGATAAAAACTGTTTTGTAATAAGGACCGGAAAAGGTAATTTTGTCATTTTTGATGAAAACAGGTTTGAAAAACCCTATTTAGATCTGGACTTATCCGGAGCGGAAGAACTTAGCTATGAAATCCCGGAGAATTTCGAGCATCTGGAAGATGCTTTTAAGGAAAATCCGATTGAAAATTCCTCTATAGAGCATTTATGGTTTTTAGGGGTTTTTAAGCAAATAATAGGCAGGATCAGTTTGGAAAACGAGTGTTACATAGGTCCGAGAGGAGGTAAAAGATCTACCTTTGACGTATATTTCAAAGATAAAAAGACACAGGAAGTCATTAAAGTTTTTATCTATGAAGGGCAGGAAGATCTGGATTATTCGATATTTACGGAAAATTGTATTTATTTCTTTGAAGGGAAAAACTTTCCCGACGGGAGAGGCGGTCTGGACCTCGGCTGGCACAAAGTCATTTTTCCGGCAAGCAGGTTTAAAAAATATTCAAACAAAAGACTGATTCCCGGATATTTCTTGAAACTGGGGACAGTTGCTTATTTTGCCGTTTTCCCTGATTTTCAATTCTTTAACGGAGGGGTCATTCTTAATGATGAGAAGCAGTTCATTCCAAAACAGATTTTTAAAATCGATTTAAAGAAATATTGACGTTTACTATTTAACTTTTTTTGCAAAATTATACGGGATGAGTGGATCGAACTTATAAAAAGTTTCATTTTATTCTAACAGCTAACACTAGGACAAGCTTGAATGTTACGCAAAAAACTTTAACCCAGGCGGAAGTTTAGGATATACGCCCATCTCTTAAAAAATATATTTTTCCAGAAGCTCACTTTTAAAGAACCTCTCCGGTGACGATCTTTAGCCGAGCCGATCCCCTTAAGCAAAAATATAATTCTACAGCAATACTCACACTGTTTTGACTTTTATTCCACCAGACGTCGATTCACAATAAAAATAATAAACGTTGCAAACCACTATTCCTGCAAATGAGCCAGGACCAAGTACAATGAACCTCCATGAATTTATCAAAGGCGGAGAATCCGAAATTCTTGAATTTAAGGAAAAATTCGATGAAAGGACTGTTGAATCGGCTGTAGCTTTCGCTAATGAAAAAGGAGGAACTATCTTAATAGGGGTTTCAGACAAAGGAGCTATAAAGGGCACAGATATTGGAAAAGAGACCCTTACACAATGGGCAAATCAGATCGCCAGCAAAACTGAGCCTCAGCTTATCCCTTTGATTGAGGTACAGGAAATAGAAGGAAAACACATCGTTGCAGTAAAAATTTTCGAGTACCCGTTAAAACCAGTCTCGGTTAGGGGGAAATGTTTCAAGCGGGTAAAAAGTAGCAACAGAGTCATGAACGCCCAGGAAATTTCCGAAATGCATCTACAGGCAACCGGCATGAGCTGGGACAAGTTTCCGGCAGTCGGCAAATCCCTGGAAGATCTCGATTTTGAGAAGGTTAAACGGTATATGAGAAAAGCGGCAGATACGGGGAGAAAAGCTTTCTCAGAAGATGAAACCCCTTTACAGATTCTTGAAAAGATGGAACTAGTGAAAGACGGAAGACCTACATGGGCTGCCGGACTTTTGTTTCGTAAAGAAGATAGACCATTTCTCTCACAGGCTGTTATCCACTGTGGAAGGTTCAAAGACCACACAATTGTTATCGATGATCGGTTGATTGAAGGTACTCTCTTCGAACAAATTGATGAAGCAATGGCTTTTGTTCGGAAAAATACAAACGTTAAATTTGTAATGACCGGCAGGCCAGAAAGGGAAGAGATCTGGGACTACCCGCTGGAAGCAGTTCGAGAAGCGGTTGTTAATGCAGTATGCCACAGGGACTATACTTCACTTTCAAATATAGAGATACGAATTTATGACGAGGAGCTTATAGTTTGGAGCCCAGGAAGTCTCCCTCTCGGGATTACCCTGGAAGATCTTTTTAAATCACATGCATCAAAGCTTCGAAATCGGGGAATTGCTGAAGTGTTTTTTGATGCAAAACTTATTGAGCAGTGGGGAAGTGGAATAGAAAAAATGCAAAAATACTGTAGAGAAGCAGGGCTTCCTGAGCCGGTTTTTGAGGAGTATCAGGGTTTTCGTGTAATATTCAGGAAAGGACTCTACAACGAAGAATACCTGCGGGAACTTGGCCTTAATACAAGGCAGATTGAAGCGTTCTTTTATGTGAAAGAAAAAGGGCGAATTACAAACAAAGAATATCAAGAATTATGTAAAGTAAAGGATAGGCTTGCAACCAAGGAACTAAAAGATCTGGTTACTAAGGATATCTTCGAAAAAATCGGAACTACAGGAAAAGGTACTTACTACATAATAAAAGGAAGAATAATCCCGTACTAAAGCCGCTATAGCCGCACTAAAGCCGCACTAAAGCCGCACAAACGCCTTTGAAGCTGAATTATTAGTCGTCAATCTATCACTTTTAGGATTTGCCCCTCACTGCTCAGTACCCTGATAACTTCACGAGCTGACGGGGTGGGAAGTTTTGGCATGAGAAGAAACCTCTACCGTTGTAGTAAAAACCTGCCCGGCTGCCGGAATCTGGGCGTCCTCATCTTCAAGATAAAGCTCGATTGCCTCCTTCAGGTTCTCGATAGCTTTTTCGATCGTTTCTCCCTGACTTGCGATATCAAGCTCAGGACACCAGGAGACATACCACTTTCCTTCTTTATGAACGATGGCTGAAAACCTGTACGTTTCTTCCATAATTAAGAGATTTCCGCAAGGTTATAAAAGATTTCTCTTACGGACGCCGGCTAAAATTTCTGATATAGATTATTTTTTCGCCATTAGGCATTTTAGGCAAATCTAAAATCTGCCAGGCTGAAAAAGGGAAATGACCCATCGCTTAAAAAATATATTTCTCAAGAAGCTCACTTTTCAAGAACTTCCCATGGCCGCCTTTAGTTTGGACTAGATATGTAATTATATACTAGTGTATACTTCTTTTAAGCAAAAAAATTGTAAGATTGTGAACTGAATTACAAATAATGTTTCAAATTTTAGATATAATAACGGGGCTCTTGGATGGATGTAGGCATTTTATTAAATTGTTTATCGAAAATTAATAAAGATAATATACGTGCCACTTATCATTTTCAAGAAAGAATTAATCAACGTAAAAGTGAAGTACATCCAGATTTAATGGAATATACAACATAATACTTAAGGAACAGCCTGTTGGAATACTTAAACAAGAAGAGGATAAGTTTAAGCTCTACTACGAGAGAACAGAAAAATACGACCTGATCGTTATAATAAGTATTAAAAGCACCAGTCCGCTAATACTCAACCTGGTGACCTGTTTCCTTGAAGAGGCAAAAAAGAGGAGGAGACCGGATGAGGCAGGAATCTCTGGTAACTAAATACGATTACGACTTTGAGAATGACAGCATTTTCTTTTACGGAAGCGATAAAAAGTACAAAACTTCCGCTGATCTGGATGGTATAATCCTTGATATTAGCGAAGACCATCAGATCATGGCTATCGAGATTCTTGATGCTTCAAAAAGATTTAACCTTGCAAAAGAAGATCTGCGCAATGTCAGATATTTTGAAGCCGCCATAGATATTAGTCAGGAAAATATCAGGATAACCATGAAAATGAGCGTTAGCAAAAGAAATAAACTGGTTGACAAAGGCCTTAATGCTCTGGGATTGAACAGTATTAATCTCCCTATAAGCAGTCAGGAAATTGCGCTTAACTGTTAATTTATTTTCTAAAAATCTCGAAAGGATCAATATGCCATTAAAATATCTGGAGCAGAACTCTCTACACATATTAGACCCTGTTGCCATTAGCAAGCTACATTCCTTATTTGAAATGAATGAAAAATCCAAACCTCCCATATCACGATACAGAAAGTCCGAAAAGGAATTAATGGATTTCTTAAAAGGCTAATAGCTGTCCAACCAATTTTCTTTTTTTAAACAAGTCTAAATAAGAAGAGGCACACTTAAGTGAGAGAATTCACCGTCGTTATTGAACAGGACGAAGATGGAATCTACGTAGCTTCTGTTCCCGAACTTCCGGGATGTCATACACAGGCAAAAACGCTTGACGAATTAAATAGAAGAATAAAAGAAGCAATTGAACTCTACCTTGAGGTTAAACCTGACAATGGGTGAGAATTAACCTTAGATTGACAAAATCACAGAAAAGAAACATCCACCGTCACAACTTCACCATGTACCTGAACCTCTCCACCCGTGAATTCCAGAACAAGCTCAATAGCTTCCTTAATATTGTCGAGAGCTTCTTCTTTAGTCTTTCCTTCACTTATGGCAGCAGGAATTTCAAGGCATTGGGCAGTATAGCCTCCTTCATCAGACTTTTGAAGCCAGACTTTAAACTTCACGGTCATCCTCTCCCGGTATTCATCAACTTCTCGTTTGCGGTCAGGATCTCGACTCCGAGTTCGCTGAAATCCTTGTCATGGGTTACGAAAACCAGATTTTTTGCACGGCAGACCTGGGCAAAGAGGAGGTCGTTGAAATCGTATTTTCCCTGCTCGAAGAGGTCCATGACTTCGGGGAGGTCTATCGCCTGCAGTTCGGGGTCGCAGGCAAGGGTGCTTTTAAGGATTTTTCTCACATTGTAGGCTATATCCTGCGCAATCGCCCGGAAGGCAAGGGAGTTTCGGAATTCCTTGAACCGCGTAAAGTCGGTCTGCTGCTTGAACTCGATCCTGGAGAAGGCGTTGATAAACTCCGAAATTATCATGCAGTTTATGTAGATCGCGCCTTCGGAGTTCCGGATTTCCCTCAGGGCTCTGGAATAGGCGTCCGACCGCTGGTCAGGCCAGCCGATCGGGCCGTAAATGTACAGCCAGATGTTGGTGTCAAAGAAGTAGTCTTTGCCTTCGGGAAAATCATATTTGTCTATGGGATGGACCTTTACAGGGAGAGGTTTTGCGGACCTGGATGCCACAGCGCGAAGCCTCGGGCGGCGCTTTACAGGATAAACGGTTGCGCGGTGAATGCTCTTACGCATCCTCTTCTCCTCCAAGCACGTCTTTCAGTGCCTTTCTACAGGTATACGCGTGCTCAAAATAGGTTTTCGCCCGCTCGATGACCCTCTTAAGAATAATCTCATCTTCCTCGGAGATATCCGTGAATAAGAGGTTGCTCTCAATCTGTTCTGCGGGAAAACAGCCGTAAAGCTGCCCTATTGCCGAATTCAGGAAGGCAGGCGTCAGCTCACTCGTCTCTGCAAAAGAGAGCTCGATTGCTTTATTTTCGCAGAGCGCGGCTGTAATTCTGTCATAAACTTTCTGTCCGTCGCAGGCGGCAACACAGCAGTTTTCCCCGGCAGTTTCAAAAACATTGATTTTTACCCTTTCTTCCGTAAGTATCCCCATATGCTTATACTCATAATGCTTTAAAAAGCTCAGGGTCCAAGCCCGAAATCCGGGCATCCGGATGCCACACGGTTTAAGTATTCCTGAATCTCAAGGCACAGTCAGCCCTCACTGGGCCTTTTTAAATAAGAGCCAGCCTTTTTCCCCTTTTCCGTATTTTGTCCTGATTAAAACGTAATCCCCATTCAGTTTTTCTCCCTCAAGTGTCACCACAATTTCCCTTTCTTCACGCTTCAAAAGCTTAAAAGTTCCCCTATCCCAGATCTCAACCGTGCCGGCTCCGTACTCTCCAGCCGGGATTTCTCCCTCGAAATCGGCATATGCCAGAGGATGATCTTCAGTCTCGACAGCAAGCCTTCGAGTTCCTGCCTCTTTTGGAGGCTCCTTTGGTACAGCCCAGCTTTTCAGAACCCCGTCCACTTCCAGGCGGAAATCATAATGAAGGTTGCGCGCGGCATGCCGCTGAACCACAAAAATCGGCTTGTCAGAATTTTTTGTAAAATTGCTGGCTAATGGTTCAGGAGTCTTTTTAAAATGTCGCTTTTTCTCGTATTCTTCAAGCATGAGAGATCAATAGAAATTATGGCTATGGCAAGATAAAGGTTAATATTGAGGGTTAAGAGCGGAGAAGTAAGAAAAAAAAGAAAAAATGAAGAAAAAATGAAGAAAAAATGAAGAAAAAATGAAGAAAAAATGAAGAAAAAATGAAGAAAAAATGAAGAAAAATGAAGAAAAAATAAAATTTATTTTCTACTTCTAGCCAGAGCGTAGTCTGAATAGATTCTTAAAAATTCTTTGTCGGTTTGCAGAAGTACGGTTTCAAACATAGCTACGTGAATTTTTTCTTTTCTGGCAATGTCAAGCAGAATTTTGCGGATTTTCTCGCTTTTCGCCAGGTTCGCCATCTGCTCATAAATATTGATAGCATCGAGTTCAGCAATCATGGCAGCTCTGAGGATTTCCTTGTCAAGGTCTTCAGGTCTGGTTTTGTCAAGGTCAGCAAGTGTTTCCGAGAGCAGGTTTTCACCCCCTTATAATATACCCTATAGAATATGGAAAGGCAAGAGTAATGTTTCTTTCCATTGGAAACATCACCTCAGCCTGGGATATATAAATTAATAAACCGATTAACCATAAACCGATTAACCGAAACTGGGAAGTTTATCAAAATAAATCAACTGAGATTAAATTCAGATAAGTAAAAACAGGAGATTTGAGTACTCCTAAGAAACCCTCACATGACCTAATTTTTTACGTATTGAGTTTGCCCCATTTTCAAGAAAGATTATGACTTTTTCACTGACACATAACCCCTATACAGGTTTTTGCAGGGATTTACATCAATGAAATAGTTTAATTATATAATAAAAAAATATGCTCAGTTGGAAAAAGACTTATAGACAAATCCCGTAAATAGTTCTATAAGTCAGTCTTAAAATAAAGACAAAGATTAAAATCCCTGCCAGTGCTCAGAGATCTTCTGAAAGCTGATCGGGAGACAATTTCACTGAGGCTAAAAATCTTGAAAATAATAATATTCTCTCTGCTAAAAAAAACGAGGTTTCTTCTGCCTGTGATTATGGTCTTGATTTTGTGCCTGCCGGGCAGCCCGGGTCTTGCTGCAGGAAGTGCCGAAGCTCCTGAAATGCCGCAGAACTGCACACCTCCTGCTGAACCCGCTGTTGAGCCTGCGATTGAAACGGCACCGATGAATCCCGACTTTCTGGAGGGCGTGCAGCCTTACCCCATTGAACCGCTTTCTCCGGGCGACGGAGATGAACAGATTTCAGGCACAGGGTATAAGCCCGCACCTGTGAATCTTCCGGAACTTGAAAGCCCCGGAGGAAGGCTTTTATTGAAGGCTTCAGGCTCGGACCTTCCGCCCGTTTATGATCTGCGCAAGGAAGGGAAAGTAACGGCTGCAAAGAACCAGGGGAAGGATGGAAGCTGCTGGGCTTTTTCAACTATTGCTTCTCTTGAATCTTACATCGTGGGAAAAGAAGGAGAAATATATGATTTTTCCGAAAATAACATGAAAAACCTTATGTCAGACGGCTATCCGCAGGGTTTTGATCTTACTCCCAGTGAAGGCGGTAATGCACTGATATCAACAGCATACCTTTCCCGCTGGAGCGGACCTGTAAATGAATCCGAAGACCCTTATAACGATTCCTCTACCTATTCGCCTGCAGGGTTTCCCGAAAAGAAGCATGTGCAGGAAGCGCTTCTTCTGCCGGGAAAGACAGGTCCTCTGGATAACGAGGTTCTCAAAACCATAGTTAAGGAACAAGGGGCTGTGTACTCCACAATGTACTGGAATCCGGGTTATTATCAGGGAAAAAATCATGCTTATCGATATACGGGAAGCCAGCGTGTTAATCATGCTGTAACCATTGTGGGCTGGAACGATTCTTTTGACAGATATTCGTTTGCACAGGTTCCCCCTGGAGACGGGGCATTTATAGTGAAGAATAGCTGGGGCAATACCTGGGGTGAGAGCGGGTACTTCTATATTTCCTATTACGATACAAGACTGGGATATAATGAAAATGCCGTGTTTTCAGCTGAAAGCCGAAATAATTACGATCATATCTATCAATATGACCCTCTTGGGTGGATAATATCGAAAGAATATACAGGAAGTCTGGTTGCCTGGGGCGGCAATGTTTTCTCGTCGGAAAGAAACGAAACCCTCAGAGCCATAGGATTCTATACTACGGACCTTAATACGGCTTACGAGATATACGTATACAAAAACCCTGTCTCAGGCCCCGTTAATCGGGAACAGGGGTTCATTGCACAGGAAAACGGCCGATACTCCTTCCCTGGATATCACACACATGTGCTTAAATCAGAAGTGCCATTACTTGCCGGAGAGAAATTTTCGATAGTTATAAGATTCGCTAACCCTTCAGCTTCAGGTCCTCTTGCAGTTGAACAGCCTGTAGTCTTTTACAGCAGCAAGGCGCGGGCAAATCCCGGAGAAAGCTATGTTAGCCCTAACGGGATCAGGTGGGAGGATATATCCGCCGGCAGCTCGGAAGCAAATCTCTGCATTAAGGCTCTCACAACTAACAATGTACTTCCTGAGGCTGGCTTTTCTTCAGACCTTACAGCCGGGCTTTACCCCCTTAAGGTCCAGTTCAGAGATCTTTCCAGCAACGCCTTTTCCTGGGAATGGGATATGGACGGTGATGGAAGAACGGATTCAACAGCCCGGAACCCAGCTTACACCTACGGCTCTCAAGGGAATTATGCTGTTTCTCTTACTGTCAGCAACAGTGAAGGATCGGACACCCTGGCAAAACCCGGTTATATAACAGTGATTCCACTTTCAATTAGTTCAGCCAGCCCCGGAGGGAATATCACGACTTACAGCGGAGAGGGGCATGCATTCAACGTCAGTACAAACTATGCCTGCGATATAAGCTGGTATCTTAACGGAGAAAACAGGAAAAACGAATCCAGTGTAAAGAATAGTTCCTACCTGGAGACTATCAGCTCTCAGGGACTTTATAACGTCACAGTCGTTGCCAGAACTGGAGACGGCGAAGTTATACGGAACTGGAGCTGGACAGTTTGCTCCTGGAATCCGTGGAATCGCCCGGCTTCTCAGGAAGGGGAAAAGATAAGTACGGGAGAACTACAGGAAGCTATTCATATTTACCGCAGTGGGCTGCAAATCCCTGAGACCGGAGCGGAACTTACGAAAGAGAGGCTCAGAGAACTTATTATACTCTGGAGAGAAGGTTCAGGCAGGTGACGGTTCTCGCAAGCAAATCAAAGAGAGAATAAAGCAAGAAATGAAGAAAAGAGAATAAAGCAAGAAATGGAAAAAACGAAAGAATAAGGAAGAAATAAAGGGAGAACAAAAGGGAAAAAGATGAGCTGGGAGATAAACTTAGCTCTTCCGTACGTGTTCTCCCTTTTCCAGCACCTGCTCGACTCCTTCCCCGATTTTAACGTTCATAAGAAAATCGTCAACTGTCGCCAGCAGGGAACCTATTTTCTCGGCATGAAACCGGACAGCTACCCTCTCATCACTAATCTCACTTTCCATGCTCCTGAGATTATCCGGTGAAAGAGCTTGCAGAATTTTCGCAGCACACCGCCTTGATTCGGGATCCGGAAATTCTATCGTACCTGTAATTTTCATAAGCGTTCCTCATCATTTTGTCAACTGTTTATCTTCACCGCTTCCGGCTTTTTATTCCGTGGCGTTCTTATGATTTTATCTTGCTACAATTTATCTTGATTTTCCTTTTCCGGGCTTTTGGAGCTGGTCACCTATTATTCGGTCTGCAATGCTCAGGAATTCCTCTGCACTTCCGAGCGGGATTGCAGCCCCGGAAGCTACATTGTGTCCGCCTCCGCTTCCGCCGACTGCGCCTGCGGCTTCCCTCAGGGCGAAAGCAAGGTCAAGACCCTTTGAGACAAGTTCGCGGGTGCCTCTTGCAGAGACTTTGAGAATACCTTCGGATTCGTTTATGCATATAAAGGGAAGTTCAGGGTGAAGGTAGCGTACAACCGTGCTTGCAAGGCTGCCGGTAGAAAGGGCGTCAACTGTAGCAACGTACCAGACATTCTCCCCTTTGCGGATTTTTTCCACATTTTCCCTGATATCCAGTGCGAGTTTTTTCTTATGTTCATTTTTAAAAGAGAGAGCCTCATTGACAATCTCCCGGTCTTTCAGGCAGAGAGAAATAGCGAGCCCATAGATTTTCTGCTTTCCGCATGTGTTAAGAATTGAGATGAAATCGTAAACATTTCTTACAAGTTCCCGGTTCAGGAGTAAAACTTCTCCTATTACTGCTTCAATAGCTTCCGGGCTTGCCTGCCTGACAAGCTTCAGGGTGACAGCATTGGCAAGCTTCGAGACATCTTCCTCGGAAAGGTCCTCTATCTTTCCTGCAAGCCCTAACTGGTCCAGAAATTCTTTAGTTTTTTCAGGGTATCCGGTTATGTCCAGGAAAGGTTCGGTAGTGTACGCAAGCATATCTATAAGATCTCCGTCACCTACTTTGAGCCCTTTCCGGATAGATACGACTCCTGCTTTTAAAGCCTCTTCCAGAATGAAGGCATTGGCGGTATGAAAAAGCTGTTTGTCCCCGATTGCACCTGCAATTGCCAGCCCTGCCAGGTCAATGTTATCTGCTGCCAGTTCTCTGGCTACAAGATAGCAGGTCCCGGAAGCCGAGATGTCAGTGGCTCCATCGATTCCTGCCATATGGGCGTTTACAACTGCCTTTGCCGGAGATTCTCCTACAGGTTTGTGGTGGTCAAGCACTATAACGTCGGCTGCCACCTTACCTATAAGTTCAGGCTGCCCGCTGCCCATATCACAGAAAATAACAAGTTCTTCTCCTGAAACGCTTCGGTTCACTTCCTCAATCACAGCTTCATCCAGCCTTCCAGCTATAGAAACCTGGAAACAGATGCCTGCCCGGAGCAGGGCCTGTGCCATTATTCCGGCTGAAGTCAGCCCATCGGCATCATTGTGTGAGACTACACGTGCAAATCGGTATTTCCGGATTTTTTCGGCTGCATTCTTTGCAAGATTTATCAGTTTCTCAAGCTCGCTCAAAATCCATCACTCAAAAAATTCAATAATAAAGTAAAAAGCCCGAATTAAAACATTAAATTAATACATGCCGCCAGGAACATAAGGGATGTCAGACTATACCGGCTTGATAATATAAAACACATGCCCCGAAATTCTATCAGGGGTCAACTTAATTAACGAAAAAATATATACTCTAAAAAAGCGGCAGGACGTCCTGTAAACTTCGAACATCAGTAGTGTAGCGGTCATCACCGGGCGTTGCCAACGCTCGAACCCGGGTTCGAATCCCGGCTGATGTATAACCCGAATTCCGCGTCGGGAGCACGGGGCCCTTTTCGCTTTGCTCAAGAGGGCGATTTTTAGGTAGAAGAAACTATTTTCTATACCTGAATAAACTAATTTTAAAATTTTGGATGAATATATCTATTCTAAGTTTTTCTTATTTTCGATTGTCACTTCAATTATGAATATTCCAGAGGAGATGTATTTGAAAAAACTGGAGATTGCTGAAGAGCAGGATAAAAAAGCAGGTAGAAAAGGAAGAAAAGCAGCTTTAAGGCTGCTTTAATTGAAATTTGGTTCTAGTTCGATACTTTTTACTTCCTTCTCAGAAGATACACAGCTCCAAGGACTCCGACGGCTATTGTAGACTCAAAGCCTGGAATTCTCGACTTAGAGGGCTTCTCTTGATCCTCAGCAGTATTTGTGTCATTCTCAGAGGTGGGAGAGTTGGTATCTTCGATAGGTTCTATTTCTATCTTCTCACCGGGCACTACAATTGTGAAGCAGCCGAAGCCAGGAGTCTTGGCATCGAAGAAGACATAAGTGCTGTCTTCGCCAACCTTTTTGGTTTCAAGCCTGCTCCAGGTCTTATTGTAGTTCCAGAGAGCCAGAGAGGATTCATCAGCTCCGCATTCCTCGAGCCATGCCTTCTCGACTCTGAAGCCGATAACAGCATTTTCGAGATTATTGGAGTTTGCGATTCCTCCTGAACCTACCCAGATGTTAACATTCTTATAGACCTTACCTTCAGGCAGGCTGGAAACCAGCTTGGACTGACCCTTCAGCATTTCGGCAATAGTAGTAACTTTTCCAAGGGTCTTCTTGGAATCGAATTCCACGTATCTTATGCATGTTGCACCTTTTGGGAAATCGAACTTTATGTGCTTGCCCGCGGTAACGGATTTCTGGGACAGCTCTTTAGCCTCAACATTGCTCTGGGGCTCCTGGGAAGCACCTGCTCCACCGCCACCTGAACCGCCTGAACCGCCTGAACCGCCTCCTCCATTGGGAGGTTGCTTAACACTAATGGAGCAATCGGCAGGAGTGACAGAGGACTCAGCTTTGTTGATATCTCTTAAAAGCCCCGTAATTTTATAATCACCGGCTGATGTCGGAGCTTTCAGGGTGTAACTAAAGCTTGTTTCACCCATGAGCAGGAAAGAAACCTCATCGCCGTTTACATTTACAGCTTTTTCCGGCAGGGTAGATCTAACAAATGTAAAGCCGGCAGGAAGCTTCTCAAGGATCTGACCTGCAGCATCGTACTTAGCATTGACTTTTACCTGGAACTCCTGACCGGGAATGACCGGCGAAGGGAGGGTCCTTCCCGCACTGTATGCAGAAGCCGGGGCATTATATAAAGCATCGGCAAAATATGCACTCAGAACTTTATACTTAATCCCGCTGGACACATCGTTATTACTTACGAGATTCTTAATTTCCTCAGGAGAGAAGACACCATCAGCGCCTCCCAGCTCTGATGCGAGTTGACTATCACTCAGTATGGTGATAGAAATGCTTTCAGCATCCATAACACTGCTTCCCGAGGGGTTCGCAGCCGTAAATACGAATTTGAACTTTCCTGGTACAGTACTCTTTATATCACAGGAATAGAGACCTCCATCCCCTAATTTCAGTGAGGTAACGCCCTGTCCTATGGGGGTAAGGTCGATAGTCACTGATGGTGCTCCGGAGGGCTGACCTACAACCTTCGCCCTGACGGCTGAAAAATCCTTTCCGTCATTCAGGATGAATTTGGGGGATGTAGATAAACTTTCTATAATCGGGGGTACAAAGTCTCCATAGAAAGTCAGGTCAACTTCCACTGGCGCAGCTCCATGCTTGTAGGTCACTGAAACCGGTTGTGATGGAACACCTGCCAGCTTAAAGGTTATCGCTTTTCCGTTATCTTGCTCCGTACCGTCAACTGCTACCTGGTACTTTCCATCTCCGTCAAGAGTGTTCGAGCCAACGAGCTTTGAATCCATATACGCAGAGATTATAAGTCCGGAACCTGCATTTGCAGCATCTCCTTTCAGATTTCCTCCAAACGCGTTGGGGATAGAAGGAATAGTAGAGGAAGCGCTATTGGCAGATGCAGCCGGAACAAGGGACATGCCCAGTAGCAGAATAACCAGGCATGATAAAACTTTTAACTTTTTGTCCTTGATCGTCATCATGTCACCTTGAAATTTTGTTATAAATTATGCAAACTTTTTTTGAAAAAGTCCTTCAGGGATTCTTTCTGGATCCCCTCCCGAAATCGGATCCAAAAGCGAGCAGAAGTATGCCTGCAACCGCATAGACAATAAGGAAACCTGGAGCACTTTCTGGTGTAAGGGAACTTTCGGAAGATTCTGCTGCCTGTTTATCTTCGGAGTTTGCGCTCGTATTTTTCAAAGCTGTCATATTTGGCTCAAGGACTGAACTTTCAATGACGTCAGCATTGGAACCTTCTGCTGAGACTCCCTGTTCTTTATTTTCTGTCAAAGGTTCTGAACCTGTTTTTAAGTTTGAATTGGTATTTGAATTACCGTTTGAATTGGTATTCGAATTGGTATTTGAATTGGTATCTGAATTACCGTTTGAATTGGTATTTGAATCGGTATTTAAATTACTTTTAACAATCTCGGGATAAATCACCTTACCATCAGGCAGTTCGAGGGTAACCATACCGCCGGATTCCCAGGCAACACTGCTTGAAGCAGCTTTTCCGTCCACCTTAAAAGTAACCGGTTTTCCTACATCGTCAGCAGTACCAGGAATAAAGAGGGAGTAATTTCCAGAGGAAGTATCTGCAAGATATTCCTTTTCATTAAGATAAGCTGCAACGACAGTCCCGTCGGGAGCAGGCGTGCCGTTAATGAGAGCTACCCCTGTTACTGTCATCGGAAGCATCGGGGGGGAGGGAGGAACATCCGCTGCTGCCATACACCCCTGGGAAAAAACCAGGAAAAACAGTAGCATTATGGATACTCCTGACAGGCCATTTTTTAATTTTTTAACCATTATAGACCTCCAATTATTACGCGGACAACAAAAAGAAAAAAACCATTCAGCCTGAAAAGGCTGAACAGTCAGTTGTTCTGAAATTACACCCACTTAGAGGAATCCCCATGTGGATGGGTCCGTCATATTAAAGCCTTCTGGCCACGTAGACGAATCATTCAGGTCAAAGCCTTCTGGCCAGGTAGATGGATCAAACGGATTAAAGCCGCCCTCTCCAGGATCCTGGCCTACATTCGGTTTGTATGAGTTTTCGATAGATGCGTAGGTACCTTCATTTTTCATGAAGATCCAGTAGCCCTGTCCGGGAACCATACAGTTATCGGTTTCAAGTGCTCCAACTGCCCTGGGGTCAGATTCACCAATGTACTTGGCAACTCCGTTTTCAACGACTATACCGGGGATTATGCCGCCCCAACCCTCATTATTTTGATAAGTGATGAGGTTGGAAAACTTGTAGTTTTTAGCATCATCGGTATTGAATTCGTTAAGCGAAGCCAGAGCTGTTGACCAGGGTGCGAAGTATGAAGAGGTGTGCCCTATCATGTGCCATCCACGAGTCAGAGTCAGAGAAGCTGGCACATCAGGGTTAGCGCCTTCAGAAGACATTCCCTTGAACTTGACATTGGTCATGAGAGGCTCTTTAGCGTAGACCCAGTAACCTTTGCACGGTTCAATGGTCTTGGGGAACTGCCAGCATGAACCATCCCAGTAGAGGACTGTGCTGCCATTGCCAAAGACATCTTCAGGACATGACTTCGAATCAACAAGTTTCTTAGACACGGACTTGAGGTTCCAGCCCTGTTCGAGCGTGATACTCATATCTTCATATGTCTGTACAGGACCGCACATGGCAAAGGCAGGGTTATAGTTGCCAGCCTCATCGCGAGAAACAACAACTACCCAGTAGTCCTTTCCGTAGACCAGGTCCTTTCCTTCGACTGCTTCAATACATAGATCCCACACACTCTTATCTGCTGAACTCTCTAATTTCTGATTTGGAGTGTCTGTACCATCTGTGTGAGTCTCTGACCCGTCTATGATTACCTTTTTCATATCCTCAATGCAGTTTGGCTTAGATGTGCTGATATAGACTTCATATGGCTCGTCGGAGTCAAGATCTGTTTCTGTACTTGCATTCCAGCTAACCATCAGGCCAGGATTATCTCTCACAGAGATCCAATCAGTAAGACCAAATGCATCTTCAACCTTCAGGTTTGCCACAGCAGCCGGGCACTTGCTGTCAACAGAGAAATACTTCACATCAGGCTGGTAAGTTCTGCCGCTTGTACAGTCAGTAATAAGTACCGTCCAGGATACCTGCTGCCCGTCTTTCACAGACGCTTTTACTGAATAGTTGTCTTCACCAACAAGGAAATCGCACTCGTCGCAAGCTCCTCCTTCACAACAAACCGTATTATCTGGTTTACCGTCGCAGTTTGCATCTACCTGTGTGTTGTTAATAAGAAGCTTGTAGTGGAAAGGCAGTCCTGTCCCTTCTCCATTCTTCCCATCAACCTCGAATTTAAAGGTCGGATTTGAAGTAACGAATCCTCCATCAGGAGTCAAGAGAGTAACTGCAAGTCCATCAAGGCTTACATAGAATTTCCTGACTTCGCTTTTAGCTTTGTTTCCGGCTCCGTCCTCAACTTCAACCGACCAGTTGTGAGCGCCATCTGCAAGCTCAATCTCCTTGATTACTGACTCTCCAGACCCAGCATCCCCGGAAATTACATCTTCTGGGAACAGATCATCCAAAAAGTCTTCAGGAATACCGCTCTCAGGAATACCACTCTCAGGAATACCACTCTCAGGAATACCAGGGAATATTATTTCCTCCCAGGGCATACCAGGGAATAATTCCTCCCAGGAAATACCATCTGGGAATACTTCATTCCAGGGAATTTCTCCAGAACCATCCTCATAGTCATATCCAGGAATATAGCCAGGAATTTGATCATATTCTCCGGCAGGTTTTCCATCTATGAACAGTGTGTATTTGAGGCTAAGATCATCTTTATATTGAGTAGCTAAAGCATCTTCACAGATGAAGTTGAATTTAGTTTCAGGACCGATTACCTCTTTGTAGCAGTCTGCAGGAGAAACAAGTTTTACACTTGGGCATTTTGTGTCCACATACAGAGTTGTGAGACCACTCCCACCTGTGTTTCCTTGTTCGTCCCTCAGTTTGACTTCCCATGTATATTGGCCGTCAGCCAGATCAAGCTCAAGTTGTTTATATGAGCCGGATGTCATAACCCCGTTAGCTTTCTGGACACCATTGAGCTCCAAAGCGTAGGCAATATTCTTAGAACTGTCATCGGAAGCGCTGAAATTGAACTTCACACAGCTCTTATTGGCGAAATTTGACTCTGGTTTAACCAGTGTAAATTGTGGACTCTGGTAGTCAAAGCTCGGATCAAAATCAATTTCGCCAGGGAAGGATTCGTCACCCAGCAAATTTCCGAGATCGTCAAAGCCAGAGACGCCTATGTCCAAAGGACCACTTACATCCTGAGGAATCGGATAGTCATAACCAAAGAGTTTACCATCGTCACTTATTGGATCCATCTCAGCATCAGTCACCGGACTAGTGCCTACCATGTTTGCATTACTGGCTTTGGGTAAACCACTGTCAGCAATCGATATATTGGCGTGATCAACAGGCTTACTGAAATTGGCGGTGATATTCACAGTTTTTCCCGGAATAAAAGGACCGGTTACATTTTTTGTGATTTCAATGCTTAAGTAGTCACCAATACCAAACTCAAATGCACTACTGTCCTGTGCAGGTTCACCGTTCAGCAGCAGACTATTATTTTCATCGAATGCATCGATGTCTACAGCCAGAGGACCACTTATTATGTCCATTGGAATGGTATAGTTATAATCAAAGGAGTTATCCTCACCATCCAGTGGGTTCATTGTATCATTATTCACTAAAAGACTGGTGCTGTTAGCGATCGATATAGTGGTGTGATTAACAGATGTATTAAAATCGACGGCGATATTTACAATATCTCCCGGTAATACATCGGTTTCACTGTATGTGACATTAACCTCTGTGTCACTTTCAGCTGCACTTGCTGCCCCTATTAAAAGAGATATAATTAGCAGTGCACTAAATAGTATCAATTTTTGTTTCATATTTTACACCTAGATTCCGCAAATATCCATGTTGTTCCAGATTAAACATTGAATATTATTTATTTTTAAATAAAATTTTTAAGTTGAAAGATATAGCAGATCTTAGCTATTAAAACATCTTCACCAAACAGTATATTAAAATTGAGTTAGTGGGAGACTCAAGTACAAAATAAATTAAGGCTGTTTGGCAATTGCAGCTTATAGTTTACCCCTATTTTCTCAACCCAACCCCCTCTGTATGATAAATTAGTATTGTTCGTTTCTACCTGTTCGGTTGACAAGACACCCAACGCTTCTCCGTAATCGTTTTTGGTAGAAGTGGGGTAACATTAATCCTGATGCGGCAAGTGGCAGCCTTACAGGCTTTTGCTTGTGATCAGGGAGACAATTAATTAATCCCGTTTTGTCGTCAGTGCTGGGCATCAGCCCTGAACATGAGGTATGTACCTGTCATCGCAAGGCGTAAATTTATTTTAAGCCAAAATTTCACCTGCTGTAAGCATTTGATCTTAATTCAGGGCACATATCTCCGTATATTATCATATGGCGATAATATAGCTAAGATTGCACAGTAACTGATATAAATCTTTCTGACAGAATAGAATAATTAAATTTATACAGTTTTTGGACATTATTAAAAGAGTATTCGAAAGTTTTTCATAGAAATTATTTATACTGTTAAAGTTCGAAAAGCCGATATTTTCGCCAGCTTTATAAAGGGATAAGAAGGCAAGGGTTTTAAAAAATCAGGTTGAGGATGCAAAATTCTATAGTTCGTGTGGTTTCCAGAGAGTGTACAGTTAGAGTTAAGGATCTACAAAATATGAGTCTGAGTTATAGATAAAGGATCTACGAAACATGGGTCTCACTATGATAGTGGTTTCTATGGCCTTTGTTTCTGTGGCCTTTAAACTTGTGAACTAGAGAAGCTGCACTAAACCTTTCAAAATTTAAACTCACAAGCTTAAAGTCCGGAAAAAGCATAATATAAATAAAAACGATTTTTGCACGGAAGGCATGGGGGGCTTAAGATTCGGTACACTTTTCAGGATTCTACGGATTTTCCTGTCCAGAGAGATTTTATTCAGGACTTGCAGGATTTTATAAGGATTTCAAAGGAAGTAATACCTCTGGAAAAATCTGCTATTGCAATAAAAAACGAGAACCGACAAAAGCTTTCAATTTTCGAAAAACAGATTCAGGAAGTCGAAAGGTTTGAGAAAGATATCAGGGATTACATTGAAAGCCGCACAGTCGGAGTAAATGCAGTTGAGATTCTTGAGGTCAGGGAAAGAACCCTTGAGACCTCCTCAAATGTGGCGCTGGCAAAGAAAAACGAAAAACTCGCAGAGCTCGACAGGGAGAATAAACTGGACCTTATGGAAACGCAGCAGCTTTATACAAGAATACTCTCAACGCTCGGTCCGTTTTATGAAGGCAGTGTCTACGGAGCTCAAAATACATATTATGCTTACATAGAGGACAGGATACTGAGGGGAAAACATGTCGGTTTCATTGACACCATGCAGTATGAGTTCGAACTTCTTTTTACACAGGACACCCGGAAGGTAAAAGATCTGCAAAACCTGTCTTTGCCGGTCTGGTCAAAGAGCGGAATCCTGTCCAGGGAGAAAAAGGTAAAGAGCGTCGATGTATCCGATTTCCATATAACGAATATTGAGTATGAGGGAGATAACCTGCGAGCTGTACTCGAAGACAGGGATCCGGAAAACAGGTTCATTATCTCATCGGATGATAAGGCTTTTCTCATTATCCACAGGGACTACGAGCTTACAGGAGATCCGGAGCTGGCCGCTGCCTTAAATAAAGACTCGGTCGATGCATTCATAGTAAAGCTAAAAGAGTTCTTCACGGAGTCCGTGGGGTCGGAAAGGCTCAGGCGTATAACAATTGACGGGAAAAATGCAATCGAGGAGAATAAAATCTTTGACTGCCTGAAGCTCATCGCTTCAATATATGGAGAACTGGTAACGGAATGCCTTCAAAGAGGATATACCGAAGGAGAAATTACAATAAAAATTGAAGAGCCCGGAGGGTTCAGGACTGAGAAATACCTTGAGAAGTCGGAAATCTCCAGTGAACTCTCAACCATTGGAAGTGAGGGAAAAGAACTTGCTGCGATCCTCAGGGTTGCGGGGGCGTAAGAAAGGCAGGCAATAAAGTGATCGTTAGAAGACGAAAAGGAGAGAACAAAGAATATCAAGAAAACCGTAAATGATCGTAGCTACGGTTAACGTGGACCGAAGATGGTTGAAGGGCCCGAAAGCTATAATGAAAGTTTCATCCGCAAGTTCACAATATTCTTTTGCCTCATCAGTCAGGTACCCGATTATTTGACTTTCAGGTTTCGCTTTTTTCTGCCGGAAAGCACGAAAGAATTCAGGTCAGGCTGGTTTATGCAGGCATTTATTTCGGCATCTTCTATAGTCCTGGTAATCCGAAGCAGAAAGCCCTTCTTCAGGAGCAGCCCATCGATATTTTCTACCGGCACCGTGCTGATCGTAGCCCTGGCTCTCGTTTTACCGCTAGTCTTTTTGCAGCACCTGCTGGTTTCAAGCCTTGCCAGTACAGGTAATTTTAGTTCTCTCAGCCACAGCAGGACTGTACCTCTTTGCGGCTGAGATAATAGAGAGAATTTCTATAAAAAAGTAAAACTCTGAGAACTATCTTTAATGGCTACTGCATCAAAGGAAAAAATTCCGATTTACTTTCTATCCTGCAACTACTCAGGTTTTCCTTCCTCGTAACCTGCCCCGTCCGGCAGGAAGGGAGTGAAAATAACTACCATGAATAGTAACAAAAAAGTGCCGTACATTCGGATTGTTGCCTCAAACGTAGCATAGAACATGAAGATTATGAGCATGACCCAGACAATGAAACTGAGCTGAAGAGCAATTTTAACTCTGTATAAATTTTCCGTGCTTTTGCTCAACAAAATTCCCCTCAAAGAATCCCCTCCGAAAACCCCGAGTAAAAATGATTCTCGATTGGATAAATAAGTGTTTATCGGAATGAAGATCTGAAGATTCAGGAAAAACGTGAGTATAGAACCCCTCCTGACCTCGTCGGGTCACTTATAGGGGTCTGATGGTAGAGGATGTGGATTGAATTCGGAGGTCTGGCGGTTACTCTAAAGCCATGAAACCCGTAGTCATACTCCAGATGGTCGAAAGAAAGGATTTTATAAAAGTTTTAACGCCTTCTTCGCCCCTTGTTTTATTATCCGTTTCGTCCTTCATGCGACTTGCAAGCCCGGCTATGGTAGCGTAAAGCATACCCTTTCCTACGGTAACCGGTGCTCGGTTTCTGAATAATTATACCAAATTGAGTCATCAGGTTCATGAAAATAGGCAGAGATATGGTTTTAATACATTACCGTTACATGTGTAAATAAGCTGAATATAATCATAGTTTTATAATAATCATTTTATAGTATATCGGAGTTTATTTCACTTAGGCGTGTGCTTAACCGAAATTCTCGAATTGCCGCCTTCCGGCATGCAGACGGTATATTATCACGACTACAGGCATTAGACTGGTATCGGGATAAAAGCAGGCGCATATGCGAGTAGCTGGAAAGGAAATGGGGCATTCCACAGACCTGCTACAGGAGACAGAGAGCCATTCCATCCGTGAATTTGACAGGCAAGCTTCTTTTACATAAGGATTGTGACTTTGGGGGAACAAATTGATGAAAGCCGGATTGATATTAATAATCAGCATCTCGGCGATGCTGATATCTGCAACTACGGTTTATGCAGGCGAAAATACCAAAAGCAGCGCCAACGCTGTTATGAAGGACGCAAAAGGCAATACTGTGGGCCTGGCCACCTTTACCGAGGAATGTAATGGGCTGGTCCGCATAAACGTCAACGTTAAAGGCCTGACACCGGGCCTGCATGGCATTCATATCCATGAGAAAGGGGATTGCGCCGGGCCAACTTTTACTTCTGCTGGCGGGCATTACAACCCTCTGGGCAAAGAGCACGGCCTCAAAAACCCTGAAGGGCCTCATGCAGGTGACCTGCCGAATCTCAAAGTTGGCGAGGATGGAAGGGGATGTATGAATGTTACCACCGACCTTGTCACCCTGTCACCCGGACCGACCACGCTATTTCCAGCTAACGGTACTGCGCTGATTATCCATGCCGGGCCTGACGACCAGATAACCGACCCTGCCGGTGACAGTGGCTCGCGGATTGTCTGTGGGGTCATCGAGAAAAAATGATTTCTCTGCTTTCGCAGAATGTGAAGTTTGCAAGCAGCAGAGAAGAGGCAATGGCCAGGAATATAAATTTCCCTGACCTCGCCCGCACAGAGATCTGAAGAAATAACAAGAAAGGTTATGTGATCAGGACAGTAAGTTAGAAGGTAGTAAGTTGGAAGGATAGTAAAGTAGAGTGGGTTTATTTTATTCAACCCACAGATTTTTTTAATGTAATCTTCCTGTAAATAAAATAACTATTTTTAATATAATTTTTAAAGTTGTCAGTTTCATAAGTCCTGCTGAGAATTCAAATTCTAACAAAATATTAAATTTCAATAAAACGGATCAATTTCTCTCCTTCGCTTACCCGCTTAAGAAAATCTGTTCTGTCAGTATAGGGGGCTCCGGCAATTACCGAATCCGCGGCTTTCCTGCCCAATCCGGGAAGTTCCCTGATGAGGTTTGGAAAAGCGGTGTTAATAGGCAGAGGGTAAGGTATGCCTGTAATTGAGCGCATCCCGTGCCCTGTAACCGTTACGTCGGTAAATTTCCGCAAAGGCAAAGGAGCAGGAATACCTATCAACAGAGGGTATGAGCCAAGCTGCCTTCCAAAAGTAAGCCCTTTTTCATGTACCTCGCACATTACGTCCCTGAGTACGGTACCTTCGGGTACGACACGCCGCAGCATCGGAAGGTCGATATTTTTCCGTACCCGTTCCTTGTAGTCCAGAAAGAGCTTTTTGTGCTTTCTTGCAGCATCGTCTTTTCCGTACATTGGGGTTCCGGGAAAAGCCATGACCTGGCGGATATTGATCCTGCGCAGGAGCAAGCCCGAATCGAGCACCTGCTCCAGAAAATCATAATTAAGCTGGAAAGTTTTCCTGGATTCGCCCATGAGCCCATGCACGAAATTAATACCCGGAAGAATTTCCGGAAGTCCGTTTGCTCCTCGAACAGCTCCAAGCCTGTTAACAAGTTTTATCGCCTCAAAAACCTCCTCAGAATTCGCCTTAAGGAAATTTGCCTTGATAACTGCCCTGTCGGCACTTTCCATCCCGAAAGCTGCCACGTCTCCTGCCGTATGATATTTAATTATCGTTTTCAGGATCTGCTCGGACTCTTCAGGATAGGCTGCGAGTGTTATCGGATTTGCGTTGTCCATGTGGAGCACCGACAGTTCCGGAGCTGCGTTCCGGATTCCCCTGTAGAGCTTTTCGATAGCAACCGGATCAGGCTTCGGGACAGGCCCTCCGGTATCCATGCCATGATATGAAAAAAGGTCAGGCTGTCTACCTATCCTGAAATAACGGGCTCCGTGGGAGTAAAGGGAGGATACCTCGGAGATCACATCCTCAATGGGCCGGTAGTCAGAAGCCCCATAAAAAGGTTCTGTACAGAAGGAGCAATGAACTTTTCTGCCGCAGCCCCTGTAGGTCTCAAGCTCGCACATACAGTAAGGAAAATCAGGATGCTGTCGGACCAGAAAAGCTCCTCCGGGCCCCCAGCGTCCTATTTCGGCTGTTGTCCTGAAGCGGTGCTCTACAGTCTCGGGATCTCTGAGTTTCGCACAAGAGATTCCGCTGATACTGTCCTTAAAAAGATCATAAACAAACGCTTCGAGATCCATTCTGGCAAGTGATGCACCTGCGAGACTTATCCCGCCTTCAGTACCTTTTGCAGCCCTTCCGCCTTCATTGCTGAAACCAAGCCTGATAGGACCGCCTATTACTTTTACCCCCTGTGCAATCCGGAAAATTGTCTCGATTTCCCCTGGCGTGATTGGGGAAGCCCGAAGATATTTACCTGGCACGGTCATACCTGCTATAATGATAACAAGGTCCGCTTTTCCTGCAAGCTCCCCTGCTCCGGGCGGGTTTTCTCGCAGGGTGTCAATGGTCAGGTAGTGAATATCTTTTTCGGAAAGCCCGCGTTCCCTGAGAGCACCTGCTATATAACGCGGGTAAGGAGAAAGGTAAGGAGGAACCCCAAGGCAGGCAGGTTCGTCCACATAGCCGTCGATAATGAGTGTTTTCATGTCAATTCTTGTTTCCATTTGCTTGATAAACGAAAGTATAGAGTATAGCCAGATATAAATTACAGGTAGACAAACGGGTTTTAGAAACAGTATAAGGGGTATCCGAAGATATAGGAGAAGTAAAGAAAGTAGAAATCGAAATTGCCACAGGAATAAATGAGCTGTTTAAAGGTTAAGAGATTTAAAATTTAAAAAAAATATATAGGGCCGGGACCGAGAATCGAACTCGGGTCGTAGCCTCCACAGGGCCACAGGATGGACCTCTACCCTACCCCGGCCACAGGGGTCTGGAGCTTCAGTTGAAGCAACCTATAGAAGGAGTTTTTTTATATAAAGTTTTTGCCGGAAAGGGCAGGAAACCCTTCTAGAGGAAAGGAAGGTTCCTATTTTCCCTGCCCAGGCGCAGATACCGGGCCGGCTAAGAGAACTAACCGGGTCAGTATCAGAGTTTATTAAGGGTCAGTATCAGAGTTTATTAAGCTTTTCAAGGGCAATTTTTGCAGCCTTTTCTCCCGAGAGGAGCATGCCTCCAAAGACCGGTCCCATTCTTGGGGCGCATGTTGCAGCATTTGCAGCCATGCCCGCAACAATCAGGCCCGGATAGATCTCCTTGGTTGCATCGACAGCAAGGCGCTCGCCAACCTCGGACCACATGGGCTTTTCTCCAAGCGAGCCAAGTTCTCCGATCTTTGCATTGGGAATCTTCCTGAGAATGGTATTGCAGACAACCGCATCATGCCCTGTGCCGTCAATTACGAGTTTTGTGCGGATCATGAGAGGGTCTACATGCAGGCGCTGCGCCGTAACAGGTCCCCAATTAATAACGATTCCGGTAACCCTGTCGTTTTCCCGGATCATTACATCCTCAAAACTTACAAGGTTGAAGACCTCAGCCCCGGCTGAAGTAGCACCTGAAATCAGCTTCCCGACGGACTCTACGGAGTTTGCCACATAGTACCCGGGCTGGTACTCCCTGTACCTGATCCCGAAGTCGTCAAGGATGCGGCAGGCTTCCTCCTGCACAACTATTCGCGGAAACATCATTCCGCCAGCCCACATGCCGCCTCCTAGCGACAATTTCTGTTCGTAAATAGCAACTTTTGCCCCTGCCTCGGCAAGATACTTCGCAGCTACAAGGTTCGCAGGCCCTCCTCCTACGAGTGCTACATCTATATCCGTATAATCAAGGAAAGTTCTGGAATACTCATCAAAAATTGCCCGTGTGATTATAACTTCGTCAAGTTCCATTTTAATCTCTCATAAAGCTTATAGGGTTAAAAGTCCGGAAAATCAGCCCGGTTTCTTAAGGAATAATCAGGGAATTGTAAAGCCTGATCTGCCGGGAAGAATCACATTTTCATTATGGGCATTGCTTTTAAAGTTGTTGGAATAAGTGGGGGAAGGATCGAGAAATAAGAAATAACTCTGAAATCTTCGAATTCAGGGTTCTGAGAAGAGCTACTCAATAATAAACCCATTAGTAACAGATTTACTGGTGGCAGATCTACTGACGACGACTATTTTATTCCCTGAGGCTTCCAAAAAAAGCAATATTAAAAATGGTATCTCCCTCCCATATTAAGGAAATGAACCTGTGAACCTAAATCCTCTTGAGCGCAAGCGTGGCATTGCTTGATCAAAATCGTTGTCCTGCGATCGTTGTGCCGCGACCGTTGCGCCGGTCGATCACGCTCTGGTTACACTGGTCTAGATAAAGCATGAGTTTTTGATCAAACTTTTTTTGAAAAAGTTTGCGTTGCACCGGTTTATCACGCTCCGATTACACCGGTTTAGATAAATCATGCGTTTTTGATCAAACTTTTTTTGAAAAAGTTTGCGTTGCACCGGTTGTCACCCGCAAGAGGGGGTTTTCGCTCAAGCCTTTTTTGAAAAGGCTTGCGGTCAAGGATTTTTTGAAAAAGTTTTCGCTCAAGCCTTTTTTGAAAAGGCTTGCGGTCAAGGATTTTTTGAAAAGGCTTGCGGTCAAGGATTTTTTGAAAAGGCTTGCGGTCAAGGATTTTTTGAAAAGGCTTGTGGTGAAAAAGAGAGAATTTAGTATTCAATAATGGATTACATCGTACCACTGGTAAGTGAGTTAATCACTTTAAGAATCAAAACTCCGGCAGTTGCATAAATCATCAAAAGATACCAGGGTAGAATATTATTTTTCTCATCATCTTTAAGGAACATGTAAAACGCAAGAACCAGTAAAGGCGAATATCTCGATGCAAAATCGAGCTGGACATGAATCAGGTTCTCTGGTACGGTTGCAAGTATTAGCGTGCAGGCTACAGCTACTACAGATAATTTTATATCATCGTCCAGGGACATTAATTTAAATGACCTTCTATATCGTATAATCTTTTGTTTTTATACAAATAATTTTATTAATTTAGATTAAAAATTAATCCCTGAAAATTAACGGGAAACGTTTTTAACAGTAGAAGTAAGCTCATAGTTCTTCATATGCAGGAAAGGCAAGGCCAGTTTCAGGTTAAATTTTCTGCTCAGTCTGCCCCCCGCTAATAAAGAACATCCTCTGACCTGCGTTTTCGGAATAGAGTATAAGCTGTTCATTCTCAAGAGTTGCTGAATTTACATCGCTTAAAAGCGACAGGTATTCGCTGTCCATAGATTCAGGCCCGCACGCAACGAGTGTCATTACAGGTGGATCGAAAGTGAGATTGTTTCCATCCAGGGCATAATTCCCGCTGCCGCCGTTGCAGTCGGCTTTGATATAATATGTGTTATCAGGGAAGAAGGCAAGCGTATAATTCTCAGGATCAGGCACTGCAGTTTTGTTTTCAGGGCTGCCGGAATGCTGGAAACCTATCCATTGCCATTCGATATTTGTTAGATTACCTGCAGAAACCCCGCCGGAATCTACTGGCTGCTCGGCGGGCTCTGAAGAACTTTCTCCCTGCTCGGTACAACCTGACGAAAATAAAATTACGCTTATGACTATGGCAATATAAAATAAAAAGATCAGCTTGATGGGCTTATCCCTTATTATGACTTCTATTTTAGTTTTCATTATATCCCTCCCATACTGGCTCTTTATCTGATGTTTTTGATCGATGTTTCTGATATAATTTTTCAATCCAATGCGTTTTTTGATATATCCATTATTTAAACTTCAGTTTGAACCGCAGTAAGTGAAATTAATGAATGCGGAATAAAATCTGGAATTTATAATGCCTTATCTAAGTTCAGAAAGCCTGATTCCTATGTTTCTATAGCCGACAAGGCTAACCTTATTGATAACAAACAAGTACACGGGGGACAGAATGAAAATAAGCGCACGCAACGTGCTGAAAGGCAAAGTAAAAAAAATAACACACGGCTCGGTAAACTCCGAAGTAATAATTGAGCTTCCGGGTGGTATGGAAATTACTTCCATTATCACAAAAAGCTCGGCCGAAAATCTGGATTTGAAAGAAGGGTTTGAAGTATACGCGGTAATTAAAGCCACGAGCGTAATGCTGGCTTCAGACTGACCTATAGGGTTTCAATATGCAGAATCGCAAACCTTCGGGCTCTTACAATAAAAGCAGGTTATACTATCTCAGATAATGGATTGTTACTACCTTAGGTCAGGTTCCTGGGTTTTTCCTGATAAAAAGAATTAACAGTAGAAATTCTTAACAGAGCAATTTAGAGAGCCGGATTAACTTTGAGAAGCCGGATAATGTCTTGAAATTCAGATCAACCTGAGAATTACCTTAAAATTTAATTAATTAACAAAGGGGGAATCGTTTTGCCAGAAGAAAACAAAGAAACATCTTTCCAGCCTGAACCTATACCTGAACCTGAGCCTCAACCTGTTGTTCCGCCTGAGCCTATACCCGAACCGGAACCAGAACCGGAGCATCACCCAAAATCAAAGAGAACGAAGTAACCGCAATAGAGTATAGTAAATATGATTACAAAAGTTTACATAGCTCATTGCGAGCAGGACGAGTTACTTGCTCAGGAACTTGTCAGGGCTCTCTGGGCTGTGGAGTTGGAGAGCTTTTCGGCGCTGTACAGGAAGGCTCGAATTCTTTCCCTTGGCGATAGGATACGTTTTGGTATTCGTCAGTCAGATTGTTTTATTCCGATCCTCACACAGGAAGGTATGAGGTCGCCGGAAGTGAATCAGGAAATCGGCCTTGCAGTCGGAGCTGACCAGCTAGTAATTCCGCTTATAGAGGCAGGAGTGGAATTGCCTGTCCTGATACATCACCTCCAGCCCATTGTTTTCTCGCCCGAGGCTTACGAAGATGCCCTGGGGAAATTGATACAGAATCTGAGGCAGCTTACCAGGCTTGACTGGCTGAAGATAAAGTGTCCCTATTGCGGGGAAGAATTGACTCAGTACATCTCACCCGAGGAAGAAGTAGAGAGAGCGCTTCTAGCAGGAACACACCTCGTGACAAGATGCAGTTACTGTCAGAGAAATATTCAACTGGACCCGAGAACTTTCAGGCCTGTGCTCTGACCACGGATTGAAACGGAGAAGAGGTTGAATTGATGGAAAGGAAAGTAACAAACGAAATAAAAGATGAGCCAGGAGAGCCAATGGTAGCCCGATCAAAAATGGGTGACGCGGTGGTAAGTGAGCTGGAAGTCAAAGGAATAGAGAGTCTGACGCCCACGGAAAAGAAGCATCTGCTTCTGCAACTCGCCCGCGACAGGGTCAGGGATAGTTCTGCAGGTCCGTGGGAAATCATTGATATATTCAGAGAGGAATGGAGAGCCGTTAAGGATACGTTAGCCCAACCCGTAGAAATCGAGTTAAGAGATACAGGAAAAGACACACTCTTCAGAGTATTGCTGGATATAACGCAATTAGAAAGACAACTCGAGACACAGGAACAGGAATAATACTTCTTAACTTTCTAACCTAACAGCTAAGTTTAAGGCTGCCTATTTTTTAAATTATTTTTAGTTATGCCGGATTTCTACTATCTGGATTTCCACTGTTCTGAATCCTACTATATCGGATTTCTACCATCCTGAATCCTGCCATATTTTCAGAGTGGTATAAGAAAAGCGGTGGCATAAGAAAAAGAAAAATAATAAGGCAAAAAGAGGAAGGAAAAACTGAGGAAAAAACTGAAGAAAAAACTGAAGAAAAAACTGAAGAAAAAACTGAGGAAAAAATAGAACCTGTAACCTCAGGAATTAATAAAATTATCAATCAGAATGAAACCAGCCACTGAATGTCGAAAATATTAGTACCTTTTAGGTTTGCGTTTCGCATAACACTCCCTGCAATAGACCGGCCTGTCAGGGTCCGGTTTGAAAGGCACCTCTGTTTCTTCGCCACAATCTGAGCATTTTGCCTTATGCATTGTTTGCGGCCCTCTACCATAACCTCGTTCTCCGCTGGAACCCCGATCCCTGTTCTGGGAACCTCTCCTTTCCATTATGATTTCCCCTATATTAGTTTCTGTTAAAGTTCCTACAAGAAAATTATCAAATAATTCAAAAAGAGCCTCGTTTATGGAGACTTATTGCCTGGGGATCTCGATGAACTACTTGAATTAATAATATCTGGTATGATGGTATTTATTTTTACTGCATTAAGCCCTGTCAAGCTTTAGCAATTCCTTGCCTTTGGACTCGAGTGCTTTGCAATTTATTCCAGCTGGTTCTGCGAATGTCTTCACATCAACATAATATTTGTTGCATTGAATCCCAGATAATAATCGGGCTTCCAGAAAACAATGTTAAGAAACATTTACAAAAACTTAGGATGAGATTAACTTCGTAATCTTTGTAATAAATCTTTTTATCCTGGGAATTCAGAATTCAAATGTATAGAAATAGTCCGGAATTCCATCCGGATATCGGCTTCTGGAAAAAGAAAGGAGTTTGTGAATCTCCCGATTTTCATTTCAAATGGGGAACAACTGCTTCTCTCTAATTAGCTTACTTTAATGGACTCACTTTCCCTAACAAAATTAAAGGAATTTAAGAAAATTATAAGTATCTCCCCAACATCTCTTTAGATATTTATCAATGTCCTTTATCCATCATTTGATAGAACCTGGATATCCTGAGAGATTATAAAGGATTTTCATTTTCTATCTATGTTCCCCATTTGATGTACACTGTTTTCACTTAGAGTTTATTTTTATTAGCTCTCCATTCTTTCTCTGCTTTCCTACCTTCCTTTACCTTCTCTGCCTTATCTCTCCTCGATGTGTCCTGTCTCCCCTCTGAACTCTTTGCTGACGTCTGCAGCATTCTCATATTCCCTGTCAGGGATATCCTCGAGAATCTCTATTACTTCTTTAGGGGCTTTGTTATCTCTGGCTTTCTTAATAATTTCCTTCTTCCCTGCAGGATAATCCATACCCTTTAAAGCTTTCTGAGTTTCAATAGGAGGGCTTCCAGCACCTCTGTGGCTTATCCCCTCTCCTTCTTCCCGGCCACTTCTTCCTTTATCTCCTTTGAACTCCTTGCTGACATCTGCAGCGTTCGTGTACTCTTTTTCCGGGATATCCTGAAGATCCTCCAATACTTCGTTGCTGGCTTTATGCTTTTTAGCATGTTGAATAAGCTGTTCCTTGTTTGCAGGATAATCCATATCTTTTAAAGCTTTTTGAACTTCAATAGGACTTGTGTGCATAATTTCCCCCCGTTTCTGTTATATTCTTCAATTACATTCCTTTGAATTCTTTGCTGACATCTGCAGCGTTCTCGTATTGCTTATCCGGAAGCTCCTCAAGCACTTGCATTACTTTCTTGTTGGCTTCATGCTTCTTAGCATGCTGAATAAGCTGTTCCTTGCTTGCAGGATAATCCATATCCTTTAAAGCTTTCTGGACTTCAATAGGACTTGTTTCCATAAATTTTCCCCCTTGTGTTATCTTCCCTGGAATTCCTTACTGACGTCTGCAGCATTGGTATACTCCTTGTCCGGAAGATCTTCGAGAACCTCGATTACCTCACTGCTGGCGGAATGTTTTTTAGCGTGCTCAATGAGCTGCTTTTTACTTACGGGATAATCTATATCTTTTAAAGCCTTCTGAACTTCAATCGGGCTTGTTTGCATAAGTTTCCCCCCATTTTTTGCTTATTTATTTTCTGATTTCCTGTTTACATCGGAGGCGCTGGTGTACACATTATCTGGAAGGCTTTAATGTCATCCAGTACATAATCGCTTGCACCATGCTGCCTGGCATGCTAAACAAGATCTGTTCTCTTCTGGATATTCTGTTTCTTTCAAAACCTTCTGAATAGAAACCAGACTCGTTTGTATAATCCATCCCCTTATAAGGCAATCTTCTCGTTTGCTTAATGGCAGGAATTACTACATGCTTCCTGTCCGAAGGGATGTTGTGATGTTTTATTCTCCATTCCGCACCGTACCTTCTGGCATATTCAATAAAAGTCTCATCGGCAGATCATCCTTTTACTCAGATAACCACCTGGAGACTGCGCAATTAATTCAAATGCTGGTTAGAAAATTCAGTGCTCTTTTGGTTTTGGCGGTCTGGCACGTTCACTTTCCAGACGTTCAATTTCCCTGGTAACGTCATCAGGGGTATTATACTCGAGTTCAGGTATTCCCCTGAGAAGGTCCAGAAAATCACTGCTTGCCTGCTTACCTTCGGCAAACTTTACAAGGTCGTCTCTGCTTACAGGATAACCTATTCCCCTGCCGGTTATAAATTCTTCAACCTGACGTGGATTCCTCTTTATAAGTTCACCTCCGTGAATTCAGGTAGTATTGCCTTTCCCAAATTAGTTGCCCACCCACCATTGAGTAATATGTAAAATATAATATAAAAAAGAATTCAACTCAAACGTTTGGTAGAAGATGATTATTTAGGTCCGGCAGCATTTCGTTTTTTTTTGAAATTAAAGACTGAACATACCTGTAAACCAGGGTATTTGGTTAGCGTTTATTGGAAAGTGTACCCTTGGAGATAGCCCGGTTTAAATCAGGAGAATCAAAGAGAAAAGCCCCGACCACGCAGGCTAAAGCTATCGAAATTTTACTTCATCAGGAAATAAATTAGCAACATATCTAGAAAAACTTTCTTGAAAGCTACCGAGACTCATTACCAACAGTTAAAAATGAATTAGTGTGTATTCCGATTTGCAGTATATAATATAAAACTAACGCTAAGCCTTTCAGAAAGCATGCATATCAGATTTTAGTATCTGCCAGATATCGAGGTTATTTGCTTCTTATACGATAATTGGGCAAAGTATTCATCTGCTACTGAAAGGGCTTCAAAAGCCGGGAGAATTGAAAATATTTTTCCTTCTTTTAACTGAAAACCTTTAATACGAGATTCCCTAGATAAGAGTCCGATCACTAAAAATAAACTCAGAAAAAATAAACCAGATGTAATTTTATGATTGCAGAAAATCTTCTAATCTTAATACTTGGCCTCGTTCTCCTTGTCAAGGGTTCGGATTACTTTGTAAAATCAGCTTCAACGATTGCAGAGAAGCTGGGGGTTTCCGAATTCGTAATAGGTCTGACCCTCGTGGCAGTCGGAACATCGATCCCGGAACTTGCTTCGTCAATTGCTGCTTCTCTCCAGCAGGCAAGCGGTATAGTAGTAGGGAATGTCGTTGGGTCAAATATCGTAAACATAGGGTTCATTGTAGGGCTGGCTGCAGTTATCTCTCCAATGAAAACCGAGATTGAGATGCTCAGGAGAGACGGTTACATCATGCTTTTTGCAGCTGTGCTCTTCTTTGCCTTTGCCCTGAACAGAGAACTCTCGATACTGGAATCAGCTTTTTTCATACTTATCTTTATAGCCTATGTATTCTTCCTGTTTGAGGAAGCCGAGAAATACGAAGGAAAGCTTCATTTTAAGGAATTTGTAATATACTTCTTTAAGTTCGAATACATAGTCAGCGCAAGGCAAAAGCTCAACTGCATAAGGAATGGAAAAACCGAAACTGAGAACTGCGAGCCAAGGGAGGGTTTCGCGAAAGATATCCTTATCCTGATAATAAGTTGTGCGGCAATTATAATCGGGGCAAATTTTTTTGTGGGCAGGTCAATCTTCTTTGCAGAACTGCTAGGTGTCCCTGAAACCATAATAGGTACAACTCTAGTAGCGGTCGGCACTTCCCTTCCTGAGCTTGTTGTCACACTTTCTGCAGCAAAGCAGGGTTTCGGGAGTATAGCCCTTGGCAATATTATAGGCTCGAACATCGCAAACGTATTCTTGATTCTCGGACTTTCGGGGTTGATCTATCCTGTAGCTATCGAGCAGATAAGTCTATTCTTCACGACTCCGGCCATGATTTTGATAAGCGTAATACTGCTCGTGTTTATAAGCACAGGCTGGGAAATAAAAAGGTGGGAAGGAGCAGCTTTGATAGCCTTTTACGCAGCTTTTCTCCTGGTGCTGCTCAGAATAGGTTGAAGAAAGACAAAACGAAAAGTTCCGGAAAGCAGGCAAGAGTTAAAACCTCTGCCTGTTTTACAGAAAATTTAACCTTTTTTGCTGTTTTCTCTGATAAGGCACCTGAACCTTCCCGTTTTCCGAAGGTGTTCAAGGCTACAAATAAACCCACGTTAGAAGTACCGTGGGAAAAAGCAATTCTGAAAATCCAGCAAAGCCGCTACTGCTCTCCTGCCAATTAAAGTAAACTCAACAATAACTGTATAAGGATTAGCAGGATGATTATTCCTATAATTAATCTTAGAATCCCCGCTGCCACTTTGTAGACCCCTCCTTTATAGATAAATAGAATATAATTTTCATATAATTTAAATTTACAGTATGCCTGGGAAAATCCCTCAGGTGTAGAATAAACCGACAATAAACATGAGTAAACCTGAAAATACAGGAATTAAAAAATTGTCATTAAAGAAGAACCTTGATATTATTTGCGAGTTCAATTCCCGGATTGTCTGCAAACCTATAACGCTTTCCAATAGCATTCCACCTGCAGCCCCGATAAAAGCCTGAACAGGAGTTACAAAAAATAAGGCTGCCAAAAAGGCTGCTATTATACCTGAGCCAGTTCCTTCTACGGTTTTTTTCCCCGAATATGGAAGCCTATGCCTGCCTACCAGTACGCCTGCAATGGTTGCTATCGAGTCCCCGAAGGCAACTATCGCAATCGAAGCATAAACAATTTCCTCAGGGAATAGTATAAAGGAAAGAATTGCTCCGCAAAGAAGTAAAATAGTCCCTTTAAGCGGTATAGTCTGCTTCGAAGCCCTTCCCCACTTACACAGGAATGTGGATAATTGAAGCGGAAGCTTATCGAAGATAATGGCTATTGAGATTATTACATGGAAGGCAAGCAGAAACAGCAGGAGAGTCAGGGCCATATCCCCGGCTGCCCGGATTAAAAGAATTAGAATTATACCGGTGGACAGGTGTATTAACTGGCGCTCAACCTCGCCTTTAAGAATGGCTTTTTTATCAAGGTAATCGCACTTTAAGTCCTGAGTGTAATTATTTGCCATGAAACCACTGTTTATTGACCCTACGCACGTGTCTGAACCCAATCGGTTAACCGGTGTTGAAAAATCTGAAACTAAGGCTGAAGCGTAAGCTTTATTCTCTGGAATTTCGCTTAATAAAATAAACATGTCATGAAATATATAAATATATACAGGATAAATTTACAGGATTTTATCAGGCACGGGATCAGGGCATTTTACCTGAGCTTATCGGGAAGAAGATATTGAGCCTCTATGATGAAACATATCTTCTCCCGGATTTCATTCGGGACAACCTGTTAAGGTATTTGACCACCCAAAGACTATATCCTTCAAAATCCAGTAATGATAGGGGATATGAATGCCAACAATAGTTCACTTTGATATTCCGGCAGATAATACTGAGAGAGCAAAGAACTTTTATTCCAGTCTGTTTGGCTGGAAGTATGAAAAGCCCTTCGAAACCATGGAATACTACCTGGTAAGCACTGAAGACCTTGAAGGTAAACCCGGGCTGGGAGGAGGTCTTGGAGAGAGAGGAACTCCAGATCAGAGAACGATGAATTATATAGGTGTTAGCTCAGTGGATGAGTACCTGCCGAAGATTGAGAAACTCGGAGGAAAGGTGCTCATGTCAAAAACTGCTGTTCCAGGAATGGGATATCTTGCAATCTGTCTGGATACTGAAAATAATACCTTTGGAATCTGGGAAGAGAACGAGGGAGCTCAGTAATTTAACCTGGCTTCCTCCTTTTTAAGACCAAAACCGACTTTTGTAACTATTTGACCGGGAAAAATATAAACATCTACTTTATTAAATCGCGATGGAATGTTTCAATGAGAACAGATTTTCTTTAGAGAACAGATTTTCTTTAGAGAACAGATTTTCTTTAGAGAACAGATTTTCTTTAGAGAACAGATTTTCTTTAACTGCTTTCCATTAATATCACTGTCAATTAATCATATATTCTTCTTCCGTCAGTTAATGATCAGACTCATAATTAACCAGAAACGATATCGTTAAACTTATTTTGAATAGACTGTATAGTCAAATTTCCCTTCAGAACCTGAAGATGGCAGTAAAAGGTATTTTTCTTTAGGCTTTTTTCGTATAGTAAAAGCGCTATTCGCGGCTAAACTCAGTTTTTCGAGATTCACTGGAATTATAGGTTTGCATAAAAAGTAAAAAGCTCACATGCAATTCCATAATGAGGTAAATTTAAAACGGTGGGAGTGATAACGCGCTTAAAAATTGGAAACCCAGGTTCTAAATATATATTCTGTAGCAATTTTATAGTATTATTGCATTTAATTGAGTATTTTATCTTAGACTGGTGAACAATCGGGGATATGGGTCAATTCACTGAATCGCTGCAGGGGCTAATATTTAAAGCAGTGCTTAGTGCGAACATAGGCGCATTAGATAATCTCGCAAATCGCTTTACCTAATTTTGTGATCGCGGATGGTATGGTCGAGTGGAATTTATTGGTGATATGTAAGGCTCTGACGACTCGATACCAGAAACCTCTATACTCTGTGAGTTGCTGTTTTTTGCGGGAGAAAAATGCGACCAGTGAGATTCGCGCAGAAGTAGCGAGCACTGGAGAATGATCCTCCGGCATTATTTAAGTTTACTGGCTAACGGCGTTGCTCAACTGCAGATCAATATCAAGCTAGCCAACTGAGAAATAGTGAATCGGCAGTCATAAGACTTACGGGCATTTTACTCTAACGTTTAAAGAGTTTACCGGCATGAGCCTGAGAGAGTTTGTGGATGGAGGTAATAGTATGAAGAATCAAGCACCATTCCTGAACGTAAGTAGTTTTGCTATGGAGGAGGTAAGCCGAGAAATTCTTGAGACTTCAACCCCTCCAGGAAGTCCATTCCTATCGATTTACGAATCCGAGGAAGCCGGTGGTTTAATCGATCCGGAAACTGAAGAATATGTTCAATTTCTCAATGAGCTTTATGACGAGGAATTCAATGAAACTCTGTACGGTCTGGCAAGCGAGGCTGCTGCCCTTTATGAAGTCCGCTTCACACATGAATATAGAGATCCCGGGATCGTCGGTTATGAAGCCGAAAGGTTTCTCAATCAGCACTTTGCCCCACTCGTTGCGGAAGCTGAGGCTATGCTTGGGAGTCTGGCTACGGAATTAAGCCAGAGGGATCCTAAAAGCCTCTCAGAATACGAGATTGGTGAGATTGTTGATCGGTATAAGCCTTCCATTGAACCCATTCCCAATTTTGAAGATTTCCTGAGAAAACTTAAAAAGACGTTCAGGAAAGTAGCCGGCAAAGCTGTTAATCTTGCAAAAAAAGGAATCAGCGCTGTAGCCATGGCAGGTCTTAACAAACTTATTCCGCTTGTTAAACCGCTACTTAAGAGAGTCATTGAAAGTGCTATTGGAAAGTTGCCCTCTCAACTCCAGCCCATAGCTAAGAAACTGGCCGAGCGTCTGCCCTTTTTGAAGGAATTTGAAGAAGACAATTATTCCACAGGCAATTCTCCCCTGTCAGAAAGCGCAGGGCTCTCCGAGATTTCACAGATTCAGTACGAGTTCGACCGGCACATTGCAGATGTCCTGTTCGCACATACTGAGATTGAGCAGGATCTGGAAGTCTCCCAGGTACTGACTGAACAGCAGGCTCCTGAGATTTATCCCCTGGCTGAACTGGATAACGCCAGAGACCATTTTATTGAGAGTCTACAACAAATGAAGGAGGGGGAAGATCCCACTCCGCATATTGAAAATTTTATTCCGGCCATTCTTCCGGCTTTAAGGATTGGAATAAGACTAATGGGCCGCAAAAAGGTCGTCAATTTCCTTGCAAAATTCCTGGGCAGGCTTATCCAGAAATTCGTCGGTCCGCAGCATACCCAGGCACTTTCACAGGCAATTGTAGACGCCGGTCTGCGTCTCATCCAGCTGGAAGCGACATTTGAAGACGAATCGCATGCCGCTTCTTCGGCTGTGGCTGCTACCGTTGAAGAAACAGTGCGTCGCGTAGCCACACTCCCGGATTACATTCTTGAGAACCAGGAACTTCTCGAAGGCTTTGCACTCGAAGCCTTTGAACAGGCTGCAACTGCAAACCTCCCACAGGTCCTCTCTGAGGAAATTTATCGTAAACGTCCTGATCTCGGAGAAGCCAGGAATCTCCGGGGAGCCTGGATTATGATGCCTCGCGGGCGACAAAAAAGATACAAGAAATTCAGTCGTAAAATTCCGACAAGGATTACACCACATAAAGTTTCGGCTGTCGAAACCTTTGAAGGTATTCCTCTGGAAGAGTTTCTGGAAGAGAAACTCGGAATAGAGCCAGGAGAAGAAGTAGAAGCAATTGTTCATCTTTATGAGAGCATTCCAGGTACACGCCTGACAGATATCTCCAGATTGGAAGAAAATAATCCAGGCTTGAGTACTCAGGATGGATATGAACAACTTCACCCACTAACAACGAATGCCTCAGGGATTTTGCTGGGAGAACCTCAACTGGGCAGAGATACTGATTCCAGATACCTCGTTGACCCTTATACTACTGAGGTTGGACAGCGGTTTTACTATTTAGAAATTCCTGGAAAACGCCCTCTAATGGCTTCAGCGATGCCTGGCCGGGCTAAAGTACGCAGTGCAACAAAGAGCAGAGTCATATTCGATTTTCCTAAGAACGAAATAAAGTTCCTCCTTTTCCTGAGTGAGATCCGCGCTCAAGAAATTGCCGTGAAACTCCGGCAGCATACGCACGTTGGCGTAGTTATGGCCAATTTGCAGAAACCTATTGAACGTGGGCTGCGCAGGGCACTCACGGATTCTTCCGGAAAATTGAAGATAATTCATGAAGCCGTAACACCGGATCAATGGGTAAATGCCCTGCAAAGATTACCATCCCTGGTCCCTCAAGTCCTCCTGGGGCGGCTGAATGAATGGATTCTTAAAGGGCTTTCAGATTATTTGAAGCAACATTCAGGGGAGTTCATTCAGGCTGCCGCAGATACCGCCGATGGTGTAACACTCTTAATTACCGTTGAAAATCCACCAGGGCTCCCACAGCTTCGCCAGGTCCTGAAAGGCAGAGGCATCTCTCTTCCAAGCCTGAAAATGTCAGGTAGTACACCTGATGTGAAGATAAAGGTAACACCGGGGTACGCGCATGAGTGATCCGGGTACTGCGACAAGAACTCAACTCACCCGTCAGGTGGCTCACTGGACTGCCGCTGCAATGCGGCTTCATGATCTGGACGATCTGGCATCACCTTCTGCCTGGAACAGTCTCGAACACTATCTCGGTTTGTCAATTCGACAGCACCTTACCATGGCAGTAGAGAGATTGAAACGCGAAGCCACCTTTTTGCAGACTGCTCTTAACTCAGCTTCCTCTATAGCCGATCTGTCGATTGTAAGGCAGCAATTACTGACTTTTCGCAAACGGTATCTGCGCGTTGAGACGACACTGGACTTTTACGCCGATGCGATTAATACCCGCACAAGTACGATAATGATGGGACTCATGAGAGCCTGTGATACCCTGTCGCACCGGAGTATGACCCAAATTCTCGACCAGCTGGGGAAGCCGGCTCCGATAACACTTACCTATCTTGACAAAGGATTAGGAGCTTCAATTTTAAAAGCCGGCCTGCGACTCTGGGACGAGACCAGTGTAAATCCTGTAGCAGCCATAAAAATAACCCGGCACAATCTGCATCGACCCACAGCACTGATTCATGAGGCAGGTCATCAAGTAGCGCATATTACAGGCTGGAGCGAAGAGCTTTCCTCTGCTCTTGAAGCCGATCTGGCTTATGCGCCAGCAGGAGTTGCAGACGCATGGGCGAGCTGGGCGCCGGAAATAGCTGCAGATGCTTTCGGTTTTGTACACACCGGCTATGCAAGTGTAGCCTCTTTGTACGATGTAGTGGACGGCGGAGAGTCCGTTGTTTTTCGATATCTTCCAGGAGACCCGCACCCCATAAGCTACCTTCGAGTGCTGCTCGGCGCGGAAATGTGCCGGCAGTTCTATGGTGCAGGTCCCTGGGATGACCTTGCCCTTTCCTGGACGCAACAATATTCCCTGCAGAGGGCACCACAGGCATCTGGATATTTACTGAGGGAATCAGTGCCTCTGCTCACGAATGTTGTCAATATTACGCTACGCAAGCCTATGCGATCTTTCGGTGGACGGTCTCTTATTGCACTTATTAATCCCGAGCGTGTCAAACCGGAAACTCTTCTGGCATTGGAGCAACAGCTTGGTGCTGCCCTGTATACTTCAATGCACTGGATCTGGACTGAGGCATTGCGCCTGTTAGCTCTTACCGGCTTACGAAAAGCAACATTGGCTAACCGTACAACAGAAACGATAAAGTTACAGGAAGAATGGATGCTAAGACTTGGCGGCGCTTTGCAGGCCGCTTAAACTTTTTAAGGGGGATATAGTAATGCCAGAACCGACACCAGAAGAAACTCAGGCTATTGAACTGTTCAGGTCGATACGGAATATACTGCGAGTACCGTTCAGGAAAGATTTGCAGGATACGGATGGTCAATTTCCCGGTGATAATCAATGGAAACTGCCGGAACCAGATAAAAAAGCTCTTGAGGATCTACCGGGACCCTGTAATGTGACTCCTCCTGGTTTAGCCAGGTTTCAATTTCAGGAAAATCAGGTTAATGAGACTTCAACCAAAGAGACTTCAGAAGACTCTTCATCAAAAGAGACAGGAGGGGAGTGAAATATGTTCAGACGATATGCAGGCGGTATCCCTGAGGGTGCAAATAAGCTATTTCTGGAGCACCCATCTGTGCTAGCAGCATTGTTAGAAGTGACCTGGCAATACAGAATTCACTTTCCCAAGCAATCATTGGGAGATCCGTTTCATAGAAGTAATATCCCTCAGTTGCCTGATTTCTGGCTTAATCAATTGCGATCCATTGTCGAGAACGAAACTCGCAAGCCCGTTATCGACCCACCTTCAGGAGGTCGGAGACCGGTTCTCTGGGACCATTTAATTTATGCGTACATGATAGAGAACACCCGCATATACGAAATCTTCAGGCGTGTTCTATATGAATACCTGCATGGTGAAAAGCTCGGCGTCCCGACACCTGCAGCTCAACACTGGCTGCGTAATACAGAAGAACTCTTTTACCGTGATCCACTACCATTTTCCATTATCTCGGTTACCAGCAATATCCGCTCGGACATGCGCGCTTCAAGGCGGAACGCTTACCAGCGAATGTTCGGCATGGATCTTAACCATGGTACCGACGATAACCAGCCCTATCCCTATGTCAAAGCCGAAGCTTACAATAATGAATTCGTTCCCGTATTTGAAGAGTTTCTTCGTGAGGTCTGGGTCGCAATAGTAAATGTCAAGAACGAAACCGGGGTTAACCCGACTGACAGAGGTAAGGTCGAAACTCTCGTAGAGAGCTTGCAAAGTATGCTTATGACGCGCAGGGTGAATGGCAATCTTTCGCGTGAAGAATTTGCATTCGTATCAATGATGTCCTGGTTCCATCTTACAGTGGAATTTAATTCTCCAATAATTGAGTCTCTCAGAGCGGAAGCATCCAGTCCGGAACAGCGGCTCTTTAAAGTTGCTCAACGCGTTGGCTTGCCGGCTCATGGCCTATCGAAGAGTTATTTTGATATCGCGGACCCTATCTCTCGGATTCTCATCCAGATTGAAATAAGTGGTACCGGAATTGTACCCGGTCTTCTGGTTGCCGGCCCGCTCCAGAACACCGTGAATACAATAATTACCCACTGGTCCACTATCACAGGACGCGATATAAAGGCAAGGAAAGTTGCAACAACATGAGACGGGATGATCAGACATGGCCTCGCAAGAAGAAAACGGCCGCAGTTTGCGTCCCTATCGATCCGGGAATCTCGTTTCTCCTTTCACTGAGGAAGGTCTCTTCTTAAGGGAGACAGGTACAGGGTGGGAATTTCATTTAGCAGCATTGGAAACCGAGAACCCTTTCAGGCACGCCTTCGAGCAGGATAGATCAACTGTAATTGAACCGGAGGAATCGGAAGAGGAATTCGAAGAGGAATACGCTGAAGAAGAATGGGCTGATGAAGTCAATTTCCCGGCGGACGAAAGTGAAATTTACAGAGAGGAAGAACTGCCGGATCTGGAATATGGTATCGAAGAATTCTATAACTCAGACGTGGGCTCATATGCTGAAACAGGCAACGAAATCATTCCCGAAGAAATGACATATCTGGAAGAAGAGACGGTTATCCCGGAGAGGGCCTGGATGGAACCGGAAGAGGAAAAACCCGATTATTCTCTGGAAGAAGCCGTATATAAAGAAGAAGGGCTCTTTCCCGAAGGAGGAGAAGCCTTATATGAAGAGGAAGGGCTTCTTCCCGAAGAAGAGCCGTTTTTCGACGAGGAAATCTTTATTGAGCCCGATAGAGAAGAGATTAATTGGCCGGGCTTCGAGGCTGAAAAGGGTCCTGAAATACCTGCTGGCAGACTGGAACTGACCAGAGTATCTCTTCTGAAGCATCATCGTGGTTCTGGTCCAGATCTGATTCTTACATGGAACAATATGTTAGTGCAGCCTGAAAGTGTAGATGTGGTTATCCATTTGCATGGATATTCACTCCAGGCTGGTAAGCTGCTGCATCTATCCCGTGATATTATGCCGCGCAGCGGCCTTAACTGGTCTGACCCTGAAGGACGTGACCTTACTCCCGGACGGTCAAGACCAACTCTGGCACTTTTGCCCAGGGGGCATTTCTTCGGGGGGAAAAGCGGTAGAGGTTACAATTTTCCAGTGTTAATCAGTGGAAAAGGACTGCAACAGTTAATCAATTTCGGACTCGATCAATTTGCCCGGCATACAGGTGTTGCGAGCATTAAGCTCCGGCGTCTCATTATCACAGCCCATTCGGGTGGTGGTGCAGCCATGTTGAAAATTCTGCGTCACAGCAATCCTGACGAAGTCCACGTATTTGACGGGCTCTATCAGAACCCAGCCGACTTGATCCGATGGGCAAAAGCCCGTATTGACCGTGATCAGAAAGCACTTGCTACTGGAACGGAATCACCGGAGCATTATATGCCCGACCGCGGAGGTGCGCTGCGCGTGCAGTTTCGGCATGGAACCGCGACACAGCGATATAGCCTGATGCTCCACAGCGCTCTTGTTGCAGCTATCCCCCCGAAATCCGAGCTTTCTCGCTGGTACCGGGTCGAGCAGACTTCTCTTTCTCATCTTCGCATTCCGAGGGCGTATGGCTGGCGGCTCCTTGCCGACGCAAGCGCAGAACTTCCAAATACTTCCACACCTTCCAGGTCAGCCCGCGAAGTAACTTACCCGGATGAAGAAAATCTGTACCGGACTCCGGATCAGGAGATATCTTCTTCCTCGGCTTTGCGACAACGCATTGTTGAAGTCGCGAAGAGAGAATGGGAAAACTGGAAAAGAGGCACTCGTAGTGAAACCGAACAGGATATGAAAGTATTTTTACGTAAGTACTGGATGAATTATCATCCCAGAGGGCTTAGCCAGACTAATGCAGACGGGAAAATAGCCAGCAGGAGCCCGTGGAGTGCAGCATTCATTTCTTATGTCATGCGTGAGGCTGGTGCTGGGGACGCATTTGCTTATGCTGCATTGCATACCAGTTATATAGCCGCCGCGAAAAAAGCCGCTCTGGCGCAGGAGCCTTTCAAGTTCAGGGCGTATGAAATTTCAGCGGTCAGACCTGAGATAGGAGACCTGGTATGTCGTGATCGAGCCTCCAGAATCGGGGCCTCCTGTGCTGGCACGACTTTTGCCAATGTGGATAAGGGCGGAATTTCTCACAGTGATATTGTTGTCGAAGTACACCAGAAATACGCCGTCATCCTGGGTGGGAATACGGCTCAGACATACCCAAACCGGGGAAAAACCGGAGATACCGTCGGTCAGAGAAAACTCAAATTAAACGAGCAAGGATATGTGATTCCAGACCAGGGCAAGTGCAGATACTTTGCTATAGTTAAACCACCAGGCCATGTTGGTCAACTGCCAGGCATTTCTGCACCTTCAGCAACCATTAAGCCAGCAGCTGAGCTGGTCAGGTTCGCGCAAAGAGTGCTCAATGCCACAGAGGGAGAGCGGCTTGATGTAGATGGGAAACTGGGACCTCTCACCCGGGGTGGAATCGAGCGTTTCCGCAAACGTTACGACCTCGGTGCGGGAGGCGTGCTCGATGACAAAACCCAGCTCGCCCTTGCACAACGGGCGCTTGAGGAAATTGCACAACAGTCGGTCTTTGCACAGCCAGGTGAATTCGATGCGAAAACCGAGCAGGCGCTGAAATCTTTTAAGTCAAGCAGAGGGTTGGGCTGGAATGCAACGCTTGACGCGGCTACACGGTCGGCTCTAGCCGAGGCAATTGTGCGGCGCTTAGCTCCGGCGTCACCGATATCCGGTCACCCCAGGAGTGCAGCCGTGAGTGGAACTCCGGTGAATGCCAATGTAATCGCTGCAGTTGAGCGGTATCGCCCGATTGTGGAGGCGGCGGCAGCTAAATACGGTGTGGATTCGGCGCTTATCCGGGGCGTTATTGCAGCCGAATCGGGAGGCAATAAAAATCTCGTTGCGAAGAGCGGATATACTGGCCTGATGCAGTCGGATAAGGGTGAAATATACAAGCAGCCTGCGGTGTCCATTGACTCAGGTACGAAGAAGCTCCGTGACTTCCGCGCTATAATGGAGAGCGTACTGAGAGAGCGCGGGAAGCGATATAACCAGCTCCCGGAGACTGAACAGCTTCGCCTGCTTGCCCTGGCTTATAATGCAGGACCGGTAACCGTGGCTAAGGCGCTTCAGTATGCCGCAGAGGCAGGAAACCCCGAACGCTGGCTCGACGCTGAGCATTACAAGCGAGCGTTACTGTTCACAGGGGCATACAGCCTTAAGCAGGCCGAAGCGTCATGCCTCAGGAATGTGAGCCCTCCGGAAAAAGACTCACGTATACGCGAGGCTGTGCGTGTTTGGAATCAATGGCGCCTGGGAACAAAGAAGATGAACTGGCGGAAACTGGACGACCCCCCAATCTGGTCGAAAATTTCAGCGAGTCTGCCGTCATTCGTTGTATGTGCCATTGATTTCAAGCATCGCAACAGTCCGAAATACGCTGAGAAAATTCTAGCCTATAGGAACCGATTTCAATCGCTCTAATGCGCCTTCATACTGTGATCCGTAATAACTCGCAGATACGTGAATTATCTGAGAGAGTTAGCGCTACCCAGATGTGAGTGCTGTTCCATACACTTCCTCCCGAAAGGCAGATGGATTTTATTATACCCGGAAACTTTAAGAAAGGGATACGATGCCGTTTTTCTCATAAATAATGAAAAGACGGAGAAGAGGTTTATTCCGTCCCTCTTATGGCCGGTAAAACATCTTTTCCGTATGCTTTGAGGAAAGCTATCTGGTCTGAGGCTGCCGAGTGAAGGTAAATGTGTGTAAAGCCCAGATCAATATATTTTTTTACAAAATTAATATGGTCTTCAGGATTTTCCGAAATGCAGGTTTGCTTTCGTATCGTATCCGGACCCACAACTTCCCCATTCTGAGCAGACATCTCCGGAGTGTAGATTTTATTCACGAAAAGAGCAGGTATAAGCGCTCCAGCCCAGTACTTCATGAAATTTTCAATGGATGCCTCAAGATCTACGCCATACTCAACAAAAAGCTCTACTGCTTTTGGCAAGTTTTCCGGGCTTTTACCTGAATCTCTAGCTCCTTTTTCAAACTCGGAAAGGATCTGCTCATACATCTGGGTTTCCGGTTTCCCTCCGACTGTTAGAAGGCCGTCCCCGTAGTAACCTGCAACGTAAGCACTCTCGGGTACGAGAGAGGAAATATAGATCGGAATGTCATTTTCAGGCAGCGTATATAGCTTTGCGCTCTTTGTTCTGTAGTAACATCCATCAAAACTGACCTTCTGCCCTGTCCAGAGCTCACGGATAAGTCCGATTGCCTCTATCATCCGTATCTGACGCTCATCATATTCCGGCCATTCGAGGGTTACTGAATACTCGTTTAAAGCTTCTCCTGTTCCAACTGCAAGATATGTCCGTCCCCCTGCGAGCGAAGACACGGTTGCAGCAGCCTGAGCAATAATAGCAGGGTTATAGCGCAGAATAGGGCAGGTCAGGCCTGTTCCCAGTTCTATGCTCTGAGTACTCGCAGCTGCCGCACCAAGCCAGCTCCAGATAAAGCAGGCCTGTCCGTCCTCACTCCAGGGGTGGAAATGATCACTGGCATCGATACTTTCAAAGCCTGCCTTTTCAGCAGTTATGACCTGCTGCAGCATCTCCGAAGGAGTGAACTGTTCAGGTGCGATTTTATATCCCAATTTAAGCAATTTTACCCCCCACTTATTTGGTTATAATTCAAGAATTATAAATTATATTAGATAATCGTATTCAGACTCAAAAAATCCTCTTTTCAGTCCAATGCCCTTCCTCATGGGATCCGATTATCTTGAGAGCTGAACCCTTGAAGAAGAAAGAAAATAGGGAAACGAAGTAAGAAAATAAAGAAAGGAGAACATTAAAAAAGGTGATAAAGAGAAAAGAATGAGAAAGAAGAGAAAGGGAGAAAAAAGGGAGAAAAAAGGAGAGAAAAAGGAGAGAAAAAGGAGAAAAAGGGAGAAGAGAAAGGGAGAAAAAAGGAGAGAAAAAGGGAGAAGGAAAGGGAGAAGAGAAAGGGAGAAGAGAAAGGGAGAAAAAAGGAGAGAAAAAGGAGAAAAAGGGAGAAGGAAAGGGAGAAAAAGGGAGAAAAAATGGAGAAGAAAAGGAGAAAAAAGGAGAGAAAAAGTAAGGAAAAAAAGCTTAAGAATGCAGCCTGGTCCGGGATTTAATCTACAAGTGTAAAGTACATTCTTCTATTGCTTTTCCCTTTATTTTGAAGTTTTGTTATCTTTATGCCATTTATTTCCCCGGTGTTTTTTACGTGGGTTCCCCCGCAGGCTTCGATTGTAATTCCTTCGATTTCGACCATTCGGACCTCTTTTATTTCATCAGAGAAGCCTTTCGCCAGTGTAGTTAACCGTGAGAGTTTCTCTTCGGCTTCTTCACGACTTACAATAAAGAAGTTAACAGGATTCCTGCGGGCTATAAAGTCGTTGGCAATTTTCTCGTATTCAGCAAATTTGTCCCTGTCAAAAGCCTCAAGGCTGAAATCCACCCTGCTCTGGTCAAGACCAAGCTGGTTTCCGGTTATCTGGGCTCCCGCCTCTTTCTCAATCACATTTGCGATTACGTGAGTCGCCGTATGCATGCGCATATGCCTGTAGCGGCGATCCCAGTCTATGAATCCTTTTACCTTGTCTCCCGGTTTTAACCCGTTCGAGACATTTTCACCGGCTACCTCATGACTGATATCTCCATTAAACTTACCCACATACAGAACATTAAATTCAGCCCCGTCGGACTCACGGACTAACTTTCCGGTATCACCTGGCTGACCCCCGCTCTCAGGATAAAAAGCAGTACGGTCAAGGACAACAAATTTATCATCCGTCACCCTTTCGACAGTTGCTTCGAACTCTTTCAGGTAACAATCAAGGAAGTAAAGCGCCTCTGTCATTGTCAAACCTCTTTTTTAACCTCATCAACAGTAGATAAAAATGTCAGAATAATAAACTAACCGCGACCGTTGTGCCGCGACCGTTGCGCCGGTCGATCACGCTCCGGTTACACCGTTTTAGATAAGCATGAGTTTTCGCTCAAGCCTTTTTGTAAAAGGCTTGCGTTTCGCTGGTCGATCACGCTCCGGTTACACCGGTCTAGATAAAGCATGAGTTTTTGATAAAACTTTTTTTGAAAAAGTTTTCGCTCAAGCCTTTTTGTAAAAGGCTTGCGTTTCGCTGGTCGATCACGCTCCGGTTACACCGGTCTAGATAAAGCATGAGTTTTTGATAAAACTTTTTTTGAAAAAGTTTTCGCTCAAGCCTTTTTGTAAAAGGCTTGCGTTTCGCTGGTCGATCACGCTCCGGTTACACCGGTCTAGATAAAGCATGAGTTTTTGATAAAACTTTTTTTGAAAAAGTTTTCGCTCAAGCCTTTTTGTAAAAGGCTTGCGTTTCGCCGGTCGATCACGCTCCGGTTACACCGGTCTAGATGAAGCATGAGTTTTTGATAAAACTTTTTTTGAAAAAGTTTTCGCTCAAGCCTTTTTGTAAAAGGCTTGCGGTCAAGGATTTTTTGAAAAGGCTTGCGGTCAAGGATTTTTTGAAAAGGCTTGCGGTCAAGCCATTTTTGTAAAAGGCTTACTGGAAGTTTATTTTTACATTGCTGTCGATTAAATTGATATCGGTAAGAAGCTTTTCCTTTCTGTGTTCAAATTCTTCCTTTAAAGCGGCAAGCTTCTTTTCGGAATCTTCAACGTCTTCTTCAAGCAAGTGGGCTCTGCTCAGAAGTTCTGCTTCCTTATGTTCGAGTTCGGCCAGTTTTCCAGTGTCTGAACTTTCGATTTCCGCTTTTTTCGCCTCAAATTCCTGTAAAGCTTCAAGATACTCCTTTTTTCGTTCGGGAAAAGCTGAAATTGCAGTTTTTACCTGCAAGAGGGCTTTTTCTTTTTTCTGAGCCTGCATATCCAGAGCGTTATCCTCAAGTATCTTTTGAAGCTCCGGGAAAAAAGAGGGATCGACTTTTACGGGGTTTTCAAGGCAAATATCAAGCTGATTCTTTACTTCCGGCTTCAGGGTATACCTGCTGCTTTCATGAAGTTTTTTAATCCTTGAGAGATGGCCAGATAGTGGAAGGATAAGAGAACTCAAGCCTGCCTCGGCTTTCCTGAGTTTCTCCCTTGCCGCAGAAAATTCTGCCTGCAGGTTCTGTAGACTCTGCCAGGCAGCTCCTTTTCTGAAATCCTCGAGAGCCTTGCCGGCTTCGGAAGCTTCAGTTCTCAAAGTCTGGACTCTTCGGATTCTGGATTCCATTTCCAGCTCTTCGTCTGCTATTGAAGCTGAGAGCTCGTTTATTTCTTTAATATCCGACCTAGCTGTTTCCAGGTAGTCCATTTCCTTTTTATTTACCAGAATTACCTCCCTTAGCGCTTTAAAAACTCCACCCAGACTGGCAAGACTTTCACTAACTTCTTTTGATTCTTCAGGAAAAACGACTCTGGTATACCTGAAACTTCGGTTCATATGCTCCAGGCAGGACTCAAGACTCTGCGTAGCTGCTCCATAGAAGTTTTCGAGAGCCCTGAAATCCCTGTTTTCCTGTACCCTGATTTTATCTATCAACAGTGTGACCTGTTTTGTCACATTTTCCCTGTTACTTTTCGCTCGCTTCACAGCCCTGATATCAAAGTCTCCCTCAACTCTGGCTTCCGCAAGCTTTGAGTTACTTTCCTCGAGTTCCGAAAGCGAGGCCTCAAATTCACTCAAAAGGCCGGACATGTCCTTTTCTACTCGGGAAGATATCTTTTGAGACCTGGCATCCAGCCATGCAGGCAGATCTTCAAAATTGATTTCCTTGAGACCGGTCTCCTCACTGGAATCTTCTCTTTTTCCGAAGAGTTTCTTAATCCACTTCAATCTTGACCTTTCCTGAATTTGATAAAATTAATTGCATTATTTAAATCATCTGGAATTATTTCTGTAATCATGTATATTTTTAAAACTCCTTCTATGAAAAGATTTACTCCGTAAAAGACTTTCCGGATTACAAAGGCAGATGAAAGAGAGTTAGTTCTAAAGATACTTATAAAAGAAACTAAATGTATTTTATACAGACAGTAAATCCTATCAGTATAATCCTGAACCTTACTTTATAAGTTTACTCTTTATAAGTCCTACTCTTTACAGGATCGACTGGACAGCGGCATAAGAATCGTTTTTGAACTTTTCCGCACAGAGATAAGAAGCGAAGAGGATAAAAATGAGCTATGTGATAATGGAACAGATAATTCCGTATACCGGGATAACGGTATCAAGGCTGATTTTCGCAATTATAGTGCTTATCGTGGGATTCTTTTTATCAAAATATCTTATTCGTATTTTCAGAAATGGAATACGGAAAACAAAGATTCCGGACCTTACCGTCCAGTTTCTCACCCATTTATTAACTGTCCTCCTTTATGCGATTGTTATTCTTGCTTTCTTGAAGAGCCTGAATTTCGACGTTGATAGTTATATAGTAGGAATTTCTGCAGTAATAGGCCTGGTTCTCGGCCTGGGCATGCAGGACACCTTCACGAACCTGACTGCTGGAGTATGTGTTGCAGCAATCAGGCCTATCGACATGGGAGAGACTGTGACCGTAAACGGACAGACTGGAAAAGTAAGGGCCGTAGGGATTATGTCGACCGAGCTCCTGACCCCTGACAATCAGCTCATAACAATCCCTAACAAGCTTGTCTGGGGAAATTCCATTGTTAATATGACTCGGATGCCCACGAGAAGAGTTTCTGTAGATGTAGGAATAAGTTACTCCTCAGCCATTGAAAAGGCCATAGAAATAGCACTCAATCTTATGAAAAAACACCCTCTTGTTCTCCAGGACCCCGAGCCTGCAGTAGTAACTACCGAACTTGCTAATTCCTCGATAAATTTGCAGCTAAGAGCGTGGTCAAAGACCGGGGACTTTCTAGCTGTAAAGAATAGTCTTACCGCCGGCATATTTGAGGCATATAACAGAGAGGGAATTGAAATTCCGTTCCCCCAGATGGATATAAATATAAAAGAAACTAAACCGAAAGAAATTAAACGGGGAGAAAGCGGTAAATGTGCAATAGAAAAAGATATAACGGCACAGGTAGAAAGGCACGACATGGAGGAGCTATATTGACAGGGCTGACCTACCAGGTGCTAACCTGACTCTACCTGACTACCCATTCATCCAGTAATTAGCAAGTTATATGGAACATTGCAGTAACTCTGCCTTCAAGTCCGTTCCAGCGCTCAATTGCCCAGGGAGTTGGAAAAAGTTCCACGCCGCATTTCTTTCTCCTGAAAAAATCTTCAGCTTCCTCCGAAAGCTTCACAAAACCTGTCTGTCCGGTCCCTATAATGATTTTTTCTGTTCCTTCCTCATAGATGTACTTTGCTTCCTCAAGCGAGATCTTGTGAGAGGTTCCGTACAATTCCTTTGACAGTTTTTTCTCTCTTTTTTCAACCATCCCATTGAGGCGAATGAGTATATCATATTCATAGGTATTTCCATCTACGGTAATCGAACCAAAACTGGTAGAATCAATTTTCGGTTTCATGCTTTACCTCTTAAATTAAAACTGAGAATGAGATTGCATATTGTACAATTGTCCCACATACCTGATATATACGTATGCCCTGTATAACTGACTCAAGCATTTACCGCATGTATCATGTGTCTGGATTGCATATGACTGGACTGTGATATGCTCAAACTATTGATGCTCAAACTATTGATGCTAAACTTTGATGCTCAGACTCTCATGCTCAGGCTCTCTGGCACAATCTAACCTGATAAAGGATCAACCAGAAGTAGTAATATTCACAAATATTTGGACATAAAGGCGCGATTAATCTCATGGTATATAGAATTGCATGACAAAACAATAGATCTTTAAAGACGCGGCAAATGACAAAAATGCAGCAGTTAATAATTTTTAAATCCGAGGAATAACTGTGGGTAACCGATAATATCGGCAGAGAAATCATAAATACTCTCTGGGGTAAAAAATAATTAAAAGTAAATAAAAATGAATTAAAAATAAATTAAGAATAAATAAAAATAAATTAAGAATAAATTAACCAAACCGCTGCTTTATCACGATCTGCCAAAAATGCTCTTAAGGGTTTCATTGACCATGCCGACTGCACTGCAAGTAGCAGGTGTACCCGCGAGTGGGTTCAGCATCACGAAATCGTGTATAGTTCCCAGGTATCGAACGGCTGTAACATTGACGCCTGCCTGCATCAGTTTATGGGCATAAGCTTCACCCTCATCGCGAAGAACATCATTCTCGTCAGTAATTATAAGAGCCGGTGGCTGTCCCTTGAGTTGCTCCACCGAAGCCTGCAACGGGGATGCTGTCGGCTGCTTACGTGTTTCCTCGTCAGGCAAATAGTTATCCCAGAACCACTTCATGGCTTCACGGGTTAGCCAGATCCCGGTTGCAAACTGCTGATATGAAGGGGTATCGAAGTTCGCATCCGTAACAGGATAGAACATTACCTGATAGGCAATTTTCGGGCCTCCTCTCTCCTTTGCCAGCAGGAGGACAGCAGCTGCCATGTTTGCGCCTACGCTGTCTCCAGCCAGAATTAACTTTGAGCTGTCCAGGTTATGATCTTTCCCATTCTCTGCAAAGTATTTTGTCGCTGCATATGCCTCTTCAATCGGTACAGGATACTGCGCTTCCGGAGATGGCGTGAAATTGACGAATACAACCGCAACACTGGCTCCGACGGCAATTTCCCGGATTAATCGGTCATGTGTATTTTTGTCCCCGAGCACCCAGCCGCCGCCATGAAAATACATCACAGCAGGCAGGATCTCTCTATTTCCTTCTGGCCTGACTATTCTGATCGAAACCTGTCCGTTAGGACCGGCTGGAATGTCAAGGTCTTCAATGTCTGCGGGTAATTTTGCTACCTCACCCTTCTGCAAATTTGAAAGGACTTTACGGGCGTCTTTCGGGGAAAGCTCATAGATTGGTGTTCCACCCTGCTTGTTTACATTTTCTACAAATGCTCTGGTTGCTGGTTCGAGTAAGTTAATGGTCTGGTCGGTCCGATTCATACCGAAACCCTCCTGGCTTGCTTTTAACCCTTACATAGTCGCCGGCGCTAACAGATAACGTAAAAATGGTACCGGTTACCAATTAACATATAATTGGTATTATATATTTGACCCAATAGATATGAACCTGCTGGAAAAATGAGCACAAAAACCGGATATTAAAGCTGTCATCTATCCTGTTTTCAAGCCATAGAAACTCTGAGAACCCCGGTTTTCAATTCGATAAGACCTTTGAAATTTACAAATAGTTTATATTCCTGTATAAACAATTGGACTCTTAAAAAATATAAATGAATTATAGCGTAAAAAGAGATAAGGAATTAAAAGATAAAAAGAGGAGAGAAATTGGGACGATATTCGATAGAGGATTTTATTCAAAGCACAGGAGAAAAGGATCTGAACCAGGGAATTTTTGAGTTAGAGCGTGAACGCTTGCTTGAAGTTAACCTTGAAGGAATGGTCTGGACAAAAAGAGGTTCGATGGTTGCGTACACAGGGGATATAGTGTTTACACGGGAAGGACTTTTCGAACATGGGATAGGTACACTTGTGAAAAAATCACTTACCGGAGAGGGCGCCAGCCTAACAAAAGCCGAAGGTAAAGGAAAACTTTACCTAGCCGACAAAGGAAAAAAAGTCTCAGTCCTGAAACTTGAAAACGACTCAATTTTCATAAATGGCAACGATCTCCTTGCCTTTGAGACCTCGCTAAAATGGGATATAAAACTGTTGAAAAGAGTTGCAGGAATGATGACAGGAGGGCTTTTCAACATAAAACTGGAAGGAACCGGCATGGTTGCCATTACAACCCATCAGGACCCGCTAACTCTCAGAGTAAGCGCAGGTCACCCGGTCTTTACCGATCCCAATGCTACAGTTGCCTGGTCAGGAAATCTGGAACCTGAGATAAAAACTGATATTTCCCTGAAAACCCTGGTTGGAAGAAGCAGCGGAGAGTCAGTCCAGATGGCTTTCAAAGGAGAGGGATTTGTAGTAGTGCAGCCTTATGAGGAGGTTTATTTCCAGGCACAAGCCTGAAAATAACACCTTTGTGGAATTTTTCTTTGAAAACGAAATCAGGAGTTTAGAGGCCGGAGCTTGAAGCCTCGTTACCGCTTGATACCGAGATTCTTGATTTTTCTCTTTTTTCACATTCCATTGCATCTTCTGCGGCTTCCCTTATAGTATATCCCGCCTTGTGAAGAATAGTGTCCCCCAACTGGGGGTCTTTGTCCATACTCGCAATGCAGGGATAGGAGTGGTGGGCTCCTGAGATGGTTTCTTTATAGTCTGAAATGTCAGTCCAGCCGAGTTTCTTTGCCACAAACCAGGTGGAACCACAGGGAGCATCCCTGAGAACGCCTGCGCCTATGAACATCTTCCCGTCTGGACTCATCTCGATCCTGAGCACAGGTCTTCCGAAACCAAGGTCAACGAATGCATCTATAACGGGTTTTCCGGTTTTCTCAAGCGCACAGAAAGGTCTTGGTCCCTCAAACTCAACTCCAATGGCTTCAAGCTCTTTTCTGAGCTGCTCAAGGACACCTGCAGGAGTTTTCTTTGAATCTTCAGCAGGCGCAATTACAGCTTTTGCCTTTGTCTTCTTCACAACGCCCGGAAGGGCCATAAGCAGGTCGGGATGGATGCCAATGGCAAGTATAAGATCACATTCCGGAAGCTTTTGAGGCATGTACTGATCGGGCTCTTCTATAAATGTGGGCAGGTCTTCTGGAAATTCATGAATGCCTACGATCAGGTTCGCATATGACTTTCTGACCTGCCTGCAGTGGTTGCAGAGTTCTCCGCAGGACACGCAGAAATTCCCAGGGTTGATCAGGTTCTGGATAACTTTTCTTCCAAGTTCGCCTGAATAGAGTACAAGGATCTTCATAAATTACTCCTATTTTTAAAACTGTAAGGGTTATTTTATAATTTCAGTGCCTTTTTGAGAAAGTGAAATTCGGATTACTTCGCCCCCAAAATAGAAAAAATAGGGACATCGACCCGCACAGGATTTTTAGAATTTATCTGAAAACTGTTTAATTTAGTTAGTATAGTACCTCTTTTACTGAATGTTTTTTTAATTATACTTTATAATTATTTGTTTCTATGTATAAATAATTAGAGTTTCAAGATAGAAATCAGTATCCATAACGAAACCTTGACTATTCTTCAAGCTCACTAAGCTGTTAAAACTAGATGCTAAAGATTCAAAGAATAAGCTAGAAAATTGAGCAAAAAAAAGTATCAAAAATTTGAATAGAGATATCGTAAAAAGATTTATATCTCAGGTTGGAAAGCTATAATCTTCCTGTTTTATAAGCTTCTGGTGATCTTAATTACTAATATTGTAACTTCTTACAGTTTATGTGGATTCTGTATTGGTTCTGTATCCTTATATTCTGGTCCAAAAGGTTCAGGAATATAAACATATCTGATTCTTTTTTCACAACTTGTTACATAAATAAATAATCCTGGAATTTAAATCCCAGCCGGATTTTGATATAAAAATTAATCTTTAATCCTTAATAAATGAGGATTAAACAGAAAGAATCAATTTGTGTTACCCTATTATGAATATTAAAACTATAGTAATATTAATTTAAGCCCTAGATAACTTTTTATTTACAGAATTTTTTAAATATATTATAACGTTTCTTTTTATAGATTTGTTTGATTATCTATTTGTATGGAATAATAAAGGATCTTGCGCTACTTACAGGGCATAATCTGAAATACGACTATTTAAGGGTATATTGAATTAAGTAAAATTTGGAGAGTATGGATAAATGGGGAAACAGACATTTGATATAATAAAGAGGATACGATACCTTCTAATTTCAATCTTTTTTGTAGCACTGGTGACCGTTGCAGCAGCCGATAGCGATACGGGAAACAGCAGTAACATATGGAATGACAGTTATTCGGAACAGGAAACCGAAACTATACCCAATGCAGGTGAAGACCAGGCGAACACCTTTAACAATGTCATATTTAACAATGTAACCTTTAACAATGGTCCTAGTTCAGAGAACATCTTTAACAATGTAACTTTTAATAATGTAACCTTCAATAATGCGCTAAATCTCGATAATAATGTCAACAACGGCTTAAACTCAGAAAACGTTTCTAAAAATAGCTTGAACCCGAGAAACTCTGTGAACATTAGGAAGAGTACCAGGAATACTGCAAGTAGCGGGCAGAACTCAGGCAACACGCCCGGTAATGAATCAAACTCAGAGAGCAACTCAAACAATGGGTCAAATGGAGAGTACACATTCAATAACGGAACGAACGCGGGAAGCACATTCAACAACGGGACGAATCCAGGAAGCACGTTCAATAATGGGTCAAGTACAGAATATACGTTCAACAATGGGTCAAACCCTGGAAGTACATTCAATAACGGAACGAATCCAGGGAGCACATTTAATATAGGGCAGTATGCGGGGAGTACATTTAACATAGGGCAGTATGCAGGAGCCACTATTAACCTAGGACAGAACGCTGGCAGCACGGTTAATACCGGACAGAATTCTGGAAATACAGATAATACCGGGTATAACTCAGGCAATACAGTTAATAACGGGCATAACTCGGGTAGCACGATTAACACAGGGCAAAGTTCAGGCAATACAGTAAATAGTGGACAGAACTCAGGCAACACAGTTAATACAGGGCAGAATTCGGGAAATACAGTTAATACCGGAGGGTCGGGGAATACTGTTAATGCGGGACAGAATTCGGGAAATACAGTTAATACCGGAGGGTCGGGGAATACTGTTAATGTGGGACAGAACTCGGGCAATAATATTAATGCCGGACAGAATTCAGGAAATACCATTAACGCCGGAGAGTCGGGAAACACCGTGAATAATGGGCAAAATTCCGGTAACACAATTAACATCGGAGAGTCAGGTAATACGGCTAATACCGGTCAGAACTCCGGAAATACGGTAAATAATGGAGATAATTCAGGTAGTACCATTAACATTGGAGATAACTCGGACAATACGGTGAATAACGGAGATGTTTCAGGCAATACAGTTAATATAGGGCAAAACTCAGGTAATACGATAAACAATGGAGATAATTCAGATAATACAATAAATAATGGGGATAGTTCGGGTAGTACAATAAATAATGGGGATAGTTCGGGTAGTACAATAAATAATGGAGATAGTTCGGGTAGTACAATAAATAATGGAGATAATTCAGATAATACAGTAAATAATGGAGACAATTCGGGCAGTACAATAAATAATGTGGATAATTCGAGCAGTACAATAAATAATGTGGATAATTCAGGGGACACTGGTGATAGTGAGTCGAATTCAGAGGACGTAGATAATAGTAAGCTGGGAGAATAACGAGAAAATTCATTTCTTATCTATGCCTGTTGTTAAAAGGACTTACGCAGTTTAACTGAAAAAAACTCCGCTCTGAAATTCAGTAACTTCTAGATTTCGTACAAGCCATGTAAATTACTGGATTTTGGAGCAGAATTACTAAAAACTGGCATAAACACGAAATAAAACTGAAAATTTAGAAGAAGAATTAAAAATTGTTTACATTATTGATTTTGCCTTTAACTGACTTGAACATAAAATTCCTGTCAAATGAATCTTTTTTCTCTTTCTGAAAAATAGAAAAGGGATTTGATAATCTATACATATAAAATAAACGTTGTAGCTTATCTCATCTCTCTTTATTCTCCCAGTTTCAAAGCGCCATGCGGGCACATTTTGATACATACGCCGCACTGGATACATTTCTTTTCATCTACCAGAATACTCCAGGAACCGTCAAAGGAATATACATTCATTGGGCAGACTGAGATACAGGCTCCGCACTCGATACATTCTTCTTCATCCCTGTGAATGGGCCGGTCCAGAATGGAAACTATCGCCCCTCTGGATTCCAGGGCTCTTTTAATTTTATCGAATCTGAAATCACTCACGTCCGCAATTAATTCCCCGTAGGTTGAGTCGATATTTGCAACCATTATATTGATCAGGATTCCGGTTTCGACTATGGATTCGGAAATTATAGGGTTATGGATTCTTTCGGTGGGAATAGTGATCTTGATTTTCATGCTCAGTACCTCCTTGCAAGGAGCTTGCTTATGTTATCGCTTGTTATTATTCCGAGGACCCGCCTCTGGGTATCGATCACCGGCATTGCAGACACCCCATACCGGTCCAACCGCCTGGCCGCAAGATCCACAGGTTCGTTCGGAGCGCAGGTAAGGACCTTTCTCGTCATAACGCTTTCCACCGAATCAAAACAATTCTCTGCAACAGCCTTGGAAATATCCCAGGCAGTCAGGATCCCGACCAGTTCGCCAGTATCAGAAATCACAGCCAGGTGGTTAAAAGAATTTTCCCAGATCTTCTTAGCCGCGTCCTGAACCGTTTGATCTTTTTTGATTGTCACAAAAAAGCTGGACATCACATCTTTTACGAGAGGTACGGCATGAGTCTGCTTCATAGGTCTGGCAAACCCTTTAGCGGACAAGCTTTCCACAGGCATGCTGACAAAGAATTTTCCGTGCTTAACCCACTCTTTTAGCTCATTTGCAATTTTTCTCGCATTCTTGAAACTGGAAAGGGAAGAAGTAGGCACATCTTTATCATTAATATGCACCGAGCCTGACCTGAGTTCGGCATAATTTACCTCTTTGATAACCGGCTTGTCCCGGCTTCCCACAGCATAATCCTGAATGCTGGTTGTGATATCTTCATCACGTACTGCAGTTGCGGCAGCAAGTTTTTCATTGAGGATAGGAATAGGGATTCCGATACCCATATAGAGGGTAGTTCCGTATCCTGCAAAGGAGGCAGCCCTCAAATAATCAGGGCTCATCTCCTTCAGGTTACCTTTAAGCATGAGAGTCCCGAAACCTGAAGAGGGAGAATGTTGAGTCCCGCTGCCTATAACATAACCCTGGGCTCCCCCTATGAAAATTCTTGTTCCCATGCCTATAGTCTCATAGTTCGGATCGTTTGAAAGAGGAGAAAGTACGCCTGCCCCGGAATAGGTTACATTTCCGAAATTTGGCAGGAGCTCGCCCATGTAAGTGTTCAGAATCCTTTTGGAACTGTTAGTTGCTGCTCCATATTTCTGGTAGGCATTCCTGGGGTTTATAAGAACAGCTTCGTTAAGGTCTTCAATGTTAATTGTCGTATCAAGCACTTTCCTTGGATAACAGTCTGTTCCATAAGAAGTCGCATGGACATTGATCTCTTTGCCCCTGAGGAGATCTTCAATAACTTGAGCTCCTCCATACTGGATTCCCCGTGTTTCAGATATCTGGGCGGCACCCAGGTAAGCATCTACGGCTGCTAATCCGCTATATGCTTCTACATTGTTAAACCAGAGTTTCTGAATTTTAATAGGGGGCTCGGAATGCCCGAGGTTGAGCATTAAACCGGATGAACACATAGCTCCGAATGTGCCTGTGGTAACTACATCCACTTCCCTTGCAGCCCCTTCCGCGCCAAGTTCCTCAACAATTGTGACCATTTCCTCGGCTGTCACAACATTGACGCTTCCATCTTCAATTTTTCTATTAATCTCATGAATCGATTTTTTAATCATTGGGGGTCTCCTCTTCTTATAAATTTATCTAGATAGTAATATTTATTAGAATTATATATTACTTGTGATAATCCAGAGGGTAACAGCTCTGCCAGAAAAAGCAAAAAGCTGTATCTGAATTTGATTTTCTTCAGATTTCCAATTTTATGTTCTGAGTTTGATAAACAATAATCATATTTACGAGCCATATATATTACTTGCGAGAATTTGAAATTCTCTCATTAAATAAGCCGGCTATAAATAGATCATAATAGTTCAACAGTATACAGTTTGAATAATCTGAACTTCATTCCTGGTTCCAGGCAGGATTATTTTCAGTTAGTTTCTTATGCTTACAGGATATACCCGAGGCCAGGTGATCCGTTGACGCGTATACTTGCTACCGGGACTTTTGACCTTCTTCACCCCGGACATGTTTATTTTCTGACCCAGGCAAGAGCTCTGGGAGATGAGCTTTTCGTTATTGTTGCGAGAGATTCGAACGTAACTCACAAGCCAAAACCGATCGTACCCGAGGAGCAGCGGCTGGAGATGGTAAATGCACTCGGGATGGTTGATAAGGCGCTTCTTGGCAGCGAAAAAGATATGTTTGAACCCCTGAAACAAATCAGGCCGGATACCATCGCCCTGGGTTATGACCAGCGCTTTGACAGCAAGCTTCTGGAAAAAGAACTTACTAAAAGAGGACTTCCCGCAAATGTGGTAAGGATCCCACTTTCGAAGGAATGTCCACTCTGCAGTACAGGTGCAATCATAAAAGAGGTGCTTAAAAGGTATGGGTAAACTGCCCTTACCATTAAGCCCGGTTCAATCAATACCTGTTAATCTTTACTCTCTCCTTTGAAAGGAGAAAAGTTACTGTATTCAATTTATGAAAATACCGTTTCAAGTCTCTCAAGGGCTTCCCTGATTCTATCAATTGACGTTGCGTATGAGACCCTGATGAAGTCTTCGCCAGATGAACCAAAAGCGATTCCAGGCGTAACTGCCACCTGAGCTTCTTTCAAAAGTCTTTCTGCAACCTCAGTCCCATTTCCATACTCGCTGACATTAGCAAAAGCATAGAAAGCTCCCTCAGGCTTTTTGCATTCAAGTCCCATTTTGTTAAGGCCGTCGATAAGGACATCGCGCCTTACTTTGAAACGATCAACCATTGCTTTAACGCTATCCTGAGGGCCCTGAAGAGCCTCTAGCCCACCATATTGAACAAATGTGGTTGCACTGCTCACTGAATGAGACTGGATTTTAAGTAGAAGTTTTAGAATCTCAGGAGGAGCAGTCAGGTAGCCAAGTCTCCAGCCTGTCATGGCATATGCCTTGGAAAAGCCGTTTACGGTGATGGTTCTCTCCTGCATCCCATCAAAGCTGCCAATACTGATGTGCTCTCTGTCATAGATGATTTTCTCATAAATTTCATCAGAGACCACTGTAAGGTCATGGTCAATTGCAAGGTCGGCAATGCATTGTAAAGTCTTCTTTCCAAAGACCCCACCTGTTGGGTTTCCCGGACTATTTACAACAATGAGCTTGGTTTTGTCAGTTATATAATCTTGAAAATTGTCAGGAATGAAACCTTTTTCAGGCACTGTTGGAATCCAGACCGTTTCCGCCCCTGCAAAACGTATACATGCGTCATAAGTTACCCATGCCGGGTCAAACAGAAGAGCCTGGTCCCCGTCATCAAGGACACCCATCATTATCTCAAAAATTCCCTGTTTTGCGCCCGGGGTGACAAGCACGCCTGTCTCGGTTACATCGAGATTGTTTTCCGTCCTCAGTTTTTCGGCAATGGCTGCCCTTAGCTCCGGGATACCTCCAGAAGGGGCATAGTGGGTTTTTCCCTCATACATGGCCTTTGCCGCAGCATCGCAGATATTTTTCGGGGTGTTGAAATCAGGTTCACCAAGGCTGAAGTTGATGACGTCTGTACCCTCTTTAATCATTCTGGTTGCAATGTTGGAGATCCTTATCGTTGCGGATTCTTCTACACGCTTGAGCCTTGCGGATGTCATAGGGATGGTCCTGGTTTTTTACATTTTGCTAGCTTATTTAGGATAGTATAGAAATTCACAGCCGCCGCACCAGCTTTACCGCAGCTTCAACTGCCCGCTTTGCATAGTCCACACGTTCATGAGCCGCCATGCGAGTCATGCCCGGGCCAGGAATTCCGAGAGTTACAGGCTTATTAAACTCAAGAGAAAGATCCATAATCTTTCTTGCAGCATGCTGCATAACCACCTGGTCATGATCAGTCTCACCTTCAATTACAGATCCTACAGTAACCACGGCATCGATGTCGTCCCTCTGGCAAAGCTTCTTGATTGCAAGGGGCATGTCAAAGACCCCAGGAACAAGAATTGTCTCTTTAACTGTTGCCCCCAGGAACTCCGCGTGTTCTCTTCCTAGCAGTTCCATCTGATAGGTCAGATCCCTGTTAAATTCAGCTACAACAAATCCTAGGCTGATAGTCATCTAATAAGGTCTCCAGTCTTTGTTTTTACTTAAAATGCTTCACATTTTCAATGGGCCCGCATCTTCAAAACCCTGTCTCTGACCGGTACCGGCCTCTCGAATTAGTTTGTCAGGCTTGAAGAGCAGCTTTATTACGTTTATGGCGTGCTCACGGGTTCTTCTATCCATAAGGAAAGCGAGTTCCTTCTCATCCGTTCCCTCGTTTTCATGGACAAAGACCTCTATAATATGGGTATTGGTCATGAGCTGGGCCATAATAAGACCCTGGGAAGCTTCATGAGCACATATTTTATCCTGTTCTTTGGCTCCGGGCATGCCGAGAGCCATAACGATATCGCACCTTTCTTCTTCGATAAGTTTCTTGGCTGCGACAGGAAGGTCCTTTATCCCGGGCACGGTTACTCTCTTTATTTTCACAGATACGTTTTTCTGTATCTCGTCAATTGCCGCACGCCCCATATTATAGCGTGCGAATGTTGTATCTGCAATTCCTATTGTGGGCATGTGAATCCGATCGGAATTTCAAGATTAAATCTTTTTCCGGGTTTTCCTGAAAAGGCTGGTAAATCTATGATTTTTTTATCCCATTCAGGCTCTGTCAATAACCCTGGTTGCAGCTTCTGTACCTGCTCCCAGGCTGTCAACGTAACCACGTTTGTTCAGTACGATCTCCAGTTGCTGGATGGTTGAGAGTACGTCCCTTGCGGTGACATTTCCCATGCATCCTATTCTGAAAATCTTGCTTTTAAGACGTTCCTGCCCACCTGCAATAATTACGCCTCGCTTCTTCATATCGTTCTTTATATCCTCACTATCAATGCCTGCAGGAGCTTTCATAGCAGAGATGGTATTGGAGTAGTGGCTGTATTCATTAAGCTGAGGGAACATTTCAATGTTAAGAGCGGCAGTTGCCGCTCTTACGGCTTCGGAAAGGATTCTGTGCCTCTTGATTCTTGCCTCCATACCTTCCTCTTTTACGATATGCAGAGCTTCCTGAAGTGCGTAGAAGAGAGGAATTGCAGGAGTATAAGGTGTTTCCGGCCTGGGTTTGTCCCCACTCTTTTTATATGCCAGGAGATCGTTGTAGTAGGGTTTTTTTGTTACGTCTTTCATAGCCTCAAAAGCTCTTTCACTTACAGAAACGACTGAAAGTCCGGGAGGAGCTGCAAGGCACTTCTGTGAACCTACAACTGCAATGTCAACTCCCCATTCATCGACTCTAACATTGTCTCCCCCAACGGAGGTCACGCCGTCCATAATAAAAAGGGCATCATGCTTTTTGGCAAGTTTGCCAATTTCTACTGCCGGGTTAAGTATGCCTGCAGACGTCTCGTTATGGACGAGTGTGATGGCTTTGGCTCCTTCTTCGAGTTTTTCCTTAACAATTTCAAGGTCAATCGGAAGACCCCATTCGAATACAGCAGGAACGACATCTGCGTAAAGAGCTGCAATATCTTTGAAGCGCTCTCCGAACTTACCGTTTTCTATTGCAATAATTTTGTCCCCGTTTCCGGCTACAGATCCTACAGCAGCTTCCATTCCTGCCGTTCCCGAGCCACTGAGCAAAAAGATATCGTTCTTTGTCTGGAAAACGCTGGAAAGGATTTCCCTGCAATCGGTATAAATTCCGGCAAATTCCGCACTCCGGTGGTTGATCATCGGTTTTGACATTGCTCTAAGGACTCTGGGTGCAACAGGTACGGGACCAGGCATCATGAGAAGAGTATCTTCCAGATCCATATGTATTATGCTCCGCATTTTCAAAGATTTAATCGATTTTGTTTTTTATTTGTTTAAGCAGGTTTGTGTTAATTCTGTAATTTAATAATCCTGCAGGTTTAAAGTAACTCAAAGTTATATCAGCATTACACAGTATGCCCGAAAGGCCCTGCAGTATCATCCTGAAGAGTTTTAACAGGATTAATTAAATTAAGTTATTTTGGAAAGGTTGAGCTTTAAATTCCATTTAGAGTTCAGGTTTAATTGAATTCTAGTATATAATTGATGTGCTTTCCATGCGTATTCCGGAATACCGCCCTGCAAGAAGAACGGATTCCTATCACTGCCCCTGGAGGAGCTTCATAACGTCGTGTTTTGTTACGACGCCAATAACCGTTCCTTTTTCTACCACCAGCACAGCAGGATTTCCTTCCAGGATATGTGAAACGACTGAAATTGAAATACCTGGTGATACTGCAGGGAAGGACTCCCCCATTATCTCAGAAACTTTCAACTGGGAAATTGATTTTTTCTTACTTTCAGACATTAATTTTACTATCATATCTTCCGAAACACTTCCAACCGGTATGTCCCTATCAAGCACAGGAACCTGTGAGAAACCATGACCATGCATAAGGTTTACTACTTCTTCCACGGAATCATCCGGAGAAACATGAATCACAGGGGAATGCATCAGATCTCTTATAATAATCTGCTGTTCCTTTTCAACTTCCTCAAAAGCATCAAGAATTTTCCGGACAGTCGAAAGCCGGGGGTCTACATCTCCCGATTCAATACGAGCTATAAGGGGCTGGCTAACTCCTGCCCTCTTAGCCAGGTCGCTCTGGGTAAGCCCGAGTTCATTCCTTTTTTTTTTAAGATCTTCGGGTGTTGGAAGCTGCATATATATTACCGATAGTAATTATGATATTTAATATCATTGGTTAACATAATTCTTAAAGTTTAAATATAGAAGAATATTTAATCCACATAATCGTCTTCAGAGAGACTTTACAGTACAGAACGGTAAAAAAGTAGAGAATTTGAAAACCGGTCAACCTTAAAGCTTAGCGAATACAAAAACAATATTTAAAAAATAGATAAGATTGCAAAAGAAAAAATTTATAAATAAACGAAAAAGTAAGCTGATAAAGAGGTAAGAAAAAAATAACTTAATAGTTATACAGGTAGAAATAAGTTAACAGATAAGAAGGAAAAAAGAAGGAAAAGATAAAACCGTATCCTTCCGTTCTCACCCCGTTCTAATCAAATGTAAGAGGGGTTCTCGATCTCCTTTGATTTTCTTGTCCTGAGTTCGCCTTTTATAGCTTCGTAATATTTCATCGTATCCGGAGTAACTGAAGGACCGGTTTCTGCAATCGCTTTAAGGAAATGCCTCTGCCTGACACTTTTTGCGTGAAGGTCCTCACGCAGGGCAAGCCTCCCAGCCTTCTTGCACAAGGCTGCAATGTCTGCACCTGTATATTGATCTGTCATGGAAACGAGTTTCTCAATGTCCACATCTTCTGCAAGTGCCATTTTCCCGGTGTGGACTTTAAAAATTTCCCTGCGAGCTCCTTCATCAGGGATCGGAACAAGAATCAGCTCATCAAAACGCCCTGGCCGGATAAGCGCAGGATCGATGACGTCAGGGCGATTGGTTGCGCCAATTACTACTACAGCCCTGAGTTCTTCAAGTCCGTCCATTTCGGAAAGCAATTGATTAAGAATTCTAGCCGTAACCTGAGGCTCCCCTGTGGAAGCCCCACGAATGGGAGCAAGTGAGTCAAGTTCATCCAGAAAGATAATCGAGGGAGCTACCTGCCTTGCCCGTGTGAAAACCTCAGCAATCCTTTTTTCGGATTCCCCGTACCATTTGGAGAGCAGATCGCTTCCCTTGGCTGTGATAAAGTTCGCATCCGATTCATGGGCTATTGCCTTTGCAAGCAGCGTCTTTCCCGTACCTGGAGGTCCGTATAGCAGGACACCCTTAGGGGCTTCAACTCCTATATCCCTGTAAGATTCCGGACTCTTAAGGGGCCATTCCACTACCTCTTTCAGTAGCCTTTTTACTTCTTCCAGACCTCCGACATCATCCCAGCTGACCGTGGGCACTTCGATGAGGATCTCCCTTATTGCCGAGGGCTGGACGTCCTTAAGAGCATTTTCGAAATCTTCCCTTATTACCTGAAGGGAATCCAGGATCTCAGCCGGAATCTCAGGTTCGTTGAGATTAATTTTCGGCAGAACCCGTCTCAGAGAGCTCATAGCGGCTTCCCTGCACAGGGCAGCGATGTCAGCTCCTACGAACCCGTACGTGATTTGAGCAAAATCCATAAGGTTTACATCGTCTGCAAGAGGCATTCCCCTTGTATGGATCTGGAAAATTTCCAGCCTTCCGTCTGTATCCGGGACCCTTAGTTCAATTTCCCGGTCAAACCTGCCCGGGCGGCGGAGTGCTACATCCAGGGCTTCAGGACGGTTGGTTGACCCTATAACGATTACATTCTTGCGAGCTTTAAGTCCGTCCATCAGGGAGAGAAGTTGAGCGACTACCCTTCTTTCGACTTCTCCGGTTACCTCGGCTCTCTTGGGAGCAATTGAATCAATTTCGTCGAGGAAAATAATCGCAGGAGCATTATTCTCTGCATCCTCGAAGATTTCCCTGATAGCCCTTTCGGATTCCCCATAGTATTTGGACATAATTTCCGGGCCGTTGATAGAAATGAAATAGGCATCAGATTCATTGGCAACTGCCTTCGCAAGCATTGTCTTGCCCGTTCCGGGCGGGCCGTGGAGCAATACTCCTTTAGGGGCATCGATCCCGAGCCTGTCAAAGAGTTCCGGATGCTTCAAAGGCAGCTCTATCATTTCCCTGACTTTGCCGATAGCTTCCTTAACCCCACCAAGGTCTTCATACATAACAGAAGGAATATTCTGCTCAGGGGTTACTTCCGTCGCTTCAGGCAGAAGCTCTACCTGCGTTAAGTCTGTAATCTTTACTATTCCTGACGGAGAGGTAGAAACTACCTGCAGTTTTATTTCTCCAAGCCCGAATGATGGCCCGAAACCCTGGCCAAAAAAATCCTGGAAGAAATCTTCGAACATTACTCCTTTTCCCAAAGCCTCCCTTTCCCTCGATTTTCTTAAGCTCGTAGTTGAAATAAAGTCGCCCTTTGAAACCGTCCGGTTCATGAATACGGCTTTAAGGGTTTCACTAGGAGCGTAGATTTGCATACCTTTGGATACCGGTGCGAGAGTTACACTCTTTGCTTCTTTCCACTCGGCTTTTCGAATCTCAACATGTTCTCCTATGCTGGTTTTTGCATTGGTGCGGATAAGCCCATCCATACGTATAATATCAAGCCCCGAATCACTCGGATACGGACGCCCTATCAGGGCTGAAGTCGATTTCCCCCCTTTGATCTCCACAACATCAAAGGGCTTGAGGCCCAGTTTTTCCCGGAAGCTTTCGTCTATCCGGACAATGCCCTTTCCAACATCCCGTTGATCAGCTTCCGCAACTTTCAATTTTACTGTTGTTTTATCCCTATCAGTCAAACTAATACCCCCCATCTCATCAGTAAAAGTGTTCAGGACTTCTGTAAAAAATAAGCAGCTTTCAGGCTGGTCAGCATCAATCGCTTACCTTCTTCGCCTCCTCATCAAGATTCTTTAAGTTTGTAGGGATAGGGTTTTTTCTGAGTAAATTTGCAAAATATACCAGATTGTGTGCCATATATCTGGCTGTACGATTTGTATAGAGATGCCTGTCTCCTCCAGCTTCTATGTAACTTGGACCCGGTCCTGCATCACCAACCCAGTAACAGTCTGCATTTGGAGGAACGGTGCAGCCCAGATGGGTAAGGTTAAAGAGTAAGGTTGAACAGACATCATGCGCCCCATCCTCATTGCCGGTAACGATAACTCCTGCGGCCTTCCCATAAAGTGGGTACTGACCGGTTTCGGGATCTGCTTCCATGTAAGTCCCATCCAGCCTTTCAATTACCATCTTCGCCACAGAGGATAGGACTCCAAACCAGATGGGAGTTGCTATAACAAGGATATCACAGGCTTTTATCTTTGTAAGGATTAAGGGCCATTCATCTTCTCCCCCTTCATCTGAGGAAACCCCGAAAGCTACGTTATGATCCACAACCCTTATCACTTCGCTTTCAACGCCAAGCTCATTAAAGATAGCTGCCGCCTTGTCAATAAGAGCACGAGTGTTCGATACCCGAGGCGATTTTTTCAGCGTGCAGTTCAAAAAAAGTACCTTCATCGCCATAGTATATATGTTTCCAAACTGCTTTTATTTATACGGAGGCGCATTATAATTCAGAAATTCTGGTTCTGAATTACTCGCCAGGCGCTTTTCGTCACCGGATTCTCGGCTGCCATTTGCAATGAGAAAGCCAGCAGAAAGAATGGAAGTTGAGAAAAGACGATAAAACCTAATGAAACTGGAAATCCGGAAAAAAGAAAAAGATGGGAAAAGTTAACAAAAAATTAAATAGAGGTTAAAAATTGCTTAGAGTTTGAGTTCTTTAGCCATTTCCTGAAAGACTTTTCCTTTATCAGTGGTGATGAAAAGTCCATTTTCATGCCTGATAAGCTCTTTTTCTTTCAACATTTCAAGGTATTTCTGGGCAATATTAAAGTTTAGATTAACTTCATATACAATATGAGTCTTCTTCGCCCCGTTCATAGCTACTCTTAAAATATCTACTGCAATATCAGTCCTGCTCCTTCTCTTAATACTGACTCCTCCCCCACGGTAGATTTTGAAATAATCTTTGCAAGAAGCTACGCTTTAAAAATATTAAAGCATATCTTTTTGTAGGTAACAAAGATTCTAAATCTTTATCGTTTCCCTTTCTATATAACAATATCAGTGTCATATATAATGTCAAGTTATAAAGGGAAAAAATTTTAACGGATAAATTCACGCCTGCGGCTAGAAGAAGAAGTAAATTGCCAGAGAAAAAATCAGAAACAGCTCCCGCTTAGACTTATTGAAACAAACTCTAGTGTTAACGAAGAAGATACATTAAAAATATAAAAAAGAAAAACTGAAAAGATGCGCAAAAGTATTTATATTCAGCTACACTGTCAAAAAATATGGAAAATATAATAACTAATTTTACCAGAAACGGTATAATGGAAGAGTATTATGGGCCCGCTGAGATTCGAACTCAGGATCCCCGCCGTGTAAAGGCGATGTCATGACCGACTAGACCACGAGCCCATTTTGCTTACATTTGCAGGATCGCTCTAAGTGCAAGACCAAAATGTCACTAGTTATATATATCTCTTTTGTTAGGAAAGGACTTCAGAGCTTATCTGAGAGACATTTACTGCATTAAATTAAACTCTTAACCCTTTGATAAAACTCCTGCTACAATAAATGAAACTGTCATAACGCTAAATGAGAAATTCTTACCACAATAAATCAGACTCTTACTGTAGCAGAACCTTTACCACATCAGACAAAATTTATACCACCCGGGATGAGAGACCTATCTATCCAACTAAAATGCCAGTACATAAAAAGAATCTCATATGTTATCCTCACAGCCTGCTCCTGCTCTATCAGGAAGATAAGGGCTGAGACAAAACCTGCCTGTTTTCAGGAGCTTGAGATTTTCTATTAACTGGCATGTCTAAAACTATTCTGAATGGAGAAAACCGTTAAGCAAAATATATTTATATCAGACCAGCATGTTGTAATTTATGAGCGGGTCTCTCTTTTGATAACCCCAACCCCCCAACACCCCAATTCATACTCCCAACCCGCTCATTCTGTTCTAATCGAAATCGAAACTCTTATGTAGGTATTAATTCTGCCCATAAATTACCGAATTAAAAAATCAGAATGTAGAGTTTCCGGCTAGAGAAATGAACCTGAATTTATAAACCCGGAATTATAAAATAAAAAATATATTACGAAAAACTATTTATAATATGAATAGATATTCATGTCGAGTGAGCGGGTCTCTTTTCCATAGTATAACCCCAAACCCATATCCCCCAACTATTTCCCCCAACTATTCCCCAAACTCTCCAACCCGCTCACAAAATTTTCTCTTCCCGTTTTACCAGTCTCCCGAAGATCGGAAAGCTTTTTGTAAATTGTGTTAGCAGAGCTTCTTTCTTGCCGGTTCTTGTAAATTATGTTAGCAGAGCTTCTTTTTTGCCGGTTCTTCAAAGTCTGAGAAACATCTCATGATAAGGGTAGGCTTGGAAAGAAGACTGATTCAATAGATTCAACTCCGTACAATGGGTGGAAAAAAATAAAAGGAAACTGACAAAATAAAACATGGAACGAGAAAAATAAAAAAACGAGGAGAATTAAAAATCGAAAAGTGTTTTTTGCGTTTTCGACTCGGCTTTTTTTGGAGTTTCTCTGGACTCTACCCCGGGATTTTCAGGCTTATTACGGGTATTTTTGATAGCAGGCTTGCAGTTCAAAGGTTCCTGCAGTGGAGGTTCGGGAGAGATAGTACTTCCTATCGGTTCATGAGCAAAAAAGGCTTCCCCCTCAAAGGATTCAGGGCGGAGGGAGACATCCTTAAGATTAAGATTATCAGGTTCAGAAGGGCTGGACATAAGGCTGTCATCTGTAAATCCGATCCCGTCAATCTCTGCTTCGTATTGCTCCGGAATAATAGCATCGGAAGTAAAACTACCAGGTGTGAGGGTATCAGTAAGATCCTGAGATATAATGGTACCGGAGTCATTGCTTCTCGATTTTTTTATTTCCCCGGAGATCTCCGGGGAAAGCTCGAAACCAAAGTTAAGGGTTTTTTGCCTTTCCTGAGAGGGCCCGGAATCGGTAGTCCCAGGTTCCTCAGAAGATTTCCCGGCTTTTTCATCAGGAGCTTTAACTGTGCAGCCAGAAAGCAACTCTTTATTATCACCCGAGGAAACCGGAGTTCTGAAAAACTCCGTCTCATCAGATTCTTGTTTTCCTTCAAGGAGGAGTTCCTGCGCCCTGTCGTAAATTTTCTGTAATTTTTTGCTGGGTTTTGTACTTCCCGAGAGATATATCAATTCCTCAAGTTCAAGCCCCAGACCCGCAGTTATTTCAACTGCAGATTCTTCCTCCTTTAACATACGAGAGTAAAGTTCCAGTAGGTTATTTCTGGAATAGCGCATTGACTCAAAGCTGTGTTCTCCAACTTTAGAAGCTATATTATCCCTGAGATCTCTTTTCGAACGTATCTGCCCCATCCGTTTCCACAGCGAAGGCGACTGATACTTGATAAAACCAGGATAAGGTTTTGTCTTAGAAATTGCAGCGCCGCAAACCATTAGCATGCTGGCATACCTCCACATGCCGTAGTTCTGGCGTTTCTTTACGCGTCCAAGGTAGAGGTCAGCCTTTGAGAGATAACCAAAGCCGGTTCTTATATCTCCCAGATCCCTATCCTTAGAGGCATACTGGACAGGCAGATTTTCATCGATCCAGTGTACAAGATCTTCAGGGCTCTCATCAAGTCCCCGAGCAGCTTCCAGGGCTTTTTTACAATCCGTGCTTTTAAAGATTCTCTGCATTGCCTTGAAGATATTTTCCTTAACATCCCTGCCTGAAGTGCTGATATCTTCGGCTTCCAGCACTTTCCTCCCGCTTGCCGCAGCCTGAAGGTCATTAATTGCACTTCTGAGATCGCCTCCTGCGTTTTCAGCGATCTGCTGGATTGCATCAAGGCTACACGAAATTTCCTCACTCTCACATACCTTCTTCAAAGCAGGAACCATAGAGCGGCTCTGTACGGACCCGAACTTTATTTCCAGACAGAGATTCCGGATAGTGGGAGTCAGTCCATAAACATCATTCGCAATCAACACTATGGGTTGAAGCGTGCTCTTAATAATCCCTGCAATAGCCCGCATTCCGCCCCTATCTGCTGTCCCGTGAAGGTTGTCCGCTTCGTCCAGAATGATCAGGCGTTTTCCTCCAAAGAATGTATTCATCGAAGCTGCCGATCCCGCAACCTTCTCGATAACACCTGCAGTTCTCTGGTCGCTTGCATTAAGTTCGATTACTTCCCAGCCCAGGTCACGGGCAAGAGCGTGAGCAGTAGAAGTCTTTCCTACGCCTGCAGGTCCCTGGAGGATTACAGCCCTCCTCTCTGGAATGCCTGAAAGCCATTCCTCAGCCCAGGTTCGCAAATCCTGCACCGCCTTCTTATTCCCCACGATCTCCTTCAGGGTCTGGGGGCGGTATTTTTCAGCCCATTCAATTGCCAGCGTCATCTTAAACCATACCAATAAAAAAAGAACTTATTCTTAATTCTATACATTTTAATCTTTTCACCATATAGAAAATCTTTACTCCTGCCATCTTCTGATACCGATTTTTAAACGATAACACTAAAACTACACTTCCATATGTATTAAAGCCTTTTTGCTCTAATAAAAATAGAAACTTCTAGTTCCCATTAGTCCGCTTGAGCGAACGAAGTAAGCGAAACGGACAGTGCACTGCTTAGTTTTAGAGCACATTTCGGGCCGTCCTCCCGAGACGGGACTCGGGGGACAAAATTAATTAATGATCGTGTTTTACTTCTGTGAACTACTTAAAATCTTACACAACAGTTCGGATGGATATGGAAAAGAATAATATGGACGCTCTCCTTGAGGCTATCGAAATGAGGGCCAGAGCAAACAGGGCTAGAGTAGCTATGGGAATAAGGGACCCGAATCCTAAAATGCTCGAGAGCGCCTGGAAAGCCCAGGAAATGGGATATGCACAGGTCGTCCTGGTAGGGATAAAGAAAGAAATAGAGGAGATCGGTACAGAACTTGAGATAGTGGACACGGACAATCCCGAAAAAACTCTTGCAGAACTTATGATTTCAAGAAAAGTTGATGCAGTTATCAGAGGCACGGCAAAGGCGTCAGGAGCTCTTGCCCATCTCAAAGAGGCGCTCGGAAAGAAAAGAATCTGCCGGCTTGCCCTGCTTCTCACAGTCGACGGGGTACCTTTCTTTCTCGCCCCTGTAGGAATCGATGAGGGAAATACCATTGGAGATAAGCTCAGGATGATAACGCTTGGGGCCGAACATATAAGGAGATTCGGGATAGAGCCTGCTGTCGGCGTGCTTTCCGGAGGCAGGATCGGAGACGTGGGAAGGAATAGACGTGTAGACAGGACGCTTGCAGATGGGGAATTCGTGGCAAGGAGAGCTGTGGAACTCGGGATTAATGCCAAGCATCATACAATTCTTATTGAGGATGCCATAAAAGAATCGAACTTTATCGTTGCCCCCGATGGAATTTCGGGAAACCTGATTTTCAGAACAATTGCTTTCCTGGGTGGAGGCGACGGGCTCGGAGCTCCGGTGCTGATGGACGATTACGTTTTTGTAGACACATCAAGAGTAGGCGGACATTTTACGAAAGCCATAATGCTCGCAAGTGCACTGTCTCACCTGAACAAGGAAAGAAAAAAGGTGATTCTTTGATAACCATTGCAGAGACATGGCCGGTAGTAAGAGGCGACTATACGGTAGGAAATCCCAAATCCCGAATTGCGGTCGTAACTCTTGCAAGCCAGATAAATCCTTCACCTGAAGCAGCTATATGGGGAAGTTCAAAAACCGAAAATCTAGGAGTAGAAAAAATAATCGTAAATATTATCTCAAATTCCAATATACGGTATGTTCTTGTCTGCGGGACGGAATCAAGAGGCCATCTAGCAGGCCACTCCCTGCTTGCAATTCACGCAAACGGGATTGATGAGAAGGGCAGGATTATTGGCTCTGAGGGAGCAATTCCCTTCATAGAAAATATATCCAGAGAGGCAGTTAAACGCTTCCAGCAACAGGTAGTGCTTTTTGACAGAATAGGATTGACTGACCCTGATGAAATAATGAAAATCGTGAGAAGATATAAGTATCGAGGGGAGGCTTATCCGGATGAGCCTGTAGTAACTGTTTCCCATAAGAAAAGGCAAGCTACTTTCGCGGTCCCTCTCTCAGGCGATATAATAATCTCCGAAGAACTGGTTATGGACGCAGCTTCAGGAACAGTCTGCCAGCCAAAAGATTTCTAGTTTCCAGCCAGGAAACTTAAATCAAGTGTATAGAACGAGGCTTTGAAACAAAATACTAGCCTGTAGATTTGAGGGTGTAAAAATGTTTAAGTTCCAGAAAGAACAGCAGATCGTTAATGTTGCAGGAGTGAAAATAGGCGGACAGCCGGGAGAGCTTCCGACCGTGCTTGCAGGAACTATTTTTTATGATAAGCATGAGATCGTAAAAGATGCCTCCCGGGGGCTGTTTGATCGGGCTGCTGCCGAAAAGCTGATAAATCTGCAGGAAGCAAGTGCGGAGGAAACAGGAAATCCGCATATTGTCCATATTTTCGGGACTACATCTGAAAGCATCACCCGTTATATTGATTTTGTATCTGAGATTTCAGAAGCTCCCTTTCTTATTGACTCTCCCGAAGGAACCGTACGTTCCCATGCCGCAGAATATGTCAGTGAAATAGGGCTTGCAGACAAAGCAATCTACAATTCCATAAATATGAGCATAAATGCTTCCGAAATCGAAGCTCTCACCCTATCCGACATTGACAGCTCGATTATCCTTGGCTTCAATGCGATGGACTCATCCCTCCTGGGCAGAATGGAACTGCTTGAAAATGGGGCAGGTATTCTCGAAGAAGGATTACTTTCAATTGCAGAGAGATGCGGAATAGTTAACAAGCTTATAGACCCGAGCATTACACCTATGGGGAATGGGGCAGGCGTAGCCCTGAGGATGACGATTACCGCAAAAGCAAAATGGGGATATCCAACTGGCTCAGGAATCCATAACGCTCCCTCAGCCTGGAACTGGCTGAACCAGAAGAGAGAAAAAGACCCTATCCTTTACAAGATTTGCGATGTCGGCTCAACCTGCTTACAGCAGGCGGCAGCCGGAGATTTCATTCTTTATGGACCTATAGAGTATGCACCATACGTATTTCCCATGGCTGCCATGAGTGATATAATGATCTCCGAAGCTGTAGCTGACCTCGATATAGAGCCAGCTGCCCGGCATCCTGTAAATTTACTTATATAATAGTTTACCTGCAAAGTTATAACTCTGCAGCCTGAATATGTAGAATTTTCACAATCTTTATTCAAAAAGGGCTTGATCGCAAGCCTTTTCAAAAAATCCTTGATCGCAAGCCTTTTCAAAAAAGGCTTGAGCGAAAACCTTTTGAGAAAAGGTTTTATCGCAAACTTTTTTTGAAAAAGTTTGATCAAAAACTCATGCTTTATCGAAACCGGTGTAACCGGGGCGGGCTCAAGCGACGCCACGCTTGCGGGCCAACGGTTTGCAGGAAGTTGACTGATTGCAATAAGCCTTTTACTTCCAGAGTTTCTACCGTTATAAAAAAGAGGAGGGATGAAACCCTCCTGAAACAAAGGTATTTAAACCACTATCAGGAGCTCAGTCTACTATTCCGCCTGTGTTTGCGGAATGAACGGAACGCTGATATCTGGCAAGATAGCCTGTAACTTCTTTTTTCGGAGGTACGAAAACTGCCTTCCGCTGCTCAAGCTCTTCTTCTGAGATTTTCAGGTTCAGGACTCTTTCAGGAATATTGATTTCTACCATATCCCCGGTCTTTACCAGGGCAATTGGCCCTCCTTCACTAGCCTCGGGAGAGATGTGTCCTATACATGGCCCGCGGGTCCCGCCTGAGAAGCGCCCGTCAGTTATCAAAGCTACCGATTCCAGCAAGCCCATGCCTCCGATTGCGGCTGTAGCTGCAAGCATTTCCCGCATACCAGGGCCACCTTTAGGGCCTTCGTAGCGGATGACCACAATGTCTCCGGGTTTTACATTGCCTGCAAGGATACTTTCCATAGCGTCCTCTTCACAGTCATAAACCCTCGCAGGTCCTGTATGTACGTGCATTTTCGGATCAACGGCTGCCTGTTTCACAACCGAGCCGTCAGGGGCAAGGCTGCCTTTAAGGACCGCTATTCCACCTTCGGCATGGATAGGCGTTTCGAGAGTTGCAATTATCTCCCTGTTGAGTTTCGGGTTAACAATCTCAAGCTCGCTCAGATTTTCCCCGATAGTTTTGCCATTCACTGTGAGCTGATCCAGATAAAGTTTGGAGGAAAGCCTCTGCATGACCGCCTGAACCCCGCCTGCCCTGTCAAAATGCAGCATGAAATTCGGGCCGCCAGGACGTAGTGAAATCAGATGGGGCGTTGTCCTGCTGAGTTCATCAAATTTCTCAAGAGGGAGATTCAGCCCGAATTCATGGGCAAGGGCAGGAAGGTGCAGGGTTGTATTGGTGCTTCCACCTATTGCCATATCAACCATTATGGCATTTTCCAGGGATTTAAAATTGACAAGCTTTCTGGGAGTCAGGTTCTCCCGGACCATCTCAACTATCCGCTCTCCGGATTCCTTGGCAATGCGGGCCTTTTTAGCATCCACGGCATGTGCAGTTGCACAGCCCGGAAGGCTCAGCCCCAGGGCTTCGGTCATGCAGGCCATAGTGTTTGCGGTAAACATCCCTGCACATGACCCGGCTCCTGCACAGGAAAGGTTTTCAAGCCTTTTAAGGTCAGTTTCCGAGAGTTTACCTGCCCTGTAAGCTCCCACCCCTTCGAAAACCGAGATAAGGTCTGTATATTGGTCATCTACATAACCCGGAAGCATAGGCCCTCCGGTTACAACGATTGCAGGGATATCAAGTCTGCCTGCTGCCATAAGGTGTCCTGGCACGATTTTGTCGCAGGAAGGGATCAGGACAATACCGTCAAACTGGTGGGCTTTAACCATAAGCTCTATTGTGTCCTCGATAACCTCTCTGCTGGGTAGAGAATACCTCATACCCTCATGTCCCATTGCAATTCCGTCGCAGACCCCTATAGTATGGAACTCAAAAGGAACCCCCCCGGCGTTCCTGATTCCGGCTTTCACAGCCTCTGCAAGTTTATTCAGATGGATATGGCCGGGAATTATATCGTTCCAGGAATTTACAACTGCGATGAATGGCTTCCTCATTTCGGAATCTGTGACCCCTGTAGCTTTCAGAAGTGAACGGTTGGGAGCACGTTCCGGTCCTTCTTTGATAATAGCGCTTCTCATTGCAAATCTCCTTAAAATTTCATAATGAAGTTAATTATAGTGTATAGGTAGGAAAAAACCTCATAGTATAAACAGGTTGGGGAAGAAAAAGCTACAAAAAAGGAAAGAGAAGATACTGGAAAGTTCGAGAAAAATGATAGGAAAACCGGTTGAAAGATAGTTAGTATAGCTTTGCAACCCGGCAAGGACAGAAAGCTGGCCTGGAAGACCGGGTAAAGAATTTGGCAGTTGAAAAACTTGAAGAGAAAGCCTGAAGAGAAGAACCTGATTTAGAACAAGACAGGCCAGGACCGGATAAAAAACCGTTTTTAAACCATGAAAACTTCAACTTTTTGCACAAAAAGGTAACGTAATATAATAGTATACAAATATTTATATAATCAATCCGAGTCTTGAATCAATAGCATGGTGAACGGGCCTGCTCTGGACCACATCTACAAGATCACACCCGAAAAAACGAATTAAATAGAAAATTAACCATGACAGGATTATACCCGTTCACAATATATTCTATTTACTTCACTTGAATACTATTTGATGATTTTTTACTAAGTAATTTTGGAATTACCGGTATCTCGCCAGAACGGAAGCATTATTCCTGAATAAAACAGATTACTTTTGCTTATGCTGAGGTCCAGAATTGTGGCGAATGTATAAAATTAATTCCTCAAAGGGTGAGAGATAATCTTATAAGCGAACCCAGAAGTTGTTTGTAAAAATTAATCCTCCTGATAGGAAAAAGAAATCTCCATCCAGATCATGAGACTGGAAATTGAGCTTATTCTGAGAAATAAATCTTAAAATCGATCAAAATAAATAAACAAGCAAAGTAGCTAAACAGGGTCTCCGTAATACCCTTCTTAAGTTTCTTCATGGAGGTTTTATGGTATCTCAGAGTTTTTGCCATTTCTGGATTTTGTCATTTTTTGCAGTTAATATTACTGGTATATGGAATTACTGTATCGTCTCTAGAAGTCCATTTTAGCTTCATGCTAGTCAATGAAAGATCTCCTTTTAATATACTTGCTTATTTAGTGTCAAATAACTTACGGGGTTCATTATAGATATTCGAAGTTTGAAACTTATCCAGCGATACGTCTGCGATGTATTATCGGTTATTGGCATAGATAAGAACAGGGGAATACATACAATAATTAAAGAAACTGATGCCTGATCGAAATATAATTATATAAATGAAATACAGATGAGAAAGCAAGAACACAGGAACAGGGGAGATATTAAAGATTCCTGTACAGGTGGTTGTAGAATGGATGAGGGTTCTGAGGATAAGGGAGCTTTAAATGTGGACTTCCAGACCGCAGGCAATAAAAACAACTTGAGAGGAGAAGCTCTCCAGGCAACTCTGGAGAAAGAAGAAACTCTGAAAATGATGATAAATAACAGCCATGTAGTGCTTTTTCTCTGGAAAAATGAAGATAAATGGCCTGTAGAATTTGTCTCCGAAAATGTGGGGAAATTCGGGTATACGGCAGAGGATTTCACTTCTGGCAGGGTGATGTATAAAGATATAATATACCCCGATGATCTCAGGAAGGTTGAACAGGAATTTGAGAAAAGAGCAAAAGGCAGAACTTCTGCATTCGGTGTGGAGTACAGGATTGTTACGAAAGCAGGCGATGTGCGATGGATAAACGACAGAACCTTCATCCAGAGAGGTACGGCCGGAAAGGCGACCCACTTTCAGGGAGTGGTGCTCGATATCACCAAGCGGAAGAAAAGCGAAGAAGAGTTGCAAAAGACTCTTAAGATGCAACAGGTGCTGACTGCAGCAATTAATAATAGCCCTGCAGTTATCTTTCTGTGGAAAAATGAGAAGTACTGGCCTGCAATTTTTGTTTCGGATAATGTAATACAGTTCGGGTATACGGTTGATGATTTTCTATCACAGACAGTTAAGTATGGAAAAATTATTCATCCTGATGACCTGAAAAGAGTAGAAGAAGAACTGGACAGGAGCATCCAGAAAGGAGAGGTAAGTTTCAATTCGGAATACAGGATTTTTACAAAGGCCGGAGACATGCTATGGGTAAACGAAAGAACCTTTATCCAGAGAGAAAGGGATGGCAAAGTAACCCGCTTTCAGGGAATAGTACTGGATATAACCCGTAGAAAGAAAGTTGAGAAAGCACTGAGAAAATCACTTGAAACGCAGAGAATGCTGAAGACAATAATTAACAAAAGTCCTGCAGTAGCTTTTCGATGGAAAAATACGGAAAACTGGCCTGTAGATTTTGTTTCTGAAAACGTAACTCAGTTCGGGTACACAGTAGAAGATTTCCTTTCAGGGAATATACTTTATGGGAATATAATCCATAGAGAGGATATACAGGCAGTTATCGAAAGCCTGGCACGTTCGGTAAGGGAAGGATACGATTCTTTTGAAATGGAATATAGAATTTTTACAGGGGACGGCAATATACGCTGGGTTGAAGAACGAACGTTTATCCAGCGAGACATTAAAGGCGGAGTTACTCATCTTCAGGGGATAGTTATAGACGTCACAGAGAGAAAAGAGGCGCAGAAAATGCTTGATATCCAGAGGGAGCTGGGAGTATCCCTCAGTACTACCTGGAATCTTCAAACTATGCTTAACCAGATCCTTGATGCCTGCCTGGATATAGAAGAGATAGATGCCGCAGGCATATATTTGAAGGACGAGCTCCTGGACCAGATTAATCTGGTTGCACATCGAGGACTGTCTCCCGAGTTCGTGAAGAGTATTTCTACATATAGGGCAGATTCCCCTGAAGCGCGCCAGATCTGGACTGAAAAGCCGGTTTACAGGATGGATTTTTTCTCAGACAAAATGGCAGATCTGATCAAGAAGGAAAAGATCACTGCAGTAGCCGTGATACCTATAAAACATCGGGGAGAAATTATAGGCAGCCTTAACTTTGCTTCTCATACTACAGACCGAATTCCCCAGAGCGTGCGCAATTTCCTTGAGAGTGTAGCCCTCCAGGTAGTTAATTATATAGCTCCTATCCGGATTGCGGCAGATCTTGGATAAGATTCTTATTTACCTTAAATTAACCCAGTCCGGACGAAATCCTTATTAAAAATAATTTTTATAATTAATATAGGATTGAAAAGTGAGAATATCTAGGGTCTCGCCTTATTCTACCCTGACTATGGAAAGAGTGCAGGCTTATTTTACTCGCTTTTTGTCCGTCACTGTCGTTAATAAAGATCTTATGCAGGATGGGGGATGCAAATGAAAGCAATAGTTGTTTATCTCAGTACTTCGGGGAATACGAAAATTATGGCAGAGGCAATCGCTAGCGGAATCGAATCAAAACATATAGATGTAAAGGCTGTTAGCTTTTATGATGTAAAAATCGAAGATCTTAATGAAGCCGATGCAGTCGCGGTTGGTTCATCCACTTTTTACTACAGGATGCTGCAGCCCATGGAGAAATTCATGAATGAGACTCTCGCTTCCACAAACCCAAAGGGGAAGCTGGGAGCCGCTTTCGGGTCATATGGATGGAGTGGAGAAGCACCTATATTGATAGCCGAAAAAATGCGAGAGATGGGAATGACCGTTATAGATCCCGTGCTCAGGATCCTTCACAAACCTACAGATAAGGATGTGCAGGAATGCAAAAGGCTTGGTGTCGACATCGCTGAAAAGATGAAGCAGAGAAGCAAAGCGCCACAACCACAGGGGGCACCTGGTTAACCATATTCTGAACGTAAGAGGAGCTTAATATCACAGTTTATTTCAAGACACTTAATCACCAAAAAATGGAGGGAGAAAATAACCTAAACCATACGAGCCACCGGAAACAAGGAAAACACCGGAAAACACCGGAAAACATGTCCCCTGTTTATCCAGTCCGTTTTCCCCGACCTTCGGTGGCCCTGATTAACCTCAGATTCCTGATAACAAAAACTAGTAACAAGAAAAGGGATATATGAAAATTCACACCTTCTAGGATCAGCCTTTCTTGAACACGACCGTTGCTCCGGTTTATCACGCCGTTACGTGGGGATTTTCGCTCAAGCCTTTTTTGAAAAGGCTTGCGTTGCGCCGGTCGATCACGCTCCGGTTACACCGGTTTCGATAAAGCATTAGTTTTTGATCAAACTTTTTTGAAAAAGTTTGCGATAAAACCTTTTGAGAAAAGGTTTTCGCTCAAGCCTTTTTTGAAAAGGCTTGCGGTCAAAGATGTTTTGAAAAGGCTTGCGGTCGAGCCTCTACAAAAAGGCCTGGGACTAAATATTTGTTAGATGTTTGCGGGATTTTTGAGATGAGATTGCTGGTTCCTGATTTTTAATTACCAGTTTATTTTTGTGGTACTTGAGTAATCCGGGTAGAATTTCTGAGCAGTTCGTTAAAGAGCTCGTCTCCGAACTTAAGAGCTGAGGGATCATAGCTGATCAGGCTTTCCCTATCGAAATGCTTCTGATTTTGAGGGAAAAGGGAAATCATGACAAATCTGTCGGTTACTGTAAGATTTGCGATTCTTAGTTCTCCTGAGTAGAGGAAAAATCTTATGTTTTCAAGTGCAAGCATACTCCGGAAGTCCTCGAGATAGTCCTGGTAATAGCGTTGAAAAACAGGTTCGGACATAAGAAAAGAAAACTCCACTCCACCTTTTGCAAGTTCCTGGCACAAGGAAATAAGTGAAGGATCGAAGTAGGCTATGCATTCAAAAATACGATTCGATTTAGAGAGGTTGTCAACAATTTCCGGGTCAAGCTCAAACATCCGGTCCAGGTCGGGCTGAATCAATTTACAATTCCTTAGCTCTCCAAGCCGCTTTCGGAAAGCCGGGGGAATTCCCTGAAGGTTTCTCTCAGCCCAGTAGTCAAAATTGTCCTCAAAGACTTCAACTATACTGACAAGAGGCTGCATTTTTTCAACAAGGACTTTTCCTATCAGCGAAAGTTTATAGTTTTTATCTTCCTGAACAACAAGAGATTTTTCTTTTAGTTTTTTTATCTGAGGCAGAATAGCAGTGGATGTTACGTCAAGGGCTTCCCTGATTTCATCCATGTTTTTCGGTCCGTCCTTTAGAAAGAGTAATAGCTGCTTTCGTTTATCGGAAAGAAAAATCAGCTCTAGAAGTTCTAATTGCAACCCTTCAGTCTCCTCTTGAGTTTTTGTGGCTAAAGAGATTAGAGCCATCAAAGGTATATAAGTTACTACTGTTTCCTACTTTTTTGTTTAAATAGAGTGCTGACCTTATTTCCCGAGATTATGCTTCGGTACAGGGAATGGAGCAGGAAATGAGGAATAAGCAAAAAATTACTTATCATATAAAAGTGACAGGACAGAAAAATCTATAATTAAAAAACGTATGAAGTCTCCCTGTCCTGGGAAGCTTACGCTACTGTCCAGGGCTAGGGAGCCTTTTCAGGCTCCGTTTAATGTTTAAGCTGGAATCTGGATAATAGAGATATCTCGGAGATTTGATACTATTTATATGGTTTTACCTGCACTCAAGAGTTTAGTGGAAATCCACGTATGAGATTTATTCAGGCAGAAGCTTCCTTGGTCAAGATATAAGCAACCATTTCAGGGTTGAGTTTGCTCTCCCTTGAGACCTTTTCCTCAATTCTCTCAGCAGGTGTGCCCTCTGATTTCAGTTCCCTTATCTTCTCAATTACTGAAGAAGGAATACTGTAATACTCGTTAATATCCTTCCTGTGCCCCCATACATCGCCTTCAATGAGCTGGATTCTCTGCATTTCAAGGAACATCTCTATGGATTTTGAAACCGTGCGCCTGTAAGATTTAGGAAGCTGTATGACCTCAATTTTCGGGCAGGTTTCAACCAGTGCAAATATATCCTTGTTCGAAGGCCTGAAAGCCAGATGAACAACACGTTCATTAGGATTGAGAGTAAATATTTCCTCTCTGGAACTAACTACTCTAATTTTCATGTATGTAATTCCCCCACTGTAAAGTTCTTATGTTTTTACCTCAATATAAACTACTTATACTTATTATAAATATTTATCTGCCAGCACTTTTATTTTTTATACAGTATTTCCGCCTTCAATCTGCAGTCTGATCCTTTCAAATGCTAGAAAGAGTGCAGAAAGGATAAAACGTGCAATATTATCATAATTCAGAAATTTTAGTTCCCGCAGTAACTTTCCCGGCAAAGAAATCTAAGGAAGAAAGTATCAGGGAAAGAACGTATAAAATCTTAAGAAACTATCGTTTCTGTAATCCACTCATTCCCGGGTCTTTTTCCGAAATTCGCCTTTCAACCTGTAATAATCTTACAGTCTGCCGGTCATAGAGAATAACCCTGGCACTTAATGTGAGAAACCGATTAGATAGAGCTTACTACAGTACCCATAATCTCCTGGCAGGCAGTAATATTCTGAATTTGATAATGGGTACCCGACCTCAAGAGTGCAGAGAAATAAACCTGTCCTGAGGATACTCCTGAGCCTGTTAAAATACCGGGAAATTGAGAGATTCTGGCAATAAAGGGTAATAGGTATAACCTTCAATATCACGAACCTGGAAAGGAAAGCCCTATGCTATTATATAATACTTAACGTCAGGCCTCTGGCAGCTTTCACTTCAAAAAAAGAACCAGAAGAAAATCAGAAATTGAAACCGCGACACGGGAAATAACTTTGGAAGAGTGATGGTTTCAATTTTCGAAATTACCCCAAAGAGTACTCAAAAGAGGAAAGAATAAGTACCCGAAATCCCCCCATAATGGAAAAGCAGGGAAACATGCCTGCTGCAAGTGTCCTTTTCCGGTTAATTAGTAGCAGAGACTTTGAAAGAAACTTTACCTATAGGGCCCATTTTCACTGAAAATTTTCTTGAAGATAGTTTAATACCGGTTGCTCAAACCCGGAAACAGAAGTATAACCTGCCATCATGGCCCACATCAGAACTTTCGTGACTCTGCGACATTATCTACCCGGAAAACTCCAGTTAAAAATCCGTAACTCTTACCGTTCCGTATCTGCTACATAGAAAAGAAGAAAGGTTGAATAACATTTCAACCCAAAACAAATTCTTTTAAAATTTAAATTGTACTGAACAATAAACTCAGGCAAACGGATGCTTTGCAGAATCTTTTTTAACAAGCGCTTCTCCGACAGTCGGCCTGCCTTCCATTGCCCTTGCTATTGCAAGCTTTGTTGCTTCATAGTTGTATTCGTAAACTTTGTCTTTGTCTTTTGCATCCCATTCAATAAAAACGGAAACGATAATAAAAATATCATCAGCCTGTTCTTCAGGGAGCACGCCATCAGCCACAGAATCCATAACCGCCTTTGCGACTGCGGCCTGAGCCGGCCCGAACATGAGGGCAGCCTGTGATACATTCTTTATTGTCACCTTGTTTACGAGCAGGGTTACGGGTTTGGGCTGGAGATTCGGTTCAAGGACTGCAAGAAGTGGTGTATGACCCTGCCTGGGCATTGCAAGCGAGTTCATAAACGCTGCTTCGACTGGCCCTCCTCTGGGCCCGATGACCAGGTCTATATGTGCAATTTCCGGGCCAGAACCTATGAGAGCTTCCCCTACCATACTTTTTAGAATATTTTTAACCAGATTAAACACCTCACTTATCTTCAACGGAAAAACCGATACCCAATATCACCGGTGAGAAAGGAATTGATTTTATATTGATTTTTATATAAATAAGAGCAAATCAGGTATCAAGCACAATTGTTTCCTCTATGAAGAATTGTTTCCTCTATGAAGAATTGTTTCCTCTATGAAGAACAGTTAGCCTGTTTAATCCTTATACACACATAAATAATTTACCAGCTGTTTTGACAGTAAAGGGAAGATAGATCCGGTTAAAGGCAAAAAACATAAGTGAATCTAATAGAAAAATCGGAAATGCTCTAACAGAGCTTCCAGAGGCAAAGTTATCCGATTATGGAATAAAAGGCTGGACCTTTAAACTTGCTATTTAAAAGATACCCCCGAAAGAATTTCAAGCCTCTTGCTCCAGTGATCCAGCCCTTTTTTTGCCTCATACCAATCAAGGAAACTGCTTTCTTTAATCATCTTTTCGGTTTCGAGCTTTGTTCGAAGTTCAGCAGAACTGAGCCCGAATTTCGCCTCGAAATCCCTGCAAATTGTAGAGTAACTTTTAATCTTGTACCTGGCAACATGCTTTTCGTGCTCAATAGCCGAGCGGATAGCCTCAGTAACTTCTTCAGATGAGAAGTCAGTTTCGATATTAAGCGTGAAACTCATACCTATCCCCTTTAATACTAGACGATTATTCCATTAAATAGTTATTGTAAATAACTAATTGTTCAAGTTAGGCATTTTAAATTTGGAACGTTTATCTTTCCTGGAGCCTCAGGTGTCAATCTTTTTCATCTCTCAAACATTCCTATCTTCAAGCCTTCCTGTGTGTTTATTTTATTTTTTCTCTTATGGCAAGAGCTATGAAGAGTATTAGCATCAACCCGATAAAGGGTCCTATTGCACTTGAGAAACCTGGCCAGTCTTCTTCAGATACCAGTCCTCTGGTGATAAGATTTTCAGGTTTTTCTACCGATTCATTCTCTACCGGGGACTCAGGGCTTTCCCGGATACTTTCATTTACTTCATCAGGCTCAACTGTGGTTGTCCTGCCAAAAGTGATTGCGAATGGAGAGAAACCCGGAGTTCTGGCCCGGTAGTAGATATACCGGTTATCTTCTCCTGTTTTCTGGGTATTAAGAGCGTTCCACCCTCCATTTGAATACCTCTGAAGGAAAACAGTTGAGTTTTCGGTTTCATTTACCGGGATTTCAGCTTTGCTAATTTTGAAACCTATGACAGCGTTTTCTATATTTTCCGGGTTTGCAAAATTTTCATTACCTACCCAGATATTCATATATTTGTAAACTATTCCTCCAGGCTCTATCGGAGCCAGAACTGACCTGTCCTTTAGCTGTTCAACTATTGTTGTTGTCTTTCCCAGGGTCTTTTTTGCATCGAACTCCACAAAATCAATGCTGGTGGCGTTCTGTATAAAATCGAACCTTATGCGGTTCCCGGCTGTAACGAACTTTTGACTTAATACGCTGGTATAAATGTTGCTTGCTGGCTCAGGGGAACCACCTCCGCCAGGAGCGGAGCCGGTCTCACCGAAACTCCAGCCTTCTGTACCCGAAACCCGGCTATTGCTTCCACTGCCCTCGCCTTCCTCAGTGACAGTAATATATTCTGTCCAGGCGAAAGCATTATTCTCGTACGCATTACTGACGTTAAGTGTTACGGAGTAATTGCCGATCTCATAATACGTGTGAATCGGGTTCTGGAAAGTAGATATATTGCCGTCCCCGAAGTCCCAGAACCATGAAGTGATATTGCCTGTAGACATATCGGTGAACTGAACGGTCAAGGGAGCTTCTCCTTGTATGGGAAAAGCCGTAAAACCGGCCTGAAAGCTATCTTCTACTGTGATATAACCGGTTTTTATAATATTTCTCCAGGAGATGCCACTGCCTGCTCTGAGGGTAACGCTGTAAGTACCAGGATGTTTAAATTCGTAAACAGGGTTTCGTTCGTTTGAATCTACCTGCCCGTCCGAGTTAAAATCCCACTCCCAGGCTACCGGATTTCCACCGGAATTGTCCTTAAAATGAACCGTAAGCGGAGCTTTGCCTGAGGTTATGTCGGATTTAAAATCGATTCCTGATGTATCGTCCACAGGAGAATTGACTACAGGAGGATTTGATGGAGGGTTAACAACCGGAGGATCTACAGGGGAGTTAACAACCGGAGAATCAATTACTGGAGGATCAACCGGATCTACAGGAGGATTAACAACCGGCGGATTGACTACAGGAGGGTTAACAACCGGAGAATCTACAGGAGGATCCACCGGATCATCCGGATCAACTGGAGGATTTGCAGGTGGATTCTCCGGATCAGCTGGGGAATCGACCGGTGGGTCAACAGGATCAACTGGATCATTTGGAGGATCAGCAGGAGGATTTACAGGTGGATTCTCCGGATCAGCTGGATCATTTGGAGGATCAGCAGGAGGATTTACAGGTGGATTCTCCGGATCAGCTGGATCATTTGGAGGATCGACAGGTGGATCATTCCTGGGGAGCACGTTAATTGGAGAAGGGGCTTTCAGGGTATTCGAGCTTGACCCATCGGTTACTGTCAGCTTCACTGTATAAGTTCCTGTTCTGGAATAGATGTGATTTGGGTTCCGCGAAGTCGAGGTAGCCCCATCTCCAAAATCCCATGACCAGGCAGTTACACCTCCTGTGGAAGTATCAGTAAACTGAACGGTCAAAGGGGCTTGTCCTTTTCTGGGGGAAAACGTAAAACCTGCCCGGAGATCGGCGCCTCCAACAGTAATATAATTCTCCTTTTTAATATCGCTCCACCCATTGTCGTTGCCCGCTTTCAGGGTAACGGTATAGGTTCCGGGATTTTCAAACTCATAGACAGGGTTCCGTTCGTTCGAATCGACTTTTCCGTCAGAATTGAAATCCCACTCCCAGGCTGTAGGGCTGCCTGTAGTGAGGTCACTGAATTGAACTTTAAGCGGAGCTTTGCCTGAAGTTACGTCGGATTTAAAGTCAACGGCAGGAGCAGGACTGGAACTTACGTTAACGAAAAAGGGATTCTCCGGACTATCGGAACCATATTCATTCGATACTGTCAGGCTCACTTTATAAATTCCGGCTTCTACATATGTATGGCCCGGATTCCTGGATGCAGAGGTTTCGCCGTCTCCGAAGTCCCACAACCAGGAGGTTACATTGCCAGTCGAAGTATCAGTGAACTGAACATTAAGAGGAGCCTTTCCTTCTGTCGGGAAGGCACTAAAACTGGCATCGGGCACTTCTCCGGCAGTGTTTTCTTCGACTGTAATATAATTTGATTTTACAATATTATCCTGTACGACGCCGTTGCCTGCTCTCAGAGTAACATCGTAGTTTCCGGCGGCAGGAAATTCATAAACAGGATTCTTTTCGCTTGAGTCGATAGTCCCATCCGAATCAAAATCCCATTCCCAGGTTGTGGCATCACTGCTTGAACTGTCCTGAAAATTCACTGTAAGAGGGGCCATTCCTGACACAGGAAAAGCAGTAAAATCCGCAATGAAAGTAGCGTTCTCATCTCCTGAATTGTCCGGGTCTGCGGGTTCTTCGGATAGGTTTGTGTTATTTGTGCCTGAATCCTCAGACGGGCTTGCATAAGCTGAAGCCGAAGCCAGGAATACTAAGCCAAGAAGTATTAATATCGTAATTGTTTTTTTCAATTCATACACCCTGCTTATTTTCTGCTCTTGCTGAAATTTTGCTGAAATCTCGCTCCCCCATGTAAGATCCCGGCTCCCTTTTCAGGTTCGCTTAGCCGGATGTCTGAAAGAACGTTTTTTAAAATTATCTAACTGTTAAAGACACAGTATTTCTGTGTATTTAACTGCGGATGAAGGCAAATCTCGACAATTATTAAATTCATTTCACTTCAAACTCGTTTTAGTAAAAAGTTATAAGGTTTATAGAAAGAGATAATGTAGTCTTCTCCTACAGTATCTTATCCTTATCCTTACCTGAATGGACTATAACTGTAGAAGGGAATTGCTATAGGAAATATTAAACTTTTTGATTTGATAAAATTCGAAAGAATATTTCCTGAAGCCTGAAATCTTGAGTTATTCCGGAACTCTTCTTTTACAGAGGCATCTCAGGCAAGCAGTTTTGTCCGAAGTTTCGGTCTGATTTCTGCAGTATTTTTCAGGCTGGAATACTGCAAAATCAATAATTAAAAAGAATCTTAAAAACCTTCGAAATCCGGAAAATTAGATCTCTTTTACCTGAACAGCTTCCTTTTGTAGATGCAAAAAAAGGTCTGTACCCCATTTTAGGGCTTCAGGCCTGGAGCTAAACAGGCTTTCGTGTTCAAAAAACTTCACCTGGGGAAGAATGGTAAGCAGGAAGAATCTGTCTGTAACCGTAAAGCCTGCAAGTTTCGGGTCTTTCGGGAAAAGGGTTAGGTTGACATGTTCAAACTCTATAAGGGCCCGCAGATCTTCGGGGAAATCGGTTTTAAATCTTTTTAGCACGGGCTCGGTGAGCATTATGGAAACTTCAGCCTCTTTTTTTGCAATTTCCAGGTAAAGCGGGATAAAAGAGGGATGGAAATAAGAACTGAAGCCCAGGACCTGCCTTGAAAGGAGGAGGTTTTCCACGTATTCAGGGTCCAGTTCAAACATATGGCTCAGGTCCGGACGTATAAGTTTGCAGTTTTTCAGTTCCCCTATTCGACCTTGCAAAACCGAAGGAATTCCTTCGAGGTTTCGCCGTGACCAGTAATCAAAATTATCTTCGAGTACTTTGAGAGTTTCTAGGAGAGGTGGCATCCTGTCCACAATTGCTTTCCCCATGATCGAGAGCTCATAGGTATGGTTTTTCTGCAGGACCAATTTCCTGTCCTTAAGTTTTTTAAGCTGAGGCAGAATCGAAATGGAATCTACACGCAAATGTTCCTGGATTTCATCTATGGACCTGGGCTTATCTTTGAGAAAAATAAGAAGGTCCCTGCGCTTCTCAGACCGAAAGATCAATTCTGTTAACCCGATTTTTGTGCCTATCCTAAAACCGCCTAAAAAAGTTTACAAAGCGAAGATGGTATGGCAGTTATATATACATTTCCATTAAATATATACACTTAAGAGGTTAGCTCGAGACAAAAACAGATGCTAGTGACCTTCTTTAAGTAAATCAGATATATATAACTGTATAATAATCATATATTGGTCTTAGAATAATCTTAAAGTAATCCCGGGATATTCTGGAATAATCTTAAGATATCCTTATATTACTCTTAAAATCTTCAATAACCTGAAAAGTATATATAAGTGTGTTATAAAGAATAATAGATTCCAAAAATAGAGTTGAGAAAGGGGAAGGGGCTTCAAGCGACTTTAAGATTGCTTTTTAAATTCGTTATTAGGTTGTCTTTTCGACTAATTTTTTGACTATTTTTAGATTAATTTTTCGCATGACCATAGCCCGAGCGGTCAGAGCTTAATACATTTGAGTAGAGCCAGTTTTTTCTTCCAGTGGTCAAGCCCTCGCTTTGCAGCATACCACTCAAAATATTTATCATCGCCAAAAAGTTCGCCGGCTTCGAATTTTTGTATAAATTCCGTGGAGATCAGGTCGTACTGGTCCTCAAATTCATCGCAAATCATGGAGTAGCGATCTATCTTGTACTTCGCGAGATGTTTCTCATGTTCTAGAGCCGAGCGAATAATCTCGCTTGCTTCCTGAAGCGAGTAATCGTTATCAATCTGCAAGGTAACATCCATATGTATCCCGTAGAAGAGTTATTGCTGGTACTAAAAAATGATCCTATATTTCTTTTTCTATTTGTGAATCAGAGATTTCCTTCCGGTAAGAAAATCCCGATTAATTCTTTTTTTCGAGTCCGGAGCTTATTTTCTCCGTATGTATTCACAAACTAATAACCTTTTACCTCCTTTGAGAGAAAATACCATTAAAAGGTTTGCATTGACCTTTGTTTTAAATTAGAACCATTAAAAGCAAAGGAAAGTAAGGAACGGCAAAGAATAGCAAAAACAGTCAGGATGAAAGAGATGGAAGGGGTATAATAATCAGAAAATAATTGAATGAAAGAAATCAGGGAAATAAATTGAATGAAAGAAATCAGGGAAATAAATTGAATGAAAGAAATCAGGGAAATAAATTAAGTGAAAGAAATCGAGGGAAATAAATAGAATGAAAAAAAGCCAGTGAAATAGGAAGAATTGGCATGGTTTAAAGAGATAAAAGGAATTGAAAAGAGTTAGAATGCGCAAAAAGGAATAGGGGAGGATAAAGAAACGAGAAAGGATAAGGAAAGGAGAAAATCGAAAAAGATAAAAGAAATAAAAAAAGGAAAAAATTCAGAACAGATAGTTTTTGTAGAAGGTGTGGAACTTTAAATCAAAGCCACACAGTCATCAGTTCTCGGCTGCTACAACGGGGATTTTCCCGGAATTCTCCAGGTTCTTGTAAATGAACGCCGAAGCGTATGCAAGCAGCATGAATTTAAAGCCCTGGATAAAGTCCAGCTCTACAAACTTTAAAATCATGTACACGAAGAACGCAAACTGTACCGCACACAGGACCATTCCGGCTACTGTGAGCATTTTCTGACGGCTACTACTATCACTACTATCTGGATCATCGGATTCTTCTGACATTTCGTTTCAAACCTCGCAAATAAAGGTGCTAAAAGTACTCTTTATTTCGCTCGTTTTTCTGTTGTTTTATTTTTTAATTGCCCTAATTTGTTTTTGTGTTTTGTCAATCAGGCTTTACTGTTGGCAGCTTTCAACCGGCTCAAAATTAAATGGAGTCCCCAGCAAGAGCGTGGAAGCTGGCTTATTACGGAGCTCCTAAAATGAGACAAAAAGCTGAAAACTTCAATGGATGCATCTGAAGGTTCAGTTCTACATTGATCCCCTGGTGCAGCATTATTTGAAAAAACACTCTCCGAATTAGAGACTTTTATACAGTATTCTTATTTGTGAAGGATGGTATATATAGTTTGCGAAGGAGGGAGGGGGATTGAGGAGGATGATAGTGATTTTTAAGTTGAAGTTTTGGGTTAGATGTCAATTGCTGATGTAATTTTTAGGGTTTTGCTCGATATATTGAGGACTCATTTTGCTGCACACCAATCAAAAAAAATCGTTGTCATCTCCAAGTTCTCCGGAATTGAATTTTTCCATAAAAAGTTCTGAGTTCATCCCGTATCTTTGTTCAAAACTCTCACAAATATCCGAGTACTTTTTTATTTTGTATTTAACAACACGCTCGTTGTAAATAAGTGCTTCATGGATGACCTCACTTACCTCCTTAGGTGTGAAATCACCTTTTATACTCATAGAGAGAGTCATATTTCTGTCACCAAATACAAATTGTGCTTCATTTTATAATAAGATAATTAGGACATTGGATTTTTCTATAATAAGATAATTGGAACATTATCTTTTCCTTAATAAAGAATATCTCTGAGGTCAGAAGCTTGAAAATGCACTAGGTTTATAAACGGTGAAGATAAAAGGTTGAAGTAATTAGAAAAACAGAGATTGAGAGAAATTCAAACAAATTCTATGTTTAAATTGGACATTGTCGTTCAATTTCAGAGAGATAGGTAACAATTAATCTTCTCAGATCATTCAATTTCGTTTTATTCAAAGGAACTCCCAATAAAATTATCCTGCTTTTAGTATTTGAAAAGGGGAAAATATAATCTAATTCTGAGATATAGGGTTCACCGTAAGGATAACATAAAATTCCAATTTTGTTTTCATATTTTGTAAAAGCAGCGTATGCAAGTAACTGGTGTACGTCTTTTCTGTGTTCTTCTTTTAACTCTTCAGTACCGCTTTTTAAGTTAAAGAGATGAGATTTGTATTTAGCATCTATTACGACATCCAGGTTACTCTTCATTAAAATTATATCAGGTTCTAGATAACTGAGACCCCAGAGTGGACTAAAATGTGAAGAGCGTCTAATTTTATAATTGTTTAACTGGGTTGCTCCGATTTCTAAAGAAACTTGTTTGAACACAAATTGAACATATTTCTCAAAGAGAAGAGAAAAATCAATTCTCCATGAAGTAATCTCTTCAAAGTTTCTTTTCAGAATTTTGTTCCCTTGATCCTTTAGCCTTTTAATAAGAACGGGATCTGAAAGATGTATTTTCAGATCACTAGTCTGTTTTTCAGGAAACTCATATAATACATTATCTAAATGAGTAAGAACGTCACGATATTGATATTTAATACTCAGAGGAGTCTTGAACGAGATAATTTCTCCCTTTGCAATGCTATAAACGTATTTCAGTTCAAAAAAATCACTATGGAAACTGTTTAGAACATTGTCATGACAGGGAAAAAGCAGCCTTTTCGCAGGATCAAATTCTTTTTCAATATAGTCCTTCCAATCAACCTGAGATTTTGGATATCTATATACTCTCTTGATCGTTTGGAATTTATTCCATTTTATTTTTACTGCTTTTTCGAATAATTTTACAAACTTTATAGCCTCCAAATATAGAGGAGGCCTCATATTATTCTGCGATAAAAGAGGAATTGAATGCTTGAATTCAGGAAGTATTTCACTTTCTAGTATATTTATAATTTCAACATATTCCGAAAATTGGCCAGTTGCAGAGGTATACCGAGGTTTAACTGCAAAATCTCCTATTTGCTTTCCAGTATCTGGTGATCTTAGTGGAATCGCACCAATAAAACGATCCGTTTTAAAGCTTAAAGAAACTTCCTTTCCGCTCCCCTCAATTTTAGGGATGACCTGAAGGAAATCAAAAGAGTCTTTGTTATAATCAATAAATTTCTGTAAATATTCAGATAAATATCTCTTATCAGCTTTCTTAAACCACTTTTTAACGAGTAATATCCCTGAAATAGATGGAGATCTGTCAGCAAGGCAAGGAATCTCAAAAAAGACGTTTTCCTGAGAATTCATTCAAACAAAACCTCTTCTATTTGGTCGTAAAAATACTTGGCAAACTCATCTCTTGCATTTAAGAGTAGACCTTCAGCAAGGTACTCTCTAATAAGAGGAAGCAGTTCATACCTAATCCGATTTTTCATCTCCTCTTTGTCCTTAGCGAGAAAATAGGCTTGTCCTGGTTGTAGGGATAACTCCTCACTATTTGCATACCAATTAAAGATTTCATTGAACGCCAAAAAATCTTCTTTGAAAAACTTGTTAGTTTCTGTAGATTCAATCATATGAGGTTTTAGTGTATACCATGCAAATCTCCGTCTTAAAGCAAAATCAACAACAGCCAGACTGCGGTCCGCAGTGTTCATTGTGCAAATAACATAGTAATTAGAAGGTATGTTAGTTACCCAGTACTTACCGCCGATATCAATCTCTACTGAATTGTCATTTAACTGATATTCAAAAAGGTAAAAAATTGGACCTAAAACGTTCGATAAATTTGCCCTATTAATTTCATCTATAATAAGAGCAACTTTTATCTTAGGGTTATCCACCGCTGTTTTTAATGATTCGTAAAATATACCTCTCTGCTCTACATAAGAAACCTTCCCAGATTCTAGATCTGGTCTTATACCATAGATAAAATCACTGTAGCTCGTTTCTGCATGAAATTGTGTAAAGAAAGTTTCTGCATCAAGCTTTTGTGAAATTATCTTTGCTAATCTCGTTTTTCCAGTTCCAGGAGCCCCTTGCAGAATCACAAACTTTCTTTTTAAAACAAGATTTAATGCTTCTTCTTCATCATTTATTATTTTACCTCGTGAAATCTCAGTTATTGCTCTAGAGACGTTTTTTCTTTGTTCTGCATTTCCTGGAAAATTTCTCAATTGGGCATAAGCCGCAATAAATCCAGCTATTATCTTTTTACCTGCTTCAGACTCAGGATTCCAAATAATTTCGGTAGCCAATTGAAGTTTTGAATAGCTCTTTAAAGTTTTCCATAAGTTTGGAATTTTTGATGTTAATTGTTTTGGTAAGCTTGATTCTATATCTAAAAAAGAGGTTTTGCAGAAACCATTTTCACTTACAATTGAAGAAAATAATCTTCTCACACCGGGTAAGCTTGCAAGTTCATAGTCATTTTTAAACCCAAGCGAGCCAACGATAATTGAGATTAACCAAGGTTTATCCTCTTTATCTGGAAAAATTACCAGAGACAAATCATGATAAGGACCAGATGGTTCTTCTTCGGGGGAAATTAGACCAAAAAACGCTCCACCTTGACTGAGAGCCTCTTCTTTTGTGTTACTCCTAAATATGTAATCATTAAAATTATCTTTATTTTTTGCCCCATAATACTCGGCCAATTCTTTGACAAATTTGATAGTAGTTTCAATTTTGCTCATCATATCATCTTAGACCAAAAGCCTTGAAAGATAATTTTAAGTTTAACTATTTTTGAGTAATAAATAGTTGTCTCTTTTATCCTTTTTTAAGTTTGTAAGATAACGAAAAGGGATATAATCTAGAGTAACCGGAGAATCGAGAATTAATTATATCATAAAAACTAAAAAGCCATCAAGCAACTATTTTTAGTTCAGAAATTGATTTATTAAAACGTGTATTAATTTGCGGCAGATTGCCTAAAATAATTTTGCAAACTAGAGACAATTTTCCCTCTTCAAAACTACATCTTTAAATCCCATCCCTACCTTTTCTATCCCATACATAACTCTCATAACTTATTCGGTGACTTTTATATGGAAATGAAATGCAAGCTTTGCAAATATTATCCTGAGGATTTCGGGGAACTTACGGTTGACGTTTTGCATATGGATCTGGTGTTTGATGTTTATGATGACAGGACGAATGTGAAGTCCGTACTCAGGGTGAGGACAAAGGATAAGCCTATCGAAAGGCTGGAATTGAACTGCAGGGACCTTGAGATTCGGGCTGTGAGCTGCATACAGTGTGAGGTTTCTTACAGGTACCGGAAGGATGATGCGATTCTTGAGATTAATTTCAGGGATGAGATTCCGCCGCTTACTGAGGTTGCGGTTGTTACGGATACGGTTTGCAGGCCGACTAAAAATATCCTTGAGGGGCTGTACTATGATGAGACGCCGGCAGGGGCGCCTCCGCAGCAGATCACGCAGTGCCAGCAATGGGGGTTCCAGAGGATTGTGCCGTGCATTGACGATATGGCTGCAAAATGCACATATACAACTGCCATTATTGCGGATTCGCGGTACACGAACCTGATTACGAACGGTGATGTCGTTGTTGAGAGGCATACCGTAAAGCCGGGGCGGGACAGGATCGTTTACGACAACTCGGTCACGCCGATGGCGACATATCTCTTTTTCCTTGGAGTGGGAACTTATGCGACATTTAAGAGGGAGTTTGAGTACCCTGACGGCGGCACTTTCATGCTGGAACTGCTCGCGCCGCCGGCGTCCGAGGCAGCCGCAGCCGAAAAAGCACTTGATATCCTGCACGATGCGGTGATGTGGGTATATCTTTTCACGGGGCCCGAGCAGTTTGATGAGGACAAGCTGCCTGTCAGGAAAGAGATCTGGGAGCTTGTCCGCAGGCGGGAGAAAATGAAACTTGAGGCAAAGCCTGACGCTGCGCTGGAAGAACTTGAAGAGCTCAGGTACAGGCTTGCCGAACTTGACGGGACTATCGCTCCGGGATACAGGTACACAGGCACGGTATACAGGGAAATCGGGATGCAGAATTCGGACTTCGGAGGCATGGAAAACGTCGGGAATACCACGATTACCACGAACAAGATAATGCCCTTCCCGCAGATGACGGATTCCGCTTTCGAATATATGGTAAGGGTCAAGGTGCACGAATATCACCATAACCAGAATGGGTCCGAGGTCACAGGAAGAAGCCCCTTTGAGATCTGGCTGAATGAAGCTGTAACCGTCCATGTCGAAGAACAGCACCATGCCTTTTTCTTTGGCGAGGATTACCAGAGGCTCGGCAGGGTACTTGAACTGCTTGCGCCTGTCTCCGGCACATTTGCCCTGGATTCGGGTGCGGCTTCCATGCCGATCATTCCTGATGGTTTCAACGACCCTAACGACCTGATCACTTCAGTCACTTACGTAAAAGCCCCTGAATACGTGCGCATGGTCGAGTCCCTTATAGGGCAGCAGACCTTTGTCAGGGGTCTGGACAGGTACTTCAAAAGGTTCCAGCACTCCAACGCAAGCACTCAGGACTGGATCGAAGCTATGGAAGAAGAAAGCGGACAGCCCTTAAAAGAAATGTCCGAAACCTGGCTGAAACAGACAAAGTTCCCTGTAATCGAGGTTTCAGCCGAATATGACAGAGCTGCGCGGAGATTCAAATTCCTCCTCAAACAAAAGTTCCCAGCCGGAGGAAAACCATGGGAATTCCCATTCAGGGCAGCCCTTGTGGACGAGAACGGAAACGATCTTGCTGAAATCCTGGAACGTATCAGTGGGGAAACTGCCGAACTTGTGATTGAAAATGTGGATATGCCCGCATTCCTTTCCCTCAACAGGGGCTATACTTTCTACGGAAAACTTGTATACAGGGCAAGCCAGGACGAACTCCTGATGCAGGTTCGAAGAGACCGGGATACCATAAGCAGGTTTACGGCATTTTATACCCTGGTTGACAGGGAAAAGCTCAGGCTCCTCAAAAACCCCGAGTCAAAGCCTTCTGAAGAGTTTATCGAGCTTTACTACAGACTTCTGAACGACCGGCAGCTTCTCGAAAAAGCCGGTGGGCAGTTCCTGACCATTTTCGAGTCCGTAGAGGATGAAGAATTTGCCCACAGGTACCAGGCGCTTTATGATGTAAGGCAAACCCTCCTGAAAGCCGTTGCCTGGAAGTACAGGAACTCTGTGATCTCTGCCTACCGCTTCTTTGAAAACGTCTCGGCGTCGAGGGATTCGACTCTCGAAGAGGTAGCAAGAGCGATCAAGAGCAGGCAGGCTAAAAACGTCTGTCTTGGCATTCTTGCAACCCTCGACACTCCTGACATTCATGCCATGATAAAACAGCAGTTCGAGACCGCAACCTGTACAACGGACCGGTTGAGCGCGTTTTCTGCGTACCTGAACAGCTCGGCACCTGACAAGGTTAAGATTTTGAGAGCCTTTGAAGCGGAATCAAAGAAAAACCTTGTTGCCTGGGAAGCTTTCCTTTCCGCAATAGGAAGCAACAGCAGCATTGATGCCGTGGAACTGGTAAGGGAAATGGAAAGGTCGGAAGCTTTCAGGATCGAGCAGACAAATGACCAGCGTGCTCTTTATGGCAGCTTTGCGCGAAATAGGAAAAAATCGCTCCAGACCGAAGAGGGCAGGGCTCTCTTTGCGGAAATCTTGAAAAAGCTTGCTCCCGTAAACGAATACAGTACAGTCAACCTGCTAAATGCCTTTGCAAACATCGACCTCATGGAGACAAAATACCATATCCCACTGGTAAAAATCCTGGCAGACCTTCTAGGAGAACTTGACCCTCAAAAATACCCGAGCGTGTATAATAGAATCCGAAAACTCCTGCTTGGAGCTCCTAAAGCTGTCAAAACCTACAGTATAGAGCACGGAGAAATTTCGGGTCTGCAATTGGGAAACGCTGACAGGGAATAAACCTTAAATTAGAACCTTTTATTCAAAGCCGTTTTTCTGCTCCGGGAAGAATAAAAACCCGGAGCAAATTTCCTGCTCCGGAAACAATAAATGCCGGAAAAAGTTTTACCTCATGCGTAAACTCACATGAACCGCTTTTTCTAAATCTTTTGCATAGAGGTTCATATGCCGGGAATATTACCTGAAAAACCAGATTTCCAGAAGAATAGGCAGATATTTTATTAGAGCGAATATAAATAAAAAGCTCAGGGGAAATTCTCAAAGCTGCGTGCAGAACTTCCTTAATCGAGGCTTTTATGCTGGACCCGGGTTTAATCTTAAGCCTCTATAATGTCAGGACCCCATACCTTAAGATTCTATGATTTAAGACTCCGTACCTGAAACTCTGTAACTTAGACTCCGCATTTCTGGAAGGGGAAGTATGATACTGGAATTTATTAACGTAGTTCTGGAGATCTTCGTGCAGTACTTCGAGCTTGTCAGCGCACTCATTATAATATATGGGGGGCTGAGAACTATATTTAGAATCTTACGTATAGAGGTATTTAAAAAGCCTGGAAGTTATCAGAGAATAAGAAAGGAATTTACAGACAGGATATTGCTCGGACTTGAACTCCTTATTATTGCAGATGTGCTTGAAACCCTTAGAAGACGCTCACTGGATGATATCCTGCTGCTTGGGGCTATTATTTTAATTCGGATTCTTCTTAGCCATTTCCTCAGTAAAGAAGAAGAGGAATATAACTTTGACTGAAGCTGAAAATTGAGAAATAATGTGAGAGGTGCAAGATGGTCTCAGAACACATAGAGACATTCCTGCTGGTCTTTGAACTGTTTTTTGAGGCAATAGGAACGGTTATTATAATCTATGGAGGCTTGAAGGCAACAGTTCAGATTTTCCTTCACGAAGTATTTAAGAGGACATACAATCTGGAAAAAATTAGAAAAGAACTTACAAACAAAATTCTCTTCGGGCTTGAATTTTATATTGTAGTTGCCATTCTTGGAACTTTGAGAGACCCTTCCAGAGAGGAGCTTTTACTTCTGAGTAGTATTGTCCTTATCAGAACTGTGCTTGGCTACTTTTTGAGCAAAGAAATGAAAGAATACAGGTTTGGAGAATAATACCGGATTTTTAAGTTCCAGTTAAAAGCTAAAACTAATTGAAATTGATCTGAATTAAATTTAGCCTTTTCGGGCACTTAAACCGAATTCATGGCTGTTATTTTACTTATGGAGCAAACCTGTTCCAGAAGTCGTCTTTTGAATTTCTTTCAATACTTCAGGGCTTGAGTAATTACATAAAAAGCAGATTTTTATAATATGCTCTAAAGCCAGAAACAGTATAATTTAAAAGCAAGTAGGATGTTAAGGATACAAAATATTATTAAACTCTAATATTATACTAGTCCGAAATTCAGAATTATACTAGTCCGAAATCCAGATTATGCCGAATTAAACCTCAGGTTATGCTAACCTGAAGCGGGCGCAATATAAAGCCCGATATAGGAACAATTCTAAATTATCAGAAACAGGAGCAATTTAATGTATCACCTGAAATGTATCGAATGCGGTGCAGAGTATTCAAAAGATGAAATAATCTATACATGCAGCAAATGTGACGGGCTGCTTGATGTAATTTATGACTATTCCTCAATTGAAGTTGACATGGAAAAATTAAAGACCGAATGCCCTTCGGTCTGGAAGTATGCAAAACTTCTTCCTGTAGAAAGGGAACCCGTAACTATCAGGGAAGGCGGGACTCCTCTCTATAAATGCGACCGCCTGGCTGAGAAGATAGGGATTAAAGAGCTCTATATAAAGCACGAAGGCATGAACCCTACAGGCTCATTTAAGGACAGGGGAATGACTGTAGGAGTTACGAAAGCCCTTGAGCTTGGCATGAATACGGTTGCCTGTGCGTCTACCGGAAACACCTCTGCAGCCCTTGCAATCTATGGAGCAAAAGCCGGGATTCCCGTAGTTGTACTTTTGCCTGCAGGAAAAGTCGCTCTCGGAAAAGTGGCTCAAGCCCTTATGCATGGGGCAAAGGTGCTCAGTATTCGTGGGAATTTTGACGACGCGCTTGCCCTTGTACGCACCCTCTGCTCCCAGGAAAAAATTTATCTTCTGAACTCGATCAACCCCTACAGGCTTGAAGGCCAGAAGACTATCGGTTTTGAAATTGCAGACCAGCTCGGCTTTAAGGTACCTGACAGGATTGTGCTCCCCGTAGGAAACGCAGGAAATATTACAGCTATTTATAAGGGCTTCAGGGAGTTTAAGCTGCTCGGCATAACCGATTCGCTCCCGAAGATGACCGGAATTCAGGCCGAAGGCTCCTGCCCCATTGTAAAAGCCATAAAGGACGAAGCTCCGGAAATTACTCCCGAGGAAAACCCCGAGACCGTTGCAACTGCAATAAGGATCGGGAATCCGGTTAACGCGAAAAAAGCCCTGAGCGCGATCAGGGAATCCGGCGGGACTGCGGAATCTGTTACCGACGAAGAGATCCTTGCAGCCCAGAAAGACCTTGCAAGGCTTGAGGGCATAGGTGTCGAGCCTGCAAGTGCAGCCTCGGTTGCAGGGCTCAAGAAACTGGTTGATCTCGGCGTTATAGGCAGGGATGAAACCGTTGTCTGTATCACCACAGGACACCTGCTTAAAGACCCACAGACCGTAATTGACGTCTGCGAAGAGCCGATTGTAGTGGATGCCAGTATAGAAGCCATCCGGAAAGCTATCTTCGGAAAGGCGGAATAAAACCTGAAAAACAATAATCGATAGGCGTGAACACGAATGGAGCAGGATTATAAGCCTCACGAGGTCGAAAAGAAATGGCAGAAAAGGTGGAATGAAAGCCAGATTTTCCAGGCCGAGCCCGACAAACGAGAAAAAATTTTTATAACCATCCCCTACCCCTACCTGAACGGGAATCTGCATGCAGGACATACCCGGACCTTTACCATAGGAGATGTTGTTGCAAGACACAAGCGGATGCTCGGGTATAATGTGCTCTACCCCATGGGCTTTCACGTCACAGGCACGCCCATTGTGGGGCTTGCCGAACTGATTGCAAACCGGGATCCCCAGACTATGGACGTTTACGAACGCCTTCACGGGATTCCCGGAGACATTCTGCCAGCGCTTGATACGCCGGAAAAGATTGTTGACTACTTCAAGCGTGAATCCGAGAAAGCCATGCGTAATATCGGGTACTCTATTGACTGGAGGCGCAAATTTACCACGACTGACCCGACATATAAAAAGTTCATTGAGTGGCAGTATATCAGGCTTGAAGAAAAAGACCTCATAGTAAAAGGTTCCCATCCGGTAAAATGGTGTCCGAATGATAATAACCCCGTAGAAGATCACGATATCCTGCACGGGGAAGAAGCAACCATTGTCGAGTATACCCTGATCAAGTTCCGATGTAAAGACCTGGTTCTGCCCTGTGCAACCCTCAGGCCGGAAACGACATACGGGGTAACTAACCTGTGGGTCAACCCCGACGTGACTTATGTAAAAGCGAAAGTTACGCAGAACGGAAACGAGGAATTCTGGGTGGTCAGCAAGGAAGCTTTCAGGAAACTGACCTTTACGGACCGGACAGTAGAGTATATTGAGGACGTACCTGCAAAATCCATAATAGGAATAAAACTCACAAACCCGGTTACCGGCGATGAGGTAATCTCCCTTCCCGCAGCTTTCGTCAAGCCTGAAAACGGAAGCGGAATAGTAATGAGTGTGCCTGCCCACGCTCCTTTTGATTATCTAGCTCTTCGCGACCTTTACGATGTTGACCTGAACGAATACGGGATTACCGACGATCTAAGGAATATCAGACTGGTTTCCCTTATCAAAGTGCCTGAGTTCGGGGAGTTCCCTGCAAAGGAAATCGTTGAAAATATGGGGATTGAAAGCCAGAAAGACCCGAGAGCTGAGGAAGCTACAAAGATTGTCTACAGGCGGGAGTTCCACGGAGGGGTTCTTAAGGAGATTACAGGAAAATATGAGGGGCATCCTGTTTCCAAAATTAAGGATATTCTTACCAGGGACTTCATCAGCTCAAATTCAGGGGAGGTCTTTTACGAATTCAGCGAACCTGTAGTTTGCCGCTGCGGCACACCCTGTGTAGTAAATATGGTGAAAGGTCAGTGGTTCCTTAATTATTCGAATCCCGAATGGAAGGCAAAGGTTTACAGATGCCTGAGTGAGATGCGGATCATTCCCGCAGAGTACAGGGTAGAGTTTGAAAACAAGGTTGACTGGCTCAAGGATAAAGCCTGTGCCCGCAGGAAAGGGCTTGGAACCCGCCTTCCCTTTGATAAGGAATGGTTGATTGAATCCCTTGGGGATTCGACAATTTACATGAGCTATTATATCATTGCCAGGTTTATCGAAAGTGGTGAACTGGAGCTCGAACAGCTTACCCTCCCATTCTTCGATTACGTACTGCTTGGAAAGGGCGACCCGGCGACAGTCAGTGAAGAGACCGGGCTTAGTCCAGAGCTGCTTGAAGAAATCCGCAGGCATTTCAATTACTGGTATCCGGTTGACCTGCGCTCTTCAGGAAAAGACCTTGTCCCGAACCACCTGCTCTTTTTCCTCTTTCACCATGTAGCCCTCTTTGAAGAGGAAAAGTGGCCGAAAGCTCTTGCAGTAAACGGCTTTGTTTCCCTTGAAGGGCAGAAAATGAGCAAATCCAAAGGCCCGATCCTCACAATGGAAAGCGCAGTCAGCAATTACGGTGCGGATATAACAAGAATGTACATTCTTTCCACAGCCGAGCAGACACAGGATGCAGACTGGCAGAAGACAGGGATCGAATCTGCCAGAAGGCAGGTGGAAAGGTTCTACTCCTTTGCAAAGGATGTTATAGAAAGCGGAAAACGCGCAAGTCTCAGCACGGAGCTGAAACAAATTGACCGCTGGATACTTTCCAGAATGCAGAACTATATCCGGGAAACTAACTCTGCCCTTGACTCCATCCAGACAAGGGAAGCAATCCAGAATTCTTTCTTCCTGCTGATAAACGATGTCAAGTGGTACCAGAGAAGAGGTGGGGAAACCCTGCTTTACTATGTGCTGGACAACTGGGTCAGGCTTATGTCCCCTTTCACCCCGCACCTCTGTGAAGAAATCTGGGAAGCGATGGGGCACGAAGACCCGATCTCCCTTGCCCAGTACCCGCTCTATAATGAAGACCTGATAGATGACGGCGCGGAGCTTGCCGAAGAAATGATAAAGGGTACCCTGGAAGATGTTGAGGAAATTATAAGGGTAACAAAGATGACCCCGCAGACGGTTCATCTGTATACGGCTCCTGCCTGGAAAGCCGAAGCCATTCAGTGTGCCTGCGAGATGCAGCTTGAAGGTTCCCTTGAGGTAGGTACCCTTATAAAAACCCTGATGGCAAATCCCGAACTCAAACGTTTCGGTAAGGAGATCCCTAAATTTGTACAGAAGCTTGTCCCTGAATTCAAAAGCGGCGGCGCAGACAGGTACGAAATCTTTGCAGGTCCCGGACTTGATGAACAGGCTCTACTGAAAGAATCCGCCTCCTTCCTGGAAAAGGAAATCGGCTGTCCGGTAGAGGTTCACAGTGCCGACTCACCTGCCTTTGACCCTGAGAAGAAGTCAAGGTTTGCCGAGCCTCTGAGACCTGCAATCTATATCGAGCAGGCAAAAAAAGAAGAATGAAATAAGGAACAAACTACTTAAAAGGCCGGATGTCCCGTAAAATCGGCTTATCTTATATCGGGGGAACCTGGATAGAATCCCCCGAACAATTTTTTTCCGTTTTCAGGGCTTTTAGTGGTTACTAAAGCTTGAATGAGTTTTCTATATCCTCAGTGGCATGAAACCCGCAAAAAACAAATCCGGAAATCAATAAAGCTCAGGTCTCCTGTCGTCAAAAACAGGAATAGCTTTTCTAATCTCGTCTTTTTCGGGAAGGTCAAGATCGTAAACTATTACGCACTCTTTACTACCTGCATCGGCTTTTACCTCACCCCAGGCGTTGATTATCATTGAGTTTCCGAAATAGGTGCAGTCAGGAGCCGAACCTGTGCGGTTGCAGGCAATATGCGGGATCTGGTTTTCGATTGCTCTTGCCTTTGCAAGTATTTTCCAGTGCTCGGATCTGGGATTCGGGAAAGCTGCAGCCGTTACAAGGAGATCGGAGCCGGCAAGAGCGAGTTTTCTTGCAATTTCGGGAAAACGAAGTTCGTAACAGATCTGAAAACCGATTTTCAGGTTTCTTTTTTTCAGGGTTATGGGCTCGATTGAATCTCCCGTGGAAAAATACCTGTTTTCAGCCTTGAAAGGATGAGTTTTCCGATAGCTGCCTGCTAAGGTTCCCGATTCAAAGCAAAAGCCGAGATTGTAGTAAGATGTTGAATTCCCGGAGCCGGAAGGAGTGAATTTCTCAGAATCCGCAGGCTGCCTGCTGCAGGAAACTTCTTCCGAAAGAACTTTTTCAATTAAGGAGCCAAGGATAATGCAGTCGTTGGCTTCGGAAAAACATGCCAGGTTTTCGAGAATCGGGGAAGGAAGGGTTTCTGCTGCATGTTCAAAATGTTCGTAGCAAAAGCCCGTTGAAAAGACTTCAGGAAAAACTATAAATTCGGCTCCTTGTCTGACGGCTTCAAGAGCCATATAGAGGGCTTTTTCAAAGTTTTTCTGCTTCCTGCAGTGCAGCACATCCATCTGGATACAGGCAACTTTCATGTCGAACCACCAGCCAGTACCAGCAAACAGCTTGAGCCCTGCTGGCATAGTATTCCAAATCTAAAGCGATGAATTTACAAAATGATTTTACGGAAATGAGTTTCCAGAAATGAATTTGAGAAACTAATTACAATTAAATTAACTGAAAATTTTAGGGGAGCAGGGTAGTTTGCTTACTCTTTGCAACCAGACCCTCAAGGTCGATCCTGTTCTTAATCAGCCCTGCAAGCACTTCGTTTGCAAACCTGGTTATCTCTTCCCTGCTTTCCCGCATTTCATACGCGGGGTCATCGGCAGGGATCTCAATCTTTGTAATATCGGTTCTGGCTTTCTTCAGATGCGCATCCTGTGCTTCACAGACTATGCCGGGCTTTTCCAGGTACTGCTCAAGATGTTTTTGAGTAATCCCTATAAGCTTCAACTCCCTGCGGAAACAGGGTCTTTCAAACAATCTTGAGACAACATATACTCCCACAGGAATTCTTGAATCCAGGTTGATTTTAAGAAGCTGGATCCTGAGAATGGAATATATTTCTTCGGGATCGGAAAATCCGGGAGACCTGGGACCCCTGCTTTTTTCCGACATAGGCTCTGCGGCTTTTTCAGGCAGGGAATAAATTTTCGATGGGGGAACTTCTCTTTCTTCCAGAATTTCAAGATCCCTGAGCGCTCTCAGATAGCCTGTAAGAACCAGGCGGTGTTCATCTATGCCTCTGGCTTTCAGTTCTCTGGAAAGCCCGCTAATCGAGAGCTGCCTGCCTTCAAGTAGTTCCAGAAGTTTAAAATTGAGTTTTTCTTCCATCTGTACCGACATCACGTTTTATTACTTTTATTGCTGTTAATTAATTCACCGGAGCTCAGGCCGGAAAAACCTGCCTTTCCGGGGCAACCGGGCAAATAAGCCCTTTATTTCTCCTGAACCTTTGAAAAACCTCACCATTTTTTGTCTAAGAGGCAATTAAGCAAGAAAATTGCAGGGAGTAATACACGATGTAATTATCCTGCATAATATAAAGCTTATGAGAGAGCCTGCAAGGCGGAATACAGAGAGTTTGCGAAGTAACTGGCAGACTTAAATAAGAGAGATTAGTCAAGCTGTATAGATAAAACTCAGGAGAGTTTAGCCTGAGAAAAGTAAACAGTGAATCACGTAAAATGCAGGTGTCAGGCTAACGTAAATAGTAACTCCCTGGGAAGAAAGTGCCTGAAATAATGTAGTGAGTGTGAGCTTCTTATGCTCATTGTTATCTAAATAAAGGAAAGCTGAGAGATTTTCCAGCAGAGCTAAAGGGCAACGCTTAAAAATGATAATTGCCATCTGGATTAAGTTTAAATTGAGTAGTTTTTAAGGATGCAAAAATGATTACGAAGTTGATTCCCAGAAAAGTATTCTTTACAAGTGGAGTTGGTATACACCCCGAACATCTTGAATCATTTGAAGTTGCACTCCGGGACGCTGGTATTGAAAAATTTAATCTTGTAACTGTAAGTTCTATCCTGCCTCCTAACTGTGAGATCGTATCCAGGGAAGATGGCCTTAAAGAGTTGAGTCCCGGAGAAATCGTGTTTTGCGTAATGTCCAGGGTCTCTTCCAATGAGCCAGGGAGATTGCTTAGCGCATCGGTAGGGTGTGCACTCCCGCAAAAAATAAACACCCATGGTTATATTTCGGAGTATCACGCCTATGAAGAAACCGCACAGGACGTTGGGGATCATGCGGAGAAGCTTGCCAGAAGCATGTACAGCACATGGGCAAATGAAGCACCTCTCAGGACTCTCAGTTTTCCCAGGTCATATTCAGTAGGCGAAAGTGGAGACTGGATGACCGTGATTTCTGCAGCAGTTTTCGCTATCTGAACATAAACAGTTAGATGTAAGTCACTACCGGGATAATTACGGATACCATTGAGGGAATATTAAATTACTCTTCATGGTGTCCATTTCAGGTTCTCTGCTCCTGATCAAACCTGGCAAATTAGTTTTCCTTAAGAAAATTCACCGCTGCCGGTTATCATCCAGTGAAAGAGTCCGCATATATTGATATTTAATAAAAAATATATAATTATTTACCGCTACTTGGATTTCTTACCGCCTGTTGCCGAATGCCTTCAGGTATTGGAAATCACATGCAAACTATGTTTATCTGCTTATCAGGAGAATGGTATGCGTCTTAATGTATTCACAGATAACCCGACCGTTCCGATAGATGTAAAAGACAGGTCTGTAAGCGAACTGATGGACGGGATGCTCAAAACTGGCTTCCAGGGAAGAAAGCTGGCCGAATCCGTCCAGGCCTGGCACAACATGCTAAAAGAAAAGAATATGACCGTGCTTATGGGGCTTTCCGGAGCTATGGTACCTGCTGGTATGCGCAGAGTCATTTCCTATATGATCCGGGAAAGGATGATAGACTGCCTTGTAAGCACAGGGGCGAACCTGTTCCATGATTCACACGAAGCGCTTGGCAAGAAACATTATGTAGGCTCACATCTGGCTGATGACGAAAAGCTCTTTGATCACGGCGTGGACAGGATTTACGATGTTTTTGCAGTAGAGGAGGAGTTCAGGACCGCGGATAACCTGATTGCGGATTTTGCAGAAGAGATAGGAGAAATCTCCTGTTCATCAAGGGAGTTCATGCACCTTCTCGGAAAGGAACTGGTAAGACGCGGAGCTGCAGAGGATTCCATAATTGTAAGTGCATACAGGCACAATATACCTATCTTTGTTCCTGCGCTTTCGGATAGTTCAATTGGGATCGGACTTACAATTGCAAGAAGAAGAGGCTTGAAACTCGAGATCGACCAGATAAAAGATGTTGACGAGGTTACGCAGATTGTGGAAAAATCCGGAAAGACCGGCGTTGTTTATGTTGGAGGCGGAGTCCCGAAGAATTTCATCCAGCAGACCGAAGTAGTAGCTTCTATCCTTGGAATGGATGTAGGAGGGCATGATTATGCTATTCAGTATACTGCTGATGCTCCTCACTGGGGAGGACTTTCAGGCTGTACTTTTGACGAAGCCGTTTCCTGGGGAAAGATTGCAGCCCAGGCAAAAAAAGTCCAGGTTTTTGTGGATGCTACTATCGCTCTCCCTATTGTTGCCCATGCACTGCGTGAAAAATGTCACGGAATGAAGCGGAATTTCCCGATCTTTGACTGGGAAGGGCCCGAAGGGCTTGGTATTGATTATAAAGAATAATCAAATTACAAATGTTTATTATATTTGAAAGCTTATAACGTAAGACGAGAAGGAGAGGAGTAAATGGGTAAAAGAACTCGAATAATTAACGATCCTTCCTATTTAGTACCATTACTCAGGACTTTTGGGTCAAGAACTCACAAAAAGATATTCGATGCACTTTCAAACAAGTGGATGACCAGAGCAGAAATTGACGAGTTCATAGGTTCAGATTCGTCAAAAAGCCTTCATATTCTGAAAAAAGCCGGACTCCTTGAGAGCCAGTGGAGAGTTCCTGAGGCAGGACAAAAACCCTCCAAAGAATACCACAGCTCCTATTCCAAGGTACAGGTTAACTTCCAGTGTTCGTTTGAAGATCTGAGTGATATTATCATGCTTACCTTCAAGCCGTACGAGGAGGTTAAGGATGCAATGGAAGAACTGGAGAGGCTGGTTGAGGAAGGCAATACCTCCATGAGCAACCTCACGCGAACCCTGAATAAAAATCCGTTTTATATCTGTGCGGTTGCTCGCAGATCCGAAAGGCTTTCAGTAATGGGGCAGAGGTTAAAAGTAATTGAAGATGTAGAGGAGAACTACGATTGATGATAAAAATCCTCCAGACTAAAAGCGGAGTAACCAAGTTTCAGGTCCTTATTGAGATCGCAGCCCACCAGCCGAATGTAAGGCAAAAGGAAATTGCCGCAAAGATAGGAATAACTCCCCAGGCAGTTTCCGAATATATTAAAGAACTTGTAAATGATGGGCTGATAGTTACTGAGGGCCGGGTCCGGTACAGGATTACAAAAGAAGGCGTAGAATGGGTTCTGGAAAATGCCGCTGAAATGAAGCGGTACGCCCGCTTTGTCATGGAGGATATAATCAGCCATGTTTCAACCTGGACAGCCATCACAAAAGAGGATGTTAAGGAAGGCCAGCAGGTATACCTGAAAATGGAAAGGGGACTCCTGTACGTAAGCAGCACGGAGGTCACAGGCGCATCAGGTAATGTCATCTCCGACGCAGCCGCAGGGGAAGATGTAGGAGTAACGAGCCTTAAAGGCCTGATTGACCTGGAAAATGCGACAATTACAATCTGCAAGGTTCCCAGGATTGAGCGTGGAGGGTCAAGAAAGGTGGATATAGAACGCCTTAAGTCCCTGGCAAGCTCAAAACCCTATATAGCAGCTATAGGCGTGGAAGCGCTTATTGCCCTGCGCAAGATAGGGATAACCCCTAATGTTATGTTTGGAACCAATGAATCGGTTATTGAAGCTGCATATCACGGTTTATCCTCGCTCGTAGTCTCGGTTGATGAGCAGGTCTCTTCCCTTCTTAACAGGCTGGAGACCGAAAATCTGGAGTACGAACTAGTAGACCTGACACTCGAATAACCAATCTTATCTTTTAGATCGCAAGCGTGGTGCTGCGGCCGTTGTGCCGCGACCGTTGCGCCGGTCGATCACGCTCCGGTTACACCGGTCTAGATAAAGCATGGTTTTTGATAAAACTTTTTTTGAAAAAGTTTTCGCTCAAGCCTTTTTGCAAAAGGCTTGCGTTGCGCCGGTTGATCACGCCGTTTCCTGGGGGTTTTCGCTCAAGCCTTTTTTGAAAAGGCTTGCGATCAAGCTATTTTTTGAAAAGGCTTGCGGGCAAGCATTTTTTGAAAAGGTTGTTTTTAAAAGTTTGCGCATAGATTTATCTTTAAATGGAGATTTTATATAATCAGGTGATTTCCTATGAAGCTGATTGCACTTTCCGATACTCATCTGAAAACCGGAGAAATTCCTTTGCAACTTCAAACGCTCCTTGAGGAGTGCGATCTTATAGTCCATGCAGGAGATTTCAGTACTGTAGAGGCATATCAGGCTTTTAATGCCGGAGGCAAATTAAAGGCCGTTTTTGGCAATGATGATGCACCCGAACTAAAAAGGCTCCTTCCCGAAAGGCTGAAGTTCGAAGTTGAGGGGGTAAAAATCGGAGTTATACACGAAGGAGGGCTTTCGGTTACCGATACAACTGCGCAGGGTTACCTCGCAAAAGAAATGGAGGTAGATGTCTTGATTTTCGGGCACCTGCACCGCCCTCTGATAGAAAAAAGAGATGTCGTACTTGTCTGCCCCGGATCGCCTACCAAACCCAGAATGTCAAACCCCAGTGTTGTGGAACTCGTAATCGAAAAAGGAAATGTTAACGGCAGAGTAGTTGCGCTTGAGGGAGATACCTGTGAATATATAAAGTTCCGGGATGCGCTGAAAAATCGTACGCAGGAATAAGACGCAAAAGAAAAAAAGGCTTGAACAGGAGAGGAATAGGCTGAAGGAAGTCATAATCTGGACTATCTGTACAACAGCCCTCAATAGTCGCCTATTTGCTGCCTGAAATCCGGCACATGCCTTGCTAAGCGGGTCACTGGAATCCAGTCTCGCGAGCTCGCGGTTTACATTGTTTCAAGTTTGAACATAACACCTGTGCCCTGAAGGCTCAGGTATACCTTATCCCCGAATTCGAGAACTTTGTCGACACTGACATTGCTGTTCCAGTTGTATACGAAATCGTAGCTACCCTGCATGGGTTCGAAGCCCAGAGACATCAATCTTTGATTGACTTCTGATGGGCGGACTCCTTCACTGCTGAACCAGACCAGAAGATAGGTTTTCACAGGATCATCTCTTATCAACTTTTATCTTACCATTGAGTTTCACTCAAACACATTACTCATTTTATACCATGTCTCGTTTATTTATCTATATTTTGCCTCTTCTGGCTTTGAGACCGTTAACAATAATAAATCCTTAATTTGACAGAAACATATATTTTATAGTGTATAAATGTACTTAAGCTTCTGTTTTCTCCATAAAATTTAAATTTATCTCTTGTGTTTATTGATTTTTGGCATGTTTATTGATTTTTGGCATATTTCATTTTACCACAAGGAATGTGTCAATGAAATGTGTTTTTTGTAAGAATATATTGTATTAATTAACAGAATCTGTCAAATTAGGAATAAATGTTTATTTATTGCAATGGAAGTTTGAAATTAAATAAAAACTCAAGAAAAGAGGAAAAGAGAGAGAAAGAAGTAAAATCCTTGAAAAAAGATACATGGAGAAAGAAAAATTCCGTTAAAGGAAATAATAACCCTAAATAATTTAGTTTGAGCAGAAGCTAATAACAGAAATTTCCCTCTAAAAAATAACGATGTACAGGTTTTAAGTTAAAACCTGTGCAATTTCACCTTTTTTTTGCTCTTTCTAGTTTATTCCTTTCCTCAATCTTCAAAAATACTCATGTTTAAACATAACCTATGTATTTGATTTGATAGATAATTCTTTGGAAAAAATATCCTAGGTCAGATTACCTCAAAAATTCCTAAGCAAATCAAACAAGTTATATATTCTTTTGAAAAAAGATTATTTCTATTTTATTTCAGTCGAATACTCCGCTAGCTTGCTGCGGGGATGGAAAACTTCCCCGGTAACCATTGATGATAATGTAGTTTCTCAATTCCATGACCCCACATAAAAAGCTTAAGAATTATTGAATACGCATATTCAAGAACCCTAAGTAGCTAAAAAAGAGTAAGTTTTTACACAATAAGTTAAGAGTTTAAAAAAAGGGTTTTTTTAACAGAAAAAAGAAGACTATCGGACATGCAAGGGCAATTATTGTCTTGGCAAGGAAAAATTGCAACACTAATAAGACATCTGATCATAAACGATAGATGCACAAAATGAAACAGGATATGAAAGGGAGAAGTTAAAAAGAGGAAGATTGTGGAGGCCAGATATTCTCAGTTGATGAACGGATAACAATTATCAGCGGGATAATCTTAGTTATGGGAAAAAGAAAGAGAGAGTACGTGAAAAATAAATAATCACGTACTTTCATGCCAAAGAGGAATGGAAAGTTAGAACTCTTACGAACTTAATCTCTATAATAATCAAACAGCAACATTTCTCCTGAATGTGCGTCAATCCATACTGAAGCAGGATAGTCATCGTCCTTTGCAAAACTTGAATCCATGAATCGGATCCACCATGCCAGACGAGTTTTATCTTCATCGTCCTCTTTCCAGACAAGGTTCGACGAAATAACTTTTACAGTACTTGCTTTTTCTTCTCCTATAGAAGGTTCGTTACTCATGTATTCTCTGAGAATCTCAACTGCTTTTTCATCCGTAATGCTTGGTTCAGTATCAATGAGTGCTATCTCTTCCTCAGACATAGACCATCTTTTGCGATAGCTTGAAACTTCGCCTGTTTCTGCATTAACATCAAGCAGTATTCCATCGGAAAGAGAAGGTATTCCCCTGATAATTCTTGCGTAACTTACATGATAATTTCCTGGTAGATCATCCGCAGGAGGTTCTATATAATTGACTGATTCAAGTTTAATTTCACTAATTTTTTCAAATGAAACTTTGGATTGAATATATTTTTCTGCTATTATCAAAGCATCATCTTTGCTTATACTGTCTCTGCCCTGTACATTCTTTGATCCATCGTATACAAAAAGTTGCTCTCCATTAGAGGCATTTATTCCTGCAAAGATGCTTTTTCCATTAGTTGTTTTTGAGCTTACTCGCCAGATTATCCCGAAATTTTCATCATCAATCAATTCTCCATGGATAGATTCATTGATTACTTCCGGATTTTCTGAGATTAGCTTGTTTTTTGCATCCTCAAAACTAATATTTACGTCTGCAGTTGACGGATCAAGGTATTTTGTTTGCTTTACGTCTTCTTTCGTAAAGATTATTCCTCCCTCATCAGAAGCAAAAGCCACAAATATTGCACACGATAGTATCAAACCTAATATACAAATTAGCTTAAGTTTCATAATCTTCACCCCCTTAAGTTCTTAAACACAAGTTTGAGTTTCCTATAAACAGATTATTGCCAACGTCTGTTGCATCTCCAAACTCCTCTTTTACTTCGTCTGCTGCATATCTGGCTGCTTCAGAAACAGTGACATCGGTGAAAGTAGCCACATCAAATAATGCAGAATAGAAGCGGGCATTATGTAAGGTGTTAACACTGACTTTATACCCAAAGTAGGTATCAAAACCGTTGTTAATAAACGCGTTTCCTAAATCTGTGTATTTTGCAGATTCACATGCACCTGCAAAAATGAACCCTCCGTCTCTTTCGTCCATCCAACTGTTCACGTCCAAACTATATAGACAGCTTTCATCTTTGAATTTTAAAAAAGATGAAAGAAGAGATGTTCCACCATGAGTATGGATTAAAACAACATTCTCATCAGTTGCATCATCAAGTGAATTAATACCGTTTATAAAACCTTGATCACTCGCAGTTCCGTAGGTATAATCTGCAATTATAGTTATATCAGGAATTAAAATAAGATCATTTCTAACTTCATTACATCTTGCATTGATGTAATTAATTGAAGACGTTGAAAGATCTCCAAATTGGGTTCGGCTTCTATCTAACATAGCATCTGGATCCGCAGAAGCTGGTGCAGCAAACAAAAGTAACAATACGCAAATTATATATAATTTTAAATTCATTCTTTTTCTGCTCATTTCCTATTTACCTCATTCGATTTACTCCAGAGGCAAGATTATACAAACTTTGAACACCAAAGTCAACTATACCTTTACCTTTGGACGTTTAAGAGTTCAAACTGATTCTGCAAGTTCAGTTCAAATCTGTATTAACTTTTTTTTACTGTCATATAAGAATAGTAACTTTCTCAACATAAACTTTACTAAAAAATCATTTAATCAATAGATAAATAATATTACAACTTAATTAGAAATTAACATAATAATTTAATATTATATTGACAATGTAGCTAATGAGGCTGTTTTTACATTACTTCATATGAGAAAAGAGTAACAATTTATTTATCTAGAACCGAAATCACTAGATGTACTGAAAAATTCAATTTTCTTAAATGATTTTTTAGTTCTGTTAAAATATTATCGAATTCTTCGATTTCTTCTTTCAAAAGTGTATCAAAATTCAGGTACTTGTTAGAATTCGTCTACAGTTTTACCAATTTTTTAAGATTCGTATGTAAGTTCACATGCTCTTCTAAAGCTCGTGAAAAGCCTTTCTTTTTCCTTCAGCTTATCCTTCAGCTTAGGCTTCAAGACCTCACGAACGTGTTCCAGAACCCCAGAAAAAAAGCGTTAGAGTCTGATCTATGAGAAACCCTATACCCGGTTATTTTGCTGACAATACCTTTTAAAAAACGTTTTGTTTGTGTTTTCTTATTTTTTTTCTTTTTTGGGTAAGAAGGATAAAGAACAGGTCCAGTTCCGGCAGCCCATAGCCCAGAACATAAACCCCTCTTCGGGACTCATGCTTTTTTCAAGAATTTCCGGAGATAATCATAAGGCGCAACCTCTGTTGCTTCTTCGAGTCTACTGCGGGACCAGTGCCAGGACGAACCCCTGCGCCGTATGAATATCAAGGATTTCACCGCCCCCGTAGCCACTCCATATGTATTGAATGGCGGATTTGTGCATTAACCAAACCAATTGAGACCAAAAAAGGTTAAATGAAAATGAATTCTACCGTTTTTCTGGAATTCCCAGACGGATATATTCGACATGATCCGGAAGATGATAACGCATAGAGTCAAGGAATTTTTCAAGAGCTTCAAGGGTTTTATCGTTGCACTCCTTGAGGGACTTATAACCGTAGGAGCGGGCAGTTAAAATGAGTTCAGAGGCTACATAGTGCCGCCTGCTTGCTGCGTTCCAGGCAGATCTAAAGCCGTTGGTATTGTCCTGCTGGCGGTCTTCATCAGTAAAACGGGTCCTGGTATTTCATAGTGTAGTCTTCACGGAATACAGGACTTCCAGAGGGAGAATAGGACATTTCAAGCGCTCTTGTTTGGTGCAGGTACGGTATTCCATGCATAAGGTTTTGACTTCATCCTCAACTTTGTTGTGTTTGATCCAGTCCTGATCTTCAAAATGTCCAAAACTTTGAATTCTGTTAAGTTTAAGCAGAGCTTCAAGACGTTCAGGACCAGCACGTTTAAGGTTCTCTAAAGGTTCATACTGCCTTTCGCTCTCGTTTTTAATTCTGGCTCGGTTTTTTCGGAGTTTTGCTTATCACAAAGCAAGTCTAGGGAATTATCAGAAAAAAACTTTCTTTTGAAAAAATACGGAGAATGGGTAGAGTTTCCAAAAATAGGAAAGAAAGGAAGACCTAAGAAACCAGTAATAATACATGATAAAGATTTGAAATATGCTCAGATTGTCAAAAGCAAACAGGGAGGAAGGCTCCATAAAGTTGAAAGAAGAGTAATCTTGGTCAAAATATAGATTAAAATTAAATCTCAACAAGTTTACTTGAAAGACAAAATTTGACTTTTAGACAAGATAATAACAGAATTTCAAGAAAAACAATAGGATTTTCAAAGAAAGTTAAAGAACTATACAACCAAATGAGGCTTTACTGTACTCATTTTAACTTTTTCAGGGAGCATAGAGGATTAAAAGATGAAAAGGAAAAGGGAGTTTTGGAAAAGAAAATACCTGCACAAGAGTGTAAAATTACTAATAAGAAATAGAAATTAACAGAGTTGTTAAACTACAGGAGTCTTAAAAACGTCAACTGATTAATGAGGGAGCACCTAAAACTCTGAAAATAGAAAATAGATAGAAAGGAAAAATAAAAGCTTATTTTCTGAATAAAAAAAGATTAAGGGGCATTTACCCCCGATTTTGATAGTATGATTTCTATTATTTTTGTTTCATTTCCTTTCTTCGAGAGATTCAAGGGCTTTTTTGACCATTGTGCGGTAGGAATCCGTGTCAGTCGAGTAGTGTTCTTTTGCAAGTTTTGAGTTTTGGTCTTCCTCTGCCTCAACTGCCCTTATCCTCTCAAGCGTTTGTTTTGCGGTATCGAGTACCCAGAGATTCCGGGTAAGTTCGTCTACCTGCTGGATGGACTCGGGGCGGATGGAAGTAAGGACATTTCCGTCATCTGTAGTATAGGTGCTGGTCTTTCCCACAACTGCCACAAAAGCCGGCAGTTCGCATTCCGAAAGGAATTGGGCTGCTTCGGGCTGATACTGTCCTGCATAGACCAGGAAAGAGCCGGTCGGGTCTGAAACCCTTCCCCTCCAGTACTCGGAGTCCGTGCCGATGTCTTCCTTTTCGATAAGTGTGCCAACAAGGAAGATGCGGTTTACCTTAGCCCCTGTGGGAGTGAGGACATACTGCGGAGCATACTGGTCACTCTCATCCCTTGAGGTCAGGTTCGAATCCTTCAGTTCCTGGGCAAAAACCCTGCGGGCAGCTTCTCTGAAAAAGCCTGGCATTTACTGCACCTCCGGCTTGTTAAGTGTTTCATTAAGGGTAAGCATCTCGTCAAGCTTCTCTCTATCCAGAGAAGTCTTTTGAGTAATTGAGTCGACAAGGATATAGCGATCAAGCTTGTGACCGGTCACGGTATAGTACCTGCCTACCAGTTCGTGCTTTAGTTTATCCAGCACAACTCCCGGATCAAGGGCATCTGCAGCCATTGCAATCGCAGTATCAAGAGAAATCCCTGCAAGCTCTTCGGTAAGTTCCCTGTTAATGAGGGCATCCTGAGTGGAAGTTCCGGAATCCAGAACCGCTTTTATCCTCAGGTCATATTCCCCTTTGACTTTACCGTGTTCTGCACAGGCACCCTTAACCAGAGCCCTTTTACACTCAGGGCAGCGTTTTATGAGGCCTGAACCGGTCTGGATATCCACCATTGCTCCGAAGTATGTGGAAGTTGAGGACCCGACTTCGATATTTTCATCAAGCTCTTCTATGGAACTTGACCTGTTAAGCTGGATCTGGGCTTTGCCGCCCCATTCATTGACAACTACATTTTTCAAAAGATAGCTCTTGCCTTCTTCCATGTCAGGAAGTTCGGAACTGGCCCAGTTAGTGAATTTGATAACGCCTGTGTGGTCCCCCAGAAGCCCTGCCTGCTCAATTGACTCGTGAGAGTTTTCCCAGAGCTGAACCACTTTCCCTTTGACTGTAGCCCACTGTCCTCCTGCAAGGTCAGAGATATTCCTGAGTTCGGACTCTCTGGCAGCCGGTGTGAAATCTCCGCCTCCAACTGCAATGGGCTCATCAAGCTTTTCTACTGAACTGTTCTTGTTGAGCTGAACCTGGAACCTGCCATTGTACTCCCCTACGACAACACTCCGGAGAAGATAACTCTCTCCCTGCTCAAGCCTGGGCAGTTCGGCATTTTTCCATTCGGTAAACTTTATAATTCCTGTTTCATCCCCCAGCAGTCCTACCTGAGAGATTGACTCATGAGTGTTTTCCCAGAGCTGGACAACTTTTGCCTTAAGATTTGCCCACTGCCCGTTTTCCGAGATATCCACAATCTTCGTAAGCTGGGGCTCAGCCTGCCTTACATAAAATTCATTCTTAGGAATAGAATATTTCTTCAAAAAGTAATTGGTCACGCTGCGCTGGGCTTCGTTTGAAGGGACTTTAAATTTGTTAATCAGTTCGTCAAGTCTGCTTTCGACATCCTCTACAGGCACATCGACGCCAAGCTTCAAAAATCGATCTCGAATAGATTCGGCTGTTTGTTTCATATTTTCTACCTCAAGCCTCTGGTTTATCTTTATTATATAGAGAGGCGTTCTAAAGTACAACGCCACAGCATATAAAGTTAAGGAAAGCGGAGTGAAAGTATTCACCCCAGACCCGCAGCCAATATATGGGAGAGTCAGTCTTGAGGACTGAGAAATCCTGAAAAATTGGCTCCTGAGGTTACTCTTATGCAGGGAAATATCACTTTTTTGGAAACGTTTTTGAATTCCCGGCAAGAATAATATCTGTTTCTTGCTTGAGTTCAACTTCGAAATTACTTCAGTTTTTCATTATGATTTTTTTTTGATAGATATATCATCCAAATGTGTACTTAAACTTATTTGTTGAGAATATCAGAAGCATGCTTTCCCACATCACCCTCCCCAATAATCGTTACGATATCACCGTATTCAAGTATCAGATTACTATATGCGATAATCGATCTTGTCCCCCGCTGTACCATGACTACAAGGCTTTTTTCCGGGAAGTTAATTTCTTTAATTGCCCTTCCCATTACTCTCGGATTGGTGACCTTGACTTCCGTAATATTGCCTCCTCCACCCACTTCACACATGGAGAAAAGATGAGGTCTTCCTATCATATTGTCAATAACTGCTGCGGTTGTTATGGCAGGGCTCATGGCGCGGATTCCAAGGTCCCAGAAAGCCTGAAGGTTCTCCGTATGATTTACCCTGGCAACCATCTGATCTCCTCTAAGCCCGAAATGTGCCTTTGCAATCTGGCAGAAGAGCAAATTCGTATCATCTTTGTTTGTGGTTGCAACAACGTATTTGGTATTCTCGATCCCGGCTTTCTTCAGAGTATTTATATCTCCTGCATCTCCCTGCACAGTCCTGACCCCCAGATCCAGGCATTTGTTACACGCTTCTTCGGAATTATCTACAACCACTACGTTTTCTCCCCGCCTGTCAAAGCGTTCAGCAAGGATCCGACCTACTTTTCCCCCTCCAAGAATCAAAATTTCCATAGGAATTACCTCCAGTATATGAGCCACTTTTTTTGACATGCTTCCTGTAAGAAAGACTGTGGTAATGACAGTCAGGAATACCAGGCCCACAATAGTCTGCCCCCCCGGAACACCCAGTTCATCCAGTTTGATCGCAAAGTAAGTTGCAACCGAAGTCGGAACGACCCCTCTTGGTCCTACAAATGAGATGAATAACTTTTCATTGGTGCGGAACTTTGAATTCCACATAGAGGCAAAAACAGAGATAGGACGGATGAGAAAGATCATCAGCAAGACCAGGGCAATCCCTCTCAACCCGATCCCTAAAATATATTCGAACTTGAGCATTGCTGCTAACAGGATAAAAAGTAGAGAAATCATTACAGTCACCAGGTCACCCTTGAACTCTTTTATGGTTTCTTTGTAAGGAAACTCGGAAGTCCCTATAATAATTCCAAAGATCGCCAGCGCAAGGATTCCGGATTCATTGCCCAGAGATTCTGATAATACAAAGCAGGCAAACACCGAGGTGAGAGTAACCATTCTGGCAGTCTGTTTGCTGATAAGTATACCCCTGGTAAAGAACCAGCGAAGGGTGAACCCACAGATTCCTCCTATGAGCAGACCGATTGCAAGCCTTTGGAGGATAAAAAAGACTGCACCCATCCCCGAAAGTTCAGCCACAATCCATTCGAAAACTACCGCAGTAAGGATTACACTTGCAGCATCGTTAAGGACACTCTCAAGTTCCAGAACCTTGCCGACTTTATGGCAAACCTGGATGTTTCTTATAATTGGACCGACCACGGTTGGACCGGTTGCAGTAACCAGAGCCCCGAAAAGAGCAGCAATCTGAAGAGGTACATCTATAAGCAAATACGTAAGCGCGGTTATTCCAAAAAAGGTAATGAATACCCCGATTGTGGTTAGTTTAAGGACGCTTTCCTGATATCCTCTCAGTTGCTTCATATCAATCTGAAGCCCTCCGTCAAAAACGATCACGGATACTGAGATTGCCACTATGGTAAGCAGTGCCTCGAAATACACGGCAGGATTTAACAGGTTGAGAACTTCGGGTCCTACTATTATTCCTTCAATTAAGAGAAAAATGATAAAAGGAATCTGGAAATAACGGCTTAGAGCCTGTGCCAGAAGTGACATGACCAGTACAGTGACAGCCAGCCCCAGGAAATTTATTGAATCAAGCATGAGGTTCCCTATCAATTATGTGTCTCTTCATTAAAAAGTTTAGTGTGAGCGTCAGCTGCTTTGAACGTAAGAATTATGAAAACCTCATATGTAAAGGCTAATTTGCTGAAAAAGATGAATGAAAAGCGAGTAAATCTCCTTATTAAAATTATACAGGATATGAACCTGAAAAACGAAACTGTGTAATCGAATAAAGCCGTTTCAGGGGCATGGAACAGGTCAAAAACCATAAAAAGGTGTGCAGTTCATTTTCGAAGATATTCCGGAGTTAACCGTTGCTCTATCCTTGAGAAGGAAAAATCAAGGAAAAGTGCTATGCCTATGACAGGCAGAACTCCTGTCAAGATCTTAACCGTATTGAAATTCGTAAGCCCTTCAAAAATTATGGGTCCGAGCCCTCCACCTCCTATAAGAGCCGTCAGGACTGCAATACTGTTTGCAAGAATCGCAGCAAATTTTATTCCGGCAAATATGGCAGGATATGCGTTTGGAAGCCTTATATGTTTCAAGATCTGGAAATCGGTCAGTCCGATACCTTTTGAGGCTTCGATGAGTGTAGAATCAACATTGAAAAGCCCGATATAAGTATTTTTGATAGTCGGAAGCAGTACCCTCAGCATTATGGCAAGAACTGCAGGCATAAAACCGATTCCTATCAGAGGCACAATAAAAGCCACGACCGCAAAACTGGGAACCGCCTGGACAAGGCTTGCAAATCGCATTATCATCGAAGCTAACCGCGCACTGTACAGGGAAAGGAATATCAGCGGAATTGTAACAAGAATTCCTGCAGTAAGCGCCGTATAAGTTAGAACCAGATGTTCAAGCGTAGCCTGCAAAAGCTCTGCGGTTAAGATCATTTCCCGTACCTCACCTGGAGAATATGTTCTATTAGACCTGCAGCCCCGTCAAGAAGTACCGCAAGTATTCCTATCCAGATGCCTGTGACAAGGATTGTCCCCATATCATAGAGCTGGATTCCGTTCTGAAGGGCTGCCCCGAGACCGCCTGCGGCAATGAGCCCTCCGAGGGTTACAACTCCCATTGTAAATACCACTGCGATCCTGATGCCACCTGCGATTAGAGGCAGTGACAGAGGAAAACGGATTTTAAACAGGATTTCCCGTCGTGTCAGCCCCAGAGCCTCCGCAATTTCAATGTGCTCTCCGGGCACGTTGGAAAGGCCTGTATAGGTGTTTCGGGCAATCGGGAGAATGGAATAGAGAATAGATGCTACAATTGTTGGCGTTTTCCCGATTCCGAATACCGGAAGCAGGAGCACAAGTAGAGCAATGTCAGGAATGGTTTCCACAATATTTAAACTATTAAAGATGGGATCTGCAAATCTCGGGTTCCTGTAGGTTAAAACTCCAATAAGCACACCGGCAAGAAACGAGAAAAAAAGAGCAATTGCAAACATATAAAGATGCTCAAGTGTGCGCTGGGAGAGCAATTGGGAAGTCCAGACTCGCTGGATTTCCGCGAAAATCTCATTAAAACTCCAGGCTGTCAGTTTATCACCTTTCAAGGCTTAAAATTCGCTTAAACAAGATTCTGGAGAATTCTGTCCGAAAAAAGAATTCCTCCCGGTTTATCATTTTCAAGGACAAGCCCTATAGATCCCCCGCCGGTCTTGAGCCTTAAAAGTGCTTCAAGTAATGGAGTTTCGGGAGAAAATAACGGCAGGGGTTTTAAAGCTTCATCAAGGCTTTTTCCCGAGGATACTGCTTTCATGACATCAGTTAAGCCGACACGCCCCGAATTTTCGGGGCTGTCAAAGACAAGCGCGATTTCAAGCCCTTCAGCGGACATATGGTCAAGAACCGATGCTGCAGATAGTCCTGAATCGAGAATGTACCTTTTATCAAGGGGCTGAGCCAGATCCTTCACCTTCAGGGCATCTATATGCCTGTATTTCCGTTTTGAATCTACAATTTCGGCAACCAGGTTGCTGGATGGCGAAAAAATCAACTCCTGTGGCGTTCCTACCTGAACAAGCTCGGAGTTATCTATAATCGCGATCCTATCGCCAAGCCTGAAAGCTTCATTGATATCATGCGTAACAAATACAATGGTTCTTCCAAGTTCTTTTTTGATTCTGTAAAACTCATCCTGGAGTTGTGCCCGAAGGAGCGAGTCAAGCGCCCCGAAAGGCTCATCCATTAGAAAGAGGGGAGGGCTCATAACCATAGCTCTTGCAAGCCCGACCCTCTGTTGCTGGCCTCCACTCAGCTCATGCGGATAACGGTCCGTAAAAACCTGCGGAGGGAGGGAAACGAAATTAAGCAAATCCTGTATCCTCTCCTGAATTTTCTCTTCCTTCCAGCCTTCGAGTTTTGGAATGAGCCCGATATTTCCTGAAACCCGCAGGTGAGGGAGAAGCCCGATATTCTGAATCACATAACCTGTATTTCTTCTAAGCCGGATCGGATCAAATTTCCTGATATCTATGCCGTTTATCGAGATGCTCCCGGAATCAGGTTCTATCAGGCGATTCATCATCCTGAGAACAGTCGTTTTTCCTGAACCGCTTTTCCCAATAAGGATGAGAAGTTCCCCTCCCTTAATTTCAAGGTTCAGGTTTCTGACGGCAAAATTCTCTCCATACTTTTTCGTTACATTTTCAAGCCGGAGGGATTCGATCCGCTCGAAAAGCTTTCCGGATATCATATGCGTTAATAAATCAGCCTGGAGAGCTCAGACTGGAATCAGACTTTCATTCGCCAGAAAATCATGAGCAATATCCCTTGCTTCCCTGCCGCCCATATCATATTCTGCATTAAGGCGCCTCATGGTTTCCTGGTCAATCCTGCCATCAAGCTTTGCCAGAGCTTTCAGAGCCTGTGGGTTTTCCTGAGCAAAAGTACCGGAAACAAGAACAACAGCGTCGTAGGGAGGAAGTGCATTCCTGTCATCCTCAAGCACCTTCAGCCCGTACAGGTCATTGCGGGTGTCTGTGGTATAAGCACTGATCGCATCCACTTCCTTATTTTTGAAGGCTTCATACATGATACCAGGAGCCATCGAGTTATAGCTTTTAAATGTGAATCCGTAAACCCTGGCAAGCTGTGGAAGCCCGTCTTCCCTTGTGGCAAATTCGGGGTCGGTTCCCATTACCAGATCAGATGCATAAGGGGCTAGATCGCTGATCTTAGAAATTCCATTAGCTTCAGCCCAGTTCCTGTCAATAGCAATAGCGTAAGCGTTCTCAAAGCCAAGGCTAGCTGCAATAGCAATTCCATCGCTGTTAAGCATACCGTGTTCGGATTCATTGTACACTACAGCAGAATCCCATTCTTCTAGAGGCGGCTTTTTTAAAATCTGGCTGTATATGGTTCCCGTGTACTCGACATAGGAATGAATATCCCCTTTCTTCAGGGCTTCATAGTTTACAAGCGTACCCCCGAGATTTTCTTTTACCTCAGTTTCATATCCTTCTTCTTCAAGCAAAAGCGAAACCATATGAGCCGTAATATAGGATTCCTGAAAGAGTTTTGTTCCAATCACAACTGTTCCCTGAGCCTGTGTAGAATTTTGCCCGTTCGGAGCATTTTCAATACAGCCACTTACCACAAGCAAAGCTGCAAGCATTAAAAATCCCATAACACGAAATTTAATTTCAATCCCCCCGGAATAATCCTTACCCTTTTGACCGGTTAATGCCTTTTCTAATACATTGACTAAATTTACTATCGATACTAGTTATAACTTATTATTTTTCAACTTTTTATAAAGATCGCCGAGGACAAAAGAAGGGAGGTATCTAAATATGTCATGGGAACCCGCATTTTTACAGGATATCACTGGAAAATTAAGGTTGTAAGTGAGAATTTCAAGGCTTGCCGTAAAAGTTTCCTTCCAGAGCAGATTAAGCTATGGCAGAATAGAATAGATTAGTAAAACATGCATTGAATCACCAGTATCCTGACAATCCGTAGATCTGAACCGGCACTAAACTTCTCAAAATACAGTTATTAATAAACTATGTTTTATTTTAAAGGATTTGCGCATATACATGCAAAAAGTGTTTAAATTTTATTGTTTTGTAGCTGTATAGAAAACTATAGAGTGCTCAAAACGATTCTGAAAATGTTACCACTGTTTCCCGTGAGTCATCATAACTATCTACCAGATGTGCAACATTTAATGGAAAATTTTAATTAAGTAACTCTTCAAAATCTACCCTTAATCTCTGGCTTAAAGAAGCATAAAACATAAAAAGTAGGAAGTATATATCTGAGTTGTTAGATAAATATTTTTCTACACTTTCAAAAAGTTAAAGTACGCTATAAAAACAAAAATCCAGGTAGAATTCCATTAGAATTATCAGGTTTATATTCTCGAAAACATTTATCCTGTGAGGAGGACTTATTTATGAATTAAAGAGGGATTACTTTTTTATTGTTAGCTATCCCTTATACAGGTATAACATTTTACATATATTTAGACAAAGTTATTTTCCGTAAAACTTTCAAAGGTAATGTATAAATTCTAAAGAAGGTTCTTTAAATCTATGAAAGCCATTATCCTTGCAGCAGGAGAAGGGCTGCGTTGCAGACCTCTTACTCTTACTCGTTCAAAAGTAATGCTTCCTATCGCCAACAGGCCTATTCTGGAGCATGTAATAGATTCGCTTGAGAAGAATGGAATAACTGATATTGTATTGATTGTTGGATATAAAAAAGAACGCATAATGGACTATTTTGAAGATGGACTGAACTTTGGAGTGAGAATAAAGTACATCGAACAGAAAGCTCAGCTTGGTACTGCACATGCAATCGAGCAGGCAAAAAATTTGATCGGCCCCGAGGACTCGGAGTTTCTCGTACTGAATGGAGATAACCTGGTGGAGCCGAAAACAATAGCGGACCTTTTAAATAATTATGAGGGGGATGCAAGCCTTCTGACAGTAAGGATGGAAGAAACTGCAGGCTATGGCGTGGTTCTTAAGGAAAGGAAAAGAGTTACAAGGATTCTGGAAAAAAGACCTGGTGACCTGAGCCGTATCGTAAATACCGGAATTTATGTTTTTACGCCGCAGGTCTTTGAAACCATCGAGAAGACCCCGATATCCGAAAACGGGGAATATGCAATAACCGACACTCTCCAGCTTATGATTGACGAAGGAAAAATTGTTACTTCCGTTCCCACGGAATCAAAATGGCTCGATGCTGTCCACGCCTGGGATTTACTGAAAGCAAACGCCATAGTCTTGAATTCCGCCAGAAATCTGAATCCCGAGGGAGAAGTGGAAGAGGGAGTTGTTATGCGGGGTAAGGTAGCCATAGGAAAGAATACAAGAATCCGTTCCGGAACTTACATTGTAGGCCCTGTTGTCATAGGAGATAATTGTGATATTGGCCCCAATGTAGTTATTCTGCCCTCAACGACGATAGGAAATAATGTATCGATCAGATCATTTACAGAAATCCAGAATAGTATAATAATGAACGACTGCAGGATATACTCGCACGGGCAGATCTCGAATTCCATAATTGGAAGTAACAATACAATTGGTTCAGGTTTCTTTGTTGAGGAAAAAGAAGGCCTATCGATTATTATGAACGGAACTATTCATCGAGCCCCCAAACTGGGTACCATCTTTGGAGATGACAACCGGATTGGGAACAGCGTACTTGTGAAGGCAGGAGTTACAATAGCTGTCGACTGCCAGGTTGAATCTGGAAATACTATATACAGGGACCTGTCCCGTCATTCGGTGGTTCTTTAACCCCAGAGAGGTGAAAAAATGTGTGGAATCGTAGGGTATGCAGGGGAAAATTCTGCTGCATCTGTTATTATAGAATCCCTGAAAAAACTCGAGTATCGTGGATATGATTCTGCCGGGATTTCGGTTCTGGGCAGCGGAGTCGATACTTACAAATCAGTAGGTAAAATCGTAAACCTTGAAACCACAATCCCTAACAATATAGGTGGCAATATAGGAATAGGGCATACCCGCTGGGCAACCCACGGAAGACCAAGCACTATAAATGCTCACCCGCACAACTCAGGAAATCCGTGCAAGATCTCGGTTGTGCATAATGGAATCATAGAAAACTACATGGCGTTGAAAGAGCGACTGACTGCAGAAGGATACGAATTTAAGTCTGAAACTGATACAGAAGTGATTGCACATCTCCTGCACAAACATCTCTACGGGAAGCCCGACGGAAAAGAAGCAAAGTGCGAACTTCTTACAGGACTCAGGGAAGCGCTAAAAGAGATTGAAGGTTCTTATGCCCTTGCAATTCTCTGTTCTGACGAACAGGGAAAACTCGTACTTGCGCGGAAAGACAGCCCGCTTGTTATTGGACTAGGAAAAGGGGAAAACTTTGCCGCATCGGATGTAACTGCTTTTTTGAATTATACAAGGGATGTTATTTTTGTAAATGATTTTGAAACCGCAGTTATGACTCCTACAAGTGTGGAGATCTTCGACAGAGAAGGAAAAGCCCGCGAAAAGAAGATAGAAAAGATCGAGTGGGATTTTGAAGCTGCTGAAAAAGCCGGCTACGAACATTTCATGCTAAAGGAAATTCACGAGCAGGTGAGTGCGATTCATAACACACTTGCAGGTAAGGTCTCTGAGCTTGAAGGAACCATATCTCTAAACGAATTTAATATGACTGAGGATGAGATAAGAAAGCTTTCAAGGGTTCAGATTCTGGCATGTGGAACTTCCTGGCATGCAGGGCTGCTTGGAAAATATCTTTTTGAGCAGCTGGCAGGAATCCATTGCGATATAGATATCTGCTCGGAATACAGGTACAGAAGTCCGGTTATGAGTGAGGGGACTTTTGCCATTGCGATTACCCAGTCAGGAGAAACTGCGGATACCCTCGCAGCTGTGAGGGAAGTCATGTCTTATAACTGCCCTACGCTTGCGATTACAAACGTTGTAGGAAGCACCATTACAAGAGAAGCTAACTGTGTACTATATACAAGAGCAGGGCCTGAGATAGGGGTTGCCGCAACCAAGACTTTCAGTACCCAGCTCACACTACTGTATCTGCTTGCCGTAAAGTTTGCTCTGGCAAGAGGCAAGCTAAGCCCTAATTATGTCAAAGGATTCATCACGGATTTAAGAAAGGTACCGGGCCAGATTCAGCAGATCCTTAACCAGAAGGAGACAGTGAAGGAATGTGCAGAGCTTTTTGCTCATGCAAAGAGCTATTTTTTCCTCGGCAGGCACCTTAATTATCCGATTGCCCTTGAAGGGGCTCTCAAGCTAAAAGAGATTTCATACCTGCACGCTGAAGGTTTCGCTGCAGGCGAACTTAAACACGGGCCGATTGCCCTGCTTGAGAAAGGAACTCCTGTAGTTACCATTGCAACAAGAGGGCAGACCTACGATAAGGTACTGAGCAATATAAAAGAAGTGAAAGCCAGGGATGCGACGGTTATAGCAGTAGCCGATAATAAAGACACCGAGATCGGAAAGTATGCGGATGTTGTCCTTACGGTTCCCCAGAGTAGCGAACTTCTTTCTCCGCTGCTCAGTGTTGTAGTCCTCCAATTGCTTGCTTATTATACTGCTCTTGCTCGGGGCTGCTCGATTGACAAACCTCGTAATCTTGCAAAAAGTGTCACCGTGGAATAATTGAAAGACTGAAAATTTAAAATAAAGAATCAAGAGAACTAAAGAAAATACACTTCAGGAAATTTCGGAGTGGGATATATGAAACTCTTCGGATCTTCAGGAATAAGAGGAATAGCAAACAAAGAAGTCACGCCCGAGCTTGCGCTGAATGTAGGGCTTGTATTGGGAAGTCGGAAGAAGACTGCAGTTATCGGGAGGGACCCAAGAGTTTCGGCCCCTATGATTGAGCATGCCCTGATTGCAGGAATGACTGCAGCAGGCTGTACTGTCACGGAGATCGGTCTTGTTACTACCCCGACCCTGGCATACGCAGCCAGAGAATACGAATGCGGTGTAATGGTTACGGCTTCCCACAACCCATCCGAGTACGTGGGGATCAAACTCTGGAATCCTGACGGCATGGCCTTCGACTCGGCGCAGCAGGATGAAATTGAGAGAGCCATTGAGGATGCGGATTTTTCCAGAGTTCCCTGGAACAAGATAGGAAAATTCGAAGAGGACGGAAGCGCTATCCGTGCCCATATAAATATGATTAAAAAGCTTGTAGGAAGTTCCAGCCTGAAGGTAGTACTGGACTGCGGATGCGGAGCAGGAGGGACAATTAGCCCTTATCTTCTTCAGGAGCTGGGCTGTGAGGTGATAACCCTGAATGCCCAGCCTGACGGCCACTTCCCTGCGAGAAACCCGGAGCCGAACGATGAAAACCTTTCCATGCTCAAAAAAGCTGTTGTGGATTTCGGAGCCGATCTCGGGATAGCGCACGATGGTGACGCAGACAGGATGATGGCAGTGGACGAAAAAGGCAATTTTGTCTCTGGCGACGAATTGCTTGCAATCTTCGGGCTCTATGAATGCAACGGCAGCAAAGGTACGGTTGTCGTGCCTGTTGACACCTCTTTGATGGTTGATGATTGTCTTAAGGGATCGAAAATCGTGAGGACAAGAGTGGGAGATGTCTATGTCGCAGAGGGCATAAAACAGTGCGGCGCTATTTACGGAGGCGAGCCATCAGGAAGCTGGATTTTCCCGAAGATCTCCTACTGCCCGGATGGAATCTACGCAGCTGCAAAGCTTGTGGAGATCGTGAAGGAAAAGAAATTAAGCGAGCTTCGAGAAGAGCTTCCCAGATATGCCACAAAGAGAGGAGCTCTCGCCTGTGCAAACGAAAAGAAAGCAGAGTTTATGGAAAATGTAAAGGTTAAACTCGAGCCTCTGGGAAAAGTCCTTGATATCGACGGCATTCGTGTGGAAATGAATAACGGTTGGGTACTTGTCCGCCCTTCGGGAACGGAGGCAAAAGTGAGAATCACGGCTGAAGCCCGGGAAAATGTTGATGAGATTTTCGAGATGGCTGAAAAGATAGTAAAGGAGGCGCTTGAATGAAGGCTGTTGTCCTTGTGGCAGGCAAAGGCACAAGGATGGAACCTCTGACTTCCGACTGCCCCAAGGTCATGCTCCAGGTTGCGAATAAGCCCATTCTTGAACATATACTCAATTCAGCCATAGAAGCAGGCATTGAAGGCTTTGTTTTCATTACCGGTTATCTTGAAGAGCAGATAAAGGAGTATTTCGAGGACGGAAGCAAATGGGGGACGAGCGTAGAATACGTACGGCAAAAAGAGCAACTAGGAACTGCAAATGCTATAGGCTGTGCTAAAGGCTATGTTGATGGAGCCTTCCTTGTACTTAATGGGGATATGCTGATAGGACAGGAAGACCTGAAAGCCCTTGTCTCAAGGACAGAGGAAGCAGTCATTTGCGTAAAGGAAGTAGAAAACCCTTCGGATTTCGGAGTGCTTGAAACTGAGAATAATAGAGTTGTCAGGATAATAGAAAAACCTAAAAATCCTCCCACTAACCTTGCAAACGCCGGAGTATACCTCTTCAGGGAATCCATTTTTGACCTCATTGATAGAACAGGGGCATCCGTGAGAAACGAATTTGAGATTACGGATTCACTCCAGATGCTGATCGACAATGGATCAGCTGTGGGTTACAGCCCTCTTGACGGCAGGTGGATAGATATAGGGTATCCCTGGGACCTCCTAAAAGCAGAGGAACATCTCCTTAAAGGTCTTCAGGGCAGGTGTGAGGGTACCGTGGAACCGAATGCAACCATAAAAGGGGAGGTTGTAATCGGAAAAGGCACTCTTATCAGGAGCGGTTCTTATATAGAAGGCCCTGTGATAATAGGGGAGAACTGTGATATCGGGCCTAACTGTTTTATCCGCCCTTTCTCTGCAATCGGGAACCATGTCAGGGTAGGAAACGCCGTCGAAATAAAAAATACTATCATCATGGAACATACCCATGTGGGTCATCTGAGTTATATAGGAGACAGCATTATCGGGCGCCGCTGCAACTTCGGGGCGGGTACGAAAGTTGCAAATCTCCGACATGATGGAAAAAATATAAAAGTAATGGTAAAAGGCAGGATTCTTGACTCAGGCAGGAGAAAACTCGGAGTTATTATGGGAGATGACGTGCACACCGGTATCAATTCAAGCATTAATACCGGCGTGATTATGGAAAAAGGAAGATTTACGTATCCAGGGGATATCGTCAAACATTAATACCGGCTCCAGCCTTACATCCCGACTCCAGGCTTATGAAAAATAAAATAATTCCAGAAACAAAATCAAGGTTTTCTGAGAACGAATAAGGAATTCTTAAAGATAAAGTCAGGAACTCAGAAATTAAAATTGGAACCCCTTTCCGGGAAAGGGAGTTTCAAGCCTGCTTTATACAATCAAGTTCAGAATAAAGCTGCTTTTATGCGTAAAGTTTCTGTAGTGTCCAGAGCATTGTATCCCGGAAGAATCCTTCGGTTTCCACCTGTAGAGAGCCGTCATTCATGTTTTTTACAGCTTCTTTTAAGGGCTCTTTAGATTCAAGAATTTTTCTTACGGTTTTCTCATCGGTTTCCACTGTTATAGAAGGCCCGAATTTAGAGTTAGGGTCGGTAGGGGTGTCATAAGTGTAGAAGTCTCCTATTGCTCCTCCTCTCATGAGTAAAGTCACGTAAAGCATTTCGCCGTTCTCAAGTTCAATTATCCCGGCAATTTCCTCACTGGCTACAAGCTTCTTGAGGGCTGCGGGAACTTTCTCAAACCCCTGGTTATAAAGCTCGGCTTTTGTACTCAGTTCCGCAAAGAGATCGTTTTCAATAGTAGAATTCTCAGGAGCTTTATAAAGCTCGGCTTTTTTGATGTCGCCTGCACTTGAGGCTGCACTTGCTATAGGGACAAATAAAAGCATAATAAGAAGGAAAAAACTCAGAGCTCTGGTTTTACTGCAAGAAAACATAATTGAAAATAAGAGAGAGGAATATAAAAAAGTTATTGATACAACTAAAATCCAGAACAGGATAAAATGAATGGAAATGCAGATAAAAAAGATTGAGTAGCGAGAGATACAGTCAGTAAAGGGTATCGATAACAAAATACGTACATAACGGAAAAAATACAGATAACAAAGTACATAACGAAAATAAATAACGAAAATAAATAACGAAAATAAATAACGAAAATAAATAACGGAAATAAATAACGGAAATAAATAACGGAAATAAATAACGGAAATAAATAACGGAAACACATAACGAAAATACATAACGAAAAATGAAGATAATCAAGAATACAGAGAAAAAATAACGACAAAGCCAAATTGGAAGAATAGAAATTTAATAAAAAATGAAAAGTAAATAAGGAATAAATTTACCGATATTGCATTTACCAGCGGTAAATCCTTAACGGTAAATTATTAAAGTTTAAGAGAGGGCCTGAACACCTCGGAACAATATTTGTCGAAGACCTGATCTTCAACCTGTTCAAATAATTTTTTATAATCCTTTGATTTCGGATCTTGCTTGCTCATCGTTTTCTTGACTTCAGCATTCATCTTATCAAGAGTTTTTTGGTCGAAACCTTCCGTATTCTCCATAGTAAACATAAAAATCATACTCTGAAATTACCTTATTTAGGCACTGGAATTTTTAAGTCGTTAGGCTGCAGTATTACCGACTTAATATCACTGTACAATTTAAGAATTATACATAAATATATTAGTCAGGTAATTGATTCAACGTTCCTGGCAAATTTTCAAACAAGTTTGAAAATAACTTCTGATTCAATAATTAAGAGTTTTATATTATTTATCTAATATATTAGCTTTCTCTTTCAGATCAGACCTTCGTATGCACTGCAAAGGTCCGCAATTCCAAAATTCTTGCATGAGAACCTCTAAAAGCCTGTTACTTTGCGCAGTCGATAATTCAAGTCTCTTCGAAATAATAAATCACTTATTTGCTTACTCATATAAATATTTTACACTCATGGATATGTCCTGTAAGACATATACATTGTTACATTGAAGATCTGGATATTTAATTATTACCTGAATCTCTGGAGAACAGACCCGGTCTGAAAATTACCCGGAAGTTGCTTAGTGAAAAGCTTTTAGAAGACCGTCTATCAGTCCCAATGAGAATGTGAGCCTTTCGCAATCGAATATTCTGCGTGGTTTATGGGTTAATTTTATTAGCTCTTCGGATTACTATAGGGGTATAGAAAAGTATTCGAGTTGATAACAAAGTGCGACCAGTCTCACAAAGAGTGAACGCGAAAAAGACTCATGAAAATAATACCGAGTTTGGAAAATCTACCTCCGAGCTTCTTATCCTGAAGCCTGAAGGTTATCCGTTAAGCGGCATGATGGACGAATATCCTGTTATTGAAAATCGGGATGTTTTTGAATTCTATGCCCGAGAACAGTGGAACGGATATGTTGCCCGCAAGGGAGATTATCTTTTTGACCGGCGGATGTTCCCGGATTTTGCTTACCGCATTATAGATGTGGAACCTGCAGAATCCATAATAGGAAGTTCAACCTCAATTATCGTAACGGAAGAGGAAAACGGTCTTCCTTCCTCGGCAGAAATAAAGAGCAGCGTTAAATTTGAAGATGTAATCGGGCAGGAGCTTGCAAAGCAAAAGTGCAGGCTGATTGAACGCTTCCTCGAAGAGCCCGAACGCTTCGGGAAATGGGCGCCAAGAAATATCCTTTTTTACGGACCTTCGGGCACCGGAAAAACCATGCTTGCAAAAGCTCTTGCAAATAAAACCGATGTGCCTATCATTCCTGTCAAGGCTACACAGCTAATAGGAGAATATGTGGGAGACGGAGCTCGCCAGATTCACCAGCTTTATGATAGAGCGGAAGAAATGGCTCCCTGTATAATCTTTATCGACGAACTTGATGCCATAGCCCTGGACCGAAAATTCCAGGAGTTGAGAGGAGACGTAAGCGAAATTGTAAATGCCCTACTGACTGAAATGGATGGTATAGTGGAACGCGATGGAGTATGCACCATCTGCTCTACCAACAGGATTAACACCCTTGATTCAGCTATAAGGAGCCGATTCGAGGAAGAAATTGAGTTCGTTCTTCCCGGAGCAGAAGAGGTCTTCAGGATATTCGAATCAAATGTAAAAACCTTCCCACTACAGGTAGAGGAGTGTAACTTCCGGGCTCTTGCGAAGAAAGCAAATGGGCTTTCGGGCAGAGATCTTGTTGAAAAGGTTTTAAAGACCGCTCTTCACCAGGCAATTATAGAAGACCGGGAAATAGTTGCAAGCAAAGATTTCGAAAATGCGCTTGCAAAACTTGGCAGAAAAGACCCCCTTCAGGGACCTTCCGAACTTTACATTTAAGCCAGAAGACAGGTACGTTACTGTTAAGTAAGGTATTTTTAAAGTACTTTTATAAGTACTTATTTTCAATACCATATTTTCTGAGGGCTCATTTCTTAGAAGGATTAATATTTAAATTAATCTTTACCTGTTTCAATATAGTTTTTACCCGCTTCAGTAGAATGTTTTATTTGAGCTTCAGTAGAATGTTTTATTTGAGCTTCAGTAGAATTTTTTATTTGATTCAGTATAAAGTTTACTTATCTCAGTGTGGTATTTTTACATGTTTTTCTCCTCTCTTAAAGAGCAGGAATAATTTTATGTATAAAAATAGTTATTTTCTAGCAGGAACGATTTGAAATAAAGCCTTAACAAAAATAAGTAAAAATAAAAGGGATCCCTATGAATGAAATACGTGAAGTTGACAGGTTTGAGTGCAGAGTTGTAAACGTAATTCAGAACTTGATGTGGAAGGGTGTAACAGTAGAAGAAAAAAATACAAAAGGCAGAGTATATTTCAGTAGAGTTAACGGTGAACTAAATATCAATTATGGTGATACTCTTTATTTCGGTATCAAGCCAGTTTATGAAGTAGAAGACAAGACTATGCAGGTTACACTTTACGATGCTGAAAACAAAAAACTGGACTGGACTCTTGTTTGAGTTGCCCGGTCCTGCTTCGATGCAGATTATATCTGCTACAGTTTCTTTCCGCTAATATGCCCGGATACAGAACCCAATACTTTTAATCTTTTTTAAGAACTATCTCGAATTCCTTGAAGAATTTTAGAGCTTTTATGCTTGCTTTAAGCCGGTTCTAAGAATAACCTGGAATAACCTGTATTCGCTTTTTATGAGTGCTCGAAATAAAAATTTGAGGTTTTATTCCGACCTGTAGGGAACCTCGATTTCCAGCAGGTCTTCGGCAATAATCACGTTTTCAAAAACTTTCTTCGAATCATTAAGTAAAGGCTCAGCATCGTCGGTATATCGGGAGCTTATATGGGTAAGAATAAGCTTCCTGACTCCGGCTTCCTTTGCCAGGGCTGCAACTTCTCCTGCTGTCGAATGTTTGGACTCTTCCGCCCAGTCTGCCATCTCGTCCGCGAAACTGCTGTCATGAATCAGCACATCTGCATCCCTGCTGGCTTCGAGAATGGGCTCACAGGGTCTGGTATCCCCGCTATATACGATGGTCCTTCCGGGCCTCAAGGCTCCCATTACATCTTCCGGTTTTACGATTATTCCATTGACTTCTACCGGATTTCCTTTTTGCAATTTTGCAAAAAGAGGGCCGGGAGGAATCCCCAGTTCGATTGCCTTTTCCCGGTTAAAACGCCCCGGACGGGGATTTTCTATAAGGGCGTATCCGAGGCTTGAAATACTATGTTCGGTTTTTAAAGCCCGGATTACATATCCCTCCTTTTCCACAATATCCCCTGGCTTCAAAGGAATGCCACACACTTCGTATTTAAGATTGAAATAGCCAAGAGCTTTAAAAAGCTCGGTAAATTCCCTTGTTCCCTCAGGTCCGTAGATAAGAAGAGGCTCCTTTCTCCCCAAGAAGGACATCGTCTGGATCAGCCCGGGGATTCCCAGGAAGTGATCTGCATGGAAATGACTGATAAAAATAGAGGACAGGCTCATCATCCCTGTTTTTGCCCTCATCATTTGCTGCTGAGTGCCTTCTCCGCAGTCAAACATGATAAGCTCTCCTTCCCGGTTGACCATTACTGCGGACGGATTTCTGTTGCGGGTAGGCAGAGAGCCTCCAGTGCCTAGAAAGATTACGCGAAGCATATCGAATTTACTAAGTACTTAAGAGGTATTTATTAATTACTATGAGTTAACACAAACTTTTTCCCAAAAAAGTTTGATCAAAAGCCCACTGACAACAGTGCGGTTAAGTAAGAGACAGGGACGCGGGCGAGATGTATAAGACTTGATATATAGAAGTTAAGTAAATAAAACTATGTTAAGATGGGATATTATTTATTATAAAAGCCCTTTAAACCCTACAGATTTACATTTCTATCAATCTTTCCTCTTAGAAGACATACTTTCTTCCCTGAAGATAATAGTCATTTCAACCGGGCTTCCCCAGCAAGAGTGAAAGTCATCTGTTGAGACCCGGAAGAAGCAGGCGAAGAGAGAGGATTATCTATCAGGAATATAAAGGAAAAAAGGAACCGTCATTATATGTCAGGAAATTACGGAAAAGTTTACCTTGTAGGTTCGGGCCCAGGAGACCCTGAACTTCTTACCCTGAAAGCCCGCCGTCTGATTGACAGTGCTGAAGTAATTATCTATGACCAGCTCCCTGGAAAAGCTATTCTGGACTCAATGCCTGCAGGTGCGGAAAAGATCGATGTCGGCAAATACGCCGGCAACCATACTATGACACAGGCTGAGATTAATGAGGTGCTCGTGCAGAAGGCAAAAGAAGGAAAGAAGGTGGTCAGGCTTAAAGGAGGCGATCCCTATGTCTTCGGAAGAGGTGGAGAAGAAGCCGAGGTACTTGTAGCCGAAGGCATCGAGTTTGAAGTAGTACCTGGGATCACTTCTGCGATTGCAGTGCCTGCTTATGCCGGAATTCCGGTAACCCACAGGGAAAGCACTTCTATGGTCACTTTCATAACCGGGCACGAAGACCCCACAAAGCCTGAAAGCTGGCTCGACTGGGCAACCCTGGCAAAATTCGGGGGAACAATTGTTATCCTTATGGGCGTGAAAATGCTCGGCCGGAACGCAGATGAGCTAATTAAACACGGCAAGGACCCTGAAACACCTGTTGCAGTCATCGAGAGAGGGACCAGGGCTGACCAGAGAGTTACCGTAGGGACTCTTGCGAATATCGCAGAACTTGCGAATGAGCGTAAAGTAAAGGCCCCTGCCATAACAGTCGTAGGAGATGTGGTCAGGCTTCATGAGATCCTTGGAGAGCAGCGTACAGGGACCGAATTTTGACAAATGCGAAGGGATCAGATATGACAGGAGAATATGAGAAGACAAAAATTCCGGTCCTTGCAATCATGAGGCCGGAAAACTACAGGGAAAAATCAGAGGCCCTTGCCAGGGATTACGGCTTTAATCCGTTATATGCTCCCATGATAAAGCTCGAAGACGTAAAAGATGAAGGTTTTGAGCCATTTGTACAGAGAGTCCTTTCCGGAGCTTCCGATTACGTGGTTTTTACCAGTGCAAACGGAATAACGTTTACCCTTGAAAAGCTCTCTGAGACCGAAAAGGAAAACTTTGTCCTGGGACTTAAGAACACCAGGGTAATCGCAATCGGGCCTAATACGGAAAAGGAGCTTGTAAAAATCGGAATTGACAACTCTTTCCTGCCAGCTGACTACAGCTCTGAAGGAATTGTGGAGGCTCTTTGCCCTGAAGTAAAAGGAAAAATAGTTGATCTCGCAAGGAGCGCATTTGGGGCTAAAGTCTTAATAGAAGGGCTCGAGAAGTGCGGAGCTACGGTTTATGAGACCCATGTGTACACTCTCAGTATTCCTGAAGGAGCAGTCCAGAAAGAGCTGATCGAGCGCACGCTTGCAGGGGAAGTGGATGCTTTTGCTTTTACAAGCTCGATGATGGTAAAAGGTTTTATGAAGCATGCAAAAGGGCTGGGAGCAGAGGAAACCATAAAAGAGACTCTTAACGGGGTTGTGATAGGAGCTATAGGAACGCCTACAGGAAATACCCTGAAAAAATATGGAATTAACACAAACGTAATTCCCGACGAGTTTACCTTTGAAGCCCTGCTAAAAGCTATAAAGAACCAGCTTTAAGAATTTGAAAAGGATCAATATGATAGGTATTTCAAAACTTTACTGCGGAACCGTGGAGCCTTCCGATGCACTGCGCTATGGAAGGGAATCAAAGAGGCTCCCCTCTCACCTTCTGCAGTTCTCAAAAGATAAAAAGCCAGTTGTGGTCTGGAATATGACCCGCCGCTGCAACCTGAAGTGCGTTCATTGTTATGCCCAGGCAAAGGATATCGAATTTCAAAACGAGCTTTCGACCGGGGAAGGCAAAGCTCTAATCGATGACCTTGCACAATTCGGAAGTCCGGTAATCCTCTTTTCCGGAGGGGAACCGACTCTAAGAAAAGATCTGCCAGAACTTGCAGCCTATGCCCGCGAGAAAGGGATGAGGGCAGTAATTTCTACAAATGGTACCCGGATTGATAAGGAGCTGGCTAAAAAGCTAAGGGAGGTCGGGCTTTCTTATGTGGGGATCTCCCTTGATGGCATAAGAGAGACAAACGATAAATTCAGGGGCATGCCCGGAGCTTTTGATGCAGCTCTCAGGGGACTGCACAATTGCCAGGAAGAAGGCATAAAAGTAGGGCTTCGCTTTACTATCAACAAACAAAATGTAAAGGATATCCCTGCGATCTTTGACCTTCTTGAAAAAGAAAATATCCCCAGGATCTGCTTTTACCACCTGGTTTATGCAGGCAGGGGCTCCAAAATGGTGGACGAAGATCTCTCCCTTGAAGAGTCCAGGCAAGCCGTGGACCTGATTATGCAAAGGACAAAAGAACTGCACGAAAAAGGCTTCCCTGCAGAAGTCCTTACCGTGGACAACCACTGCGACGGCCCCTATATCTACCTGAAAATGCTGACAGAAAATCCGGAAAGGGCTGCTGAAGTATTTGAACTTCTCTCCATGAACCAGGGCAATTCCTCAGGAATAGGAATCGGATGCGTATCCTGGGACGGTGCAGTCCATGCCGACCAGTTCTGGAGGCATTACTCCTTTGGGAATGTGCGTGAACGCCCGTTCAGTGAGATCTGGAACGACCTGAGCGATGAACTCATGGCAGGGCTCAAGCACAGAAAACCGCTTATCCAGGCTCATGGAGACCGCTGTGCCAAATGCAAATGGTTTGATGTATGCAACGGAAACTTCAGAGTACGAGCCGAAGCCGTATATGGGAATGTCTGGGCAGATGACCCTGCATGCTACCTTACAAAAGAAGAAATCGGATACGATGAGACCTGAGAATTCTCAGGTTCCATTAACACTTTTTTATTTTCAGTTTTTTCTTTATACCCATTATTTACTCCTCTGTTAGTTTTTACTTTACAGATTTTTCTTATCCTGATCAGGGCTCCTATATTAGATTCTTAAAACTAACTTATTCAAACTGTGCACATATTTTAAAGAGAATAATAAGAATATAATAAATGAACTATAAGATAATAAATGAGTTGATTTCAAGAAAAGGCTCGGGGGGCGGAATAAATACATGAAGTTAATTCTTTTATTCCTGATCATTTCATTAATAATTTCCATTACTTCGGGTTGTGTCTCGGAAAGAGGAGAGCCGGATACCTATAACAACGAAACTGAAAATCTTTCCTACGAAGGAAAAACACTGACTCCAATCGCACAGCAACGAAATAATGCCATAAGGGGAACCCAATATATTGACAGGGAGGACTACAGGCTGCAGGTTAACGGGCTGGTGGAGAAGCCTTTAAACCTTACTTATGAAGAAATAACAGCACTGCCTCAGGTTTCGAAAGTCGTGGAGCTGAACTGTGTGGAAGGCTGGAGTTTCACTGCAAAATGGACAGGTGTAAGAGTAGCTGACCTTTTCGGAGAATCCGGAGCCATGAAAAATGCAACCACCGTGATCTTTTACAGCGCGGATGGGTATTCTACCTCTCTTGACAGGGATTACCTGCTAGAAAACGATATAATCCTTGCATACAGGCTCAACGATATAACCCTGCCTCCGGACAGGGGTTTTCCTCTTCAGCTCGTAGCCGAAGATAAGTACGGGTACAAATGGGCTAAATGGATTGTAAGAATCGAACTCCGAGATTCGCCTTACAGGGGATACTGGGAGGAAAGAGGGTACAATAACACGGCTGATGTCGGCGGTCCTGAGCTGGAAAGAGAGAAATAAACCCCTTACAGTCAAACACCAATAACAATATAATATATCCAAACTATAGTATACTGTTGCCAGTTTATGAAATTGAAACGTAGAACTGGAAGCTTCTTTGTTAGAAAACTCATTGAGATGAGAGCATACTGCGGGGAGAGAATATACAACATCGTGAATATTTCCGAAAAAGCGGGGGTAGTTTGAGTTGGCATCTCGCTATGTTAACACTTTAAAACCTGGAGATCCTTTCAGGGATTGGCTTGCTGAAGAAGTTGTGGAGCACAGGCTCCGAAATAAAAAATGTTCTGTTAACGTTTTTAAGTATGATTCCTCCCATACTGTCTGCAGGTATCAGTTTATGGGTGAAAACTTCAGCGTAATGGCAAAGTTTTTTGCCGAACCTACCGGCAGGATGAAAGATTATAACCCTTATAAAGGCATGATGAATGAATACAGGAACCTTAAAAAGGCTGCTTCCGTAATAAACGTTGCAAAGCCTCTTGCATTTAATAAGAAGTTCAATTGTGTCCTCGTAACCGAGCATATACCTGGAAAATCCCTGGCCTGGTACTTCAACCATGAAGAAAAACTTTACGAGAGGCTTTCTGCAGTTGCACACATGCTCCGAGAGCTCCATGAAAATACGAAATCCTCTTACAATAAGGAAAATGAGTTCAGAAACTACCATGAAGTACTGGACCACCTGAATCTGGATCATGAAACCAGAGAGGGTTTTAACAAACTGCTCGGACAATGGTGGTACAGTTCCCTGCTTAACAGGGAGCAAGGCTGCATGGTTCACAGAGATGCTACCCCCTCCAATTACATTTTTTGCAAAGGCAAGCCCTATGCCCTCGACTTTGAAAGTTCCTGGTACCAGGCGCACCCGGTAAGAGACCTGGGGATCCTTACTGCAGAACTTAAAAATGAATTCGAACTGCACCGGGGGGGAGGATGGAGAGCCGAACCGTATATAGGGAACTTTCTCTGGGAATATTGCACTGGTGAGAAGGATTTTAACTATGTTACCGGAGTATTGCCTTTTTTCATGAGCATAGGACTTATTCGTTCGGCCAGAGTCCATCAGGGCAACTATAGAAACTATTTGATTAAGGAGGCACATGAGTGCTTAAAAGCCATTAATAAAAAATAAAAGCCTATTAACTAAGAATTAAAGCCAATTAGTTGAAAACAAAAAATGATTAATTAAATAAAAAAGGGAATTGAGTGGAAATCAAAGCCAATTATGTAAGAAGGCTTTAAATGAAGGGATATAGGAGGAAGGAGCATCTCGGACGATTACAACCTCGAAAAGGATGAAGCCACGACCACATTTCTGAGCTATTCTCCAAGGAAGGGAGAGGAAGCATTTGAAAGCTGTCATATAAAAGGAGTTATTTTTGACTGCTACCAGACCCTAATCGATATCCATACTGATGAACATAACCTGCAAACTTATGAAGTTTTGAGCGCCTGGCTCGCCTACCAGGGGGTAAAAATTAGCCCTGAAAAGCTATGGGACACGTATATTTTTAAAGTAATGGAAAAAATGGAGAATTCAAGGGAAATATATCCCGAGATAAGGGTCGAAGAAATTTTTGCAGAAATTTGCAGGGAAAACTCGATCTGGAAAATTGACGAAAAAAGCCTCGGAATAGAAACCTCAAGGGTTTTTCGGTCAGCCTCAATACGGAAACTCCGTCCCTTCCCTCAGAGCATAAAACTTATTGAACATTGCATAAACACTCCCAAATGCATAATCTCCAACGGGCAGAGGGTTTTCTCCGAACTTGAACTACGGTTCCTGGGGCTTTACGATTATTTCGATTTTGTTATCTTCTCATCGGATGTGAGGTACAAGAAACCCGACCTCAGGCTTTTTATGACTGCACTTAAAAAGATGGGCCTTGAGCTTGAACCCAAATGTGTCATGTCAATAGGAGATTCTTACGAAAACGAAATAGCGCCTGCAAGAAAACTGGGAATGCGCGCCATGCGTATTGAGGAAGCCTGGGAAAAATTCGGCTTGGCGGACTAACTGGCGTAAAAAATATCACCCTCTCAGGACGGTAGTAAATCTCCAGAAGCCTTGCTTTAATCTTTTTTCTTTTTATGAGAATCCCTTACTTTTTTGAATTTAAATATGGATTAACTTTATACCGGTTATTTTACCAGGCGTCTCAGGAAGATGTTTTTCGCAAAAAGCATTTTAAGAGGGTGTTTGAGATTTCGGTTTTGAATATTACACTGCACCGGACTGATTTCTGCACTCAGCCAGTTACGGTCCGATCGGGATATTGATTGGTCAGGCATCGCCCGAAATAAAGTCTATATAAATTAAAACTATATATTGCTATTTGTGCAATATATAGATATTTACATAAAATCTATATATGATGGTTATCATTAAGCGACTAATTGAAGATAGGATTACGGAAATCAGAATGTAGGAACCCAAAAAATGTTAAAGGTTACGGAAAAAACGAAGGAGAAACCCTATGCTCCAGAACGGAAAAATAAAAGGTTTGATTTTTGACTGTTATAAAACCCTTATTGATATCAAGACTGACGAAAAAAGTAGGGAAACAAACGAAAGGCTGAGCAGGTGGCTGCTTTATCAGGGAGTGAAAATCGAACCTGACCGGCTCAGAGAGGAATACAGGTGGAAAGTAATAGACAGGCTCGGAAGTTCAGGTCAGCAGCACCCGGATATCCGCATAGAAGAAATCTTTGCGGAAATCTGTGCCGAGAATGCATACAGGGAAATCGATCCTTTCTGGCTTGGGATTGAAACGGCGAAAACCTTCAGGACTGCTTCCATAAAAAAGCTTGAAGCCTACCCCCGGAGCTTGCGCCTGCTTGAGAAATACCGAAATGTCCCGAAATGTATAGTTTCCAATGCCCAGAGGGTGTTTACTGAACAGGAACTTCGCTTCCTGAACTTATATGACCGTTTTAATTTCGTAATTATGTCTTCCGATCACCGTATCAAGAAACCTGACCCCCGGCTCTTTAAAATTGCACTTGACCGTCTCGGGCTTGAACCCTGGGAAGTGCTTTCAATCGGCGACACGCCTGAAAATGATATTTACCCGCCGCAGAGCCTCGGAATGAATGCAATGCATATCCGTGAGGCATGGAAATATGCATAACTATCACAGATTATATGAAGGAGAGAAATCAGAGCTTAAAATGAAGGAAGCTAACTTATTTAAGCTCAATTAAAGCTAAATCTGAGCCGGTTCCGAGCTGAATCCAGACTGGAATTCATTTATAAGTTTCGTCTCGAAACTGCCTCTTCACCCTTTTCTGCCATTTTAATGGATTTCATAATTTTCATGAAAACTAGAATCTTCTGACAGTACTACTGTACTTGATAACCTTTGGATTAGCAATGAACCGACAATAAATTTTCTTTTCTGTAAACTGGTTTCTTGGATTGAAAATGGAAGCATGAAACACGGATGTATATTCCTGACAAATCCGGGATGATTACTTAATAATAAGAAATTCCACTTCAATTAAAACCAGATATATTTAAATAATCGCAAGCACTCTAAAACCCCAAGAAATTCTTACACTATTCCCAATCATGGAGTGTCTTTATGACAGAATCAGAAATTCCGAAAGAATATAATGCAAACGAGGTTGAGGAAAAGTGGATGGAGAAATGGAACCTCTCCATGTACCACTTCAACTGGGGAGAGGATACCCGCCCCCAATATATTATTGACACCCCACCTCCCTATCCTACAGGAAATTTCCATATCGGAAACGCGCTTAACTGGTGCTATATTGACTTTGTTGCCCGATACAAACGTATGCGCGGGTACAATGTAATGTTCCCTCAGGGCTGGGACTGCCATGGCCTGCCAACCGAAGTTAAGGTTGAAGAGATTCACGGGATAACGAAAAACCAGGTTCCGCGTGCCGAGTTCCGCAGGTTGTGCAGGGAACTGACTATAGGGAACATTGACAGGATGCGCAAAACAATGCTGCGCCTGGGCTTTTCCGTGGACTGGAGCAACGAATTCGTTACCATGGAGCCCTCATACTTTGTAAAAACACAGAAATCCTTTGTCAGGATGTATAATGATGAACGCATCTATCACGAAGAACACCCTGTAAACTGGTGCCCCCGCTGTGAAACTGCCATCGCGTTTGCAGAGGTTGAGTACGAAACCAGGCAAACAAAGCTTAATTTCGTCCATTTTGACAAGGTAGACATTGCAACCACCAGACCGGAACTTATGGCAGCCTGTGTTGCAGTTGCAGTAAATCCCAAGGATAAGCGTTACAGCCAGTATATTGGCCAGGAGATTACAGTACCTATCTTTGAGCAGAAAGTGACTTTGATTGCCGATGAGGACGTTGAGCCTGAATTCGGTACAGGCGCTGTAATGATCTGTACTTTCGGAGATAAGCAGGATGTACGCTGGTGGGTGAAATACGGACTGCCGCTTATAAAAGCAATCGACAAGCAGGGAAAGATGACAAAAGCGGCAGGCAAATTTGAAGGCTTAAGCATTGCCGAGTGCAGGGAGGCTGTCATTGCTGACCTGAAAGCCGCAGGTTTCCTCTATGACCAGAAACCGCTGGAACAGAACGTCGGACTCTGCTGGCGCTGCGACACCCCCATAGAGATCCTTTCTGAACCCCAGTGGTTCGTAAAAATTGACAATGACGCTATTCTGAAAGCTGCAGACGAGATCAACTGGTATCCCGAATATATGAAAGTCAGGCTTCAGAATTGGACAGGCACCATGGAATGGGACTGGTGCATTTCCAGGCAGAGAATTTTCGCAACCCCTATCCCGATCTGGTACTGCAAGGATTGCGGGGAAGTCATGATTGCGGAAGAGAGCTGGCTCCCTATTGACCCGAATGAAGCCGTTCCGAAGAAGGCCTGCGTCTGCGGCTCAACTGAATTTGAACCTGAAACCGACGTGCTGGATACCTGGATGGACTCCTCAATTACGGCGTTACATGTGACGGGCTGGGAAAGCAAGCACGAGCTCCGCCTGCCCGCTCAGATCCGTCCACAGGGACATGATATTATAAGAACCTGGGCTTTTTATACGATCCTGCGGAGCCTTGCCCTGGAAGGCAAGAAACCCTGGGATTCCATAGTGATCAACGGCATGGTGCTCGGGACTGACGGGCATAAGATGAGTAAGTCCCTTGGAAACGTAATTTCCCCGGAAGAAGTGACCTCACAGTACAGTGCCGATGCTTTCAGGCAATGGGGTGCGGTTGGCGGCTCCACAGGTTCGGATGTAATGTTCCGCTGGAAAGATGTTGTCTCAGCTTCGCGCTTCCTTCAGAAAATGTGGAGTATCTACAGGTTTTCGATGTCTCACCTGAAGGGCTTTGGGTCTGAAGATGCAGAGAAAGTCCCACTTGATTCTCTCCTTATAATTGACAGGTGGCTGCTTAGCAAGCTTAACAGGCTTGTGGACACTGCTACAAAAGAGCTTGACGCGTATCAGTTTGACTCCACTTTCAAGGCCATAAGAGGCTTTGCCTGGGAAATCCTTGCTGACAACTATCTGGAACTCGTAAAAGGCCGGCTTTATGGCGATGAGCCTGAAGGCAGGAGAGCAGCCCAGTATGTACTCTACCGGACAATGAAAACGCTCTCACTTTTACTTGCACCCTTTATACCCTTCTTTGCGGAGGAACTGTATTCCAGATTTAGCGATGAAAGTGTCCATACACAATCCTGGCCGGCAGTCGATGAAAGCCTCATAAACGAGGAAGCCGAAGCTGCAGGAGAACTGATCAAGGATATCACAGGTGAGGTCCGCAGATACAAGTCCGACCTGGGAATGGCTCTTAATGCCCCCTTGAAAAAGCTTGAAATCTACAATTCGAATATCGATACCGGGGATATTGCAGGTGCTACGAACTCGGAAGTCGAGTTGATGGAAGGTACCCCTTCCTTTGAATATGTACCGGTGGAAGTTAAACCCAATATGGGTGTTCTGGGTCCCAGATTCAGAAAAGATGCAGGTGCTGTCGTGAAAGCTCTCAAGGCAGAGGACCCTGCTGCGGTTGAAGCCCAGGCAGCTTCGGGAAAAATAACCGTTATTGTAAACGGCGAGCCGATCGAACTTGAACCCGAAACCATAGAGATAAGGAAAGAAGTAATCTCAGGCGGCAGGGAAGTCGATGTGCTTGAAGTTAAAAGTGCGGTTGTTGTGATTGTAAGGTAAGCTTCTGCTTACCTTTTTTATTAAAGTCCGTTATTATCCGGATTATGCTTATTGAGGCTTTTTATGTAAGTCTGAAAACAGGACATCTTGAAATCAGATTTCGTAAGTTCAAACTTTAAATTAAACTCAGGTTTCAATCGGAATTCCGACTTCTCCTGCGAACCAGTTATAAAACCGATTATTCTGGCATTATTCTTCTCTTTATTGCCTGGCTGCTACTTTTAAGGATGGCAAACCGAACTCTCAGTTTACAACACTGATAAAATTTACAAATTACTCAGCCCGGAATGATCGTTTTTACAAAGCCGGGATCTTGAGAAACAAGCATTTAGAATTAGCCTCGAACTTTAAAAAATTTTTGCCATTACAAAAGCTCAGGTTAGCAGGGTAGCGGCAAAATAACTATCTAACTTTACACTTCGATAGAATTAGTTAACCATGTGTAAGTACCCGAATTTCACAAATTCCCTCATAGATGAGCAGAATTATTTAAATAAAGTGAAAAAATATTAACTCCCCTTTTCCAATGTGAAACTTTATATACATCTAGGTAATCTGTTTCAGAAATGTATTAATTAGACCTGGAGTTCTTATGACAAAAGTCGAAAAGGTACTACTGCTGCTTAAAAATATGGTATACGAAAGCACCAGCCCGCAGGAAACTCTCAAATTTGCGAAGTATTACCGGAGTAAAGGGCTCAATGTGCTGGTTATTCTATGGGGTCCTATGGGAGTGTTACTTGCAAAAAAGGATAAAACGAGAGGATCACCCAAATACGATGCTACAGTTAAGGAGTGCATCGAGATGGGAGTAGAGTTCCGATGCTGCCAGCTTGCCTCGGACATGATCGGCCTTAAGGAAGAAGAGTTAATTCCTGGAATCGAATTTATCTGCTCAAAAGACGTCGCCGAACTTTTTCTGAAATACACTGAAGAAAACCAGCTAATCATTAATTTCTGAGCCTGACGGATTTCTAAAAATTAAATCAGGCGTTTAAGATATAAGGGTTTTAAGTAATTAGATATGTATTACATAAGCTTTTTTTTAAGATGGTTTATTCAATCTGATTATACCCTTCCCAGCCTGTTCTTTAACCGGGAACATTTACCTGAGACCGGTCCGTAGAATCTCTGATCTACACCTCAACCCGATTTTAGCCACTTTATTAAGGATTCATTGAGTATTGGATGACTCTGAGAATCTTCCTGTAAATTTTGGTTTTATAAAAAATATTTATAAAATAGTTTTTAACGCTTGCGTAGGACCGACAGAGCCATTAATGCCTGGTGCAAATCATTTAGACAGTTTTGGATAACAAGAATATTATGTCGAGGAATGAATTATATGCCAATATGCACATAATTAGAATAAAATTATAAAAACGCGGATCAAACAGGCAAACATTTGAGCGGATCAAACGAGCGAACGTTTGTGAATTCTATACATATTAGCATACGCATATTAGCATATATTAGAATAAAAACGGATTTTAATACAGATATACAACTTTAAAGTAATGAATTAATATTGAATATTTCAGCCCTTCTGTCAATCAATTTAAAGATACGGAAATAAAATAATAATTTAAGCAGGTGATTTCATGTTTTTACAGGATTACGAATTAAGTGAGGAAGAGAAAATTCTTTTACAAAAGGTTCTGGATGGAGATGTGGCTCTTCGCAAGATTGAGGAGTTCGCAGACCCGCTAACTTCAGTAAAAATTAGAAGGCTTGCTATACAGGAGTTTGCAAAACTCGAGTTTGATCATATCCAGAATTTTTCCTTTGATGTGGAAGCCGTATCGAAAAAAAACATTGAAAACATGATAGGCGCAGTTCAGATCCCCCTCGGGGTTGCCGGGCTTCTGAAGGTAAACGGTGAGTATGCAAACTCTGATTACTATATCCCGCTTGCTACAACGGAAGGAGCCCTTGTTGCCAGTATAAATCGCGGCTGTTCCGTTATCACGAAATCGGGAGGAGCAAACGTCAGGATTTTTGAAGATGAGATGACCAGAGCGCCTGTTTTTAAACTTGATAGCCTTGAAAGAGCCAAGAAATTTTATGAATGGGTAAAATGTCCTGAAATCTTCGAACAAATGAAAGCCGTTGCCGAAAAAACGACACGGTTCGGAAAATTAATTTCCGTAAAGCCCTTCGTAACCGGGACGTATGTATATCTCAGGTTTTCATATGATACAAAAGATGCCATGGGTATGAATATGGTGACCATTGCTACTGAAGCAGTCACGCACCTGATAGAAGATGAATTCGGCGCACATCCCGTTACCCTTTCAGGAAATATGTGTACTGATAAGAAACCGGCTTCGATAAGCACAATTCTCGGAAGAGGAAAAACGGTTGTAGCCGAAGTTACTATTCCAAAAGAGATTGTCAAGGAAACCCTGAAATGTACGCCTGAGTCAATGTTTGAGGTAAACTATAGCAAAAACCTGCTTGGTTCAGCAAGAGCAGGAGCACTCGGCTTCAATGCACACGCTGCAAACGTTATTGCTGCTATGTACCTCGCCTGCGGGCAGGATGCGGCTCATGTTGTTGAAGGAAGCACTGCAATTACGAGTATGGAACTTACAAAATATGAGGAGATACACTGTTCTGTTACTCTGCCTGCCCTGCCTGTGGGAACCGTCGGTGGAGGCACTGGCCTTGGGACCCAGAGGGATTGCCTGAATCTTCTTGGCGTTACAGGCGCAGGTGATATTCCCGGAATAAACTCCAGGAAATTTGCAGAAATTGTAGCTTCTGCCGTACTTGCAGGAGAAGTTTCCCTTATAGGCGCCCAGGCTGCAGGACATCTGGCACGTGCCCATGCCCAGCTAGGCCGTGGAAAGTTCTAACGCAAGCCTTTTCAAAAAAGGCTTGAGCGAAAACCTTTTGAGAAAAGGTTTTATTGCAAACTTTTTCAAAAAAAGTTTGATCACAAGCCTTTTACAAAAAGGCTTGAGCGAAAATCCCCACGTAACGGCGTGATCAACCGGCGCAACGCAAACTTTTTCAAAAAAAGTTTGATCACAAGCCTTTTACAAAAAGGCTTGAGCGAAAATCCCCACGTAACGGCGTGATCAACCGGCGCAACGCAAACTTTTTCAAAAAAAGTTTGATCACAAGCCTTTTACAAAAAGGCTTGAGCGAAAATCCCCACGTAACGGCGTGATCAACCGGCGCAACGGTTGTGCTTGAGCGAAAACCTGTTCTCAAAAGGTTTTATCGCAAACTTTTTCAAAAAAAGTTTGATCAAAAATGCATGCTTTATCGAAAACAACGTAGCGGCGTGGTCAAGCGGCACTAAACAAGCCCTTTCAAAGAGGGCTTGTGGAGATCTTCGAGGGGAGGTACGACCTGAGGGTTTGTTAGTAAAAGCTGGATTTCACCTGATAGGTTTCACTTCAGGCAAGAGAGTCTGTAACCTTCTTGAGTGTGCAGGAATCGCCTGAGGAACTGAATCTCGGCTTATCCTTTTGCCGGAAGCTTATATTTTCATTTTTTATCCGGAGACTTATATCCTATTCTGCCAGAGAACTGCGTTTCGTATCTTTTATGGAAAATTCGTGTTTTCCTTTTACAGAGTTCAACATTATTTAAGTTCAGGCAGAATGGGAGATATATTGCCAGCTTTTTATATAATTTTCAAATAAATTAGAAACCCTTATTATGCGTATTTGTAAACTTAACTTAGAGACGGCATGAGCAATCCTGTAGATCTCCTGGCCTGTGCGATTACTTCATTGCTTTGCTTTTTAATAGTGTATACCGTGCTGCAGGCAGATATACTGATACTCAGCATTGCCCTCGTTGGTTGTATTCTTCTTGCAAAGATTCTATATTTATTTTGAAATCCAGATTTCCGGTTTGTTGAAGTGGTAAAATTATTCTGGCAAGGGGAGGAAGCAAGATTATTTAAAGTTTAATAATAATATTTCCTCGGGGAACTCAAAGGAAGGTAAGGATAACAGGGTCAGTGGCTACAGGATAAGGAAGATTGGCCAATAAAATTTCTATTTTGCTGTTATCGTTTAAAGCAGCTGCAAGCTCAAGTTTTAGAGTATTCCATCCATTTATAAATGTTCGTACAAAATACTTATACAATTAAGTCGGCACAGTTAAGGCTGGCGCAAATAAGATCCGACAATTAACACTCACTGAGAAAGTGAGGTTAAGCTTAGCAAGCCAAAGATTTGAAGATAGAAAGTAAGAAAAATATTGGGGGTTAGGTTTCTGGACTACACGCTTCGAATAGGAGGAGAGGCCGGGCAGGGGCTGCAAACAGTAGGAGGAGCTCTTGCAAAAGTTTTTTCCCGGATAGGATATCATGTATTTACGCACCAGGACTACATGTCCAGGATACGAGGGGGGCACAACTTTTACCAGATCCGGCTTTCTGACCAGAAAATATCAGCCTCAAGAGAGATGGCCGATATTCTTCTGGCTCTTGACCTTAACACTGTAGAGATCCACAGGAAGGATGTGAAAGACGGAGGATTTATTCTCTATGATTCCGAAGTTGCTAAAAAGAAGTTTGAAGAGCCGGAATTCATAGATATTCCTTTCCGAAAGATAGCAATGGATGTAGGAAAGAATAGTGTTATGGCAAATACCGTAGCAACCGGAGCGGCACTTGGGCTGCTTGATCTGGGACTGGAGGCCCTTAAACAAATCCTGAGAGAGACTTTCGGTAGAAAAGGGGAAGAAGTAGTCCAGAATAATATAGCCTGCGCAGAAGCGGGATATAAATACGCTCTTAAGAATTGCCCCAGATGCGAAGCTTTCGGAATCCGTGAGCCTGATAACGAAAAACTTATGCTTATAACCGGGCTTCACGCCATCTCGATGGGAGCAATTATGTCCGGATGTAAGTTTTATTCGGCATACCCTATGTCGCCTTCAACAGGAATTATGGAGTATCTTGCTTCCAGAGCAAAAGAATATGATCTCGTTGTTGAGCAGGCTGAAGACGAAATTGCAGCAATTAATATGGCCATAGGAGCCTCTTTTGCAGGCGTAAGGGCTATGACCGGAACGTCGGGTGGAGGATTCGCCCTGATGCAAGAGGGTCTTTCCCTTGCGGGAATGACCGAAACTCCTCTTGTGATTGCGGAAATGCAGCGTCCGGGCCCGGCAACTGGCTTTCCCACACGTACCGAGCAAGGCGATCTGCTTTTTATTCTTCATGCAGGTCACGGGGAATTTCCAAGAGTTATTTTCGAGCCAGGGACTCCAAAGCAGGCTTTTTACCTGACTAACAGGGCTTTCGAACTTGCGGAAAAGTACCAGATCCCTGTGTTCATCCTGTCAGACCAGTATCTAGCAGAAACCGAATGGACCTTTGAGAATTTCGATTTAGAGAACCTGCTTTATAATGATTACAGGATAAGGGAAGAGGATCTTAAAGGCATTGAGGAATATAAACGCTACAAGTATTCCAGTACAGGAATCTCCCTACTTGCTGTCCCCGGAGAAGCCGGAAAACATCTTGTAGTAGCCGATAGTGATGAACATGATGAGGAAGGGCATATTGTAGAAGATTCCGAGACCCGCGTAAAAATGGTCCAGAAAAGGCTGCTGAGCAAACTGCCACTTATAAAGAAAGAAATCGAGGCTCCGTTTTTATATGGGGATCCCTCTCCGAAAATAGTGCTTGTAGGGCATGGATCTACCTATGGTGTGATTAAAGAAGTGGTTGATGCCGCTTCAAAGGATAAGAAGGTTGCAATGCTGCACTTCAGCCAGATCTATCCCCTTTCCGAGAGGGACAGATTCGATTATATTAAGCTTCTTGAGGACGCAGACCTTACTATTTGCATCGAAAACAACGCCACCGGACAGTTTGCAAAACTCATAAGGGCGGAAACGGGGTTTAAATTTTCCCACCAGATCAGCAAATACGATGGAAGACCATTTACAATCGAAAACCTGAAGGAGGAATTACATGCCTACATCTGAAGATTATAAGGGCCAGACTCCGGCCTGGTGCCCAGGATGCGGGAATTTCCAGATTCTTTCGACCATCAAACAGGCACTTGTCGAACTCGGTATTGAGCCCTGGGAAGTCCTTATGGTTTCGGGGATAGGGCAGGCTGGAAAACTACCCCATTATATCAAATGCCATACTTTCAATGGACTGCATGGAAGAACTCTTCCTGTAGCTACGGCTGCAAAGCTTGCCAACCATTCCCTTCACGTAATCGCAGTTGCAGGCGATGGTGACTGTTACGGGGAAGGAGGAAATCATTTTCTTCATGCAATCCGAAGGAATCCTAATATTTCCCTGTTCGTGCATAATAACCAGGTTTACGGACTGACAAAGGGACAGGCATCTCCCACTACAGCCGAGGGAACCTATACAACAATTCAACCTTACGGCGTTCTTCAGGAATCAATGAATGCCCTTGCCATGGCTATTTCCCTGAACTGCAGTTTCGTAGCCAGAGGTTTCGCAGGCGACCAGGAACATCTTAAGGAGCTTATGAAAGCTGCCATAACACACAGGGGTTTTGCCCTGCTTGATATTCTTCAACCATGTGTTACCTTTAACAAGATAAATACATTCAAATGGTATCGGGATAGAGTTTATAAACTCGGGGATGACTACGACTCTTCCGACCGTATAAAGGCATTCGAAAAGTCCCTGGAATGGGGGGATAAAATCCCTAACGGGATATTCTATAAGTACGAAAGGGATATCTTTGAGGAGAGAGTGCCGGCAATTCAGGAGAAACCGCTTGTAAGGCAGAAATTTTCTCTTGAGGAAGCAAAGCACGAGATTGAGAAATTTTATTAAACTCACTCTTTTAATTTTTATTGCGTACTGGTGAAATTCCACCTTTACTCAGAAAATATTAAAATAAGGAATCGTTATCGCAATTAGAGATTTGTTTCAGGGTGAGGCTTTATTACAGGACATATCCTGTAAAGATCCATTTATTTTTCCCAAATTTAAGGATATCATTTTTAAATTTCCCGGTTCTTATTTGCTTTTGGAGCAGTTTTAAGTTTTTAAAATATCAATATAAAATTAAGGACTTAACAGGAAAAGTTAATAAATTAAGAGGGGATATTTCTCTTTTAAAATTATTAGTGTGTAGGGCGACTGATGAAGGCTACGTAGAGTGAGCAACTAATAAAAAGCCTGATAACCACGCAAATTAGCCTCTGCGCGTCATCTCTTACAGCCGATTTCTGTCCAGAGAGAAGATAGAAGAATCATGGGACATAATTTTCAAATTTTTTAATAAGTCCATTCGGAATAAAAAGAGGAGAAATATGGAATGAAAAGAATTTCCAGTATTTTAAAAAACGGTGAAATAGCCTTCACTGCACTTGAATCTGCAATCGTGATGACTGCTTTTTTAGTGATTGCAGTAGTATTCTCTTATGTGATTATTGGGGCAGAACATTCTACATTCAATACAGTTACAACAACTAACAGGGATGTGGAACCGGAAGGTCCTTCCATTGAACTTGTGGGAAGCGTGATAGCAAAAGCGGGTGACAATAAAGTAAACAATATTATCCTCACGCTTCAACTCACGAAAGATCAGCGGCCAGTAAACGTGGGAGCTGATAGCAGCCGGGGAATGATGATCATCTCTTATCTGGACAATGCTACTTATGTCGCAAGTACAAACTGGACCAGGAATTTTATAGGAGAGAATGATGGGGATGAATTGCTGGATCCATATGAGAGAGTAGAGATCAACATATCCGCACCGGCCAATTCGACACTACAGAGCACAGAAGCAGTTAATAGTAAATTCAGGCTTGAGGTAAAGCCTGAGACTGGTGTAATTACACCTGTATCAAGCACTATACCTGCCAGGATAGACACTGTTATGAACTTGAAACAAGCTTCAACGAGTTAAACTGGTTTTCTTCCCTTGAAGCCTTAAAAGAAACAGGCAGCACTCAAATAAAAAGACGAAAGAATACCTTGCCTGAGCATAAACCTGGAAGTTTGTCCGCAGACAAAAAAGAAAAACAAAAAATAGTGGCGGGAGAAGCCCGTCACAGTCACAGAGATATTAAGATCAGTTCTCAAGTTTCAGCTTTTACATCTTTCAACGTAGATGGAAAAGCCCTTCTTTTGCCTTGTTGAGGTGCTTATTGGCTTCCTCAATTTTATCGGCAGCTTCAAAGATATCATTAGAAGCATCGAGAAAACCATCTTTTTTGGCTTTCTGAGCCCATTCTCTGAAGCTCTGTATATGGCTTTCGTTATGCTCGATCCAGTGTTCAATCAAATTCGAAAGGTTTTCGTGACTGAGTTCTTCAGTAATAGTTGTCCCTCCTGTTAAAATATATGCGATTCATGGTATAAATGCCCGCTGGATATAATTAAAATTTTAATAATGCCGGACTGAAAAAATACAAGATAGATAAAAAATGGGAAATAAAAACAGGTAATAAAAAATGGGAAATAAAAACAGGTAATAAAAACAGGGAATAAAAACAGGGAATAAAAACAGGGAATAAAAACAGGGAATAAGAAATAGGAAATAAAAAACAGGGAATAAAAAACAGGGAAATAAAAAATAGGAAATAGAAGAAGGATAAATTCCTGGTCTTGCTTCCCGGATTCAAACTGTTCTCGGATCTGTAATCTCACCTGAAAGTGCCGAGGCTGCTGCGGTCGCAGGGGAGGCAAGGTAGATAAAACCACCTTTTCCCATCCTGCCTTTGAAATTTCGGTTTGCGGTTGAAATACAGACCTCTCCTTCCCCGAGCACTCCCTGGTGAGCGCCAAGACAGGGCCCGCAGCCAGGGGTCGCAAGCGTGACGCCTGCTTTGAGCAGAGTTTCCATTGTCCCGTTTTCAATTGCCGCAAGGAGAGTCGTGCGGGATGCAGGAATTACAATAGTCCTGACCGCAACTTTTTTCCCTTTAAGGATTGCTGCCGCGACCCCAAGATCTTCAAGTCTCCCATTCGTACATGTCCCTATAAAAACCTGGTCTACATGGATACCTTCGACCTCTCCCACAGGTTTTACATTGTCCACCTGATGAGGGCAGGCTACCTGAGGCTCGATATCACCAGCAGAATAAGTCAATTCTTTTGAATAGGCTGCGTCCTGATCGGCATAAACCGGTTCATAGGGAGCAGCCGCCCGATTATTCAGGAAATCGAAGGTTTGCTTGTCAGGCGGAACAATTCCGGTTTTTGCTCCCATTTCGATTGCCATGTTGCAGAGCGTCATTCTGCCTGAAACCGACAGTTCGGAAATAGCCGGTCCGTAGAACTCTACAGCCTTATACGTGGCGCCATCAATTCCGGTCTTCCCGATAAGGTAAAGGGTCAGGTCTTTCGCATAAACCTTTTCTTCGAGCCTGCCTTCAACTATGAACCTGAAACTCTCAGGCACCTTAAACCAGAGCTTGCCTGTGGCGAAAATCTCAGCCATGTCCGTGGCTCCCACACCTGTCGCAAAAGCCCCGAAAGCCCCATAGGTGCAGGAATGCGAATCAGCTCCCACAACCAGTTTTCCAGGCAGGGCGAATCCGTTTTCAGGAAGCACCTGATGGCAGATTCCTTCCCCCATCTCATAAAAGTTCGGAATGCCCTGCTCTTTTACCCATTCCCTGATTTCTTTTTGCAGGGTTGCCGATGTCTCACTGTTTGCAGGCGCAATATGGTCGAAGGGAATTATTATCCTTGAGGGGTCCCAGACCTTTTTCATTTCCATTTCTTTAAAAGCATTAACTGTAAGTATAGAGGTGCCGTCGTGCGCCATCGCATAATCGATATCTGCCAGAACGAAATCATTCGCCCTTGCCTCTGTTCCCGCTGCCCGGGAGAAGATTTTTTCGCTAATTGTTCCCAAAAGTAAGTCTCCTGTCTGATGATCAAATAACAATGTGGTATGAGGAAAAATTCAGATTCCTGAACTCACTATAATGAGTATAATATCCTTTTGATCTCTTTGAGATAAGAGGAGTTAAATAACTTCCCACTTTTCAACGGTTGCCAGGCATGTTATATGAGCATTGCCAGTAATTTTGCTTACTTAACTTGTTTTTAAAGCATTAATTACAAGTTTGCTTAACCGGTCAATGCCTGCTCCTTGCTTGCGAGAGTACCCTACTCTTGATATAAGCATTTACCTGATTAATGAAAGCATTAAGTGAATTAATTGCTTCCTGTGATCAATAACAAATCTTCATGCACCATAAAATTGTCCATTAGCGTCCCTTAGAATCAATATGGTAACATAAGCATAAGTCTCAGCATGCGTAACGGACCATTAATTAATTCAGGAAATAATAAAGCAAAACAGAGAGATATATTTCATTAAGTATCAGATCATTGATATTTTGTTTTGGATTCCTTTATTCATCAAAAATTATCTGCCTGTTCATTGTCATACATTTATCAATAAATCTCTATCAGAGATCAGTAAATAAATATTCTTTTTCAAATCTGGATAATATGCCGTATTAAAGATAAAAAAGCCTGCAGTAGATTATCTACTTTTAAGCCATTACTCACAATTCCCTCGCTTTGAACAAAAGTAGTATCTAGTTGAATTTTTGGCACTTGACTTTCGTTTCCGCAGTCACTACTGTAGAACGCAATATAATCGTTGCTTTCTGTGCGGGCTTTTATCAAAAAGCCAGTATTTTCATACTTTCCACTTGTATATTCTTTTACAAGATCAGTTACATCCAGTTCATAGTATCTGTTGTCAGGGATAACATTGCCTTTAAAAGTTAGAGTGGCATACGGGGTGCTACCTTGCAAGACACCGTTTTTATCGTACCAGTCTCCTCCTTGGTTATTCCATGCAACATCTTTATCCCTTTCATTCCAGCTTACATAATTTGAGTTCCATGCAGAAGCAGGCCTGTAAATTTCAACTACAGTGTCCTCAGATCTTGCATTTCCTGCAGGGTAATACCAGTAGAGAGAAAGGATCGCTTTACCAATTTGAGAGTTACTGGTATATTTGCTCAGATCAAACCACATTATGTCTCTGTACTTAGCACTCTCCTTTCCACCAATATCAATAAAGGGTGAACTCGGGTAGACGAAACCAGGAGAAGCCTCACGCAAGCGATTGTTAGATACTTCTATTTCTGAAACTGCGGGTTCCTGAGACATAGACTCTTCGGGCGGTTTTACATGAGCAGTACCTGTTACGGTACTGCTGCCTTCTGCATTGTTTGCAGTAATTTCTGGGTTTTGAACGTTTTTGATTGTGATTCCGGAAGGAGAATTAGATTTACTCACATTTATTAAGTCATTATTTTGGATTTTCACAACATTATTTGTGAAAGAATTTCCGTCTATATATATCCCATCTTGTTTTATATTTTCAAAAGTATTATCTGAGATTTCCAAGTTAATCCCATTTATCAGAAACTTCTGATATACTCCTTGATGGGAAAGATTACTAAAAGTATTTCCACTTATCAATATATCCCTGAAACTTCCTTCAAAGGGGAAAATAATTCCATGCATTCCACTTTTTTGAATATTATTTCTAATTATAAGCTTGCTGTCGGTTCCATTTCCTCCCTCGTACATATTACCCAACATACCATTAAACTTGTTATTTTCGTAAGTATGTACTCCATCATTTACAGCACCGCGTTTGAATATTCCTCCAAATCCGCCAAAAACTTCATTGTCGGAAAAGACAGACTGTTGTGTACCATCTGAGAATGCAAAATAGTATGGAAGCTCCTGTATGTACCTGTAATCATAAAGTGTACAATAGTACAGGGTATCAGGTGTTATTTGCGGGTATATCTTATTTCCAGTTACTACGAAATTAATAGTATCAGCATGAGCATCAATAACATTAGAACCAGTGATTTTTGCCCCTATCAGAGTGTTATCGGCAATAAAAATGTCTCGATTTAAAGATTTGAGTTCAGCTGAATTGGCTGTTATAGCATGCCTGCAATTTTCTATATGATTATTTTCAATATTAATAAGAGCCGTACCGCTGGCTACATTTACACCATATCCGCTTCCGGGAAGAAGTGAATTGTAAATTTCGTTATTATTAACATCCATGTTAAAACAGGAATACAGACAAATAGCACCAAATCCACTGTTATTGAACCAGGAATTCGTGATCGAACTGTCCTTGCAATATTGCATAACCAGTCCATGATGAGGCATCGTCTCACCCGTATCCTCCAGCCTTATATTCTTTATATTCACCTGGATAGGTCTATATACTTCCACCTGTACGGTTTCGGGCAATTTGTAGTCTCTAAGAAGTGGTTCATTTAAAGTAATGACATTTCCATTTACACTTTTAACAGCATAAATCTCACCTGTCATTTGATCAGGATAATTATCAGGATAATCTAAAGGACACCATCGAACATTTTTCCAGATCTTAATCAGATCATTCTGTCGAACCTGTGAAGCGTCAGTTAAAACCACCTGAGATGAACCTTCTTTAGCGTCAGCATATAGGGTATTGCTTGTGACCAGTGACCCGCCGAAATAGATCTCGTTAATTTCTTTATCAGAAGTCTGAATGTGAAGAGTTACTTTTCCTTCTCCGATTATGTTCAGACTTTTATCCTTTTGGACTATTCCTTTTGTGATATAATAGTCCCCTTCGCGGACAGCTATCGTATCTCCACTTTTTGAGTAATCCAGTGCCGCCTGAATACAGGCTGCATCGTTTGCATAGTTTGGTGCATGAAAAAGACCGGGTTCAGCGGATCCGGATTGTTTGTCAATCACGATATTTGCCGCCAGAGCTGCAGGGCTACTTAATGCGAGACAAAAAAGAGTAAGGATAAGTATTATCATAAAAGTTTTTAAGTTTTTCACTAGAGATTACTCCTTAACCTTTTTTACTTAGAGCCTGGACAAAAATTGCTGTGATAACTTAATAACCAATTATTATAATGACATATTCAAAACTGGAATAGATACTCAAAATCAGAGTTCTAACGTAGCTTTACGATACACCATTTTGACTTTTGGGAAGGCTCTAAAGGAATTTCAATAGGTTATTTTAAGAAGTTCGTGTTTTACTTTAATTAAGCCTTATTAATTATTTCATTAATTATTTCATGAATTATCAAATTTCCTATTTTATCTAAAAAGATATCTTTAGAAGTTTTTTGTAACTGCTAAAACAAATTGAGTGAGATTTTACTAAATCAAAATAAAATTTTGACCTCTAATGAGCCTTATTACAGCTTATTAAGAAATACTTTTCTGGCTTGAAGATATTCACTTTTATCTTTCACGGCCCCCATTATTTAACTAGTTTTATAAAATAGATAACTAAAAAGGAAAAATTTAAAAGCATTTTGTAAAATATGTATGAAGCTAATTCATTTTTGAAAATTATGATATTTTATGAAAAGGGCCAGATGTGAATGTCATTATTAGGGAAATCATATTCAACTTATTTATCTACAACGCCTTTATTTTAATTTTAATTATTTCTCTATTAATTATGCCATAGCTCGTATGTGTATGTTTTTGTATTTCGTTATGATGCCATATTTAGATTATACAAATTATCTGCAACAGATTGAAAATAGGAGTTAAAATGGGACTGCCAATAAAAATAATATATGTGTTCTTGATCTTCGTTTTGCTGACATCGTGTGAAGCAGCAACTGAAAATAAAGATATGCCTACTGAAGAAGAGGTAACTACTTTTATCGATAATTTTGAAGCTCCTGAATCTGGAGACTTCATAAGTTCAGCATATGATGCTTTTATAGAAGAGTATCCAGCCGGACACTGTGATGTGTGGTCTAATGGTATGATCAGTTTTTATTATTACGATCCTAACTCCCCTAAAGAGTACGGCGCAATATACCTCGGTAGTAATGGGGATAAAGCAAAGCCGGGTGGAACTGGCACAACCTATATAAAAAGTTATGAAGGCGAATATGATTCTGAAAAAAATACTCCTGTAGACCCCATACCTGCTTCAATTCAAGAACAACCTGATACGGCTCAGGAACAGCATGTCACAGCTCAGGAAGAGCCTGATATGGATGATGAACAGCAAGTTACGGTTCAAGAACAGTATGTTACGGTTCAGGAACAGTATGTTACGGGTGGAGAGCAACCTGCTAAAGACGAAGAGCAGCCTGTTACAAGAGAGGAACAACCTACTAATGATGAGGAATCATTCTGGAAAGACCCAATCATTAGTGGCATTACTGCTACAGTGGTTGGAGCTCTTATACTGAAAGTGATACGCTGTTGAACTTATTAAGTAAGGATTAAACCTATATACAAGTTACATAGCGTTCAACAGTAAGGCTGGATTAAAAGGCGATTATCTCTTGGTTGATATCTTTCCTGTAGATTTTAGTTGTTAACCTTCTTTATAAAGCTGGTGTTTTTAATATTTAAGGTGCTAAAGATAAAGAGTGAACAGCGCGAAGGCAAGTAAGGCCCCTAAGTGGGTAGACACAGATATTAAGATTAAGCAGGAATATAAAAAAGTAATAGATAAAGTATGACCGCAGATGACCGAACCCCACGAGATTTGAAGTGATTTAGGATTAAGGCAAAATCCTGAAAAAAGGAAAGCCTTAGAGAGCAAAGCCTGCAAGAACCGTAGAAATTGTACTCAAAAAACGGAATTTTTTTTATAAATTGCAAGAGGTCCCAAAAAGAGTAAAAATGTGACAGGCTCAACTCAAAGCCTGAATTTTTAAACTATTCCTTTCTTTTCCAGAAATTCCTCAAGAGGCACGGAATGGGTCTGGAAACCGCATACTTTGTAGGGGTGAGCCCCCATAGAAAGGGCTACGAACTGGGCAATATTCATGTGAACCATATCATACTTTACGTCAAACTCTTCTTCGATAACTGGCTGATAACGGTCATACTGGATATGGCAGTTCGGGCACATATGAATCATAAGCTCCACGCCCGCTTTCTGGAGGCTGTCGAGTTTTGTCTTTGTTACCTGAAGCGAGGTGTCTTTGTTAAGATGGAGCTGGGAAAAGCCCATCCCGCAGGTAAGAGTGCGGTCTTCGTACCAGCGCACGGGTTCGGCTCCGCAGGCTGCGGCTATGGTATCTATCAACTGGGGGTTTTCAGGGTTTCCGAGGACATCAAGATACTTAACTTTATAGTAATGGCAGGCATGGTGGGCTGCAGCTTTGACCCCTGAGAAGTCGAACTTCTTCTGCTTCTGGATCTCATTGACCTTGCTAAGGAGAATCTCTACTGCATGGTAGAAGTTTGTCCTCGGGTTCATATCGTCTTTTTCGTAAACAAGATTCTCAAGGCCCTGTTCCCGGAAGATGGAGTTAACTTTTTCCCGGATCTCGGTATTGGTATTAAGTACTTCACAGGCTTCCTTATTTATGGCATAACAGGTTGAACAGAGACAGGTTATATTGGGATAGCCGCAGCTTCTTGCGACTGCGAAGTTCCGGGCTGCAATTGCTGTTGTTGTCAGTCCTTCAAAAACATCAGTATAGTGCCCTATTCCTGTGCAGCAGGATTGTTTATCGTTTATGCAGTAATCTACTCCAAGCCTATCAAATACATAACGCGTTGAGGTTTCCACCCCTGGATACTCCTGCCCGACCATACAGCTTTTAAATAGTAAAAGCTGGCTGTCCGGAATACTCTCTATCGCTTTCAAAGCTGAAATCTCCGCTTTTGTTTTCCTTATTGATACACTGGTTCTTCAGGAGCCGGTGCAAACGTTTTTCCTGTATTTTTGCTTTGATCCATTTTTCCCTTTCAAAATAGCCAGTAGCCTCAAGAATTGCCTGAACTTCCCCATTGGTATTCCTGATATCCCTGGAACTGAGCCCCAATTCAACGCGGGTTGATTCAAGATTCTTCTTGAACCTGATCCAGCGTTCTCCAAGGTCTCTTTCCATATTCTTAACTCCGGCTCCAGGTACTTTGCTGGCTCCATTTTCTGCAAGATACTCTCCTATCTCAAGGAAATAAGCAAGCTTTTCAACCCCGATGCCCTCATTAATAGCCATCTGCCTGAGCACCTGCACAATTGTTACAGGGCTGTTATTCCTGGGACAGCGCACGTTGCAGGAATAGCAGTAGAAGCAGGACCAGATCATCTCGGACTCAAGCACACTGCGGTCATTTTCCATAACCTTTTTCACAATCTGGCGCGGGCTGTAATCTGTAAAGCGGGCTGCAGGACAGGAAGCCGTGCAGGCTCCGCACTGGATGCAGCGGTCAAGCCCCAGAGAGGCAGGTGTCCGGATGCTTTTCTTTGCGGTTTCTGCAAGGGTATTACATTCCGGGGTATCGTATTCGTTTACATATGGAATCATTTAATCATCTCTCCTTCCCGGGCAAGGCTGGTAAAAGTGCCTGCGAGCCCTTTTGTGTTTGGAACATAAGCTTTCTTGAAATAGAGTTTGCTTCCTGAATCTCCGATTTCTTTTTTCAACTTCTCGAAATGTCTGACAGTTAGAGGATATATAATCTCAGCTCTCGGGCTATCTGGCGGATCTTCTATAAAGAGGACAGCCGATGCCCCGCATTTGAAGGCTTGAAGCAGCAGGTCTTTATCTACTACCAGGTTTGTTGGCACCTTAATTAACTTGACATTTGAGGGATAGCTAAGTGCGTTATTTCCGATATTGTCGCAGGTTAAGGACGCAACCCCGCTGTTTACAAAGCCCAGCAGATCTCCTTCTTTAACCACACCTTCGATTTCGGCTTTTAGCTGGCTTTTTGTAAAGCTTGCAATCTGGATAGCCCCATTTTGGCAGAGTTCAGTACAATATCCGCATCCCGTACAGACAAGTGGGTCTACAGTGATCTTTCCACTCTCACTTAAAGAAAAAGCCTCGAATGGACACCTGAGACATTCCTGGCACTGGGTGCAGAGAAGCGGATTTATAGTCGGGATTTCGTTTACAAGGGCTTTCGGGCTGTCCGCAATAAAGGCCCTTCCCCTTACAGCTGCAAGCCCTGCCTGGGAAATAGTATCCGTAACATCCTTGGGGCTCTGAGCAGTGCCGCAAACAAAGATCCCATCCAGTGAGCTGTCTACAGGTTTCAACTTCGAGTGCCTTTCCTTGATAAAGCCGCTTTCGTCCTGGCTGATATTCAATATACTGGCAATTTTCCGGGTTCCCCTGGAAGGAATCATGGCAGCAGAAAGTACAACGAGATCGGCAGGCAGCTCTTTTATCGTCTGGGTAAGCGTATCTTCGAGTCTGACGACAAGGCTTTTATCTGGCTTCTCCACAACTTCGGCAGGTCTTCCCCTAACAAACTTGACCCCCGCATCCTGAACCGCCCGGTAGTAGTTCTCGTAGAAGCCAAGAGCCCTCAAATCGACGTAGCAAATCGTGATTTCAGTACCCGGATATTTTTTCTTTATCAGGTTGGAGTGTTTTAAGGCTGCCATGCAGCAATATCTGGAGCAGTACCGGTTCCCGCCTTCTTTTTCATCCCTTGAACCCACGCACTGAATCATAACTATCTTTTCAGGCCTTTCGGAGTCATTATCAGAAAAATCCTCATATGAACTCTCGTTTCCACAGGTACCTGTTGAGCTGACGGTGCGGGAATCCAGGCTGGAATCCGAAGGCCTTAGTAGTTCCCCTTTTGTAGGGCCATTGATCCCGAGCATCCTGGCAAGTTCCATCTGGGTAATCACATTTTTGAAAATTCCGTACCCATACTGGGGTTTCTGGGATGCATCATATTCTTCAAAACCTGTAGCTACAATAACTGCACCGACATTGAGCTCTATAATCTCTTCCTTCTGCGAAAAATCAATTGCTCCGGACTTACAGGCTTCCGCACATTTCCCGCAGGCTTCGCCATTCAGCTGCAGACAGTGATCAGGATCAATACAGTAGGTTTTTGGAACGGATTGCGAAAATCGCAAAGAAATTGCTTTTTTGTCCGTATGACCGCAGTTGAACTCATTTTCAACCAGAACAGGGCAGACCATGCTGCAACGGCCGCAGCCCGTACAATTATCTCGAACATATCTCGGTTTTTTCCTCAGCCGGACTGTAAAGTTGCCCGCACTTCCGCTTAAGCGTTCTACCTCAGTCCAGGTTAGAAGGGTTATGTTAGGGTTAGCTGCCACCTCATTCATTAGCGGGCTTAATGAGCACATTGCGCACTCTTCTGCAAGCTTGTCAGGAGAAAAAACCTTGCCTATTTTTGCCATATTCCCGCCAATACTTGAATCCTTCTCAACGAGGCAGGTGGAAATTCCATTATCTGCAAGGTTCACTGCCGCAGTTATCCCTGCAATTCCTCCGCCGATAACAAGGGCTTGCGGAACGATATTTACTTTTATTTCTTCAAGCGGCTCGAGATTTTCCAGGCGTCTCAGTTTTCCCCGCAGAAGTGAGAGAGCTTTTTCAGTCGCTCCGGCTCTGTCAGGATGTACCCAGGCACAGTGCTCCCTGAGGTTTGCAATTTCGAGCATTGCCCGGTTCAAACCTGCTTCCTGAATACATTTTTTAAATAGAGCGCCGTGTTTGGAAGGAGTACACGAGCCTATCACTATCCGGTCGAGGTTCCTTTCAGAAATCTTATTTTTGATGAGGGTCTGTCCCTCTCTCGAACAAAGATACTCGTAGTCGAAGACCGGGACCCCTTCTGCCTTAAGGGTTTTCTTAATAAAATTAATATCAATACGTTCCGAAATGTTCCCACTGCAATGGCAGATAAATACAGCGGCTTTGTCCAGGGCAGCGTTCATTATACTAAACTTTAGGGGATTCGTATTTAATACTTGCCAGAATACCCGGAAAGAATGGCACAAAAAGGAAAGAAATCGGTCTGCACTCGCAAAATATGGCTAATTTCAGAAGAGAAGAGGACTTTAATCAACCATTGCTCTGTTTATTATTATATTATATTTTCTCAGCAAAGGAAAACTACATTGAGAGATGTGTTTATCCTATATAATATAAGCTAATGCTCGGGTACGGAGTTATAATCGGCCCTATTTTGCAAACTGCAGGCTTTCCATGTATAAGTCGTAAGATGTTTTATTGTCAGGAAGTTTTTATAGGCATATAATTATATATAAGGAGAAAGTATTATTATTTAAATCAACTGAGAAAAACAGATTTTGTGAGATACTCCCACAGATCCGAAACTCATATAAATAGAAATATATTTAATAAAGGCAATAAAAGATAGTTAAAAATAACATATCTAAAAAATATGTTTCTATTGATCTGATAATACTGGATGAGAAATGATATCGGAAGTGAACATAAACTATTCTTTCGGTATAAACGGTAGATGATAGTTGTGGCAGATAATGAGTTTATATTAGAGGGCAATGACTTTAAGATGGGAGAGGTTGAATACGAGATGGTAGAGCTTTTGAGGAGGCTTAATATCAACAGGCCAGTTGCTCTAACCCTTGCATGCCTTTCCAAAGGAGAGGAAATTTCTTCCCAATGTATTGAGATGGTATCAGGTTTGAGGCAGCCGGAGGTAAGCATTGCCATGCGCTACCTTCGCGAAAACGACTGGGTAGATATGCGGGAAGAAAAGAAAAATCAAGGCAAAGGCAGACCTGTCAAGTTGTATAAACTGACGGTCCGCATGGAAACGATTATCAATACAATAGAGGAAAGCGTAATGGCTGAAAGCAAAGCCGTCCTCCAGAACATCGAACGTCTCAAGAATCTTTCCTGAAACCGATTTAAAGCCTAAATATTACAGACGTTTCCATTAAATCTTCCGTACATTCGAAGAAATTTAATCATAATATTGAAGTCCGGGTTTTATAACCCTGATATGACTTCTTATAGATCACCCCGGAAGTAAAGGCGTTTAACGGCATTTCAGCACTCTTTTAGAGTTATGTGACTCTTTTTTCATCTTTATAATATCTTTTTTCCATCCCGGAAGTATTCCTTTTTCCATCCGAACCTGAATTTCAAAAAACGTAGAGCAGGAGAATTTCTTCGGATGCAGGATATAAATACAAATTGTACCTGGAAGAAACATCTAAATAGAGATAAAGAGGGCATCTTGCAGACTTGATAATCTTTTCTCTGAAGAAAATACTACAACTTCTTTTTACAACCTGATAACTTTAGAGAACTGGTGAGCAGAAAGTGCTGAAACTCATCTGTAGCCTTCCACAAAGCAGGACAGATTTTTTTATAATTTCAGATCAGGGCTGAAATTGAGGAAGAATCTTAGTTGAGAAAGAATGTTACTAATACTTTTAAAATTTGTAGCATATGGAGATAAAAGTCGCAGGCTCTGCCGAAAAGGACAAACAATGTCAACTGACCACTTGTAGAAGAGACGGGCATTAAAAACATCCTAAAATATGAGTATAAATCGATAAATATTAAAAAGAAAACATAAGTAAATATTTATATTAATTTACTCTATAATGGTTCTTCGGGTGATTAAATGATAGATGAAAGTGGTCCAGTTATGGATATTTCTAAAACAAAAGAAGATGTTCCGACAGCTATGGGATCAATAGAATACGAAATGATAGAATTGTTTAGAAGAATTAATGTCAGCAGACCAATTGCTCTTACGCTCGCATGCCTGGCAAAAGGAAGAGAAATTTCATCCCAGAGCATTGAAATGGTATCGGGCCTCAGGCAGCCTGAGGTCAGTGTCGCAATGAGATATCTCCGCGAAAACAACTGGATAGATATTCGGGAAGAAAAGAAATCAAAAGGTAAAGGCAGACCGATCAAACTATACAGGCTTACAGTGCCAATGGATTGCATTGTCAGCAAAATCGAGGAAGAAATTATAGCCGAAAGCAGAGTCGTGCTCAGAAACATAGAGCGCCTGAAGCACATTGCCTGAAATCCTTAAAGGGGATTTACCCCACTCAAATTTTCCTTGACGATCTACTCTTTTACTACATTCCTATTCATAAATTTCCTGTTTTGAGAATTTTCCTGTTACATACAATGTATTTGAAGTTCGTTTTTCTCTTAATTATTATTCTTCCGAAGTTTAGATCTTAAATAAAAACGAAATGAAAGACTTAAAATGAGATAATGAGTTAAAAGCGAAACAAAGAGTTAGAAACGAAAAAAAAAGCTGAAAGTGGGATAAAAGCTAAAAAATGAATAAAAGTTCAAATTATAAAATAAACCGATCAAAAACAGGATAACAGCACTAAAACGGGATGAAAGCGTGATAAAAACTTAAAAATGTATAGTGGGCCCGCTGCGATTCGAACGCAGGACCTCACGGTTATCAGCCGTGCGCTCCACCAAGCTAAGCTACGGGCCCAAATAAAGGACAAGTGTGATTATAAAAACCTGAAGTTTTCCTGTAAAGGATATTGAGGTATGGTGGGCCCGCTGCGATTCGAACGCAGGACCTCACGGTTATCAGCCGTGCGCTCCACCAGGCTAAGCTACGGGCCCTTATGTCAGGTTTTTTTGAATTATCGAAGTTGAAAAGCTTTTTCGGGAAAGCATCCCAATCCGACAACACTTCTAATACTCAATTTACTACTTATAGTTTTTGCTTGAAAATTTTAAGTTTCCAAGTTCCAAAAATTTATTTACAGGATGCCGAGCCATCATGGCGACAGGTTTATATAAGATACCGAGTGTATGAGGGTTGCTGATTCAAGCAAGCCTTATATGGGCCGGTAGATCAGGGGAAGATCGCTACCTTGGCATGGTAGAGGCCTCGGGTTCAATTCCCGACCGGTCCACTTAAAAACTTTTAATAATGCTAATATTTTTCGTTATCCTGATCAATATTACTATTTTTTCAGACTTCTTATTTTTCAGATCTCTCATTTTTCAAACTACTTACTACTATGGAAGAGCAGAGGGTCACGAATATCCTGACCTTTAGGTCGGGGATGACGTGAACCCTCGCTGGCTGTTTATCTCTGCATAACTGTGCAAATCATCAATTTTTTGTAAAATATGGTTTTTGGCACCATAGCCACAGGTGGTGCCAGCCACCTATGGCTAGGATGTGATATTCATTGGAACTACATATTTTTAGTCAGGGATATAGTCAGATTACCTACCACATCATATGGTGCCTAAGTATCGATACAGTATATTCTACAATAAGCGAATTAAAAAGCATTGCGAGTTGATTCTCAGTAATATTTGCGTGGAAAAAGGATACAAAATACATGCAACGGAAGTCGTAATAATCATGTTCACTTGTTTCTAGAATTCCATCCAGGTAATTCTCTATCTGAAGTAATTCAATACTTGAAAGGAGGTAGTTCTTATAGGCTATTCAAGCTTCATCCTGAGATGAGAACTCGATATTGGGGTGGAAGTCTATGGTCAAGTGGCAAGTTCTATCGATCCGTAGGAAATGTAATTGTTGACACAATCACGCACTATATTAAGGAATCGCAGGGAAAAAAGACAACAGAGTTTCAATCATATAGGTTAAAGTTATCTGGACAACGAAGAATTAACGATTTCTAAATACCGGAACAACCGGGCGGGCGGCCCGAAGCAGACCTTATCCTTTAAGGTGGGATGGTCGCCCACGATTGATTTTATAATTTCTCTATTATTTGCGTATTTCACCATTTCATCAAAGTTTTTTCCAAGAATTACATATAAAATCTAGTATTTGTCCATATATCTTTTGTAATGTCTTAACAGGTTGTATTATTGTGCTCGTTACCATCCCTTGTCGTATTTTATACAAATTTAGTTTTATAATATAGGATCCTGTATATATTTAATATTGAAAGTATACGTAAGACAACTCGGGATAATAGCTTGGTAACCAAGCTGCAATTGTTCTTAGAATAATCTTAGAAGGGTTCAGAAGTGTCAAAGAATAGCCTTAAGAATTGCTCTTAAGAATAATTAAAAGAGGATACAGTAAAAAAGGATACAATTGGTGCATTCGAACCTTTCCGAGAAACTTTTAAGAGGATACCATTAGAGTTCTAATGGGAAGCTATGAAAAAATTATAAGTATGTATAACAATGTCAATATCATACACAAAGCACTAAATAAACGATCCATTGGACTTGCTTGCCAACCCCAAAGAAATTTTAGAAACGGATAAAGACGATAAATCAAGCCCATCTTATGTGTTTCTCGTACATGCTGATCAGAAAAGGGCAATATTAATTGCCCTCAAGTATTTCAATAATAACTTCTAAAAGTTTTATTACCACATTCTTCGTTGGTTCATCTATTTCTTCTTCCTGTGGCGTATCTACGGTCTGCTTTAGAACTTTATCTACAGTTATTGCCTTACTTGTAATTGCAAACGTAGAATATTCATCCACTTCAGCTTTGAAATAGATATACTTAGAGTCCTCACTTGTTATCATTATTGGAACTTCTACCCATTTGCCACCCTCGTATATTTTCAGGACAATGGCAGAAGAATCCAGTCCATTTGCAATGAGCCATGACTTTTCTACCTTAAAGTCTACAGCTGCATTATCGATGTCAATTACCTGCTTATTGTCGTTATCAATGAATATGTTGAATGATTTGTAGACAACACCTGTGGGTGGTTTCTTAATATATTCAGGCTTCAGATCTTCTACTACAACCTTTGCCTTACCAGCATCTTTTGTAGGTACGAAGTATACATTATTGACAACTGAGTTGTCATTTTCGACATCAATAGATACTGTTTTGCTATTATCTATGTCTATCTCTGTTGATTCGATTGTCTGGATAACAGTTGTTGAATTATAAATAGATGTGTAATCTGAAGAATCATTATCGTATATAGTAGAATTTTCTACAATAGTTGTATCATCGTCTGAATATGTACTATCGATGTCTGTTATTTCAGTATTGTCAATATCAGTTATTTCAGTGTTTTTTTCTTCAGTATATATAACTGTGCCAGGACCATCGTTGGTAATAGTATCTACATCATTACTATCGCCAACAATAGTGGTATCTGTAGTTCCAATATCAGTTATATCAGTGGTAGTTTCTTCATATATAACAGGACCATCAGATGTAATAACATCATCAGCCTCATCAACTATTACTGTAGTATCTTCTTCTATGTTTGTTTCTTCGTAATCTATATTAGTTTCTTCTTCTATGTTTGTTTCTTCATAATCTATATTAGTTTCTTCTTCTATGTTTGTTTCTTCATAATCTATATTGGTATCTTCTATGTTTGTTTCTTCGTAATCTATATTAGTTATATCATCTGAATTCTCTTCACCTGTAGTATCAGTTGCAGAACTATCATCAGTAGGCTCGTCAACAGAATCATCTGAGGTTGTATCACCAGTTGATGCGTCATTAATAGAACTATCATCTGTTACATCAGCAGCAATATCATCTGATGAATCACCAGCTGAATCGTCGCTTGCAGGACTATCACCTGTTTCTTCGGCTGCCACAACACCTATTCCGATATTTGCCATTAATATAAAAGCGGCAAATATAATTGCAAGAATTCTTCTAGATTCGCACACAGAAAACACCCACACAAAATATTTTTCAATTCTTTATCTCAGATAGTAATCGCAGGAAGGAGGCTTTAAGCTTCATTGATTATTGATCTGAAATTGGCATTGATAGATCAGCTAAGGATCAATTTTAAAGCTCTTGATTAAATTTAAATCCCATTTAATAAAATAGTAAATAATATTTAATATTGTCGAATAGTTGTTATTCTATTGAAGACCTTATATATTTTATCAAGAGCTTGAATATTCATTTTAAGCCTAAAACGTGTGGGTTGCGATGCCTGGATTATATTAAACCAGTATTAAGAATCAGAAAAATCAATTATTATTTCTCCGCCAATCAACCTGTAACTTTTTTTTCACTTTTTTGCACCGATCCGTACATCATAAAAATACAAACGTTACAGGGTAAAAGCACTACTAACCAAACGAAAATTTTCTTTCCCAGTTCTTTCTCATAAAAACACATACTCTTATTTTAATATATGTAAATTATTATAAATTTTGATTAATATATTACTATTATTAAAAAGGGGAGAATTACGGTAATGGTTTTTTAGAAGATGGTTACTGCAAGGCTTTCCAAACTCTAGAAGTTAATTACCTCCCCTTTTTCAGAGCTAGTAGAATTGAATATTGAAAGGAGGCGTATTCTGGTTAAGTTTTCAGTTGTTATCCCTCTTTACAATAAAGAGCCGCATGTTAAAAGAGCGTTAAAATCTGTTATAAGCCAGACAATTCAGGATTTTGAAATAGTTGTGGTAAATGACGGATCAACGGATAAAAGTGCAGATATAGTAAAGAGTTTCAGTGATGCCAGGATTCGATTGATCAACCAAAAAAATGCAGGTGTCTCGGCAGCACGTAATAGAGGCATTAATGAAACTAAATCCGAGCTTATAGCCTTTCTGGATGCGGATGACGAATGGATGCCGGACTATCTGGAGACAATCCTGAGGCTGAGGGAAAAATATCCAGAGGCAGGCCTGTATGCAACTTCGCTAAAAACTGAATTTATTGATAATGTGCTAATAGATAAAGACGAAAAGTTAAGAGAGCTTATTCCGGATGAAGGATTAATACTAAATTATTTTAAAGTAAACCTGAAAGATATTTCCCATAAGGATATATTTTATACATCTTCAGTAACCGTTCCTAAAAAGATTTTTTTGGAAATTGGGGGATTTCAAACCGGTTTCTGGTGGGGTGAAGATATTGATATGTGGGGTAGAATTGCCCTGAAATATTCCGTTGCGTACAGCAGTAAGGTGTGCGCTATTTACTATCAGAATGTTGTCAACAGTGCCGCATACAGAAAAAAACCTGTAAAGGGTCATCCTCTTTTAAAAACGGGAGAAGAAGCTTTAAAGCTTGGCAAGGTACCACATTACATGAAAAAAGATTTAGAGGAATATATGAAATTTGTTGAGATGTGTACGGCAAAACATAATGTAGAAGCTGGTGACAGAAACCTGGCTTTCAACCTTCTAACCAGAAATGATTTCAATTTAGCCTATAAAAAAATCCTGCTTAACACGATCCTCTCAACAATCCTCGAAAACAATTTCCCAGCAGTTTCCCAGTCGGTTTGTCAATTTGTATTTAAAAAATAGTATTTTGCAGTAGATATATTTAAAACATAATTTGCAAGTTACAGACGTTGAAATAAAGGAAATGATTTAAGGAAGATATTCAGGGCATTTTCTGAAGAGAATCCGCATCTATAATAATAAAACTAATGTGGAAAACTAGCATAAACTCAATTGCAGATACCCCTTTCGAGTAGCTCCCTTTGCCCGATATTGTCTTCTCCCCATTTTTGCTTTACAGCATCGCTCCACTGGAGTTTAAAGTCTCCGATCATGGACTTTGGGACTGCAAAAACGTTTGCTCTCGTGATTCTGGAAACCCCTGACTTTGACAATTTATACCTGTTTGATTTCGTATCATACACCATCTGAGAATTAAACCAGAATGAGTTCAGTATCTCGGAAAATTTACAGTTAACCTGGCTCGGCACTTCATCCGGTTCTTTTCCTCGCCTTCGCTTCCTTTTTTCTATTTCAATCTCTTCTTTTCGTATGTCTTCCAGATACCATAAGCTTCTGTCAATCTCGCTTTTAAAAACAATCAAATGCCATTTCAGAGACAGTGAATACGGTTTTCTTAAAAGTTCCTGCAATTCGGCAATCAGATCATAATCATCTGTAGTACTTTCAATTTCGTCCATTATCCTTCTCATTCTTGCCAGATTTGCTTTCTGTCTTTCCTGACTCGTTGCCATAAATATTAACCACACAATAATTTTATTTATACTGTATACGCTGTAGCATATTTTAACCCTTCGTTTGCAGGAAATAAACGAAAAAGGTAGCCAAAAAATAGACATAAGGTTCTAAAATATGCCGGAAATAAATGTGTAAGAAGTTATATAATTCAGAAATCAAAAGCGATTTAATGAGCAAGTAAGCAGAAAGTTTTATATGTCTAAACTTATTAATTTATTAAAGCCTAGAAATTTTTTCTTATGTATGAGGCTTTTATGACTAATCATGAAGGTTTTCTATATATTATAATTTTTATTAATTTCTTTATGTTCCTGGTGGGCTGTACGACTCTTGCCCTTGCATACGTTATCCTGCCTCAAGTTAAAAATAAGCTACGTAGCGCAGCGATTATTCTTGCAGGAATATTACTCAATTTTGCCTTATTTATGGATGGTGAGATTAGCTGGCTGATCGCAGGAGCGATATGTTTTGCAGTACCGATGACCGTTCTTATCCCACTAGTTCTTGTTCCCGAGCATCTTAAAAAAATTCCGGATTTTCCCCAGGTTTTTATATGTTATTTATTTATTTTTATTCTGTACATGATTCTTCCCTTTATCCTTATAGAAACCGAGATTTCAATGATTCCATTTCTATACTGGGCTACTCCTCTTTCAAATGGTCTTGTTTATATCTGCCTTGTGATTGGCTGCTTCGGATTGGCAGTAGCCGTCTATAGGCTTATTAAAGAATAGCTTATTTTTTTAAATTGATCGGAGTAATGGGTTTAGCAAGCGTCTCAAAGTAGATTTATCAATAAAATTTCAAAAGATTCTTCTTCAGAGACTCTTAATTCTGGAAAATTTATTATTAATGATTTTTATGAAATATATCCAATAAGACATATTTATATTTCCGACAGCCTGTTTCCAGACATATATCAGCATACTTTCGGGTTTCCAATTTTTTAAATAATTGAAAAATCTTAATAACTTGTATGCGTAAAGCTACAGTTATAATTACAGGATTGATTCTCCTTTCTTTCATAGTTTCAATCTATTTTTACCCTCGTGTGCCTGATCCCATGGCAACTCACTGGAACTCACGGGGAGAAGTAGACGGTTATATGCCAAAATTCTGGGGAGCTTTTTTCATGCCTCTGGTGATTACAGGACTTGCAGTATTATTCCTTGCAATCCCCAGGATCGATCCTAAGAAAGAGAATATAACGAAGTTCAGGAAGTATTATGATGGGTTTATAATTCTTCTTATTCTTTTTATGCTAACCGTCCATCTCCAGGTGTTACTCTGGAACACAGGTATAAGAATTAGCCCGAATGCCGTGATTCCCGTAGGAATAGGGCTTTTGTTTTACTACATAGGAGTCCTTATGGAAAATGCAGAAAGAAACTGGTTCATTGGCATAAGGACGCCCTGGACCCTGAGCAGCGACAGGGTGTGGAGGAAGACCAACCGACTTGGAGGAAAACTGTTCAGGATTGCAGGGATAGCTGCTGTGCTAGGAACCTTTTTCCAGAAACTTGTATTATTTTTTATTCTAGGGCCTGCACTTTTTATTGCAGGTTTTACGGCTGTTTACTCATATCTTGAATACCAAAAAGAATTAAAAGAGACTGAATCCCCGATTAAAATCTGAAAGAAAAAGCTCCGGAAATCTGTGTGTTCACAGCTCCCAGAATCCCTATTTAACCGGTATTTAACTTTTATTTTAGCAGTACGTTTATGTAGCATGTTCTCGTTTGTCTTAATGATTCTTATGGCTGAGGATATAACAAACGATACAGGCAAAAGCATTGAGAAAGGGGATACTGTCTCAGTTAATTATGTAGGAAAACTTGAGGACGGCACAATTTTCGATACTTCCGTAAAGGAAGCAGCTATGGAAGCAGGAATATATAATCAAATGAGAGACTATAAACCCCTCACATTCACGGTCGGCGCAGGCCAGATGATAAAAGGGTTTGATGAGGGCGTTATCGGGATGAGAGCAGGGGAGGAAAAGACTCTTGAAATCCCACCTGAAGAAGCATATGGGGAACGCAGCGAAGAATTAACAAGAGAACTACCGATTGAAGCTGTTGATTTTACTCCCGAAGTCGGGATGAGGCTGGCTACGGACACCGGTCTGACAGGCACTATCACAGAGGTCAGTGAGAGCAACTTTGTCGTAGATTTCAACCACGAGCTTGCAGGAAAAACCCTGATCTTTCTGGTAGGAATAGTTTCTGTGGAGGAAAGCAAAGAATGAAGTCCGGCAGAGGAGCGGTTTTTTTCATAGCGTTACTGCTCCTGGTAAGCACAATTCTTGGCAGCGGATGCACGGATAACGGGAGTGAGGGAGGAGACAGCAGAGAAGTAAAATCCGGAGATACGGTCCAGGTAGACTATACGGGAAAGCTTGAGAACGGCACGGTTTTTGACACCTCAAGGGAGGACGTGGCAAAACAGGAGGGCATTTACATTGAAGGGAGAGAATATACTCCTCTGACCTTTACAGTAGGTTCAGGGCAGGTAATCCAGGGTTTTGACCAGGGCGTAGTAGGAATGAAAGTAGGGGAAGAAAAGAATCTCACGATCCCTCCGGAAGAAGCTTATGGAGAGTATGATGAAGCCAGAATTCTGGCTATTCCGATTGAGGAGTTAAACGTAACAAACCGATCCGAACTTCCTGAAGCCGGGCAAACTATTACGGATATGTATGGGAGATCATTCAAAGTAACGGCTGTAAATGACACGCATATTACTATTGATACCAATCATGGGCTTGCAGGCAAAACCCTGATTTTTAATATAAAACTCGTTTCAATAGAATAAATTTAAGTTCCTGAAAATCAAATTGAGAATTATAGCATTTCTTCAAAATGTGCATCCTTTCGGGATCCAGATAGATTTTGAGATGCCGTATGCCGGAGGGAAAATGTACAGGAGAAAAGAATAATGGAAAATTCTCGCACTGTAAAAAAAGGAGACTATCTTCTTATTGACTATACTGGAAAATTCGAAGATGGAACAGTATTCGATACCACCTCGAAGGAAAAAGCTCTCGAAGCAGGCATATATGAGGAAGAAAAGGGTTACAGACCTTTATTTTTCAGGATGGATGCAGGTCAGGTAATAAAAGGTATCGATCAGGGCGTACTTGGAATGAAAGAGGGGGAAGAAAAAACTCTTATAATCCCTCCCGAGGAAGCTTATGGAGAATACAAAGACTATCTTGTCCAGAAAATTCCCCTGGCAAGGCTTGAACTCCAGACACCCCCTGAGCCGGGAAAGAGAATAACAACACCCGGTGGCAGAGAGGTTAAGGTGCTCAATTCCACGGAAACTTCTGCCACCCTGGATTTTAACCATGAACTTGCAGGCAAAACTCTAATCCTTGAAATAAAACTTGTCTCAATCGTAAAGTAATTCCAGATCCAGAGCAGGAGATAGAGTATGGAAAAAGAAGAAAAAGTCATGGTACTGCTGCTATTTATGACATTAACTTCTCTTATGACAGCTTATCTTTGCTTTGGACCGGAACTTACAGCGTCTGGACAGGAGTCAGGGGAAGAAATCAGGCAGTACACAAGGGAATCCGGTGTAGGGGAAAAAGTATTCCTCGAAGCCGAAGTTTTGAGCAAACGGCTCACTTATAAAGGCGAACACCTTCTTTTACAGGTTGACTGTGACTCCGAAGTCCTGACCGTTTTTATCCCAAAGACTGCGGGTGCTGATGCCCTGAATAATTCGATCCGGGAAGGAGATTTAATCGGTTTAACGGGTACGGTCTCGGAATATGAAGGGAAAAGGGAAATCACGGTTGAAAGAAAAGAAGATATTCTTTTAAGTGATAGTCATTCTTCGGAGTAACTATATTTTTTTCTGAACAATTACTATTCTTTTGAGTAAAAATCGTTTTTCTGAGTCATCATTATAAATAACCTTTCAGATAAAAATAACATATCGTTAATAATATATTCATAAAAGAACATATGGGAAAAAATATGAAAGCATGTATCATGTGCGGAGGGGCAGGGACAAGACTCAGGCCTCTGACATTCAAGCACCCTAAACCGAGCATACCGATTCTTAATAAGCCGTCAGTCCGGCATCTGATAGAGCATCTTTCAAGAGAAGGGTTCAATGAGATAGTTATAACCCTGGGATACATGGGAGAACTCATCGAAGAGCAACTCGGGGATGGGCATATGTTTGGGGTACATATCGACTATGTGTACGAGAGAGAAAAGCTCGGAACGGCAGGCGGGGTAAAAAATGCCGAGGCATACCTTAAAGACGAGCCATTTATCGTGCTGGGGGGAGATCACGTTCTTAACCTTAACCTGAGAGAGATGTACCGTTTTCATGAATCGAATGACGCTCCGGTAACTATAGGGCTTCTTTCGATTGACGATCCGAGAGAATTCGGAATTGCGGATATGGACATAAATAACCGGATCCATCGTTTTCTGGAAAAACCAAAAGCAGGACAGATATTCAGCAACCTTGCGAGTACAGGAATTTACGTTTGCGATCCTTTGATTTTTGAATGGATCCCCAGACACAGAAAATTTGACTTTGCAAAGGACCTCTTTCCCTGCATGCTTGAAGCCGATAAGAAAATCAACGGCGTGCTTGTACGGGGGAAATGGACTGATGTAGGAAGTTCGGCAGCATACAGGCAGGCACAGCGCTGGATGCTCGATGCCCTTCCCGGAACGACAATTGAAGGGCATTTCACGACCCGGAACGCAAGAATAAAAGGCCCGCTCTCCATAGGAAACAACGTGTGCATAGGTTCGAATTCCTCCCTTGTGGGACCAATAGTCATAGGGGAAAACACAAGTATAGGCGATAATGTCCTCATCGGGCCTTACAGTGTTATAGGCTCGAACTGTATTATAGAGGACAACGCAAAGATTCTTTCATCGTATCTATTCGATAATGTGTCCATTGGAAAGGATTCCAATATTTCAGGCGGGGTAGTATCGGACGAAACCGTAATTGGGGAACACTGTTTCCTCGAAAACGGAACCGTTATCGGGCATAAAGTAACCATTGGAAACAATTCAACAATACACTCCGGGGTTAAGGTCTGGCCTGAAATCATAATAGAGGAAAACTCAAGCATAAAGGACACTGTAGTCAATTCCGATTATGACACTGCACATGAAGGCTCGTAAAATTAGCGTTTCAAAGGATGGAATCCGGCACGGATAAATTAACCGGATTCCCTGTCCGGTTTTTTCAGATTATGTCATATCTATCAACTGGGGTCTGAGTTTCTTATTCTTCTTTCTTATCTTCTGCTGTTTAAAGGCTTTTTTTTCGTTGCGTTTAATGTCGGGGATTACACCGGAAAAGATACACAGCAACAAGGAAAATACAGAAACAGATATAACTTTATACTATAACCTTCACAGATTCTTTTGCCATGCCGCCCGGAGAATTTATCCTGGAACTTCTGAGAAAAAGTGTGCATCTGGTCTCAATCTTTATCGTGCTCATCTACGAATTTTTCGGAAAGGAAGCTGTGCTGTGGGTGCTCATGTTATTTCTTGTGACTGTTCTCGTGCTTGACTATCTCCGGATTGAGCATAAGATTCGAATACCTTTTTTCTATATCATGTACAGAAAAACTGAAGCCGACAGGTTTGGAGGCCACGTCTTTTTTACGCTCGGAGCCATTTCCGTAATTTCACTGTTCAGCCGGGAAATTGCTTATGCTGCAATTCTTATGACAACCTTCGGGGATCTGGCTGCAGCTCTGATAGGAAAATTCTATGGGAAAAGGCGGGTCTTTCAAAAGGTATTTAAAAACGATAAATCAATTGAAGGTTCAGCCTCGGAATTTATTATTGATTTCCTTATCGGGATGCTTATAGTCGGAAACCCGATAGTCTCGCTGGTAATGGCTTTTCTTGCAACCCTTACGGAAACCGCAGCCAATAAAATTGATGATAACCTTATTGTGCCGGTCTTTGCCGGCTTTTTCGGGCAGGTGACGCTGATTCTTCTAACGTACATATAATGATTTTAAGAGGGCATTTTTAAAGAGTATATTATTTCTAATGGATCTTTCAAGAAATGTCTATCGTTAAAAGGGTTTTTCAGAAAGGACTCTGGAGAGAATTGTCTGAATGATAAAGATAAGAGTCAATTAAGAGTATAAGAGCCCGTTAAGAGAATAAGAACCCGTTAAGGGTAGTAAGAGCCCATTAAGGGCTCCATATTCACGATTCTACCTCAATCTGCGCATTTTTAAGCTTTCTCATCTCCTTTATGCGCCTGGCAAGAATCTCACCCAGGTAAAGCATAAGCGCTGCGAGGAGCACAGGCATTTTCAGGCTCACAGGTTCATCTGACTGCCTTTCTGAGTTCTGCCGCGCATCTTTCAGGAGAAGGGCTCTTGCATCCTTTTCAGTATAGATTTTCCCTCCGGTTGCAAGGATAAGAGATTCTATATCCTCATTGAGCCCGACATCCCGATACTCAAGCTGGTAGTTTACCGCAAGCGGGTAGCCTGAGATATCATGGACTCCGATTGAATCGGGATTTATGCTTGCCTCGTAGGTGTTCCTTCCTGTAAGTGCCAGGTCGAGAGGGCTTCCGTCCAGTTTAACCTCAGGGATTCCCTCATCGTACATGGTGAGAGTCAGGTCGGAAGGCGTACCCAGCCAGGTATCCGGGCTGTCCACCGCAGCCCCTTCTTCAGCTCTCGGGTTTCCTATTGCCCAGTTCGTGGTACCTGAAATAAGTCTTGCTGTTGAGTTGCCATAAAGGGCAGATGACCAGCGGGAACCTTCACCTTCCCCATTGTCCGTAGTAAAGGCTGCAACCCTGCCAAGCCCGAAGCGCCAGGTGGTAAGCACAGGCTTTCCGGTAACAGTGATAACAAGGCGTTCAGCCCCGGCTTTCGGAGTAACATCATTATATCCTGTAATACTGGCATTTGAGAGGTTCACGTTCTTTGTAATGAAGTGGTCGGGAGAGTACTCAAGCAGAGGGTAAGCATCAAGCTCGACGACTTCCTCTTCTTCTCCCTCTTCAGGAGGCTCTGCCGGCGGCTCAAAGCCTATATTAGCCCTTTCGCCTTTGTTAATGTGGAAATAGCTATTTTCAAGCCCGAGCTCTCCCATCAGGTTCTCAGCGTAATAGTTTCTGGTTTTATCAGCCTGGGAAGGAGCTACTGACTGAACATGGATAAAATACAGGTTTACACCGAGTTCCTGGAGTTCTCTTGCAGCCTGAAGGCTTGGCTCATATGAATCCTCAATTGCTCCGTCTGAAATAATAATAGCATCAAGTTCGCCATCGCTGCCTGCAAGCATAGCTTTTGCGGTGTTGAGCCCCTCGTTTAAGGAAGTTTTGCTCTGCTCGTCGGGAGTCAGCCTCGAAATCTTATCTTCCAGAATTTCCCGGTTCTGGGAAAGACCCAGAAATACAAACCCTCCGGAAACATCGTATCCTTTGCTTCCGAAAGCTATAACTCCGGCATTCGCATCCCTGAGATTTTCATTCTGGATAATATAGATAGCATTTGCCAGAATATCTGCCTGGGTTTGATGGGCAGCAGTACTCGGAGAAACATCAAGGATCAGGACGAGGTTCCTTCCACCTTTATATTCGGAAGGCTTTGAAAGCACAGGCAGGATTTCCTCAAGCGAGGAGTTAAGATAATTTCCATAGTTATAAGCCTGCTCACCTCCAACGACAACCAGCCCGCCTCCGTTACTGACATAATTCTTTATTTCTTTAATCTGGGTTTCGGAAAAAGAACTCATTAGCTGGTTATCAAGCACCAGAACCTTGCTGCTTTCGAGAGCCGCTGCTCCGGGATAGGTACTGACAATCGAGACATTGTAAAGTCTGTCAAGAACCCTCCCGAGAGGAGAATCGGGCTCATTCGTAACAAGGGTAAGTTTCGGCTTTGGAATAACATACACGGACTTGAAGAATTCATTATTAACCTCATTGCGGTCCTCCCCCTGCGGAGTGATTTTTACCCTGAGATTATGAGCGCCGAGGGTGGTAAAAGCCTGATTAATCGGGAGGGGTTTCTCACTATTGTTCCTTCCCTCCAGGGTAAAGTCCCTGCTCTGCGCAAGCTGTCCGTCCACAAAAACCTCAAGGAAATAGCTGGCGCTTTGATTTGAAGCCTGCCGGACAACTATCCCGAATTCATTCTGGTTATCCACGACAACAGTCTTGTCCCCGACCATCTCGACACTGAGGTCATTTGTCGTGAGTTCGGGCTCGACAAGATAGACAGGCGTGTCGGTTTCTTTTGCGAACTCAAGAGCTTCAGGGAGGTCTCTGCCTGCATTGTTGTTCCCGTCGCTGACAAGGACTATCTGGTTGCCGCTGCCCGCGTATTGCGTAACAGTATCTCCAAGCGAGGTTTTATCCCCGGTTAGCTGGACTAAAGCTGTCGGGGTACTGGCTACAAGAGCCTTATACAGATCACCGCCTGCTTCTTCAGTGAAAATACCCATGCTTGAAGTCTGGTCCTGAACCAGTACAAGCGAGGGGTCTTCTTCACTAATGGTCTGAGTTACCGTAGTATAGGGAGAAGCCAGGGCAATCACAAGCAGGAAAGCGACAAGCATTCTCCATTCTACGAGTTTCGTTTTTGTCTTCCGAAGGAGGTAAAATCCCACAACAATTACAGGGATTACCAGGAAGAGCATCTCGGGATGTTCAAGCGATAGATTCATAATTCACCCCGCTGGCGCACAATAAGGATTTCAAGCAGTATGAGCAGGAATAAAACTCCTATAAGGTAGCTGGTAATGTCATTTTTGGCCGTATATGTATCAGCCCTCACAAGTCCGGGTTCATCCTCCGAAACCGCCCTTTTCATCAATTCCGAGGCATCGGCAGTAGTATTCGATTCCCTGTCATCATACAGATTGACTGCGATTCTCTTCCCTGCAAGCTCGTAGATTCCGGCTTCGTCAAAGAGGATGCGGTTTGAAGTGAAAGTTTTTGTAGGTGTACGGATTTCCTCGGTCTTCGAAAGGGAAGTCAACGAACCGGTTTCGAGGTTGTATTCCGAGATGTCACCTGCTCCTCCGAGCCACTGGATGAGTTTTATCCAGAAGACCGGGTATTCGGGCAGGTTGTGGAAATTATTCCAGGAGTTTTCCCCGAGTTCATCACTCAGCCCCATATAGAAAACCGTTCCTCTGCCTACCTGCCAGTAACTTAATACCGGGACATCATTCTCTTCCAGGGCTACCAGGGTTGTCGAGCCAGTCCTCTCAGATGCATTCAGATATCTGCGGACTGAGATTTCTTCGCTTCTGATATCCTTCGTAATACTGCTCTTCAGGACTTCCTCGACCTCAAGCCCCTCCTCGGCATCCTCAAGCCTGAGAGGTTTCACAGGCAGGAGCTTTATGAGGCCAACCTCGGTTTTCTCGGGAACGAGGGCTCCGCTTACAATAAAGACCGCATTGCCTCCGTTCCTGACATAGCTTTCGATTCTCTCGACCGAACTGTTCCCTATAGGGGTCTCTTTCTGCGCAAGCACGACAAGAGAATAACTATCAAGCTCGGCAGGTACGGATTTTGAAACGGTAAGGTTACTGTTCGGGAGCAGGGAGAGTGCAGTTTTCGAGGGCAGTTTGCCGTTATCAGTCACATAGAGTATACGCTGGCTTGAGGTTTCAGGGATAGAGATGTAGGCTTTATCGTCAACAGGCAGGCTGTCTTCCACATTAAGCCGGACTGTTGTTATGCCAGGTCCAAGGTTTCCGAGAGTGAACTGGTTTGTTTCGCCTGCGGGGACATCAAGGGTAAAAGATGTTGAGGCATTTTCTGAAGCACCTCTGCCTGTCTCGATTGTAACACTTTCGTTCCGGTCCCTGTAATTCTTGATTACACCGGTGTATCCGTAATTACCATCCGTAGCTTCAATCCAGCCATTGATGATTCCTATATTATCGGCAGGCTTTCCTACTTTTACGAAATTCACCTCAATTCCATAGGATTCAGCCAGGTTCTTGGAAGCAACCGGATCATCGCCTTTTGAGTTGGTAAAGTCCGAAACAACGATAATCCGGCCCCCTTCCGTGGAAAGAGCCCGCATGCCCGTGGTTATTGCTGCAGACAGGTCGGCAGTGCCCGCTCCTGGCCTGACCTTCTGAAAAATATCATGGGCAGCCGAGGCACTTCCTCCTTCAAGAGCAGTCAAAGGCATATCCGAAGCCAGGATTATGCTGTTTTTCTTGCTCACGTAACCGTCAGCAATCCCAACCGCATCCTCAAAGCGGGAATCGACCTGCATGCTCGCAGAGGTATCCAGGATTAGCACGGTATGCTCCCCGCTCAGAGGCTCTTCCGAGTTGTAATAATAGCCTGCTGCCGCAATGGAAAGAAGGATAAGCATCAGAAGCTGGATAAGGAAAAGCGGATCCTGCACGATTTTGGTTAGTGAGGCATAAACCCGTTTTCTTTCCCTTTCAAGCTTAAGGACGAACATGAGTGAGGGAATTGAAAGCACCGCCGGCTTCGGGCGGAGCATGTAAATAATAATAAGCGGGATGACACTCAGGAGAGCGGCAAGAGCAAATGGGTTTTCAAAAGGCATTTTTTAGCGTCTCCTTCTCCTGATGGTATGGTAGAAAGCGTCAAAGATGGGGGTATCGGTTGTAAAACTATAAAATTCAGCACCTGCTTTCATACAGGCTTTTTTAATCCTTGCGCCGTGGTCGTCAAGCTTTTCAAGGTACTTCTCCTTGAACCTTTCACTGACATAAGTTCGGACCTCTTCTCCGGTTTCAAGGTCTACAAGTTTGCTATTACCCTGAAGAGGAAGTACTTTTTCTGTGGGGTCGAGCACCTGGATAAGGATCAGGTCATGGTCCGATAGCCTGGAAACTGCGGTTTCTATTGCCCCCGGTTCCTGAAGAAAGTCCGAGATAAGAATTACAAGGGATCTGGATTTGATTACCTGGCTGTATTTTATGACAGCTTCCTCTACGGAAGTACCTCCGGACAGTTCGAGCTCTCCAAGCCTGTCGATTGCACGCAGAAGATTTTTTCGTCCACGGCTTGGCTTGTTTATGTCGATTTCCTGTGTAAAGGTCGAGATTGCAAACCTGTCGTTATATTTTGTTACCATGTAGGCATAACCTGCAGCAAGCATGGCAGCGTATTCGAACTTCGAAGTCCCTTTTTCAGGGTAATCCATGCTCTTGCTGGCGTCCAGAAGGATGTGGGTCGTAAGGGTTTTCTCTTCCTCAAACTGGCGCACATAAAGTTTTTCTGTTCTCGCATAAGCCTTCCAGTCAATATCTTTCGGGCTGTCATTAAGGTCATATTCCCTGAACCCGATGGTATCGATGCCTCGTCCACTTCGGGTTGATGGGCGATTTCCGGCGTAAACAGTCGATACCCTCTTCCGGACAGAAAAGGTAAAGCGGTCAAGCTGCCTGAAAAAGTCCGTTTCGATATTTTGTTTTGTGCGAGTCATTCTGGATCGTCAATAAAAAAGCCCGGTTTATTCCGGACCCGGGAAAACCCTTCTGGGTTATTTAACTTATTCTGCAGTTCCTTTTCTGCCTGGAAATCGGCCAGAGCTCAGGTTTTACTTTACTTTCCTGATAATATCTTCAATAGCCTGGTCAGGAGTTATTCCGCTTCTCTCGGCTTCGAAGGTCAGGATAAGCCTGTGTCGGAGGACAGGATATGCCATGTAGTCAATATCCTCTTTGCTTACGAAGTTCCTGCCCTCTACAAGGGCTCTGGCTTTTGCGGCAAGAATGAGACCTATGGACGCCCGCGGCGAAGCTCCGTACTCGATACGTTCTTTGTCCTTTCGAGTCATACCGACAATAGAAAGGACGCGCTGTTTGAGTTCCTCGGAGATCGGAACCTGCCGTGTGAGTTTCTGCAAATCGAGAAGTGTAGTTTTATCCAGGCCCCTGGAAATTTTCGGAACTTCGGATTTCGTGTAGCGGTTTATTATTTCCATCTCTTCCTCATAGGAGGGATAGTCTACAAGAATTTTCAAAAGAAAACGGTCGAGCTGGGCTTCAGGCAGGGGATACGTGCCTTCCATTTCTATGGGATTCTGGGTGGCAAGAATGAAAAAGGGGCTGTCCAGCAGGAAAGTATCGTTTCCGACAGTTACCTGTTTTTCCTGCATCGCTTCCAGCAGGGCTGACTGGGTCTTGGGGGATGCCCTGTTAATCTCATCTGCAAGGACTACATTTGAAAAAACCGGCCCTGGCTGGAACCTGAACTCTTTTTTGTTGTCTTTCTCCTCAATAACATTTGTTCCTGTAATGTCAGAAGGCATGAGGTCAGGCGTACACTGGATCCTGCTGAATTTAAGGTTCATTGCCTTTGACACTGTGGAGATCATAAGCGTTTTTCCAAGCCCTGGATTACTCTCAACGAGGGCATGCCCTCCACAGAGTATAGCAATCACTATCTGCTCCATTACCTTATTCTGACCTACAATAACATTTCCGATCTCTTCAAAAAAACTTTTGAAAATCCTGCCCGCGTTCTGATAGGTCGTGGCAGCCTGCCCGGAGTCGGTAATATTCTCACTCATATCTGCTTCACCCTTTAGGTTTCTGTTTTTAGAGGATTAAAGTCCGCTTTTTTTCGGACTTTACCTGCTCCTGCAGCAGCGTGCTGGAGGCAACTGCCTGTTATTTAAAAACTGCTTTTAAATAACCTTGACAAATCCAGTGCAGGTAAGCCCGACTTTAGATAAATCTTCCAAATTATTCTTCTGCAAGTCCTTCAAAGTAACTCTGGATAACGTTCCTGTATCCTTCCGGTAAGTTCTCATAATAAGACTGGGAGGCAGCCGCTTCAGGATTTACCAGACCTGACTGGGTGAACGATTCGTTCGTTTGTTCCCCCGTTTCCTGGCTTGTAAAGCCCTGCCCTGCGCCCGGAGGAATTTTCAGGTCAACTTCCTTGCCTTCCACCACAATAACGGCAGGCTCTCCGAAGAGGTCTTCCTGGCTCTCGTTATTCGAGGTTCCGCCATTTTCCTCTACAGGGTAAAGGTCACCGTTCGAATCCGAGACAGAGGGAATGTTTTCGATCACTCCGTTGAGGTCAGTGGGGCTGAGAGTTGTCTGGTATCCGGTTCCGGCAACGTATGCAAGAACGGAAACCGCAAACACTATTACAAGCAGGTCTTTTGCAAGCTTTCTCCGGTTAAGAAAGGACGAGGACTTCACGGGTTTTGAATCGATTATTACCCCGCCTATAAGGTCCCGGACAATAATGTTGTCCGTGTTGCGGTTATCATATGCAGTCCTCAATCTTTCCCTGAGCACAGGATGCGTATCTTCTATGAAGTCAATCGCATCTTTTTTTTCAGCCCTGTAGTGCCTGACGGCTGTGAAGATAAGGGAGAGTACAAAAGCCACGAAAATAAGCCCAAGGGTTTCAAAAATAACCCCGAAGCCCAGAATATTGTATCTTGCACCTGTATAAGGTTCGAAGGTGCTAAACATTAGAAATAAATCTTGCATATTAAAAAGCACGAAAAGGATATACAGGACAAGAAAACTTGCAAAAAGGTCTGCAAGGGCATAGAGTCCTCTATATTTTTTCAGAGCCGATTCGTGTTTTTTCACAATTTCTTCAATACTCAGAGCCACCTCGCTCCTTTTTGCAGCCTGGAAAACGGCTGTGATATAAATAAACACAGGTAAGTATTGTGCACGAAACATGCAAATATACTGTAAGAAGATCTTATAGAAAGATAGTATAGAAAGATAGTATATAAAAGTACACGTTCCGCAATATGCATTTTTGAGATTCGCACACCAATGCGATTTTTGCGGGGTTTTGCTTTTAGATCCTCGTTTCTGAACATGCAGAGGCATACCTGCGTTACCGGGGTTCCGAGGACTCGGGTTCCGGTTTTTGCATTTTCAAAAGGGAGCCAGTTATAAAACTATAAAGTTGAATAATTGTGGTCTGAGCCAAAAATTACAGTGCTTTAAAAGCGGGATAAGACCCAAGTACCTTTAACGTATCGGTTTTACTTTTTATATCCTCTAACGCCTTTTTTATAAGTGTATCGCTGGCATGCCCTTCAAAATCGATATAGAAGTAATAATCCCCAAGCTCCTTTTTTGAAGGCCTTGACTCGATCCTTGTAAGGTTAATCCTATTTTTTGCAAAAGCCCCGAGAATTTCGTATAATGCCCCAGGTCTGTCTTTTTCCAGATATACTATAATAGAGGTCTTGCAAGCCGGAAGGCTGGAATTCTCAGACATGACTTCACTTTCAGAGTAAAATTCGTGCCCCGATCCCTTTTCAGGACAGAGGTGCGGTTTTGCTTTATCCGGTTCGTTTTTTTGGGAACTTGAAACCTGTTCAGCCGGACTTTCTTCTGCAGCTTGCAAAGCAATAAAACGGGTGTAATTCTCTTTACGGTCCTGGATATTTGAGAGAAGCACTTTTAACCCATAGCGCTCGGCAGCTTCGGGGGAAGCTATTGCTGCCATCTCTTCAAATTCTCCTGCAAGCCTTGCTGCATGGGAAGTGCTGCCCGTACTCCTTAGTTCGGCTCCAGGGAAATTCGTCTTCAGGAAGTGCCTGCACTGGGCAAGTCCCTGCGGATGCGAAAGTATGACCCTGATTTTTTCAGGCCCGCCTTTCGAGAGCAGGCAATGCTCGATTTTGACAACTACCTCTCCGACGATCTCAGCCCCGTTCTCAAGCAGCAGATCGAGAGTAACCCCTACCGAGCCCTCAATAGAATTTTCTATCGGGATTACTGAGAAATCGGATTTCCCCTGTACCACTGCCAGAAACGCATCCTCTATATCTGCAAAATACCTGATTTCCGCACCATCCAGCCCGTGTCTCAAAATCCATAACTTTGCAGCCTTTTCCGAGTATGAGCCTTCGGGTCCCATTACACCTATAATCATCTGAGGGGTTAATTGCGGGGATGGTAGTAATAAGTTTTTGCAGGCAGAATTGCCGGCCGAGTCCCGACTACGGAGGATGAAGCCATTTTCACAAACCATTTTGTAAAAGCTTTGATCGAAAAACCCTGGCAACGGCGTGGTAAGGCAGAATAAAAAAGAAATATTTATTGCTGTTTTTCCGTTTATCTGTCTTTCTGTTTTTTTGTTTTTCCGTTTTTTATGTCCTTATGAATAAAAAATCCCTGATGGATTTTTGGAGTTACAGGGTGCGTAGAATCCGGATATCTGGATTTATCAGTTCTCTGCCGGTTTTAATTCAGTAGCTTTGTTCTACAGTGTAGGTGACTTTCTTTGAGCTGTCCGCGGGCACTGTTATTTCCCATTCGGCAGTAAAGGCGTCTTTTTTCTCATATGGGTCAGAGGTGTTTGTGATTTTCCATTCACCGTAGAAATGTTCCAGAATCTTCACTTTCTGGGGCTGAGATTTGTGATTTTTGATCTCGGTCTCATAACTCTCTTTCCAGGCGTACAGGGTTACCCTGTTGTAGTTTGTCTGGGTTCTCTTGCCTGTCACATCAAAAGCGTTTCCGACAACAACCTCTGCCTCCTCATCTTTCGGGGTATGCTCTATCCTGTCTTCCCCGAGGAACTGGAGCTGACCCTGGGAATCGGCTTTATAAACTCTCAGGGTTCCGGCAGGAAGGGGCATCCCCAGACCTTTTTCTTTTGAATTGTTCAGGGTCAGGACAACCCGGACATCGTTACTTTTTGTAACATCGAAAAGAAGTTCCTTTTCTACGGGCACGGCATCGGCAGAGAGCAGGGAAAGCTGTTTTACCTGGTTATTTTTGAGGGTAGCCGGCCTTTCAAGAGTGTAGAGGTGGTATTCAAAAAGGGCTTCCTCAACAAAGTTATCTTTTGCCCCTGAGTATCCTTCTGCGACATCTTCCTCAACTTCTTCTTCATATCGAGGAGATGTGGGCGCGACTACGCGGTGAACTTCTCCTGCGACCAGTTTCAGCCTGGCATCTTCATAAGTTGTCCCTGCGGCATTGTTGATACTGACCCAGCCCTGAACGTCAGCTTTCGTATCGTCTGCACTGGCTTTTACGATATAGTCAGCCTTCCAGCTCATACCGCCCGTAAGATAGGATGTCAGGACATCCCGCGTGCCTGCCGAAGGCGAGTAGACCTGCCAGACCAGTGTAGGTTTTGTTAGTAAGTCTGCCGAATCCGGGAATTCTACTTTTGAGACCTCTGAAATCGTTATGACTTTTCCGTCACTTAACCTGAGCACTACTCCATCGTCATAACTTAACAGCGTGCCTGTGTATGTTTCTCCTTCCTTTTCGGTTACCGTGATTTCCCTGTCCAGAAATTTCTGCAGAAGCTTCTCGCTGCTTACAAGATCGTATTCGTAATTCTGTTCAAGCACGGCAGTGTCATTATCCCTTGTGTCTTCAAACACTACTGATGTCGGGTCAATAAGGGCAGCCACATCGCCGTATTCAACCCTGTTAACTCCGGAATCGAGCTCAAGTTCCCTTTTTTCCTTTATAAGGGCAAGGTTATTGTCATAAACAGTAACCTCGGTGCCTGAATCCGTTGTAGCAGCCCCTGCCTTGAGAATAGCCAGAGGGTTTGGAGATTCCACTTCAGTAACAACGCTTGAACTGGATTTGATCCCGTTGACAACAGTGTGAGACCTATCTGCCTGATTCCTGTTTTCCGTAAAATCATGATGTAAGGCAAAATCAGGATACACCAGAGTTGCCGATACGGTAAAAATCAAGCCTAAAGCCAGAATAAACCAGAGATAACTCTTTAGTTTTTTCATAATAGATAAATAGGCAACTGTGTTATTTATATTTGGCTTTGACTACAAATACGTTTGAAGTTATCCAGCCGGTTTTCTACTGGCCTGCCATAAGGTTTCCTGTAAGGTTTTCTATCTATCCCTTAATCAGTTACTGTTTTTTAGAATGAACCGGTATAAAAGATTCTATAGTATAATAATCGGGATAAAAACGCAGGAAACAGTTATAATAATATACACCAATACATAACTAATAATTTTTGCCTGTAAAAGAAAAACCCGAAGAAGAGGTCAAAATAAAAGGTAATAAGCCGGAATGCGGATTCGATTGCGGAAATAAGCTGGAAAGAATAAAAAAACGAGCTGAAGAGTGAATCAGGCGCAGGAAGAGATCTGGAAAATAATTAAGGACTTAGTATTATGAACATCACCAGGGTTTTCAGAACGAAAAGCCGGATTAAACTGTCAGGCTTTGTTTCAGGTTTGGCTTTGATTTTTCTGCTTGTCTGGATGGCATTCCCTGCCTCAGCCGCAGGAATAGAAGCAAACAGGGAGATCTCTGTCGGGACAGTTTATCCAGGCGAAAGTTTTGTGGTAACCGTACATATAAAGGCAGAGCATGAGCTTGAAGCCCTGAAACTGGATGAAGATCTCCCTGACGGATGGCAGGCAGACCAGCTGGAAAATGACGGGACTATGTTCCAGAACATCAGCACATTCAAAGCGTCCACTCTTGAGTGGATCTGGGTTGAGAACCTTTCAGCCGGGAAAGAAAGGACAGTTGTGTATAATGTGACCGTGCCTTTGAATTCCCAGCCCGGAAACTTTACAATCTCGGGTGCGGTTTCCGCTTATTCTGTTCCTGCTGCCCCTGTGGAAGGTTCTTCCGAAGTAATACTTACCTGCCCATCTCTTGAAGTTGATTTTTCCGCAAACCCTCTCACCGGAGCTGCACCCCTTATTGTCCGGTTCACAGACCTATCCGCCCCCGTTCCTGACTCCTGGGAGTGGGACTTTGATGGGAATGGAAGCATTGACTCAAAAGAAAGGAATCCGGTTTATACATATGAAAACCCGGGTACTTACACTGTCACCTTAAAGGCAATTAACAGTACTTATGGAAACAATACCAGGACAAAAACAGGATACATAACCGTAAGTGAAAAGTCTCCTGCTCCTGAAGGAAACGGAGAATACAAAGGAAGCGGAGGAAGCGGAGGCGGGGGAAGCGGGGGAGGCGCGGGTTCACCGGAATCAACCAGGAATATTGAATTAAAGGAAGTTTCAAACGAGCAGGTTTTCAAAGGTACCCACACCTGTTTTACATTTAAAGGCGGGATGAATGAAATCGTTTCTGTAGAATTCGATCCGAAAAGGAACTTTGGGAAAACAACCGCTATTGTAGAGATATTGAAAAACAGATCTTCAATCGTTAAGGAGCCTGCCCCCGGAAAGGTTTACAGGAACGTAAATATCTGGATCGGAAACAGTGGTTTTTCAAGCCCGGAAAACCTTGAAAATGCTGTTATAAATTTCAGAGTGAGCAGGGACTGGATTACCGAACAGGGAGTGAGCGAAAATACCGTAACCCTGTACCGGTACAGTAAAGACTCATGGAGACCACTGCCTGCAGCTCTCACTGGAGAAAATGAAAATTACTTCTATTTTACCGCAGAAACTCCGGGTTTTTCTCCTTTTGCAATTTCGAGCACTGAAGAGAAAATTCAATCGGTTGAAATTTCTCCAGCCAGAATAAGAGAAAACCAGGCCCTGAACGAGGAGAAAATATCTGATAGGGAAAAGGTCCCTGAAGAGGTAAAACAGGGAACTCCTGCTTCAAACATGGAAAAAGAAGAAAGCTCCCCGGGGTTTGAAGCAGCCTTTGCTGCCGCTGAATTAATGTTTTTGTATGTTGTATTAAAGAAAAGGATGTAGGCCGGGGAAAGAAGAAGCAAATGGGACAGAAGCCAGGCTATAAATAATTTCCTGTAAGGCCTTTTTTCCGGATTTCATTTTTCTTTCAAACCATTTCTTTCAGCCCGGACTGTCCGGAAAAGAAGTCAGAATTTCTTTAGTTACCTTTTGTTTTTCATATGTATCCGCACTGTTCAAGCCAGGTCAGAGACTTTATCCATTCCCCTTTTGGCTCTCTTGAAGTTCCCACGACAAGCCGCTTGATATCCCCTACTTCTTCGACAATGCCCCGGGCTTCTATAAGTTCTCCGGGAAGAGCCTGACCTGCATAGGTATGAGTATATGAGAGCACATGGTCTATTTCATCGTGTTCGATTTTATAATAAGCAGGGCTGTCAAAAGCGAAATCAGCATTTTCGACCCTTGCCTCGATTTTCAGATTTACGGTATCCTTTCCGCGCAGAAGAGGCTCTTTTATCTGGTCCCACTCCCTTACGAAAAGAAGGTCAAAGTAAGTACCCTCAACCATGCCCCTGTTACCTTTCCTGGATTCGTGCAGCATGAATTCGTCGAAAGAAATATCGGGAATTCTCTTCCTGTAGATTCTTTGCCACATCTCCTCGTCGATTTCCCCAACTGGACCTTCCTGCTGCTTTGCAGCAGTTATTGCATCCCTTGCCCTGAACCACATAGGACCGTATACAACAAAGTCAATGTCCGAGCTTTCGTTCTGGAGACCTGCAAGCATTGAGCCCGTAACTCCCATGCTGGTCCTGGGAATGCCTGCCAGATCAAGTGTTTTTACAATTGCTCTTACGCGGCTGTCCGAGTTTACAAGTTCGGGAATTACATCGGAGGGGCGAAGCACCTTTTTTACCTCAGCCTCGGGAACCACATGAACATCCTGCACCCATTCGGGCCTGTGCTCCCTCATGAATTCAAAAGCCGGGCCAAAATCGTATTTTTTGTATCGTAACCCGTTTAACTCCCTCTCCCCTTTTTCATCGGGCACATAGCGGAGCGTGGCCCGGATTCCATCAGTTCGGAAATAGTCGGAAACTGCAAAGAGCCAGTTGTCTTTCGTGACAAGAAAATCCCTCAGGCGTGTTTTAAGCATTTATACCATCTCTGTAATTTATAAGAGTGCCAAAGAGTACCCGGATTTTAAGGAATTTCGACGGCCGGGCTTTATAAGAATTTATAATAAATAGCAAGAAATGTATTGTACCATTCATGTATATAATTATCAGGTATCTTAGCTCAAAGCCTTTTGAAAAAAGGCTTTAGCGAAAAGCTCTGGTAAAAGCCTTTTGAAAAAAGTTCTGCGCTGAATAACTTAATAAAATGGAATAATATACCTGGATTTACTAATATTTAAGAAAATATAAGGAAGGAATTAAATAAAACACAAATAAACTATATTGAAATAGAACCTCCTGAAGTTAAAAACATGTAAGGTTACGATCAATGGATATTACGGACAGTAGATGTAACCGATAGTATACGTTACATACCAGTAGACGGAATAGACTGCAAGTGCAGAACATCCGAGGTAATGCTTTTGAGAGAGAACCCGAGTGCAGAAGCGCTTGAAACCTGGATTATACAGCTCAGGCGCGAATTTCACAGATACCCCGAACTCAGTTTTAAAGAATATGAGACCCAGAAGCGAATCCTGAAAATACTTGGAGAACTGGGGATAGAAGCCAGAAAAATTGCAGATACCGGCGTACTTGCAAGTATCAAGGGGACTTTACCCGGCCCCTGTATTGCCCTTCGCACCGATACGGACGGATTACAGGTACAGGAAGAATTAACTGAAAGAAATAGTGACTACATCTCAAGAAACACGGGAGTTATGCACGCCTGCGGGCACGACGGGCATATGGCAATGCTTCTTGGAGCTGCGCGGCTATTTCAGGAGAATCGGAATTTTCCGGGTGAGGTTCGCCTTATCTTCCAGCCTGCGGAAGAAATCCCTCCTGGCGGCTCGGCAAGGGTAATTGCAGAGGGAGGGCTTGAAGGTGTGGATGCGATCATAGGGATGCACATCTTTACCAATCACGAATCAGGAAGCGTGGGTTTCCGCCCGGGGCCTTTTATGGCAAGCACCAACCGATTTGAAATAGTCCTCAAAGGAAAAGGCGGCCATATATCACTACCTCAAAAATGCATCGATTCCGTCCGGATGGCAACGGATTTTATAAGCGACCTCTATCCTGCCCTGGAAAGGCAGCTCGATCCGGATAAGTATATCATTGGGGTGGGAAGGATTCAAGGAGGAGCTCAGTTCAACAGGTTTCCTGACACGGTAGAGATTCTTGGGAGTTATCGGACCTTTGATCGGGAGACTACAGACATTATTGACAGGACAATAAAGGAATGCCTGGACGAGATCGTAAAAAGATATGAGAAACCGGGAGAGGAATTTTCAGGCTATCCTGACTACGAGCTTGATGTACTGCACGGTTATCATGTCCTTGTGAATGACCCTGCTTTCACGGCTGCGGTAAATTCAAAATTGCAGGAGAGTTTCCCGGAACTTACGGTCTATCCTGAAATCGAAAAAACCTTTGCTGCGGAAGATTTTGCAAATTACCTGCAGAAACTTCCGGGAATTTTCATTTCCCTGGGCACCCGGAATCCGGAAAAAAGAATCGTGGAAATCAACCATTCGTGCACGTTCGATATTGATGAACCGATCCTTATTACCGGTACCGAAATATTTTATACCCTTTCGCTGGATTTCCTTAATAACCCGGAGAAATATCTCAATTCCCGGAACTACTTCAATCCCGAACCATTGAGAAAAAGCCTGAAAACCGACAGGTGAACAATAGCGGCACTGCCAGGTTTACGGAGGAAATGAATGATTATCGAGAGTTACGATGCTTCCAGAAAGGGAGAAGTTCGTGAGGTTGTCCTTGAAGTATTGAAGGAGCACGGTTTTGAGCCCGACAGGCTAAAAGATGCCGACCTCAACGACATAAATGGTTATTACTTTGGAAGCGGAGGCGCGTTTTTCGTAGGAATTGCCGACGGCAAAGTCATAGGCACGGCAGGCGTCCGAAAACTCGACCGGAACCAGTGCGAGATCCGGCGCATTTACCTTAAAAAAGCCTTCCGGAGCAAAGGCAACGGGAAACAGCTCTTCAGGACTGCCCTTGACTTTGCGGAAAAAAACTGCTCGGGCGTGATCCTTAAGACCGACTCAACCCTCACGAAAGCAATCGGCATGTATCTAAAGCACGGCTTCACTTTCCTGAAAGAAGAGACAGGGTACCTGTATTTCGAGAGAAAGTTTGATCAAAAACCTGAAACGGCATGATCAAACTTTTAATGGATTTTGCTTGCGAACATGATTTTACTGAGCGCCCAGGCGACCTTGCGGCTCAAATAATAGCAGCATACTCCGGAAACATGCCATTTCGATTCTATCAGATGTGTCCTGAGAGTAATTTTATTGTTTTCAGTAATCTTAAAGGGATTAAGATACCCTTAAGGAACGTATCATCCTTTCTTGAGATGATAGGGTTTCATCCTTTAAAATTTCAAGTTTTTTATATAATCCATCTACATGGATTTTTTTCTCTCTTATGATCTCCATTGTTTCGTCATAATAAGGCCCTTCTGTTATATTTTGGGTAGCCAGATCTTCTGTATAGCCTTTAATGTCTTCTTCGTCAAGCTCGATCAAAGTTTGAATGTTTTTTATCTGACCTTCCAATGCTATTTTATCCATGTCTTCAGTCATGTTTTTATTCCTCTTCCACAGTCCGGTTTCTATCCCTGTTTTAATATCTCGCTTATGAATAAATCTTTGCTATCTCCATAACTATCTGTGAGGATGTTTCAATCCTTATTTTAATGGATCTTGCTCGCGAATTTCTGCTTAGTGCCGGTCTTGAATTGTACTCCTAGTTTCAATCCTTGTTTTAATGGATCTTGCTCGCGAATATGTATGGGGGTACTCTTCTTCATTTTCTCTCAGTTTCAATCCTTGTTTTAATGGATCTTGCTCGCGAATTGTATATCGTTCCTACTGTGAAAAAGATCAGGACCACAGTTTCAATCCTTGTTTTAATGGATCTTGCTCGCGAATACTATTATCAGAAGGATAAAACATTCTACTGGAACGTTTCAATCCTTGTTTTAATGGATCTTGCTCGCGAATTCGCAATCGGTTAGGACATCCCCCACAGCATTAATGGTTTCAATCCTTGTTTTAATGGATCTTGCTCGCGAATATGCGACAATGGGAACATTGGCAACCTTATCTGACAGTTTCAATCCTTGTTTTAATGGATCTTGCTCGCGAATAACCAACAAGGGGAGCAACGGCAAGACGGTCGCAATTTGTTTCAATCCTTGTTTTAATGGATCTTGCTCGCGAATAATCTGAGCCGAAGTAGCAAGTGAAGCAGTTACATTGGTTTCAATCCTTGTTTTAATGGATCTTGCTCGCGAATGGGCGGTCATGGCCGCGACGTCGTACCCGGCACTTGCGTTTCAATCCTTGTTTTAATGGATCTTGCTCGCGAATCTCTGTATCTGTTACTAGATTGTTAGCTCCATCTTTTGGTTTCAATCCTTGTTTTAATGGATCTTGCTCGCGAATCGGATAACTTCTATATCGTCCTCTCCTTCGACTGGTTTCAATCCTTGTTTTAATGGATCTTGCTCGCGAATATCTTTTCAAGGACTTCAAGAATTCTGGAAAGCTGGTTTCAATCCTTGTTTTAATGGATCTTGCTCGCGAATTTCCCCGTATTCCAGGGATTTTACCATATAATCCGGTTTCAATCCTTGTTTTAATGGATCTTGCTCGCGAATCATAATGTTGTGATTATAGAATACATTCCTAATTAGTTTCAATCCTTGTTTTAATGGATCTTGCTCGCGAATCTTTTTATCGAGGGACTCGCTTTCCCTCTCAATCAAAAAAATGCGTTTCAATCCTTGTTTTAATGGATCTTGCTCGCGAATTTGTCTTTTCCTTCTGGTAGTACCTTTCCTTGATGGTTTCAATCCTTGTTTTAATGGATCTTGCTCGCGAATAACTTGAAGCAAGCAGGCATCTAATTACTAAATAGTTTCAATCCTTGTTTTAATGGATCTTGCTCGCGAATTTCTTCAAGCTTTTTAGTCAGACTTTCCTGCTGCTTTTGTTTCAATCCTTGTTTTAATGGATCTTGCTCGCGAATTTTTCTGAATTTCTGCTTTCTCTTCGTCCAGTTTCCGTTTCAATCCTTGTTTTAATGGATCTTGCTCGCGAATAGGCACAATTGAGGACCGGGCGCGGGCATATGAAGAGTTTCAATCCTTGTTTTAATGGATCTTGCTCGCGAATAGTCTGGGTTTTCTATGGTCCCGTAATCCCGCCACTGTTTCAATCCTTGTTTTAATGGATCTTGCTCGCGAATGCTCCATCCAGCCGGCTATCCTGCATACACAGCAAGTTTCAATCCTTGTTTTAATGGATCTTGCTCGCGAATTAGCCGTCTGTTAATGAAATCATTTATAATATTTGAGTTTCAATCCTTGTTTTAATGGATCTTGCTCGCGAATTCTATGAGTTTCTGGACTACGTCTTTTCCAGCATTAGTTTCAATCCTTGTTTTAATGGATCTTGCTCGCGAATTTAAGCAAGCCGCCAGTAGTGCAAAGAAAAGTTGTTTCAATCCTTGTTTTAATGGATCTTGCTCGCGAATGATTACTAACATTAATACAGGCATCAGACATTTTCTTGTTTCAATCCTTGTTTTAATGGATCTTGCTCGCGAATCAACGCCTTTAAAAAGAAAGGCTATAAAATGTCTCAGTTTCAATCCTTGTTTTAATGGATCTTGCTCGCGAATAGCTCCCTGCGCTTCATCTGCATTTTTACCGATTTGTTTCAATCCTTGTTTTAATGGATCTTGCTCGCGAATGTACTCCAACTACAGGTTTAGTGCCTTTAACTGTTTCAATCCTTGTTTTAATGGATCTTGCTCGCGAATGGTTTGTGGGATATGTGGAACGCATTGGATAGCTAGTTTCAATCCTTGTTTTAATGGATCTTGCTCGCGAATTCTCAACCAATGAACCCTAAGATCAATATACTCACGTTTCAATCCTTGTTTTAATGGATCTTGCTCGCGAATACTGATGGAACAACACTTTCAACCTGTAACAAATGGTTTCAATCCTTGTTTTAATGGATCTTGCTCGCGAATATTAACCATAATATTCTACTCCCTAATTAACAGGTTTCAATCCTTGTTTTAATGGATCTTGCTCGCGAATGAATAGTCCTTGTGATACATTTTCTGAACTGTTGAGTTTCAATCCTTGTTTTAATGGATCTTGCTCGCGAATCAAGCTGTTTATTGAGAGGTCCCCAGTTTTTGTTGTTTCAATCCTTGTTTTAATGGATCTTGCTCGCGAATTCTTCCCCCCCATCTCTTTGTCCGGTTTGTGTACTCTGTTTCAATCCTTGTTTTAATGGATCTTGCTCGCGAATAAAAATGAAAAAGGCGACAGGTGGATAAATGGTAAGTTTCAATCCTTGTTTTAATGGATCTTGCTCGCGAATTGTCAAACGCAACAGGAATTCAGGAAGGAACTGTAATGTTTCAATCCTTGTTTTAATGGATCTTGCTCGCGAATCCGTAAGTGCAGCAAGCGCAGCCGCTGACATCCAGGGTTTCAATCCTTGTTTTAATGGATCTTGCTCGCGAATTCTTCATAGATTCAGACGGGCTCGATGTATATTCGTTTCAATCCTTGTTTTAATGGATCTTGCTCGCGAATTTTCTGTGTACTATCCTATATATCTTCAAAGATATTGTTTCAATCCTTGTTTTAATGGATCTTGCTCGCGAATACTCTAAAAAACCCGTACCAATAGAAGGCGGGAAAAGTTTCAATCCTTGTTTTAATGGATCTTGCTCGCGAATAATTACAAATCAAGCCGCAAAGGACGAGCTTCAGGGTTTCAATCCTTGTTTTAATGGATCTTGCTCGCGAATTCTACCACTATAAATGTCAAGAGCAATAATATTAGTTTCAATCCTTGTTTTAATGGATCTTGCTCGCGAATGATTTTTTGGAGATGCACGAAAAAAAGCGTATGAGGTTTCAATCCTTGTTTTAATGGATCTTGCTCGCGAATGGCCATTTATTCCACGCCCACTTTCAACATCTTTTTGTTTCAATCCTTGTTTTAATGGATCTTGCTCGCGAATCTTTATAATCACTTTCTCTTTTTCTCTTTTTCCTTGTTTCAATCCTTGTTTTAATGGATCTTGCTCGCGAATTTTAAACTGTTTATATAACAGAATATTTTATTTTAGTTTCAATCCTTGTTTTAATGGATCTTGCTCGCGAATACTGTATCTTTGGAGCTATTTTTGCTGCAGGTGTTTGGTTTCAATCCTTGTTTTAATGGATCTTGCTCGCGAATAGGGCAAAATTTTCCGTTATTTGGCTAGAAAAAGCCTGAGATCAGCCCTATATTAAAACTAAAATTCTTGTTGGGATATTATCAAACCCTTTATAAATACAAGAAAAACCACTTCATACGCAGATATTCCGGTAACAGCAATCTACGCACTTTCTAGAAGATCTGGAGGTCTTGGGATATAAACCTTTTTGAATGATATCGAGTATTTCCTGTATTATTTTATCAGCTTTTTTTAAATCAGTGGTGGTAATTTCGATTTCTTTAACCAGGCTGTTGCTGCGTGTAAAACAAATGTATGCACGATTTACTTCAATATTGTAGTTTTCCCGTATCAAAAGCGCCTGCAAGACGAGTTGAAACTTATAGGTTTTAAAGACCTTTTCTTTGTATTCGGCAAACTTGTATTCAAGCGGAGCAGCTGTGCCGTCTTCCAGAAACAGGACTTCATCCACGATCCCCTTTATATGGCGCTCTTTTGAGGCAATAAAAACATTGCTTTCTTTCCTGATGCAGTCCAGACTTCTCCGCAGGTAATCCTTGTTTGTAAGCTTTCTGGTTTCGTGAACTTCGCGACCTTTTAAGACCTTAAACCTTTTCTCTTCATGTTGAGGGATATCCAGACAGTACATATAGTAAATGAAACGGGAACAGAACAGGTATTCAAGCACGTCTGAAATTCGGATTATTGTTCCGGAATCAGTTTCAGCATATACACCATCATCGCCTCCGATGTCGTTTCCAATATCTTTTTGAGTGCCTGCTCCCAGATCGTTCTCAGCTATTATGGACTCAGATTTTGTCATATCTTCCCTCGAAAACTTAGAGAAATTCGGAGAAATTTAGAAAAAATAAAAGATTTTAGAAAAACTTGGTTATCACTTCGTCGCTGACAAGGTCCTTATCAAAAGCCTGCCCGATAAGCAGGACTTTCTTAAAAGATTGCTCGTCCATAGGAAATACGTACACAGAATCTTTTTCCGTGTCAATCAGTTCTTCGCATTCAAGCCCCAGAGACTCTCTATCATTTGTGTTCAGGTCCCCCAGAAACACGCTTTTCTGAACCCTGTAAAGCCCATAATTCTTACAGCGGTCGCTGACCTTCTGGCGAGTCCTGTTATCCGTAATGTCATATATTACCCAGACAAGCAAACCCAATCCCCTCTGTATTATTTCCAGGTCTCATATTATAATATTTTAGAATCTCATTATATGACTCATTGTTTTACTGTTTCATTTCCCAATCAAGCTGTTTGCAATCCTGTGGCAGTCGAACTGGATTGTGTTTCCGATTTTTATGTTCCTCCCTCCGTAACTTATTTCTTTCTCGAAGGTTTCATTGACAGCCTGGATCAGTACAGCTTTTCCCTCTTTATTAAGGGTCATTCCGTTCGGAATCGCATCAAAGAAGCTATCCATTACCTGTTTTTTCGAGAAAAGGTTGAAAACAGTCCTATCGATATGGATGCGGTACATCTCTATCAGGTCAAACACAAAAGATTTCTTGTTATAGTCGTCCGTATGGTTAAAACCAACATAAGGATCAAGCCCTGCTATAATGCACGCTTTTTCCACTTTCGAATACAGAACCCCGTACCCATAGTTCAAAAGACAGTTAAATTCATCCTTTGCAGGGTTCCGGCTTCTGCCATTGAATTTCCATTTATCAGGCAAAAGGAAACTCAAAGCCCCAAAATAATTTCTGGAAGCCATTCCTTCAAACCCCATAATTTTCCCGCGCATCTCATCAAGAGTTCCTTCAAGCGCTTCAAGCTGGGCTTTGGTTTCTATCATTGCAGCAATATAATCATCGAGTTCGTCTTTTTGCTCAGGCCTGTTCTTTTTAAGGTCTTTCAGGAAAAGAATCTGGTTCTCGATTTTCTGCTCAACCCACCCTTTTGCCAGCCTGAATCCCTCTTGCTCTTCCGAAATCTGAAGCTGCCTTCTTCTTATATAAGTCGTGCTTCCCAGCTTCGAATGCCACACCCTCCCGTAAGGGTCCCCGAAATTATCCAGAAAAACAATATCGATATTGTTTTCCACCGCAAATTTGATCGCATCGGTAGTAATGGTTGCAGAAGTAGTAATTAAAATACTTTCAACTTTCTTTTCCGAGACTTCGAAAATCTTGTCTTCGTTTTTAACAAGGAAACAATTGTTTTGCTTTTTTAAAAATGAACCGTGAGAATTGATTACAAGCTGCATCTTTTCACCGTCCCGAAACCACGCGATACGGATTTTCCAAGGCCGAAATAGTCAGGGATGAGGAAATTTACCATAAATTTCCCTTTGAACGTAGCAATTTTTACTCCTTTCATGCTGCCTACGCCGGGCTGAAGGTCTGGCTCACATTTTATCTGGCTGGGAACAGTATATCCAAGAGACTTGGACATAGAAAGAATGTTTCCGACCAGAGTTCTCCGAAGGAGTTCTTTTTGTTCTTCAGGATTCATTCTCTGATATTTATCAGTAAAATTTTCCTGATTGAGGGCAAACCAGGGAGTTTCAAAGCTGTAAGTGTGGAATTTGTCGGAAAGGCCAAACTCCTGTTCTTTAAATGATATTTTTTTTTCTTGAATTTCATAAGTGGATTCGCCTAGCTCGATTTTCTCATATTTATTGAAAATTTCTTGGAGGACTTCTACACCTTCGTTTATTCCGAAAACTAGAGGAATGCCGTTCAAAATTTTATATTGGACTAAAGGATACATGTAAATTACTTTATCGCAGTTATGTTGATGTAAAAGTGTATATTCATTAAACCGGGTTGCGAAAAACCCTCGTAGCTTTGAGGCGTTTGTCCTTACTTTTCGGTCAGGAACAAGAGTTAAAGTTAGCGTTTTGACTCTCATGTCAATCACCCATTAGGGTAGGTTTTAATTCAAAGACAAAACCAGTTTCAGGATCATAATAATGTTTTGTTTGTTCAAAAGGAATATATCCGATATTGAGATCCTCTAGTTCTTCACAGGAAAAATCTTTTTTGGGTACGGAGATCAGGTATTCATTAAAATCCTTCCGGATTGTTAGATACCTTTCTTTTCTTTCCAAAGGATTTTTAATAGATTTTAGCAAGATGTAATTTTTCCAAGTTTCAACCGCTTTATCATCTAATTCGACAAATACGTCTATTTTTTCATATTCTGCTTTATCATCTATTAACCTGAAATCTGAAGTGAGAGCTTCAAATTTAAGCTCGTTAACACATGAAAGTAGTTCCTTTGATTCGTCCTCACTTGAGAAATCTTTGACTTTCCGGAAATAATTATTGTTTAAAAAGACTAAGTCTTTTTCGAAGATTTCAGAGGAGCTTTCTTTCAAAGCATCTTTTGTGTTATCAATGAGAAAACTTGAGTATATATATCGACTGAGTTCTTTCGTTTTATCTTTCAGTACTATGATCTTCACTTTTCCCCTTTTTACACTTCCTCTTTCATCTGTGGAAAAATTTCTATTACATCTCCCAGCAACCTGATTTATTGAGTCAATCGTAGCAAAATCTCTGTAGACAATATCGACGTCTATATCTACACCAGCTTCGATAAGCTGAGTGCTAACAATAATTTTCCTTTCGTTTGACTTTGCTTTTATTTCCTTAATTTTTTTAAGTCTTTCTTTTGGGATTATGTTAGTTGAAAGATAATAGTAATCTGTATTTTCAAGTTTCAGATTGTTTAGATAATTAAAGATATATAGAGAAGATTTAATTGTATTTAACACAACCAATAAGTCTTTTTTTGGTTCATTTCTCGCTTCAGATTCAACTATCTCCTTAAATTCATCCAAATTCATTGGATTTAGGTCTATTTCCAATTTAATTCGATCAAGTTCCCCAAAATACTTATCTTTGTTTTTTACCAGCTCAATTATCTCCTTCTTTTCGGGGTCGAAGATAAGAGGTTGAGTAGCTGTCACAAAGATAAAGTAAGTATTAAAGTACTCAGCAAACCCCGAAATTATCTGTCTTAGCAATAACCAGTACTTGTGGGGAATCGACTGGACTTCATCAAGTATTACAATCGAATTCGCAATTGTGTGAAATTTCCTGATTGAGCGATTTTTATTAGATATTATTGTGTGGAAAAACTGGGCAAAAGTAGTAACGATTATTTCAGAATTCCACCCTTCAATTAAAAATAAACTTTTAAGCCCTTCAAATTCTTCTTCATCTTGCGTTTTGTAAAAAATATCGGCAAGATGATGATGTTTAAGTAATATATCCTCAGTAGGATTTACCATATAAACTGTCTTAAAAACATCTTCAAAAGCATCATAGTTTTGGTCTATTATGCTCAAGAAAGGCAACGAATAAATTATTTTTGAGTTAATTCTTTTTTCCTCTTTTAATCTTGCTTTCAATTTTAGCGCAAATGAAAGTGATGTGAGAGTTTTTCCTGATCCTGTAGGGACACTTATCGAATAAATTTTATTATCGAGATCAAGCTTTTCAATGTTTTCTGTTACTTCGTTATAAATTTCGTTACGCATTCTATTGATTACGCTTTCATTACTCTGGAAACCCCTTTTTACCTTGTACCGATCTACAAGATCAGGTGGGATATTTGTTTTACTGGAAACGTCAATAGAAGATGCATCAATTTTATCAGAGTTTATAAGAATTGAATAAAGAGTTAATGTCATTAGATAATAGCCTGTAAACTGCTCTTTCTGGAGCAATGCAACAAACGTATTTCTATTTTTTAAGATTTCTTTAGCAATGGAACGATATTCGTTGCAAAAAATATCAATATCAAAAGGAATACTATAACTATGCAGTAGCCGCTCATATATTAACTTCAACTCGTTTGTTTCTAGCGACTTTATTTGAAGATCAATAACTTGAAGGGTATCTTCATCTCTCAACTCTCTAATCTCATCCTCGGCATCTTTTAAGTTACCATGATGTCTTTTTACAGTTAAGTACCCTATAGTAGGAATAAGCTCCAGATTTTTATTACCATTTATCGAGCTTATGTATTTTCTTAAAATATAATATGTGAAAATAGCTGAAATAAGTCCATGATGATATTCTTTTCTGTTTTTTAAGCTCCTCTGTATGGCTGGATCTGTCTCTAAAATATATCTCTGGAAATATTTCGTACCTTTCCCAAAATCATGACAAATTCCGATAAGAAACGCAATTTCAGAAAAAGTATTTTGATCAATCCCAAATTTTTCTAGAGATAAGTTTTTTGCATCACTAGTTAAAATAGATTTATTACCTACGTTAGATAAGTGTTCAAATAATGTTTTTTTTGGATGTGAATGAAGATAGAAATCACATGAAGACAATTCCTTCCCCATTCTCAAGTCTCCATAAGTTTTTTACATTCGCAACTATACTTTTTCCGTTTCTTTCGAATAGAACTTTGCCGTACTCTGATACCTCTCTTTCAGGTAACATCTCTAATGGTATAGTTTCTGAAAAATATTCTTTTCCTTCCTCGAAATTGATTTTCAAGAGTTCTTTTTCGAGGATTATAGAATGGACTTCTTTTTCAGAGTCCGAAAATTCACTGACACCCTCCATTTCTCCTATAAATTTGTAATTAGCAATGTGTTCACTTAGACCTAGACATAAAGTGTATACTGACTTGTGATCCTTTAACAGAGAGTGCAGTTTATTGTATATTTCTTCAGAGGTATGAGAAAAATAAATTCTATACTTCACATCTTTTAATAATTCAAATCTTATTTGAGTCCTATTTTTAATTTTACTCATCAAATCTGCAGATTTTGTGTCGATAAGATTTTCCGCAATCCTAGTTTTTTTGATTGGGCATATTATTCTTACTGCAATACTTGCATTATTTTTCGAAAAATACTTCAAATATTCATCTTTTTCGAGTCCTATAATTGCACCAATCATACCAGCAATTGAGGTTCTCGGAGGAATAGAAAAAGTAAGAGGAGAAGTTGTTGTGTATTGTTTCCGGAAATGTCCAAACTCTCCCCATATATCGAATACTAATACCCTCATAGTTTTAGCTCACAGTGATAACTCTTCAATTTCAATTTCAGCGTCTTTAAGGCATCCTTTGAGATCCTTCTTTTCACCATTGTATGTAAATACAAGAGCTTCGTCTTTACATAACTGGACATTTTTAATTTTGGTCTTGTTTTCAACCAATTTATCGACCAGTTTTTGAACTTCAATTCTTACCTGTGAAATATCTCGGATCTCTTCATCAATTATCTCGGACTGCAAAGAAATGAAATTGTTTAAATCTCCAATGTGGTAATTTCCTTCTTTGTAGTTTACTACGAATAGAAAACGTGGGATCTGTCCAATTTTTGATCTTGAAATCAAATTTTTAGTTCCATTCCACATTCCATCGAAAAGCAGTTTGACATCATCTTCAGAGATACGAGTTTCCTTTGCCACATTCTCGTTTATTATTCCATAAAAATTGATAAGAGAATATGGTAGAAAATCTTCCTCACGGAAAGTCTTTTTACTTGCTCCTTCTTTAGAAGCAAAGGCTCCAGTTCCTCGGAAGTGTTTCATAAAAACTTTATGCATTGATCTTCCAATTTTAAACTGTACAGGCCCAGTGTGAGTTATTGAGCCAGACTTATCTTTGTCTTTATCTTTGTCGTTATCTTTATCTTTGTCTTTATTTTTATCTTTTTTATTTTCTACTTTCAATTCAATAGGGATTGTGCAACCAAAGAGACGAACATCAATACATCCATTAAGAATGTTTTCATCAATGTCCTTTTTTCCGATTTCAAGAGCTTTGAAAGGCTCTTTAATGGTTAAAAAATCTCTAGCTCTTAGTTTTGCATCTTGAATATTTCCCATTTCATCAGGAATTTCTCGCACGAAAATTTCCTGATTTTTAAATTTGTACAGATAATCGCGGATTGTTCTCTTAAGTCTGACATCGGTCACGAGGTTAATTCCAGTTTCTTCATCAATTCTTGGCTTATTTTCATCCAGTGGGTCGCCGTTTGGATTCCCGTCCTTTATATCATATAAAAAGATAATTTCAGATCTATTTTTTATTTCAGTCATTGTTTTCCTCCTTATTGTTCATAAAGGATTTTAGATAATTAGATAAGTTCATGCCGAGAACAAAGTAAAAACTTATTTCATCATTTGGCATTTTCCAGTTGGTTCCTGACTGAACCATGTATTTCGCGATTAATGACTCAAGATCTTTGTAATAATTTGCATTGTACTCTTCAAGCTTATTTTGTATTTCAGGTAAAAGTCTCTTCACATAACGCTCATCGAGATTTAACCCTCTAAGCTTTGCTCTAAAAGGCGTATTATTCCTGTTATGCCACTGTACATTAAGTAAATATTGTGTAAGTATGCCCTCTAAAAATATAGCTCTTTTTGCATCTGTATTGAAGAAGCTTTCAAATTCCGAAAAAATTTTATTTATATGTTCCTCATATTTATTTTCTTCTTTAAACTCGACATCTTCTAATAAAGCCACTAAATCCTTAGAGCTCAAATATTTGCCTCCTTCATAGTTTGCTAATAATTTTAACTGGTTTAAGAAATCTAACATTTGAAATCCCAATAATAAAGATAAATTTGTAGACTTGTCCGCCAGGAAATCTTCTCTTATGCGATCCATGATATGCTTCAGTAAAAAATCGTAGTCAATAGCTTTGAAAGTAAATATTCCATTTATAATTTCTAAAAAATATTTATCCATATTAGAATTTCCGCGGCCATTTAAGAAAAAGTGTCCAATATTTCCTAGTGTAAATCTGATAGGTTTAGTATCATTGTTATCATAGTTCTTAGTGAAAATACTTTTTTTGTCAACTGCTCCCTTAATATCAAAAAGTTTATTCAACCTTGAAGGAAGAATATCTTCAACGTACAAAAGAATTCTATATGCAGAGTTTGATTTTTCATAAAATTGGAAATTTAGATTGAGGAAATTTTCCTGTTTACTTAAGATTTCCAATATATCTTCTTCATTTTCCTGTAAAAAGTATTGATAATCTTTATCAAAATTGAACTTTTTATTTTTAAACTGTTGGAATATCCTAAACAGGTTTTCTTCATCTTTTTTATGTTCTTTAGTAATGAACTTTGGAATTAAAAGATAATTAAAACGATACAGCTTAAAAGACATATATTTCTCGATATATTCTTTTCCTGCTGTAATTTTCAAAGCACATTCAAGACAAACAGGGTTATTCTTCCATGCTTTACTCTGGTCAAATCCACCGCTAACAAAACCAGGCTTATCTACGGTGTAGAACTCATAAGGGGTAACAAAACCATAAACTTCTTTACATAATTTACAAATAGAGCATACCTTATTTTCATCCTTAGAAACAACACCATATTTGCTGTAGAATTTTAAAGCTCCATTATTTTTAAGAATCTTCCTAAATGCTTCAATATCTCCAATATATTTGATGGAACCATTCTCTTCAAACATCAAGGATAATATCGACTTTTCCTTTGCATCAACAGAAGTTACTTTAGATTCAAGCTCAGAGAGTATTGCTTCTTCGTTTTCTTTTATGTACTGTCCAAGAATTTCCAAATATTGTACTTCATTATTATCTAGTATAGGCTTTGCTTCATCCAAAGGCTTTGAAAACCAACCTATGATCTTGTTAGAAAAAGTTTTTTTAACTTCAGTGATTCTTGAAGTAGGAGTAATGTCCGGCCCTCTAGATGACCCGCTTTTATAGAGGTATTTTTTAATTTTTTCTTTTGAATACTCTTGATGTTCAATTCCTTTAAACTCGAAACTATCATTGATCGAGACCAACTTGATAAAGAATACATGCTTATAACTTTCATTGGTTGCAGGATCTTCGACCAATATTGATACGATATCGCTTAAATCTTTATTTTCTTTTTCGAGCGCATATTCACCAATTTCTTTCATCGCTTCGATCACAGAAATTACACCCTCATAAAAAATATAATAAATAATTAAAGCCAATTTATTAAGAATATCTTTTTTAAATTTAGATTATACTTGTGAACCTAAGACATTCATTGTCTACATCTTATATATGCATTTCTAAAATTAATTATAATAATCAATAGATTTAACTGAAAAATAGGATAACACTCACACAGTAAAACATTTAACCCCCCTCCACAATAATAAACACTTAATGTCAAAGCTTACACTTATCTCCACAATCTATTCCCTTGAGCCTGTTATTATCTGCGTGACACGGCTTTCCCCTTCGAAAATCATATTGCTGTCAGAAGAAGGGGCGCCTGATAAGAAGGTGCAGTCTGAGGAAATGATTGAAAAAACGTTTAAAAATGCGCTTGAGATTGAGAAAAAGTACACATCTGTTTATGACACGGTGCGCGTGGCAAAAGATGTTGCTGAGCTTATTGAGCAGGAACATGCCAGGGGCAACCAGGTAATTGTCAACGTGTCGGGCGGGCGGAAGCCGCAGGCTTTTGGGGCGCTTTTCGGGGCGTATGCGAGGAATGATATGGTTCAGAGAGTTGTGTATGTGACCGAAGAGGATAGTTTCATGATTGATTTTCCGGTGCTGAGTTTCAATCTGTCGGAAACAAAAAAACTGATACTCGAAGAGATCCAGAAAGGAGTATCCTCGGTTCCCCAGATAGCCGCAACTGCCGGGATTTCCAAGGGCATGACCTACAACCACCTTCGGGAACTCAAAGCAATGGGCTACATAGCCGACGGGGAAAGCGGGTATATTATAACTGATGCCGGAAGGATCGCATCGATTTAACTTAGAAACATTTTGCGTTAGAATTATTTCACTCTCTCTGCCCACCCTTTCAAAGTTATAACTGCTCATTATCCAGGATAATCACAGACACCGCCTTCTTTTTTCTCAAGGGCTTGCAGGTATTCCAGGACTGCGAGGATGTAGGCGGAGTGGGACCAGGCCAGGGGGAGGACGGAAAGAGGGTTACCTCTGTCGTCGACCTGTTCGGAGAAGAGGCCTGCGGAATGGGCATGGGCTGCACACCAGTCAAGGAGTTCGAGGGCGCGGTCCAGGTTGCCGACGGCGGAATGCCACTGGGACAGCCAGAGCGTGCAGATAATCCAGCTGTTCATGTAGCCGAAGTAGGTGTCGTGAAGATACCTAGCAATTCCGCCTGAGGGACGCTTAAGATCGCGTTCGATAGCTTCCATTGTCTGGACTACCCTGAGGTCGTCGGGAGGAAGAATTCCGAGGTACCAGACGGCAAAGACCGAGGAATCAAGAGTGGCGTCGTCAAGCCCCCGGCGGAAGCGCCTCAGCCTTTCATCATAAAGCTTCTCAAGGATAGACTTCCGGACGCGCTCGGCAGCTTCCTTCCAGAGATTTGCATTGTCGTAATCGCCAAGCGAGCGGGAGAGTTCGTAGGCTCCGTTAAGGCCGGCATAGACCGTACATGCGCTGTAGGTATGCACGCCTTTTCGCTCCTCCCAGAGGTCGAAACTCGAAATCGGGAGGTCTGTTTCCCTGTCAATCGATTTAGCAAGATAATTAGCCGTTGGGATTATAAGCTGTCTGTAGTACCTGCCTGTGGTCCAGACACTCTTTTCAATCTCCCAGTTATTATAGAGGGCATAAAGAGGAAGCCCGGTCTCATCGATCTGAATCATAGGCACGGGATGCCATGTGCTCCCGAAATCCCCGGCAGGCGTGTATTTATGAAGGAAGTTGCCTCTGGGCGTGATGATTTTCGAAAAAAACTCAAAGGTCTCGGCGGTCAGATGATGATACCGTGCCCTGTCTAGAGCAAGGCAGACCCAGGCTGCATCCCTGGGCCAGCAGTAACTGTAAAGGTCTGCCCCGAACTGCTTTATATCGGAGTCGCAGGACGCAATTATCGAGCCTGTAATGTCCATATGGGCGACAACTGCAAGCAGACTTCTGTAAAAGCACTTTGAAACACGCTCAGGCAGTTGCGACATCCTGGCAGACTCCGGGAGGACCGATACTTGCTCAGTAAATGAATTCCAGAAATTGAAGTTATGATGGAAAAGGGCTTTTCTTCCGGCTTCCTTCACCCGTTTATGAATCTGAAGTACACTGCAGTACTTTTTTCCAAGCACTATCCAGTAGTGCAGCCTTGTCGATTCTCCGGGCTTCAGTTCGGGAAGGGTCCAGCCAAGAGTGGAATCTACCGAGCCATGAGCTACAGGATTTCCACTGAGGGAAGCATCACTCTCCATATCTCTCCAGGTGCCTTCAAGCCCTTTCCACTCTGCAGTCCCGACCGCATACTGGTCGAATGCGGGGTCACTCGCATGCAGGAAATAACGGTCGCGCTTGTAATGGATAAGCGTATGTTTATCAATTACAGCAGTTTCTCCGATTTTAGTCTCGAGAATCCGGTAATTCTGGTTTGAGAAAAAGCGCAGGTGCTTGACCGAATTTGAAGTATTCCTGACCTCAAAAGTCCTGTAAAAGATATTCACTGAGGGGTGGACAGCCTCCCAGACCGTAATTTTGAGCCCTATTTCAGGATTTTCGAATACTGTTTCCCCTATATTCGAGATAATTCCCCTGCAAACCTCAGGAACTTCCTGATTGCCTCTCTCAGTACTGGTTTCCCCTCTTCCGACCTCCCTGCTCCTCTCTGAGATTTCAAGAATACGTTCACAGAAATTTTCCTTAAACTCGGACTTATACCTCTGCTGAATTTTCCAGTTTTCAAGCCAGCTGCAGTAAAGGGAGTCAAGATCGCATATGCCAGCCTTTATCGTATTCCCATGATTCTCAAGCCCCACATATGGGAAATAAATGTCTCTTATCGTTCCCCTTTCGTCCTCACAGATCAGGATTCTCCCATTTCCAAAAATTAACGGCCTAATTCAGGATACCTCCTGCATTCCTCTGAATTTTATGCTTTTAAAATTAATAGCCTGCTCAGGCATCAGCTTCAACCTTGTTTCTCAAAATATAACGACTCTACAGGTTGAATCATTTTTTCTTGAATATAACCCATCACGAGAGATAAATGTATTACCTCAAATAGTTTAGTATAAAGAGTTACGGTGAGAACTGAGTTTAACCTCAAAAGTTTCCTTATAACTGCATTAATAAATAAATTTGACTGAATTTGAGTATCTAAAGTTTTTAGCAGTTAAATTATATCTGAGCAGCAGTCTGTTTTCCTGTATAACGTTTTATTAAATGCGATTGAGTTTTCCAGTAAAATGAATTTAATTTCTTACCAAAGATATATATAAATTTAATAAGAAAGTTTATATTTTATTGCGTTATCTTAGTAGGTGATATATAAAAACGAATATTAAAAAAGTACTCACATACAGAGAATGCGTGTTTACAATGTCTTACGTGAAAAAAGCATGCCCCGTTTGTGGGAAAGAGTTTTTTGTCCTTAGAAAGGCTGAGGAAAAGGCCATTTACTGTACTCTGGCGTGCCTGACAAAAGCTCAGGATAAATTTGAGTCCAGAAGTGTAGCCTTTCCGGGCTTGGTCGATCATTTGTAAAATAAAAAATCAAAAATCCGGAGAACACCCTCACAGAGGGAGACGTTTTCCAATCTTTTTATTTTTAAATTCCTTTTATTTTCCGGCGAGCTTTTTTGCAATCCGGGTTACATGTTTTCCCTGATAACGAGCCATTGCAAGCTCATTCTCTGAAGGCTGGCGGCTGTTATCATCTCCTGCAATTGTTGAAACTCCGTATGGGCTGCCTCCTGTAATTTCGTCCATCCTCCTCTGCCGTGTTTCTGAATACGGGAGCCCGACAATGATCATACCGAGATGGAGCAGGGTTACATGCGTAGTGAGGATTGTGGATTCCTGGCCCCCATGCTGCGTTCCACTGGAGGTGAAGACGCTTCCTACCTTCCCGACAAGAGCATCTCTACTCCATAAACCTCCAAGGCCGTCAAAAACCGTACGCATCTGAGCAGTCATATTTCCGTAACGCGTTGGCGTCCCGAAGATAATGGCATCTGCACCTGCGAGTACATCTTCATACATGCTTCTGGTCAGTACAGGGATATGGGCAAAAAGATTTTTTGTTTCAATTGCTCCCATCTTTTCCAGAACCTCATATGGTAGAGTCTCAGGCACCTGATAAATCTCCACTTCGGCTCCTTCGACCTCTCTTGCCCCTTCAGCTACAGCTTCTGCCATTGTGTAGTTGTGACCATAAATACTGTGGAATATCACGCTTACTTTAACCATTCAAATCCCCCATTAAAACTTATTGAAATACAGATAAAGCGGTTTCAACCATAATGGAATGGGTTGATAATCCGCAGAAAAAACCCGGATCCCTTTTTAAAAATAGCTTTGTGATGCCTTATATAATTTGTTAGCAGAAGTTAATTTTCTTTTCCCGGTCCTGTATTCCTGACCCTCAATCCTGTATCCCTGACTTTCTGCCTCTTTATTCTGGCTTCTTGCGTCCCTGTTTCTGACGGTCTGAGTTTATAATTCCTGCTTTCTGCTTTGCCCTGCCAGGAAAAATTATAAAAAATAAATTTCAGGAATGCCGGTTTCTGATAGATGATACGTATCAAAATAGTTATTAGTCTATATGCTGTATAGGCTGGACATGCCCTCTCTTTCTATCGTAATGCCTTCCATGAATGAAGAAGAAACCATCCGAATTTGTATAGAGAAAGCTCAGTCTATATTTAAGAAATATGGTATAGAAGGGGAGATAATAATTGCTGACAATTCTTCGGACCGGACCGCAGAAATTGCAGCGTCAATGGGTGCAAAGGTAATAGGTCCGATAAAAGGGTATGGAAACGCTTACCTTAAAGGGCTGGCTGAAGCAAAAGGAGACTATATTGCGATTGCGGATGCCGATAATACCTACGACCTGCTTGAGCTTGATAAATTCCTTGATCCCCTTATGGCAGGAGAAGCGGATTTCATAATGGGCACGCGGCTTAAAGGCGATATCAAAAAAGGAGCTATGCCCTGGCTGCACCAGTATATAGGCAATCCTATCCTGACAGCAATGTTGAATTTCCTTTTCAGGACGAAAATTTCGGATGCTCACTGCGGGATGCGGGCTTTCACAAAAGAAGCCCTTGAAAAAATGAATCTTAAAACGCACGGCATGGAACTTGCATCCGAAATGGTAATCGAAGCCGCAAAATGCGGCCTGAGGATTAAAGAAGTCCCCATAACCTATTACTCCCGCCGGGCTCCCTCCAAACTGCGTTCTTTCCAGGACGGCTGGAGGCATATGAGATTTATGATGCTCTACCGCCCTCTGCCGTTTCTCTTTCTGCCGGGAGCAGTGGTTTTTGTCCTTGGAGCCCTGATAACCGGTTCTCTCCTGCTCAGTGGGGATGCGGCAGAGAGCAGGCTGCATTCCTTCATTTTAGGTTGTATGCTTCTCATCCTCGGAGGACAGATACTATCTACCGGCGGCTATATGAAAACATACGGTATCGTCCGCGGCGTATACCCTAAGAAGAGGGGCGGTACTGCAAAATGGTTGAATTATCATTCCCTTGAAAAAGAGCTGCTTGCAGGCTCACTTATTCTTGGGGCAGGCTTACTGCTGGGGCTAAAAGTAGTATACACCTGGATCAGCTCGGGATACGGGTCTCTCTCGGAAGTGAGAAGTGCAGCTATTTCAATGGTTTTTGCTTTTATCGGTCTGCAGATGATTTTTTCGGCAATTGTCCTGAGCGTAATGCTACTCGAAGTGGATACGGACTGGTAAGTGATGCAATGAAAATCGCCTTTGTATACGATGCTGTCTACCCATGGGTCAAAGGCGGCGCAGAAATGCGCATCCACGAGCTGGGAAAGCGGCTCTCGGCCAGGGGGCATGAAGTACATATTTTCGGAATTAAATGGTGGGAAGGCGAAGATACCTTTGAGTACGAAGGCATGACCCTTCACGGCGTCTGCAAAGCTCGAAATCTGTATGTAAACGGCAGGCGTTCAATTTCCGAAGCAATAATCTTCGCTGTGGAATTGTTCCCTGAGCTAAGGAAAGAAAACTTTGACCTTATAGATGTGAGCGTATTTCCTTATTTTTCCTGTTTTACCGCAAAAGCGGTCTCAATCCTGAAAGAAGCCCGGTTAGTGCTTACCTGGCATGAAGTATGGAATGATTACTGGTATGAATATTTAGGGAAGGCGGGGTTTTTCGGGCAGCTGGTAGAAAAAGCGGTTTCCAAATTATCAGCGAATAATATTGCGGTTTCGGGCTGGACAAAGGACAGGCTTGATAAACTCGGGGTTTCCGGAGAAAGGATTGCAGTCGTCCCCAATGGGATAGATCTTGAAAGGATTACCGCGATTGAGCCCGAAACCGGAAAAACTCCTGGAGGACTTGAGGATAAGAAATACGATATTATTTTTGCAGGCAGGCTTATAAAGGAAAAAAATGTCGACATGCTGATTAAAGCTGTAGCCGTCCTTAAAGCCGCTTTTCCGGAAATCAGATGCTGTGTTGTTGGAGACGGGCCTGAAAAGACAGAACTGGTTGAACTTGCAAAGAGGACCGGAGTTTGCGGGAACATCGAGTTTGCGGGCTTTCAGGAGTACGGGGCTCTGATAGGGAAAATCAAGGCTTCGAAGGTACTTGTACTGCCTTCAAGCCGCGAAGGCTTCGGGATGGTTGTTATAGAGGCTTTTGCCTGCGGGGTGCCTGTAGTGACTGTGGAGGCGAAGTACAATGCCGCACAGGGACTGGTTGAAAACGGAATGGACGGGCTTGTTGTGGAACCGGAAGAGGGAGAAATTGCAAAGGCTATACAAAAAATAATCAGGAACAACCCGGAATATAGAAAGATCTCGGAAGCCGCATTCCGGAAAGCTGAAAATTATGACTGGGAAGAAATAGTGGAAAAAATTGATTTAGTTTATGACGATTATATGAAAAAATCTTAAATTCGTATCCGCTTGCCTTTCTCGGAATGATGGGAAATATCAGTAAAACGATCAGGAGTACATTTTTTCACAGGAAATAATGAACTCAGGTTATCTTATAGAAGTTAGAATTTGCAATTTATTAGAAAAACAAGATACTCAAAACTTGAAAATAAAGCCAGTTATTCTTAGCTTTCATGCAAATTCAGCTAGTTGAACTGTATGATAAAATCAGTTTACCTTACTTTCATAAAGAAATTAATTAAATCCTAACTTTTATAAGAAAAGTAGTTAAATTCCTATTCATATTATTAGAGGGGAGTACGGAGACGGGAGTAAGTTAATAGCCCATTTGTCAGTAACCTGAATATGCTGTTTTTAGGCTATCCTGGCAGTCTGGACTATTGAAGACCTGATTTATTTCGAATGCGGCTTTCGGAGAAATAGTTATATCAGTAATACTTTTCAAGGTTGTGGGGGAGATGTTACGTACGGTTCGAGAGATCAATTAAAAAATAGAGAAGTTTATACTATAGAAGTTCCAACTAACTTTCCAACAATGTATTCAATTCAAGACGACAATATATTCAATAAGCCTGATCTTTCGATTATAATTCCGGTTTATGATGAAGAGGAAAATATAGTTGAGCTCTATGAGAATCTGTACAGCATTCTTTCGGAATTGGACCGAACATATGAGATAATTTTCGTCGACGACGGATCGACCGACAATACTTTCCAGGAAATAAAAGCAATTCAGAACAGTAATATAAGAATTGTGAGATTTCAGCGGAATTATGGGAAAGCCGCAGCTCTCTCCTGCGGGTTTAGAAAATCTAGAGGAGAGTTTGTTATTACTCTGGATGGAGACCTGCAGGACGACCCCAAAGAAATCCCAAGATTTCTTGAGAAACTGAAAGAGTTTGATATGGTTTCTGGCTGGAAGGTCAAAAGGCAAGACCCTCTATCAAAAACCTTTCCTTCAAAATGCTTCAATAAATTAACCCGCCTTATTACAGGAGTTAAAATTAATGATTTCAACTGCGGGTACAAAGGATACCGAAGAGAAGTTGTAAAAAATATAAGCTTATATGGGGATTTTCACCGCTATATCCCGGCTCTGGCTCACTGGAAAGGTTATTCTGTCGGGGAGATAGAGGTCGAGCACCATCCGAGAATCCACGGAAAGTCAAAATATGGAGTTGAAAGGCTTCTGAAAGGCTGTCTTGACCTGATGACAGTCACATTTTTAATGCTATACAAGAAGAGACCTTTGCACATGTTCGGCGGCATAGGTCTGGTTCTGAGTTTTTCAGGGATAGCTATTTCCCTGTACCTTCTCCTATTATGGATCACAGGTACGCCAATTGGGGACAGGCCTCTTCTTATGCTTGGGATATTGCTCACAGTTATAGGAGCCCAATTTGTCTCCCTGGGATTGATCGGAGAATTGATCACAAACACCAGAAACAACGATGATTATATCATAAAGTTTGATAGCTATGAACTGGAAAACGGCAGGTAAATTTGTAGTTAGCGTGGGGTTGCTTTCGTATCTGTTAAGTAAACTCGATGTAAAAGCTATCTACGAAGTGTTTACTGAAGTGAACCTGGTTTTGCTCTCATTCTCCCTGCCTTTTGTTGTTCTCATGTACCTGATGAAAGCGAAAAAGTGGCAGACCCTGCTTAATTGCATAGATATCAGGATTCCGATCCTCAGGTCGCTGGAAATCATTCTGATAGGTACCTTCTACGGGGCGCTCACTCCGGGAAGGACAGGGGAAGTTTCGAGAGCTTTTTATCTGGATTCGGAGAAATCAAGAAGTATACCAACCGTAATAATGGACCGAATTATAGACGTTGTCTGCCTGATGATCTTAAGTATACTGGCGATTGTATTCTTTTTCAAAGATAGGAATTTAATTTATCTGATGACGTTTGTAATGTCACTTTCCATCGCTGGAATAGTCGTTATTACAAACGAAAAAGCAGTGTCTGCTTTTTTTAATATGTTTTTCAAGAAGCAAGAACATAAGGAAAATTACATCAAAACCATGAGGGAAATTACAAAAAATAGAAAAGTTCTTCTCACGGTTTTTTCGTTGACTTTAGGATATTATTTGCTAAACCTGATAGTATACTGGATAGTAATAAAATCCCTGAGCCCGGCTTTAAATAACGTTCTTACCTTTTCTCTGCCAATAATCGTAGTTTTAGGCAATTTTCCTATATCAATATCAGGCTTTGGGATTCGAGAATTTGTGAGCGTCACGATTTTCAATATGCTGGATGAGAACGCAGCTTACGGGTTTTCCTGTCCTGTAGTTCTTTATCTTCTGACGTCACTATCTCCGGCACTTTTCGGATTCCTGCTCACTCTAAAAAAGCGGTCCTGAAAAGCCTGGTAAATAATTATAAAACAGAAAAAGGAACCGATAGAAGTAAGACACTTAACCGGTATCAAGAATCGATAGAAGTAAGACACTTAACCGGTATCAAGAATCGATAGAATTAAAACACTTAACCAGTATCAAGAATCGATAGAAGTAAGACACTTGACCATATCGAGACTTAATTTAGAATCACTGGGCGCAGATAGGAGTAAAAAATCTGAAATTATAATAAAGATAGGGCTGAATTTAACTCGGTGGGAGATAAATGAATAAGGTGGACAATCCGATAAATCCGGACTTGCGAAGTGGAAATTATAAAAAGTACAATTCCAGAAATCCGCTTATGGGTATGGTTATATCTAATTTTACGGAAAACCTGAAAGCTGCGATAGCCCCGCTGGATAACATAAACAAAGTTATCGACATTGGTTGCGGGGAAGGATTTATCATTAACTGTCTCGACCTGCCTGATGTTACAGGCGTGGATATTTCTAAAAACGCACTTAAGCTTGCAAGGGATAGAAATCGGAACTGCAACCTGTGTGCAGGAAGCGTATATGAACTTTCATTCAAAAAAGATAGTTTTGACCTTGCTATCGCAACCGAGATTCTGGAACACCTGGAGAAACCGGATTCGGCTCTTAAGGAAATCCGGCGGGTGTCCAGGGATTATTGCCTGCTCAGTGTACCCAATGAGCCTTATTTTCGCACCATGAACTTCCTAAGAGGTAAAAACCTGAAACGTTTTGGGAATGATATTGAACATGTCCAGAACTGGAGTTCGGAAGAATTCGTGAAACTAGTAGGAAAATATTTTAAGGTTTTAGAGGTGCGGAAGCCCTTCCCCTGGACAATGGTACTGTGCAGGAAGTAAAACAGGTCTGGTACTGGAAATGTGTAATACAGGAAATAAGACTGGTTTTAAACAAGAGATAAATTTTTGAAACATGCCGCTCAAATGTTTATTCCTGAAATCCAGGTATTAGCAATTAAGTTCCAAAAGTGCGGTGCTGGCAGGTTTATATCAGGAAAGAAAAACTAAGGGGAGAGTTAACTGGGAGAGTTAGATTTTTATAAGAGTTTATTGAATCAAATATGCAGTCGGGCTAATCAGGCAGACAGCCGGGTAGACAACCAGGCAGATAATCAGTTAGATAATCAGCTAGATAATCAGTTAGATAATCAGTTAGATAATCAGCTAGATAATCAGCTAGATAATCAGCTAGATAATCAAATATATGGCAATCAAACATCTACACGCCAGTATAATAAATTGCCGGAAACGCATTATTTTGATATAATTCTTGCAATTATATGTTCAGGCTTTTTCTTATCCTTATTTGCAGGACACTATTTCAAAAATTACCAGCTGCTTCATGCGCTAAATTTGTTGAAATTCCTGGTAATTCCGATACTTTCTTTATGCATATACAGGTATTACAAAACACGGTCGAAAGTCATATTTTTTACTCTTCTATTCTCACTTTTAGTTACCTGGTTCTGGGGTTTTGACTTTGCGTACCGCTGGGACGCGGTACAGCATGTCGTACGCTCCAAATATTATCTTACCCATTCCTATTTTGGCAGCACGGAAGAAAGGCATTCCTTCCTGTATCTTATATGGGGAGGATTTTACAGGCTGTTTGGAGAATCCGAAACCCTAACACATTTAATAAATATGTCCCTGGGTATTTGCGGAATTTTTGGAATATATGCTATTTCCAGAGAGTTATATGACGATTTCACGGCATTCATAGCCCTGTTAGTCTCTCTTACCTTTCCGGCGTTCTTCCTGGTTAATAAATGGGCTTATCTTGATATGCCCTTTACGTCCTTTGTGATAATAACCTTCTTCTTTTTGTTTAAGTACCTTAATACCGGATCTGATCGGTTCTTTTATTCATCTCTGATTTTTGCCTTTATTTCCTATGGAACGAAGGATCCCGGTCTTGTATTATTTCCTGCAATTTTAGCCTGTCTCTTTATATACCATCGGGTAGATCGAAAAGCCCTGATATCAATCGGTTTTATGCTTTTGATCTCTGTACTTTACTATTTTAAAGTGATGTATTACTCAGCAATAATGGCCGAATTCTCAGTTATTACCCCATTGACTTTTGGAGGAGACACCGTAGCAATATGGGCAGGATTTTTAAGGCACGAAATCGCACAATATATTTACACCGGAATATTTTTTCTATCGGTATTTGCGTTCTTGAAAACCGAGAAAAAGAGTGAGATGTTCCTCTATGCATTGTTATTAATTCAGATTCTGTTACTAATAATCTCTGAAAACTATCCCAGCAAACTAATTTTCTCATTTCCTCTTTTTCCCTGGGGAAATTACGTACCATACTATATCCTGCTGGGATTGTCAGTAATGTGTTTACTGGTCTCCATCAGTTTACGCCAGACTGAAATCAGTATTGATAAGAGGGGAGTAGCAATGTTAATCTGGGCTGCTTCCTTAACTGCCTTTTTCATAATCAACGGCAGGGTAATCGACTACGGTTTGAAACCCCTGCTTGATGTCAGTGTCCTGGATTTCAGATACTTAATGCCTGCCATGCCGGCTTTAATAATTCTGTTTTCCTCAGGCATTTCAAAAATAGTCGGATCGAAGGTTTACTCTGAAAAAAGTAAACATATTGTTCTTCTAGTCCTCGCCCTAACCCTGATATTTAACTTCATAATTGCAACAAATTCGACGTTTTATTATGCTAATTCGGGGAATCTTCGTGCGGAAGGATATAAAGAACTTCAGGAACAGAGTCCCGAAGTAGTATATACCCACTGGCCCTTTTACTACGGAAGTGGATACGATATAGGGAAATTCGCCTGGGTGAAAGATAATATAACAGTTAAAGATATTCACTCTAATTATTTTAATTCTACCGAAGATAGGACCTTCCTTCTTTTTGATACTTATTGTTACACTCCCGATAGGCTGGTTGACTTTAATAGCAAAAAAATAGAGGCTAAAACGTATTTATTAAGCCCTCTCTCCACTGCAACTACAGAAGAAACTGTTAATTCGGTTTATATATTAAAGCCTGAGAGAGGTTCAATAGTCTTGAGGGATGGTTTTTACACTGTAGAATACTGGGACAACAAACCCACAAGGTGGATGGGAAATAGCTCTACTCTTTACATATACTCTGATAAAAATATGAATACAACCCTCAGTATGAAGGCTGAAAGCTTTTACTGTCAAAGAACCCTGGAGGTATATGTAAATGGAAACGTGAACCCGGTCTCTACAAACATGATACCAACCAGTTTTGTGACCGTAGAGTCGGCTGTAAATCTTGAGAAAGGAATGAACCTTATCAAGCTCGCAACTGTTGAAGGCAGTAATAAGCCCTGCGATCTGGCAGATTCGAACCCCGAGGATACCAGAGACTTAAGTGTTGCTATACAGGACATCAGGCTTAATTAAAATTTGAGTTTAAGGATGTAAATGCCCAAAAAATAAGGTTTAGAGCACTGAAGATGGTTTTTAATCAACCACTTTGTCCAGAGCCCTGCACATGTTCCGTGCAATTATTCTCCAGTTATACTCACCCTCAACTACTCTGCGCCCGCTTGTGCTAATACTTGCGTACAATTCTTTGTTCAGGAGAATTTCCCGGATCTTTTCAGGCATTTCAGGAATATCACAGACGATTACATTTTCATAGTTTACCAGGTTCAGCCCTCTGGCTCCTACGGGCGTGGAGATAACAGGTAGAGAAGCAGACATATAGTCCAGCATCTTGATATTTGTGCCGGAGCCGCTGACCATCGGGTTTATGGCAACGTCCGAGACTCTGTACAACTCAAGTTTTTCTTCCTCAGTAACTTCGAATGTTAAGCCTACGTTTTTGCCTTTATTCTCATCTTTTACCCCCCAGCAAACACCTCCGCAAATCAGGAAATAGATATCTTTCAATTTCGGAGCAATCTCTTTAATAATTATTTTTGCAGCCTGAACATTGGGGGGATGACCGCTTCCCAGGAAAATAACAAGGGGGCGATCTACTATTCTTTCTTTTACAGGCTGCCCTTCCTTATAAATGGAATCGAAAATATCGGTGTCAACCCCGTTTGGGGATACATGGATTTTATTTCCGTCGAGCCCATAAATTTTTTTAATGCTGCTCCGGTCTTCTTCTGATGTAACAAATAGCAAATCCGATCTGAGAGAAAGTTCACTTTCAACCTTTTCAACTTCACCGGAAATGTAATTTCTTAAAAGACCGTTACCCAGCAAAGATTTCTTCAAGGAGGATTCGACATTATGGGCTTCATAAACTAAGGGTTTATTTTTTGCATAGTCCTTTATAAGGGGGAACATATATGGGTGAGACAGAATTACAAGATCCGAATCTTTGAGATAGTCCTTTGCAACCGAGTCAAGCTTCCGGTTATACCTGCACAGGAACATGGCAGAAATATCATCAACGGATACCCCTAATAATTTTCCTGCTACCGCGTTTATGTTTTTATGAAACAAACTTTTGGGGATTCTCACTTCCAGGAAATTGTTGCAGATTTCGGTTTCTTCAACAATTTTCGATTCTCCAAAGCAGATATAGGTTACATTATATTGCCGGGATAAATTCCTGTAAATATTGTAAATCCTGATCTGTCCCCCGAACCTGGGGGGAAATATCGGAAAATCATTAAATACAACTATTTTTCTCATGTCTGACCCAGTACCTTAACCATCTCGGATGCTATTTTACTCCAGTCAAAGTTGTCTTCAACAGTCCTGCGCCCATTAGAACTGATTTTCGAATAAAGTTTACTATCACTTAAAATTTGATTGATTCTTACGGGGAAATCCGGAATATCACAGATTATTGCATTTTCATAGTTCTCCAGATTCAGCCCTCTCGCACCTACCGATGTCGAGACGACCGGCAGGCCGGCTGCCATATAGTCCAGCATTTTGATATTGGTACCCGAACCGCTTGTCATCGGGTTTAAGGCTATATCCGCAACTCTATATAATGCCTGTTTTTCTTCGTCACTTACCCTGCCCAGAAATATGACATTTTTAGCGTTTTTAAGAGCATACAGCTGGTTTGAGCCCTGGTTCAGATCAAACTTGAAGGTATTTCCGTTTTCAGAGTAACGGATTTCCTGCACAGCAACTCCGAGAGACCGTGTGTCGTTTTTAAAAGGCTCACAGCCGAACAGGATATCAGGACTTTTATCCTTCAGGTCTTTGATTTTAACCGGGTTCCAGCCGGCTTTCAGGCTGAATGAATCTGACCTGCTCCCTATCCTTGCCTTAAGGGTTTTATTATCAGGAGAATAAGCTTTCAATTCCAGTGATTCGACTGTTTCCGGGACTTTTATCCTGAATTCGGGCATACACCAGACTGTCGGGACTGAATTCCAGTACTCCACACCATAAAAACCGTCTGCTAAAGTTACTTTCTGAGGGCTAAGGATGCTATGGACATCCAGATCGGTTTTCTCAACGAGGTTGGAGCTGACAAAATATTGAGAAACGTTCCCGGCTACATAAAAAAGAGTGTCAGGCATTTTGCATGCGATTTCTGCTATATTCTCTATAGCTTCAATATTTGGGGGGTGATAGCTTCCTATAAAAGCACAGATTCTGGAACCGCTCAAAGAGGAGTTTTCTTTAAAAAGGCTGTTATATACGTCAGGATTTACTCCATTGGGCGAGACATAGACTTTATTTCTTCCAATTCCATAAAGGCTGGAAAATTTAGCCTTATTCTCTTCCGAAACCGCAAAGATAAAACTGCTTTTTGTGGATAAGGATTTTTCCAGATAGAACACATAAGCCAGTAAAAGTTTCCCGAGCAGCGAATTTGAGAAGGCTTCTTTCATTAACTCGTATTCGAGGTTATGTGATTCGTAAATAATTTTTTTACCGTTTAAAAGTCGGCCCGGAACAGTATATAAAAAAGGATATACAAAAATTATAGTATCGGCATTCTCGATTTCACCTTCAAGAACTTTTTTAAAGTTCCTGTTGAACCGGCTTTCCAGAGATGTAACAACAGCCGAGCACTCTTTGATATCGGAACACCTGTTGATAAGATGATGAAAAACTGCATTTAGTTTTGTTTTTGGAATTCTTATTTCAGTAAAGCTCTCATTGTGATTGACTCTTTCTACGGAATTTTTAGCATTAGGATAGGTAAATGTAATAAGTTTAACCTTAAAGTGCCTGGAAAGGTTGTTATAAATATTATATAAGCGCTCTTCTCCTCCGCTCTTTGGAGGGTAAAACGCAGGATGAAAGCTTAAAGCAAGCACACATGACATAAGTTTAAAAGTAAAGTCTCATGTAATATAAAGACTGCTATGAGAATCTTAGGTGTTACATTCAGGTACGGGAAGGATGTATACGGTGGAGCCGAAATCCATATGAGGGAATTAGCCGAAGGGCTCGGAAGGCTTGGTGCGGAAGTTGATATCTGTACAACCAGGTCACAGGGAATAAACCATTTGATAAAAACAGGAGAACTCTGGGATAATACCCTTGAAAATGAGGAAATTAACGGTGTCAGAGTGATCAGGTTTCCTGTAAAAAATCCCAATCGATACGTTTCAATTACCCTGGAGAAGCTTATACAGGCTGAACTTGATGAAGAAGAAAGCACAGCCGAAGCCAAAATAACCGGAATCTGTAAGGAACACCTGGAAGAAGGAAACGGGGCATTATTAACCGGATGGAATCAACTGGAAAGATATGGCAGCTTTTCAATGAGATGGACAAAAAAGAATCCCATTATTTTAATTAAGGACGGAAGGATTACGAAAGTAAGCCTGACGATTCAGAACAGGAAGAAAATCGGAGGAGAAATCCTTCTTCTCGCTTCAGACAGAGAATTACGCTATCCTCTACCCGCAACAAAGGATTGGGAAGAGGTAAGTTTCGAATTTCCGGAAATCTCAGGAGAACTCCTGATATACATAAAACTGAATCAGGGTTGGAAACCCCTTAAAGACTTCAGGACTCTCGGCACAGGAGTGTCTCAAATCCGTTACCTTGCAGGGGATACAGAGAAGCAGGTTGATCTGGAAAACGACTACAGGAAAATCCTGATTAAAAGCGGACTATTTATTGAGCACTTCAGAGACAATGCGGAGAAAAGAGCGGACATGTACGGGAAATTCTTCGATTACATGAGAGGTCCGAGGTCGCCTGAAATGCTTGAATGGCTTGAAAATAATGCAGGGAAATATGATATCGTAATATCGCAGATGCTCCCTTTTAACACGCTCCAGGCATCCTTAATTGCTAAAAAACACAATATCCCTGTACTACTCCTGCCGTTAATGCATATAGACGATGAATTCTATCACTGGAAACATTACTACGAAACAATAAAAACCGGAGACCTGGTGCTTGCAAACTCAACCTATTCAAAGCGGGCTTTTTATGACAGGATCGGGGCTAAGAGCCTGTTTATAGGGCCCGGCATAAGCAAGGAGGAATTTTTCAGGGAAAATATAAGCGGAAAAGCTTTCCTGAAGAAATATAAACTTGAGGGCAAAAGGATAATCCTGACCGTTTCCCGCAAAAACCCGAGCAAGAGATACGACCTGCTGGTTAAGGCTATGGAAAAGATAAATCGGGATTTTGAGAGTTCTCATCTTGTTATGATAGGTCCTGATGATGATAAGCAGCCCATCAATTCCGAGTTTGTCTCATATCTGGGGAAAGTCTCGCAGGAAGATCTCGTAAATGCCTATGAAGCCTGTGAAATTTTTGCCATGATGTCCGAAAGTGAGAGTTTCGGGATGGTATTCTGCGAAGCCTGGACCCGGAAAAAGCCAGTTATCGGAAATCTCTATTGCGGAGCGGTTTCAAACCTTATAGAGGACGGAAAAGACGGGTTCCTGTGTGGAAACGAAAATGAAATCGTGGAAAAAATTGAGAAATTGTTAAAGGACAGAGAATTAGCTGTCAGGTTTGGGGAAAACGGGCTGAAAAAGGTAATTGAGAACCATACCTGGGATATAGTCACAAATAAACTTATGAAGGTGTGTAAAGAATTTGCAAAGGCGGAAGCTAACTCCTGAAAAATGAGAGTTCATGTAAGGTTCAGGATTTAGCCTTCATGAAAATTTTATGTTATTAAAGTATACTGTCAGATCCCTTGAATCCCCGGATTCTCCTGTATACAGTGGCGAAACCGGCATATCATGGATGAATTCCAGGATAAATTTCTCTTCAGGCGCGGGAATCGAGGATATGTCAAATTCTTTTTCAAGATAATTATTTTTCGTGAAATCGAGAGCTCCTGCGTATTCCCCGTTTACATATACAAAAGAGTATTTATTTTTATAAGTACTGCATTTTACAAGCATTCTGGAAACTTTGCCGGGAATTTTTACACCAATCCGGGTTCGGTTTCCCGTAGCCCACCTTCCATTACTTTCATACTGCTCCAGCCCGGTATAAACAAACTGCGCCGTATTTTTGAAGTTCAGGCGCTTCTTTTCGAGATATGCGAGCTTTGCAAGTTCAATTGTCTTCGGCGAGAAATTAATTGAAAAATGCCGTAAAATATGCCTCCAGAAAGGATCGGAATCAATCCAGTTGCTTTCATCGTGGTATACATAAGCTATGTATGCATTTTCCAGGACTTTCAAAACCCTGGCTTCTTTTTTGTCCGATAAAAATACAATCAGCAGGTCGAAATCCAGATTCGGGAAATTCTCCCTTAAGATGAGCTCCAGCTCTTTGATGCGGTTCAAATAGTTGTCAGCCTCCGGGAAATACATGACAAAAAGAGCGCTTTCGGCTTCGGAACACCATCTGTAGAAGTTAAGGATTCGCCGGCTGAACTTCTTCCTGAGATGGGGATACTGGAGGCTTAAAGGAATGCCCTTGACGAAATCGTGGACAAACAGTAAATCATGCTTTGTATCCTGAACCAGATAAGTGGTGTTATTGTCGTGAATGCCCTTTATCTTCAAATTATCCAGGTTAAAAAAATCCTTAAAATTCGATTTTATAAACTGGGCAGTACTATCCGGATTGCTGACTATCCAGTCAACAGGACTTGAAAATAGCCTCAGGTTATTCTTCTGGATTTTGTCTGCAACAATACACGCAGACCCCAAACTTACAATAAAATCATAAGACTTTGTTTCTGGGTTTTGTATCATAGGTATCATTACTTCAGGTAATATCAGAAAACTGCTCAGAGCCGGCACGATGTTTATTTGTTCCGGAGTCACTTTTTCCAGATCACGTTCTCCAGATCACGTTCTCCAGAACATTTTTTCCAGATCACGTTCTCCAGAACATTTTTTCCAGATAACTTTTTCCAGATAACTTTTTCCAGATAACTTATTCCAGATAACTTATTCCAGAGTTAGTTTTTCTGGATCCGGTGCTCTCAGACCTACTTTTTTATGGTTGCTTTTCTCGGATTTACTTCTTTCCTATTACTGCATAGTCCTGAGCCCCGTAAAGCCTGCTGTTCAGTAAATCGATGTTACGGTTATAAATTTCCGTTATGGCTTTTTCTTTATCAGTTACTCCCTCAAACACAGGAAGTTTTTCCAGCCTTGCTTCCTCAGAGACCGGGGAAATAAAGAAAACCTCAAGCTCGGTAAAGCCTGTCGATTCAAGCAAGAATTTCAGGGTTTCGGGATGTACGGGCTTTACATGCGTGAGATCGATGTAAAAGTTCGCAAAGGAGAAAAGCGAAAGCGGGTTTACCGTTTCGATGAGAATATAGTGCCCGAAACCGAGTTTCCGGTAGCACAAACGTAATAGTTTTGTCAAATACTCGGGTTTGAGGTGCTCAACTACCTGGTCAATAAAAATGCCGTCAAGGGATCCGTCCGGAAGCTGCTCAAGATACGAAACCGCATCATTCAGCTCTACGCAGAGCCCTCTGGACCTGCACTGTGCAATCATATCCTCATCCAGGTCCACGCCTTTTGCATCTACCCCTTTCTCCTTTAAGAGTTCCAGAAATTCTCCCCTTCCGCATCCGATATCAAGAACATTCGAGCGTCCCTCGAAATATTTAAAAAACTTGCTCTGCCTGCCCTTTATATCTTCGCACGAGCCGCGGAACCTTTCTTCAAACTTGAAATAATTTATACCCAGTTCCTCGGGCTCAGACAGCTTAATTTCTTGCAGCTCATAGGATTCTCCAATCTTTTTATCCAGCACGCTGCGCAGCCAGATCTTATTTTCGAGTTCCGTATTCAGAGAGTAAATAAAAGAATTGAGAACCGTATCTACTTCTTTACAGACCTCGGGTTTCAGGCTGGCGGCCCCATTATTGATCTCTTTACGGATTTCGAGCTTCAGGCTGTCCTTTTCAGAAGTTAACTCTTTATTGACTTCAGTTTTAAGGTTCTCGATTCCCTGATCCATCTGATTGTAGAGATCAGCCTTCAGACTTTCAATTTTGCCGGTTACTTCCCTGTTTACCTCTGACCTGACCTGCCTTGATAATTTATTCAGAGCCGATGCCACAGTCCTGTTGAATTCGTTTTGTTTCGAGATGATAGAGTCGACATATCTTTTAACTTCCCCGTGAACAAGTTCTCTGCCTTTAACAAGAATTGCGCCTGCAAATGGTCGATGCGAGCTTATAGAATAACTATAATTATCCATTCTCCAGTTTGAAGCGAGGTAATTAAGTTCATCCTGAGGGACATATTCTTCAAAGCATTCCTCAGGAGAATCTGCAGGATTTTCCAAAGATCCGGGCGTGTAACCTGTACCGGTATGCTTGCGTTTACTTATATTTTCTCGGACTTTTTCCATTATTTCCTCGACCTTAATCTCTTTTTCCTCGGATTCAAGAGTACCCATCTCGACCTACCTCGAATTACAGCTTCCAGTTACAGGGGATTTCGAAAAATCCTGCATCTCTTGAAGTTGGCATTACATCAAACGAGTACAGCCTGTCGTGCCAGTCATAAGGCTTGTGATCATGTGAGTGTACCGCGACAGTTAATGAAAATCTTCCGGTAAGTATCGGAAGCCGATCTATTACCAGGTCAATGTACCCGCTTCCTTCAATCGAATCAATGGTCAGATTTTTCAGCTCAGTATTGGTTCCGAACAGATTATCTCCTTTTTCCGAATAAAGCGCAATCCCGAAAACCGGGTCAAAAATCTTTTTGTGAGCCTGGTAGAAGATCCTGATTGTTACCGGATCAAAGGAATTAAACCGGGAGCCTGAATTACCAAACTTGTCATAGAACTCGACGCCGGTTATTTCTACTTCTTTATCACCCCAGCGGTTTTTCGTTTCGGGCTCCCCTTCGACTTCAACCTGCTCGGTTTCGGAAACTACCTGCTCCGAAGCCTGATTTCCGCCATATACGTACCTGTCTATTACATCTCCCGTGTTTCCGAGCGCTACCTGCACGCCTTTATTAAGCAGCAGGGTCTTATCACAGAACCTTCTTACAGACCCCAGGTCATGGGATACGAAAACTATTGTCACTCCTTCTTTCCTGTACTGGTTAAGGACATCGAGGCATTTCTGCTGGAATTCCATATCTCCTACAGCCAGCACTTCGTCCATCAAAAGAATCTCGGGGTCAGTCTGGATTGCTGTGGAGAAGGCTAACCTGACCTGCATGCCTGATGAGAAATTCTTCAATTTGGTGTCCCTGAACTTTTCAAGCCCTGCAAATTCAAGCACATCGTCAAGTTTACTTTCAATTTCCCTTCTGGAAATCCCCATTATCGTTGCATAAGTCTTTACATTCTCAGACGCTGTAAAGTTTGGCTGAAAACCCACACCAAGCTCAAGGAAAGGAGTGATTTTCTTATGTACTTTCACATTCCCCCGGGTAGGGCGCAGAATATTTGCTATTATTTTCAGCAGGGTACTTTTACCACTGCCGTTTTCCCCTATAATTCCCAGGGCTTCCCCCTCTTCTACCGTAAAATTAATGTCGTTTAAAGCCTGGAATGTCTCGTACTGGGGAGGCTTGAACGAGCCTGCCAGAGACTCAAAAATGGTATTTCTTTTTTCGTGGGGTATCCGGAAGACTTTTTGAAGGTGTTCAACTTCTATCGTAGGCATTAAATTTCCTCCGCAAAGCCTGGTTCCAGTCTTGAAAAGACAGCGTAGCCTATTATCAGGAAAATAGCGGATGAGGCGAACATGAACAGTAGATCCTCAGGGCTTGCCGGGGTAGAATAGATTACAGTATCCCGCGCAGAAATTATGATCCTTGACATGGGATTGAGAAGGACGATTTTCTGCAGGGTCTCAGGCAGGATATCCATACTGTAGAGGATCGGGGTTGCAAAAAAGCCTGCCTGCATGAGCACATCCCAGATAAACTGCACGTCCCTGTAGTAAACGTTCAGTGCTGAAAGCGCCATGGAAATGCCCAGTGCCAGCGTGAAAAGGAAAATCAGGATTAAAGGCGCGTACACTAAATTAACGGATATGGGAACCCTGAAAACTGCCATGAATATAAAGAATACTACAGATTCGAAGAGGCTCATAAGCAGAGCTGTGATACAGGATGAGATCACGAAAATGTCTCTTGGAAAATAGATTTTCTTAATCATATCCGGTCTTCCTACTATAGCAAACATCCCGATAGTTGTGGATCTGCTCAGGAAGTTCCACAGGATTATTCCCATTAACAAAAATAACTGGTAGTGCTCTACCTGAACCCTCATGAGATTGGAAAATACAAGGTACAGGACTGTAAGCATTAAAAGGGGTTCAAGAAGGGACCAGAAGTACCCGAGTACGGAGTTTTTATACCGGAGCTTGAACTCTCCCCAGGACAATTTCCAGATCAGGTCCCGGTAATCATATAACTCGTTTAGATGTTTGAGAATCATCGTAAATCACATTTTTTATTTTTTCAGTAAAAATGGAAATATCAAACCCTTTAGCCCTATCAAAACATTCATCTCTGTAAGCGTCCGGTCTGCAGGATATTGATTTTACCGCTTCGATTATGCTCTGGCTGTCAGCATTGACAAGCATGCCTGTCTTCCTGTCAATTACCGTTTCCTTAAATCCTCCTTCATTTACGGCTATTACGGGTTTTCCGCTTGCCATAGCCTCCACGGGTGTCATCCCGAAGTCCTCGTCCATGGCAGTACAGATAAAGCCTTTACAGCGGGAGTAAATATCAAGCAGTTCAGCCTCTGAAATTTCGCCCAGCACCTTCACATTCTGCGGTAAATTATTAACTATATTTTCCGCGTAACTCTTCGCATGATCTCCTTTTGAGTATCCGCCGACGATAACCAGCGCTTCGTCCGGCATTTTCGTGAAGGCTTCGATCTGGATTTCCACTCTTTTTTCAGGGTAAAGTCGGTTTACTGAAAGCCAGAAATCTCCATATTCCCTGCACATAAACTTTGAAGTTTCCACGGGAGGATAGATTACCTGAGCATCCCTTTTAAAGTATTTTTCTATTCTTCTTGAGGTATTCTTTGAATTAGTGGCAATTTTACAGACATGGGAAAGGTAATATTCGGAAACTGGCCTGTGGAGCCTTACCCAGATCCGGAAGAAGATAGAAACCAGTAGGCTCTGCCTGCTAAGAAAGGTATCGTAAAGGTCATAGAAAGCTCTTGTAGGAGTGTGGCAGTAATAAAGGTTGGGCTTGTGTTTCTTTGCCGCAAAGTGTGCCCAGTTGCCTGAAAAGATGAAGAAATCGTATTGCTTTGAGAAATCACAGGCTGCAAAATGAAAAGATGCGGAAATCTGCTTGAGAGGAGGCACTTTTGGGGTTTTCCCCAGGCTGATTATGCGGATATCGGAGTAGCCCATTTTTTTTACTGATTCCCGGTTCAGGTCAGTAGTAATTACATCGGCATTGAAATATTTTGCCAGCATAAGCACCAGCTTCTCTCCGCCGCCAATGGCTCCGAAATAATCATGAAATATGGCTACTTTCATCGGTTTCTCACTTGTTTTAGATTTTAAGCAGATTTAAGAGGCTACCGGAAACTGAATCCGGTACAGATCCCCGGCAGTGGGAAGTAATATACCCGGCCATTCTAACGCTCAGAATTTCTAAACTATTTCTGAAATTAGCATTATCAGGGCTCTGTTAAAGATGCCAATCATTTATTGGTGGTATCGAGTATTCTATCAGTAATAGCAGTAGTCTTGAACCTCCATAAAGTAATACCAGACCCTTGTTTGGTGGCATCGAAGCTTTTATTAGTAGCATCAGGGCTTTTATTGATAGTACCAGAGTTTTTTTATTGCCAGTGCTGGATGTTGTATTAATAGTATTAGTGCTTCAATTAGTCGCAAAAGGACTTTTTATAAATAATACCAGATCGTTTATCGGTAGCATCAGGTATTTTATATTAATAACAGATCTCCGTAAGTATTAAGGATCTTTTCCCGGTTTCAACAATTGATTAAGCTCAACGGTTATAAGTATATTGAAAAATTCATATCAACATTAGAAGAGGTATATATAATACTTGCCAGATGAAATCGCGAATCAGGCGTACACACTTTTTTATCTGGACGAGAGAACCTTAAAGTTATTATATTAATTTGAATACTATCAAAGATTATTTTACTTAAAAGTATAATAAAGCAAACAGCTAAAAAACTAAAAGAGATGGTTACAACGAACAAAGGCATGGGATGTCCGGTGGCAAAACGGCCCGCTCATAATTTAAAATTCAGTATTATTGCTCTGACCGCAGTTGTAGTAGTTGCTTTTCTCATGCGCATGCTGTCATATGCCTCGGTTACTGCAAACGGAAGCATAACCTTCAATGGATTCGATGACTTCTATCATATGCGGCGCATTGTATATACGGCTTCTAATTTTCCCCATTCCCTTAATTTCGATTCCTACATTAATTATCCTCAGGGTTTTGAAATCGGATGGCCTCCTTTTTTTGACCTGTTAGGCGGGTTGCTTGCAAAAATCCTGGGAGGAGGGCAGCCTAATCTGCATACCATCGAATTTGCAGGAGCCCTGCTGCCAGTACTTCTTGGGATTCTGACTATAATTCCACTGTATATTGCGGCTGTCTCGATACTTGACAGAAAAAACGCATTCCTTGGAGCTTTGATTTTTGCAGTGCTTCCAGCACATGTATATATATCCCGGTTCGGTGCGGTTGACCATCACGTAGCAGAGACTCTCCTCGCAACTTCAGCTTATGCATTATTCATACTTGCTTTAAAATGGGCAGGGGAGGGGGCGCTTTCCCTGGCTTCGCTTAGAAACGTCTCCTCAGAAAAGAAACTTGCAAAAGCACTGGCTTCCGCAGTAGCATCCGGGCTATTCTTCGCACTCCTTATTTTCACATGGGTCGGAGCTCCGGTTTTTGTGAGTTTTATCGTACTCTATGTATTCATACAATCCACTCTTGACTTCAGGGCAGGGAAAAACTCGGAATATCTTCTTGTCTGTGCCACTACGTGCCTTCTTGCAACACTTCTCTTTACCATCCCCCTATCAGCGGCTTTCGCACGCCCGGGACTTGAAATGAGCGCAATGTACCTTTCCTGGTTCCAGGTATTTTATGTGCTCAGCATGCTGGCAGGAACCTTAGTCCTCTGGGGCTTTTCCTCATATATCTCAAGAAAAGATGTGGACTGGAAATACTATCCGGCAATCTTGATACTGGTTTCCGGGATAGGGCTCCTGTCCCTCAAGATTTTTTCCACCGAATCCTATGCTTTCGTAATTGAAGGTATGAGGTTCTTCCTTGGAAAAGGTGAATACATAGGCACAATTTCCGAAGCCGTACCGTTATTTTTAACCGCACAGGGGAGACTTACCTTCTCGCCAGTACTGTCAAGCCTGGGTCTTTGCTTCCCCGCAGCGCTGGGAGGACTTTTCCTGCTCGGCCTTGAGTGGAAAGGGGAAAAATCAAAGCCTGAAGGGATATTTTTCCTCTTATGGTCAGTCTTTTTCGCGTATTTAGCACTCTCTCAGAGGCGTTTTTCCTATCTATTCGCGGTAAACGTTTCAATTCTTACCGCTTACTTCCTCTGGGTCCTGCTTGAATCCTTTAATTTTGAGACCGAAGCAAGGAATTTATTGAAATCCGGACCGATGGCGGGGAAAAATTCCATGCCCGAACTTAAGGCAGGAAAAGAAACAAAGTCAAAAGCAAAATCAAAGCCGAAAACAAGTAATCCATCGGGCTCGATAAAAAACCTGCAACCCGATTATTTCAAAATCTTCTCATCCGTGGTACTGATAGGGCTTGTGTTTGTACCCTGCCTGTGGGCAGGATTTGCTTTTGCAAAAGAAGGAAGTTCAATTGATCCTGAATGGAAAGAAGCTCTCACCTGGCTTGAAACCTCAAGCCCTGAAACCTCTTATTACCCTGAGCCTTCTCAGACTCCCGAATATGGGGTTCTGAGCTGGTGGGACTACGGTAACTGGATTGTCTACCTGGCAGAAAGGCCTGCAGTCTCAAACAATTTCCAGACTGGCATACAGGATTCCGCACATTTCTTCACAACCGATTCCGAGGAAGAAGCAAAGGCAATTATGGAAAAACTCAACGTGAAATACGTAATAACTGACAAGCAGATGGCTAGCGGTAAATTTGGGGCTATTGTAGAGCTTGCAGGCAAGGATATCGAGCAGTACTTCAAAATTGAAACCGTCAATGGGAAAAACGGGCTTGAAACTGTTGCGACTGCTACAAATGAATTCGCAAATACCGAAGTATATAAACTTCATGAACTTGACGGAACAAATCTTGGGAACCTGAGACTTGTCCATGAAAGTTCTATCCCGGACAAAAAGGACGGAAAGAAAAATGACGTAAAGGTATTCGAGTTCGTCCCGGGAGCCAGGCTTTCAGGTACTGCAAGCCCGGAGCAGAACGTTACTGCCACCCTTGAACTCAGCTCGAATACAGGCCGAAAATTCACATACCAGAATACAGCAATATCGGATAAAACCGGGTCATTTGAAATAACCGTACCTTACTCGACCGAGAATCCGGGAAGCGAGGTCAGGGCTGTGTCAGCTTACTCCCTTAGTGCAGGAAAAAACACCACAGTCTCAGGAATCCAGGTAACGGAAAATGATATCTTGAAAGGGAACCCGGTAGAGGTAAAAATTCCGGAAGCGAACTGAAATTTGCTGAACCGGATTTTTAAAGCCAAAAAGCAGGAAATCGGAAGGATTAGAGGCTTTAGAAAAGAGGCTTTAAAGAACTGGAAAATTTAGAGAAAACGGAGAAATTAGAGCTTTAGAGAAAACGGAGAAATTAAAGCTTTAGAAAACTTAAAAAGAAACTGTAGGAATAGAAGCTCTGGAAACTTTTAAAACTCGGTTGGAGGAAGAAAAGATTTATTTCCCTCACTCTTCCTTCCTTTACCTTTTTTATCTTCTTCCTCTCTTTTCTCTTATTCATATCGTTTTTTTATTTCCTGAAAGGATTTTACTCAATGTTTTGAGAGAAAGATTCCGGCTATGGGCTGTAGCCGAAAATTTCAAAATTTTCATTCTCCCGCACTTTCAACTCCGACAGCACTCAGGAACCTTTTGACCACGGCTTCATTAACCAGCCTCAGTAAGGTCTGCCGGTCTTTTGTAGCACTGAAAACCCCCAGGGGAATCTGTGCTCCTGCTGCATTTGCGTGCCCGCCTGCGTCTTCTCCGAAAGCCTGGCGCATAATTTCACCGAGATTAATCCTGATATCGTTGCTGCGCCCGGAAATATAGATGCGGTCTTCAGTGACCCCGAAAACCACGGTTGTTGAGATCCCTTCAAGACTCAGCAGGTAATCTGCAGCCTGCGGGAGGGTATCCCTATCCCTTATGTTCCCGACATTTGACAGAAGATAACTTCCCAGCACCTGCCTGTTCCTGATGGCTTCCCCGAGAACTTCAAGGGTTTCAATAGCCATTGAGGGCTGCTCAAGCTGGTCCAGAATCCCATGGTTCGAAAGGGGGTAAAGGTACGAAGCAGCTGAGAGGTCTGCTGGGTCGGTCTTTCGCTTGAAATCCTGGGTGTCAGTCCGAATCCCGTAAAGCAGGGCTGTTGCCAGGGTCTTGGAAATATTGATATTGAGCTGCTGCAGGTACTTTGTCATTATTGTAGCGGTTGCCCCGAAATTTGGCCGGATGTCTATATACTCAGCCTTTATCTCGGTTTCTCCCGGCGGGTGATGGTCAATTACAATGCCCACATAAGAATTGGGGGGAACCATATTGTTAACACCGGGAATCGAGCAGTCTATCAGGGCAATTTCATCGAAACCTCTGAGGTCGTGCTCTTCCATCTTGCCGAGGTCAATCCCCAGCAGATTTACAAAGGCTTTATTTTCCTGGTGCCCGATCCTGCCATGGTAGAGAATATTTGCTTCGACGCCAAGGGTCTTTGCAATCTCTTTCAGGGCAAGCCCGCTCGAAATGGCATCGGGATCAGGGTTGTCGTGGATAACAATGGCAAGTTTTTTATCCCTAATTCCTTTCAGCCACCGCGCAAGCCTGTTGCCCCTGTGAACCGACTCGGCTCTCTCAAGGGAACGGGAAAGTGAAGTTGCAACAAGCTTGGAAGGCATAAAGACATAATCTGCCCCGAGGTCTTCCATTTTTTCCTTATTAATAATATCCGAGGCTCTGGAAAAGAGTTGAACATCAGGGCTAATGGCCTTCTTGAAATTTTCGATGCCCTTCCTGTTAGCCTCATTGTTGGAAGTCAGGAAAAGTATAACAACAACGTTTTTAAGGTCAATCTTATCGACAAGCTCAGGATCGGAGATGTCACCTACCATTGCTTCAAAGCCCTCCTCCCTGAGAGTCTCGACCTTAGCTTCGTCTTTGTCTACGATAATTACGAGCTTATTGCTTTCCCTGAGCTCTTTCGCAAGCGCGAAACCGACACTTCCACTGCCCAGAACAAGGTATCTGGGTTTGACTGTACTTTTAAGGTTGCTATCCGCATCTTTTGAAAAATTAGCCAAAAAGAGTCCTCCCTGCTTTATATAAGTCCAGATACGTGCAAAGGAAAGCAAACATTTGATCAGAATCCTGCCTGTTCACGTTTTACTGCAGTTAGTTAACTGTAAGGCTAGCTGTAGTTTTTAGACCTTTTTTCTTACTGATTAAATACCCTTATGAAATTCATATATAAATTATCTCTTACGAATCGCTTTCAAGCGGAATTATACTTTGTGAACCATGCTCTTGGGGATCGATATTGTTTTTATGGAAAATTCAGTAACCCCGGTATATTATGTTATATCGGAATGTAACGTATATAGTTAATAACATCAAATAGGTTTTCCTCGGTGTAAAAATATAGAGTAAATTACTTCAATTACTCTAGAGATATATAATGATTTCTATGACAGTACATAAGCCAGGATTTCAGGTTTTGAGTGAGATTTGAAAGATTAAAAGGTTACGGGAAGCCGGATGAAATCGGCAGGCAGGCAATTAATATGAGGTGCATCAGTTCCTTGAGAATGAAGGCAATAGACAAAAACTGCGAATGCCTTGGACTTCTACCTGTCCAGCTAATGGAAAATGCAGGTGCAGCTATTGCACAACATGTACGGGAAAAACTTGAGAGCGGTAAGGTACTTTTTGTCGCAGGCCGGGGAAACAACGGAGGAGATGCTTTTGTTGCAGCCAGGCATCTGGCAGGCTCTCCGGGATATGTTGTAAAGGTAATCCTGCTGGGAAAAGCCAGAGATATAGGAACTAAGGAAGCTTTACACAATTTTTCCCTGCTGAATTTCAGCCGCGTAGAGGTGCTCGAAATAACGGATTCAAGCCAGCTTGAAGCTGCGGCTTCGGGCTGGTGTTCAGAAGCTGACCTGCTCGTAGATGCCGTATTCGGAACAGGAATAAAAGGGAAAATAAAAGAGCCCGAGTCCACAGCTATCGATCTTATAAACAGGGAAGGTAAAGCCGGAAAAACCGTGATCTCGATTGACATTCCTTCAGGACTTGACCCTGACGGCGGATACTTTGAGAAAGCCGTGCGTGCAGGGCTTACAGTTACTTTCCACCGTATGAAAATAGGGCTTATTAGCGAGAAGGCAAAGGAATACACTGGCATGATAAAGGTTGCCGAGATAGGAGTCTTTGCCGACGCCGAACAATATGCCGGCCCCGGAGACCTGATGATGCTCCACAGGCGGGAATCCGGCGGACATAAGGGAGATTCCGGAAAGATCCTTGTTATAGGAGGCGGCCCGTATTCAGGGGCTCCAGCCCTTGCAGCCCTTGCAGCCCTCAAGGCTGGGGCAGATCTTGTAACCGTAGCAGTTCCCATGCCTGTAGCCGAGGTTGTAGAATCTTATTCTCCGAACCTTATTGTCAGAAAACTTTCTTCTGATATTCTCCGCCCTGACGATCTTTCCATTCTTCTGGACCTTATAAATTCCCATGATGTGGTCGTGATGGGAATGGGATTAGGAAGAGCGGCAGAAACCCTGGAAGCCGTTCGGAAAATTCTTCCCTTTTGCAGGAAAGCCGTCCTTGATGCCGATGCACTCTCAGCCCTGTCAGGCACTATCTTTGAAAGCCTTGCAGGCAACTGTGAACTTATAGTAACCCCGCATTCAGGGGAGTTTGCCCGACTGAGAGGCATGGAAACACCTGAAAGCCAGGAATCCCGCATTAAAGTCGTCAGGGAATTCTCGGAGGAAGAGGGGGTTGTAACGCTTCTCAAAGGAAAAATCGATATTATCTCGGACGGAAAACAGACCCTGCTGAACAGAACCGGAAATGCAGGCATGACTGTAGGAGGCACAGGGGACGTGCTTGCAGGGCTTACAGGATCGCTTTTTTCCAGAAATCCCCCATTCCTTGCGGCAGCCTGTGCTGCATATATTAACGGAGCAGCCGGGAATCTGGCTTTTGAGAAAGCAGGCAACGGGCTGCTTGCAACGGATGTTATAGAAAAAATTCCTGAAATAATTAAAGAAGCAGGGATAGGGTAAAAGAGATAGGGAAAAAGAAATAGGGTAAGAGAGCTAGGGAAAAAGAAATAGGGTAAGAGAGCTAGGGAAAAAGAAATAGGGTAAGAGAGCTAGGGAAAAAGAAATAGAAGTAAGTTCTAAAGCTTCCAGCCTGCAGCTGGAAACTTAACATCCCAATTAATTTAGTGCCGAAGCGTATTTAACACTACAATTAATTTAGCATTTTGTTCGATCTACTGCCATACAACTAAAAGCTACATTAGTTGCAATTAATACTATTATAATGCAAATTTAATCATACTGCAAATTCAATCATGCTACAAATTCAATCATACTACAAATTCAATCATACTGCAAATTCAATCATACTACAAATTCATCGAGATACACAAATGATAAACGGGGAGGCAATTTTATGGTGCAGGGAGTAGAAAGGAAAATCGAGCTGGAAATAGAAAGGAACAGAATAAGATTTACGGTTTTTCATGGGGAAGATGAACAGGTCATAAAACTTAATCTTGAAGAAGCCAGAGCGTTTGCGCAAGATCTGGAAAAAGCAATTGAAGATTACTCAAAGAGAAAACAGATCAGAATTGACTGATCCGGGAAAGAGAGGCTAAAAATCAGGTAAAAGCCCTGCAAAACCGGAGAAAGCGCCGGTAAGCAAAAAAAGCACTTAAAAGACACAATAAATGAAAGTAAAAGCCAGATAGGCTAAAAACCGTGGAAAATATACACGGTAAGGTGAATATAAAGTATGAAAAACGCGGTGATTTCGTGGAAAAGCAATTTACTCATATCGAGTCCGGCAGAGCACGCATGATAGATATAGGCGAAAAGCAGGAAATTCCCAGACTGGCGCGGGCTGCAGGAGAAATTATACTTTCCGGAGAGACTATAGAGAAGATAAGAACCGGAACAGTAGAAAAGGGCAATGTGCTTGCAACTGCTAGGGTTGCAGCCGTGCTTGCGGTTAAAAAAACCCCTGAGATAATCCCCATGTGCCATCAAATTCCGATTACTGCCATAGATGTGGACTTTAAAATCGGAGAAAAAACGATTTCGGCTGAGATTGAAGTCAGAACTATCGGGAAAACGGGAGTCGAGATGGAAGCCCTCACAGGCGTATCGGCAGCGCTTTTGACTATCTGGGATATGGTGAAATCGGCAGAAAAAGACGAGAGCGGGAATTATCCCGGCACTTCAATACAAAATATCCGGGTGCTCGAAAAGCTTAAAGGGTAAGGGCCAGGGTAAGCGCATTAAAAATAAGCTTTTTAAAGGATGGGATATATCAAGACGGCAGACTGAGGTATATATCTTGAAAGTTATAGGTGGACCAGCATCACAATTACTTGCCAGCCGCACTGCCCGGGCTTTAGGCACAGAGCCTGTGCTTTGTGAGTTTAATCGTTTCCCTGATGGGGAACTTTATCTCCGAATTACAGAAGAGACCGAAAACGAGCGTGTGACCCTTATCCAGAGCACGCCCACCGACTCGGACCTTGTATCCCTGCTCCAGCTTATCGATGCCTGTGAAGGGGCTAGCGAGCTCAATGTCGTGATTCCTTACATGGGATACGCCAGACAGGACAAGAAGTTCAAGCCCGGAGAACCGATCAGTGCTCGCGCGGTTGCCCGCTGTGTAAGGGCTGACCGGATCTTTACTGTAAACATCCACGAAAAAAGCGTGCTTGAACATTTCCCTTGCCCTGCGGAAAACCTTGATGCATCAAAACTGCTCGGGGAATATATCGCAGGTTTTGGTCTTGAAGACCCTCTTCTGATTGCCCCTGACTCCGGAGCCGAAGGGCTTGTGAAGAATGTATCTTCAGGGCTGGGCTTTGATTATGACCATCTTGAGAAAACAAGGCTCAGTGGAGATACAGTTGTAATCAAGACAAAGAATCTCGAGGTGACAGGCAGGCATGTCGTCCTTGTGGATGATATGATCGCAACAGGCGGGACAATGGCAGAATCTATCAGAATGCTCAGAGATCAGGGAGCGGCCGGAGTTTATATTGCCTGCGTTCATCCTGTACTTGCAAGGAATGCGGCTTTGAGACTCTTCAATGCAGGCGTAAAGGACATAATCGGAACCGATACCCTCGAAAAAGCCGAGAGCAGGCTGAGTGTAGCCCCCCTGATTGCAGAAACCCTCAATGGGTTCTGATTAAATACCTAATTTTTATTACCGTTAACTATTTTTTATATTCTGCTGTTTTTAGTAATATGACCCTTCCAGAAGTCTGTCCACTTAATGAAAACCAGACGTGTAAAGGGCGGGAATGCCACCTCTTCTGCCTTGAGTGGAGAACGAGAGAACCCACCTGCCTTATAGGCTACAGTACAACAAGTAAAATTAAATCCGGGAAACCTGACCGCAACAGGGACACGTATGCCGAAGATACTTTCCGCAAACTAGGCAGGCAACCACTTTCTAAAAGAAAAAATGTCTCCGAAAAAGGAGACTGGACTCCCACAAGGCTCACAGAAAAAACTCTGGGAAAACCTGGTGGGAGAGACGAGACAGGCTTTACTCAGGTCCGGGATATCAAGGAAGCAGTTGTAAGAATTCCTGACCCGAAGCCCGAGAGAAACCACGAAGAAAGGCTGAGAGAACGGTATACTGCCAGTGACGCCGAAAAAGCCTCCATGAGGCTGGAGTCCAGATTGAGGAAAGAGACGGGTGAAGAAAACCCGGTTATCTGTGCAAAAACCCAGCCAGGAATCCAGGAAAAACCACGGACCCCGGAAAAAATCATTTCAAGAGATAAGCACACGACAATCTTTGCACCTTTTGATATTGATAAAAAAGATAACACTTACCTGTCAGAAAGAGAAGAAAAAATAAAAAAGCCCCCTGAAAACCAGGAAAAACGTAAGAAACTTGACGAAGCGATGGAAATAGACCTCCCTGATACTTATAATGAAGAGTTCTGGAGTTAACCGCGACCGTTGACCCGAAACCGTTGCGCCGGTTTATCACGCCCCGGTTACACCGGTCTAGATGGAGCATGGGTTTTTGATCAAACTTTTTTTGAAAAAGTTTGCGATAAAACCTTTTCTCAAAAGGTTTTCGCTCAAGCCTTTTTTGAAAAGGCTTGCGTTTCGCCGGTTTATCACGCCGTCAAGCCGTTTTCGATAAAGCATGCGTTTTTGACAAAACTTTTTTGAAAAAGTTTTCGCTCAAGCCTTTTTTGAAAAGGCTTGCGATCAAGGATTTTTTTGAAAAAGTTTGTGAGAAAGGCTTCGGACCTGCGACGAAAAAGTGTCTTCTCCACTCCGGAGCTTCTGAAGCGAATCGGCTCAGCATATCAAAAATGCGGCTGCTCCGGGTTTCAAGGCATTGATTATGATTATAAACTATGAGCATAGAAGAAATCATGAGGAAATCAATTACACGTCTGAGAGACTTTTGATATCGTAAGATTCCCGTCTTTCATTCTGCTTAACTTCCACATTGCGTGCCCGGGAAGAAAACAAAAAAGGGATATGATGATTCAGGATGGACCGCCAGACATACCAGAAAATATACAGTTCACTGCACGACTTTAAAGATGTTTTTCGCCTTTCGGAGGAATATTCCAAACCTGTAGGCGTACTTGCAACAATTCTCAACCAGAAAATCGTAAAAAAGACGAGATTCAAACACAGGAAGATTTACTCCAGAGAGAACGAACTTTTTTTAAAATGGAGACAGGGGCGTACTATCCTTGATCTTGCGGAATACACGGGCTTTCCTCCGACTCTCATGGCTTCGCTTATAATGAAAAACTGTGAGATTTCCAAGAAAAGTATAAACTGGCTTTTCAAAAACGTGGATTTAATCGAAAACCGCCGCCTTAGAAAGGAAGTCAAAAGAGCCCTTGAAGCCGATCACTTCTTTTCGCCTCACGCACATGAGATGCAGTGTAAGAAAGGCGAGATGGGAGAAGCCGTTATCCAGAAATGGCTTGATGATAGGGAAATTCCTTATTGCACCGAAGCAGAGATTCGGGCCAAGGGAGACGGCAAGACCCCTGACTTTGTCCTGGCAGACCCGGTATGTATAGACAACCTTATGGTCAACTGGATTGAAAGCAAAGCCCTTTTCGGAGACGACTTCGAACACGAACACTATTCGAAGAAACAGTTTCGGGAGTATGCCGAGATCTTCGGAGAAGGCATGGTTGTCTACTGGTACGGGTATCTCGAAGATCTTCCTGCCGAGGGCTATCTTGTAAAGAACTATAGCTTTTTTGAGGAATACAAAGAGGAAATTGACGGACTGTTTAATTACCTGGTATACTGGTAATCCGCAAGCCTTTCTCACAAACTTTTTCAAAAAATGTTTGATCGCAAGCCTTTTCAAAAAAGGCTTGAGCGAAAACCTTTTGAGAAAAGGTTTTATCGAAAACAACGTAGCGGCGTGATAAACCGGCGCAACGCAAGCCTTTTCAAAAAAGGCTTGAGCGAAAATCCCCATGTAACGGCGTGATAAACCGGCGCAACGGTTTAAGTTAAACCTTTACGATAGACGACATATTTGTAAGAGGGTCTTTTTCTACCTGGAAGATGTGGTCTGCAGAGTCTATAAGCGTCTCGTCATGGGAGACCACAATAATCTGGCCTACCCCTATGCTGCGCATCAGGTCTATGAGTTTCAAAAGCTGGTTTATGTGCCCGCGGTCAAGAAAAACGGTGGGCTCATCAAGAATCATAGGTGGAAGCCCATCTGCCCTGTCTCCGCCAAAACCGAGAGCAAGAAGCCTGTAAATCGCACAGCGCAGCACCAGGTTAAAAATGGCTCGTTCTCCCCCGCTAAGGAGTTTGGGTTGAAGAGGAGTGCCGTCTTTTCTGTAAACCGTAAGGTTATATTCCGGGTCGAGTTCGATATGGGAATAGGCATTATTTGCATACATGAAGCTGAACATTTCATTCAAAAGGGTAGACAGAGCCCCTATATTTCTTGCCCGCATATCAGCCCGAACACGCATATACATGTTCTCAAGTTCCTCAGCATTGTTATACACGGCTTCGAGATATAATTTCCTGTTTTCAAGAGCCCTTAGTTCATCTTTCAGCTCATTGCGGCGTTTTAAGCTGTTCTCGACCATACCGGCTTCTTTCAAAAATGCATCTTTTGCAGCCGTTATTTGTCGGATTTTTTCGGAAAGGCTTGCCTGATACGCTTCAAACTTGCTGCGTTTATCCTGCAGATCCTCGAACCTGCTTCCCTGGAGCTTTCCTTCAAGCTGTTTTACCCGCTCGTTTCTCTCAAGGATCTCCCGGTCAAAGAAGCCGATCTTTTCCGTAAGGTTCCTGATAGAAGCCTCAAGCTCGGAGATTTTGTGCTTTGTATTGTCCATGCGAAGAAGGTTTGCCCTGAGCTTTTTCGCCTGCAGGAGGAGATTTTCGCTCTCCTGATGAGATTTTTTTGCCAGGTCTTCTTTTTTCTTCAGGGCTTCAAGCTCAACTTCCAGAACCCTGAGTTTCTCCTTTTCCAGATTTTCCCTTCCGGCAAGCCCTTTCAGTTTCTCATTGAGCTCTTCAAGCCTTTGCCCGTAATTTTCGATCAATGCAAGGAAAGTCCTTATTTTTCCATTCAGGGTCTCAATTTCCGAAGCGTTTTCGGCAAGCTTTTTCTCAAAAGCTTTTGCGTCTCGAAGCATTTTTTCGCTCTCGCTGTGAGCTTTCAGGGCTGCTTCCTCCCAGCCCTGCAGAGCTTTTATATCTGGAAGGAGCTGTCCCATCTTAGCCTCAAGTTCCTGTTTTTGTTTATTGAAGCTTTCAAGTTTAAGGGAATCTTCCTCGAACCGGATTCTATGGATCTTTATCCTTTCCTGGAGCTCTTTTGCCTTATTCCTTAGTTTTTCGGTTTCAAGGTCATAATCCGAAATCCGTTTCTCCAGCTTTTTTGCGTCCTTGAGCCGGTTGATTTTTTTCTCGATTTCAGCCTGCTGGAGCTTTATATCAAGAAGTTCTGCTGCAAGCTTTTCTCTCTTCTGCTCGGATTCCTCGGTCGTGCAGGCAATCTCAGAGCCTTTAAGTTCCTGCCCACAGGTAGGGCACTTTCCTTCGGCAAGCAATTGCTGGTTTTTACGGAGAACCTTTTCAAGCTCCCTGATGGTAGCCTCACGCTCTTTTTCCTGTCCATGAAGCCTGTTTTTATTTTCCAGCAGTAACTCACTGAGATATTCAAGGTCCTCAAGCTGTTCCCCGGTAAACCCGAGCCCCTTTAGCCCCGTGGAAGCTTCGGATTTCTGTTCCTGGACTTCCAGAGCTGCCCTTTCTTTCTCCCGGAGCTCTTCTTCAAGAATCTCAATTTCGGTTTTACCTTTCCGAACTGCTATCCTGTAATTTTGAAGTTCTTTATCAAGTGTGAGAAGGTTTATGTCTCCGGTTTCCTTTTCTTTGAAGGCAAGGGCAAGCTTTGTTGAGGCTTCGTTTTTCCTTTCACGCAGAAGGTTTTCTTTTTCTTCCAGTTCCTTTATGAATAAAGGAATCTCGTAAGTTTCGGAGAAACCTGTACCTTCTTTTGCAGTTTCTTTAAGCCTTTCGTTCTCTTCTTCAATTCTCAGGATACCTTTCCTGTTTCCTTCGATTTCCCCGTTTGCAGCCCCTATATCCGCCCTGCACTGCATGAAAGTGAGTTCGGTTTCAGCTTTTTCCTTTTCGAGGTCGCTTAAGGCTTGAGTGTGCACTTCTTCTTCCCTGAGAAGTAGAGCAAGTTCTTTTGAAATCCCATTAACCTTTTCCCTGGCCAGGAATTCCTCCTTTTCCTGCTGCAAGATCAGAGTCTCAATATCAAGGTTTCCAAAGCCGCATTCTTCCCGGATAGATTTATTTTCTTCTCCCAACCCGAGCAGGGCCTGTCTCTGCTCATGAGATTCTCCTGAGAAGTTTTCCCTGTCACGGATGCAGCCAGCTTTGCTTTCCTGGGATTTAAGCAGAGCCTGTTTCAGGGCATGAATTTCCTGAAGCCGTTCCCTGTGCTCTGCAATCATGAGGTCGAGCTTTTCTTTCTGGGCTGCTGCAGTCTCTTTGTTTTCATTAAGCTTTTTTAAGACAACATCGCTTTCCTTTATTTTCTGCCTTAGCCCGTTCAGTGCGGCATGCGGTTCCTTATTTTCAATTCCTTCGATTTCGGCTTTTACGCTCGAAAGACTGTTGCCGGTATCCCTCTGAAGCCTTCGGACAGCCGTTTTCGCATTGCCTGCCCTTTCCCTGTACTCTTCAAGCTTTCCAAGCTGCAGCAGGTCATCGATCATGCGCTGCCTGTCTTTTGGCTTTGCATTAATGAGTACATCAATTTCGCCCTGCCGGATATAAGCGCAGTTTCGGTATGCTTCCTCGTCCATATTCAGAAGGGAACAGACCTCTTCATACGTCCGGGTAGCCTGATCGACAATACTTTCCCCATCGGCATAGAGCACGCATTTCGAATTCGAAGCGCTCTCACTCCGAGAAGAATACCTGAAAGCCTGTTCGATAAGGTAATCCTGTCCCAGATGCTCAAAATCCAGGCTTATTTTGGCATTTTCAGCCCCTTTAAAAATTACATCCGCAAGTACGAAATCTTTTGAGAGGATTTTGCTTCCGAAGAGCCCCATAAAGCAGGCTTCAAGCAAACTGGATTTCCCGCTCCCGTTAACCCCGGAAATAACCGTAACACCGTCTTCGAATGTAAAATCCAGCTTTTTATAACTTCGGATGTTTTCGATATACAGGTTTTTGAGCTTCACAGGTAATCACCAAGGTTATATTGTCGGGGTATGGCAGATTTTCCTTTTCCCTTATTCTGCCCTGTCTTTCCCCCTTTTTCGATTAACTCCGTAGCCCTGGCAGGTTTTTCTTCAGGCAACTTCTCGGTTTTGCCTGGCGTTTCCATTTCAGGTTTGCCTTTATCCCCGAGCTCAGGTAATTTCCGAGTTTCCTTCTCAGGCTTACTTTCAGCAAGCCCACTAACAGGTTTAATTTCAGGTTTAGTCTCGATATTACTCTCGGGTTCAGTTTCAGGTTTACTATCGGATTTACTCTCAGGTTCAGTTTCAGGTTCAGTTTCAGGTTTACTATCGGATTTACTCTCAAGTTCAGTTTCGGATTTACTCTCAGTTTCGTTATCTTTGGCTTCCAGAAACTCGATTTCGTTTCCGGGATTGCTCGCGGCTAAAGCTTCAATTCCCTTTCTGGGGAGCTTATTTTCAATGTCCTCGTTTCCGTCTGAAGTTCTGAGAACACCTGAGAGTTCAGTAATTTCAAGTTCTCCGGCGATTATTCCGGCAGGTCTGAATTTCCCCGCAAGCCCGGTTTCTCCTGAGAATTCAACGGCAGGGCTTGCTGGAATCTCTATCCCGAAATCTGGGCTTCTGAAGTCCGCAGCTTTAGCTTCAATAAGCTTTGAGAGCATTCCTTCGGTCTCTTCATCCACTCTTGACCTGGAAATGTTTGGGCTCCGCACAATTTCATCAATAATCAGCCCGCCGTCGTTTAAGCTCATTCTCCCTATCTCGTCTGCAACGGCATGGTCAGGATCGGAAAAGGCGACCTTTAAAACCTCCTCCGGGATGGATTCTTTTGTCCTCCTGTCCTTGACATTTGACACCAGAGCCCCTTTCTTAAGCAGGTATTCCTCAAGCTCGCTCTGGGACAGGACTATCCCCGAATCTCCGGAAATCTCCAGATGAACCACGGACTCCGGAATTTCTTCAAGATATTCGCTTACTCTGGAAAAGATCTGTTCATAGGGCTTATCTTCCCCGTTCAGCTCTACCGGGATAGAAAGGAAATTTCTAGTCGGAATCGTGCGCCTGCTGATTTCAACTCCTTTTTCGGAAAGCGTGATGAGATTGTAGGAACGGGCGTCCTTTTCGGAAACGGCATTCCGCTCCGTACTGCCGGGATAAGTGATCCAGGTTTCCCCTGTCTTGTTTTTAGTTATTGCATGTTCATGGTAGTCGCCAAGAAGAATCGCATCAACCCCGAAAGGAAGGTTTTCAAGTACCTCATCACAGTCCCACTCCGCATATGGGAAAGGATTCACAATCTGATGCATTACAAGCAATTTCCAGCAATTTTTCGCAGGGATAGAAGGGTTAGAAAGTGTGGAAAGGGTGGAGTCCGGCTCCTCAAACCCTGAATAATCGAATATTGGAATCTTTGATTTCGGGACGCTGTCGATCCCGTAAATGGCTGCATTGCTCACCATAAGCGGCTTTTTCCCAAGCCTTGCCGCAAGTCCCATTTCTTCAAAAAGGTCAAGCCACTGGGTACTCTGCTTGCTCTCATGGTTCCCGACAATCCCGAAAAAAGGTATGCCAGCCGCCCTGAGCCGTGCCAGGATATTCATGGTTTCAAGAAGGTCTTCAAGGGTCGGGTTCCTCGAATCAAAAAGGTCTCCCGCATGCACTACGGCATCGACCTGCATCTCAACCGCATCGTTCACGACAAGCTCGAAAGCTGCAAAAAAATCCCGTCTCCGAGCTTCACTGTGGTACTGCCTGTATCCCAGATGCGTGTCAGCAGTATGGAGTATCCTTATTTCCCTGGCCATGTTTCGATCAGTCTCTAATTTTTACCCTATAAGGCTTTCTATATTAGTACTTAACTCATTTAGACAGAAAACAGACTCCAGCCAAGTAAGGAAGTTAACAACTTTCGCGCTGGAAAAGTGGCGAATCGACATAAATCTGACATAAGATTCAAAAACAGGTTTCCGATGGTCAGGGGTTAAGACAGTGATATCAGTCCAGGGGAGCCGGAGTAGCATTTTCGGTTATCGCTGTCCTGGCAGGTGCGCGGCTGGAGCAATCAAGCTTCAATCAAACGGAAATAATTTCATAAGCTAGAGAAATCATTACTAAAAGCCAGTAATTAGAGCTGTAGGATAAATACACTACAAAGGCGGCAGAAGGGTATTTTGTTTATAGAAAGCAAAAATATTTACGTAATTACATAAAAAGTTATATTAAAATTTTAGTGTTTCTCTGGATAGTCAGACTGGTAAAAGGGAAGATAATGTAAAGGTTAAGGCAGTTCCTTGGATTATACTTGTTAAAGGGTTCTGTCGACCCATGCATTATCATGATACCGAATTTTGATTACATTTATCGCTTATAGGATTTCGAGAGACAAAGATCGCAAAGATATCAATAATCATATTACAAGGATGTTTTTAATGCCGTCAACTGTAACTCTTCTAGAACTTGATAACACCTTTATGTAATCTTCCTTATTTGGAAATACGGGCAATTTGGATTCGAGATCAAATATCCTTACTAGTTTCTCAAGTTTCGCTGTTGCAAGGTTCTCTAATAAATTTTTTTTCGTAACTTTTTTCTCACTTGTTCTGGGCTCTTTTTTACTTACATGTGGATCACCAAATTTTTCACGATATTTCTCAATTGACTTCGTGCCCATTCCTCTATTACAAGGACCACAAATAGGTCTTAGATTTGAGATGTTATCATTACCACCCTTGGCTACTGCTTTGTTATGTCCAACTTGAAAATCCATTACATGAATCGTCCTTATCTTACAACAATAACATTTCCCTTCAACTTTGTTACCCATATATTTGATCCAAACGGCGTCTCTAGTATTTTTATCAATTGTTCTTCTTTTTTCCGTCAAAATCCCCCCAAAGTAACAAAAATTTGTTAGTATATATTTATGCAAAACTGATATAAAAATGTTAGTAAGAAAAATTTCAAGGTTTTGAACAACAATATCACCTGAACAAAAAATAGAGAAAATAAAAAATTCCATTATATCCGAAAAGTCATTCTTTTGATACGTTCTAAATTCAAAGCACAGAAAAGAGGGAAAAAGTACAGATTTTCCCTGGAATTCATTTTTATAAAAATAAAAATGGAGATTTTACAGGCTAATTTATACACACCTTCTAGGATTTTCGACCTCTCTTTTAAGAATTTCCATCCAGTCCGGGGCCTCCATGCCGGGATATTCGTATCCTAAAAGCAGCACCTCACTGAATTCTTCGCCTTCAACCGGCATGGAGCCGGTTATCTCATAGGTCGGGAACGGGACCGGAAGGACGCCTTTTACAGTTTCGTCAATTTCCAGTTTCGTAAGCCTGGTGAGATTGTCCGTAAAAAGTACTTCTTCGCCACTGCTCGCGGTCACGATAGGTATTGTACGGATCGAGTGATACAGACATGATTCAACCACAGCGAACCCCAGTACGAGTTCCTTCCAGATTAAGGGTTTATTCTGCTCGTTTGTTTCTGCCATTGCTTATCCCCTACAGCTAATATTCAGTTTAACAGGTTTTGAGCTTGTATTTTTGAGCTTATAGAGAGGATATGACCGTAAGCGATAAGTCCTTTTCTTTCGGGAAAATCAACGTCAGAAGTTAATTTCTTTGCCTTCATAAAGCTAGAATTTCTCGAAAGATATATTAGAAATATTCCTGAAAGGAGTATTTCTACTGGCGGGAGAATATGAAGAATACAAGCGCAAGCGCCATAATAGCAGTTAATAAACTGGAAGCTGGTGCAGATGCCGCTGGAGTAGATGAGTTTTCTGAGGCTTGTTGCTCTTGGGTGGATTGACTTTCGGACACAGGTTGCTCAGAAGTAGGAGTTTCGCCTTCGTAGTATTCGTTGGAGATAGTGCAGTAGGCGACAGTAAAACCTCCGTTTACTAGTGTTTTTCCACCAGCACCTAACTCATCAACTTGATATACAAAATCTATAGGTACACTTCCACCTGCCCAACTTTCAGTTGGTTTTACTATCCATTCAAAAACTTCCGTTGAATTCTCTTCTATAATTTTCCCATAATACTCTTCCATTCTTGAGGTTGGTCCATCTACTATGACAAAATCTTTGTCTCCAAGTTCACTTAGTTTGACAGAAACATAACATTTTTGATGCACTGTAAAATCAATCCTAACTTTGAAGGGTTCTCCAATCTTTAAAAGAGGTTTTGCTATTTCTTTTCCAGGAAGTATCTTGTCGTTGTAGTAAACATCTATAGAGCCATATGGACTACCAGCAGAAGCTATTCCTACCAAGAAGATAAATATCACTCCTAAAGTAGTCAAACCGATATATCTCATACTTTCACCCCATTTCCAGTATCAAATTATCATACTCAATGGATTTTTCCGTGTGACTGCCCAATTTATCTCCAACACCCTTCGGGCCTGTTCCAACAATTGTCGAGGCATATCCGTTAAACCGAAACTTTAGGGGAATATTCTCTCCAATTATTATTGGGGATCCATCAACATTCTGTTTAAATGGATGCTTTACAAGGTCATCTTTTCTCACGTACCTCTGCCCCTTATGCCCAAAATAAGGCTTTGGAATCACCTCATTATCATTATCAGTAACGGTAAATGTTTGATATTTTCCCACAATTTCATATGTCCATAGATTCACTGTGAAAATCCAGTGTGGAGGCAACAACGGCAATCCACACGGAACAGCTGCCATCGTCCTATCTAGCCTTTTTGTTACCTTATCTCCTGCTTCACCGGAATATCTGTCAACGGTTTCATTTGCCAGGTTTTTCAATTCCTTATCAACTCTCCCAAAGCCGGCATCAATAACTGTACCTTCGTTTACTGTAACTATACAGATTCCATTTGCAACCCCAATTCTGATGTCAGTGTCCACTCTGTTTAGAGTAGCTTCAAGCTCGTCAGATTCAACAGGTGGGTTTGAATTTCGGATTTCAGATTTTATGATCGCAGAGAGTTCAACTGCGAGTTCATTAGTAGATTTCTGGATTATCTGATCGTCAGAGAGGCTATTCAGGTAACTTTCTGTAACCGCCTCGATATCACTTCAACTTTATTCAGTGTAACTTCAGATTAATTGAGTCAATCCAAAAATTAGAAACAAGTTTAATATTCCCCCAGAGTTTCTACTGATGGAAGAATCTGAGGGATACAAGCGCAAGCGCAACAATAGCAGTTACCAAACTGAAAGCTGGCGCAGATGCCACTGGGGCAGAATTTTCTGAGGTTGGCTGCTCTGGGGTGGGTTGGGATTCAGAATTCTCAGAAGCAGGAGTTTCGCCTTCATAGTATTCATTGGAAATAGTGCAGTAGGCGACTGTGAATTCGCTGTTTACTACAGGTTCAGGATTGCCTTTTTCTACGATTGAATAGTGAAAATTGATTGGAATTGATCCACCGGCCCATTTATCTGTTGGTATGACTGTCCACTCAAAAACGTGGGATTCATTTGCCTTCAAAATTGTGCTCGAATATTTATCCATTTTTGAAGGCCCTTCTATGACCTCAAAGTAACCTTCACCTAGTGTTGTGAGTTGACCAGATACTTTGTATTCTTGATAGACAGTCATATTTATTTTGAGATTAAATGGTTCTCCAATCTTAAGGAGAGGTTTTGCCACTTCCACGCCGGGAAGAAGATTATCATTGTAATACACATCATATGTGTAAAGTTTCCCATAAGGATTAGATGCATTTGCCAGGCTAATAGTTGCTATTAGTAATGATATTATGATCAGGTATTTTACTTTCATATTATACACCATATTCTGTAAGGAGGCTTTCAAATGCAATTGATTCTTCAGTAGACTCTCCTATCTTATCTCCTACTCCCCGTAGTCCGGGACCAACTATAGAAGTTGCATACCCGTTAAACTTAAATCTAATTTTCCTATTATCACCTAACTTTATATTATAGCCGAACTCGTCTCTTTTTATAGGATCATAAATTTCTAAACTTTCCCTTACGTATTTTTGCCCCTTATGCCCAAAATAAGGCTTTGGAATCACTTCATTATCGTTATCGATAAGTGTAAATGTCTCATATATTCCAATAACCTCATAAGTCCATACATTTATTGTAAAAATCCAATGCGGCGGTAGCACCGGCAGTCCGCACGGAATACTTGCTATAGTTCTGTCCAGCCTTCTTGTTACCTTATCTTTTGCTTCACTGGAATACACATCAACTGTTTCATTTGCTAGGTTTTTAAGTTCGCTATCGACTCGCTTAAAATTAGCATCAATAATTTCACCTTTATTTATTGTAACTGCACAGATTCCGTTTGCAACCCCAATTCTGATGTCGGTGTCCACTCTGTTCAGAGTAGCTTCAAGTTCATCTGATTCAATGGGTGAATTTGAACTCCGGATTTCAGGTTTTATGATCGCAGAGAGTTCAACTGCGAGTTCATTAGTAGTAGACTTCTGGATTATCTGATCGTCAGAGAGGCTATTCAGGTAACTTGCTGTAACCGCTCTAACTTCGTCTTTTTTAATCCAGTCTGAGACAACCGGATTCGAGTTTATTTCTTTGACTACATTTTCAATTATCTGAGCCCTCATCTCCGGAGCATAAGTATGCTTCAAGTTGTAAACTTCTGTGTCAAGTTGAGTTGTATCCATTGAGATATTCTGTTCACTGAGATTCTGCTCAAGCAGGAAAACTTCTATGTTCAGGTTGGAAATGCTCTGGCTGATTTGCTGGGAAGCTTCTGTTTTTACGTACTCATTGCTTGAAGAAATACCGTCTGCTATTTCCTCTGAAATTCCGGTTGTGAAAATACAGGTGTTCCGAACGCCAAGAGGATAAATCGTTTTTCCTTTTGGATCTTTTAATTCGTACTCTTTCCTGAGGTCGAAATCAGGATCATGGTAAAGATAGTTGGGTTTCTGGTCAACAATGATTGTCAGGTTTTCTGTCCAGTTGTATTTGCTTTCCGGCTGACCGGTAACAATCATTGTGGAGATTATACCCATATCTCCACCAAGAGCTGAAGCAGCCCTTTCCACTGCCGGATTGTTAAAAAGAGTCATTGGACCTGAGGTCACGCTGTCAAATGAACTGGTGTCAATGCCTTTCTTCTCCAGAGCTTTAAGAATGTAAGCATTGAGATCCGAGTCCAGTTTACGGTTCTTCCGATCTATATCTTCTATTAGCCTGTTATAAACCTCGTTTTTAGCAATGTACCGGGCAAAATCGCTTGAAGCGTACATTTTTCCTGACGGAGTGAGGTACTGCTCTCTGTTTACGTAAGCTTCGCTGTATTTGTCGGCAGCATCAGAGCAGCAAGAGTCGGACTTTTTACTTCTATTGTCAATAACAGTAAACACCTGATATTTTCATCAATTTATTGATGGAAGAATCTGAAAAATGCAAGCGCAAGCGCCAGAATAGCAGTTACTAAACTGAAAGCCGGTGCAGATGCAGTCGGAGAAGATGAGTTTTCTGAGGTTGACTGTTCTTGGGTTGGTTGATCTTCAGACGTATGTTGCTCAGAAGTAGGAGTTTCGCCTTCGTAATATTCGTTAGAGATAGAAGGGTATGCTATAGTAAACCCACTGTTTACTAATGTTTTACCACCTGCACCGAGTTCATCAATTTGGTAAACGAAATCTATAGGTAAACTTCCTCCTGCCCAGTTTTTAGTAGGTGCTACTGTCCATTCAAAAATTTCTGTTGAGTTTTTTTCAATAACTTTTCCACAATAATCATTTGTTCTTTTTGTTGGTCCATCTATTATAACGAAATTACCCTTCCCAATTTCGGATATCATTGTAGATACGTAATATCTTTCATATACCGTGAAATCTACCCTTACTTTAAATGGTTCTCCTATTTTTAAAGTCAGATGTGGAACTTCATTGACATCTAATAGTTTTCCATTAAAATAAAGATCATACTCATAAATATCTCCATAGGGATTCGATGCTGTTCCTACTTCTGTAAATATAATTAAGCCCAAAGTCAAAAGTAATATTTTAAAAAAAAGCTTCATGTTAGTCCTCCCGTTTCTAACACAAGACTGTCGTAGGCAAACGACTTTTCGTTCTTGCCGCCGGTCTTGTCTCCTACACCATTTGGACCTGAACCTACAATTGTACTGCAATAACCATTTAAGTTAAAAACAATACGAGTATTCTTTCCTAACCATATGGGATTTCCTATTTCGTCAACCTTGTATGGATGTCGGACTCGATCCTCTTTCCTCACATATTTTTGCCCCTTATGCCCAAAATAAGGCTTTGGAATCACTTCATTATCGTTATCTATAAGTGTAAATGTTTCATATATTCCAATAACCTCATAAGTCCATACATTTATTGTAAAAATCCAATGCGGCGGCAGCACCGGCAGTCCGCACGGAATACTTGCCATGGTTCTATCCAGCCTTCTTGTTACCTTATCTTTTGCTTCACTGGAATACCTATCAGCTGTTTCATTTGCTAAGTTTTTAAGTTCGTTATCGACTCGCTTAAAATTAGCATCAATAACTTCACCTTTATTTATTGTAACTTCACAGATTCCGTTTGCAACCCCAATTCTGATGTCGGTGTCTACTCTGTTCAGAGTAACTTCAAGTTCATCGTGTCCAACCGGTGGATTTGAGTCTCGAATTTCAGACTTTACAATAGCAGAGAGTTCAATTGCGAGTTCTTTAGTAGTAGATTTCTGGATTATCTGGTCGTCAGAAAGGCTGGTCAGATAGCTTGATGTAATCACCCTGACTCTTTCTACTTTAATCCAGTCCGAAACAACCGGATTCGAGTCTATCTCTTCAACTATATTTTCAACTATTTGAACTCTCATTTCCTGAGCATAAGTGTGTTTCAAGTTAGAAACTTCATTAGTCAGACTAGTTGTATCCAGGGGGATATTCTGCTCGCTGAGATTCTGTTCAAGCAAGAGGACCTCTGCATTCAGATTAGAAACACTCTGGCTGATTTGCTGAGAGGTTTCGGTTTTTACATATTCATTACTTGAGGAAATACCGTCTGCAATTTCATCGGAGATACCTGTTGTGAAAATACAGGTATTTCTGACGCCCAAAGGATAAATCGTTTTTCCTTTTGGATCTTTTAATTCGTACTCTTTCCTGAGGTCAAAATCAGGATCATGATAAAGGTAGTTCGGTTTCTGGTCAACGATCAGTGTCAGGTTTTCTATCCAGTTGTATTTGCTTTCCGGCTGACCTGTAACAGTCATCGTGGAAATTATTCCCATATCCTCCCCTAGAGCTGAAGCAGCCCTTTCCACTGCCGGATTGTTAAAAAGAGTCATAGGACCTGAGGTTACACTGTCAAATGAACTGGTA
>NZ_SCHL01000052.1 GCF_004099695.1 Methanosarcina sp. MSH10X1 | reverse complement strand
TCCCTGTATTCTCTTTCAATGGGGTCAGAATAGGTTGACAATCCTACGTAACCGCCTGCCGGAGGTCGCTTGTGGTAGATTACGGTCAGTTTTTCAGCTTCGGTTTCTGTATGGGAAAGTGATTCGGTATTGACTTTGCTTACAGTTTGAGAGTCTGAACCACCTGACGTATCATAATGCGTGACCGTGGTATAGTTTCCGTCAGGCAGCTGCTCTCTGGTTTTCCATTTGTAAGTGTAATCGTAACTGTAGTCGATCTTCCAATTTGTTATTACTTTGTAAGAGATATCGTACCTTATTCGCCAGTCAAAAACATGGTCTTCACGGTTCAGGTAGCCCTCGCTCCGGTTTTCAACTGTCAGGGTATCATTACCTGCATAGGAAAAATGGGGTTCGATTTTTA
>NZ_SCHL01000051.1 GCF_004099695.1 Methanosarcina sp. MSH10X1 | reverse complement strand
CTGATTCCTAAAGGAGGAGAAATTCCGGAAGGGATTAACAGGGTAGATGAGGCTATGAGACACTGCCAGCTGGTTGACAGGGTAAGAAGAACCGGCGAGGAGTTCTATACCCTGGTCGAAGACCAGATGTGCAAAGGCGGAGCCGGTGCAATGGGCCTTGGGGAAATGCCCCCGAAAGTCGCAAGCGGAGAATTCTATTTTAAAGGGCTAAAACAATTCAGCACCCAGGGCGCTGCAAGGCGTACCCTTGAAATGGTTTCCAAGCTTCCCGCAAACTCAACGGAAGCTATCCTGTATTCTCCTCTTGAAAAAGCTTCGTTTACACCGGATGTTATTGTGGTCATCTGCACCCCCAGGCAGGTTATGCTGCTTACTCAGGCTATGATGTATAAAACAGGCGGCAGGATTGAATCCAGTTTCGCAGGAAAACAGAGTCTGTGCTCGGATGGGGTTGTAAGGGTCTACAAAGAAGGCAAAATCGGAGTTACAGTCGGCTGCAGCGGCAGCAGGACATACAC
>NZ_SCHL01000050.1 GCF_004099695.1 Methanosarcina sp. MSH10X1 | reverse complement strand
GAGACTTTCCGGAAAAAACCGGTTGCCTGGCCGTAGTTTATACTTTTTATTTCATAGCCTGATGAGTCGTTGACAATCAGTTTAATGTCGCGATTTTTCCAGAGAGCTTCGATTTTGCCCCAGATGTCCGAAGGCAGGTTTATGCTGACCTGAAGGGTGTCTCCTTTTTCAAGATTCTGGTTTTTAGGGATGACCAGAAAACCGTCTTCAGAGGACCTGTCAACCGTACTGCCTTCAGGAAGGATTACAGGGTGTTCGCCCTGCCATTCAAGGGCTTCCATTCCTGCATAGTTCAGGCAGCGAGCAAGGTCAAAAGAGGCAAGGTTAATGGCACTCTTTTCCGGATCAATGTTCTCGGTCGTGTAAATGGTTTCTGCGACTTCGCTGTCTATTTTTAAAAGGTAAACAGAGGTGAAGGTCGCAATAAGCAGGATGAAAATCCCGATAACGGCATACGGAATATAGGCACAGGTATCCTCAAAGAAAATAGAAAATTCGTCAAATTTCCCGGCCATTAGAATTTCCCCAAAACAAAATAAGTAAAAATT
>NZ_SCHL01000004.1 GCF_004099695.1 Methanosarcina sp. MSH10X1 | reverse complement strand
ATCTCTTCCATGATTTTCTCTTTTGTGAGGAAGACGCGTTTGCCGTCTCCCATACGCAAAGCATATTCAGTTGCCATTTTTATCTCACCTTTTTCGTTATCTTTGATAGTCTGATTTATAAGCTGTAATCCGGGGTTCAAAACTTGGATACAAAGGTTCTGGCCTGCCAGAGGGCTACTATCGCCAGCATCAGGATCAAAACCATCCACATAATATGGGCTGCCGGTAAGAAAGAATTCGCCCAGTAAGCGTTGTAGGCTTCCATAGCCATTGCTGTTTGTGTCATATTTTTCCCTCTTTAAGATTATAGGCCTCTAAGGCAGGCATCGGATGCCCGGGTTATCCCGAAGTCAGTTATCTTGTACCTGTGCAGAAGGAAACCTTTTTTGTAGATTCCGCTCTCATCAACTTTCTGCTCCAGGTCTTTTAACATCCCTCCGGATGCCAGTTCGATAATATCGAAATTGATGCTATCCCTGCCGTAGCTGCTCTTCATACCGTATTCTTCCTGGATCTTCGAAACGATCTCGTAGTTCCAGTAAGCTTTCCCATCCAGGAAAAATTCCAGGATCCTGAACTTAATAGGGCGTTTTTCGCTCATTTCATTCACCTCTTAGAGTCTCAAGTGCACTTGAGTCTTCAGTAAACATAATGAAACTCCCTGTGATACAGAGCAAGCCACCTACAATAATAGTCCAATCCGGTATATCTCCGAAGAATAGGAATATGAATATGACCGCGCAGAACCCGTACAGGTTTCCAATGCCCTGACCTCTTCCAACTCCTATAAGCGGGAAAGATTTGTACCAGGTGACATAACAGAAACCAAATGTAAGACCTGCAAAAACCAGGATCAACATCGTTAAAGGCTCGAAGACCTGGAATGCAAATGAATACATCGGGAAGCCAAGGATTGCCAGGATCGGCACTATAATAATCCACCAGATTATGTTTTCTCCAAGGAAGCGAAGGGTGAGCCCCGCGTCCGGCTCTGCAATGTCAAGTCCTTTTCCTGCAATTGCACCTTCAATGCCCCAGCCGGCAGCAGCCATCAAACCTCCGAGGTATCCTATCCAGGGGACATTACCTGAAGAAAGTTCTGTCAGAAGTCCACCACCATAAATAGAAATGCCTCCAAGAACGATGATTCCAATACCGATTACTGCTCTCTTTGAGATCTTTTCTCCATACCAGTAATAGGCAAGAATCGAACCTATTACAGGATAAAGAAGGCCGGCAACGGCTGCAAATGCTCCTCCTATAAAGCCCATAGCAATAAAGGAACCGAGAATTGCCATCGGGCCGCCGAAGATAGAGGCTAAGAAGAACCATTTGGAGCAGGGATGGAATTCCTTAAGGGTCCTACCCAGTTCTCCGTACTTTCCAAGCACTCCATTCCACAGCATAAGCGCAAGCATAACAGTGAGCGCATTGAAGGCAGTGATCAGAACAGCAGTAACAACAAGGGACATACCATCTCCGCTTACTTCGGCAATGGTAGCATACATTTCATCGAATGGGTTGAGTACCCAGACAACAGTGCCTGGCAGATACCAGATACCCCAGAAAATAGCACAGAAAAGGGCCCACATATACCCTTTACTGATTTTTCTTTTACTTTCCTGTTTTTTTAAAGTCTTCAAATCCACAAAAGTTCCCTCCATTTTTCAGAATACTGTGGAACTCCCTCAGGGCAGGGGGTCTCCCAGATCCCTATTCCACAGACTTCAGGTGCAGCCTGCGAATCTCTGCAAGAGATTTCTTGCTTATGTCCACATTAAGGGTTAGCAAAAACTGCACAAATAAACAGTGGCAGAAAATGCGTTCCGAAGAACACATTTTCTACAGTTTTAACCATTTGCGAAGGCTGCTTTATCAGACTTTCAGGGCTGCTTTTATTTTGCTGACGGCATCGTTGGCGCTTTCACCGTAGATATCAGCACCGATCTTGTCTGCCCAGTCCTGAGTAACAGGAGCACCCCCGACCATAGTCTTTACCTGGTCGCGGATACCTGCCTCTTTCAGCTGTTCTTCGATCTGGATCTGGTTTACCATTGTGGTTGTCATAAGTGCGGAGGATGCGACAACCTGTGGATTGAATTCCTTTACAGCATCAACATAGTTCTTAATTGGGACATCTCTTCCGAGGTCCACAACTTTGAAACCTGCAATGTTGAGCATGGAAGCAACAATGTCCTTGCCGATGGAGTGGATATCGCCTTCAATGGTCCCGACAACAACAGTTCCGAGGCTCTTTGTCTGGGACTTGCGCTTCTCCATTTCCGGCGTGATAACTTCTATACCTGCACTCATAGCCTCTGCGGCTGCAATTACGTGGGGCAGGAAAAGGGCTCCCTGTTCAAACTGTTCTCCTACCTCCTGCATGCCTGCAGTATATCCATTTTCAATAAGCTCTACAGGGTCAATTCCTGCAGCAAGGGCTTCCTCTGCGACTTCTGCAGCCATTTCTTCATCGAACTCGGTAATTGCTTCTTTTGCTTTTGCAATGATTTCTTCTTTGCTTGCCATTTTTAGATCTCCTGATATCCTGTTTACATGCCTCTAAAGGCTTTGTCAGCCCTGTCCACGACAGCCTGCATATCCTTAAGGATGTCTGCGTCGATGGGTTTTACCTGGTGGTTCTTAAGAACGTCCACAACTTTTTCATGTGCAGCTGCTGCAAGGTCTTTTGAGCCTGCTGCGGCCCAGTCTCCGAACATGCGTCTGTCAATGAGCATGGGGTCGGACGGGTAGTTTATAAGCTGCCTGGTCTGCTTCAGGGCGAGGAAATTGTTCCCAATGCCTACTTTCTGGATAGATTCAACGGAAAGGGTTTCTTCTGAAACAGGAATTCCCTGGAGAGCTTTTTTGGTCATCTTGATAATGTCGTTGTCAATAACGAGCTGTTCCATAGAGAAGGTCATACCGAGCTCAAGCATACCGGCTCCGTACAGGGTGTTTGCTCCTGCAAGGGCTGGAAGGAGAGTAGTCATGGTTTTTTCGTGTCCTGCCTGGTTGTCAGGGATCTTGGCATCAGACTAGGTGCCTGCCACATAGGAGGGTAGGCCATAGAACTGGGCAAGTTTCGCGACAGCGCCGCTTATCAGGCCGAGTTCGGGAGATCCGACAGGGGCAGTACCTTTCTTCAGGTCGAAGGTAGTTGTGGAACTTCCATACCACACCTTGCTTCCTGGAACTGTCAGCTGGGCAAGCACAATTCCGGAAAGGACTTCGGCATTGTGGGTAACAAGGGTTCCCGCAAGGTAAACAGGTGACGAGCCGCCGGACATTGCCATACTCAGAACGTTAACCGGCATTCCGAAGCGAGCACCCTTTATGATAACCTGACAGGCGTTTACACTGAGTTCGAGCGGGCTGGTCGGGCAGAGCAACATTGAGAAAATGGGTTTTTTCCTTGCTTCTTCTTCGTCGCCGCCGTAGTAAGCCTTTACGATGTCACGGTAGTACTCGACGTTTTCGCCTACAGGGTCGATGTGGTGGTAGTGTTTTGAGGTGTTTGCAAGCGGTGTGAGAGTCTCGTGGACATCCTGTGCACCCTGGCCTGCAACGTCTCTTGCAGAAACCGGGAGGGCGAAGTAGTCAATGTTTTCTGCCCAGTCACAGAGTTTTGCGATGTCTGCAATGTCCTGTTCAACGGAGTCGACAGTTACGTATTTACCGTCCTGATATCTGCAGACTTTCACGCCGGTACCGAAACAGGTCCAGTGCACTTTGCCGCCGCATTCCTGGACAGTGTTGTTTTTCTTGTCACGGCCCCAGAGGACGAATCTGGAGGGTGCGAGCTGAAGAGCTTTCCTTACTAAATATTCAGGGATCTTTACAACGTTAGTCTTTTCATCAACTTCGCAGCCATTTTCTTTGAAGATCTGCCTTGCTTCGGGGTCAGAAACCTGGACACCAGGGTTCATCAGAACTTCCATGGTTGCATAGTGAATTGCCTTGAGTTCGTCAGTGGTAAAAAGGTTTAACTCTACACCATTAAGTGCATTAAATCCTGCAACTGCATTATTTTTTGCCATTTTTGTAGCCTCCGAATAAGAATGATTTAAGCCAGCAGCTCTTTTGCCTTTGCGACAGCTTCACTTGCATTTTCGGCATAACAGTCTGCACCGATCTTCTCAGCCCATGCCTGGGTTGCGGGTGCACCACCGACCATAACTTTTACTCTGTCTCTCAGACCTTCTTCTTTGAGGAGTTCGATAACGTCCCTCTGGCCCTGAAGAGTTGTGGTCATAAGAGCTGAGAGTCCTATCATGTCAGCATTGACTTCCTTTGCCTTCTCGATAAAGTTCCTGACCGGAACATCACGCCCGATGTCATAAACCTCAAACCCTGCAGACTGGAGCATGGTGGACACAATAGATTTGCCTATATCGTGAACGTCGCCTTCTACCGTACCATTTACAATGACGCCTGCTTTTGAGCTGGATCCCTCAGGCATGAGATCCTTAAGGGCTGTAACGCCTGCAGTCATTGCATCGGCTGCCATCATCACATGGGGCAGGAATAATTTCCCTCTCTCAAAAAGGACCCCTACTTCGTTCATACCTGCAGCAAGCCCTTTTTCAATTATTTCGGAAGGTTCCAGTTCTCCTTTAGCTTTCTCAACAGCAGCGAGTACTGCATCCTTCTTGCAGGAAACTACAGCACCTGCAAGCTCCTGAAACAATTCTTCTTTGCTAATGTTAACATCCTCCGTTTTAATTTTTGAATTGTAGAGACGCCTCTTTCCTGATCCTCATGATTATTCATGATATTCAGGCCGTAAGCTCATGCATCTGAACGAGCCATGAGGTTACACAGAAGAAACTCACGATCATGTGTGGGAAACCATGATCACCACAAGCGAGACAATGAAACCATGAAGAATTCATGATTACGCTGACTGGGGTTCATGAGTATTTTAGCAGAGGGAGTGTTTTTGTGCCATTTAATCCCGTCTGATTACTCATCTTTCAGATGTCTCCAATAAACAGGTTAACGTTTCTCGTATATATATTTTTTCAAAAAATCTGAAACAAAAATAGGGGTTCTATATATACTTTTCGATATAAGGGGTTCTGTAAGTATATTGAGGAAGAAATCAAAATGAATTTATCAAAAAATATAAATACTAGATATCAAAAATGGACTTTTATAAAATTCCTCAAATTCCTTAATGCGAATAACGTTTACAGGAATAACATAGATCGAATATAAATTTGATCGAGATTGGATAAATCCGGACCTAAAATAAATTTGGGGCGTGCCTATATTTTTTTGAAGTCTTATATGGCAATAGCTACTGATTTTACTCTCTTTTTTACTTCTCCTAATTTATATATCTTCTCGAGATGTATCCGAAGCCTTACTTTCTGGAGAAATCTTATCCTCTTTTTGCGATTACTCTTATTATTCTAAATAACAAGCTCCAATAAAAAGAAGAATTTATATATCAGTGTTTTTTTCAGGGTCAGGATTCTTCTCAGGAGCTTTTAGCGAATCAAGAATAAGGAATAAGAAATGGGAGTAAAATAAGAATTAAAAAGGTAAAAACCATAAATTGGTGGTATCGGGGTAAGGTTACAGGTCTTCGGGTCTTCCGTACGATGAAATACAAAGGCTGTAAGCTTTGTTGACGAACTCCACCATTCTGGAATCTTCCCTCTTGATTTCTATTCCGCATGCAAGGGAAAGGTATTCGGTAAGGTCGAAAACCATTATCTTTTCATCCTTCCCGGCTTCAATAAGGTTCTGCATGCATCCCCCGCAGTTTGTGATTATTGTATCACAGCCCAACTTTTCGGCAGCCCTGTAACGGTCAGAAGCCACAGCAAGGGATTCGGATGGGTAGTTGACCCTTACCCCGCCTCCAAAGCCGCAGCATGCTGAATTTTCCGGGGTTTCATTGGCAAGTTCGGTGCCCTGGATATGCTCAAGTACACTTCTTGCTTCTCGGTATACCCCCATCCCTCTGGTCAGATGACAGGGATCATGATAAAATACTCTATGTTTGAGAGTGGTTTCAGGAGTAAGTTTGCCTTCCCTTATCAGAAGCTCAAGATACTGCGAAACGTGCAGCACTTGAAAATGGAGTTCTCCAAATATTCTCGGATAGATATCTTTAAATGCCTTAAAACATCCCGGGCAAGCCGTAATAAGTATTTTCGCCTTTCTTTTCCGGATTTCTTCGATGTTCCGGGGTCCGTTTCGGTGTATGGGCCCAGGGTCTCCGGCTCCAGCAGAGACGGCTCCGCAGCAATATTCAACCCCACTCAGGACAGTGTAATCGACCGCGGCTTTCTCCAGCAGTTCAATTGCAGCCTTTGCCATAATCTTGTTGATGTATGTTCCTGCGCAGCCAGGGAAATATACTACAGAACCTGAGCCTTCTTTATATTCAGGCGTTTCATCCAGTTCGGCTATCTTCCTGAAAAGATTATTTTCAGCTTCAGGGTCTACCATTGTCTGCCTGTCGGTAAGCCCGTTTTCAGATACCCACTTCTGCCTGGCAGGAGATATAAGCATTTTAATTCCCAGCCGCTCCGGGCAGGCATCCTTACAGAGCCCACAGGTCAGGCAGCGCAGGAGGGAGTCGGAATCAATTTCTGCTCTACCCTCAAGATATCCGTAAAGCCGATCAAGCAAACCGAGGTCATTGTAGCGAGAACAGACCTCAAGGCATTGTCCGCATTCTGTGCAATTTGACCTGTGCTTTTCTACTACTTCCATTTTTCAACTCCAGATCATTTTAAACTCATGACTTATCCAGTATTTAACAGGTATCTTTAATATGGTCATTAAACTTCCTTTTTGACAGGAGATTACTAAAAGTTCCTTCTATATATGAAATTTTAAAGGTTCCTTCTGATTATGAAATTGTAGAGGTTTTTTCTGATAAGGAATCACTTGAAAATTACCAGAGATCACTGAAGAATTATTAAAATGCTCCCGGTGGGATTCTTTTACTGCCGCGCCTGCATTCTGTCCGAAGAATATTCCCGGGACTGTGGGAAGCCTTCAGCAGAAGATTAAAAGATCCTGTCAGGATTTTTTCCCAAAAAAGATAACTAACGTTCAACCATATTATCATTATACATGTAGCTATACAGGTAGCTATAAGTGACTATATAAGTATCCAGCAAAAGGAAGGGATTAAAAATCTTCGACGAACTCAAAAACAACGCAAGAAAGCTGATAATTCCCATTGCCCGCCTGATTCCCTTATCCCCCAATACCCTCACTCTACTGGGTTTTGCCGTAAGCGTGGCTGCGGGGGCAGCGTTCGCGCTGGGTAAACCTTTTGCGGGGGGACTCCTGATTCTTTTCAGCGGGGTTTTTGATATTCTTGACGGTGGAGTCGCAAGGGCAAAAGATCGGATTACACCTTTTGGAGGCGTGCTTGATTCGGTTTGTGACCGCTACTCCGACGGCCTGATGTTCCTGGGGATAATAGCTGGTGTTGTCAATGGCAGACTTACCCTCCCTCCAATCCTGCAAATTGAAAGCTGGCTCTGGGCAGGTTATGCCCTTATAGGTTCCTTCCTGGTAAGTTATACCCGTGCCCGCGCAGAATCAGCAGGCTGCCGTAAGCTTTCGGTCGGAGTCGCCGAACGCACGGAAAGAATGATCATCCTTGCCCTTGGCGGACTTTCAGGCTTTCTTGGCTGGGCTCTCGTACTTATAGCCGTATTTTCCCACATTACCATCATCCAGCGAGTCCTGAGAGCAAAAAGCATACTTAACAAGCCTTCCGAGGTTGATTTACAAAAACCTTAACAGAGAAGATCCTGCTGAATAGCCAGATAAAAATGGCAATTATTAATACCGGATTGAAATTCAAGAAATTAGGAAAAGAATATCCAGACATTCTTCTACCGATACTCATTTATACTACATATTTGATTACAATAGTTGACGATGGCAAACAAAGAAAGAGACTTGCCATTGAAGAAACACAATCTACTCTGCGGGGCCGTAGGGTAGCCTGGTCCATCCTGCAAGGCTGGGGGTCTTGCGACCTGAGTCCAAATCTCAGCGGCCCCACCAAATTTTTATTTTGATATTAACTTTGATATATTTTTATTCATTAATATACATTATTTCTGGCTCAATCGGCTTTTAATTCCCAATTTTATTTTTAATCTTCATTGTACTGCTATTAATTGCATGTTATTAATCGCATTTTCCTGAATTCTGGCAAAATTCATGGGTGAGAAGGTTTCAACACTTCAGTCTCTGAGCTATTTTACTTTGGCTATGGTTCTTTATGAAGTCTTAGTTTATTGTTTATGGCTTCTGGTATCCCCAATTTATTAAACAGGTTTTATAGATTTTTCTGAAGATTCAATTCTTATTATCTCAATTCTGGCATTTTTATTTGCAATGTATGATTTGAGGGCTCATAAGAGCAAGTAAAAAAGCAATGTCTATGCTGACGGTTGTCAATGCGGCTATATAGTATTTAACATCTGTTTGTGACATGATTTGACACATTTTTAATTCTATTATTGACCCTGGTATGCATAATTTCTTTTTCTAACTTTATTGGTTCCTTTAATGTCTCTGCCAGCCAGTTTCTCCAGATTATTTAATGGATCAACACTTATATAAAAATATATTATTAGTTCTATTTATCTCTCCGCTCCTACTTCCATTCACTCTTACTTCCATTCACTCTTACTTCCATTCACTCTTACTTCCATTCACTCTCACTTCCATTCACTCTCACTTTTATTTATTTTCTCACGCCTATACTTCTCCCGGATCTTCTCGATCATTTCCTCATTAGCCTCAATAATGAAAGCTCCTATATACCCGCATTCCTTACAGTGGTAAACTGCACCCGCATACCCGCCAACTTCATAATACAAATCTGCGTTTCCGCAAACGGGACATACTTCGATGAGTTCTTCCCGATCCAGAGTAATTCCCCCTTCGAGACAGCTTGCAATATGGAATTGTTAAATATATATAAGAAGGATGATTTTAATAAAGATATAGTACTACCAGCCACTAATCAGGTATACTGGTCAGTTTGAGGATGCTGGCTTTTGTCCAGGGAATCCTGAAATCATCCGGAATTCCGATAAAACTCCCAACTTTACACAGAAAGATCCAAGGTTTATGTGAGTAAAAAATGACTGAAATGATGACCCCTGCAATGCGCCAGTACTACGAAGCCAAGCAGGCATATCCAGACACCCTGATTTTCTTCCGCATGGGTGACTTCTACGAATCTTTCGGGGAAGATGCCAGAACTATTGCAAAAGAACTCGAAATCACGCTTACAGCGCGGGGAAAGGATAGATCAGGAGAGAGAATGCCGCTTGCAGGAATTCCCTACCACGCAATTGACACCTATTTGCCGAGGCTAATCAATAAAGGGTATAAAGTAGCAATCTGCGAACAGCTTGAAGACCCGAAGCAGGCAAAAGGAGTTGTAAAGCGGGGGGTTGTCAGAGTAGTCACGCCCGGCACGGCAATTGATTCTTCAATGTTCTCGGATGCCTCAAACAATTACCTGATGGCAGTTGCAGGGCGGGAAGTCGGAAAGTCCGGCAAGAACTCGGAAAAAGAAATGGAAATTGGGGTCTCCTTTCTGGATATTTCTACAGGGGAATTTCTTACAACGCAGTTCCGAGATTCGGAGAATTTTGAAAAACTTCTAAGTGAGCTTGCCCGTATGCGACCTTCCGAATGCATCCTGCCTCCTTCCCTGTATGGAAATCCCGATCTTGCAGATCGGCTGAGAGCCCAGACTATTGTGCAGGAATTTGCCCCTGAGATCTCAGGCTCCAGAGAAGCCGGAGAAAGGTTGAAAACCCATTTCAGGGTTGAAACTCTTGAAGGCATGGGCTGTGAAAAACTGGACTTTGCCGTCTACTCAGCCTGTGCTGCTCTTGAATATGCTCAAACCACGCAAATGAGGGAGCTTACCCATATCAATACCCTGAGGACCTATTCAAATTCCGAATTCATGATCCTTGATTCCGTAACCCTGCGGAATCTTGAAATTGTAAAAAACGTGCGGGATGAAGGAGATGAAAATTCCCTTTTCCGAATTCTGAACTGTACAAAAACGCCTATGGGAAGCCGTATCCTGAAAAAGCGGCTTCTGAAACCTCTGCTTTCCGTAGAGAAAATCAACCTGCGGCTTGATGCTGTAGAAGAGCTGGCAGCAAATCCTTTGCTCCGTTATGATCTGCGGGACTGGCTTTCTGAGGTAAGAGATATAGAACGCCTTGTAGGCAGGGTAGTGTATGGAAATTCAAATGCAAGGGACCTCGTAGCCCTGAAAAAGTCCCTTGATGCCTTGCCTCCTGTCCGGGACTCCCTTATGGGGTCAGTTGAATCCGAACTTTTAAAGGAGACTGCAGTCGGGCTCGCATCATTTACCGAACTCGAAAACCTGGCTGAAATGATAGATCGGGCAATAGCCGACGAGCCGCCCGTATCAGTCCGGGAAGGGGGCATGATAAAGCCGGGGTACAGTGCAGAGCTTGACGAACTGCGGGACATTGCCAGTAGCAGCAAGCAGTGGATTGCAACTTTTCAGCAGAAAGAAAGGGAACGAAGCGGAATAAAATCCCTGAAAGTTGGATACAATAAGGTTTTCGGGTACTATATAGAGGTAACCAATGCCAACAGCAGCCAGGTGCCTGAAGATTATATCAGAAAGCAGACTATGGCAAATGCCGAGCGTTTTTTTACCCCCGAACTAAAGGAAAAAGAGAGCCTCATCCTGACAGCCAATGAAAAGGCTATAGCGCTCGAACATGAGATTTTTACGGAAATCGTAAAGACGCTTTCAGCCCATTCAAGAGAACTTCAGGAAACTGCCGAAAGAACAGGTGAACTTGATGTCCTTGCAACCCTTGCTGAGACTGCGGAAACAAACAATTACATCAGGCCGGAGCTTACGGACGACTGCAAGATCCTTATACGGGACGGAAGGCATCCTGTAGTTGAAAACACCGTATCTGGCGGTTTTGTACCGAATGATACCGAAATAGACTGTAAAGAACACCAGTTTTTGCTGGTGACAGGTCCGAACATGGCAGGAAAGTCCACTTATATGCGACAGACTGCGCTAATAGCTATTATGGCTCAGGCAGGTTCTTTTGTCCCTGCATCCCATGCCTCAATAGGGATTATTGACCAGGTCTTTACAAGAATTGGGGCTTTCGACGACCTTGCAAGCGGGCAGAGCACCTTTATGGTAGAAATGGTGGAGCTTGCAAACATCCTGAATAATGCAAGTCCAAGAAGCCTTGTGCTGCTTGATGAGATAGGCAGGGGAACAAGTACCTACGACGGGTACAGCATCGCAAAAGCCGTCGTGGAATTCCTGCATAACAGGGGAAAGGTAGGAGTAAGGGCGCTGTTTGCAACTCACTACCACCAGCTTACTGCCCTTGAGGAGAAATTAAAAAGGGTCAAAAACTATCACATCGCAGTAAAAGAAGAGGGTCATGAACTCGTCTTCCTTCGAAAAATCGTGCCAGGCGCAACAGACAGAAGTTACGGGATTCATGTTGCAAGGCTTGCAGGTGTCCCGGAAAAGGTCATCGAAAGGGCAAATGAGATTCTCAAGGAACTCGAAAAAGAAAACGTGTTTGAGGAAGCTGAAGATAGCGAGAACGGGAAAAGGAGAAAAGGAAAAGTTTCAGCACGTTATACTCAGATGATGCTTTTTGATCCCGGAAACAGTGGTGGAAATCCGGTAGAGGCAGGGAAACCGGATCGTGTAGAAGCTGCCCTGAGAAAACTGAATGTGGAAGAAATGACGCCAATAGAAGCCCTGAATAAGCTTCATGAGCTGAAGAATTTGCTCGACTGAGAGCTATTAAAGGATGTCCGATGAAATAATTTCCGGTCTGGACGGAGTAAAGAAATGATAAAAGAACATATTGAAGGGAAGGAAAAAGCTCAGGGAAATAAAATCCGAATCCTTGATAAGGATACGATAAACAAAATCGCAGCAGGAGAGGTAATTGAGCGTCCCGCATCCGTGGTAAAGGAGTTAATGGACAATTCAATCGATGCGGGAGCTACGGATATCCGCATCGAAATCGAAAAAGGCGGAAAACGCTCAATCCTTGTCCGGGATAATGGCTGCGGGATGAGCCGGGAGGATGCTCTGCTTGCATATAAAAAGCATGCAACGAGCAAGCTCACCCGGATTGAAGATCTCGATACTATTTCTACGATGGGTTTCAGGGGAGAAGCTCTTTCGTCTATTACAGCCGTTGCAAAGGTGGAAATTCTTACCCGTCCCCAGGACGAACTTACTGGTACCAGAATAATTATCCATGGCGGGAAGATACTGGAAACTTCGGATGCAGGTACGGCACCGGGTACGTCCGTACTTGTAAAAGACCTGTTTTACAATACCCCTGCAAGACAGAAGTATCTTAAAAGCGACCGTACTGAGCTTGCACATATTACCGATTCGGTAATGCAGCTTGCCCTGGCAAACCCGGAAATTTCTTTTACCCTGCTGAATGAGGGAAAGCCAATCCTGAGAAATGCGGGCTCAAAGGACCCTTTCAAAAGTATTGTAAATCTTCTTGGTCCGGACACGGCTCGTTCCATGCTTCCTCTGGAATACGGGACAGAAGACTTTGAGATCCGGGGATACATCTCAAAGCCCGAAACCACTCGAAGAGAAAGTGACCAGCTTTTCCTCTTCGTAAACACCCGTCCGGTAGTTTCAAGAGGTATCAATAAAGCTATCCGTGAGGGATATTACACCAGAATTCCAAAAGAGCGCTATCCTGTGGCAGTGCTTTTTCTTTTCGTTGATTCCGGGGAAGTAGACGTGAATGTGCATCCCCGTAAAGCCGAGGTACGCTTCAGCCGGGAAAAAGAGCTTGGGGACGCAGTCATACTTGCGATCGAGAAGGTACTCTCTGAAAATACTCTCGCTCCTGAAATCCGGGAAAAAAGGAACAGAATACAAAAAACTTTCGAAGTTTCAGCTTCTTCAGGCAGATTGCAGGTCTCGGAAGCCGCAGAAACTTTTGGAGAGAGTACGGTCGGAAAAGCAACAGGAACACCTGAGAAAATCGGCTTTCCTGAGAATGACAGGATCCAGCGAGAAAAGGCTGAGACCTACACCTATCCCGTAAAAGATACAGAGAGGAAGCTAAAAAAATCCGAACGGCTTATGGACTTTACCAAAGGGGAAGGAACGCAGGAAATTTCGGGCGATAAAAAGCCGGGTAGTAGTAACGAACAGGAAATAAAGGTAAAAAAAGAGAGTGAAAAGGTAGAATCCGGAGCTCAAGAAAACGAAGCTGCAAAAGCCGTTTCAGAAGAAAGAGTAAAAGAAAGAATGAGTGTCGAGGAGCGCCAGAAGCTGAAACAAAAACCGAATACGGACTCTCTTGAAGACCTGCGGGTTATTGGGCAGGTCTCCAGGCTATATATCATTGCCGAAAAGGGTGAAGATCTCGTACTTATTGACCAGCATGCTGCTCACGAACGAATTCTTTACGAGCAGGTCCTCAGAATGAGAAAGACAAGGGTGCAGGAGCTGATCACACCTGTAACCATAGACCTTACGCCTAAAGAGAAAGTGCTTATGGAAGAATATGTTCCATACCTGGAAAATTTCGGCTTCGGGATCTCTGAGTTCGGCGATAATACATATGTGGTCACCTTTGTGCCTGAGGTTTTCGGACGGCTTGAAGATCCGGATATTATTCATGATGTAGTTTCTGACCTTCTGGCTTCAGGGAAAGTTAAAAAGGATACAGGAATCTCGGAAAGGATATGCAAAACTCTTGCATGCAGGGCTGCAATCAAAGGAGGAGCAGCCTGCAGTCCAAGACAGATGGAGGAGCTCATAGAGCAGCTTAAAAAGGCTGAAAATCCCTACTCCTGTCCTCACGGCAGGCCCACTGTGATCACATTTACGAAAGGAGAACTTGACCGAATGTTTGCAAGGGTTCAGTGAAGAGAGCCAGAGGAAAGCCGAAAAGGGTTTAATTTTCTTATTTACATTATCGTCCGACATACTCCGATCTTGAAAATTGTCCTGAGTTTCCTATATATTTATATAATATAACCAAGATGTAGTACTGGGTGTCAGGCGAGTACTGGCATCTGAATAGGCATCATTCCACAAGGCTATTTTTCACACACCAACCCCCCAAAAGGAACGTTCCCCAATCGTTCCAGAATCCAGGACAAAACCCCATTTCCGAAAAACAAATCCCCAATCCTGGAATGATGCCACCTCTTTTCTATACTTTTTTTCTATAGTTCTGTAGTTTTAAATCGGTCATGTCTCTATTGAAATCACTTATTCTCGCGGGAAGTCTGGCAAGTCTCTCCCTGAAGTCAATTGGGCCGTTTCCTATTTTCACGTCAATACATTTATAATAAAAAACCTCCGAGTATTCTTCCATGATAGATCCTGTTAACAATTTCAAGATCCCTGAAGAATGGATTGCCCGCACCGGGCTGCCCAGGGAAGAACTTGAGACAAAAGTAGCATCCGGAATGGTTGTGGTTCTAAGTGACGGGTCTGTTCTCAAACGAGGGTATACTACAGGAACCACAGCAAGTGCTGCTGCAAAAGCTGCTGTCCTTTCTCTCAAGAATAAAATTGGCAGCGTCTCTGTTCCGACCCCAGTGGGACTGAGAGCTCAACTTGAGGTCAGCGAGATCTCACAGGGACGGGCAGTTGTAAAGAAGATCCGGAACGACCATGAATCCGATATTACCCGGGGGCTTGAATTTGTGGGCGAAGCCAGGGAAGCCGAAGGAATCCGAATTCTCGGAGGAAAAGGCATAGGAATTGTTAGAAGGGACGGGCTTCAGGTTCCGAGAGGCCAGCCTGCTATTAACCCCATGCCAATGGAACAGATAAAGGCTGCAGTGCAGGAAGCTGTAGAAGAACTGGGACTCAAGGGCGTTGAGGTTACAATTTCAATTCCGGACGGAGAAAGAATAGGAAAAGAAACCCTCAACAGCAGGATCGGGGTGGAAGGCGGGATCTCCGTACTCGGGAGCACGGGTTTTGTTGAGCCCTGGAACGACCACCTGGGAGAGATGAAAGGAGACCTTATCCGCTGCACGGACAGAGTTGTGCTGACCACAGGCAGGATAGGAATGCGTTACTCTCACATGCTTTTTCCTGATTATACAGTTGTCATGGTCGGAAGCAGGATCTCGGAAGGGCTTGATTATGCCTCAGGCGATGTGATTATCTGCGGGCTTCCCGGACTTGTCCTCAAATGGGGAAACACTGAGATGCTTGAAGGCAGCGGATACGCAACCGTTGTCGAAATGCTTGAGAAAGCACCTCAACACGCACGCCTTAAAGAAGCCTTCGAGATGGCGATCGAGAAAGGAAAAGGTGCAAGGATCGTGGTAATTGACAGGGATGGCTCGGTCCTGATGGACAGCAAAAGCGATAGTGAACCGGAAGTTTGAGAAACTAACTGAAAAATTAAAACTTATACAGGCAGAGGAGAAGAAAATAATGATCGTGGTAGGAGTCGGAGTCGGGCCCGGAATGCTCACAGAAGAAGGAATAAAAGCTATAAAAAGAGCCTCTGTGGTTTATGGCGCAAAAAGAGCCCTTGAGATTGCGCAGGAGTATATTGCCTGTGAAGCAAAACCGATTAAGGATTATAAATCGCTTCATCTCCTGCCAGCCGATGCAGTCGTATTATCCACAGGCGACCCCATGTTTTCAGGACTCGGAAAATTCGCAGGGGAAAAGGATACGGTAATTCCGGGAATTTCTTCGATGCAGGTAGCCTGTGCGCGTACAAGGGTGAACCTGACCAATCTCTGTGCAATCACAGCTCATGGCAGGGATTCCGAGCCTGCAAAAGCCGAACTGATCCGGGAATTAAAGAATGGGAGAAATATTTTCCTGCTGCCGGAAGAAACCTTTGGCTCGCTTGAGGTTGCAGAAGTCCTGAAGAAACTGGGTATGGAAGCCGAGCTCTATACCTGCGAAAACCTGGGCTATCCTGAAGAGAGGATCGCAAAAGGTACACCTGAGAATCCTCCTGTTCCGGAAACGATTCTCTACGGGCTGCTTGTTGTACAGAAGAGGTAATTGTCTAAAAACAAACTGGATTTCGGCTGGCAAAGTAGAATAGTTTTATCCAGTTCCTGATTAACCCTCTTTAATCTGTTTTAACCTGTTATAAAGCGCATGACGGTATAAAAGATCAAATCCCCCAATATGACTGCGGTAATAAAGCCTGCTGTAAGCGAAAGCATGAACGGGAGGCCTGGAGTTACCCAGATGTCTTTTCCGATCAACCCTTTTTTCAGGTACTCTTCAAGTTCAGGTTTCTGGTCGGCATCGAAGTTAAGTCCTGCGCGGGCAAGCCCTCTTTTAAGGGTTCCGGTTTCGTCAAGCTCGAATTTTTCAAGCAGGCCCAGATGCTTCTTATGTTTCAGGGACGAAATCTCAGTCCTGTAGCCTATAAACATGTAAAGCGGTTTTCTGACCATTTCAGGAGAGAAATGCAAGAGATTGTAGCAGAACATTCCGAGCGGGACAAGCGTTGTCAGCAGGAGAGCATTTCCGAGCACCGTGAAAGTAAAAAGCCCCACAGGCGGAAGCCCGAGCAGGGGATATATTTCTCCTGAAATCTTAAAAACCGGGTAGGTCGGAAAAAGAATAGAAAGCACTATCAGCCCCTTGGCATCCCCGCCCCCGAAAGCCCCGAGCTGGAAAAGGATGTATACGACCGTAAAGACAAGCACTCCCGACAAGACAAGAGGCATGAGATGCGAAATCCCTCCGGTAAAAAGCTCGTAGAGTACAAACACGGAGCCAGCCGCAAGCATGGATTTCCATACCTTATTTGAGACCCTGCGGGATTCGAGGTCGGAATAACACGAATACAGCAAAAAAGGCATGCTGAAGAGAATTTTGAGGATTTCTATCATTTCTACCCTGTACTGAAATTAGTTTTATAGTTATTCACATCTATCACTTATTTACTTTATTGATTGTGTAAATAAAATTTCCGGCAAACCAGACAGAATACTCGATGTGAATTAGAATTCCGCCAGCGTGAGAATGGGCTGGGCAGAATTCAAGAAATGTGAAAAAGTCGGAACCCGGACAGAGTAAATATAAAAACGATTCCATAACGCATCGGGGCAGCCCCGAACATCGTTAACAAGCGATAAGCTTATACATAAGAAGTTCTATTTTATGGTTGCTTAACCCTTTTATTTTTCAATTTCAATCTATGGGCTCGTGGTCTAGACGGTTATGACGTCGCCTTCACACGGCGGAGGTCCTGAGTTCGAATCTCAGCGGGCCCACTTTTCTTTTTCAACTTTTTTTCCGGATTTAGAGGCTTTAGACATCTTCTTTTCTAATGCTTCAATTCTTGATTCAAGATCAGATTTTTCTTTAAATTGTGTAACTTTAAGTTCACAGTTAAGTTCTTGATCAAGGGCAATTAAATAAACAGAATTACCATTTTACTAGGGAGGAAAACAACAATGGCTGAAATGACTGAAAAAGAAAAAGCAGCTCAGGGATTATTATATAATGCAATGTATGATAAAGAGCTGATCGAGGAACGAGCTTATTGTAAAGCAATCTGCTACGAATATAATCAGCTTCATCCGGCGAAAATCGAGGAAAGAATAGCTTTAATTCAGAAACTTTTTGGCAAAACCGGAGATTCTTTTCTTATCGAGCCGCCATTTATATGCGACTACGGTTACAACATCGAAATAGGCAGCAATTTCTATGCGAATCACAACTGTATCGTCCTTGACACAGCAAAGGTAACTTTTGGTGATAATGTAATGGTCGCTCCAAACTGTGGCTTCTATACAGCTGAACATCCGCTTGATGCAGAACGCCGTAATGCAGGACTGGAATATGCTTATCCGATTAAAGTCGGCAACAATGTGTGGATAGGCGGTAATGTTGTTGTACTGCCCGGAATAACTATCGGAGATAATGCTGTTATCGGCGCTGGAAGTGTTGTGACAAAAGATGTTCCGCCTGGCGTTGTTGCCGTTGGGAATCCCTGCAGAGTTATTCGTAAGATTACCGATGAAGATAAGAAGTTTTAAGCTTTTTTTGTGTGTTTCAATCCTTTTTGTATTTTGACAATGGTAATGACAGAGAATATTTTCCTTTCTGCTTCTAAACAACTTCAAACTGCGGAAGTTCTGAGTTCGAATCTCAGCGGGCCCACTGTTTTTATTATCCTTATTTTCTGATTTAGTGGATTTATAGACTTCTTTTTCTAATGCTTCAATTCTTTCTTCGAGTTCATATTTTACAGAACTTTCGGTAAGCTGCCAAGAAAATTTGATTCTGTTAAATTCTTTTAAATATTATTGGTTTTTGTATTAGTAGAAGTCATCATACTTGTACAGATCTTTTCCTTTAAGGAGCAAATTTTAAAAAGAGCTGGATGTAGATAAAAGAGATAAGAAAACTGATTTTAAAAAACCTATTCTATGTAGACCATGCATTTCTGTAAGTTAAAATGTCTAAATGGAAGCGACTTTAACATTATAGTGAACCAATGCAGCAATTTAGAATAAGTATTGATTTCTTAAATACATACTGTTTTCACGGGAATAAATTGGCCGAAGGGATTACACTTCAGCAGACCAATTGAAATTTATTTTCTCAAACGGAGTTTAATATAGAGAATTTTTCTAAAAAGACCAAACTAAGGTATCTACTCAAATGACAAATTACTAAATCCTTAAGCATATAGAGATTAATAAAATGAGTATAATAAAACACTTGAAATAAATAAAAATGAATGCTTATTATTAAATATGAGGAAAAATTGTAAATTAATAGAAGTTATCACAAATCCTAAAATAGATAAAAACTATCTAACAAACGAAAAATCTATATATGAAGGTTTGCGTTCTTACTACCTGGTGTTGATTTAATGGGTAGAGTAGTTCACACTGGCTTTGGGACTTACCTTTTGATTGCAGTAATTGTTTTTATAGTTATCTGGTTTGTAAATCCAGATATGGCCTATGAGATTTTGTATGCTTTGCATAGTCTTTCATCTTCATTGAAGTAACACAAATAAATAAAAATATTTATATTCTGGATGTACCTATGAAAGATACGCTGATTGCCTTTTTAGGTAAATACACGACTCTTTCTATGTCACTGGCACTTCTAATTTATGTAATAGACAAGCTTCCATCATATTTAGATAGTGGAGTCGTATTAGAATCTTTTGAGAATGATTGGAAGTTTTTTATTTTTAGTGGCCTGTTATTAGTTGTCTACGTAATGGTTTATTCGGCATTGCTAGAAAAATATGATTCAATTTTAAGAGTTTTTTTTAAAAGACCTATGTTAGAATATACCTTAGCAAAGAAGAAGTTCAAAGACGGACTCTATGACATTTATAGAGATCCTAGGAAGAATCATGACATACTACCACAAGAAATCAAAATTGAAATAGATAAGTTAGACACTGGGTTACGTACCGAAAAGATTCCAAAGTTCTTAGACTTATTTATTGCTTCCTTTAACTCTTTTCTTCTATTATCCTATGGTCTTATTTTTCAAAATAGAATTTTTTTAATTTCAGGGGGTTTGGCATCCTTATATTTTGGATATTTTTTTGGATCTTCTTTTTTAGACTTGAAAAATACTATTATTTTTGACTACAAAAGCTTGTTTGAGGAATAATATATGACCAAATTTCGAATTAAAGAATTCAAAATAACTAAATTCAATTCTCGAAGATATTTAGGGGTGAATCTTACAAAATTAGAGGATCACATTTTAATTTATGGAGAACACAAAAGCGGAAAATCTACTACACTTGATGCCCTTTCTTATGCTATATTTGGAATAAAAGGTTCTTCTAGACCGATCAATAATTTGGCAGATACTTATGTAAAGTTATCTAATGATGAATTAGAACTAACTTTAGACAGAAAAGCTGGCAATAACCACAAACTGGCTATCAAAAATTTAAAAGATGGCAATATCGAAACCATTACTGAAATGGAGTCAATAAACAATAAACTTAAAGAGATTTTCGATTATCCTTCTGAAGATTGTTTAGAGTTTAAAGCAAGGTTATTGCATCAAGACCAGGAATCATCGTTGAAAAAATACGATAGTAGAAAGCTATTGAAGATGATCAGTTTTTATACAAGCTTAAATTCTAAAAACGAAGAGACAGAAAAGTTAAAAAACGCAATTAAAAAAAGAACTGAGGAAAGAGAATATTTTTTTGTTGAAAAGAAAGATTTAGAGAGTAGTTTAAAAGAGAAGAGAAATGTAATATATTCCTCAAAAAATTATATTGAACATCTTAAACAATTAGTTTCCTCTCATGACGATGGAAGTATAAAACAAGTTTTTGATGTCAAAAAAGTGGATGCAGGACTATGGAAAGAAATAAATGACTTGCAAAGAAAAAATATCTCTCTTCGACAGGAGTTAGACAAGGCATATATTTCAAAACTGGAACTAGAAAAATTCCATGAAGCGTCTCTAATTAATTTAATTAAAGAAATAATTAGTGTTTTAATTTGTCCTGTATGTGGTAAAAAAGCCAACCTTTCGAAAGTTGCATCTCAATATAATAAAAAAAGATGCCCTTACTGTGGGGACGAAAGTTATGACAAGGAACTTTATGACAATATTTCTCACAGAATACAATATTCCAATGATGAGCTACCTAAGTTAAATGAAAGAATACAGCAAATGGAGGGAGAGCTTAATAAAAATTATGAGCTTCTACATAATTTAAAAAGTAAACTAAACGATTTAGCTCTTATCTTAAATCCTGAAATTGTTAGAAGTATTGAAAGTTTTAAGTCATTTGAAGACGTGAAATTTAAGACTTTTATTGAAGAACAGAGACTACAACTAAAGAAATTTCGGAACGAGTTCAATAAAACTGAAATGGATATTAAAGAATCAAATAACCAGATAAAAAATAAAGATGATGAGATTGCTAAAATTACTACAGAAATCAAATCTTTGGAGTCAAAGAGATCCATTTTGGAGAAAGAGCTAGAAGAAAAAGGCATAAAAACATTTTTGGAAAGGATAAACCTTTATTATGGTAGGCTCATGGGCTATAAAAGCCAGCCAATTGTTTTGGAAAACGGAAAATTATTCTTTAAAACTTCTTTCAAAAACTATGAAGAAATAGATGATATTTCTACCTCCAAAGAAATTGGGGAGTCAGAAAAAAAATGTATAGATGCCTCTTTATTATTCACTTTTATTGATCTCGATAACGAATATAATTCTTCATTAATTGATTTCGTTATTCTTGATGATCCTGCTGATGGATTGTATGATGACCTAAACCTTCGTAAAGACGCTCATAATAAAACCAATTTACTGAACTTAATAAAAGAAAAGTGTAAGACCAATGACACTCAATTTCTGATTCTAACGGCTGATAGGTCCTATAATGATATTCTGGAACTTCCAACAGTGAGTGTAAAATTTAACAAAGATTTGTTCGGGTTTGACGTACAATGAATGAAGAGAGGATAAACAAAAATTTTCTACATATGTACAGTTTGTATAAATCAGACTGTATTGAAGGAAATCTAAAATTCGAGAAATTATGCTATGAATTAAAAGAATCTCTTATTGAAAACAGCTATAAATGTGGGCAAAACTTTGATTTTGAACGGAACAAATTTGGACCACGAGAGGATGGATTATCAAAAGCAAATATTAAATTTGAAATGATGGGGCTAATAGAAATAGAAAAAGAATTAGGTAAAAAACCAGTTACATATAAAATAAAAGAAAAGGGTAAGCTGTGGGTTGAAAGTCTCAAGAAATTTTATAATAAGACGGTACCTGACTTTTCCTCCATTATTAGTGTGGCAGATAACTCTTTAGAGGAAAACTATAACTTAAGTGGCACACAAATTGTTAAAAAAGAGAGAGTACAGAAGGCAAAAGAGGAAATGTGGGGAAAAAAAGTGTAAAATTCTCTTAATTATAACAGCAACGTAAATTTATGTTAAAAACAAAAAAAATTATAACCAATAAAACTCATCTATTAATCTCAACATTCTTACTCTAAAACTCCTTTGATTTCCACACATTAATGAGTTTGCCGTTACAATTAATTAAATTATTTCCGGGATGAAGTGAAACCTCTACTTCTTCAGAAGCAGGATCATAAACAAAATCGCTTGGACGGAAAACCCATTTTCTTTGAATTTCCTTCGCCAATTCACACATTTTGATACATTTTTCTGATGTATCCATTTTAACCAGCCTCAAAAATCATCACTCATGCAATATTTAAAAGGCATATCCGAGTTGTGTGAAAGTATTCATCTCAAATGGTTCTTTAACAAGTTCGCTAAAAAAGAGCAAGCACTATTTATCTTTCCTGCCTTCACTCCATTCCTTGATTCTTATTCTTAAGCTTCTCAAGAATGCTCGATACTCTTTCCTTCGCTTCCTCAGTTTCCTGCACATTTCTGGTTATGGTAATATCCAGAATATCACCTTCCTTACTTTCAGCAGGCAACAAAAAAAGAGGGATATTGATTTTTATTGACTCGTCATCCCGTATAAGCAACACTGCAATGCCTTCTTCTATGCGGTCAAGAGTAACTTTGATACTCTCTCTTAACTTCTCCATCTTCAGCTCTCCAGTTCTGAGATCAGCTTTCCACTATTATCGTAGAGATATGCTGTGTCACCATCGTTGTTCCATACAGGGTTGTCTGATTGCCAGTAAAGCTCACTAGCTGAGTTTGTGCCCTTTCCGGTATATACAGTTACGGTGGTTCCTGAATTCAGGGTGTAGGGCTGAAAAGTATAGGTATGTTTACTGCCTTCGTCTTCAATTTTCCAGCCTTTCAGGGAAACCGGGGAAGACCCTGTGTTTGATATCCGAACCCATTCATCCTGAATATTCAGGTCGCTCACATACACGGTTGATCCGGTAGAGCTTGAATCTGCGTATTCTTCGGCTTGTTCTTCAGTTGTTGAATCCGTAGAGGGGTAAGCCCCATTTCCACTGGAGATAGTTCCGGTTTTTTCAGTCGTTATACTGTAAGTTGATCCGTCTGTTGTAACTGTAACTGTGCCATCCAGATCCGTTCTATATACTGTTGAAGCTTTCTGTAATCTTTCAAGAACTTCGGTATGGGGATGCCCATAATCATTTCCTGCTCCAACTTCGATAACACTTACTTCAGGACTTACAGCTGAAATAAAGGCTCCTCCGCTGCCGGATCTGCTTGCATGATGTCCGACCTTAAGGATATCAGAATCCACATCGTATCCGGCTTTCATTATGCTTTCTTCTGATTCCAGACCTGCATCTCCCATGAGCAAAAAGGAAGTTTCGCCATACGTTACTTTAAGAACCACGGAGTTTTCATTCAGTTCGTCGGAGTATGTGCTTGCAGGATTCAGCACTTCAATGTCAACAGCAGGGTCAAAATCAATTTTATGACCAGCCTGGACTACTTCAAAAGGAATATTCTTCGTATCAATAGTGGTCAGCATATTCTCATAAGTTTTGGAGGTATGGGGAAATCCACTGTCAACAAAATGTTCTATCTGGAAGTTGTTAAGAATATCGTTCATACCGCCGATATGATCAGAATGTGGATGGGTTGCAACTACATAATCCAGTGTTGAAATTCCCCGGTCCTGCAAGTAAGCTGCGACAACCTTTCCCCGGTCACGCTCCCCTGAGTCAACTAACATGGCTTTTCCATCAATTTCAAGGAGGATTGAGTCCCCTTGACCAATATCCAGAAAATGAACGGTAAGGCTCTGGCCTGATTCAGTGACGGTATTTTGAGTAGTTGTTATAGGGGTCGTTTGTTCCGAAGTTGTTTCAATAGAAGTTCCTTCTGGATCCGTACATCCAGCTGCAAAGAGTGCCAGGGCAAGGCAGAAGATTGCGGCAGTCAGCTGTGAAGGTTTCATAAATATATTAATGCGTGAAAGGTATTAGATACTTGCATTGATTTTTCCTATTTTCCTAACACTTATTTTGTCCTTAAATATTACAATTAAACATAATAAAATCAATTCTTAATTTCGATATTGATTTCGGGATAGGCCCAATAGCAGGAAAAAAAGAGTAAAAGGAGCTAACTTAGCCTCCTTTTTGTTACTTTTACTTAAATACTCATTTTCTTGACACCCAAATATACTTGCTCTTTTCTTCTGTATCTATTCCTTTTTCATTTTTTACTGTCAAGCTGACGGGATACTTCCCTTTTTCGTTATAGATGTGTACAGGGTTCCTGTCCCTCGAATATGTATTGTCTCCAAAATCCCAGCAGAATTCTGTAGCATTTTCTGATAGATCTGTAAACTGCACAGAAAGAGGAGAATAACCATGAGTAACGTTGCTGTTGAAGTCTGCAACCGGCATTTCTGTAGATATTGTTGAGGCATTCTCATTGATTACATTCCCTGTAGATGAGTCTCCAGAATCAATATTTTCGCCAGTTACATTCCATATTTCTTCTCGATTATTTTCTTTTATCTTTATCAAATATTGGAAGTTCCTGACACCTTTCGGAAGAATTGTAAGCTGCCACTCCCCTACTTCTCCGGGTGCTTTGTATGTTGCTACGTAATGATCATTGATGTTCCGATAATCTCTTTGATATTCATCTGCCCAAGTTGAATAATAATAGTAGTAATAGTCTTCAATATCGGCACCGCCACTCTCAACAGACTCCACAAAAGTCATGTTAACAGGGATAGAGTTACATGTCAGTCCCAGTTCAAATGGCATTTTATCCTTTTTTTGTGAAACACGGTATCCTGTCTCGGAGCTATACATATTACCCGAAACTTCGATCGTTATCGGAGTATCGGTAGAAGTGTAAAAAGTTTTCACGAAAGGAGCTGGTGGTTTCCAGATTCTGAAGTTCAGGTCCAATTGGGGGATGGACGAATCATTACCTTTCCCACTAACATTCATGTAGATGTACCTTCTGTAAGTTCCTGTTGCGTTTTCAGGTACATTGACCCGTATGGTCATATTCTCGATTTCGCCTGCCTTTATAGTTGAAGGTGCAGAGATTTCGATTGCATCGTTATCAAATGCCTGTTCGAAATCTGGATAATATTCATTAGAGGATGTACTCAGTGTTGGATTAATTGTAAGATCTCTTGGTGCTACATTTTTTATTTTTATCCTGTATTCATTTTCTGTACCTGCATCAAGAGTGTCCGAAATATAACTTGTCTGAAGCTCTATCCTTGGATGAGCATGGACATACGTATGCAGGTACATTTGATTAACATATTGGATATCATCGTAGTACACTTCTGTATAAGGCTCAATATCATCGGTGAAAGCTATTTTGTTTGTATAATCTCCGCCCGCTGCATCCCAGGGAACATTTTCTTCAATTGTAAAATATTGTACTGAATGCGGAGCTACCGTTGCATTTGCTGGTGATATAATAATCCAGCTTTCATTCAGGCTGTTAGTCTCATTTGTAGCTATGACACTTGGCGTTAAAACTAGACTTTCATTACCATTATTATTAAAACTCACAGTGAACGCGGTGCTACTTCCCGCATTTAAACCTGTGTAATAGTAAGAAGGATATATATAATTTGGAATAGTTGAATTTTCAAATATTGGATTTTCAGTTGATGCGTTTTCCATAGTCGAATTCCCAATTGTTGCATTCTCAGACGTTGAATTATTGATGAAAACCATAGTGAACTGGTTTTGATTTTCTGCTGCAACCGCACTCTGAATTAATAATATACAGAGTAATAACCCGGCAAATTGGGATATCGCCTTCGTTTCTTTATTTTTATCCATTCTCTGGCTCCTTTAGGCTAAAACACGTTCCATATCCTGTTTGGAACATGGTCAAGAATATAATCGCTTTTATAAACCTGCTCAAGGTTCACAGGTACCTGCAATGGTTAAAGGAAAAAAGTAAAAAATTCGTGAACCAATTTTTAATCTGACTTTCTGCTTACATTATGAGCACCCATCATTAGATAATATTTTTAATAGTTTACTAAATTTAGCTCTAGAAAATATTTATAGATTTGCTCAATTAAGTCGCCGGGAATCTATTGGGACGAGGAAAAAGTTAAGAAGAAAATGATGTTCACGGATATTATCTAAAAAATAAGGCTGCTTTTTTAGAATTTTTTGTATAACTAATTTTCAGAAAAATAAAATTAATTCTTGAGTTCTCTATTGAACGTTTATCTTATAGCAAGTTCGTATGATAAAGATTCAAAACTTCTACTATCTAATTTCTAAGGTTCTCTCAAACGGCTTACTAACTCCTTTTTTAAAGAGTTTTATTTTGATATTACGAGAAAATTATATTGCCTCTTATATATAGGCCAGTATAAATAATATAATTACAGAAAGAGGATATTTATGAAAAGAATAATTAAAAATGCAAAAATCTATACAATGTCTGAGGCTGGAATTTTAGAAAATGCAGACATACTGATACTGGATAATAAGATAATAGAAATAGGCACAATAAATGCAGAAGCAGACGATATAATCGATGCAAGTGGCAAACTTGTTTTCCCTGGCTTTATAGATGCGCACTCACATATCGGAATTTTTGAGGATTCTATGGGCTTTGAAGGAGCAGACGCTAACGAAGATACTGATCCTGTTACACCACACCTCAGAGCAATAGATGGAATAAATCCCTGTGATATTAGCTTCACCGAAGCCTTAAGTTCCGGGATTACCGCAACAGCAACAGGTCCTGGCAGTGCTAATGTTATTGGCGGACAGTTTGCTGCAATAAAAACCTATGGTACAAGAATAGACAATATGATAATCAAAGCACCTGTTGCAATGAAAGTTGCTTTTGGGGAAAACCCTAAAAGAGTTTATAAAGAGAAAAATAAAACTCCAGCAACCCGGATAGCAACAGCAGCTATGTTAAGAGAGGTCCTTTTTAAGACCGCTGAATACCTGTCTAAAAAAGAGAAGTCTGCTGCAAAGAATGAAGACGGACCCGAGTACAACATAAAGTTTGAAAGCCTTATTCCTGTCCTGAAAGGTGAGATTCCATTAAAAGCTCATGCACACCGGGCTGATGATATATATACCGCAATTAGAATCGCCAGAGAGTTCAACCTGAAGCTTACACTGGAGCATGTAACTGACGGATACTTAATACTTGATGAACTTAAAAAAGAAAAATATCCATGCATAGTTGGGCCCAATCTCGCTGGAAGGACAAAGATAGAGCTTAAAAACTTAAGTTTTAAAAATCCGGGGTTATTATCAAAGAATGGCATAATGGTTGCAATTATGACTGATCACCCTGTAATTCCAATTCAGTATCTTGTTCTGTGTGCGGCGTTGTCAGTTAAAGACGGAATGGACGAGTATGAAGCTCTCAAAGCAATAACAATAAATCCCGCTAAAATACTGGGCATAGATGACAGGGTTGGCAGTATTGAAAAGGGGAAGGATGCTGATATCGTTATTATGAACGGGCATCCATTTGACACATTTTCAATACCTCAAATAGTTTTCGTAGATGGTGAAGTCGCTTATAAGACAGAGAAATAAATGCTAAACTGAAAATTAAATTGTCAAATAGATAGCCGGGTAATCCATTCGTATTAAAATTCACATCCTGAAGCTGCTAATCTGGAGAATTGACAGAAGAGATCTTTATAAAAAGATTGGTTTTCAGGAAATAAATAGATCTCTTGATGATGCTTCCTGTGCCTAACGCACTAATTTATTTATACCTGTTAGTGGCTTAATTAATTATGGATATTAGAGATATTATTAATGCTGAAAAAGATTACGTTTAAAAGTCCTGAATTATCTTCTTTTAAAAAAGCAATGTACGTCGAGCTCCTATAACTGTGCTAGAAAATCTTTACAGGAGATAATTTGCTATGCCAACTAGTGAAGAAACGAAAAAAGCTAATTTGACAAAATTAAAAATGGTAGTTGAAAAGATCGAAGAAACCCCGGATGACAAGATGTTACATACGCTTATTGTAGAGCTTGAGAGCTTATCCAGAAAACAATATCCTGTAACCGATGATGTTATTAGAGAACATTTTGGATTCGAGCCAACAAGAGAAATAGACAGCGGCACCCGAAAAACATGTGTCTACTATACTCACAATGTTTTAAAAGATAGTATTAACTGTGGAATAAAAACAGTTGCAAAAATCCGTGGAGATAGCGTTATCGAAGGTGTGAATCCGGATTACTCTGAAACGTTTAAAGATGTGAAGTTGATGATAACGGAAACTAGTTTACGTGCACCAAAATTTAGCGGTAATGAAGGCCTCCTGTACAATGAATAAACCCAGACAGCGTGATCTGAAAAGAAGGTGTTCGATAGTTGATATAGAACGAAGAACTTTATCTTACTTTTCCCTTCAAAAGTATACAATTTTTTAATCTTGTTTGTTCTTAGTAAATGAGCTTATCCTGAAAGCTATTCCACTTTTGCTCATAAACTTCCCGTAATTGTTTCATTCTCAGGACTTACTCGATTATGCGGGATGTAAGGTTCAAGAAACAAATTTTGAGTTTCAGGATGAGCCGAAGTTAAACTCAGGTGTAGCTGTGGCAACCTGCCTTTTATTACAGGAAGTAGGGACTTAAGAATTATGCAACGTGCGGGCTCTGCTTTGCCGAATTTCGGGATTGAAATAATAATAGTGGTGAAATATGAGTATGTGTGCTAGCGGTTTAATTGATCTCTATCTCTATACATGAATTAAAAATCGACAACCTCATTATTAACATGGTATTTTAGGACCGGTAAACTTCAGGGGATAACTTACACGGTTGATAAACCGTGGTGAGTAACCAGTAATGGAAGGAGTTGATCATGCTACACGAAGGTTTCACAGGACAGCATCGAACAATAGGAAGAATTGCATCTTTTGCTGCGTCCTCCCTCCTGTTAACATACGGGATTACGCTGGTTTTTGGATTTCTCTCGCTAAGATCGCCTTCGGACCCGATCGGTGATCCTTACTTCTCCATACTGGAGTTGCTTATCATTGTGACAGCGCCCTTGATGGTCATTGTTATGGTCGCAGTCCACGCTTATGCTTCTCCCGATACCAAAATATACAGTCTGGCTTCGCTTGCATTTATGACCATTATGGCAGGTATTACCTGTAGTGTCCACTTTGTTATCCTTACTGTGAGCCGCCAGGTCGAGGCTGCGGGATTCCCCTGGGGTTCGTTATTCTTTTCCTTCAGGTGGCTGTCCGTAGTATATACTCTGGACATACTTGCCTGGGATTTTTTCTTTGCCCTCTCAATGCTCTTTGCCGCCCCGGTATTCAAAATTGGCAGGCTGGAGAAAATTGTTCGGATTCTCATGATTCTCAGCGGTGTACTGAGCCTCGCAGGGTTAATCGGGGTGCCGCTGGCAAATATGAACCTCCGGAATATTGGAATCCTGGGCTATGCCGGGGTCTCTATTGTTTTGTTTCTAGTGCTGGGGATAGTTTTCGGGCGTGCCAGGCAGGCGGCGGAGGAGATCAGGTAAAACCGGTTCTCAATCCAAAGTCTAATTTGACAGAGATTAAGCAGCTAAATGCTGTTTATTTACAATGGCTCAGGTTTCTGGGAAAATTTAGAAAAGGCAACAATTTATTCACTTTTTTCTGTCACTCTGAACCTTATGGCGAATTCCGTCCCGTTATCCCTTCTCAGTTCAAGCTCTCCATCTAACTGATCCACTAGGGATATTACAAGCTGCATGCCAAGACTATCAAGATCTTGAACATCAAGGTTTTCAGGAATGCCCACGCCATTATCGGAAATGGTAAAAATGAAATTGCTACTAATACTGTCGGAATCTTCACTTTCAGGTTCTGTGGATTCTTCCCTGTGAAGTCTGATTCGAATTTCTCCTTTCCTTCTGTCAGGAAATGCATGTTTAAGGGAATTGGAAACAAGTTCGTTAATGATTATCCCCAGAGGAATAGCAGTATCCATATCAAGTAAAAGGTTCTCCTCCATATCCATGTTTAAACTGATATCGGTATTCCCAAGCCTGTATGTCCGGAAAAGAGTATCAGCGAGTTCCCGAATATAGGGAGAAAAGTTTAGTGTTTCAAATCCGCCGCCCCTGTAAAGTTCCTCATGTATCAAAGCCATAGATGTAACTCTGTCCTGGCTTTCTCTAAAGGCTTCCAGGACTTCCGAATCCCTGATATCTGCTCGGTTTTTAAACTGTTCAGCCTGAAGGTCGAGCAGGGAGGAAATTACCTGAAGGTTATTCTTTATTCTGTGATGGATTTCCTTTTTACGGGCAGTTTCGGTATTAGTAAGAGTTTCTTCAGCCTCTTTTCGCTTGGTAATGTCAGTTAACATGCTCATAGCACCCGTATATTTGCCTTCCTTATTAAAAAGAGGTTTAACGTTCAGAAAACCCCAGAGGGGTGAGCCATCTTTACGTATTAATTTCAATTCATAGCTCTCACTTATTCCCTGTCTTCTCTTTTCAAGATTCTTTTTGACAACAGGTTTGCATTCTTCACTGATGAAGTCCCATATTGGTCTACCTATAGAGTCTTCTATAGTGTATCCGAGCATATCTACCATTCTTTTGTTAACGTAAGTGATTACGGCTTTGTTGTCAGTTGTGAGTATAAGCTCGTTTGCTGTTTCTACGATGTTTCGGTACTTTTCTTCATTTTCTATAAGTTTCTCTTCAGCTTTCCTGTGCTCTGTAATATCTTGAGTTGTTCCTCTAACCCGAACAGGATTATTTTTCTCATCGAAAACAACTTCAGATTTCGCGTAGACTATGCGCTCTTCTCCATTAGCTAGAGTTATCCTGAAATTGATATCAGAGGGCTTTCCTTTTAATGCCCTTTTAAGGGCATTATCTATGTGTTTTCGATCCTCTGGATGTATGTAATTTAAAAAAGTATCATAATTTACTTTTGATTCTTGAGGCTTTAGTCCAAAAATGCGATAAAGTTCATTTGACCAACGAAATTCGTTGCTCTCAAAGTCCAGTTCCCAGCTTCCAAGATGAGCTATTTCTTGAGCTTCAGCAAGAATTTTTTCATTCTTTTTCAATGAATCATAAGCCATTTGAAGTTCTTCTGTACGTTCCTTAACCAGTTTATCTAAATTATCGAGTGTGTCTTTCAGTTTAGCTTCAACTTTTTTGCGCTCAGTAATGTCACTGGCAGTACCAAACCACTCAATTATTTCGCCATTTGCATCCAGCATCGGAACTGCCCGTGAAAAAACCCATCCCAAGCTGCCGTCGGCCAGTCGAACCTTATGTTCCAGTTCGTAAATACTCTTCATCCGGATGGCTTCGTTGATGACAGCTATTACATGCAATTGATCTTCCGGAGGAATATATTCCTGAAGCCAGGCATGGCTTGGGCTTTCAGTATCTGCAAGAAAGCCTCGACCATAGAGATAATGCATTTCGCTCCAATCCGGACTCACCCGATATACAACTTCCGAACTAGCCGTTACTAGAGCGCGAAATCGCTCCTCACTCCTGCTCAGCTCAACCTCAGCCTGTTTGCATTCCATAATACTCTTCTGGCAGGAACTCTCTATTATCTCCCACGTATTTTCTTTTTTCATCAAAGCAAGCTGATGACTTGAAACAATATCTAAAATCTCAACTGCGGTGCACTTGTCGATAGGATAAGTGCAAAGAGCGGTCACCGGGCATTTGTCAATAACAGAATCGAGTATTTTCTCGTGAAAAGATAGATCGTCTCCACTATACCTCAAACCATTGTATCCACTAGCGAGAGCCTTGCTGGTTTTTTCAATCAGGTGGTTTAATATAATCCATGAATCTAAAGCATCCTCTTCCACATGCCAGCACGTATATGGAATGATTTCGATTTGCCCGCTCTCAAAATAAGCGTTAACATCGGGAACGCCTGCTTCCAGGATTTCTTTTGCTCCTTTCTCATCTAACTGACCCGATAAGACCCATAAGCAAAATTCTTTGTTCTCCAATCCTACCTTGAAGTAGGGAATAAGTATATCCACTAAATCTTCTTTTGACTGGTAAAACTGGCAAAAGTGTGTCCTCCGTGGCACGTTTCCAATAATATCAATACCAGAAATTCTGCTACCGCTTCTCATATTATTCTCGTGTCAGGTGTAAAGTCAGATTCTTCTTGTCTCAGGTGTAAAGTCAGATTCTTCTTGTCTCAATATTATCTCTTTATTTAATATTTTATTTACCTGCTTGAAATTCCTTTTATAGGAATTTCCTTTATAATTTATATATATAAATTGTTTTTATAACCTCAGCTCAATAAATAATTATGCTCCATATTTATTTCAAAAAACCTTTACTTTACATTTTGAACAAACTACACACTATTTTAGTACAGTATAGTTCAACACAGCATACTTTTTATGTCTCCCCAGCCGTAAAAGCAAAAATGATAACCACTAGGTTATACTCATTGATTTGATGATCTCATTGTTTCTCCTGCTGAATATATCGGGATTTAGCCTCCTCAAGTATGGTGACTGCTGTTTCGAGCCCTCTCCATCCGAAAACATTCACATGTTTACCCTCCAGTTTCTTATAATTCTGGAAAAAGTGGGTAATTTCCTTAAATAGATGAGGCGGAACCTTGTCAACGGACTCAATATAATTCCACATAGGATCATTCTTTGGAACGCAGAGGATTTTTTCATCCCTTCCTTTATCGTCTTCCATGTCAAATAATGCCACAAGATGTACATCTATTACACATCCCGGAAAGGTAGGTTCCCAGGTTAAAACCATTGCATCTAACGGGTCACCGTCGAGGGCCAGGGTATCTGGGAAAAAACCATAATCTGAAGGATATACCATTGAAGAAGAAAGCATTCTGTCGTATTTAATCACTTTTTTCTCTTTATCATACTCGTATTTATTTCGGCTCCCTTTCGGAATCTCGATAAGTACACTTTCAACCTGTCTTTCGGTCATACTATCACTTCCTGCTTACTCCTGCTAATTTCTTATTATTAACGAATTACTGTAATCGCTGCAACTGGTATGCGTTCATAGATTATGTGTCCTGACAGGGTTATAATATTAAAAGATGACCTCATATGCTCAATCTCTTGACATGAGGAAACTCACAAAACAGATTTGAAATTTTCGATGTTTTAATATAAGCGACACCGGATAGTAAAAAATCCTGTTTCTGCAATGGTTCTCGCTCGTCTGAATATAAGCGTTGCATAGATATGGGAGGGTTATCAGCGAATTAAATTGAATGCTGAATCCACAGAAGATAGAAAACAAAGATTTATAGTAATACTCTGATGATTCTCCATTATTCCTTGTATTCAGGCTTCTCGAAAAGTGCAGGACACTTCTCTTTTAGTGCTAAGAGGAGCTTTTCATCTAATTTTGCATTATAAAGGGTTTTCACTTTCGAAAGCTGGTCAGGTGACAGGCCGTAAGCCTCCTCAAGCAAAGCTGTTTCGAGTTTTGCCCCTTCAAGGTTAGCGCCTTCAAGATTGGCTCCCTTAAGGGTAGCTCTTTCGAGATTCGCTTCTCCAAGGTCAGCGTTTATAAGGTTAGCGCCTTCAAGATAAGCCCCTTTAAGATCTGCCTTTTCAAGATTAGCTTCTTCAAGTCTGGCTCCTTCAAGGTGAGCTCCTCCAAGGTGAGCCGCTTCAAGCTGAACCCATCTAAGGTCAGCCCATATAAGATAAGCTCCTTCAAGGTTAGCCTCTCTGAGATTTGCCTTAAAAAGATCAGCCCCTTTAAGGTTCGCTCCTTCAAGATTAGCCTCTCTAAGGTCAGTCTCTATAAGGTCAGCCTTTTCGAGGTCAGCTCCTTGAAAGTTTTTTCCTCGAAGGTCAGTTCCTTTAAGATTAGCTTCTCGCAGATCTTTTCTCCCTGCAATATCCACCATATATGATCAATCGGCTCTGAATTGAAATAAACGTTAGCATGTCACAGAAATATCTTCTGCTCTTCAGGATTCAGTTCTAGAAGTTGTACCGATTTACATCTGAAAATATTATGCCAGTTTTTAAAACACGACCTTTTACCCTTAGACCGTGCTTTAAAACATGACCTTTTACATTTAGACCGTGCCTTTTTATTTTTTCGTTTAAGCCATTACTTAAAACATTACTTATTACATTACTTACTTTACACTGATATAATTTGAAATGGTTTCACTGTTACTGCCTTTTTTATTCCTTGCTGTTAAGCTAACAGTATATTTTCCGGCTTTACCATATTTATGTACAGGGTTTTTGGCGGTTGAATAGGTTCCATCTCCAAAACTCCACTTCCACAGAACAGGTGAATCTGTACTTCTGTCAGAAAACTGAACTTTCAGGGGGGCTTTTCCTGAGGTAGGAGACGCCGAAAAAGCTGCTGTCGGGGTTTTCAAAGGTATAAGAGGCAGATAGTCAACAGAATTAGGAGAATCTTCGAGCTTATATGGCTCATCTGCAAAACCGTCTTCATTGCTATCGTGATGAGTCTGTGAGAAACCCCTGCCTGAAGGGGTTGCCCAATAGTTCCCGCCCAGATAAGGCCCGCCTACTATGTTTTTTCCGACTGCTTTCGTTGTGTTGAAAGTACATCCGGCTCCATCAGGAGCATTTACGTTTACAGTGTTATTAAAATTGTTATTGGTAACTATGCACGAGGCATCAATGAGATATAGTCCGTTATCACAGTTCGTAATCCTGTTCCCACTAATTGTCAGAGTCTCAAACATAAGATCAAAGGCATATATTCCTGTCTGGCAGTTGGAGATATCGTTGTTAAGAATATCTTCACTTCCGCTGTACATATAAAATCCAACGTCTGCACCAATGCTAAAGTTGGATATTTTATTATTTTGAACCGTGCAGGAAAAAGCCCCATCTGTAGATTCGGTACGGGTAAACGAAAAACAAACTCCTGAGGATTTCCCCGGGCCTTTTATATCAAAGTTTTTTATCACAACATTACTTTCATAAATATTGAACGCATTCTCCTTAGCTTCAATTATTGCTTTATAAGGACTGCTTGATATTACAGTTAGATTTGGAGTTGAAATCTCTATATCTCCTTCGTAGATTCCCGGTTTTACAATTACCGTATCACCGGGAAGTGCATTATCTACTGCTGTTTGAATCGAATCTCCAGACTCTACATAAATAGTTGCAGCAGAAGCACTGCCAGCGATAGCCTGAAGCGCAACCAATACTCCGAATACCACCAGTATAACCTTTTTTGTTTTCGACAAGATAAAAACCCCGATAAATTTTCCTTAATAAAAATAATGTTCCTTAATGTCTACATGCAGTTACTAATAAAAGGCTCCCACTTTTGAATTTAAGGATTTAATAATAACGTCGCAATAATTTATTTAGAGAAGATGAGCGTTTGAATAATTCCAGCCCTGATAATAGCCTGTAATCTTATAATTTACCTATTCTATAATTTTACCCTTAATTATATATATTGACTAATGAGTTTTATTATAATCAAGGACTTTCAATTAAATAACAGCTATAAACAATAAATACCTGATCAGGCTACATTAATTGTTAAAGCTATTTTTATTTAGCGGGATTTTCCTTACTCCCAGTACTTTTTCCGGTCAACTCTCTTTTCTGGTTAGTTGGAAGACATTAACGGAAGCCATAAACCAGGAAGACTATATAAAAAATAACGGAACTATAAGATAAATATTTATAGTCAGTGTAAATAGCTTATATCAATGTAAAACGTAAAAAAACTTCACAGTGGGGGAAAAACATGAAAATTAGAGTTGTTAGCTCAAGAGAAGAAATCTTTACACTTAACCCTAATGAACGTATTGTTCATCTGGCTTTCAGACCTTCGAACAAGGATATATTTGCACTGGTTGAAACCTGCCCAAAAATCGATGTTATTCAGTTACCTAAATCTTACATGGGCACGGTTTCAAAATCCATAGAAATGTTCCTTGAAATGCAGAAAATCCAGCTTATCGAAGGCGATGTATGGGGTCACAGAAAGGACATTAACGAATACTACACCATTCCATCCTCAGTTATTGAGAAAATAAAGGAGATGAAAACCGAAGGTAAATCCAATGAGGATATTGAAGCAAAAGTTTCAAGGGAGAGCAGAATCAACCCTGAAATGGTTGCCTATATCATGAACAAGGAAGCTCCTGCCTGATCCGATCAGGATTGAATTGCCTTCAAACTCTTTACTGGAGTTCAGCTAGTATCCAGAAAACGCCAAAAAGGTCTCAGGCTTTTGAAAAGCCTGCATTTTCAGGTTTATTACCTGATCTCCAGCTTAGGTTTCCCGTTTACATAAGCTTCGAAAACTTCCCCGGCTGAAATTTAGCTTAGATTTCCCACCTCAGGGGTTTTCCAGGCACATTCTCCCTTTTTATTAATCAGGGCTTGACCTGTTTTTATTGGGATTTCAACTTGAACCTTAAATTTAAATTTTTTACCCGTCCAGTCTGTGCGGATACACTTAAGATCTGTTTTCCAAGATCTGTTTTCCAGCAAATAATTCCCAATTGATAAACCGTGTACCCGGGTACAACAGAAATTACATATTGCCTCTCAGCGTAACCGATGTATGGGGGAGTAGATATTATGCCTACTATTAGTGAAATGTATCCGATTCCTGCCGAGATAAAAAAACTCCATGTATTTCTTGGCGACTGGCTTGCTGAAGGAGTCATAAAAACCGGAGGAAGCGTTATGAAGCTGGAGGGAACATGGAATTTCAGCATGGCTGCGGGCGGATGGGGCTTGAAATCGGCAAACAGGTTCGAAGTGGAAGAATTGGGTACCTATGAGCTGGATAACCTTTTTGGCTTCGATAAAGAAACCGGAGAACTGCATATTTACAGTATCACCAACATGGCTGAAACACATGATCACACCGCTTCCTGGTCCGACGGGAATACTCTGAAAGGAGGATATGACGGACTCAAGGATGGCAAAAAATTCAGGGAGGATTTTATAATTAAGCTCGTAAGTCCTCAGGAATTTACAATAGATTATATAGAGAAAGTTGATGATCAGATAGATTCGACTATGAATCTCAGATTAAAAAATAAGTAGACTAAACTAATAAGGCTAAACTAATAAAGCTAAAAAAGAAGGAAAGCTAAAAAAGAAGGTTAAAAAAGAAGGCTAAACTAATAATCCTAGAAAAGAAGTTTAAAAAAGAAGCCTAAAAAAGAAGTCTAAAATAAGAAGGCTAAAAAGTAAGCTTTTAGATAGTTTGGTCTGGCTGGCTCTTGTAAAGAACTCTGGCTAAAACTTTAAAGATATTCTGGATTTATATTTTTGCAGATCTTTCAGATCAGCCGGGAGCAGGAGGCATCCCCTAAAAATGGAGCTTCCGGTTCGAGAACAGAGATCGGTTTATACCCCTTTCTTAATTTCCCGGCTATAAAACCCATCTCTGTCAAGAGTGACGACTCTAAGGAAATCATCTTTTCCGGGGCACAAATTGAATGTTCTGCCGTTTTTAATAGGAAGATTCTCCGGATTTCTATGCCCGTGAACCTGGTAAGTGTTCTCATTTGTGTTATTGTTAAAGCTCGTAGCAATAAGATATGCATCACCTGGATCGCCCACGCCGTTAATCATCTGATCGGCTCCGACAAAAATCAGATTTTCAGGAAGGCTGCTCAGGCCCCCATGAGTTACGAGTACGCACCTGTTCTGGAATTTATAGTAAGCACATAGCCTCAATTTTTTGCATAAATCCAGAATATCATCTTCTGTAATATCTGCCTGCTTCATCTCTGGAAGATTATACAGGGTATCCGGGAACCCGAATCTTCGGGGTTCTTCGCCTTCTGCCGGTCTGCAGGAACATGACTCGTGTTCCCCTTCGAGCAGGACCACATTGTCCCTGCACATTATGGAAGTTAAAAATTTGATAACCCCGGCATTTTCAGTTCCGCTGCCTGCGTAATCTCCCAGGAAAATATACAGGTCACTCTCGTTCAGCCCGCATGTGAGATATTCCATGAGAGCGCTGTAATTCCCATTTATATCTCCTATGTGATGGATTCTCCTGTAACGGGAAAAGTCAGTAGCCTTATATCGGAGCCTTTCATGAAATTCCTGTGGCTTTATTACCTTAACGAATGATGGCACGGTTTGCCTGCTTATTATAGAATACATCTCATCAATTACCTTTTCAGGCACAATTTCGTATTCAGGCCTTTTCCTGTTCCTCTGCTTCGCAATCTCAAGGGGAACATCCGTAAAATCGATACAGACAGCCTCATACCTGTAGAATCTGACAAGCTTCCTGTATTTGGCAATATCGGCATTTCCCGCATTTGTTGCGTCAAGGATTATGAAATCCCCGTCCTCCATATGGCTTTTAATTAGTGAATAAATGAGCCCCCAGACCCGATGATTGATTTTTTGAGAGGTCACAGGTTTTCCGGTGACAGATAGTACAGGCGGCTTAAGGATCAGCCTGATGCTATCTGAAGAAATGGTATAAGGCTCGAGGTTATTCTCCCTGATAAAGGTTGATTTGCCTGAGCCGGGTACTCCCCTCAAAAATACCAGATACCTCATACGTACCTCGATACTTCATATTATAGCTTAAAATACGTGTGCCAGTTAGAAGATCAGTGTATCTTGCCAGTTTCCCCAGAGCCCCTTTTCTGAAAGAACTCATGCGGGACCCGGGAGTTTCCGGATTTCCATTTCAATTCCTGACTTCCGGTTCCAATCTTCATTTTAATTATTCTGTCTCCACCAGTGATACCTGAGTTAATATTACTATTGATTTTTATAATATTTAATTAGATAATTTCGTAGTACCTATTTGAGTATAGATACAGAGGACGAAATGTGAATAAAGGGTTTGCAAAACCTGAGCAAATTCCTGAAATTTAGCTGTTTAATGGACCCGGCTGTGACAAAGATTCAGGTATTCAGGTCACTCCAATCTTACGTTTAATATAACTATTAGTCTGCAACATACACAAAAAATGATAGGCTTAATTCCGGGTTCAAATCGAGAATTTCTATAGAGCCCAATAATATATACTCTTAGTTACAAGTTAACCTTGGAGACGGGGGCACAAATAGGGGTCTAAGCACTGCGATTTACCAGAACGTTTTGCTGGGTTAAACTTGGAGCTGATTGATTTTTATCCTTTACGCTTCAGCGTCTCCAAAACAGTTAGAAATATATCAGTAAAAAAATTTTACTTATGCGGGGGCATGAGCAAAAGGAGCAGATCAAATGGCAAAAGAAAAAAAACTCTCTGAAAGAGAAGAGAAGCGCCGTGAGGAGCTTCAGGGTGAAATCGCCAAACGGTACGAAGATGAACTTACAGACAAGAGGCTGAAGAAGGAACTGCAAAGAGCACACATGTTCGGCCTGGACCCTGCGGAGTCGATTCAGGATAAAGAGCTGGCAAGCACCTTCGCCCGGGGTGAACTTCCACACTTTGCCGGAATTAACACTTTCCTCAAGTCGCCTTTCCTCGCTGACATCCGGGAGGTTGGCGAACACGAAGTGGCAATTGTTGGCTGCCCCCTGGATACGGGTACTACCTATCGTCCCGGACCCAGGTTCGGCCCTGAAGGCATGCGCCGGATCTCAGGCCTGTATACACCTTACTACTACGAGCTTGGGGTAGACCTGAGAGAGCAGCTCGATATAGTGGATGTTGGAGATCTATTCATCATTCCTGCAAATATAGAGAAATCCTTCGACCAGATAACCAAAGGGATCGAATATATCAGAGGCAAAGGGGTGTTTCCGGTAATCCTTGGCGGAGACCACTCTATAGGTTTTCCCACAGCCCGCGGGCTGATGAATGGTTTTGGAAAGGACATCGGCGTAATACATTTCGATAGGCATATCGATACCCAGAGGACTGATCTTGACGAGAAGATGCATACCACGCCGTTTTACTGGGCCGCTCATGAGATGCATTTTGACATGGGCAATCTGGTACAGATAGGCATAGGAGGCTGGCAGGTTCCAAGGCCCGGAGTCGAAGAAGGCCGAAAGGGAGGTTCCACGGTCATTACCATTGGAGATATCGAGGAACTGGGTATAGAGGAGGTGACCAAAATGGCACTTGAGGTTGCCTGGGATGGTGTTGAAGGAGTCCATCTTTCATTTGACATAGACTCGATAGATCCAGGATTCTGCCCAGCCACAGGCTGGCCTGAGCCAGGAGGGTTGTATCCGAGGGAAGCTCTCAAGCTGGTTCGAAACTTTGCCAGGGAGGGGTTAATCGGCATGGAGATAGTCGAAATCTCGCCGCCATACGATATCTCAGACGTAACTTCGCTCATGGGAGTACGCCTGATATGTGAAGCCCTGGCAGCCCAGGTCGAGGCAGGCAAGCTAGGCCGCACCCGCAAGGGTGAGCCTCAGACCGAGAAAGCAAGGGAGGTTGATGAGAAGGGTTCCGCAGCCGCTCCCGGCAGTGTGGTGACCAAGGAGCGGTGAGCTCCTTTGTCCGGACAGAGCACTGGGTTAGCTGCTGTGTACCAGCCCGAGAAAGGGCTCTCGATAAGACCCTGGAGTAGCATGAGTAGCATAATGGCCTGCGGCTAGGTGCAGGTCTGGAGGGACTGAAATGATCGAAGCCATTATAGCAGCGGTCGGCATGTGCGCCGACGGTGTCGCTGAGGGCATGTACGCGGTCAGGCACAGGTTCAGCGCCAGGGCTGCAGGCTTTGGCTACGCCATAGGCGCTCTTCTTACCTGGTTTTACGGAGCTGTAACGCCAATCACTTTCACAGTGGAGAGCATCACCGTTGCCACGCGCACTGCCCAGTCCAGGCCCCAGATAATGCACATAGTCATCCTTTCGGCAATTCCAAGCATTATCCTGGGTCTTCTCGGCCTTTATTCAAGTTTCATTGAGATACTGGACGAAGCGGTTATAGGTGGCATCATTGCTGGTGTCGGGATAATACTGACGGAGGTAGGAGCTGGCTACATCAAGGAGAAACCCCATACAGCGGGGTTCTCTACTGCCGGAGGAGTTGTGGCATATCTGCTTACCGGAAATCTGGTCTGGGTAATAGTGGCGAGCGTAGTCTTGGGAACCCTTGCCGAGAGACACGCGCCCGAGAGCTTCAGGAAAGAGAACGATGGCGGAGAGGACGGCGAGGAGAAAGAGGATGGCGACGATGGGGGTAACAGGTTTGGGCGGATAAAGCTTAACACGAAGGACTGGATCTCCCGCCCGGTACTCATCGGCGCTTTCTCTCTCTTTGCCCTGAGAACCGGGGCAGTAGTCTCGTACGACACGGTCAACTCTAATCTGGCAGGAGTTGAACCTCATCTCGATGGAGTGACCCTGATGGCAGGTTTGGGCAGCCTCGCCAGCGCCTTGATGGGTGGAGGACCGATTGAGACTACTCCGGCACCTATGGCTGCGACGCCGGATCCGGTTTTCTCAACTGCGCTTTTCATGGCGCTGATGGCGGGCATAACCCTCCTGGGTCTGGTTAAACGAGTAGGTGAATATGTCCCGCTTCAGGCGATAGCGGGTTTTCTTGTGGTTCTGGGCATCTTCGTGATCCTGCCCCAGCAACTGCCTCAGGTGGTAGAAAATCCGCTGCCAGGAGCTGCGGCTCTGGCGGTCACGGCTCTATCCAACCCGTTCTATGGCATACTTGCTGGGGAAGCAGTAGCCCTTGTAATGGGATTCGGCATCGCCAGCTTGTAAAATAAAAACCTGGGATACAATGGGGAAGCCGGTAGCAGGAAGCATCCATGCCCGGCTACTGGCATCCCCTCTTATCAATCTAGTAATAAAACACAGTCCGCATCCCGGAAAATATCCTGCTTTTCTTGCAGTAGAAATTGAAGTAGATGGATATTGCACTCTGGAGAACAGGATGTTAAAATAAGGAAAATAGACCTGTGGCTGTATAATCGAACATGGGGACGTGAGAGCAGGAACCGGTCTATTAAAGCAGAGTCGAAATGGTGAAAGATATGGCAGACGACAAAGAAACTGATTATATCCTGCCTGGAAAGGCAGAATCTTACTGGATGGCAACCACGCCTGAGTCCAGCTATTCTCGTCTTTCGGGAGATATGCACATGGATGTGGCAATCCTGGGGGGCGGGATAGTGGGTATTACAACAGCCTTCCTTTTAAAGGAAGCAGGCGTGCAATCCGTGGCAGTAATCGAAGCGGATAGGATTCTCACAGGGGTAACAGGTCACACGACTGCAAAAGTTACTTCCCAGCACAACCTGATCTATGATCGCCTGATTTCAAAATTCGGAAGAGAGCAGGCGCAGCAGTATGCAGAATCCAATCAGGTGGCCCTGGAGAGGATAGCTTCCATAGTGAGCTCAAAAGGCATAGCCTGTGATTTTGTCCGTAAGCCGGCTTACGTTTATGCCGGTTCTGAGGAGTCGGCTGGAGATATAAGAAATGAGGTAGACGCAGCTCAAAGCCTCGGGCTTCCTGCCTCGTTTGAATCTGATCTTTTACTGCCTTTTAAAACATACGGTGCGGTCCGTTTCGGCAATCAGGCGCAGTTCCATCCCAGAAAGTACCTCTGTGCTCTGGCAAGAGAGATTGAGGGAGATGGCTGCCATATCTTTGAAAAGACAAGAGCATTGAAGCTCGAAGGGGATGGCCCTGTAACCATAACAACGGATAAAGGGACTATTAAGGCAAACAGGGTTATACAGGCGACCCATTTCCCAATTCAAGACAAACCAGGGCTCTTTTTCCAGCGCCTGCATCAATCGCGCTCATACGTACTGGGGGTTCGTATTGAAGAGCCCTTCCCGCATGGAATGTTCATCAGTGCCGAGGTACCTGTCAGATCCCTGCGTTCCCAGCCTGCCGGGGAAAGCGAGCTCATACTTGTATCGGGAGAAGGGCACAGGACTGGAGAGGGGAATGAAATTGACCACTACCGGAAACTTGAGAAATGGATCAGGTCAGTTTACTCAGTCAATTCCATTGATTACCACTGGTCGACTCAGGATGTCATAACCGTTGACCATGTTCCCTATATTGGCCGGATGACCTCAGGTAACGAAAACCTGTATATCGCAACGGGTTTCCGGAAATGGGGCATGACCACAGGAACGGTTGCAGCGATGATTCTTACAGATATGATCCTGGGAAAGTCCAATCCCTGGGAGGAAGTATATAATCCTTCACGATTCAAACCCATCGAATCGGCTAAAACCTTCATTTCACAGGCTGCCGAAGCAACCAAAGGACTTGTGGGAGAACGAATAACCCCTGTTCATGAGAAAGCTTCGCAGATTTTACCTGGAGAAGGCGCAGTTGTCAAGCTCGAAGGCGAAAGGGTTGCAGCATATAGGGATGAGGCAGGGGTACTCCACGCGCTTGATCCTTCCTGCAAGCACATGGGATGTATTGTTTCCTGGAACAATGCAGAAAAAACCTGGGACTGCCCGTGTCACGGTTCCCGTTATAAGGCAACGGGAGAGGTAATTAAAAGTCCTGCGGTTTATAGCCTTTCGGAGAAGAAAGTCAGGGAGTGAGATCTCAGTATGTTTGCAGGACCGCATAACCGACCCGGACATAATTGATTTATAAGCATTCGTCCGTTGCCGGTGAGAGAAGTATTCTTATCTTCTGGATAAACGAGAACAAAGGTTCAGTGACAAATATGACAAATGGGAAAGATACCGGCTATACTCTGCCTGGCAGGGCAGAATCATACTGGCTGGCGACAACCCCTGAATCAAATTATCCTTTTCTTTCAGGGGATATTAGCGTAGATGTAGCGATAATAGGGGGAGGAATAGTCGGAATTACTTCGGCTTTTCTTTTGAAGCAAGCCGGAGTTTCTGTCGCAGTTATCGAGGCAGATAGGATAATAAAAGGGACTACAGGTTATACGACTGCAAAAATCACATCCCAGCACAACCTCATCTACGACAGATTGATCTCACAAGTAGGGAGAGGACCGGCGAAACAGTACGCCGAATCTAACCAGGAGGCAATTGACAGAATTGAATACATAGTCCGCTCATGGAACATATCCTGCGACTTTGAGCACAAACCTGCGTATGTATATGCAGGCTCTGAAGATTCCGCACAGAAGATCCTGGATGAGGTCAGGGCAGCCAGGAGCCTTGGGCTTCCGGCTACATTTGAAAGTAGTCTGCCTTTGCCTTTTGATACCTACGGTGCAGTCCGTTTCAACAGGCAGGCGCAGTTTCATCCTCGAAAATACCTGTGTGCACTTGCCAGGGAGCTTGAAGGAGATAGTTGCTATATTTTTGAGAAAACACGGGCACTCGGGATAGAGGGAGGAGAACCCGTGGTGATAAAAACTGATAGGGGAACAGTAAGAGCCGGGGATGCCATTCAAGCAACGAATTACCCGATCTTCGATAAGCCTGGGGAGTTATTCAAAAGACTAACCCAGTCAATGTCATATGTTCTTGGAGTACGTATTGAAGAGACGTTTCCGGATGGAATGTTTATCAATGCCGAGGAGCCGATCCGATCTCTGCGCTCCCAGCCTGCCGAGGGAGGTGAACTGGTGCTCGCGGTTGGCGAGGGTCATCCGACAGGGCATGGAAATCCAACACATGAGCATTACAGGCAGCTTGAGGATTGGGCAAAATCGATCTACAATGTAAGGTCTATTGATTACCGCTGGTTGACTGAAGATGTAATATCTGAGGACGGGGTACCGCTTATCGGCAGGCTTACCCCGGACAGCGGGCATTCCTATCTGGCTACCGGGTTCCGGAAGTGGGGCATGACAACAGGCACTGCTGCAGCAATTATCCTTACGGATACCATTCTTGGCAGGGATAACCCCTGGACTGAAGTATACGAGCCTTCAAGATCGAGGCAGGGTTCCGAATTTGTTGTCCGGGAAGATCTCCCCGAAGTCGAGCCTGATCAGGGCAGCTTAATTGAAAAAGGGGAGGACAAGGTGGCAGTATACAGGGACCCGCAGGGTGCACTTTATACCCTCAATCCTGCATGCAGGCACATGGGATGCCCTGTATCGTGGAATGATGCTGACAAAACCTGGGACTGCCACTGCCACGGTTCTCGTTACAATGCCAGAGGAGAAGTAATTCAAAGCCCAGCAGTTTATGGGCTTCTGGAAAAGAAGGTAAAGGAACAGGACCGGCAAAGATAACTATTTAATGGCTCATCTGTTTCTGAGTATAGCTTCATAAGGGCAATAGCTTTTATAGCTTTTTTAATTTACTGAGCTAAAATCTTAATTTTTTTCATTTATAGGATAGTCTTACCGTTTTCTGGACATTAATTAATGTATTTCAATGTCAAGCCTGCGAAATGAAACTGAGTTTTGGAAGAGAATGACTGAGTTTTGGAAGAGAATGACTGAGTTTTGGAAGAGAATGAAACTGACTTCCGAAGGAAAACGAAACTGGCTTTCGAAGGAAAACGAAACTGATTTTTGGAGGAGTATTTTTAATATTATTTTTACTTTGTTGCCATAAGCCCTGTAACCGGAAAATAACAATCTACCTTTTTTAATTATTTCAAATTTATCCTAAATTTTATATAGTGTTCTTACTTTATAGATTAATAATCCTTAGTTTTCCTCTTAAATAATCCTTAGTTTTCTTTTATCTACAGGCTGTGGGGTGTCCAGAATAGATATCAGTAAAAAGGTTTTTATAATCACTGCTCTAATTTTTGCAGTTCTTATTGCAGCATTTACGTTATCCCATAATATGCAGCTTTCAAACTTTTTGGAGCTGGAACAGGCTGACACACTGGATAATGTAGAAAGGGTAAGGAATGCCGTTTCAACTCAACAGAGGTATCTTGATTATAACGTACAGGATTGGGCCTGCTGGGATGATACTTATGAATTCATTGAGGATCGAAACCGGCAGTATATAAATGTAAACCTCCAGAATCAGACTCTTGCCGGAATTAACGTTAATGTTATGATTTTTGTAAATGAATCCGGATCCGTAGTCTATGCAAAATCAGTAAATCTGGATACTAAAGAAGAAGCACATATTCCTGAAGACCTGCTCAAACTAATTAAAGACGGAACTCTTCTCACAAAAACGGAAGATGACACCATAAGCGGTTTTATTTTGCTCCATGAGAACCCTATTTTTATTTCATGCCATCCGATTCTTACAACAACACACGGAGGGCCTGTGAAAGGCACTCTGATCTTTGGGAGATACTTTGACAATGCCCTTCTTGATGATTTCAAAGGAGTTACCCGTTCTTCCCTTTTGATGTATAGGACCGATGGGGACTTGCCTCCTGATTTCCGGAGCAAATTCAAAAGTATTTCAGAGAATCCTGACAAAACTATTGTAGAACCCCTTAGTGAAGAGAGAATAGCTGGCTATTTTGAGTTGCCGGATATTTCAGGCAAACCTGCCCTGATTATGAGAGCGGATTTTCCAAGAGAACTGTATTCGCACGGCGAAAGAACCCTCAATAATATGTATTTTTTCCTTTTGTTAACAGGGCTTATGACCGGGGCAGGAGTTAAATTTGCGCTTGACAGGCTATTTATCTCAAGATTAACAGGAATTGATAATTTCGTTACCCGGGTCAGGTCGGAAAAGGATCTTTCAAGAAGATTGTCGCTTAAAGATAATGACGAGCTCTACCGCCTCTCAAGAGAGATCAACGGGATGTTAAACGAGATTTATCTTGCGGAACAGGAATTAAAGGCGCAGGAGCGGGAAAAGAAGGTCCTGCTCGATTCTCTGAACGAACTGGTAATTTTCGTAAACCCTCAACGTAAGATTATCTGGGCAAACAAAGCTGCCCTCGAATGTATGAAAATGGATCTCCAAAAGGCATTGGGGATGTCCCTTGACGACGTTGCCGGTATAGGCAGGCTGTTATCCGATTACCTGCAGCTTGAGCAGATTTTCGTAACAGGTAATAAAAAATCAGGGGAATTTACTGCAAAGGACGGCAGGGTCTGGTCTATCCAGGCAATCCCTGTAACCGAAGAGGATGGAAAGATTATAGGTGTTCTTGAGATGTGCAGGGACATTACGGAAAAGAAAAAAGCTGAACAGCTGCGCAAGAAGGAGATCAACCATAGAATTAAAAATAACCTGCAGATAGTTTCTTCCCTGCTCGATCTTCAGGCCGAAAAGTTCAGCGACAGAAAAGTCATTGAAGCCTTTAAGGAAAGTGAAAGCCGAATTCTGTCGATGTCCCTTATCCACCAGGAACTGTATGAATCCGGAAAACTGGACTCCCTCGATTTTTCATCCTATCTACGTAAATTAATAGCTGATCTTCTCAAATCATACAATACCGAAACTGGTGAAATTCGCGTAAAGCTTGATATCACCAGCGTCTTCCTCGGCGTTGATACTGCAGTTTCCCTGGGTATTATAATAAATGAACTGTTTACAAATTCTTTCAAATATGCTTTTCCAGCAGGAGCAGGTGGGGAAATCTCGATTTCCCTTGCCAGAGAGAAATCGACCGAAGAAATAGCCGGAAACAGATCCCCTGATATAACCCTTCCCGGAAGCCCGGGAAGGCTTTCTGGAGCGAATGAAAGTTATAAGCTTACTTATGCAGATAATGGGAAAGGATTTCCTGAAGCGCTCGACTTCAGAAACTCGGAAACACTGGGCTTGCAGCTTGTGAACGCCCTTATAGATCAGATAGAGGGCAGTCTGGATCTGGAAAAAGAAAATGGAACAAAATTTATCATAAAATTTAAGAATGAGCTTTAGATACACAGCAAATAACAGGACTGAAGGCACGGGTGGAAGATAAGGCAGTAGAAATCGAAACCTTAAATATACTGTATTTATAAATTAGACAATATAATTGATATAAAACAGATATTTTCTTTGGATATAAAGTAAATTGCAGGAAAGGGGTTATGCATATCTCGAATATCTGGGGAAGAGTCATTAGCTTCGAGCACAGCGGTATAATATTCTGGGTAGTGATGATAGGCTTGCTTCACATACTTGGACTTAGTAACAGCCTTCTTTCTCATACCCTTATAGAACTCTTCAGCATAATAGTTGCATATGTTATTTTCCTTCTTGCCTGGGAGTCAAAGACTTTTCTGGAAAACAGGTATATTCTGTTTTTAGGAATCGCTTACTTTTTCGTCGGTACACTTGACCTTTTACATACTTTATCATATGAAAACATGGGAATGTTCCCGGGCTTTGATACAGATCTCCCTGCCCAGTTCTGGATAGTAGCAAGGTATATGGAAAGTGTCTCCTTTCTGATAGCTCCTTTGCTCTTAATAAACCATGGTACGGATAATGTAAGAGCATACCTGAAGCCTGTAGAAAAATCCATGTTTGCCTGGAGAGCATTTTCCGCATATGCAATAATTACTCTGATCTGCATACTCTCGATTTTTGTTTTCGGGAACTTTCCTGATAGTTATATCGAAGGTTCAGGACCAACCTCTTTTGATATCGTAAGCAAGTATATAATATCCTTAATCCTTTTTTGTTCTTTAGTTCTCTTATACTTAAAACGAGACTTTTTTGAAAACAGGATTTTCAAACTGCTCGCTGCCTCCATAGTATTAACAATATTCTCAGAAATGACCCTTACCACATACACCAGCGTTAATGATTTTTCCTTTGCCCTCGGGCACTATTTCAAATTCCTGTCTTTTTACCTGGTTTACAAAGCTATTGTAGAAATGGGGTTTGGTGAACCTTACAGTTTTTTGTTCAGGGAATTGAAGTATAGTGAGGAGGATTTCAGGCAGAAAGCAGCACTACTCTGGGAAGAATACAATCGTATGTGTGGAATGATCGGGATAAATAAATGTCTCACCGGGGGTCCGGAAAAACTGGAAAAAAATGAGGAGGACTACTATTCATTCATTCAAAATCTCCATGCAATCGGATTCCAGTTTGATGGGAATTTATCAGTGATATTCCTGCACGGTCCTGTTGAGGAAATGACAGGTTACACGAGACAGGACTTCCTATCCGGGAAAATCGACTGGGAAGAAATAATAATACCTGACGACCGTTCTATAATTTTTGAGAATATAAAAAAGTTGAGATCAAATCCGGCTTCAGTCATTGAGAGCGAGTACAGAATACGTACCCGGAATGGAGAACTAAAATGGGTCAGACAGTTCATCCGAAGAATTCCGGATGAATCCCGGACATCTGCGAAATTCCAGTGTTCAGTTCATGATATTACTCAATACAAAATCACAGAGGAAGCTTTGAAAAAAATAGAAATTACGCGCATAAAAGAAATTCATCACCGCATAAAAAATAATCTTCAGGTGATCTCATCCCTGCTGAGCCTGCAGGCAGAAAAGTTCGAAGACAGAGAGGTACTCGAAGCCTTCAGGGAAAGCCAGAACCGGGTAGCATCCATAGCAATAATTCATGAAGAGCTTCATGAGGGCAACAGCCTGGATATCCTCAATTTTTCAGACTACCTGAGAAAGCTAACCGCAGACCTTTTTAGCTCATATCAGGTTGGGGGTAATGGTATAAACCTTAAGCTTGAGCTTGAGCAGGTTAACCTGGGCATGGATACCGCAATCCCGCTTGGAATTATTGTAAACGAACTTGTCTCGAACGCTTTGAAGCATGCTTTTCCTGCCGGAAATAAAGGTGAGATCAATATTCGCCTGCAAGAAACAGAAAAATACATCTCGGAATTCGGAAGACCAGTGGAGGGCACAGGCTGTCAGTTTGAACAGAAGAGTGATTACGTCCTGGCGGTAGCTGATAACGGAAGAGGAATTCCCGAGGAAATCGACTTTAAAATTACTGATTCCCTGGGTCTCCAGCTCGTAAATATTCTAGTGGAGCAGATCGATGGCTGCATTGAACTGAAAAGGGCTGAGGGAACCGAGTTCATTATCTGGTTCAACAGCTCCGGGAAATGAAATCAAAGTAATCTAATATTAAATTATTTAATCAGTAGATACTAATTCTTCTATAATATTAATTAATTTATTAATTAATACTTTCTAATTTATTTAAGTAAAATCTTATTAAATTTTGAGTTTTTTAAACTTTAAATCTATTTCATTACTTTTTTAACCTGTCCGGCAATGTATATTTTTCTACCTGCTCTGCTGAATATTACTTGCCTGTTATTTCTTTTCCAGAAGATAGCTTTTAAACCATTCTCCAGCCAGATTTGCAACTTCTTCCAGCGTGCCCGGCTCTTCGAAAAGATGGGTTGCTCCGGGGACAATCTTAAGTTCTTTTTGCTCTACCTTCAACCGGTCCAATGCCCATTGATTCATCTCGATTACCTGAAAATCCTGCCCACCTACAATAAGCAGCGTCGGAGCCTTTACATCCGACAGGGCTTTTTCAGCCAGGTCGGGTCTCCCTCCTCTGGAGACGACTGCTTTTACAGCGTTTGCATGCTCTTTTGCAGCAATGAGCGCTGCTGCTGCTCCCGTACTGGCCCCAAAATAACCTATAATGAGTTCTCTGGTGTCAGGATTATTTAAAAGCCAGTTTGTAACTTCAACAAGCCGGTTTGCAAGCAGGTCAATATCAAACCTGATGTGAGCCGTTACCATGTCAACCCTCTCTTCCTCGGTTGTCAAGAGATCGAATAAAAGTGTTCCAAGACCTTCTTTCTGAAGCTCCTGCGCAACATACCTGTTCCGAGAGCTGAAACGACTGCTCCCGCTGCCGTGTGCAAAAACGACAAGTCCTTTTGCACCTTCAGGAATGTCCAGGTTTCCGTTAAGATAAATCGGCCCAATTGGAATACGGACTTCCATACTTTTCTGCTCTGTTTTCGATAGTTCTTTCATTACTTTCCCCCACATTAATTCCCATATTCTGTTAGAATAACATTATCAAATAGGGACTATTGTATTCATCAGTTCTATTGTAACAGGGCTATGTTTTGCCAGATACAACTTGAGTGCTTCAATAGCAGTAACTCCAATACTTTTACGCTTTTTCCCATAACGTTCCGGTATCCCCTGTGAAGTTACAAAGCAGGCGTTGTAAACCTTTTCGGGATAAACCTTTTCGTTGTCTATATAAAATTCCTGTATCCTTTTGCCTGCTGGATTCTCTATTTTAAAATAAAGATTTAAACCGAGACAGCGTTTGACATATCCGCCCATTTGTTGATAAGGGTCACATGAAAACACTTTTTCCAGATTGTCTTCCATCATTTCCCATAGTTCTGACCCTGTTATCTCGCATGTCGAAATGGGAGGATTGGTGGGAATAATATTCCAGAGGTCATTCATTGTTATTGTGCCAGGAGATATAGGAGCACCATACCGCCATCCATTGGAAAAAGCTAAATTTATTCCACTTGCGTAGGCCATGGACTGGAGAAGTAGGTTATCAATTGTCGTTTCTAAAACCCGATAGCGATTAAGTGCAGTTTTGGTAGATCCCACCACAGTAGTTAACATTTCTCTGTGAGGTCTCATCAAATCATCGATTATTAATTCAACCTCTTCATCTGCTTTAATTGTCTCGTCTATGTCTATCAGTTCATGTTTAAAATCTATAATTTTTCCATCTTCTACTTGCAAGTCTATTCTTCCGATAAATGAAGCGTGGCAACCAGACTGCATTATTATAGTTCCGTTACTCATTACCGCATGATACAGGCGGTTGTGAGTATGTCCACTCAACAATATGTCAATACCTTTTACTTCTTGAGCGAGCTTCAGATCGTGAGGATAACCCAGATGCGATAGTACAATAATCAAATCAACTTTTTCATGCTCACGTAGTTCATTTATATATCCGGGCAGTTCCTGGTTACCCAGAGAAAAGTAAATCCCTTTGCTGAAATGCTCAGGCATGGTTTTATCAATGATGTTAGATGCGATACCAACTATACCCAGGCGCAGCCCACTCCTTTCAATTACGCGATAAGGTGGGAAAACTAATTTGTTACTGGCTTTTTCGTAGCAGTTGATTGCAAGCATAGGATAGATAAGTTTACTGGAAAATTCTTTAAAGTGGTCTGGACCGTATGCAAACTCCCAGTGGGCAGTCATTGCATCGAAAGCCATTTTGTTTAAAATGGGTATAAGAGAATTTCCTTTGCTGTTTACTGCCGGAAAGGTCCCGTGTATAGTGTCTCCGTTGTCAAGTGCTACTACCCCGTCAGGATTTTCTTCACGAATTTGTTTGAATAAACCTGTAATACGTGCATACCCACCAGCGGTTTTGAAAAGCTCCTGATCACCTTGCCAGTAAAGTTCGGGATGGGGCTCTATATATCCATGGCTATCGTTCATTTGAAGAATAGTGAATCTCTTAACCTGTGACACCTGTTGCCTCCCTGGCATGTTTATTAATTCGGGGTTTTAGCTCTATTTATTGTTGCTCTGGCTGATAGCTCGCAGCTTTATCCAGAAGTTCAATGACCTCTTCGTCAGTTGTCTGTCTGAAATCAACGTACCAGGCTCCAACCCCATAGAAAGGTTCGGGGGTAGTCACGCATATCACTTCGTCTACTTCTTTTCCGAAAAACTCGCATGTATCAGGTGCAGCCGTGGGCACTGCAACCACAATTTTAGCCGGGTTTCTGGTTTTAAGGGCAGCTGCAGCTGCACGCATTGTTGCACCCGTAGCAAGCCCGTCATCTATCAAAATTACAGTCGAGCCGCTGATCTCGGGTTTGGGCCTGTCTGCGCGATAGAGGCGTTCCCTGCGTTCAAGTTCCCTTAGCTCATTCGCAGCTACGGTAGCAATTACTCTATCAGGTATCTGAAATGACCTGATAACATCCTCATTCAGCACCCGGATATCGTTAGAGGCAATAGCTCCCATTGCCAGTTCTTCATTTCCGGGCACCCCCAGTTTCCGTACAATAAACACATCCATTTTTACATTCAGTTCCTTTGCAACTTCAAATGCTACCGGAACGCCGCCACGCGGAAGCGCAAGTATCAATACATCCGAACGGTTTGCATATTCCGAAAGTTCTTTTGCCAGCCTTCTTCCGGCATCTACCCTGTCTTTAAAATATGACATTACTTCCCTCAACCCCCTGTCGAACTGGATTAATTGATAAGATAAACCATGCTAATTTATAGTATCTATGTTCAAACCCTTAAACGTATAGAGTATAAAAATTAAGCTTGAATCATTATATAAATACTCTCTTATTAAAAATAAAGGGCAGAAAAAAGAATAGGTGTTTGAGAAAACTTATTACATTTTCCAAGTAACTTCGGCCCGGTGTAGTCGAAATTTCTCTGAAGAGCTTAAAACATTTTACGCCTGATTATTTTTTGCCCGCAGGCAATTTTTTGAATAATTAATTTAAAATAATTTATGTCCATAATATATTCTGGAGTTGGGAAGTGAGCTGGGTACGAAATAAATTAAAGAACTGCCTGGAGGTTTATCCTGCTCAGAATCGATATATCTGGGGGAAAATATCGTTTGGGCGGCTGTATTGGGGGATACGGTAAACGGGATATAGAACTCCGGGCTTCTTCTTAATCTCTTTTCTGCGATCCGCTCTGCTCCTCCTTTTCCATTATCTGGTAAATAATTGCAGGTACAAAACCATTAACTTTTCAGCGATTTAAGTGCAACGGGGGTAGCTGAATATCTCAGTCGTCAGGGAAAGTGCGCTAAAAGTAGATCTCTATGAAATAGTGGTCTGGGTAATCATAATTATTTTGCTGTACTTAATTAGTCTCAACAATTACCTCCTGTTCTATACGGTAGTAGAATTATTCAGCGTCTACGTTGCATATGTAATATTCCTTATAGTCTGGAAATCGAGAAACCGCCTGGAAAACCGGTATCTTATTATTCTGGGAGTCGGCTACTTTTTTATCGGAAGTGTAGGCTTTTTGAGCACGCTTACATTCCACGGAATGGGGATATTTACCGGGTTTGCTACAAACCTTGCCGTTCAGCTGGGAATAATAGCAAGATTACTGGAAAGTGCTTCTTTTCTGGTTGCTCCGTTGTTTTTAATACGAACTGGAGAAAACCAGGAGGGAAATTCCAGAACATCTGAAAACGCAGTTTTTGCCTGGAAAGCTTTCCTTGCATACGCAGTGACCACCGCTATCTGCCTGGCTTCAATCTTCATCTTCCAGAATTTTCCGGATTCCTATATCCAGGGTGGATTCACTCCGTTCGGAGTAATAAGCGGATACATGATTTCCTTCATGCTTCTCTGCTCTTTATTTCTCCTGTATACAGCCAGGGACAGGTTTGAAGAAGATGTACTCAGGCTGCTTTCAATATCCATAGTCCTGACAATCTTTGCAGAACTGTCATTTATATTTTACAGCCAAATAGACGAGGCTTCAAACGTCGTAAGTCTCCTTTTTAAAATACTATCTTTTTACCTGATTTATAAAGCGATTGTGGATGTCGGTTTTGAAGAGCCCTGCAGTCTCCTCTTCAGGGAGCTTAAACACCGGGAAGAGGATTTCAGGCAGAAAGCCTTTTTCCTGGGGGATGAGTACAGTCATATATGCCGAATGATAGCCAGGCGGTACCTGACCGAACCTCGCAGTATGGAGGAAGAGGACGATCGCGGAGAAGATCCGGGCAGTTACCGTTCTTTCATGCAGAACCTCCAGGGGATCGGTTTCCAGTTCAGTAACGATTTTAAAATGGTCTTCATACACGGCCCTGCTGAAAAAATGACAGGTTATTCAAAGCAGAATTTTCTCTCGGGAAAGGTCGACTGGCAGGAAATAGTCCTGGCTGAAGACCGCCCTGTTATTTTAAGAAAAAGAAAAAAATTGAGGTTAAACCCGGATTTTATTGTTGAGAGCGAATATCGGATACGGAAAAAAGACGGGGAGATAAAATGGGTCAGGGAAATTATCCAGAAAATTCCAGAGAAACCTGAGAGCTCAGGAAAGTTCCAGGGTCTGGTTTATGATATCACTGAACGGAAAATGGCTGAAGAGGCCCTGGAAAAAATAGACCGGATCCGGATAAAAGAAGTTCATCACCGCATAAAAAATAATCTTCAGGTAATCTCATCCCTGCTCAGCCTTCAGGCAGAAAAGTTCGAAGACAGAGAGGTACTCGAAGCTTTCAGGGAAAGCCAGAACCGGGTTGCATCCATAGCAATGATCCATGAAGAACTTCATGAAAGTGAAAGCACGGATACCCTCGATTTTTCAGATTACCTGAAAAAACTAACCGCAGACCTTTTCAGTTCTTACAGGGTGGGAAATAGCAATATAAATCTCAAACTTAACCTTGAACAGGTACATCTGGGCATGGATACCGCGATTCCGCTGGGGATTATTGTAAATGAACTGGTCTCGAACGCTTTGAAGCACGCTTTTCCTGCGGAAAGGGGAGGAGAGATCGATATAAATTTTTGCAGAACCGAAACTCTTGCCGCAAAGTATGGGCTCTCAGGTACGGATAAAAACTGTCCGGACGGAGAAGAATCCACAGATGGAAAGAACTGTAGAGATTATGGTAGTTTCCGCTATATACTCACGGTAACTGATAACGGAAGAGGAATCCCCGAGGAAATCGACTTTCAAAATACCAACTCTCTGGGGCTCCAGCTCGTAAATATTCTAGTGGAACAGATCGACGGTTATATCGAGCTTAAAAGGAGCCCGGGAACAGCGTACATTATCTGTTTCAGCAATGAGAAAGGTGAAGCTTGAACTCCGGGCACAGGCTGAAAAGTAGCAGGTTCGTAGTTTTTCTCGTTTTCCAGGTATCCGGGTATGCCTATTATCGGATGAAGATCTATTATCTGGAAATAGCCCGGTATTTAATACATTGTGTGTGAATATTACAACAGGGAGTCTGAAGGTACATTGACATGTCACCCTCTATGATAGGAATGAGTTTTATTGTTCTGGGGATACTTTTACTGCTGGGAAAATGGGTAAGGGTTGTTACTCCTCATCTTCAGAAACTTTTTATTCCAAGTTCTTTGATCGGTGGATTTCTGGCTCTCATCCTCGGGCCGCAAATCCTGGGTAATCTTATTGAATGGTCAGAATATGAAAATACCCTGCTCGCCCTGCTAGCAGGCGGGATATTTCCTCAGGATATGCTGACTGTGTGGGCTGCTCTCCCCGGGCTTTTTATAAACATTATCTTCGCCACACTCTTTCTCGGGAAAAAACTTCCCGGAATCCGAGAGATCTGGAATATAGCCGGACCCCAGGTAGCATTTGGTCAGACCATAGCCTGGGGACAGTATGTTTTCGGGATAATGATAGCTATTTTTATACTGACTCCCTTCTTTGATATTGATCCTGTTGCAGGGGCACTCATTGAGATCGGATTCGAAGGAGGGCATGGGACTGCGGCAGGCATGGCTTCCACCTTTGAAGAGGTGGGGTTCCCTGAAGGGGCAGACCTTTCACTCGGCCTTGCTACGGTAGGCTTACTCTTCAGCGTAATTCTCGGAATTATACTTTTAAACTATGGCGTAAAAACCGGGAAATCAGTTATTTTGCAGGACCCCGGCGAGGTAATTCTTGAAAAAAGTGAGCAGGCAGGAATTGTTGGTTTCGATGCGAGGGAGTCCGCAGGCAAAATCACAACAAGACCTGAATCTATTGAACCTCTCTCCCTTCATTTCGCCTATGTCGGAGTTGCTATAGGAATAGGCTATATTATTCTTCAGGTTCTCCGCCTGATAGAGGAATTCACATGGGGCAGGGCGACAGGCATATACCTTCTTGAACATATCCCTCTTTTTCCGCTTGCAATGATTGGCGGGATTATTCTAGAGCTGTTTCTTGATAAATTTGATAAATATAAAACACTTGACAGAAACCTGATGATGAGGATACAGGGCCTCTCCCTGGATATTCTGATCGCCAGTGCTATTGCAACACTTTCCCTTGATGTAATAGGCGGCAATCTGATGCCTTTTATCATCCTGAGTGTTGCTGGCATTGTCTGGAACGTAGCAGCTTTTCTTTTGCTGGGACCCAGGATGATACCCACATACTGGTTTGAAAGAGGCATTGGCGATTTCGGACAGTCCATGGGCATGACTGCCAGCGGGCTTTTGCTGATGAAAATTGCAGATCCAGATAATAAGTCCCCCGCCCTTGAGAGTTTTGGGTACAAGCAGCTTATGTTTGAGCCAGTTGTAGGAGGGGGGCTGTTTACGGCTATGTCAGTCCCTTTAATCTTTAATTTCGGCCCGGTTCCGGTGCTTATCCTGACAACCATTATTATGCTCTTCTGGGCAGCGGCAGGACTTTTATATTTTGGCCGAAAATGATAGATTTATCCTGCCAGCCTTATTACTTTATCCGGCTTAGTTTTTATTGATCCGTTTTCACCGCTGTAGTAGCGCGTCTTATCTTTTCTTTTTAAAACGTCGGGATTTTATAATATCTAAATCTAATTATTAATAAATCGTTATTTTTAGACAGGTCTGGACTGAGAATCTCAGGCATAAGAAGCTAATATCCGGGGGGGGTTAGTATAGCTGAAGAAAGTAATGATAATGAGAAAGATAAATCAAAGCAGCTTGGAAAAAGCAGGATCTTTACTTCAAAATCTCTTTTTATCACTCTGATCGGAACGATTCTGGGAGGACTTATTTTCGGGCTTTTGGGCTACTTTGCAGAAAACGGCAGCCTTGCAATACCCAGGCTTGAACCTCTTTTTGCAGCGCCTTACGGCTCGGTTACTATCTTTTTTATTATATTTGGCGCAAGCCTTGGAGGAACAATTGCATCTCTGATTTCTGCAGGTCAGCTCCATCGGGTTGAGGAACCCAGAGAGTCTGCAACCGGATTAAACACGAACAAATGGTTTGTGTGGGGAATCGCGGTACTGACTGCTGCAATAATTCTCAGTGCTGCGGGGTATATCTGGATTCTTTCGGCTGCTTATGGAAACGGATCTGATCAGGAGTCCCGCATAGGATATACCATGAAAAACGTACAGAGAATTCCGGGAGATACGCCTGATAAGGTTGGAAATTCAATGGTTGAAATATATGCGACCGAACCTCTTGAAGTTCCTGCTGACCCTATCGCAGCCGCAGTAATGGCACCCGTGGCTGCAGCAAGAAACCAGACCCTTATTTATGGAGCTGGGGGGGATGACCAGAGAAACCTGGATGCCCTTGTCGAGGAATCGATAACTCTTCTCGGAGATAGTCCTGCCATCGTGGTAGTTTCGGCAGAAGAACCTGCTTATGCCCTGCCCGCAGCATATACTGCTGCATACTTCAGGGCGCCTGTAGTCCCTGTTGAGAACGGATCCATTCCTCAGAGTTTGCAGAATTTACTCGAAAACGGAGAGGAAAAGGTTATTTTCGTGGCTTCCCCGGAGAGGCTGCTTTCAGACGAGTTTCTTGAAGAACTGGAAACCTTTGGAGACGTAAACAGGGTGGCAGACGAGAACATTTACAGACACTCTCTGCTCTGGGCAAGAAGCCGATGGGGTAATTTCGGGTGGGGAATGGATGAAAACCTCCATTTCGATGCATACTATAATTTCATACTGGCAAATCCCGAGACCCCGGAGTTTGCTGCAGCCGCTCTGCCTATGGCTTACCAGGGCAACTACGGGCCATTGCTTTATACTGAAAAAGAAGATCTGAATGATTACGTTGACCAGTATCTCTGGAGACTTTCTCCTGATTATTTTTCCTTCCCTTCAGACGGTCCTTTCATGAATGCAAGGGTTGTGGGAAATCCTGATAGTGTAAGTTATAACGCCCAGGCAAGAGCTGACCTTGCACTTGAGGTCCGTGAATTCAAAAACCAGGTGGCCGGAGCAAGCGGACTTGCCCTCCTTGGCTGGTCCTGGTTTTTCATAGGGTTCTTCGGAGCTATCTGGGCTCTCTTTATTATGCCGAAGCGCCTGCCTTACAGTTCTTTTTATCCCAGGATTTACTGGCCAATGGCAATCCTGGTATTCGGGCCCCTGGGAATCCTGGCTTTTCTTATGACTTACCATGAAAGACCTGTGATGTCAATGGGCAAAATGGCAAAATTCATGCGCCCTCCCTGGGCAAAAGCCCTGTCGGCTACGATTATGAGTACAGGAATAGGGATGGGACTGATGATAGCTTTCATGTACCTTTTCCAGTTTTCCGGGCTGCCGCTTTTACGGACTTTTGAATTTACATCGGTATACTGGTTAGGCGCTCCGATGACGACTATTATGTGGCTGGTAATGGTCGTTCCTGCCATTATTGTGTCCTCCCTGTTTTATATGGGACCTATGATGGCTGACATGCGTGAAATGAAGTACTGGGAAGGCGTAAAAAAGGCTTTTCCCGTGGTCATCCTTTCCATGGTCAGTGCTTCTCTGGGGATGTTCATAACTGCATGGTATGTTATGAACTGGAGGGGATGGATGAGCGGAGAAGACCTCTGGCTCTGGATAACCCCACTCTGGATTTCCGCATCAGCGGGTCTTTTAGTTGCCCTTATTCCTAATTATTTTATGGTTAAAGCCGGATGGAAGGAGGGAGAGATGTGATCAAGCCTCTATATACTCTTTTCGCAGTTGCAGCCCTTGCTGTTATTTTTATCTCGGGATATGTATTGCTCTGGGAACCCCAGGGAGAACCTCTTGATATAAGTACGGCGCAAAACGAGAATTTGCTTGAGTTGACGGGCAGCACTGCTAGGCTTTCCGCCGAAGATCACATTCAAACAGCCACTGTTTATTCCCAGACAATCTATGCCGCTGCCCAGGATAAGGATAGACCCGGTGCAGTCGTCCTTGTAAGAGATGATGACCCGGCAACCGCAATCGCCACAACGCGCCTGCAGCACATGCCGGTTAATGCGCCTATGCTATTTGTTACCGGAAACGGCACCGTACTGCCGGAAGAGACCAGAAAAGAGCTTGAAAGGCTGGGACCTGAAGGGGTTATGATGGATAATAATGTTCAGGTGTACATCGTAGGGGATATTGATAGGAGTGTAGTAGATGAGGTTGAAAAACTTAAACTGAAAACCCGTACGATACGTGCGTCAAATCCTATAGAGTTTACAGAAGTCCTGGATGAATACATTGCAGTACTGGAATCTGATCACAGGCAGATTGTTTTTGTAGCTTCTATCGATGCTCTTGAGTATGCATATCCAGCCGCCTCCTGGAACGCGCATATGGGAGATGGGTTTGCCTATGTAACCCCGGATGGGGTGCCCGAAGAAACGAGGAGAATTCTTGAAAAACGGTGGCCATATTACCCTTACATATATGTATTTGCTCCCTCTTCCGTTGTCGATAACGAGACAATGGCAGAGCTTTCTCAGTACGGGCACGTCCAGCGTATTCCGGGAAGTACGCCCCAGGAGATGGCAGTAAGGTGGGCCGGATATAAGGACAGCGGGCATATGACCTCTTGGCTTGTCGGCTATAAATCCCGCAGTGTCGGATGGGGTTACGCCGAGCCAGGGCATAATCTTCTTCTGGCGAACCCTGAGGACTGGAGAACTGTAGTTCCAAGTGGAGTGCTGTCCCATATGGGAAAACATGGGTTCCTTATCTTAACGGAGCCAGGTGGTGAACTGCCGGATGCTGCACGTTCTTACCTGCAGGTTATTAAACCCGAACCCACATATCCCAGCCAGCAGGTATTTAATTTTGCCTGGGTTCTTGGCAGAGATATAAATAATGAGACGGTCAGGGAACTCGATGAATTACTACGTGTTTCTTCCCCGAGCACTCGGAATAACAACAGTTTGACTGGCATGGAAAACGAGACCGACAATTCTGCCGGTATGGTTGTGATCTGACAATATCTCAGATCAAAGAAAAAAGTTAGAAATCCGGTGACGTATCACCGGGAACCCTTTAATTTCTCCCTGAAAGTCTTTAGCTCAAAGATAAAATTAATAAGAAATCAGTACTCTCCGGGGGCTCAATAACCCCCAGAGGATTCGATTATCTTCAAAAATTCAGTATTCTCTCGTGCCTGCCCATCCCGGATCCTTCATTTTTGCAAAGTCGGTTATGTCAGTGTTTTTCAGTTTCTCTCTCGGCAGGTTTCTGGGCAAGCTCATCCCATTTCCCATCGATTATGGCAGACGTTACATTCCCGTCTGAGACTGTGACTTCTATCCTGTGAGGAGTAATAACTTGAGTCACCATCTTGCCTGTACGGTTCCCATAACCTCCGTGCCTGCTTGTAGAAGTATAGGTCAGAATATGCTGTTCTGGAATCGACTCCAGAATCTCGTGGTTTTCCAGCTTCAGGTCGAAGCCGTCGAAACCGTACGTAGGAGCGCTTTTTATCCAGTTTTCCGCTATTTCTTCGGCTTCCTCAGGCGAAGTGGATACAGCATAGGCTCGAAGCTCGATCAGTGCCGAATCGATCTCCTGAAGGCCTTCAGGCATATATTCCGAATAATAAGGATCTACAATTACTGTTTTTGCTTTATTTTCCCCTGATAAGCTTATTTCCACTGTCCCGACATCCGCAACTACAGGTTGTCCTTCCTGTGGGGTGTAGCGGTCCTGCATCTCAAAAAATCCGTTTCTCTCAAACAGGTCTACAAGTTCTTCAAAATCAGTCTCATTAAAAGGTCTTTCATATACTTGCTTGAATTCCCCTTCTATACCCGATGTCGTAAATACGACATGCGTACCGTTTACAGTCAAGATCTGTAGCTGCATTTCTGGAAGCGTAAAAGCCCCATAGGTCTTGTGGGTTATTGTTATATTCTCTGAGGTTCCAGATTGTCCCTCAATACACCCGGCTGAAAAAATTAACAGAATTATAAGCATTACGGATACCAATTTACTAATCAAGATCCTCTCCTTCTCTACCCCTTTCAGGCATGCTGTCTTCAAATCTATAACTTAAATTGAGCCTTTAGTGTAATTGTGTCTTTATTTAATTTATTTTTTTGTTTAGGCTGGTATATTATCCGACTTATTATCCTTTTAATTTGTTTGATAACTCTTCCTTATTTGCTTTGCAAGCTTCTCTGGGTATTTTTTAAACATTCTTTACTTATTCCGAGTCTTTTTACTCCTTCCAAAGATTTTCTTAATTTATTCTCAGAGGCATAATTATTTAATTTCATGCCGTCAGTTATGCATCTAGATCATTTTTCAATTTCCTTTTAATGCCTCGATTCTTAAAATCCCCGTTTTAATAAAGTCTGCTTGAGGTAACTCTATGAAACGCAATACAAAAGAATGGAAAGAAAAAAGAGCCGAGTTTGTCAAAGGCAAAACCTGCGCATGGTGCGGGTCTTCCGATTCCCTCTGTGTTCATATTCCCAGAGGTTTTTCTCCGGCTCAGGTCAGTTCTGAAATCTACGGAGCTGCGTATTCCAGATTCAGGGAAGTTTACAGGCAGAAGTACCAGAAGTTCGATAACATCCCGACCGGCAAACATCGACATAAAAGTCACCCGAACTGGCATAAAGCCTCGACTATACATAAAGCCGAGCCTGATCATACTGACCTTGAGGAACAGTTTACCGAGGTGCTTCTTGAGGACCTGGGAGATGGCAACTTTAAAAAGCTTTATCATGAATGGCTTGAAGAAACCGGGATTAAAGCGTTGATTGAGGAAGAAACTAAAAAAGCAGAGGGAGAATGCGAGTCTCTGACAAATGCAGTTGTGCTTTGCAAACGCTGCCATTTTGCAAGCCTCAGGGGCATGAATCTCTGCCCCGTATGCAGGAAAAAATACAAGGCCGTAAACTATGAGACCTGTTTTGACTGCCTGCCTGACGAAATAAAAGCCGAATTTAGGGAAAGGCAAAACCGATAGGCTTTCGGAGAATCCGGAGTTCCCCTGTAAATTGTTCTTTTGAATCCTGTTTCGGGAAAACCCTTTTCAGAGAAGGGCCCAACCGCTTCCTCCACATGCCCTGCAGATTCCAATTTCAATACTTCCGGACCCGTTACAGAGAGGACATATTATTGCAGGTTGAGCGACGAGTACATCACCCTGTCCCATGCAAGCTTCACAAATTCTGCCATTAGCATGCCCGGTTCCACCACAAAGAGAGCACTTTTCCGGAGCATATTCGGTGTCTATATAGGTATGGAGCATCTTATCACCTTCGAAGGTAAGATTAGAGAAATATTGCCTGAAAAATCTTTTTGTATATATTTCCGGCTTTCTGGGTTAAAAGAGCTTTCAAAAAGATAAAAAGGAAAAGATTATAACTTAATTGCTGGCTTTTCCTCTCTTTCAGAACTAGCAGACTTTCCGATTTACATCGATAATATATTTTAAATTACGTTTAGTACGTTGCAAAGAGCTGATTCTCAAATCTAACTAAAGATTTTTCTCCGTAAATCCGTACTTTTTATCCCTCAGTTTCAGCAATCTCTTTTGCTGTATGAGAACCTTTCCTCCGAATTTCAGGCGGTTTTTCAGCTTGATACCTTCAGTCACAAAAGAAAAATTCTTGAAAAAAAATTTTCTTTTCTATTTCCTCTTTATAATATTTATCAATAACTTCCTACTTAATAACATAAAATATTACTTTTAATGATTCCGGTAGTTTTAAGTAACATCAAAAAAATAATATTAATTAGAGGGGAGGTTTCGGAGCTGTGTCTGGGGGTGCAGTCTTTGAGACGAATGTCTCCTGAAATGTAGGGAGTTTGAACTATGGCAAATAGGGATAATCCGGATTTTTTGTCAGCTGGTACGATCAAAGGGGATAAGGTCATCAGCAGTACAGGAGAGGACCTTGGGAAAATTGAAGAATTAATGATTGACATTCATAATGGAAGAATAGCATATGCTGCCCTTTCTTTTGGGGGATTCCTGGGCCTGGGCGATAAGCTCTTTGCTATTCCCTGGCAGGCTCTCAAAGCGAGGGTTCACGAGCATGCCTTTTTACTTGACATTCCTAAAGAAACCCTGGAAAAAGCTGAAGGTTTTGACAAAGACAACTGGCCTTTAAGCACGCATAAGGAGCTTTCCAGAACCTACACCTACTACGGGTACAGGCCTTACTGGCAACCTTCGGTGGCGGAACAAACCGGAGTACCCGGAGAGGCCAGATCTGAAAGGATGGCGCAGGCCGAAACTGTGAAAGGCAGGAGTAACATTGATTTTTTGTCAGCAAGCACAATAAAAGGGGATAAGGTCGTCAATAATGAAGGAGAAGATCTTGGGAAGATTCAAGAGCTGATGATTGACCTTGAGGATGGAAGAATAGCATATGCCGTTCTTTCTTTTGGCGGATTCCTGGGCCTGGGCAATAAACTTTTTGCTATTCCCTGGCAAGCTCTTTCCCCAAGAGCAGATGAACATATTCTTGTTCTTGGTGTTCCTAAGGAAACTCTCGAGAAAGCTGAGGGCTTTGATAAGGACAACTGGCCTGTAACCAACCGTGAATGGCTGTCCAATGTATACAGTTACTATGGATACCAGCCTTACTGGCAGACACAGAGAATAGAAAATCGACCGGGCAATATCTGAGCCTAACCGAGCGGACAGATATGGACATAAATTACTGGCAAATAGGGAGGTTGAAATTAATTTTACCGGGAGAGAAATTTGAAGCTGTTCTGGAGTTCAGGCTTTAAAATGCGTACCTCCGAATTTGGGGAGCTGGAAACTATGGCGGATAGGAATGATCCGGATTTTTTGTCCGAAGGTACCCTGAAAGGGAATAAGGTAGTCAATAAAACTGGGGAGAATATTGGAAAGATCGAAAAATTAATGATTGATCTTGCAAACGGAAGAATAGCATATGCAGTGTTTTCTTTTGGTGGAATTCTGGACAGGGGAGATAAGCTCTTTGCTATTCCCTGGCAGCCTCTTACAAAAGAAGTACGTGAGCATTCTTTCGTTCTTGATATCTCCAGGGAGGTTCTGGAAAAAGCCAAAGGTTTCGATAAGGACAGCTGGCCTTTAACTCGTGAGGAGCTCTCCGGCATATACACTTATTATGGACACTGGCCTTACTGGCAAACTGTAGTGGCAGAACAAACCTGGTTGCGTGGAGAGGCAGAATCTGAAAGAATGGCCCGAATGGGAAGAACAACAGGTCGGAAATATCCCGATTTTTTGCCGGCAGACACTATAAAAGGGCAAAAGATTGTCAGTATTGCTGGAGAGGATATTGGGAAGATTGAAGAGTTAGTAATCGATCTCCAGGCTGGAAGAGTAGCATATGCCGTACTTTCTCTTGAAGGATTTCCGGATGTGAGCGGCAAATTTTTTGCTATTCCCTGGCAGGCGCTTCAAGTAAAATTTCACGAACATGCCTTCATACTTAATATTCCTGAATTTACTCTGGAAAAAGCAGAAGGCTTTGACAAAGACAACTGGCCTGTGACTACCTTTGATTGGCTTTCTAAAGTGTACAGTTACTACGAATATGAGCCTTACTGGCAGACACCGAGATTATAATGTCAGCCAGTCAATACCCGGGCTTTAATCGGGCGGAGCTGATCAGGTATCAATCGCTGGCAGATCAAGACGCTGATATAAACTTAATCGGGGAAAAAATTCGAATCTGTACTTAGAATGCAGGCATTTTAGTAAACATTTGTAAAGTATAGGGGGTTAAAATTATGGCAAATAGAAGTAATCCAGACTTTTTGTCAGCAAGCACGTTAAAGGGGGATAAGGTCGTTAACGCAGCCGGAGACGACCTTGGAAAGATTGAAGAATTAATGATTGACCTTCGTGATGGAAGGTTAGCTTTTGCAGTACTTTCTTTCGGCGGATTCCTGGGTATGGGCAATAAACTTTTTGCTATTCCCTGGCAGGCTTTTAGAATGAAACTTCACGACCATGCCCTTGTCCTTGATGTTCCTAAAGAAACTCTTGAGAAAGCTGAGGGCTTTGATAAGGACAACTGGCCTGTAACTTCCCGTGAGTGGCTGACCACTGTATACAGTTACTATGGATACCAGCCTTACTGGCAGGCAGGAGTGGCTGCAGGAATGACTGAAGAGACCGAGTCACAGAGGATGGCCCGGACCACAGGGGAAAGAACATCGGGAGACCGGGAAAATCCGGATTTTCTGTCAGCAGGTACGCTAAAAGGGGATAAGATTGTCAGTACGGCTGGAGACGATATCGGGAAGGTTGAGGAATTTATGATCGATCTCCAGAATGGAAAAGTAGGATATGCCGTAATCTCACACGGTGGGTTCCTGGGCATTGGCAGCAAATACTTTGCTATTCCCTGGGATGCTCTCACATTGAGAGTGCATGAGCACGCTTTCGCTCTCAATGTATCTAAAGAGATTCTCGACAAAGCCGAGGGTTTTGATAAGGACAACTGGCCCTTAACCCGTGAGGAACTTTCCAGAACCTACTCCTACTATGGATACGAGCCTTACTGGCAGAAAGAAATGACGGTACCGGCAGCAGGAGCTGCAGCAGCAGGGGTTTCAGCAGCGGGAGTTTCAGCAGCAATGCCAACTGAGACCGAATCCGAAAGGGCTGCACGGATTGAAAGAGAAAGATCAATGCCGGTAGGACCGGAAGAAGAGAAAATAACGCAGCAGGAAAGAGAAAGGCTTGAAGAGTTAAGGAGGACACAGGAAGAAAAAGTTTCGGAGCTGGAAAGGCAGCGGATGGAGGCTGAGAAGCAGGCAGAGACTGAAAGAGATAGGCTGAGACGGCTGGAAACAGAGAGAATTGAGGCAGAAAGACAGGCACAGACAGAGAGACAGAAACTGGAACAGCTGGAAAGAGAGTTACAGGAAGCAAGAAGACAGGAGGAAAGAGAAAAGGTATCCCGGCTCGAAGAGGAATTGAGGTCAGTACAGACACAGGAAGGAGCCCGTCGAGACAGACTTACTCAACTGGAGAGAGAGTGTGCAGAAGCCCAGAAACAGGCTGAGACCGAGAGACAGAGATTGGCAGAGCTGGAAAGAGAACGTACTGAAGTAGAGAGGCAGGCTGAAGCCGAAAGAGAAAGATTTGCACAGTTTGAAAGAGAAAGGGCGGAAGCCGAAACAATGGTCCGGGCGAGAGGCGAAGAAGGTAGGGAGATGCCGGACTTCTTGTCCGCAAGTACGATAAAAACGGATAGAGTCATCAACACGGCTGGGGAAGATCTTGGAAGAATTGAAGAATTAATGATTGATCTCGAAAGCGGTAGAGTGGCATATGCCGTCATGTCTTTTGGCGGGTTCCTGGGCATGGCCGATAAACTCTTTGCTATCCCCTGGCAGGCTCTCTCCCCAAGACCGCATGAGCACGCCTTTGTTCTCAATATTAGCAAGGATGTCCTGGAAAGGGCAGAGGGCTTTGATAAGGACAACTGGCCTTTAACCCGTGAGCAGCTTTCCAGATCCTATACCTACTACGGATACGAGCCTTACTGGCAGAGGGGGGAAACGGCAGGAGTATTCAGAGAAACCGAACCACAGAGGACTACTACCCGTACTGAAAGAACAGGTACCCGTACTGAAAGAACAGGTTCCCTGGAAACGGCAGAGGAAGCAATGGCGCGGCAGGAGAAAGAAAGGTTAGAAAGTCTGGAAAAAACCGAGAGTGATGAGGAGAGACTGCAGAGGCTGGAAAGAGAAAAAGAAATTGCAACAAGACGGGAACGCAAATATCACTGAAGTGATAAATAGCAGGGGGTATGTTAAATGCCCCTCTGGATTATTTTTTATGTTTTACGAATTAGATTATTTTTTTCTGTCATGAGCTTTGCAAGCAAGGATTTTTTGATTTCTACCGCGTTACTGGGGCACAGTTCGCGGCAGCAGTAACATAAAATGCATTTCTCCTGATTGATTCTGTAACTACCGTCTTCGAGTTTTTCTATGGCATGAGGAGAACAGTTTAAATAGCAAGCTCCGCAGTGAGTGCACTTTCTCCTGTTGATCCTTGGATATATTTTATAGTATTTGCCCAGGGTACGGGTAAGAAAGGAGGGAGCTGTACTGACTCCTCCGCTGGATGGTTTGAATTTCATTTTGACTTCTTTTAATGGGGCTCCGACCACAACAGGGCACTGGTTTCCAAAGCCTTTTTTCATGGCTCCTGCAGTCGTGGGAATCCTTAGAGGTTCAAAACCTATCATTTCCGCAGCCACAATGTCAAGGGAAACACAATCCTGACTTGCCAGAATTACCCCGGAGTTTACGGGTTTCCCATGAGAGGGCCCGTTCCCTTCCATACCGACAACTCCGTCCATAACTGCAAAAGCGGGCCTGACAACTGAGTATATGTCGGCGACAGCTTCGCCAAAAAGGTCCCTTTTTCCAAGAAGGTGTGCCTCTTTCCGGCACCTCAGAGGGAGAACTCCGAAAAAATTTTTTACTGCGCCTGTGTAGTGGGTAAGCTCATGGGTTTTTAATTTCGGAAGAGATATCACAACATCGGCTTCAAGGACAGGATTTGCGACATATAGTTTGCGGAACTGCAGGGAATCAGGGACATCTACCAGGGTAAAGCCTGAGGTTTCGAAATTCACTACCTTTGCTCCGGCTTTTCTGGCAGCTTCTTCTATACCGGAAGTTTTCAGGGCTTTTGAGGTGGCTCCCGGTCTTGAGATCCCGGCTCCGTCCCCTACTATGGGTTTCCCTCCTGCCTGAATTACAAATTCGCACATTGACGCTACAACCGATGGGTGGGTGGTCACTGCACTTTCCGGATAACTGGCTGCGAGGATATTCGGTTTCAGAAGTACGCGGTCGCCTGGCTGGATTATCTTCTCAAGGCCTCCGAGCAGTTCAAGAGCCTCTGCTACAGCTTTTTTTGTGTCGGAGTAATCAGGGCAGCGTACTATGGATACTCGATTCACGGCTGGAAAATAAACGGGTTTATTATTGAATTTCTTTCCGGTCCCAATTAATTGATTCTCTTCCCGGGCTCTCGCCCGACTTTCATCGGCTTTATTAATTTTCAACGGTTTTTGATACCTATCCTGGAATCTATTTCTTCAGCTATGCTTTCAAGCTCATCGAAGATCCTTTCTGAGTCCTTCCGCATCTCTTTTACTGCAGCTTTCAGGCTGCCTCCACGGAGGTATATCAGGCGTTTTTTTCTGTAAAGAAGACCCGAATCGTTAAGATTCCTGAGATGATGGTTTACCCTTGATATTTTTATTTCAAGGTCGTCAGCAAGGGCTTCTGAGGAAGTTATCTCAGCATTTGAGAGTTTGTCAAGCAGGCTAAAAATTATCCTTGTCGAGGTATTTTCCGTGTCCCTGCCCGAAGAAAAACCGAAGCTATTGCATAACCATAGAAGATCCTCTTCCAGACTTTTGATATGAGGTTTTTCAAGGTGTCTGAGGGTTATCTGTTGAACCATCAGTGTATATTTTACAATTCCTAATATATATAGTTTATTTACATTTTATCGTGATCATTTCAATTTTTTGAGGATCGTATTTATTTTTCCGGCAATTTTTAAATATGAGTTCTGCATTATATGCAGATAGTTGAGCGGACGAGCGCTCAATATCTTGACCAATCCCATACTGACTCATAGCTACCATTTAATGTTCAGCTAATATGGGGTCACTTACGTATAAGGAGGAAAAATAAAGTGATTATAAGACCTATTGGCGAACGAGTGCTGCTCAAGCACCAGAAGAAAGAAGAAGTTACAAAAGGCGGGATCTATATCCCGGAATCTGCACGGCAGGAGAAAAAGGAGGGAATTGTTATTGCAGTGGGAACGTTTGAAGATGGAAAGGAACTTCCCCTGAAGAAAGGTGACCGTGTGATCTATGGGGGATACCAGTCAGATGAAATTGAAATCGACGATGAAAAATACATTTTTGTCGACTTCAAGGATATTCTGGCGACAGTTATGGAAGAATAATGCTTGATGGGGCAGATTCTGAGAACGAAGTGCAAGAGTATATTCGAATCTGTGCAGGAAAGCTAAGGGTAAATTAAATTTGATTCAGGAAAAATTTGATTTTAATCCAGGTGAATACGGATGGCTTCAAAGCAGATAATGTTTGACGAAAGTGCAAGAAAGGCACTTTTAAACGGTGTGGACAAAGTTGCAAATACCGTCAAGATAACTCTCGGGCCTAAAGGGCGGTATGTTGTGCTGGATAAAAGTACAAAACCTGTAGTTACAAACGACGGGGTAACCATTGCAAAAGAGATTGAACTTCACGACAAGTTTGAAAATATGGGGGCTAAACTTGTTAAAGAAGTCGCTTCCAAAACCCAGGATAACACCGGAGATGGAACAACTACTGCCACTCTGCTTGCCCAGAGCATGATCCGGGAAGGACTGAAAAATATCAGTGCAGGAGCAAGCCCGATAGATGTAAAGAAAGGCATAGAAATCGCAACAGAAAAAGTCGTCGGCTATCTCAAGAGCAAAAGCGTTGAAGTGAAAGGCAAGGAGAAAGTCGTACAGGTAGCGACGATTTCTGCAAATAATGATGATGAGATAGGCAATTTAATTGCCGATGCAATGGAGAGAGTTGGCTATAACGGGGTAATCACGGTTGAGGATTCCAAAACAATGGAAACAAGTCTCGATGTTGTGGAAGGCATGCAGTTCGACCGGGGCTTTGTTTCGCCTTATATGGCAACAGATACCGAAAAAATGATCTGCGAGTTTGATGATCCTTATGTCCTGATCACGGACAAGAAAATCAACAGCATGAAGCAGATTGTTCCTGTTCTTGAAAAAGTAGCTTCCGAAGGACGTTCCCTCCTTATTATTGCTGATGATGTCGATGGGGATGCCCAGGCAGCCCTGATCCTGAATATAATTCGCGGAGCCCTCAGGGTCTGTGCTGTCAAAGCTCCAGGGTTCGGTAATGAGAGAAAGGAGATGCTTGAGGACATCGCTGTGCTGACCGGCGGGCAGGTAATCAGTGAAGATAAAGGCATGAAGCTTGAGGAATTCGACGATTATATGCTTGGAAGTGCCAGGAAAATCACAGTCGACAACCATAAAACTATTATTGTGGAAGGCAGGGGTGACAAGGCAAAGATTGATGAGAGGGTCAAACTCATCGAAACTCAAGTTAACATCGCAGATACGGATTACAGGAAGACTGAACTCAAAAAGCGCCAGGCAAAGTTAGGAGGAGGGGTCGCGGTAATCAAGGTGGGGGCTGCAACCGAAACCGAGCTGAAAGAGAAAAAGATGAGAATTGACGATGCCCTCAATGCAACAAAAGCTGCAGTTGAAGAAGGAGTGGTAACCGGAGGTGGGGTAAGCCTGTTCCGCGCAGCTTCTATTCTCGATTCCCTTAAGCTCGAAGGCGACAGGGAAGTGGGTGTAAAAATAGTCCAGAGAGCTATTGAGGAACCTGTACGCCAGATCGCTACAAATGCAGGCAGAGAAGGCGCTGAAGTTGTTGCAACTATCAAGGCTGAAGCCAGCGAGCTCTTCGGGTACAACGCAAAGAAAGATACCTTTGAAGACCTGTTCGAAGCAGGCGTCATCGATCCTACTAAAGTGGTCAGAAGCGGCCTCCAGAACGCTGCCTCAATTGCAGGAATGGTACTTACGACCGAAGCCCTTGTAACTGACTTTGATGAAGAAAAAGATGAAAGAGGAGCCACAATCATAATCTGATCTAATTATTTTTTCCCTTTCTTTTTTCTTTTCTTTTTTCTTCTCTTTTTTCTTCTCTTTTTTCTTCTCTTTTTTCTTCTCTTTTTTCTTCTCTTTTTTCTTTTTTCTTCTCTTTCCTTTTTCTCTGTTTTACCCTGACTTTTTCAGCTTATACTCCCCGGACTCCTTTTATTTCATTTATACGTAATATATTTCTAATATCATACTTTATCAATAGTGACTACAATTTGTGGCCCTATCGTATTACTTCTGTATGTTTGGCCTGTATATCTTAGCCCGGTTCGTAAGAAATTTTTCTACTGAAAAGGTGAAAATAAGCATGTTAGAAGTTTACTGTGACGCTTCCTTTAACGAAGGTGAGAACTCTTATATCGGCTGTACGGTACTCCGGGACGGTGAGCAGATTCACCAATCTACAACAAAGGTTCCCGATGTCCCAAAAAGTAATCTTGATTGTGAACTTTCAGCTCTTGATTTCGCTGTAACTCTGACCGGAATTTTTTCCAAAGGCGACCTGGATATTACCATTTACAATGATTCTACTGAAGCTGTGAAAATTTTCCAGAAGGAAAAGCAGGAAATCGAAAAGAAGCTTTCCGGGCTAAGCATTAACTTTGAGTATATACCACGCGAAAAAGTGAATCAGGCAATTGCGGACAGCCTGTCTAAAAAATTCCCGGTGTTTTTCCTTAATATTCCCACCTGCGAAGTGGAGTCTTTTTCTCGGAGAGAGGATATTCTATCCGATATTGCCCGAAAAGGGAACAATATTCTTTATCTGGGGAAAGTCGAAGAAAAATCCACGAATAAAAAAACCTGTTACAGGCTGATTATACGTACAATTGACAAAATCCTCTCGGATGACCGGCTTTATCTTATAAAAAAAGGAGGACCTGGCACCCAGGTAAAAGCCGCAGAGGAAATAAGAAAAGACCTCTCTGACCCGCTGGTACTCTCTTCGCTGGAGGCAAAAGGTGTCAGGCTTGAAGATTCTTACTTTCTGCTGACGGACGAGACCTGGGGGCTTCGGAGTACGGATAATCAGACCTGCTCCATTCTTCCGGGCTCATTCCGTCACAGGATTATCTGCGATGAAGTGGACCGTTCTCCTCAAAACCTCTTAAAAAGAGCTGAACGTTTCAGGTAATCTTTATCTTACGGGATCTTTTGCGCCATAAGTTACCTCAGAAAATTCTAAGCCACCACAGCGAGGTACGATTAAAAAATTTAACTGAACAGATTCAGTTAAAAACACCCGATTAAAAAGATTCAGTAAGATCACTGGTAAAGTTAATTAAATATTCTTAATCTTATTTAAAAACGGTGCATTCAACCCAATAACCCAAATTCAGGCTCTGAAACCCATGAAATCCACGAATTACAAGTTACAGATCTTGCTTACGATTTTCATCAGTTGCTTGCTGCTAGGGAATCTCCTGGGAAATAAGCTAATTGAGATCTTCGGCATCGTAACCTCAGTAGGATTTTTAGGGTATCCTCCGACTTTCCTGATTACGGACATAGTAGAAGAAGTTAAGGGAAAAGAGACTACAAGGATTTTTGTGCATGCCGGTTTTCTGTCGCTCTGTATTGCGTTTATCTTTGTATCTTTATGTACAGGTCTTACCCCTGCTTTAATATATCAGGATAATGAGGCTTATACCAGGATTTTTTCAAGTTCCCTGCGCATCATCGTAGCGAGTATGGCAGCTTTTCTTATAAGCCAGCACCATGATATCTGGGCTTTCAATTTCTGGAAGCGGAAAACGAACGGCAGGCACCTCTGGCTCAGAAATAACCTTTCAACAATCATTTCTCAATTGATTGATTCAACTGTGTTTATGTTTGTCGCTTTTTATCGGGTGACCCCGGAGCTTAATGCCGCTACCGTTATACAGATGATTTTACCTCTCTGGATCCTTAAAATCGGTTTCGCTCTCCTTGATACCCCCTTTGTATATCTTGGAGTCAGGTGGCTTGCCTCCAAAAACGAGAACAGCATTTCCGACTCCGAAAGAAGTCCAGGATCCAGCCCAGAATCCGTTGAGCTACAAGCCTTTTCAAAAAAGGCTTGACCGCAAGCCTTTTGAGAAAAGGCTTGAGCGAAAACCTTTTGAGAAAAGGCTTTATCGCAAACTTTTTCTAAAAAAGTTTGACAAAAACTAATGCTTTATCTAAACCGGTGTAACCGGAGCGTTATCGACCGGCGCAACGCAAGCCTTTTTTTTGAAAAAGTTTGTGGTAACTGATGCTTATGGGTATTATTTATGAGTATTCCGACCTATATACATAGGGGGTGCGAAATTACGGTAAAATATCCTGAGAATGAGATGCGGCAGGGTGCTGGAAAGGATTATGAAGGAGAGGCTGAAGCAAACGTCGGGGAATCAAGAAAATCCGATGAAGAAGAGGCTCATTCCGGGGCTTCATCCGATGATAGCTGTATGTCCTGTCTCGATATGCCTGAAGAGCAGCGCAAAACTTTTATTCTGGAAATCCAGCAGGCGGCAGAAAAAATACTTACAGCCCACGGAGTCCTGAATGAGGTTGCTGATCTTTTAAAGAGTGAGTGGTTTCTCAAACTTCAGAAATCCGGGTTTGAGAAGAAACTGGTTCTTGCAAAGTACGGGGAAGAAATTTTCATAGGGCTTTACACTTATTCGGACGAGGTACCTGTTCCTGACCCTAACCTGGTCTTGCTCTCGCAGAATGGGTTCTGGTACCCTCAGAGAATCGAGGAAAAATTTGAGGAAACGGTTTCATCTTTCTTTACGGGGGCATATGGAGACTATGATTTCCTTAATATCATTCCCGAAAATGTTGAAAAATTCCAGGCTTTTCAGCGGGATTTTGCAAAAACGCTTGAGAGTCAGGGCTGGGATAGCCAGGATGTAGAGATTTTAGAAAAAGTTATGCCGAGAAATTAAGCTGCCTATGGAACTTGTTTCATATCAAGAATTAATTTTCTCGTTGTGTTTTCGCAGGACTTATCTTTTTTCACTGCGCCATCTCAGAAATTAACTTTTTTCTTTTTGTTCTCTCAATTATGATTGGGATTTTTCCCACAGAATATTTAAATCTTGAAAGCATACGCAGTTTCAGGTATAGCTTCAGCGGCTTACTTGCTTTTACTTCAGCCCCTTTCACGATAATTGATTTTCAGAAGGTCTTTTATGTTTTCGATAAACTCCGAATGCATCTTATCACAAAAATCTGAAGATATTCCTCCTTTCTATGTGATGGAAGTGCTGGAAAGTGCCCAGGCTCTGGAAGCTGAGGGAAGACACATAATCCATCTCGAGGTTGGAGAACCTGATTTCCCTACGGCTCCTCATATCTGTGAAGCCGCTTGTGCTGCTATTTATCGCGGGTCTACAAAATACACTCACAGCCAGGGTCTCCTTTCGCTCAGGGAATCAATAGTTGAGTCTTACCACCAGAAGTTCGGAGTCGACCTGAATCCGGATCAGATTATTGTAACCTCGGGCACAAGCCCGGCTCTCCTAATGGTTTTTATGGCGCTGCTTGAGAAAATGGATGAAGTAATAATGTCAAATCCTCATTATGCCTGTTATCCTAATTTTGTTAAATACCTTGGCGGGACTCCTGTTTTTGTCTACACGAATGAAACAAACGGGTTCGCCCTCGAACCGGAAACCGTAAGGCAGTGCCTGAGCCCGAACACCAAAGCCATCCTGATCAACAGTCCTTCAAACCCTGGCGGACACGTTATGCCCCCGGAAAGTTTGCAGGGGCTTGCTGAGATCGCCGACGAAAAAGGAATTCCTATTGTTTCGGATGAGATCTACCAGGGTCTGATCTATGGCGGGGACGACCATACCATTCTAGAGTACACGAAAAACGCCTTTGTCCTGAACGGCTTTTCAAAACTCTATGCAATGACCGGCTGGAGGCTCGGTTATATTATCTGCCCTCCTGAGTGCGTCCGTGCAATCCAGAAAATCCACCAGAACTTTTTCATTTGTGCCAACTCTTTTGTCCAGGAGGCAGCAATTACAGCCCTTAAAGGCCCACAGGAACACGTTGCTAAGATGGTCCAGACCTACAATACGCGCCGCCAGTATATGTTGAAAAGGCTCATCGGAATGGGACTTGACGTCCGTAAAGAGCCTATGGGAGCTTTTTACGTCCTTGCCGACGCCCGCAAATATGGCAGCGACTCTCTGGAACTGAGCCGCCGTATCCTCAACGAGGCTGGCGTTGCAGTTACCCCGGGAATCGATTTCGGGAACGGGGCAGAGGGCTATCTGCGTTTCTCCTACGCCAACAACATTGAGAATATAAAAGAAGGTATGGACAGGCTGGAAGCCTTTTTAGAAAAAGAACTCGAAGGATGAAAATTTTTATAACCAGGTTCATAATCGCATTATGATACAGTTCCTTTTCTTCTTTTTCCAGTTTTCAGACTTTGTTTATAAAGCTTTCATACTTTGTTTAGATTCCTTTAAGCCGTCTTCCGATATGCTCTTAAAACCCTGAAAGGCTGCTCTGAATCTTGCCGTTTTTTTCCGGGCAGAAAAGCCCTGTTATCATCCAGGTTCCATACGTGAAATGCGTACCCATGATAAAGTAAAGTTCTTTTTCTTTTATGAGGTCGGAAAAATGCTCTTTTACCTTCTTTTCCACTGCTGCGGGTTTGTGCACGTCCCTTATAATGTTCCGGACGGTCTCATTGAATTCCCAATCGAACAGGATTACTTTATGTCCCCTGCAAGCCTTTTCCCCCTCGCACCTGAAATAAAATCTGATCTCAACTGGCATTCTGGCGGTTTTTTCCCCTTTTTCCAGAAAGTCTCCCATGAGGTTGAAATACTGCTGCCGGTCATAAGCCTCAGTACTGTTCACCCTTATCTCGATATTCTGGATTTCCGGCTTTATCACTCCAAGGCTTGCTCCCTCGATATTCAGCCTTTCTATAGATGTTACGAGCGGCAGGATAAGCTCTTTTATTTCCCTTTCCCTCAGGGATTTTCCCAGGTTTGTATGGCTGAGGACTTTCCTGCTTTCCCATCTGATGTCGTGCTCGGGTTTTGTAACCGTAACCTCAAGCATGTCATTCTTCCTGAAATCAACCAGCCCTTCCCCGTACCTGAATCCCAGAGGATAGAGCCTTAATAATTCTCTATGTTTATTGATACCGATTACTCCGACGGCATGTCCTTCCCAATCTTTTTTACTTTTCTCAGGGGTGGCTCTGACAAGGACAGCTATTTCTTCTTTTTCGCGTCTCAAAATAGAAACCTCGGTTATATTGAGCAGGCTTGAGCAGGTAGAAGAAGATTGGGTTTGAAGGTTATTAACCATTGGGGAAGTTGCCTGAAAGTATTACTTCTTAAAACTCTTCATGCTTGTAAGTATTAAAAAGTTCGACTTCGTAATCTACTTCAATAGATCTTAAAATATTAAAATATTAATAAAATATTAATAAAATATTAAAATATTAAAAGAGTATGCGCAGAGCAGGAACGTTAGAGAGAATATAGAATATATAGAGAAAAAGTATTAAAACGGTAAATACAGGAAAGTAAAATTAAATTAAAAAACGTGGGGCTGGTGAGATTCGAACTCACGATCGACGGGTATCTCCGAACAACTGCTTTTACAGTCTTCTGGTGAGCATCTATCAGTGCTCCAACGGTTCCTCATTATCCTGCCCCGTCGGGAAAGATTCGGTAGACCCGTTGTTCATCATTTATCCGCTGGAGCCCATCGCCATGCCGGGCTAGGCCACAGCCCCTTAACAAGGATACTCAAATGTGTTTTCTATTTTAAATAGTTAACGGCAGGAAAAAGGTTTCACATGCCGAAATATTAAGAGAAGCGCCCAGGGCAAGATTCGAACCTGCGCTCTCCCAAAGAAGAAACGGTTTTCGAGACCGTCGCCTTACCGCTAGACTACCTGGGCACTCCGGTTTAAAGTGAGAAGATTTTCGGGCACTGTCCACGCTTTTAGTTCACCGTATTTCAGATGCAGGGTTAGTGAATATACTTTCTTTCATATATATTTTGTCATCAGCGGGAACGATACCTTAAAAATCGGGAGGTGATACCTCAAAAATCGAAAAGTGAACTCTGGCCTGCATCTTCCGGTTCTTTATCATCAGGTTCTTTATTCTCCGACTCTTCTTTCCCGGCTTCGGCAGTTTCTTTCCGGGGCTTTTTATCGATTTTTTTGCCGGACTTGCTTCCTTTCCCGGGTTTCAGTTTCTCAAGGTCTGCAAGTGAAAGCTGTCCATTGCGGATTTCTACCTCTTTCAGGTTTTCAGGCAGCTCAACCCAGCCGTACTGGCCTCCGCCACCCGGGTGGATTATTACATTGCCTTTCCTGAAGGCGAGGATCGCGTTTACAATCCGGTCGTTGCCCACAATTTTCAGATCCTCCGGTTCGGAATAAATAAGCGCATTGATTTCGTTTCCGAAGCGTTCTATCAATTTATTCCAGGCGGTTTGCACACCTTTTGTCTGGACGCTTGCATGCCCGAGCGCCATCTGGATAATCTCGGCAAGAGGAATCAGGTGAAGGTAAGGGGGGCGGTGGTCAGGGTGCTTCGGCTCTTTAAAATCTGCAAGTTCATTGATGCGGTCGAAAACCCCTTTCTTTACAACGCCTCCGCAGATCGGGCAGCGCCATTTATTCTCAACGGCTTCGGGCAGCGCATACTGGGTAAAACACTTGATGCAGGCTGACCGGTTGTACTTGCCCTCTTCGGGAAAAAACCCTACATTCAGAGTAGCCCCGTACCCCTGCTCCCTGAGGATAGCTTTCTTCAAACCCTCAAAGGTAAGCTCAGGCACATCAAATTGCGTAAACTCCCTTGCCAGTTTATTGGTCGAAGGGGAGTGGGCGTCGGAATTCGAAAGAAAAGTCAGGCGGTGTAGTTCCTCTATCCTGTCGGCATAATCATTGTCCGCACTCAGGCCAAGCTCTAAAAAAGAGATATAATCCGTCATATCCCCGTAGCAGCTTTTCAGGCTGTCATGATACCCGTAAAGCGCTGTCCACGGAGTAAAGGCGTGGCAGGGGCCTATAAGTGCTCCAAGGTCTTTTGCGATTTCCGCAATTTCACTGCCGTCCAGCCTGATATTCGGGCGACCGTCAGCCTCAAGATTGCCAAAAGGAGCAATGCGTTCAGCCAGTTCCTCAGCTTTCGAAATCGAAGGTAAAATCAGAAGGTGATGTACGCGCTTATTGTCTTCGATTTCCGTAGTAGGGATAAAATAAATCTCATCTATGCGGATCTCTTCATCCGAAACAGCAACCTGTTTGATCTCTTCAAGCCACTTAGGATGAGTGCAATCTGCAGTACCGATCAATTCCATTCCTTTTTTTGAAGCCTCTCTGGCAATTGTCGGCAATTCCATTCTCCTGGAAGACGCCATAGAGTACTTTGAATGGAGATGGAGGTCTGTATTGACTTTCATTTCCTTCCCTTTACCGGGAGCTCTAATTCTTGCGCTCGTTTTTAATAATTCAGTGCGCTATTATCCTATATAGCGCAGGTCCTCTTCGGATGGTTTTACTTCCTGGATAGCTTGTTGCTCTTCTTTTTCCTTGAGTTTTTCCAGGATATTCTCCATTTCCTCGGCTTTCTTCTCAAGCGACTCGGTATTTACATCAATCCCGAACATTTTGCAGATTACCTTCAGAAGGGACTGGGCACTTTTAGGGTCCATAAGGTATCCCGGAGTCATGCCCATGAGACAGGCAGCATCAATACCCCTCATCTTGCTGAAAGCCACAAGCAGGCCCGACGCTCCAACAATTCCTCCGCTGGGTTCGGATTCCCTGAATTCTACTCCATATGTTTTGATTTCTTCAATCAATCTCGTGTCATTGGCGACCCCAAGGACGGTTTCCTCATAGGTAAGTTTGCCTGTCGGATATCCTCCTAGCGTGTAAATCCTCGGTACTCCAAATTCTTCTGCAATGTCAAGGTAGAGAGAACAGAGCTCGTAATGCCCCTGTGAGGTTGTGCTCTGATGGTCTCCTACAAGGAAGAGTACATCATTCTCTTTCGCTTTTCCGAGGAATATAGCATTACTTACCGGACGGACTGTACAGTCTTTGTTTACCAGAACCTGAGGTGGAAAATGCGGAGAATAAACCTCCATAATCTTTTCGGCCCCAAGTTCGTCTACCAGATGCTCTGCCACTAGCTTGCCTACGAGTCCTACTCCTGGAAGTCCGACTACAAGTGTGGGTTTTTTAAGCTCAAGATTTTCTTTCAGGCGGACAAGTGTACTCTGCTGCATAACAATTCCTTATCCTTTCTTTGCCATTCTGCGGTACCTGCCGTAAGGGTCCTGAGGAGAAAAGCGGGCAGGATGTAAGGGAAAAGCCTTTCCCCCGCAAACCTGACAAATTTCCCTTAAAGTGTACCTGCCGCAATTTTTGCATTTGCGGATCTTTTGTCCCAAAGGGTATCACGCCTTTGCTGATTCGATGTGCCGCTTGAAAGTCCCGTGCCCGCCAAGCTTGGCAATGGTATCGACTGCGGTCTGGGCGGATTTTTTAAGGACTGATTCGGCCTTCTTATAATCCGGGGCAATTACTTTAATCCGGTATCTCGGAGCCCCTGTGTAACTTACTTCGAGCCTGACATCTTTTCCATCAACATCACTGATAGAATTTGCAGCGCTGAGTGCCTGTTTTATGACCTCTATACCATTTGGGAGGTTACAGGTCAGATCTACATAGCCTGCAATGTCGACAAAAGGCAGTTTGATATTTTCCCCTGCTATTTTGACTATGCTCTTTAAGTATTTCTTATTGACTTTGATTCCTTTGAAAGCTTTCTCTCCTTCGATAGCAGCTTCTTCAAAGGCAGAATATGCACTTCCAAACTCTTCTACGAGTTTTTCATGCAAGGTTTTCAGGTTATCCTCGTCGGTTTTCGTCTCTTCAGCCACGAACTGGAGCCATTTGGCGGCTTTTTGCTCATTTTTCCATTCCTGGATTTTAGCGCGCCGCTGATGCTCGTTTACGTCCTTCAGTGAAAGGTCTATGTGGCCGCGGGAAGGGTCCACGTTAAGAACCTTGCAGACTATCTTCTGCCCTTCCCTTACGTAGTCCCTGACGTACTTGACCCAGCCTGCTTTAATTTCGGAGATATGGATAAAACCTTCCCTACCTCCGAACTCCTCAAGCTCGACATAGGCTCCGAAATCCGTCACATTCTTTACAGTACAGACAACGAACTCTCCGACTTCGGGCCAGTTATCGTTTCCCATTCGCACCACTTCTCAAATTTTGTTTATTTATTGCTTTTACTCTAATCCGGTAAAGTGCTTTAACCGATACGGTTATTCGAGCACTTCGAGGATGTGAGTGGTAATTGTTGATTTGCCACCGGTTGGTTCGGCAAGGGTCCTTCCACAGACAACGCAGGTAATTTTACGGCTGGCGCTTCCGAATATGATCTGTTCGTTTTCGCAGTCGTTGCACTTTACGCGCAGGAACCTGCTTTTTGGCCTCTGGATATAGTCTACCATTTTATCTTACTCCTTGAACTCGAACTTCTTTGCCCTGAAACAGGGTCTCTGGTGAGCTTTCTTGCATACTGTGCAGCGGTATCTGAGCCAGATGCGTTTTGTGGGCTTGTCGCCACCGGGCACCTTGGAGAACTTTCCGCTGTTTCCTATACCCTGCTGTCTCTTCTTCTGTCTTGCAATGTGAGTCATGGATGAAGCCTGACCCTTCTTGACCCTTTCAGCAACAACTTCTTGATGGGTTTTACAGTAAGGGCAGTAAGTCCTGAACCTCTTTGGAATCTTCATTCTTTACACCTTTTTAATGATTATTGGTACTGCAACTTGCCTTCTCCGGCTTTTGCGGAAAGGCAATATCTCGAATATAGAATATGCGTGGAATATTCGCATGAAATTATACGTATGGCGTTACGTATGGCGTTTTGATCCTGGGAAGATCTTATTTGGGAAGCCTTTTATTGGATGAACTTGAAATTTCTAAAATATTTTTTAAACTTTTATTTAGTTTAATTCATCCCGAAGGGGAAAATACACTACTGTTGTGCATGCCATAAGATTAAGCTACACAGATGCTACACAAATATAGCTACACATATAAATACTCATAGTATCATGGCAGGCTCTCCTGCCTCAACTTAAAGTCTTCAGCACTTAAAACTAGCTGCCTTCTTTTTTCCAGGCTAAAATACGCTGTGAAGCTTAGGCAATTAATTTTTTCCGGGGAATAAATTTTTTCCGGAATTTTCCTGTCCGGCAATCAGTTTTGCTGCGTTTCGCTTTACCAGCCCTGTAGCATTGAGCTGAGGCAAAACAACGACTTCTTCGGCACTGACTGTATAGTTCCTGCCGTCTGCACCTGTGAAGGTGGGAAGATCCTTCAATATTCGGACAACAACGTATTCATCGTTTATATTGTTTTTGTCCGGCTTTGATCCTGTCTCTCCTCTGGCTACAACAGAAGGAATCCCAATTCTAGCTTCCGTCTCCCCCCGCATGCCTTCAGGAATAGCCTGCTTTTCCACTCCGATTCCGGGCCAGACTGGAATATTCTCAGAATCCGGGTACAGAATAGGACCTAAGAGTTCGGTTTTTGCGGCTTCAATTCCCTTGAGTACAAGGTCGTAAAGTCTTTTTTCCGCAGGAAGCAGTTTCTCAATATCCTTTGAAATAGGTTTATCCGCATGAGACTGGATTGTTGCCCTGGTAATAACCTTTCCTATCCTTTTCATGAAGATGGTCTCAAGGTCCGAAAGCGCTCTTTCGTGCTCGTCATGAAGCATCTTGGACTCAGGAGAACGGGAATTGTTGACTTTCCCTATCTCTTTCTCAAGATCCCGGATATATTTCTCAGCCTCCAGGTAAAAATCAGCCGGGATTGTCTTTAATGTCTGGTTCTTTTCTTTATATAGAACCTGGCTGATTTCTTCTATGTCCATACTCCGCTACACCTCTGCAAATTAAATAAATTGCCGCATATTCAGGAACTTCCTGTTTACCTTCTTCTACCGTTAAATCCCTGCCCTTTAACTGCACCGAAAAAGGCTTTGAGACCGTTACCTTTACCGGTCTTTCACCAAAGATAACGGCATCGTTAAGCGGTTCAAACTTCTCTAACTCGGATAAAGCAAGTTTCTTAACCAGCATCCCTGACCCGCCATGCAGTGAGCCTGGCACCCGTATCAAGCGTTTAATGTCCGCAGTCACGGGCTCGTCAACACTGGCCCCGAATCTCTGAAGAAAATCCTCAACAGATTCCTTCATAAAATAGGCAGCAATATCCTTAAAGTTTCTGACATCAAAGTCAAGCCTTCCTTTCTTGAGAATATCACTTAAGCCATTTTCGCTATTTGTAAGATTTATCAACTTTTTTATGGTGGTGTCCCCGACCTTTTCGTACCTGCGAAGCTCGGGAAACATATCTTTCTTATACTTTTTTCTACACTCGGCTTTCATGTAGTCCGTCAGATAGAGGGCAATCCTCTTCCCCCAGCCTGAGTCATATCCTACAAGCGTGCATTTCACGGGCACGCTTTTCATACCCTTGAATGTCTTTGAGCCTGCCCCGAATTCCCCATCCATAGCAACTTCCCTGAAAAAGTATTTGAAATCGAGATCTTTACCACTGATATAATTTACAATTTCCCTTCTTTCAGCACTCCCAAGTGCCAGGACTTTCGGGCTCATGATGTGGAAATGGTATCCTCTCCCTCCGGAAAACACCAGCTCGATTTCCTGCTCCGAAAATCCGAAGTCATCTAAAAGAAAATCCATGAGCTTGAAAGTTTCCTTTTTTACAAGCTCAAGCATATCGGCATAGTTCCGCGGGGCATTCGGCAGGTGGTCGGCATCAAGGTCAAAAATCAATTCTGCCCCGAGCCAGTTTTTCTCATTCATCTTCCTGGCATCAGGATACTCGTAATACGCAGTAGAATTATAAACATGCGCAGGAGCCATGCCGTAAAGATAGTCAAAAGCCTCTCCTGGCGAGCCGAAGGCCTTGTGCCTGTGCATCATCTTATCAGGCATATCGTCATAGAAGATAAAAGCCCATTCTCTGTTAGGCAGATGGTCGGGAAGACCTATCTCGGCATTTTTATAATAATTCTGAAAGCGGGTTTTCAAAAAACGGGCGGTTCGACTGTCCATGGTTTTAGGGCTTCTGAGGTTTTGGATCTTGGTAGGGATCTGATCAAAGATCTATCAGGGCTCTGATCAGGGTTTGGTTTAGGGACCTGATAACGATTTAATTTGGGGGTTCTCATTAGTCCTGATCTAAGGGTTTTGATCAGGATTCAATTTATGGATTCTGACCAGGGTTTTATAGTGACTTTGACCAGGGGTTTTGATTAAGTTTTTGGTTTAGGATTTTGGTTGGGTTCTCCTAAGATAAACCAATCTCATATTTTACTTTTGGTTATGCGTGTTTTTTTAAAAAGGTTTAACAGTAATTTGGGGCGCAGACAACCCTTTTTATTACAATGGAATGCATAGCGATTTTTCGATTAAGCTATCTTATGGCAGTAAGGTTTAATTCTAACATTAACAACAATAAATGCAGCAGGATTAACAGAATCTGGCAATATAAGCCCGGACAAAACGGCTAAACAAAAGTTGAAAATGATAGCTGTCAAATGATAATTGACAAGCATAAACTGACCTTTTACAGATGTAACTGACGAATAAAAACCATATAACTGACGAATAAAAACCATATAACTGGCGAATAAAAACCGGTAAATTAACAGGAGATTTTACGGAGTGGGGATTGTGGGAAGCAAATCCAGCATTAAGAGTTACATTAATACAGTTCGATGCTACCTGAAGAAAGAGGAAACCCAGGAAACATCGGTTTTTGCACCGGCTGATAATCCAGGTAACACTGAAATCTTTACCAGCCCTTCTACAGGTATACAATTTGTATTGATCCCTGCAGGGGAGTTCGAGATGGGGGCACCTTCCGAGGAGAAAGACAGGTCCGATTCCGAGTCTCCGATCCATAAAGTAACAATTCAGAACTCTTTTTACCTGGGCAGGTCAGCTGTCACACAAAAGCAGTGGAAAAAGATAATGGAAAACAATCCTTCACACTTTAAGGGTGAAGACCGCCCGGTTGAGATGATTTCCTGGGGAGACACCCAGCAGTTTATCGCGAGGCTAAACGAATTGGAAGGAACCGATAAGTACCGCTTACCCTCGGAAGCCGAATGGGAGTACGCCTGCCGGGCAGGCACACAAACCAGGTGTTTCCTTGGTGAGGATGGGTCAAAACTCGATGAATATGCCTGGCATATTGAGAATTCAGGCGGTAAAACTCACGCAGCTGGTCTCAAGAAACCAAATCCCTGGGGGCTTTACGATATGCATGGGAATGTCTGGGAATGGGTACAGGATAAGTGGCATGAAAATTACACTGGGGCTCCTCCCGATGGTACTGCATGGGAAGAGGGAAATAGCTCCAATCGGGTCTCCCGTGGGTGTAGCTGGCTCTGCAATACCGGTTTCTGCCGTTCCGCTGGCCGCTTCAAGCGCGAACCTGAGAGTTGTTTCGCCAATCTCGGGTTTAGGCTTTTGAGGGAACTTTGATTCTTTTCCGTCTACCCCTGTACCGTGATTTTCTCTCTGGAAAGCTGCATAGAAGTTGCGGGATAAGACAGGTTAAAGACAATATTTCCGGCTACCTCGGTCCAATCAATTTTTCTTTTCCCGTATCCTTTCAAAATTTATCTAATACTGTCGCCATAAATTAGCTCTCCTGATCAGAACCGTTGTGCTGCGACCGTTGCGCCGGTCGATCACGCCGATAGCGACGTTTTCGATAAAGCATAAGTTTTCGCTCAAGCCTTTTTGTAAAAGGCTTGCGATCAAGGATTTTTGTAAAAGGCTTGCGTTTCGCCGGTTTATCACGCCCCGGCTAAGCCGGTTTAGAAAGCATGGGTTTTCGCTCAAGCCTTTTTGTAAAAGGCTTGCGATCAAGGATTTTTGTAGAAGGCTTGCGGTCAAGGATTTTTTGAAAAAGGCTTGTGAAAAGGGCAGCGTCCTCCCGAGATGGTATTCGGGCGGGACGGGATTCGGGCGAGATGCAACTCGGGAAATACTTATACGAAAAGCCTCTCTTATATCCACTTCATGAAACAGGATATGTCAAGTGCGGATGTCGCTGCAGTTGTTGCCGAACTGTCAGCGGGTCCAAAATCCATTATTGATGCGAAGATCGGGAAGATCTATCAGCCCACGCATGAGGAGATTCGCATCAATCTTTACGTTTTTCACCAGGGAAGGGACAACCTGATAATTGAGGCAGGGAAGCGCATTCATCTCAGTAAATACCTCAGGGCAAGCCCGACACTTCCCCAGTCTTTTCCGATGCTGCTTAGAAAATACCTGATAGGGGGAAGGATCGTATCTGTCGAGCAGCACGATTTCGACAGGATAGTAAAGATCGGGATCGAAAGAGGAGGAGTCAGGAGTACGCTTATTGTGGAGCTTTTCGCCCGGGGGAACGTGCTTATTGTTGATTCGGAAAACAGGATTATCCTGCCCATGAATCCTGTGACTCTTAAAGACAGGCGGCTTCGGAGCGGAGAAATTTACGAGCTGCCTGAGGCGCAGATGAGCCCGCTGGAAGCCAGGGTTTCGGATCTTATGGAGGCTTTTTCCAGGTCTACGGCGGATATTGTCCGTACGATTGCTACGAGGTTCAATCTGGGAGGAGTTCTGGCAGAAGAGGTTTGTTCCAGGGCAGGAGTTGACAAATCAAAGCCTTCAAAGGAAGCAACTGAAGATGACGCATCACGGCTCTGCAATGCAATGCATGAGCTCTTTTCCCCGCTTTTCAGGGCAGGAGCCGGAGATAAAGGTATAAGAGAAACCGAAAGCGGGGTTGAAGCCGAAGCTCCTGAGCTCAAACCTCAGCATATTAAAAAAGAGATTAACGGAAAACTGGAAACCTTTGATGTGCTTCCTTTTGACCTTACTCGCTATTCCGGGTTTGAAAAAGAATATTTTGATTCCTTTAACACGGCACTTGATGAATACTTTGGGAAAAAGGCGCTTGAGCAGGTCGAAGAGGTAAAAGAGGCTCAGAAAAAGGAAAAAAACCTTGGCGTTTATGAAAGGCGGCTTCTCCAGCAGGAAGAAAGCCTTAAAAAGTTCGAAAAAGAGATCGAGAAGAATAACGCCCTTGCCGAGACAGTCTACGCAAATTACCAGATTATAGAGGAGATTTTTTCCGTGCTTAACGGCGCAAGGACAAAGGGCTATTCCTGGGATGAAATCCGCTCCATCCTGAAACAGGCCAAAAAGACCGTGCCTGCTGCCCAAAAAATCACAAATATCGACCCCAGGACCGGAACCATAACAGTGGACCTTGACGGAAAGAGCGCCAACCTTGATATCAGGAAAACTGTACCGCAGAACGCTCAGGAATACTATGAAAAGGTTAAGAAATTTAGCAAGAAAAAAGAAGGAGCTCTCAAAGCTATCGAGGATACCAGGAAGGCTATGGAGAAAAAGGCTGTGGCAAAGGCTGCAAAGGCATGTCGTAAACTCCAGGCTTCCAGGAAAAAACACTGGTTTGACAGGTTCAGGTGGTTCTTATCCTCGGACGGCTTCCTTGTCGTAGGAGGCAGGGATGCCGACACCAATGAGGAAGTTTTCAAAAAATACCTGGAAAAGAGAGATCTTGTTTTTCATACCCAGGCGCCTGGAGCTCCTCTTACCGTTATCAAGACCGGTGGAAAAGAAATTCCCGAGCTTACCCTGCGGGAAGCAGCACAGTTTGCGGTTTCCTATTCTAGCCTCTGGAAAGCCGGACATTTCAGCGGGGACTGCTACTGGGTTAAAGCCGAGCAGGTTACAAAGACTCCGGAATCAGGAGAATATGTAAGGAAAGGGGCTTTCATTATCCGTGGAGAACGCAACTACTTTAAGGATATTCCTCTCGGTGTTGCAGTGGGGCTTGAACTCAAAGGAGGCGAGACCAGGGTGATAGGCGGACCTGCATCTGCCGTCCGGAAGCATGGGGATTATATCCTCGAAATAATTCCTGGGGCGTTTAACCAGAATGATATTTCAAAAAAGATCTACAGGATCTATGCGGATGAACTCAACGATCCCCGTTTCGTAAAGCAAATCGCTTCTCCTGACCAGGTAGCCATGATGATCCCTCCCGGAGAATCGGATTTAAAGAACCAGAAGCCGGAAAGGAAGGTAGGGAAGGTCGAGCACGAAGAAGAATATGGGACGCCGGAAATAGAGAATGAACCTGAGGGCAATGAGGAAGAAATTGAAGAGGAATTCGGAAAAGACCTCAGAGAGGAGATTGAAGGAGAATTCAGGGAAAAACTCACAGAAGAAGCCGGTAAAGGAACCAGAGAGGAGATTGAGATGCGTGGAGTGAAAAAAGTATGAGGATTACAAATCGCTCCCTCAAAGGAAGGGAGGGGGAGATTGCAGTAACAGCCGAAACCCTCGACGATCTCTGGCACCTGAAATATATAATCGAAAAAGGAGACCTGGTTTTTGCAGTTACCAAACGGAAAGCTGATACGGCAAGTGATAAGATCCGCCCTGAAAAGGTTGAGAAAGTAAAGGTAAGGCTCGGAATCCGGGTAGAGGAGATTGAGTTTCACAAGTTTGCAAACCGGCTGCGAGTTCATGGGGCGATAGAGCATGGGATGGATGCTGGCTCCTATCATACTCTCAATGTAGAGATAGGAACCAATCTTTCTATCGTCAAGGAGCACTGGAAGAATGACCAGCTCCAGCGTATCCAGGACGCTGAGGAGGCTTCGAAGCGCCCGAAAGTTGTTATGGTCGCAATAGAAGAGGGCGATGCCGATATCGGTTTTGTGCACCACTACGGAATAGAGATTTATTCCCATATCAGGCAGTCCTCAGGCAAGCGAGAAACCAGCTTGAGGAATGAATTTTTCCGGGAAGTTGTAGACCAGCTCAGGCATGCCGTCCCTGAGGAAGCGTCCATAGTCATTGCCGGTCCCGGATTTACCAAAGATGATTTCGTTAAATATTTTCAGGATATCGAGCCGGCTATGGCTTCAAAAGCCCTGATAGAAGATACCTCCATGATAGGAATGTCCGGCTTTCAGGAAGTTCTCCGTAGAGGTGCAGTGGACCGCATCATGCAGGAATCCCGTATAGCCCGCGAATCCGCCCTCATGGAAGACCTTATCCGTGAAATTTCAATGGATGGTAAAGCTGCATATGGTCTCGCCGATGTAAAGAATGCCCTTGATTACGGGGCTGTCGAAACTTTGCTTGTTGCTGACGAAACCCTTCGAGAAGGGCGGGAAAAAGGAGAAGATATCGACAAACTCCTTATGGCAGTCGAACAGGCTCAGGGGAAAGTCGTTGTTTTCAGCACAGCTTTTGAACCCGGAGAAAAGCTTCATAAACTGGGAGGGATCGCAGCCCTGCTCCGTTTCAAGGTGAGAGGCTGATCCTGCCTGGGCTTGAACTGGAAGATTAAGGCTCTCTTACCGATTTTATTTTTTTTGATCCCTGGCGTTTGCTGTCTCTGATTTCTTTAATAAACCGGAAATTTTTATTTATTTCTTTTTATTTTCTACTTAGTAGTATTTTTATTTTTTTCTGTTCAAATTAGTAAAATTTATTAACTAATTATCTTTATTTGTTGTTACTTTTAATCTGATTTATAATAATATTTGCTTATTTGATTCAGCTTCTTATGATTAATACTTAATAACGAATGGAAAAAGGTGATAATTCCTATGAAACTCTATGTTCAAAGGACCTTATTCTCATTGCTTGCTTTGTTTACAATTTGCTTGATACTTGTTCCTTTGGGTTTTGCAGCTCCGGCTCCAGCTGTTTCTGGATTCCCCTTTGATACGAGCGAAACCTCATCCGATGAGTTCTGCTGGAACGCTACCACATTTGGCGGTTTTAATTATCCCGTAAATAAACACAAAGACTTCGTAGCTTCCGAGAACTGGTGGGGAGAACGGTTGCAGTATGTCGAAAAAGACGGCCAGTACGAACTCGGAAAAAGTAATCCTGGAAACCACATTATAGGCGAAGAGGAACTTATCTATTCCACAAGGCAGTTTTCCAATAAATACGAGCTTGTTTCCGAACTGGAGTTAAACGCCAGTGCAACTCCTGAGGAGCTTGGCGGAATGTTTTATTATAAACTTCCATGGTTCGGAAAGCCGTATATTGCTGTTGGAAAAGATGCCAGGCAGCTTGCAAACATTATATTCGCCCAGAATGGCAATGAGAGGAAAGAATTGAAAACCGGTGAAACCTGGGATCTGGGGAAAAATTACTCTCTGGTGGTTAATCACGTTGACGCCGAAGGCGATAAAGTCTGGTTCTCCCTCTATAGAAACGGGCAGGAAATCGAGTCTGCAATAGTGGAAGCAGACGGGACGGTTGAAAGCCAGACTTTTGCCGCGAGTGCAGACTTTGGGGATGGAAACGACCAGCTCTACTTTATTACCTATGTAGATTCTGTGTTCAAGGGAACTGCTGATTCTTTTGCTGTTTTCAAATACACCTGGCTTATTGACAGGGATAATGTTTTGATCATCAATGAAGGAGACGAGTATCAGGGTTTTGAGGTAAAGGAAGCTTCAGAGGACAGGATAGTGCTCGCAAATTCAAAGTCAATCAACATTAATCTGGATAAAGACAAAAAGACCTATTTCACTGATTCCTGGTATTTCCAGACCTCGGATGAGGGGAAAGGCAGCTCTCCTGAGGGTTATATCCTCTATCCAGCAAAAGAGCTTAGCAGTCCTGGAAATTACACCTTGAGAGGTCTTCCCTTAGATACTGGCGAAACCTTCTCTGATGGTTTTGTCTGGACTGCAACTACCTTTGGGGGTTTTAACTATCCTGTAAACCAGCACAAGAATTTCATAGCTTCTAAGAACTGGTCTGGTGAACGCATTCAGTATGTAGAAAAAGACGGGGAGTATGAGCTTGGCAAAAGTAGTCCCGGAAACAATGTAATAGGCGAAGAAGAACTAATTTACTCTACCCGCCCGTTCTCTTCCAAATACGAACTCGTTTATGACCTTGAACTGAACCCCAGAACAACTCCTGAGAAACTTGGCGGAATGTTTTACTATAAGCTTGCCTGGTTCGGAAAGCCATATGTTACAGTTGGAAACGATTCCACCCGGCTTGCAAACCTTGTGGTCTCTCAGGTTTCCGGAGAAAAAGAGCAGTTAAAAACCGGAGAGTCCTGGGATCTGGGGAAAAATTATTCTCTGACTGTTAACCAGGTAGATGTAGAAGGTGAAAAGGTCTGGTTCTCCCTTTATAAAAACGGGGAAGAAATCGAGTCCGGAATTGTAAGTACAAACGGGTCAGTTGACGATAGAACTTTTGCTGCAACTTCAGACTTCGCAGACAAGAAAGACCAGCTCTACTTTACCACTTATGTTGACACTGTATTCACAAGTGCTACCGATTCCTTCGCTGTCTTCAAGTATACCTGGCTCATTGACAAAGATGGGGTTATTCTTATCAAAAAAGGAGATGACTATCAGGGTTTTGAGGTAAAGGAAGCTTTAAAAGACGGGATAGTGCTCGCAAACTCAAAGTCAATCAATATTAATCTGGATAAGGACAAAAAAACTTATTTCACTAACTCCTGGTATTTCCAGACCTCAGATGAGGGAAAAGGCAGCGTTTCTCCACAGGGCTACATTATCTACCCTGCAACGGATGTTACTATTGAGGACAAAGCTGTTGCCGAGTCTATCGGAGACATCAGTGATAAAAATAATAAGGATAATTCCTCTGGTTCGATAAAGGCTCTTCCCAAACAGAAATAAGCCTTTCAGGTAACTGATCCGGGAAAGAATTCTTCTTTTCTGGACCTTCTTCCTTTTTACAGTTCTTTTCCTTTTTTACAGTTCTTTTCCTTTTTTATATCAGGAGAAGAGCAATGAACCCACTTAAAAAGATTCCATCAAAGGTTCCTGCCCCTCCTATGCTTGCAACAGGAGCTCCAAGGCTCTTTATTTTCCCCAGGTTAAGTAGATCGGCACCTATAAGCGTTCCGAGTACTCCTCCTGCATAGGCAGTGACAACGCGGCATTGGTCAACCGGGCAATCAGGAATTTGAACTACAGAGGTCAGCAAAATCGCAGCAAGGGCAGCTGTAAGGGGCGGGACCAGCGCAGGTGTGGCGATACCTATCCCGCGAATCGGTCTTGCTACGGAATAAGTTATGATTGAAACTACTAAGACGCCTGCACCTGCAAGCAGGAGAGAAGACGGAAATTTCATAAGAAGGTATGCTGAAATCAGAACCGGAATAACCGCTCCTCCTACATTGACAGCAATTGTCGTTTCATTTCCTGTCACTCGCCGGACTGGAACTCTATAAACTACGCCAAAGACACGAATATAGCTGTCTTTAACTGCCGGAGTATCGGACCTGAGAGTTGCCACAGGGATATTGATGCCGCTTCCGAGGAGGGACAGGACCAGGATAAGAAGTGCATCCCCTATAGAGAAGCCGATTTTCGTAAAAGCTGAAACGACGACTCCAAAAAAGAGAAAACTAAATCCCAAAATTAGAAAAAGGACTAAAAGCAGGAGGAATGTAAGACTAAAAGGAATGTAAAAAAACTGTCTTCTCATGGAGTTACTCCACTCTTTTTATTTTCCCACATATTCAGGAATATATTTTCTTCACTTATGAGTGTATATGCTCCCTTATTCTTTATATGTCCCCCTGGAAAGCAACTGCCCTTAACGAGCTTGCAATTCTGCGGTGCTGGAACATATTAAAAACTACCAATCTGAGGAAAAAAGTTTCTAATTCTTAATGTTAAATGTACCTTACCGCAGATTTCAGGCATTCCATACAGATTATCTCTTTTGCGTCTTTATACACCCTTAGAACGCCGCCAGACTCGGATATCGTAACTGCTATCGCAACCGTATCCCTGCTGATTGCGGCTGCCGAAACATGCCTGCCTCCCAGGCCTTTGTCGATATCCACATTTTTGCCGTCTACGTCAAGGTAACGACCTGCGGCATGGATAATGCCGTTTTCATCCACTACAAAGACTCCGTCAAGTTGAGCAAATTCCTTTATGGATTCCCAGTTTCTTTTGTCAAGAACGCTCCGGTAAGCTTCCTCGTGCCCGGTATACGGATTCAGTATTATCTGGTGAGAGCGTTTCATAACCTCTTCGGAATCCCCTATAATAAAGGCAGCTCCCATTTTTTTGCCTTCCCTGCCTGTCAGGACGATATCAAAAGAGATTTTCATGATCGCACTCATTACTTCCGACTTTATCCTTTCCTGGCATTCCTTCATGGCTTTTATGAGGGGGTTTTCGTCGAGGCTATGTACAATAATTGAACTGGAGCCGCGGGTTTCGACTACGCCCACAATGATCCCGCTTTCCTGTTTTCCAAGCACGTACTCTATGGCTGCAGCCTGTTGAAGGTTCTCTGAGTTCCCTGAGGCTTCCCGGTTTATCTGGTCGCCGAGCTCCTTTAGAGGGTTTTTACTATCTTTTCCGGTGGAGACCAGATGGTCTATTATGCTTTTCGGGCGCATAGAGATATGATAGACCGGAATTCCCCCGGTTTCGATCCCTTCAAAACTCAGCTCCCCGGAAACCATAATTGCGGCAGCACCAAGTTCTCTGGAAATCCGGGCTGCCGTTTCTGCAATTATACGTGCTCTATCCATATGATCCATCGCTTTTTCTTTTTGCAGCAACCGATTTGCGGTTCTATTCTTTTATTTTAAAGTTAAATTAATTCTTCAAACTAATATTATTTTCTTAAATTTAGAATTTATATCTTTTAACTTACCGTTTTTTCCGGGTCCTGACTATATCCCTCAGGTTAACATTGAAGCCAACTTTATAAATACTTAAGCTTATTTACACATCCTACCTATCTCTTATATATTATAATTTTCCTGTAACCCCTTCGATTTTTTCTTTTTTACCGCTTTTTGCCTTCCCACTTTTTTGCATTCTTTTCTTTAACTCCTTTTTTCTAGAAGATTCCCTGGAGGGTTTACAATTCCTTCAAACGGATCTAAACTTGATTTTCCCGGAAGATAGTTAACAGGAAGTTTTTTCTGGTTCGCTTTTCAATTAAGATTGGTGAATGTTTTGATCAGGACATTTATAGCAGTAGAATTAGACCCCGGTTTTAAAGAGAAAATTCGGGAGCTTCAGGACAGATTCTCTGGTTTTGATCTGAAGTTAGTTGATCCTGAACTCGTTCACATAACTTTAAAGTTCCTGGGAAATGTAGACGAGTCAAAGGTTTTGCCGCTTTCCGCGGCTCTCGATTCTATCACATGTGAACCTTTCGAAGCAACCATCGGGGGGCTTGGAGTTTTTCCCAAACCTTCAAATCCCAGAGTGCTCTGGCTGGGTGCAACCGGAAATTTCAAGGAGTTACATGACAATGTGGAAAATTTACTGGAACCTTTCGAGTTCGAAAAAGATGACAGGGAATTTACCGCCCATGCTACTCTTGCCAGGATAAAATTCCTCAAGAAAGATAAGAAAAACGCATTTATAAATACAGTAAAGGAGTTAAAAGATATAGAAATTGGTACCATGTGGGTAAATAAAGTGGCTCTAAAGAAAAGCACACTTACCCCTAAAGGGCCGATTTATGAAACCCTGCATACCGTGTACATGGATTAAATTTTTAGTATTATATTTTCTTTCTCTTCAACACCTTTCTTCTCTTCCGACTCTGTTTTCTCTGTTAGATCTTCTTCCTATGCGGCACCAGAGCAAATTATGTTTGTGACTTTTTGAATTAGCTTCCTCTGCTCTGGATCAGTTACTCCTCTGGAACCGATTCGTAAAGCTTTCTTCTTTCTGAAGGCATGGCTTTGAGAAACTCCTTTGCCTCTTCCGGAGACACGGCCCTGCAGGTCCCATCGGGTTCCTGTATTATCACGCCGCTTTCTGAGAGCATCCTGTATCGTGCTTTCCGGACTTCTTTGTCAGGATGGCAGACAAAATGACAGTTTGAACAGGTATATTCCATTCTGTTTCCTGGAATCAGGCATATGAAAAATCCGCCTTTGATTTTCGGCCGTTTGAGGTACGCCTCTATTGTGCTGGGCAACGCAACGATGAAATCTTCGTCCTTTTTTGGAATCTCAAAACGAGCCGGAGACCAGGTAGACCATTTTCCCGAGGCATTCAGACCTGTGAGCCCTCCGCAGACAAGAAAACATCGGCTGTTGCTTCTTCTCTTCCCGTAGGTAAACTCCTTTCCTCCGAGGTTTACGGTGACCTTCTCAAGCGGGTCAACGTATCCAGAAGAGCAGACTGCAAGGCAGATCTTGCATTCATCACAATAGTTATCTTCTTCTGGCAGTGGCTCTGTCGGGATAAGCTCCGCGTCTGTAACTACAGATGCCAGGACAATTGCTGACCCGTATTCCTTTGTAATTATATTCCCTGAATACCCGAAATATCCTATCCCAGAGCGAACGGCGAGGTATCTGTGAGAAATAGGAGGGTGCATATCCAGCAGCCAGTTTTCCGAATCCTGACGGTATACGAAATTTGCAAGCTGGGGGGCAGCTTTGTACCCGTACTGCTGCAAGAATCCTGCCATCTCAAGGGCTATTCCGTTGGCAAGGGTGGTAGTTCGCACCTTATTAGTGTCGAGGGATTTATGATCCTCTTTTCTAAAGTAAGGCTCTATAAGGTTCTGGTCAAAAGCAAGGGCAAAAACGACTGCCGATCTTGCTCCTGGCAATACATATGTCAGGTCCACGGAAGGAGGACCGCCTGCAAGGGTTTCGGTTGTTGCGATGCCCACTTTAAAAGCTCCAAGGGTCAGAGCCATTTCTTTGAGTTCTTCGGTCAGTTCCTCTATTTTCGATTTTTCAGTTTGCTCTTCCATTTCCGACTCCTCCAAATTAAATACAAATATTTATTCTCAATGTAATTTATGCAGACAACCGCTATATCTTTAATCGGCATTCAAATATACTAATTCCCTATAAGTATAGTCCAATAACCTTTTTAAATACATTTTTGTACACATTTTTTAAATTTAGCCTAATATAATTATTAATGATAATAAAATTAGAAAAATAGATATGCATAACTGAAAGAGTAAAACAGATGAAAATCTTCTCGCTTCCTATTTTTCAACTTTAAAGTTACTATTTTTCTTCTCCTGTTACTCTTTTATTCCTTGTTTCTATACATTTATATATTAGTTATATCCTGGCTGTAACGCATCAAATGTCTTGGAACGCAGTTTAAACATAATAACTGAGGACGTTCAAAAGTTTAAATATTATCTTTTCTAAATATGGTGCAAGCATTAATGGAGGACTCTACGATTAAAGAAGAGATCTGGATCGAAAAATACAGGCCTATTCGGCTGGACCAGGTGGCGGGGCAGGAAGAAACAATTGAACGCCTGAAATCCTACGTTGCAACGAAAAACCTTCCTCATCTTCTGTTTTCCGGGCCGCCGGGAGTTGGAAAAACAGCTTCTGCCGTCTCGATTGCAAGGGAGATCTTCGGGGAAGAACTCTGGCGTGAAAATTTTACCGAACTCAATGCGTCGGATGAAAGAGGCATTGATGTTGTCCGGACAAAAATCAAAAACTTTGCAAAAACTGCTCCCATGGGAGGAGCCGGTTTCAAGATTATCTTCCTGGATGAGGCCGATGCACTGACCTCGGATGCACAATCCGCACTCCGGCGGACAATGGAACGCTTTAGCAATAACTGCCGGTTTATTCTGTCCTGCAACTATTCTTCCAGGATCATAGAGCCTATCCAATCCCGCTGTGCAGTTTTCAGGTTCAGACGCCTTTCCGAAGAGGCTATCAGGAAACGCCTTGAATACATAGCCAGAGATCAGAATTTATCCATAACTGAAGATGGATATGATGCGCTTGTTTACGTAGCTCAGGGAGATATGAGAAAAGCTGTGAATTCTCTCCAGGCTGCGGCTTTCATAGACCCGGAAAAACCTATATCCAGGGAAACCATTTACAGAACTACCGCAACCGCAAATCCTGAGGATATCAGAAGCCTGATCGAGACTGCTCTGCGTGGAAATTTCAGGGCTGCGCGAAAGGAACTGAACAGGTTGCTCTACGAAGAGGGACTTTCCGGGGAAGATATAATTGGACAGATTTACAGAGCAATCTCAGAAATGGATAACCGGATGATTCTGGATCTCGGGCTTTCCGAAAAACGTATTGTCGAACTCGTAGATATAATAGGCGAGATTGATTTCAGGCTTACTGAAGGGGCCACTGAAAAGATTCAGCTCGAAGCCTTACTCGCGCACTTTGCACTCTCCAGTGCAGATTAAGGTTCGATGAACCGGAAGCAGCTTCTCTATATTCCAGATCTCTTAAAAGAGGTTGGAAAGGCCTGAATCTGCCCTCTCATTAAAATATAACTATACGGTATTAATAAATCCTGATTACCATGTCTGTTGAAATAGCATTAGTACAGATGCTGGGGTCTGTTCCCCACTGGTTTGCAGTTTTGATTCTGGGGGCTGTACCCGTTTCTGAGCTGAGGGGGGCAATCCCTGTAGCAATGGGCATTTATGAAATGGGACCTGTAGATGCCTTTTTCTTTTCAGTGCTCGGGAACCTTCTCCCTGTAGTCCCGCTTCTGCTCTTCCTTGAGCCGGTCTCAAACTATCTCAGACGCTTCTCGATCTTTGATGCTTTTTTCATCTGGCTCTTCGCAAGAACCCGCAGGAACAATACCGAGAGTTTCGAAAAATATGGTCTTCTTGCACTGACCGCCTTCGTAGCCATACCTCTGCCGGCTACAGGAGCCTGGTCAGGCTGTGCAGCGGCATTTGTATTCGGGGTTAAGTTCAGGCAGGCATTACCGGCAATTGTCCTCGGGGTGATAATAGCCGGAGTCGTAGTAACAGCCCTTACTATGACAGGTATAGGTCTCGTTGATCTGGTGATGGGAGTATAATTCCCTGGAAATGTAATCCCATATCCGATTAAACCTGAAGCGCTGTAGCACGACTGTTGACCCGAAACCGTTGCGCCGGTTTATCACGCCGTTACGTGGGGATTTTCGCTCAAGCCTTTTCAAAAAAGGCTTGCGTTTCGCCGGTCGATCACGCTCCGGTTACACCGGTTTAGATAAAGCATGGGTTTTCGCTCAAGCCTTTTTGTAAAAGGCTTGCGATCAAGGATTTTTTGAAAAGGCTTGCTTCGAAATCTTCATATAATTTAAAAATATCTATATATTCTCGACAGAACAAATATAAATTTACAATTATTATTTTACAGCCAGCTCCTGCTTTTACAACTTCGTGTAGCTTATTCCCGTTGTCTGGCAGTTCTCTGGAGTTTTGAGGTGACTATTAATGGCAAAGGCAGATAAGAAAAACAAAAAAATAGTTCAGTCCAAAAAATGCGTTGGGTGCGGAATCTGTGCTTCCGTTTGCCCTGTAAATGTAAAACTGATGAAAAGCGAAGACTTTGATCCCGAAACCGCTGAACTGGGAATTCGGATCATGGACGGAGTGGCAGTTATCAATGATGAGGTTTGCGTCCGTTGTGGAGCCTGCTCAAAGATTTGCCCCGTGGAATCCCTGACTGTAATTGATCTGGAATCCGCGACCGCATAACTAAAATTTAAGTAAAAAATAGAAAATGCTGGTTCTCAGCATTTTATTTTTTATTTTATCCCTGAAGCCGATAAAACTGATAAATAGCTTTTAACAGGTATTCTGTCTGAACTTACAGCATTTCTTTTGCTAATTTTATATCTTCAGCTTTTACGGTTTTCCTTCCTGCATGTTCTGCAAGTTTTATTGCTTCTCTTGAAATCTCAAGTCCATATTCTTCCAGAATTTCCGTAAGGGCCATTCCCGCACTCTCACTTACTCTATGAGCACCTGCGGTTCTTATTAAACGCTCAATTGGTGCGAATGGTATCACTTTTGCCATATTATCCTCCAATCTACTTTTTTCGTTAATATAATATCCTTCTAATCCCTGATTTTGTAATTAGATTCTATAAATAACTTTGCTTATATTTGGGTTTTTGCTTCCTATTCAGCTTTTAATACCTTTTTTCGCCCGAATTGTTTCCCGAATTGCTTAAACCTTTCCAGAAGAGGCTTGGTTGAAAACGCAAATTTTTTTAAACCAGGTAAATCATTTCTAACTTATTTAATAATATGTTTATAATCTTTCATAAACTGCCAACAGCTGGAGAATGGAATAAAGGACTCAGGGCATTGTTTTATGCCGATTCCAATTTTCTTTGTGATTATACCTTTTAGATCGGTATTTTCTGTAGTGGTAATATCTTAATCAGGTTAGTTTTTTTCAGCAGGTTGGGATCTAACTTACTGACACTGGAGTGACTAAGGCGTAGGTTTTGTTTTCGAAATCTTGATATGAGATCATCCGAATCTAGTCAGATATGCTTTTACAGGAACTCCTTGGCATTGATGAAGAGGTCTACTTTGTAGAGGAAAGCTATATCGCCCAGAGGACTATTGAGCGCACGATTGACTATCTTAACGGAGTCCGGAGGTTTGCAGAGGAAGGGCTAGTGCGGCTTCTGAGGGTTCGGGAAGGGGAGCATACGCTTGGGCTGTTGCTTTTTAATCCGGCAAATGATGAAGTTCCTGTAGATTTCTGGTCGGTTTTTACGGGAGCCTTTGCCGGAACACGCTCAAAGAAGGCTTTTGAAGCTCTTGCAGATTCTATTCTTACTTCTAATCTGCCTGAAAAGGATATTGAGATTTCTTCGGAAAGCTGGCGAGATGCCGTTAATGAATATTACTCTCTTATGCTTGTAAACCGGAATCTCTGCGCAGCTTGCGCTGCCAGGCCCCAATCGTATGGAAGTGTTTTTTCCGAAAGCCGGATTCAGAGAGTGGCAGAAATCTTCGGCATTCTCCAAAAAAAGGGTCTTTCTCCTGAAGGCAGGCTTCTTGAGGTTTGCTGTGGAAACGGAATGTCCACGCTTGCCCTCTACAGACTCGGGCTTGACCCGCTGGCTATAGAAATCAATAAATGTGCAGTCTGCCAGGGGCTTGAACAGGGAGTTTTGAACCCCCAAAAAACGGTTATAATGGATGCAACTGCCCTTTCCAGATATTTCGAGCAAGGAAGCTTTGATGCAGTGATGGGATTTATGCTTGGGCTTGTCTATGAATTTAATAAAGAACTCTGGACAGGCATTATGAGAGAGGCGGTCTCGGTTGCAAATGAGGGCGCCCTAATGCTTTTCACAGTTAGCAGCAGGCCTGAGATTGAAATTCTTGCCGAAGCGCTGTTCAGGGCAGGAGTTAAAGGTGAGATTGTAGACAACACAGACTCTGACGGGACTTACGATCAGTGGTTCTTTGTAGGAAGAAAACAGAAAGCCTGATTTGAGGCTTGAATTAAGGTAAACTTATACTCTTCCCTTGAAACAATATATTTTTATCTCAACCTTTTAATCCTTTAATTCCCCTGTCTTTATTTCCCGGGAAAATCCTCCAGACTATCGGTTATCTTCCACTCTTATCTATTCTAATTCGCTGAGTATTTACTGCGTGTTTATTCACTCTTACGGCTCATCAATTAAATTTCAGGAATGGTTAATCCTCGATAAGTTTTCCTGTATTCCGGGAATCCGAGTACTTTTTTATATAAATTTAATTCATTTTATAAATCTGGATATTTTTCGGAAACCCACTTTTTTAATGTCAACAGCCGAAAAGTATATACTTGTTAACAATGGTATATTAAAGAATTCTTATCAACGCAGATCAATTGAGTACTGCGTTTAGGTCTGTAAAATTGATTCCCTCTGACTGCGATTCCGGAAAGCCGGTTAAATAGCACCGAAGAAGCTTTTTTTCCGGTAAAATCGCAGAAAATTGTATTAAAATTACAATCAGAGGATTAACACACTTTACTCAAACCGAATCAGATTATTAACCTGTATGTTTCCGGAGTATCAGACGAATCTCCCGTAAACTGTTCAAAGTGTACTATCAGTAATAGTAAACCAGGTTAGTTTGATTCGATTTTAAGAGGTTCATCCATGAGTGTAAAAATTACCGAAACCATCCTCCGGGATGCACATCAGTCTCTCCTGGCAACCAGAATGCGGACAAGAGATATGCTCGAAGTGGTTGAACAACTGGACCAGATCGGGTATTTCTCCCTCGAAATGTGGGGAGGCGCTACCTTTGACAGCTGTATCCGCTATCTTAATGAAGATCCCTGGCAGCGACTGAGAGATATCAAGAAAGGAATGAACAACACCGATGCACAGATGCTCCTCAGGGGCCAGAACCTCGTAGGGTACAGGCACTATTCGGATGACGTGGTCGAGAAATTCGTTACTAAGTCCTACCAGAATGGAATTGATATTTTCAGGATTTTTGATGCGGTCAACGATATCCGAAATATGGAGTTCTCCATCAAAGTGGCAAAAGGGCTTGGTGCTCACGTACAGGGTACGGTCTGTTACACCATAAGTCCGGTGCATACTGTTGAAAAATATGTTGAGCTTGCAAAACAACTTGAAGAACTTGAGTGCGATTCCATCTGTATCAAAGATATGGCAGGTCTTCTCTCCCCCAACGACGCTACCCGCATAATCAGTGCCATAAAAAAAGAAATATCTATTCCTATTTCCCTGCACTGTCACTGTACCTCCGGAATGGCGCCTATGAGCTATATGGCAGCCTGTGGGGCAGGAGTTGACGTTCTGGATACCGCACTTTCTCCTCTTGCCTGGGGGACTTCCCAGCCTCCAACTGAAACAGTCATAGCCGCCCTTAAAGGCACCCCATACGATACCGGTCTGGATCTGGAGGCTTTTGAGGAGGTAGTCGCATACTTCAAAGATTTGAAAGATAAATATCGCGGCATACTCGACCCTATTACCGAGCAGATCGATACCAATGTTCTTATTTACCAGATCCCGGGCGGCATGCTCTCAAACCTGGTTTCTCAACTAAAAGAACAAAATGCTCTTGATAAGTATGGAGCTGTTCTTGATGAAATGCCAAAGGTTAGAGAAGAACTAGGATATCCGCCTCTTGTCACTCCTACAAGCCAGATAGTAGGAACTCAGGCAGTGCTTAATGTGCTCATGGGCGAGCGTTACAAGGTTATTCCTAAAGAGGTAAAGGATTACGTGCGCGGCCTGTATGGGCGGTCTCCTGCTCCCATAAGCCCTGAGATAATAGGCAAGGTAATCGGAGATGAAGAACCTATTCACTGCCGTCCTGCGGATCTCCTTAAGCCTGAGTATGAGAAAAGGAAAAAGGAAGCCGAGGAGATGGGCATTGCAAAATCTGAGGAAGATATCCTTACCTATATCCTCTATCCGGCTATCGCCCCCAAATTCCTGAAAGGAGAAATGGAAGAAGAGGCTCTGGCAGTTCTTGTCCCTGCTGCCCCTGCAGCTCAGCAGGAGTATATAATTCCAAACCATTTCAAGGTCGAAGTGGATGACGAAATCTATGAGGTCAGGGTTGAACCTCTGGGCGGGGGAATTTCCATATCCGAAGCTTCTCCCAAAAAGCCCAGTGCTGAGTCCGTTAAGGGAGCTGTCAGTAGTTCGATGCAGGGCATGGTTCTGTCTCTTAAGGTCAAGGTCGAAGATACTGTTGCAGAAGGCGATACGGTTGCTGTCATCGAAGCTATGAAAATGGAAAACTCTGTCCACGCTGCCCATTCAGGCATTGTTAGAGAAATTTTCGTTTCCGAAGGGGACACTGTATCTCCCGGCGATATAATAATGTCAATCGAGTAAATGTAACGAGGTGGAAAGTGTTATGTTCAAAAAAGTACTCGTTGCAAATCGCGGTGAGATTGCAATCAGGGTTATGCGCGCCTGCCGGGAACTCGGGATCTCTACGGTCGCGGTATGTTCGGAGGCTGACAAAAACGCCCTTTTTGCCAAATATGCAGACGAGGCCTACCTTATAGGCCCGGCTCCTTCCAGCCAGAGTTATCTGAACATGGAAGCTATCCTTGCAGTTGCAAAAAATACAGGAGCCGAGGCAATTCATCCGGGCTATGGTTTCCTTTCCGAAAATCCTGTATTCGCAAAACGCTGTGAAGAAGAAGGAATTGTTTTTATAGGGCCTCCCAGTCATGTAATTGCCGAGATGGGAAGCAAAATCAGGGCAAGGAACCTTATGATGAAGGCTGGTGTACCTGTAGTGCCCGGAACTAAAGATGCGGTTGAGGATACGGGCGAAGCTCTAAAAATAGCGGAGGAAATCGGCTATCCTGTCCTGATCAAAGCCTCGGCCGGAGGCGGTGGAATCGGGATGAAAGTTGTTCATTCCAGAGATGAACTTGCCACTGCACTCAGTTCTACCAGGCAGATGGCTGGCTCGGCTTTTGGAGACTCCTCGGTCTTTATTGAGAAATATGTGGAGGAACCAAGGCACATAGAGATTCAAATTCTGGCAGATGGATATGGAAACACAATTTATCTTTCAGATAGGGAATGCTCCATCCAGAGAAGGCACCAGAAGCTTATCGAGGAAGCTCCATCCCCTATCATGACCCCTGAACTCAGGGCACAGATGGGAGAAGCTGCAGTCAGGGTAGCAAAGGCAATTGGTTACGTAAATGCCGGAACAGTGGAGTTTCTTTACTCAAAAGGCAGCTTTTATTTTCTTGAGGTCAATACCCGCCTGCAGGTCGAGCATGGGATAACGGAGATGGTAACCGGTGTTGACATTGTAAGGGAGCAACTCAGGATAGCCTGGGGAGAAAAGCTTGAATTCAACCAGGAAGACATCGTTATTGACGGGCATGCTATCGAGTGCAGGATCAATGCGGAAGATCCGTTAAACGATTTTGCGCCTTCTCCCGGAAAAATCCGGGGATATCGGTCTGCAGGCGGTCCTGGAGTCAGAGTGGATAGCGGAGTGCATACAGGTTACACCATCTCTCCTTACTATGACTCAATGATCTCAAAACTCTGCGTGTGGGGAAAGACAAGAGATGTAGCCATTGCCAGGATGGAGAGAGCGCTTTATGAGTATGTGGTTGTTGGAGTGAAAACCAATATACCCTTCCACAAAGCGGTTATGCGCAATCAGGCTTTCCGCAGGGGCGACCTTACGACGGCTTTTATCGAGGACCATAATATTGTAGAGTCCGTTGAAGAAGTTGTCAAAGCAGACGCTGAAAAAGGAGCTACTCTGGCCTCGGCGCTTGAAGCAAAAGACAAAAAAGTTGCGGCTATCACGGCTGCCGTGCACGCCTATGTGAGCATGGCGCAGAAAACGCAGCGTTGAGAGAAGACCTCCCGAGAAACAGGAACAGGACTCCGGTAAGTTTGATATGGAACACTTCGAACTAAAAAATTATATACGGTGGAACGTATACATTGATATGGGGTGCGCGGATGGGAGATAAAAGATCTCGAATTATCAAGGCACTAAAAGATGCACAGAAAAGCCCTGTTTCCGGAGAGGAATTGGGGCTCAAGTTAGGGATATCGAGGACAATGGTCTGGAAGTACATCAAATCCCTCCAGGCTGATGGTTACGAAATAGAATCATCTCCGAAAAGGGGATATGTCCTGAAATCCGTACCCCAACTCCTGTACCCGGAAGAGATCCAGATGGGGCTCAAAACAACCCTTCTGGGGAACAAAATCCATTATTTTGAAGAAGTAACTTCCACAAATAGCATTGCAAAAGAGATCGCAGCTTCGGAGGAAGAGGGTACGCTTGTAATCGCCGAAGTGCAGAAAGGAGGTAGGGGCCGGATGGGCAGGGAATGGGTTTCTCCTCACGGCGGGATCTGGATGTCAGTAATCCTGAAACCCGGAATTCCTCTCAGGCATGCCTCAAGGCTTACCCTTGTTACAGGGCTTGCTGTTGCAAACGTTATTCGCAACATGGGACTTGACGCCCGCATTAAATGGCCAAATGATGTTCGCATTAACGGAAAGAAGGTGTGCGGAATCCTTACCGAGGCGAAGGCTGAAGTGGATAGGGTGGACTATGTTGTACTGGGAATAGGGATTAATGTAAACATGGATTTAAAAGATATCCCGGAATCTTTCCGTGCAGGCTCCACAACGTTGAAAGTTGAGCTTGGAAGACATATAAAGAGGGTTTCGTTCCTTCAAGATTTTCTTTTCGAGCTTGAGCAGCAGTACATAAATTTCAAGACCCATCCGTTCTCACATATCCTGAACGACTGGCTTGCTCTTTCCGACACTATAGGAAAAGAGGTAAAAGTGACAACTCCTTCACGAATTATTGAGGGAAAAGCCGTAGGAGTAACCCCTGACGGAGCTCTAGTAATAAGAAAAGCTGACAATACCAGAGAAGAAATAATTGCAGGCAGATGCATTTATGCGCGTCCCAAATAAACACGGAAGGAAGGAAGATAAGAAGATAAATCCTGTCTCTGTATTTTCCTTTTTCCTCCTTGTCTCATTATGCTTTTCAATTGTCTTTCACTCTATGTCACCTGCTTTAGCGGCTGATACTAAAGAAAGACTTATCATCGTCCTTATCGATGGAGAAGAGATTTATATAAGGTCAGGCAGCTCCCATACTTTTTTGCAGGACTATCAGCTTTATGTAAAAGGTACGGATACCGAGGGTAAAAAAATCTGGATTGAACTCAGCAGAAAAGGAATCCCCCTCCAGGATGCTATTGTTACTGAAGGCTCACAATTCGTATATTCGCAGAATTCTACCGAAATCCTTAATCTTACCGTGAACACGATATACGAAGGAGCGGATGGAGTACTTGTAAGGTTCTCACCTGTATACCAGTACCTTGATACAAGACTTCCCATGCCTCAAACTCCAGTCGAATCGCATGCCAACACTTCGGACAATACCTCTTCCGTTCGCCCTGGACTGGAAACACAGGCTGAGGGTTTTGATATGCCCCTCTTTCTCTTTGGCCTGGGTGCCGTGCTTCTTGTAACAGGTTTCTTTGCAGGAAAAAGGAAGAGAAGATAAATTTTCAATGCTTCGCTGAAACGGGATGTCGATTCCAGGGGAATAGGAAGCGGAATCGGCTTAAAAGGAAAACTGATTTAAAAGGATTAGCCGGAGACAGTTTATCTGAAACTAATTTATCACCGGCTTCCTGTAAGTCTAGCAAGTTCTTATTCGTTGGAGAATTTAACGTCCCCTTTCTCGATAAGGAGTTTGAGATCTTCCAGGCTCATACGAGCGTTTTTCTGAAGCTTCTCGCGGGCATCGCTGTGTTTCTGGCTTACTTTGTGCTCGTCTTTGGTAAGCTGCAGGTCTTTTAACCTGTCAAGGTATAAAGAAAGATCCTTGCGGTTGTTAGCAATGCTGGTTTTAAGCGGGTCAATTCTCTCTTTAATTGAATTTATATTTGTGATTTTATCCGTAAGCTGGGCATGGTATGTATTTGCTTCTTTTCGGATCTCATCAGCGGATTTGAAATTTTCAAGCATTTCCAGGTGGCAGGCCTGAGATTCATCTGAGAGGGTCTGGATCTTTTCATGGAATTCATCCCCTCTTTTATGGATTCCTTTTGACTCTTTATAACTTTCCTGGATTTGCGCATGTAATTCATTTGCCTTCTGTGCAGCTTGCAGGCGTTTACTGAGGTCATTTAATTTCTGGAAAATTTTAATTTCCACTGCAAGAGGCAGCTCTTTATGAAGAAAAGTGTCAAGTTCGGCTTCATAAGCCTTTGTAAGAGATTCCACACTTCCGTGGGAAAGTTTGTTGCATTCGTCCCGCTGTTCCTTGAGTCCCGCAATTCCTGAAAACAATTCTTGCGTCTTTGAATTCACATTACTTCTTTTTCCCTTATACTCACTGATTGATCTGTTAATCTCGTCCCGTTTATCTCTCAATTCCTGTGCTTTTGCAACCCTTTCCTTAACCTGCTGGTTCAGAGAGTCTCTCTTTTCTTTCAGTTCGTCGATATCGGTCCTGTTAATTTTCAGTTCCTTAAAAATCGAAGCCAACTGCCTTTCGCTTTTCTCTATCCTGCTCCTGAGCTCGTTTACCTTGCCCTTCAGCTCCCGTTCGTTAAGGTTTGAAAGGTCGGCCGTTGCAATTTCAGTGGTTGAAACGTCGTTGGTCATGTATATCACCCGCGTGTTTTCGAAAAAGGGTTATACTTTCAATTTTTCCCAGTAATTCAGGGCTTCTTCATGGTTTTTTATTTTAGTACTCAGCCATTTATGCTGGGATTTGCTTTTCAAAATCTCTTCATTCTTGCTGCCATCATTCTCTACAAGCTGCTTTTCAGACTGTACTATCTCTCTCAGTTCCAGATTCGAATTCCTGGCTTCCTCCATTCTGACCTCGGTTTGAAGGAGAACATTCTCCCCTGAGCCCGCGGTCTGAATATTTTCGCGCAGATTTTCCATAAACGAATCTTTAAGTTTCTGTTCCTCTTCAGGTTCGATCTGCCCTTTGAGTTTTTTAAGCTCTTCCCTGAGTTTGCTGGCAGTAATCGGGTCCAGCTTCAGGAAGACCTCCTTTTCAAGGTATGCTTCGGCCTGATGGTAAAACTGCTGGCGTTTCTCCTGGAGAACTTCCTTTCTCTCTTCCATTCGGAGCCTGGAACTCTTCGCATTTTTTACTTCTTCTTCGATCTGGCTCAGTCTGCTGTCCAGTTCTCCGAATTCTTTTCTACTTTCTTCCAGAAACCGACTATGTTTTTCCACAACTGCGGAGATCAGTTCCCCTTCTGTCAGCACTCTGATTCCGGCTTCTTCAATGTTTTCAGTCACTGTATCACGGTCTGCATTTTTGTTTTATACATAGGTTGTTCTGTTTCCGGTATATAATCAGCCCTGAAAGCCAGACTATTGACTTTCACTGGCTCAGTGCCTCCAGGATAACCTGGCGATATTAAGTTAAACCCTGAAGATCTGAGCATGGGGCACATCATCGATTATTATCACGGAATCCGGATCAATTAATCCGCATTTTATGGCACATTTGATTGTTTTTTCCCCAAAGAGGTTTGCAGTTGTAGCTTCTTCAAGGGCTTTCTGGAGTTCTTCCTCGGAAACACATTCCCCTTCATAAAAAGCCCTGCTGATCTCCACTGTGGTATTACCGTGTTTAAGGGTCTTTCCGAGCACTTCCCTGTCACAGGCTGCAACAAGGACATGCCCTCCATTTTTATAGATTTTTAGAAACATATTCTCCCTTTTAAATAGTAATGCCCTTTTAGTATTTACAGCTTAACCGTCCTCACATAATTATTCTGTAACTGTTTTTCCATTTCACGGGTCCGGGAAGTATAATTATAGAATTTCAGCGCTTTGATCCGTTCCAGATTAAACAAGTCTAATATGGTTCTGATCCGGAGAAAGCAGATCTCCTCTCTGCTTCATCTTCTTGATATTCTCCTCGGCATGAGTTCGATCTATCCCGTGCTCGTTTTCAGCTACAGTATATACTTCCTCCAGAGGGGCTTTGGCTCCCGAATGCTTCTCACTTACCTTTTTAATTACGTCTCTAAGGATTTTTATCTTATTTCTCTGGCTCATGCTTGTACCAGATGCAAGTATATCCGCATCGAGGGCTCCGGTTTCAGGGTCTACACCGACGTTTTTCAGGCAATTCATAACGATTCTGATAGTTCTTTTTGCATCTTCAAGCGTGACTATATTGCTCAGGCGGACTCTTGCACTTGCTTCCGAAAGGCGGACAAGGGCTTCAAGCTGCCTGGCAGTTACCGGCACAGGTGTGTTTTTGCTCTCTCCCGTTTTTCGAAGATCAGTATAGAAGTTAATCAGATAAGCTCTGGCATCGCCCTCCATTACAGGAAATACGTTTTTCCGGGCGTATGCGACATATTTTCGCATAATCTCGGCCTGTATGACAGGCTCGATTACTTCCATCTCGGCTTCGACAAAATCTTCCGTAATATGGGATCCGGAAAGTTTTTCCCGCTGCTCGAAAAGTTCTCCTGCATAATGAGACTGCAGAATATGGTTTGCAATCCTGCTGTCCAGGTCATGATTAGGGGTATCAAGCAAAACAAAGATAAGGTCAAAACGGGAAAGCAGTGCAGGCGGCATACTTATCTGCTCTGCAAGGCCTTCGTATCGATCAAAACGTCCGTACTTCGGATTTGCAGCTCCAAGAAGGGCACAACGGGATTTTAAAGTTGCAATAATTCCTGCCTTGGCGATACTTATGGTTTGCTGCTCCATTGCCTCGTGCAGGGCACTCTTATCCTCGGTCTTCATTTTGTCCATTTCGTCAACCGCGGCAACTCCCATATCAGCCATGACAAGGGCACCGCCTTCGATTGTCCATCTCCCGTCATTCAGGTCATCTTTTACGGCGGCTGCAGTCAGGCCGCTTGCCGATGCACTCCGCCCTGAAGTAAATACGCCTCTTGGGGAGAGTTTGACAACATAGCGCAGGAGCTGGGATTTTGCAATTCCGGGATCTCCCACAAGCATAACGTGAATATCGCCCCTTATCCTGGAACCGTCAGGAAGATTCTTTACAACTCCCGAAAATAGCTGGAGGGCAAGGGCTTCCTTTATGTCTTCGTACCCGTAGATCGAAGGTGCAATCGAGCCGACTATCTTGTTATAAATTGCAGGGTCGCGAGAAAGCTCAAGGATCTTCTCCTCATCCTCAGCGGTTATTTCAAGTTCGTCATAATCTTTATCCAGGCGTTCGATGGAATTTGCTTCCAGCACAAGGTCGTAGAAAGTAGATTTTCCGTCTTTCAGAGTGCGTTGCCTGGATCTCAGGATTCCGTTAATTATTACCCTGTCCCCGGGGGTGACATTTCCTGTCAGGTCGTCTTCGGAATCAACCTCAAGGCTCTGGGGCTGTGAGCCTCCTTTTAGATTTTCGGGCGATTCCTGAATCTGAAGTTTCTGAGCATCGATAAAAATGGAATCCTCTATTATTACTTTAAAAGGCCCTTTCTTCCCACAGGTCTCGTTTTCACAGCCTGCAAAAGGCTCCTCAAATTTGAAGCTATTTTGCTCCACAACGGTCAGATGGCCGCACCTGAGGCACTGGAAAGCGGCTTTAGTGATTCTTGGCCTTACTTCAGTAGCTTTCCTTATCATACCCTCGATTGCAACAAATCGGGTGAGATTCTTGCTTCTGAGCTCCCTTATAGATACTCTGTTAGGGATTTTAACTATCCTTACATGGGCCTGCTCAAGGCTCTTTTCTACAGGAAGGTCAATTTTTTTCAGGGCAGCCTCAGCTGACGGTATGAGTTCTCCGGGATGATCAAGAAACTCTTTTGAAAGCTCCCTGTCAAATTTCTCTATATCCGTAAAATCCACAACAAGGCTTCTCTGGTCCGGATACTCGTTTGCAAGCTGGAGGATTTCATTCCAGTAGTAGTCTTTAAAAAACCTTTTTAGTTTTTCATCCCACTTGCTTTCTGTTTCAGTCATATCATTCTCTATCTGGCTTTAAGTAAAATTTTCACTCTTCGTTACAGAATTTTTCGTTTAAAAAATAATTTTAAAAAAAGTCAAAAATACGTATCATAAATTCTGATGTAAGAAGAGGCTTATTCTCATATGAACTTTTCCATGCTTTCCGAAGCTTCTATTTCCCGTGTCTCAGGTTCCTTTAATGCATACCCCATTTTTCTCTCGATTCTTCTTATTACGCCCCTTAAAGTCTGGACCTCCCTTGGAGTAAGTCCTGCTCTTCCGAATATTCTCCGCAGCATCAGGAAAGTTTTATCTTTCTTATGAGGACGATAGTCGATTTCCTCCAGCAACTCCTCCAGATGCCCATATAGAAGCTGGAGGTCAAACCCGTCGGCAAGCGGATTGTTCCCTCCTTCCAGTTCGGAAAGTTCGTAAAGCACCACTGCAACGGCATGTGAGAGATTCATAATCGGATATATCTCGGAAGTTGGAACCGTTATGAGCATATCGAAACTTTTGAGTTCGTCATTGGTAAAACCGCTATCTTCGCGCCCGAAAAGAATCGCAACTGTTCCGCTGCAAGCTTTAAGTTTTTCTTTTAGTTCCCTTGGGGTATACAGTGGAAGGCGGATGTGTTCTCCGGTTTTCAGGCTTCCCACGCCAGTTGTCCCTATCCTCAGGTCTGCGCCTTCTACAGCTTCTTCAAGCGTTGAGGTAATTCTTGCCCCTTCAAGCACGTCTCTTGCATGGGACGACATGGCTCTTGCCTCCCCTTCGAGCTTGCAGGGATTTACGAGCACGAGGTCAGCGTGTCCGAAGTTTTTCATTGCTCTTGCAACAGATCCGACATTCCCCTGATACATGGGCTCTACAAGTATTATGCGAATTTCAAGTGACAAATTTCTCAGTCCTTTTTTAAAATCAGTTTTCAAGTGTGATTGCATCTTCCATACAGACAGTCACACACATTCTGCAACCCAGGCAGTAAGACGGATCCTTTAATACGCAGACCTTTTTTCCGTGCTTTTCTTCGATTGAATAAACCCGCGGGCCTTTCGGGCAGGCAGCTTTGCACTTACCACAGCCTGTACATTTCTTCTCATCAATATATATTTTCATACAGATTATTTTCCGTGTGTTCCGGTCTCATTGTGAGGTATTCGAGTGTGTTATTACGACGTTTTCAAGCCTTATTTCGTGTAAGATGCCATTGTGATGCAAGAGTTTGTCGTGCCTCTTCTTTGCTGCTTCAGTCTCTTCCTTTTTCAGTTCCTTCCTGCTTCAGTCTCTTCCTTTTTCAGTTCCTTCCTGTTCCAGCTCTTGCCTTTCACGTTCCGGTTTTTCAGTAATTTCTTTACATTTGGCGAATTCAGCACTCTTATTTATCCTCCCAAATATATTAATCTTAAGTTTGCAGATGTTGCGGTTTATCTGCAGCAGATTGTAGTGGACGAAGCCTGGCATGCTACCAAAGTAGCTGAAAAACTAGGACCTGTTAAAGAAACGACCCTTGAAAACCTGGAAATGATGCTTGAAGGGGAAAACAAAGCTGAAGTCTAGAAAGCCGAAGCCGCAGAAATAGCCAGAAAGGAAGGCAAACAAAAGCTGCTCTTTTCTTTGAGAGGGCGTCTCTTGATGAGGCACCAGGCAGGACTTAACGGATTTCTGAAAAGGTTAAAAAACAGTAATAAAGGATGTGGGGCTTTTGATCCTATTTTTTCCAAATTTAAAGCTCTTTCTGGGGCTTTAATTATTCTATCAATTCTAGTGCTGTACTAAACTTTATAGTGCTGAACCGAATCCTGTAGTCTTACAGAAAGGGCCACATAAGGGATGCAATTTTATATTGTTTCGAGCAGATATACTCTCTGGATCTGAAATCCTTTTCCGGGTTTGAGATATATATTCAGTCCGGAAAAATACCGGAATATCGGATTCTTCACCTTCTCATGGGGGTTTAATTTCAGGGGGCTGAAGTAGAATTAGCTGTAGTCTGCTAATTAATTCAGGAATCGATCGGTTCTATGGACTCAGCCTTTGCTTCCGATTTTCCGCTGTCGGTTTTAGGTTAGACAATAATATCGAAAAGTGAGGCACAGCAATCAATTTGGAAAAAACATTAAATCGAATAATTTTGAAATAGCATATAATCAATTGAGTTAGAGGAGTGTATAGTATGGTAAGTCGTGAGTATGTGAAAGGTGATCTACCCGAGAAAGCAGCTATTCTGCAAAGAGATGGCGAAACGTATGCAATTGCTCCCCATATTCCAGGAGGAATCGTATACCCGGAGACCCTGAGGAAGATAGCGGATATTGCAGAGAAATACGGGGCTGCGGCTCTGAAACTCACCTCCGCCCAGAGAATAGCGATTGTAGGGCTGAAAGAAGAAGATCTGGATGCGGCATGGGGTGAACTGAATCTGAAACCCGGAGCTGCCATAGGGCTCTGTGTCCGCAGCGTCAAGATCTGTCCCGGGACTACCTTCTGCAAGAGGGGCAAGCAGGATGCAGTCGGGCTTGGATTGAAACTTGATGAGAAGTATCATGGGATGCAGCTTCCTTCCAAGCTCAAAATGGCGGTTTCCGGCTGCCAGAATTCGTGCTCCGAGCCTATGATAAAGGATATAGGGCTCATGGGTACGGCAAAAGGCTTTACCTTATCTGTAGGAGGCAGTGCAGGACCTCGCCCGCGGCTGGGAAATGTAGTAGCAAAAGACCTCACCGAAGAGCAGGCTATAGATTTTATTGACAAAATAATTAACTTTTACAAAGGGTATCCGAAGCAAAGAAGAATCGGAGAAGTTATTGACGAGATGGGGCTTGAGAAATTCAAAGCCGAGGTAGGGTTATAAAGAGGTTTTCTGGTTATCAGATTTTCTGGTTGTCAGATTTCCTGGCTGTCAGAGGCACTTTTAAGTTGCCCCACTATCTTCGTTTTACTTTTTGAAGGCAGACTTTTTCGTCTCCTGCACTTTTACTTTTTACTTTTTTGTCGATTTATTTCCCACTTTTCCGTCAGGAAGAATTCTATAAGCTCAATTTATAATTCCTATATTATAATTTAGATTTTATTTTTCATTTTTTACTTTTTTCTTCCTCCCTTTGAATACTTCTATTCCCCCATTTTTGCTACTCAGTGGGCTTTTCTATGTATTGTTTAATAAAGATAATGTTTAAATATAATAGATGCAAAGACTAACAGAATATTCAAACCTTATGCAAACAGTCGCTACGGTTATCATTCTGTCTTTACTATCATTGAGATTCTGTAACATGACAATTGTAAAAGCAATATTAGTTCCCAGTTTTTGATTCATACATAGGAGGAATATATTATCAGTAGTGAAATGGCATACTTCTCTGGGCTCACGGATGCATTAAGAATGACGTTTGTCCAGATAATGATACTCAGCGCAATAGCCGTTGTGATTTTTCTATATGGTATGATGATTACCTTCCAGAAATGGGGGGCAGGAGTCACAGGTTACGCCCTTGAGCCTCAGGAAGGAAAAAGAGGAAGTGCAATCACATTCTTAAAAACATGGTGGAATCAGGTAACGGAAGAATCTCATCACGGGCATGGAAAGCCTCTCCTGGAAGTTCTTATTCTTGATATTCTCTTCCAGAGAAGAATTCTCAAGAGAAGCCCTCTCCGCTGGTTCATGCACATCCTGATTTTCGGAGGATGGATGACCCTCTTTGCCCTGTCAGGACTCATGTTTGCAGTCGAAATGACCCATATGGTCGGAATTGAACTCCCGTTCACCCCCTACATGTTTAGAGAATGGCTCTCCCTTCCGAACTATATCTTCGGGTATATCCTGCTTATAGGGGTTCTTATAGCATTAGTAAGAAGACTGTTTGTCTCTGAAGTCAGGGAAGCTTCCATTATGTATGATTGGGTTTTGATCGGAGTAGTTTTCTTAGTTACTATTTCCGGTTTTCTTGCTGATGGAATCCGCACGGGAATCATCTGGGACTTCGGGCTTGACCCTTCAATAGCTCCACCGGCGGCACTTTTCCATTCCGTAATCTCCCTGATCTTCTGTATCGCATTTATTCCATTCAGTAAATATATTCACATAATCGCCATACCGCTTGCATTACTTGCAAATAAAGGAGGCGAATAATAAAATGGCAAAACGTGAACCTTCAATCAGTACAAAAAATCTTACCGCAGTCCAGCTTATGGAGCTCGACTCCTGCGTCCGCTGTGGTGAATGTGTAAAATGGTGTCCAACCTATGCTGCTTCCGGCGAGAAACCAGGATTGGCTCCCAGAGACAAGATCCTGCGCTGGAGACAGTACATGAACAAGTCCTACGGACTTAAGGCAAAACTCTTTGGCCCGCAGGAAATTCCAGATGAAGAGCTTCAGGAATTCAAAGACGATGTCCACGGCTGTACTACCTGTGGTATCTGTTCAACAGTTTGTGAAGCAGGCATTAACACTGTGGAACTCTGGGAATCCATGAGGGCAAACCTTGTAAAGAAAGGTATCGGTCCTTATGGGAAGCAGAATATGTTCCCGAAACTTATTGGGCAGTACCATAATCCTTACATGAAGGACCAGAAGGACAGGCTTGCCTGGGTTCCAGAAGATGTGAAAATAGAAAACAAAGCAGATATTGTCTATTTCACCGGTTGTACTGCAGGATACAATCAGCTCGCTTTAGCCTTTGCGACCTCACGTGTACTCAACAAGCTAGGCGTTAAGTTTGCCATGCTTGGCGAAGATGAATGGTGCTGTGGCTCAGCCCTTATCAGGACAGGTCAGGCACATATCAATAATGTGCCCTATGAACTTGCAAAACATAATGTTGAGGCAATCCAGAAGAGAGGTGCCAAAAAGGTCCTCTTTGCATGCGCAGGCTGTTTCCGTGCTGCAAAGGTCGACTGGCCAAGGCTTCTCGGCAAAGAACTGCCTTTTGAGGTTGTCCACGTTTCAGAGTTCCTTGCAGGAATGATAAAAGAAGACAAAATCAAATGGGTGAAGCCTGTTAACAAGACAGTTACTTACCATGACCCCTGCCACCTTGGTCGCCACGTGGGCGTCTTTGATGCACCCAGATATGTGCTGTCACATATTCCTGGTGTCAAGTTCGTAGAAATGGACAGGGTAAAAGAATTCCAGCGCTGCTGTGGAGCTGGCGGTGGTGTAAAGGCAGGTATTCCTGACCTCGCTCTGGGAGTTGCAGAATCCAGAGTTAAGGATGCCGTTGAAACCAATGCAGATATCCTTTCCAGCTGCTGCCCATTCTGTAAAAGAAACCTGATGGATGGGCGAGACGCACTCAACGTTGATATGGTTGTCGAGGACGTCATTGAGCTGGTTGCAGAGGCTCTGGGCCTTGAGACTAAATAATCGGGAAAAGTAAAAGCTGGCTTCTCCAGCTTTCTTTCTCTTTTTATTCTCCGCTATTTTATAGCAAAACTTAAATACCGATACTTCCTTCCCCTTAAATATGTATATGCCTTACGAATTTCTAGGAAAAATATTTATATTCCTGGTCTTTTTCGCGCTTGCAGGAACCGGGATCGCCCTGACTATTGGGGCATACTCTTTCAAAAACCGAAGAATTATTTTTCCGGGATTCGTACTGTTCACACTTTATCTTTTCTATTCCCCTGCAAAGTGGCTTTGTAAAGTTTTCAGGATAAGGGACACCCTCGTTGATGATATCCTTATTGATGTCCGAAATGCCGTTATGTATGACGATTTCCTGCACGTTAAGGGTAAGAAAATCCTGCTTCTCCCTCAGTGCCTGCGCCATCCGGACTGTAAAGCAAGGTGCCATCCGGTCCACGGATACGAATGCAAACGATGCGGGTTATGTGATATTTCAAAAATTTCGGAAGCTGCTGACAGGCTCAATTTCAAGGTTTTTGTAGTACCCGGAGGAAGTTTTGTCAAAAAAATCTTTAAGGAGCACAGACCCGCAGCCTGCCTGGGAGTTGCTTGCTATAATGAGCTTGCTGAAAACATGCAGGCGGTGTCGTTTGTTCCTGTGCAGGGGGTTCTTCTTCTTAAGGATGGATGCTTCAATACTGAAGCCAATGTTGAGGAAATAATTCAAAAAATGGAGATATGCAATGTATAATATCATTGGGAAGGCTCTTTTCTTTCTTATTGTAGCTTCCCTTCTTCTTTCTGGCATAGCCCTGCTTGCCAGCAGAAGGAGTCTCACTGGGAATGTTTATCTCGCAGGTTTTTTCGTAAGTATACTTGATTTCTTTTATTTGCCTCTAAGGCATATTTTTCTTAAATTCTCCGATACCCGTGTTCTCGATAAGTGGATGGCTTCTTTGAAAAACCGAGCCTATAAATCTGATTTTGCAAAAACAAAAAAAAGAATTATCCTGGCTCCGCATTGTATGAGGAGCCTCGACTGTCCGGCTTACACCACTCAGACAGGGATACAATGTAAATCCTGTGGGAAATGCGTTTTTACTCAGCTGAAAAAGGACGCTGAGAGATACGGATACAAAGTATTTATTTTAACAGGCTCTTCCTATGTAAAAAATATCCTTAAAATGGAAGCTGCCGATGGTGTTCTCCTGATCGCCTGTGATTACGAACTCAATAAGGTCATGCGCGCGCTTAAAGGAAAAAAAGTCATAACCTATGGCATTCCTATGGAAAGGGATGGCTGCTTCGGGACAGATGTGAATTACCAGAATGTCCTGAATATGTTTGAAATTTTTAAGAATTGAGGGGAATGAACAAAAAGTAAGAAATTTTTTCTATCTTTTTCTCTCCTGACAATCTATTTTTTCCTCCTCATAATTTCTTTTTTCCAGGCTGCTTTCCCTCAATCGATCGCAATTTTAAATTAATATTAATACTTTACATTAGTTTCCGATTATATGGACACAAATCAGAATGTCTCAGGATACTTTTGAAGGTGCTGCTTGTATGTATGATGTAATCATAATAGGTGGTGGTCCTTCCGGAGCCTCGGCCGGAAGAAGAGCAGGAAGACTTGGCATGAAGACACTGCTGCTCGAGAAAGAAAAATTTCCCAGATATAAACCCTGCGGGGGAGGTCTCTCGGAGCATGCGCTGTCTTATCTCGATTTCGAACTCCCTCAGGATCTTATCGAGTGGGAAGTTACAGGGGCAAATGTCATTTTTAAGGGGCAATCAGTCAAAACGTATAAAGATCACCGCCTTTCTGTACTCGTCTCCAGGGATAAATTTGACAATTTCCTTCTTGAAAAGGCAAAAGAAACAGGAATTGATGTCCACACCGGGGAGAAAGTTCTTTGCTGCAGGGAAATGCCTGACTGTGTTGAAGTGGATACAAGGGAAGGAACATACAGGGCAAGATTTGCAATAGTCGCAGAAGGCGTTCAGGGTCTTGTCAAAACCTGTGTGAGACCCACTGATAATAAAGAGGAATATGGAATCTGCGTTGTCACTGAAGTTCCTGCCGAAGAAAAAAAAATTGAGGAAAGATTGGGGAAAACCATTGAACTTCACTTCGGAGTTGCTGGGGGAGGATACGGCTGGATTTTTCCTCACAAAACCTATTATTCCGTCGGTATAGGTGGGGTTATTAAGGATTTTCCGCATCCTAAAGAGTCCATACTCGAGTTCCTGAGAGATAATGGCTTTTCCGGAGAGTACAAACTTCACGGGCATAAAATTCCCTGGGGAGGAATTAAGCGAAAAGTCGCGGGTTCAAGAGTACTTTTAAGCGGAGATGCTGCCGGATTTGTAGATTCTTTCTCAGGTGAAGGGCTTGCCTATGCAATAAGTTCAGGGCAGTTTGCAGCAGAGGTCATTGCAGGTATTTGCATGCAAGGTAAAAACCTTAAAGATCTGACCAGGTATGAGGCTCTCTGCCGGACTGAGTTCGGGACTCATCTCAAGTACTCACTTATGTTTTCCAGGATAATGCACCGTTTTCCTGACCGAACATTTAAAATCTTCACGTCAGATAATAAAATGGTTGATAAATATCTTGATGTTGTGGATTTTACAATTAATTATAAGGATTTCCTGCGCTGGGCTCTCCTGAATTTCAGACTCAGGTAATAAATTTATATCAATTTCTTCAGGCATTTCTTTTCTTTCCTCTATCTTTTTATCGCCCCAGTATTAATCTATTTTAGGGGTAGGTTATTCCTTTCTGTATATAACTGCCCTTATTCATATCCAGGTGTCTTACAATGTATGATCTGATTATAGTAGGGGGAGGACCCTCAGGAGCATCGGCAGGAAGAGCAGCCGGAAAAAGGGGGCTTTTAACCCTTTTAATCGAGAAAGAAAACTTCCCAAGGTACAAGCCCTGCGGAGGAGCTCTTTCTTCTTATGGTTTATCCTGCCTGGATTTCGAACTACCTGAATACATAATAGAGAGAAATATTTCTAAGATAAGGGTTCATTTCCGGGACCGTTTTGTAGAGGTAATGAGAGAGCCTGACATTGCCATACTGATTTCCAGAAAAGTTTTTGATAGCTTACTGCTTGAGAAAGCCAGAGAAACCGGAATTGAGGTACATACCGGAGAAAAAGTTCTGGACTGTATTGAAAAAGAAGATCATGTTGAGGTCAGAACGACGGATAATACCCACCTGGGAAGGTTTGTTCTTATTGCAGAAGGTTCGTGTGGGACCCTTAAATACCGGGTAAGACCGAGAGACAAAAAAACACAATACGTGCTGAGTCTAGTATCGGAAATCCCGGCTGAAGGTGAGGTAATAAGAAATCGGTCTCAGGAAGCTCTAAATATTCACTTCGGAGTTGCGCATGGCGGATATGGGTGGATCTTTCCCCATTCGGGATACTATTCTGCAGGGATTGTATGGACAGCTCAGTACCTTGAGCACCCGAAAAAAGTACTGCTGGATTTTCTGCAGGAAAATGGCTTATCAGGCAATTTCCCTGTCCATTCCCATATTATCCCTACAGGTGGGGTAAAAAGAAAAACCTTTAATTCCAGGTTGCTTCTGAGCGGGGATGCTGCCGGGTTTGTAGATGCTTATTCGGGAGAAGGTATTTCGTATGCCATCCGGTCGGGGCAGCTTGCTGCGGAGGCGGTTGCCGATCTTGTTATGTACAGCCTGAAGTTAAATAGCCTTAAAGCCTACGAATCCTCCTGCAGGCAAGAATTCGGGAATTACCTTGCCGGTTCTCTTAAAATGGAAAAAATAATGCATCGCTTTCCTGAGATTTCTTTCAAACTGGCTGTCAACAATAAGGAGATTCTGGAAAAATATCTGGATGAAGTAGTAACTAACAGGAATTATAAAGACTATATCCGCTGGTTGTTGTTGAATTTCTGCCTTGCTGAACCTGTCTCCAGAATAAAGTCTCTTACACTGGAAGGATCCTCTAAGAGTGATAAAAAGAGCAAATAAGCAGAAAGAGAGTTAAAAACGTAAATATAATACAGAAAGAAAATTAAATGTGTAAGTAGAACAACAGAGAGTAAAACAACAGAATAAAGTAAATTTATGCGAGTGAGGCACGTAAGCTCCCTTCTGTTCCTGCAAAAATTTCCTGTCACCCATCAGTGGAGGAAATGGTCCCTGAAGACTCTTGCAGTGACGGCATTCGGCTATGCGTTTCCAAAAACAACCGGGAGATTCCGGAATGCTCTTTATTCCCGATTTCCAACTTGCACCCACGAGGATTCGCCGTTTCATCCATTGTCCCTGAGACCTCAACTTTCGCATCATCGCATTTTCAGGGGATGGTTCTCGTTTCTGTGCCAGGGCCCGGGCTCTCGCCCGACATCCTTTACAGATGTTCGTGTATCCGGAGCGGTGGGGAGACTTTCCTCAGACCTGAAGGCCCGTCAGCCGTCCAGCCTCTCTCGCATGCTACCTGCTGATTGCCTCTATATATCTTTCTAATTATATATATTTTTTGGAAAGCCACACTATACAAAATAAAATTTTTTACAGATATGGCAGGATGCCTGGGTCTTATTTTATAACAGCTTAATCTTCTTTTCAGGTGCGGTTAAAGATAGACGTGGTTAGAGGTATTCTGTTTCCTTATAGTTTATATAAATTTTATGTGTTTGGGGTACGTCCAAATATTAATATATATGCATTATAATTCGTAAGTTATAGATGAATATCTTCCATTTCCAGAACTTGTCCGAAAAAAGATTATCGGTACTTTAATATCGGGCAGTAACTATAATTTATGTCAGTTTGCAGGCTTATTTTCAAGAGGTAAAACATGAGTGATTGTCTATTCGATTTGCATATTGGATATGTCCGTTTTAAAAACCCTATTGCACTGGCGCCTATGGCAGGAATTGCCGATAGTGCTTTTGCCAACCAGTATGCAGGCAATGCCGGGCTGGTAGTTCTTGGAGCCTTCAATCTGGATAAGGCTTCAATGGCTGTTGCTTCAGCTCTCGTAGCCCGGGGTAGAAAAGAGTTCATTTCCGATGAACCTATGGAGCTTATAAGAAAGGAAATCCGGGCAGTTACATCCGGAAGTGCCGTTGCGGTAAATGTCAGGAGTACTACGCTTGAACCCCTTATTGAAGCTGCAAAGATTGTCAAAGAAGAGGGCGCGGTCCTTGAGTTAAACGCTCACTGCAGGCAACCTGAAATGCTTGAAGCAGGAATCGGAGAAGCCCTTCTCCATGATTTACCACGGCTTTCGGCCTGGATAAAGGCTATAAAGGAAACCGGAGTCGTACTTTCCGTAAAAGTAAGGGCAAATGTTGTCGATGATATCGAACTTGCAAGGCTTATCGACAAGTCGGGTGCGGATATCATACACGTTGATGCAGTAATGGAAGGCTTCGGGACCGACCTTGATGCGATTCTTAATTACAGGGATGCTACAAGGCTGTTCCTTATAGGAAACAACTCGATAACGGACTTTGAGGCTGCGAAGGATATGTTTTCCCGAGGGGCAGATATGGTTTCGGTAGCAAGGGGAGTCCTTGACAATCCAGGGCTTATAGATGAACTGGTAGAAAACGTCACCTCTTACCAGAAGTCAATAGGCTGGTATAATGCTCCCAAGCACGTTTGTAGTGAAGGGGATTTCAGGGCGCTGGCTTTCTGCTGCCTGCCTGTAAAACCCTGTCCTGTGCATGAAAAATTCCGAAAGCTGGGATATACGGCAGAAGAGTTTGCCAGGACAAAGCTTGAGTTTGCGAAAGGCACAATGCTGGAATACGGAGGGGACACGTGCTTCGGAAGCCTCGTCTGGTGCTGTAAAATCACCAAGCCTTGCTGGATAAGGGACGGGGTGTTAAACACAATCGGCCTTTCTGGTACAGAGTACATGAAACTTAAAGAGCAACTGGCAAAACATGTACTGGATCATGCCAGAATTCCAGTAAATGAATCCGAATAATACTGGTTTTGCCTGTCCTGTCTCCGGATGGGCAGAAAACCCACAGATGTCAAGTCTTATTGCCCGCTGTGCCCAGCTTGCCATGCTGCTTGAGGTTTCGGCTTCTCCCAAGCCAGGAAATGTGGACAGAGAGCATGACTATCCTGATACCTGCTTTGAGCATTTCATAGCCTCTTCGGTAAGCGTCTACCCTGTCATCGAGCTGGCTGCAAAAAGCAGGAACGGCATAGGCGCGCTTATTCGAAGTGCGGTTTGTGAGAGCTCAGCCTGGCAAAGGGGAGGAAATACCCATTTCGGGGCTTTTCTATTACTGATCCCTCTTTCAATGGCAGCAGGAGAACTCTTCGGTTCTTGCGGAAAAATCCCCGGTAAGCTTTCACCGGATGAATTCGAGGCTCTTGCTGCGCATGCGCATGCTTTTGTCCGGGCAACAGACTGTGAAGATGCTATCGAGTTCTACCGGGCTTTCGAAGTAGCGGGTGTCAGGGTTAACAGCGTGGAGGAGTTCAGCCTTGGAGACCCCGAGTCAGCAGTCGAACTCAGGGCACAGGGAGTCACCCTTTACGAACTTATGGATATCGCCAGGGACTATGACCTGATTGCGAATGAATGGACCTCAGGTTTCGGACGCTGCCTTGAGGGGGCAAGAAGTATAACTGAGTTCATGCAGGCTCAGGATTCGGAAGCAGAAGCTTCGGTTCTCAATTGCTCGGGTACAGGTATAAACGAAGCTATAGTCTATACCTTCCTGAAATTGCTTTCCCGGCACAGAGATACTTTCATCCAGACGAAATTCGATGAAGCTACTGCGGACTATGTTTCATTCAGGGCAGGAGAGATTCTTTCAGCCTTGGAGAAATCCTCAGGGAATAACACCAGAGACTTTGCAGCTTTACTTCCTGCTATACAGGAGTTTGATTCCGAACTTCTCAGGAAGAAAATCAATCCGGGCTCAACAGCCGATATTATCATAGCCGGACTTTTCATTGCCCTTCTGGGGGGGTTGCGCTTTTGACCGAATTTCCCCCTGAGTGCGGAAAAAAAGGAAGTAAATCTTCCGCTGTAGAGCTTTCTTCCTTCGGGATCCGGGAAGGAATTTCCGAAACTATAGTCAGTACAGGAACTGAATCCCCTAATGCAGCCCCTGTCGGAATCATCGTAAAAGGCGGAAGAACGTTTGTCCGGCTTTTCAAAGGCACCCATACCTGGGAAAACGTTTTTAATGAAAAATATCTGGCTGCAAACATAGTTTACGACTCCCTGCTCTTTGTGCGTTCAACTTTTTTCGATCTTGAGCCCTCCGAATTTGACTATGTGCCTGTTCGCGGGCTAAATTTTCCGGTCTTAAAAAAAGCCGCAGCCTGGGTCGTTTTCGAATGTGCGAATATCAAGGATACGGATCAGGCGCTTATAGCCGATCTCATTCCTGTAGAAGCAGGTTTCAATGAAGCTAATCTGAAAAGCCTGCCTGTTCCCAACAGGGGATTTAACGCAGTGCTTGAAGCAGCTGTCCATGCAACCCGCTACCAGCTTACGGAAGATGAAAAGTATCTTGAGCTGATCCGCAGATATGAATCTCTGGCTTCCAGATGCGGGGGAGAAAACGAGAAGAAAGCTATGGAATTGATTTATGAAGTTCTGGGAATGTGATACTTTTCTGGCTTTGACAGTTTTTCAATCAAAATTTATAATCTTCCGCGTTCATTATCCTGAACCTTTTTTAGAAAATTATATTATCCCCCTGGGGCATGACTACTTTCCATGAGTTTTCAGAGAATCGCGTGGGGCATTACAGGTGCCGGGCATTTCCTGGACCGCAGTTACCAGGTTTTTAAAGAAATTAAGCTCAGAAACCCGGAAGTTTCCATAAACACATTTATTTCCAGAGCTGCCGAGGAGGTTTTACGCATGTACGGACTTGAGCAGAAGCTTGTTAAAATCTCTGGAGGGGACTACCTTGAAGAAATCTTCAGGGAAAGCGAGCAGGGTTCGAGTTCACCGAAGGTCGGACGCTTTTGTCTTGACCGATATGATGCCCTCTTTGTTACGCCTGCAACCTCAAACACGGTTTCGAAAATTGCTTACGGGATTGCGGATTCGCTTGTGACCAATGCTGTTGCCCAGGCTGTAAAAGGGAGAGTGCCTGTTTATATTGTGCCCGTAGATATTGAAGGTTCAATAGTTTCGGAAATGCCCTATAATATCGACCGGAAACAGTGCAGGCACTGCGAGGATTGTCCTCCGCGAGAGAACTGCCCTCACGGGGCAATAACTGAGAAAAACGGTTTAACAGATCAGATCGAACTTCTTAAGTGTAAGGGCTGCGGAATTTGTAAGGAACTCTGCCCTTATGGTGCAATCAAAGGCGGACCTGTAGAAGTTCTGGTCAGGGATGTTGATATGCGCAATGTTGAAATTGTAAAAGGCTTGCAGGGAATTACCGTACTTGAAAGCCCGGAAAAAATCCTGGATTTCTTTTAATTTTTCCTGGCTCTCAAAACAACTCTTGTTATTTAATTTTCTCTTTCTTCTCTCTTCTTTTTCCTTTTTCCTTTTCTCTTCTTTTTCCTTTTTCCCTTTTCTCTTTTTTCTTCTTTTTCCTTTTCCCTTTTTTCTTCTTTTTCCTTTTCCCTTTTCTCTTTTTTCTTCTTTTTCCTTTTCCCTTTTCTCTTCACATTTTTCCTGATTTGGTCTCAGTTTCTTCCTTTAAGCCCGTATTAAATTACTTTACATTCGTTTCATTTTTGCTTTTTAATTTCGATTTGCTTTTCAATTTCTTTTACGAAACTTTTTTCCGAATACAGGTAAAATGAGGCTGGAAGCCCTGTATTTGAAATCATATAGAGCAGGCTCATGGTTGTTCGGTTGAGCCCGGGAAAGCAATTCAATAGCGTACTTCTGGAAATCCTGACCATTGTATCCAGGGATTTTATCCCGGTCAGGTAGCCTTTTATATCACTGCTTTTCTGGCTCTTTTCAAAAATAAGGTCTATCCAGGTATTCATCTCATCAATCAGAAGCTCTCTGGTAAGATTCTCAGGGACAATGTAGCTTTTCCCTTTTTTTATATTCCCGAAAAACTCTTTGAAATCATCGCCCTTTGCCAGGGTACATACCTTCCCGATTCTTCCGGAATGCGTGTCGGTCGTCGCGACAATACCTTTGCCAAACTTCTCAGCCAGGGTAATAGTAAGTTCATTTTTCTGCTTAAGCTCATGCATATTGTATTCAAGTACAGGGAAAAGTCTTGCCAGTCTGGGTACTGCAGACGGATTCGGTTCATGGTGAAACTCAAACCAGAAAGGATGGTTATATATAAAAGGAAGTTTGTGCCGATTGAGATACTTGATAAAGCTTTTCAGGTCATGTTCGATTTCCGCAATTTCTCTTAGTTCTAAGAATTCCTCCCTGTCAAATTCAAAAACGTTGATGTGCAGGCTGTGTCCTGCAAACTCCGGGTCGTGTACACTCATTTCAACCCCAGGAACGAGCTTTTCCCGGTCCCATCCGAGAATTTCATATGCTTCTAAGGTGTCGTGATCCGTAAACGTAATATAATCCATTCCGAGCTTGAGGGCTTTCTCATAAAGACTTTCCGGATGCAGGTCTTTGACAGGAAGTACGTCAAAGGAACAGGTAGTGTGAACATGAAGGTCTGCCCGCTTCCAGCCCTCTTCTATAAGCTCAGCTGCTCGTTCCGGAGCAATCAGCTTCTCCTCGTAATTTTTCGGCCTTCTCCCCATAGGCATAAAATCCGGTAACTTTAATTTTATGTTGATTATTTTTATTAAGTATTAAATCTCTCCCCAATATAGTATATCCTTTTTTTAGATTAAGGTTTTCCGGACAAATTCAAGTCAGGACTCAGGTTTGCCCGATTTCCGAATAAAAACCTGTTAGAAATTTCTTCCTGTTCTGGCATACTCTATAGCTTTCTTCCGGCTCATACCATTAGATTTATAAATATACTGAAATATTCCGATATTTTCACAAAAATCTTAGTGGTTAACTATGGATTTATTAAGAAAGCTGAGAAAGGTTATCGAGGTAATTTTTGAAAACGAATCCGAACAAAAAGGTGACGATTTCGAAAAATATGTTGTGGATCTTTTCGATGAAAAATATTTCTCCATTGTGCAGTGGACTACCGATATGGCACGGAAGCACACCCGGTTTGTCGAGTCCGATTGCGGCCCGGATCTTGTTCTCCGCCACAGGCCCACAAATGAAATCTTCTGTGTTGAATGCAAATTCAGGTCAAATCTGTATAGAGATCAACTTCACTGGTCCGCACCCAGCCAGCTCGGACGCTACAAAATCTTTGCAAAGGACAACGAGATCCCTTTTTACGTTGTTATAGGACTCGGTGGTAAGGCGAGGAATCCGAAAAGAATGTTCTGTATCCCTCTTGAAAAAACAGGATCTTCTGCACTTCCTTCAGACCTGTTTGAGAAATTTGAACGCAACTCAAAAAAGAAATTCTTCTGGAAAAACGGTGTGTTGAAGTAACTCATAGCTGATTTGCGAAATCAGGGTAACATAAGCAAACATATTCGTCTTCTCGCGAAAAAGGCTATCCACATTTAAACTCAGAATCTTTTTTCCTTTTCAGATTTTATTTTTCCTTAATTTATAATACTGGGAATTTCAATACTAATAATGACTCTTTTTCGGGGGAGAGTATGAAAATTAAATCAATTAACCCTTATACTGAAGAGATAAACCGGGTATATGATTCATTTTCTTTCGGGGAATGCAGAGCCCGGATTGAAAATTCCAGGGCTGCTTTTTCAGTGTGGAGTTTGCTGCCTGCGGAGGAAAGGGCAAAGCATTTCATAGGGGTTGCCAGGATCCTTCGGCAAAATATCGAGGTTTATGCCGAAATTATTACTAAGGAAATGGGTAAACCTATCAGGCAGTCAAGGCATGAGATTGAAAAATGCGCCCGGCTCTGTGATTATTATGCGGAAAACTCGGCAGGGTTACTGATGGATGAAATTGTGGATACAGGCACTGAAAAAAGCTACGTAACCTTTGAGCCCCTTGGAGTGATTTTCGGGATCATGCCCTGGAACTTCCCTTTCTGGCAGGTCTTCAGGTTTGCAGTACCTGCAATATGTGCAGGAAATGTGTGCGTGATCAAGCACGCCTCAAATGTCCCTGGGTCAGCACTGGAGATTGAGAAAATTTTTATTGAAGCCGGATTTCCTGAAAGCGTTTTCACCACCCTGTTAATTGACTCTAAAACTGCTATGCAGGTTATTGAAGAAGAAATGGTGGATGGAATTTCACTTACCGGCAGCGTAGAGGCAGGTTTGGAAATCGGGAATCTTGCGGGGAGATTGATCAAGCCTGTAGTCCTGGAACTCGGAGGTTCGGACCCTTTCATAGTGCTTGAAGATGCTGACATCAAGAAAGCTGCACAGGCAGCCGCGAAGTCTCGATTTCTGAACGCCGGGCAGAGCTGTATCGCTGCCAAGCGCATCATTGTCATAGAAGATGTTGTTGTGGATTTTATCGAGGCATTTGAACTTCTAGTGCAGAAACTGAAAATCGGGGATCCCATGGATGAGGAAACCGATATCGGACCTCTTGCAAGGAAAGAGTTTGTCGATAATCTTGGAAAAGTTCTTAAAGATGCGGAGAAAAAAGGTGCAAAACTTCATGTACACGGAGAAGAGCGTAATAAGGGTTTCTTCTTCAATCCTGTCATTATCCCTGCAGCCAGTACCGATATGGAAGTATGCAGGCTTGAGGTTTTCGGACCTATTGCCCCTGTGATCACAGCAAAGGATGAAGACGAAGCTGTCGAAATTGCAAACTCCACAGAGTATGGGCTCGGAGCTAAAATCTGGTCTCGAAACCTGGGTAGAGCCGAAAGACTGGCAAAAAGAATAAAATCCGGATCCGTATCAATCAACGGAATGATCAGGTCCGGTCCGAGGTTGCCTTTCGGCGGGGTAAAGAAATCCGGAGTAGGTCGAGAACTTTCCCATTATGGGCTTAAAGAATTTGTGAATATAAAGACTGTTGTTGTTAATAGATGAGAGGAGCTTTAAAGTCTATAGGGTTAGTATTGTAATTCTGACATTCAATCTTTTATGGGGGTAATATATTGTCTGAATCAACCGGGCAGGATATAATGTCCAGGCTAACAAGGTTAGAACAGAAAATGAACGATCTTGACAGGAATGCAGATGCTCTGATCGATGAGTTAGAAAGTCTGGAAACGGTGGCAAGAGAACTAAATATGGCAGACTTCGTCGATAAATTCGACGAATACATCGAAGAGGTAGGACAGATTAAAGAAGAATTGACCTGCAAGTTATCGGATGAGATTGAAGATGAACAGATGAGAGAACTGGTAGAGTCAAGGATGAAAACCGTTCCGGAGGATGTTGAAACTCTGAGAAATGAATATAATTCTGCTCGCGGTAAACTGGCAGCGATAAGAGATGAAATAAGAAAAAATAGATCGAGTAAGCCGGATTAAGTGTTATGGGATTTGAATTGTTGAGGCATTTTTAGTCAAAAACAGATTTCCAAACAATGACTACCTGTATCATAGGGTTAAGGGAGAGAATAGACAACCCTGGATAAGATAAATCTGAGAGAGGAATATTTGAGAGAAGGATATCTGAGAAAATAATAGATCCAGGAAAATAATAGATTCAGGAAAATAATAGATTCAGGAAAATAATAGATCCAGGAAAATAATAGATCCAGGAAAATAATAGATCCAGGAAAATAATAGATCTGAGAATAACAAATAGACCTGATAAGTGCCAGCTAAGCCGGAAGAATGACCGGGTGAGCCAGCTAGCAAGTCACACAAAAACAGGCTGTTTATATTCAGAGCTTAACTAGAATATTATTGATCAGCTTTTCAAGTCCATTTCTATCAACCAGGTCAATAAAGTTCGCCTCAGCTAATTGTCTGGCGGAATTGGTAAAGTAACTATTTGTAACTACTATACCTTCGGTACATTTGTAGAAACCTTTTGCAGCTACGACTTCCTGTACCGCACTGTTTGAAACCTTCCCCGAGTATCGTTTGACCTGAACAGCGATTCTTGTTTTTTCTTTCGATGTTAGAATAAGATCTGCACCCTGATCACCTGATTTTGGGGTGTGATAAACTGAATATCCTAACTGCTCATAAACATGTTTCATAAACTCTTCAAATTTGTATCCATTCATTTCGTCGATCTCAGCTAATGCGGATAAGGCTGGATTTGATGGACTTTTCTTAAACAGTTGTTTTGTAAGCCTGTAAAGTAAACCCATTGAAAAACTAAATAGTAGCCAGATTGATTTCAGTGAATAGATTGAAAAAATAATGAGCAGCTTAACTGGTTTTACTAAAATATATGACATAATTTTAAATATTCCATTGCCAGAGCGGCGTTGTTTTCTTCTCTTCCCTCTTTTACTTGTTTTCATCAGCCTACTTCCTTCTGTTTTTAAAACCTATCGACAAGTCCGTAATGCAAAGTCCTTAATGCATGTTAAAAAATTACAATAATTCTATAATTTTAGAATATTATTTCCGGTTTATGCCCCTATAGAGGCAAGTGAATCAAATATGGCCGCAGCTTACCAATGAAAACAATGATTTAATATAAATATACTGTTGCTTTAAGTGCCTATTTTCTAAATTGAATTTAATTGTTTTGTATCAATTAATAATTGGACACATGAAAAAGGAAATCTCCCTGATGAGACGTAAACAGGCTGAAAGGCTACTGGATAAGCCATCTAAGCTAAATAGCACAAAAGCAAATCTTTCATATTCCTGGCTTAATTCTCCAATTAATTATAGAAGGTGCAATAACAATATCCTTTATCCGTAATGATACTGCCTCACTGGTGGTTGCGGCTGAAAAAGTTCCGATTCTACTAAAAAATGAATAATTTAATAACCTGGAAAATAATCTCATAATAACCTAAAAATAGTCTAATAATAACGTAAAAATAATCTTGTAATAACATGAATATCTTGTAATAACTTAAAAATAACTTAAATTTTCACACATTTCTTACTGAATGATATCTAGACCGGTCTACGAGATACATGGGACTGAAACTTATGACAACTCAGATCGAGATCAATGGAATCATTGTACAGGTATATGAGTCAGTATACGAGTATGCATCTCGAAACGCGAGCTTTTCTGACTATGAAAGTGAAGAAGTGGATGTGTCACATTTTTCAGGCGAAGACAGGGAGTCGAAGCTTCCGAAAGTCTTTGTTCGACCGATATTATTGTATAAGGACCTGAATTTTTCAGTCGGGAAACAAATATTCGATGGTATGGAATTTCCTGAGACAATCGAAATAGATGGTCTGGAATATGCACTGGTAAATTTCGGTGAGAATGAAATCAGCTACCTGAAAGAAGATGATATGGACAAACCTGTGTACACCCTTATATACAGAACTGCAAAGGTCACAGATGGAGTATGTCTATATTGTTTTCCCTCGGATACCGAGATATTCGAAACAGAGGAAGCAGCACAGGCAAAAGTCGAGGAACTGAACAATACCTGAGACAGTAATAAAAGATAAGTCATTCCTATCCTGTATCAGGTTAAAAATCAAAACATTAAAATTGTTATTTTTTATGTTAGAATTTAAACATCCAGTTGTCTAAAAATGAGCTTTTGAACAAGAGAAGAGGCAGTGTCTCGAATTCACCGTAAACATGGAATCAAACTTTTATGTACTGAGGGAAAATTAATGTCTCGACACGGAATTTTCCACCCAATAACTTTTAAGAGTTGAGTTTTTCAGAAAAATCGTCACACTGCCATATTACGTCCCATAATGTTTCAGTAGTATTATTTACTGTATATTACTGTTTTACTTTTTATATCCGTTAAAACCGCCTTTTACAATAATACTGGGGAAATCAACATAACAATAATCTTGATCGCAGCTCATACCTGCTACTTTTTTGGTTCCTCCCGAGAATTGGTGCATTGGATAATTAGTAGTTGTAATTCCCCAGCTTGCATACCAGCAAGTATATTTTTTCATTAATTGCGCACCATGCATTTCATTTTTATACCAGTCACCATTACAATAGAATCCTGCAAAGTAACCGGCTTTTTCCATTTCATCACACCATGCTGTAATAATTGCATCAACTTGTTCTTTACTTAAATTTTTTAATAGCTTATCTTCTACATCTATATAGATAGGATACTCAAATTGTCTACCTTTTAAACATTTACTAATAAATAATTGTGCTTCTTCTCTAGCTTGAGCTTCATTTACTGCTCTAGTGTACTGATAAGCACCTACCTTTAAACCGGCTGCCTTCGCATTTTTATAATGTGTGTTAAAATTTGTATCCTTTTCATTTCCATACATACCTCTAATAATCACAAATTTAACGCCCTCTTTTTTAGCTTTTGCTAAATCCATTCCTTTTTGCCATTTACTGATGTCAATTCCATATGTTTTAGTCTTGGTAGGGGCTGCACTTACTGCCGAAGCTGCTACTGACAATAAGAAACAAACTAATAGCAAAATAGCGATTGTCTTTTTGATTTGTGCTTTCATAGATCTTTTCACTTCTTATTTTTTATAATTTTTTTTTGTATGCCATTAACATTAAGAAAAAACTATCCTTACTTTTATTTTCCATTGAGCAGTTAATCGCAAAACTATTCTCTTTGAATAAAAAAGTATCCTAATAAAGGCATACAACGGTCCATTAATCTGTATAGAATATATATATTTCGAAAACAATCGATGAGAGAGAGTTATTTTTATATGGATTATTAGCTTACTTTGAACCAATTCCAGCGGCAAATTGCCGGAAATATTCAGTGGAATACAGAGGATTATCATAAAAAATATGCATTAGTAAACATGCATTCTATTTTTGCAGCAAAAAAAGGTACAGAGACAACCGGAATTCACATAACTCTGATACACAGATAAAATCATAATTTTGCACAGATAAATCATAATTTTGCACAGATAAATCATAATTTTGCACAGATAAATCATAATTTTGATACGAAATTACAAAGCTTTTAGAAACAATAATAATACTGCTAATCTCCGAAAAATATATCTTTCTGGGAAAACCGAATAATAAGATCACCCTATAATTGCAGTTAATCTGTGACTTCGGTTTTCCAGCACTTTCTCTATCATTTGAGAGAATTCCTAAAAACAGTTATATATTTTCTAATTCCCATCACCTTTTTTCCAGTAAAGCAGAAACTTTTCCTCCTTTCCACTCAACAAATATATAAACTCCTCAAAGTATCTCCTGTTTATGACCCTTGAGCCCGTGCATATGAATAAGATCTCGGAGCTTGCTAAAAAGATTGACTGCTCGTTTGAGTCTCAGGAGGCAAAAACGGCTGCGGATATCTATTCCCTGCTTGAGGAGTTGAAGCTCGATGGAAGGGTCATACTTAAGGCGATAGACAGGCTCTTTCGGGGGATTGTAAGGACTGAGCTCATGGCGCTGGGTGAAGACCCGTATCCGGTTACTTACGCCTGTGACAGCGGGAGCACCAATCCCAGGACGTATGACAGCGGGCTTTTTGTTGATTTCTGCCACTGCGGGCTGGCTGCAACGCCTACTAACCTTGATATTCAGAGATTCAGGACAATTGTATGCGCGGCTTATTCTTCTTCCCAGAGGATAGCCATGCAGGCTACATCGGGCTGGGAAAGCTTTGATGAGGAGTTCGGAAGGGCAAAACTGGTTACAATTGCCCCTGACGAGTTGAAACGAAAGGCTCCTGACATTGTGCACAGTTTTGCCATGTATCTCGCAGAATCCGAACATATCCTTCTCATGAAAGACAGCATGGGGCCTGAGAGCTTTTTCATAATGGATGGGCCAATTTATCCCAAACAGCTAATGTACTGGATGGTGCTGGACGATGAGGACGTAAGAATCCGGCAGAACAGCGATGCCCGAAGAATTCTCCAGAATTACATTGATATTATGGACCATTTCCTGGAAAAACGCATCCCTGTGGTAGGTTTCGTGAAAAATCCAACTGACGTGCAAATTATGGACAGCGTCCGGAAGAAAAGGGAAGCTTTCGACCTGCCCTGGATGCTTGACTCCCAGTTTTTCAAAAATCTCCTTTCCCCCGAAAAAGTTGACAGTGCATTAGGGCACAACGGGAGAAACTCGAAAAATAACGGGAAGAATGGCAGGCACACCGGTTCAAGAAATGCTTACATTACTTACACTAACTGGTTCTTGCAGCCCAATAGGTTTTATGAGAAGATGCTAAACGGGACTTCGCCCCTTGCAGCCGCAGACTCGCTCCAGCAGAAGCTCAGGCATAATTTTTCGTCTGAAGATTATGCCCTTTGTTTTTTCATGCTTTATGTGCCTTCCAAAGATATAGTCTTCAAGGTTGAAGCCCCTTACGGGCTTGTTAAGGACGATTTTCTCCGCATGCAAATTACCAGAAAAGTACTCTTCGACCTTTCTCTGCATGGTTTCCCACTAACCCTTACAAAGGCAGACCATATAGCAAAAATCCGGAAAGTGGAGAGGCAAGAGATTGATAAATTCTTTGAAAACATGAATCCCGATACCACTTATAATGATACTCGGTGGGGTAACGTGAATGAAATATGAAAACACCGACCTTATGGCTTTTGACTCTTGCAGACCGAAAAAGGGGCTAGCTCCTGTGGATTCAGGAATGGAAGATAAGAAAGGTTCAAAGGAAAATTCTGCAGGGATAAGCTTCAAGGGCAGCAATGCGGGCGAGCCTGTGAACTTCCCTGAACCTGAAGATATTTCCGATCGGGTTATCCCTGCGTTAACGCCTGAAATTGATGAAGAATTTCAGGCTCCCTTATCCGATACTCTCGGAGAAAATAATCCGGAAGATATCTCGGATCTTATCCCTGAAGCCGAATCCGATATTTTCTCAGGCTCTCCTGAAATTATCTTTAAATCCGCTTCTCTTTCTGAAGCTGCAACGCTTTCTGAACCCGTTTCCCTGCCTGCTCAGGATCTCTTTCTCGAATCCGAAATTCTCGGGAATCCCGTAGAGGAGGCTCTGCCCTTTGAGCCTTTTGCCGGGTACGGTGATATTGCTCTGAGAGCTTCTCCGGTCTCAGAAGCCTTCGGGATTGTCACTACAGGCATAGAGCCTCTAGAATTAACCCCTTCAGGGGCTGTAATCACAGGCTATATAACCTCAGCGCGGCGGGACGAGATAAGGCTTGGAACATATGTTGTTGTGCCTTACGAGAATGGAGAAAAACTCTTTGCCAGGGTAGGGAAACTCCAGTACAGACAGGAATTTGTGGTAGACGACGCAACTGAGATTCACTCGAGGCGCATGCTCAGTGCCCATGGAAACCTTGTAAAAGAGGAAGATTACAAATTCCTTGCCTGCCTTGATCCGCTCTGTATCCTTTACCTGAAACCCGGAAGCACACTCACCCGGCGCATGGCGGATAGGATTCCTCACCCCAATACTCCTATCCTGCCTGTTACTGACAGGCTTGAGGTCCAGATAGGGCTCAATATTCCTGAAGAAGGAATCTTTCTCGGTCACCTGAGCGTGGGAGGTGAGCTCTTAAAAACCCATTCCGAGCCCGAAACGGTTGCCTATTACCTCAGAAACGACTATTCTATGGGCGATCCTCTTATTTTCAGGCACATGCTTATCTGCGGGAGCACAGGAACAGGGAAAACTTTCCTTTCAAAAAATATCCTCCGCCAGTTCATGACCGACGATAATAGGTACAGGCTGCGGGGTTCTCCTGATAAGGCGCGGAAAAACCCCTGTCTGGTAATTATGGACCCTCAGGATGAATATTCCCAGCTTTTCGAGGATAATGAAACCCTGAGTGAGGATGATAAATTCCGGTTCGAATCCGAAAACGTGACTTATGGTCGGGTCGCCTCTACAAAGGCTTTCGTGGCGAAAGTTGACGGGCAAAAATATCCCGGGGACAAATCAAGAGCCGAGCAAATCGAATTTACAATTCCCTTCTCGCTTGTAGAACACAACACCTGGCTTATTGCAGCAGCTGGAATGTCCGAACTTCAGTACATAGGGCTTGAAGTGCTTCTTCTGGATTTCTTCAAGTCAAGCGTGCCCCATACTTACCTGAATTTCATCAACCATATTGATAATGAGGGTACCCGTTCCTACTATGTTGACAGCGGGAAGCTGCACGAGTCTTCTTATGACGGAATTGTAAGGAGAGTCAGGAATCCTTTCTTCTCGAAGGTTTTTGACCGGGAAGCCACCCCAATTACCGAGCTTCTGGATAAGATCTTCAAGCCAGGGCAGATTTCGGTTTTTCCGACCGAATACATAAGCGCTCCGAGAATCCGCGACCTCATAGTGCTAACAATTATGAGCCTGATCGTGGACAATAAGTTGAGTACCACAGGCAAAGACGCTATTAAGGAAACTCCGATTATCCTGGCTCTGGACGAGGCTCACCGTTATCTCTCAAAGGCGAGCGGGGAACACTCTCGCCTTATTATCTCCCGTTTTGCAGATGCAGCCCGCCAGGGTAGAAAAGAAGCACTTGGTCTCTTTTTAATCACCCAGGACCCTCAGGATATCGATGATACGGTTTTCAAGCAGGTAAATACGAAATTGATCCTTAACCTCAATAATGATGCAGCTATCACGTCTCTTAAAGTCCCGAAAGAATATGAGCGCAGGATTCCTTACCTTAAGAAAGGACAGATGATAATTCATTCCCCGGACAACAGTGATATCGTTGAAATAGTCGGGCTTTCGAATTGCGTAGTAAGGCACCGCTGAATTCTTTCAGGCATGCCTTATTTTCTATTTTTTATGCCTTATTTTCAGACCACACGTTTTACATATAGCTCTCTTCTTCCAGCTTAAGCTGCCCACCTGCTTTTAGAATGTAATATCTCTGGATCTACCTTTGATGTTACCTTCCTGTAGCGTTTATTCTCAGGGTAGTGGGAAGATGAGCATAGGATATGAGGGGATAGAAGGAAGTAGACCGAAAAAGTAAGGAAAATAGACCGAAAAAGTAAGAGAGTAGGCAAAGAAGTAAGGAAAATAGGCAAAGAAGTAAGGAAAATAGGCAAAGAAGTAAGGAAAATAGGCAAAGAAGTAAGAAAGTAAACAGAGAAAATAATATGACAAGATAAAATTTGTAGAAAACTTGGAAAAAAAATATGTAAATGGGATAGCGCGGATTTGAACCGCGGTCCAAGCGTCCCAAACGCTCGAGGATGGACCAAGCTACCCTACTATCCCAAGGGGTACCTCCTCTCAAAGGATATTATCCTTTATATAGCTTTCGTTAGAACATGGGCCAGTCACGCTTTCTTTAAAAAATTTTTTCCCGAAAATCGAAATTTTTTCTGCCTGAGTTGTCCGAATTCCCGGTTTTCTTGAGGTTATTCCTTTACTTCCAGCGGTGATAAATCTCATTCTCTATCCCGAGAAGGTCGAGAGCCCTTCCTACCATTGTATCTATGAGGTCTTCGAGAGTTCTGGGACGTGAATAAAAACCCGGGCAGGCTGGAAGGATACTTGCCCCTGCTTTTTTAGCCTTTAGCATATTTTCGATGTGTATAAGGTTAAGCGGGGTTTCCCGGGTCATCAGAATAAGTTTTCTTTCCTCTTTGAGGCAGACATCTGCAGCCCTCGTAAGAAGGGTATCGGATACCCCGTTTGCCACGGCTGCAAGAGTTTTCATGCTGCAGGGGACGATAACCATTCCCCCTGTCCTGTAAGAACCGCTGGCTATCGGTGCTAAAAAATCTTTCTGGGCATAGCTCCAGGTTGCAAGTTTCTTCACTGCCTCGGGGGTATAATCCGTTTCGATCCCTATTATCTGGCTTGCCGCATCCGTTAAAACCAGATGGGTTTTAATTCCTTTTTCCGCCAGTACTTCAAGAAGGCGAATTCCATACTGGACTCCTGAGGCTCCGCTGATCCCTACCGTTATCTCCATTTAATTCCTGCCTTTAATATTCGTGCCTTTAATATTCGTGCCTTTATTTTCCGTACTCGTATCTCTGCCGTATTTTCCATTTTCATTTCTGCCCGGTGCTTCAGTCTTTATCTCGCTCCGCCGGTTTGTCTCTTTTTTTATAAAAAGCAATGAAACTTTCTAGCATTTCATCTGCAGCTGAGACTATATCCCTTATTTCCTCGGGGCTAACGTTATCCTGGTGTATACCTGCAACAAATACCGAAGTCTTTTTTGTCGCCCTGCTCACCTGTCTTGCTCCCTGCAGGGCGAGATACTCTTCCCTGTGTCCGGGCATTGTTAAAACCGATGAACTTGCTCTCTGGCTTTTCTCATCATAAAGCCCTAAGGCAACAGCTCCCACATGTTCTTCCCCCCCTGTAAGGGTAAACAGGTAATCTTCTCCGATCTTTTTCGCGTCAAGCGCTATCTCGATTTTCCCCACTTTCCGTTTAATATGAAACAAATTCCTGCCCCGGTCCTTCAAACTTTTCAAACTCTGGCTTCAAGCCTTATTAAACGTGTAAATGGTATCAGACTTGTTAAGTTTACTTCTTAATCTCAAGGAAGCTCCTCTTTATCCTCTAAATCTACCTCTTCCTTTACCTATTTAGAGATCACTCAGTTTAAACTGTCTTAGGGATTTCTTTACCTCAAAATAGTCTCTCGCAGCTCTTCCCACAGCTTCGCAATGTTCTTTCGGGCTGTATACTCCCATTCTCCAGTTGTCCATATGCGCTTCCTGCAGGATGGATACGAAATGGGAAGCCTCATTAAGAGGTATCATTTTGTGGTCAGTTTTTATCATTGCCCGCATTTCCAGCATTTCAGGCGTTTTTGGAATATCCACAAGTACATACTCAGGGTCGACCCCTGCCAGTTCTGCAATTTCTTTTTCTGCCCTACGGATCCGATCGCGATGCCTCAGTACGGCTTTCCCGGTATCTGCCAGGCCTACGTATAATGCCCGCTTGTAGAGTTTACGGGCATCCAGCAGCCGTGAGAGTTCTCCTGCATACCCGGATGCGTTTCGCAGGGAGGCAACAAGGTCTATATCATCCATCTGTCTGAGCCTGAGCGGGTCAAGCTCGTTATTTTCAATCATGTACTCGACTGCTCTGGAACACATAGCTTCCGAGATCCTTGTTACGTGATGGTAGTAGACCGATGTATTCATCCAGAAACGTGAGACTAGAAGGGATTCGGCAGCTTTCAGCCCGCCATAGTCCACAACGAGCCTGTCTTCGTAGAAATTCATCTGGTTTATCAGGCGGTTATAATCCACGACCCCGAAAGCCACACCTGTGTAATGGGCGTCCCTAACAAGATAGTCCATCCGGTCCACATCGATCTCGCTGCTAAGGATCTGCCCCAGGGAGGTTTCTCCTTTAATGTGTTTTACGAGATTTCCGGGAGAAATTCCGTATTTGCCCAGGACTTCCCTTATTTCACTTTTCCCCAGGATTTCTTTTACATCATCATGCCTGCACCGTGTGTATTTGTCAATAACATTCTCGGTAACGTGAGAAAAAGGTCCGTGCCCTACGTCGTGCAGAAGAGTGGCAGCCTTTATTTCGGTTTTCCTGTCCTCCTCAATCGAGTCGAGACTTTTGGTTAGTGTGGAAGCGAGGTGCATTGCTCCAAGTGAGTGTTCGAAACGTGTATGATTCGCTCCCGGATAGACCAGATTGGAAAAACCAAGCTGTCTTACCCTCCTGAGGCGCTGCATCTGGGGCGTGGAAAGAAGATCCTGAGCCAGATCATCCAGCTCGATGTAACCGTGTACGGGATCGAGGACAACCTTCATCATTCTTTAGACAGATTTCATTATATATTGCTGTTACTATTACTCTGGTACTGTAGATTTGCAGAAATACTCGCTACCCGAAAGTTTAAAAGAAAGCCGGAATAGGTATTATCATGATTATATTTTCAGGCGGCACCGGAACTCCAAAGCTCCTTGACGGACTCAAGGAAATCCTCCCGGAAGAGGAACTGACCGTTGTTGTAAACACTGCCGAAGACCTCTGGGTTTCGGGAAATATGATTTGTCCTGACCTGGACACAGTGCTCTATCTTTTCTCAGACCAGATCGACCGTAAAAGATGGTGGGGCATAAAAGAGGACACCTTCCTGACTAATGAGCGCATGCAGGAACTTGGCGTCACCGAAAGTATGAAACTGGGAGACCGGGACAGGGCAACTCATATTATTCGCTCGAACTTTCTCAGACAGGGGATTTCCCTTACAGATGCGACGTTAGAGCTTGCGTCCATCTTCGGAATTAATGCAGAAATTTTGCCTATGTCTGACGACCCCATTTTTACCTATATAGAAACTCCAGAAGGCATTATGCATTTTCAAGATTTCTGGATCGGGAAGCATGGAGACCCCGAGGTGCTGGGGGTTGACATAAGAGGAGTCTCCGAAGCTTCAATTTCTCCAAAAGTACTCGAAGCCCTGGAGACTGATGATAAAGTCCTTATAGGACCAAGTAACCCGATTACGAGCATTGGTCCTATTATCTCTCTGCCAGGAATGAAGGATCTGCTGCAAAAGAAAATGGTTGTGGCGGTCAGCCCGATAATTGGCAATGCCCCTGTCAGCGGGCCTGCCGGAAAGCTGATGGAAGCATCCGGGCTTGAGGTCTCTTCAATGGGAGTTGCAGAATATTATCAGGATTTCCTGGATGTCTTCGTTTTCGATGAGCGGGATCAGGCAGACGAATTTGCTTTTGAAAGAGTCGGATGCCGTGCCACCCGCGCCGACACAATAATGACCTCAACCGAAAAGAGCAGGGAACTCGCAGAGATCATATTGGGGCTCTTTGATACACTTGTTTGTCCTTAATTTTTTTATTTTATATTTTATTTACTTTTTATCAACTTTCCAGTTTTATTCTTATTAATTCCATTAACTCTTAATTAACTTTTAATTAACTATTTATTAGTTCTTTATTAGTCCTTTATTAGTTCTTTATTAGTCCTTTATTAGTCCTTTATTAGTCCTTTATTAGTCCTTTATTAGTCCTTTATTAGTCCTTTATTAGTCCTTTATTAGTTCTTTATTAACCTGCTAATAATTCCTTCACTTCTTTTTTAGATTAATCCTCATCACGCTTCTCTGCCTGCTTGTCGCTGCATATTTTTCATTTCTCTTTATATTTTCCTCTCTCTATTCTCAATGTTAACAAAAACAGAAAGTTTTATGTATTATTTTTATCATTTTTTGTAACACTAAAAAACACTATATTTAGGTTTTATCTTAACTATTAAACTTTGTTCCCTGATATGTGTTATTTTTCAACTTTCAGACTGTAAAAATCGGATTTAATGAGTAGTAGAGGAAAAAGCATGATTGGAAAAGGCGTTATAGATCTCGAAAGAATTAACGTGAAATTTATCTGCCTTCTTCTCCTGACAGCGCTGAGTTTTTCCCTTGGCGCTATGCCGGGAATGGCAGCCGAAGGTAGTAACTTGAATTTGATGGCTGAGGTTTTTACTGCAGCCGAAGCAAATCCTGGAAGTATAGGGCCTGAAGAGACACTTATCATTACGGACATAGGCTCTCCTGCGGAATCTTATGCTTTCCTGGACGATTTCTACTCGGAATTTTATGACAGGGATCTCCTTTATACACAGAATCTGCTTGTAGTCCAGAATGCAAGGAACAGCCCTCTCTGGTTTGCATTCTTCGATAAAAGCAGCGGGAACTGTACTTATATCGAGGTCTCTTACGAAAACGAAAGTGAAATAAGCTACCAGGTGACGGAAAATATAGACTTTGATAAGCTTTCGAAAACACCGAAGTCGAGAGCTGCATGGAATGAAAAGGTGAACTCAACGGTCTTTAACGGGCGCGAGTTTGCCATCCTTACGATTTCCAATGGCTGGGCTACCGGAAAGCTCGATTATGAGCTTATGCAGTGTCTGGAGCTGCACAACCATTTCTGTCCAGGCGTTTCCAGCGGTTTTATACTTGCAAACTGGATGGAAGAAAACTATCCGCTTGAAGCAAATGTAAGTTATACGGTTTTTTCCTGCCCCAACTGGTGCAAAGAAGACGTTTTTGTGAAGCGTTGGGATGCAACTCCCGGGAAAGGAGGAGTCTGGATGTCCGCACTGACAGATGATGAAAAAGAAGCAATTGGCAACTCTCCTGCAGGCATTTTCGTGGTTGCGGATAAAAATGCCGGGACTAGAAAAGCTGTTGTTCTCGGATTTGACTTTAATATTGTCAATGCTGAATGCGGAGCAAAAGCCAATGATCCTGCCTGGATCTCCAAGTATTTAGCGGACCTCTGGCTTATGGACAGGGAAAACTGGGATACCGAAGGACTCGTTTCGGTAATTTCAGTAACCGATATTGATGAAGCTACCCTGAACGAAATGAAGCAGGCAGGAAATAATCCTTATGAGGTTCTCGGGCTGCTTGATTCGGAAGAGAATACCAACCTGTCGGGGAATGGGGCTCACGGAATAGGCAACGGTAATGGGCCTAAAGCCGGTCAAAAAGCCTGATATACTAAAGCTGGAGGCTTAAGGTAATCCTTCGATTCTCTTTCTCTTCCTTTTTTTTAGTCTCTTTCATTTTTACTTTCCAGTATTTTCTACGGCTGAATTATTCAAGTATCTCTGACCAGAAATTAAATGCATCTGGATTACAGGATACTGTCATAGAATTCTTTATTGGCTCAACAGGATTCCTTATCAATAGCACAGGATTTTTATTACCAGAACAAATTCTTTATTAATACGATATAATTCTTTAATTACAGGAATATCGCAACAGCCAAAAAAGAGTTAATACTATGCTTGAAAGACTGAAAAGCTCACTCATTAATTCTCCTGTAATCAAGAGAGGAGAATACAATTACTTTATCCATCCGATTTCCGATGGCGTACCTTCTATAGACCCCCATCTGGTTGAGGAAATCGCGGATTATATCCTTACGATTACCGATATGGAGAAAGTTGATACTATTGTCACTGTGGAGGCTATGGGTATTCCTGTGGCAAATGCCCTTTCCCTGAAAACCGGAGTTCCTCTTACCATTATCCGGAAGCGGCCCTATTACCTTGAAGGCGAGGTGGAACTCTCTCAGAGCACAGGATATTCAAAAGGGGTCCTGTACATAAACGGGCTCAAGAAAGGGGATAGAATAATTATCGTGGACGACGTGATAAGCACTGGCGGAACCCTGATAGCCCTTGTAAAAGCGCTGAAAAACATGGGTGTAGAGGTTCTGGATGTAATTTCCGTAATCGGGCGCGGAGCTGGCTATTTACAGATAAAGGAACTGGGAGTTGAGCCCAAAATCCTCGTTACAATCGACGTGGGTGAGAAAGGCGTGGAGATCAAAAATGTCTTCGGGAACGAGTGAAGCGTTTGACTTAAGGCCTGACTACATTATCAGTGTAATTAAAAAACTTGGAGCGAAGACCGTAGGTTTCCAGTTTCCCGAAGGGCTCAAGAGAAAAGGCCCTGAGCTCGCAAAAAAAGTGGAAGGCGCTACGGGAGCCGAAATAATTATTTCGGGAGACCCCTGCTTTGGGGCGTGTGACCTTGATAGGACTTTGCTCGGGCAGGTTGACCTCCTCTTCCATTTCGGGCATGCCGAGCTGGAGGATACGAAACTTTCCGAAAAGGTCTATTTCATAGAAACGCGCTCTGCAGTTGATATTAAGCCTGTTGTCGAGAAAACTGTTCCTGAACTTAAGGGGCAGGTTATAGGGCTGATTACTACTGTCCAGCATGTCCATAAGCTCCCAGAAGCCTGCTATGTCCTTAAGGCGAATGGGAAAACCTGCGTAATCGGGCGCGGGGATTCCAGGCTCGCATATCCGGGACAGGTACTCGGCTGTAATTTTTCGGCCGCAAGAGACGAAGTTTGTGATGAATATCTATATATAGGAAGTGGAGATTTCCATCCCCTGGGTGTGGCCCTTTCCACGAAAAAACGAGTTCTTGCAGCCGATCCTTTTTCCGGGGAAGTTCGTGAGGTGGATCCCTCAAGAATTCTTCGCCAGCGGAGTGCAGTAATTGCAAAATCCCTGGATGCGGAGGTTTTCGGGATAATCGTTTCAAGCAAAAACGGGCAGGAACGAATGGAACTGGCATCCTCTTTGAAAGCACTTGCAAAAAAGTATGGAAAAGAGGCACATCTTATCCTGATCGATCTTGTAACTCCGGATCAGCTTCTCCAGTTCAAAGTGGACGCTTTCGTGAACACTGCCTGCCCGAGACTCGCAATCGATGAGGTAGGGCGTTTTCCCTCTCCCATGCTAACACCTCAGGAATTTGAGATCGTACTTGGAGAACGGAAATGGGAAAACCTTGTGCTTGATGAGATTACCGAGGAACCTGTATAATTTCAATCTCGGCCCTGAGCCCTGTAAATTAAGTACTAATATATATAAATAAAGAACTAAAATATACAGTAAAGAGAAAATTAAAGTCGATGGAATGAAACAACGAAAACTTGAGATGCTGCTTGAAGAACTGGAAAACTTTTCCGACCCTGAACTTGAACTGGAGCAGTACCAGACTCCTCCCCTTCTGGCTGCGGAGATTCTACACTTTGCTTATATGCAGGGAGATCTGGACGATTCAGTGCAGGATCTGGGCTGCGGTACCGGAATGCTTGCAATCGGAGCAAAACTTCTTGGAGCCAGAAAGGTTATCGGGTACGATGCGGACCAAAAAGCCCTTGAGATCGCAAAAGGAAATGCCCAAAAACTCGGAGTTGAAGTAGAGTTTGTATTCTCAGATATTACCGGGATTAAGGAGCATGTAAAAACTACGGTTATGAACCCTCCTTTCGGGGCAAGAGTGAAAGGCAGAGACAGGCCTTTTCTTTCGTCAGCATTAAGAACAAGTGAAGTGATATATTCAATTCACAACCGCGGAAGCCTCGCTTTTATCCAAAAGTTCATTAAGCCTGCGGTCATTACACATTCCTACGTTGCGAAATTCCCTATAAAACGAACTTTCGATTTCCATAAAAAAGAAAGAGAGGTTATTGAGGTCGAGATCTACAGGATTACGGTCTCCAGATAATCCAGACGCAGTACCGCTTAAGGTATCGGATTTTACAGCGCCAGTGTCAGGGCTTTATCTCAAAAGGCGAACGTTAACACTGCTTATAATAAATCTGCCTGTGTATTATCGAACTATAAGGTGCGTCACCAAGGACAAAAAATGGCAGATATATGAGGTTGATAATCTGTTCCCTCTTCTGAGGTTGATTATCTATATATTGAATGGCTGCGGGTATTGATTGAACGGCTGCAGATATTCCATATCAGTGACAGTTACTGCGATTACGATTTATATTGACTATTAACGATAATTCAAATGAGGGATTATGATTAGAATCCGAAAAAGTAAAACTACGAGAAAGAAACTGACTGGCCCGAGCGAAGTAAAGCCAGCTGCCGAAAAAGCAGCTCAAATCGCTCCAGAAAGCAGGGACCAATTCAAAGGCCAGTCAAGAGATCAGTTTAAAAGTCAGCCCAGGGAACAACCCAGGGAGCAGGCTAAAGGCCAGTCCAAGGACCAGTTTAAAGGTCATCCCAGAGGCCAGTCCAGAGACCAGTTTAAAGGTCAGCCCAGGGAACAATCAAAAGACCAGTACAGGGGAGACCAGGGTAAAAAGAGAAGGTTCCCTTACCCGAAAAAGGCTCCAAGGGAAAGAATGGAAACACCTGAATCCAGAGCCCCAGAGCCTGCAACCCCGGAAGAAGAGCTTGAGAAAGGAGATTTTGTCCTTCCTGGAGAACTCGTCGGAACTATAGAAGAGTTCAAGCCCGGAGAAGGAACAGCCGTATCAGCAGGGGATATTTACTCTACAGCTACCGGAAACGTCGTTATTGACAGAAAAGCGAGAATAGTCTCGGTCAGACCAAATACGCTTACCCCGAATATCCTTAAAGTAGGGGACATCGTGTATGGAAAAATAATCGACGTGCGCGAGTCCGGGGCAATGGTAGAAGTTGCAGGAATTGAAGGTAAGGAAGACCGGGAAATCGTCAACGTGCGGACTGGAGATGTCCACGTGTCAAATGTACGTGACTCTTACGTTAAGAGACTTTCAGACGAGTTCAGACCCATGGATATAATCCGAGCAAGAGTTGTTGATGCTGAGAGAATGCGCCTGACAACGGCTGAAGATTCCCTCGGGGTTGTAAAAGCTTACTGCTCGAATTGCAGAGGGGAACTTGTGCTTGAAGGGAAAAAGCTTAAATGTCCGGCTTGCAATATGACTGAAACCCGCAAAATCTCAACCGAGTATGGGAAAGGGATCCAGTAATTTCTTTCTCCTTGCAGGTATGGGTTTCTGCACAATAAATCACACTACTCACCATTCACAGGTGATTACCAATGGAACTGAACATTCTTTCCAAAACAGACAACGAGCTTGAAGTCGAGCTCAGAGGCGAGACACATACCCTTCTCAATATGCTTAGGGACCTTCTGATAAGGGACGAAAGAGTTGAGGTTGCCTTCTACGATATGAAATACGTGAGCATAAGTGAGCCTATCCTTTACATCAAGACCAATGGTGCGAACCCTATTGAGGTCTTAAAGGATGCCGCTTCGGAGATAATTGCTCAATGCGATGAGTTTACCGATGTCTTTAGCAAGGCAGTAAATGCCTGAAACCTCTGAAAAAACGACTGCATAATGTCTTTCTAAAGACATTATGCTCTCTTTTTCCGGCCAATCCGGAACTTTCCGACAGGGGGCTTCCTGCAGTATCCGGTAAGCCTATGCTATCTTCAGGTTAAACGAGTTTCTGGAATACTTTTTTATGAATTCTGTGCGTATCCAGAGTAAATAGGATGTCAAATAAAAAATCTCGAATAAGAATCTATCGGAAGTATTATACTGGATAGAGTATACCGGTTCTTTTTAGTTTAAGGATCGCATCTTGCATCTGCAACTTAAGAATATAAACTAACCTGTAACAATATTGAGGTATGAAAGAAAATGAAGCTTGACGATTCATCCCTTCAGAAATTCGGTTTTATAAAAAGAGAAACCCTGGGCAGTATAAATATCGATCCCCTTCAGACAGGCGGGCTTTTGACCGGGGCTGCAAAGCAGGCTCTTGTAGAATGGGGAGACGGGTACTCAGTATGTGATTTCTGCGGAGGGGTTCTGGACCAGATAAAAAAACCTCCGATTCATGATTTCGTACATAAGGCGCTTCCAGAGTTCCTTGGCTGTGATGATGCAAGGGTTACAAACGGGGCACGGGAGTCAAAGTTTGCTGTCATGCATTCTGTCGGAAAACCAGGTGATTGGATCGTACTTGACGGGCTTGCCCATTACTCTTCATATGTTGCAGCCGAAAGAGCGGGGCTGAATATCAAAACCGTACCACACTCAGGCAGCCCTGAATATTACCTTGATCCCGAGGGATATGCCACGGCAATCGAAGAAGTTATAAAGGAAAATGGAAAACCGCCTGTTCTTGCACTTGTGACATATCCGGACGGAAGCTATGGAAATCTGCCCGATGCAGGAAAGGTAGCATCAGTCTGCCATGAGTACGATGTCCCTCTCCTTCTGAACGGTGCATATGCAGTCGGAAGGATGCCTGTATCGGCAAAAGAAATAGGTGCTGATTTTATTGTAGGCAGCGGGCACAAATCAATGGCTGCGTCAGGGCCTGTCGGAGTGCTGGGAGTAAGTGAGGAATATGCTCCTGTCGTGTTCAGGAAATCGAAACACAGCAAGGTAAAAGAGGTCGAGTTTCTGGGATGCACGGCAAGGGGAGCTACGGTTATGACCCTTATTGCTTCTTTCCCGGATGTGGTCAAGCGTGTCCGGAATTGGGACCAGGAGGTTGAAAATGCCCGCTGGTTCTCGGCAAGGCTTGAGGAGATGGATTTTATCCAGCGCGGACAAAAACCCCATTCTCACGACCTTATGTTTTTCGAAGCCCCGCGCTTCTATGAAATCTCGGAAAAAGTCAAAAACGGCAGGTATTTCCTTTACAGGGAACTTAAGGAACGCAATATTCACGGCATAAAATCAGGGCTCACCAAATACTTCAAACTCAGCACTTTCGGGCTCGGAAAAGAAAAACTGGAAGCTGTGGCGAACGCCTTTGAAGATATTCTGAAAAAATATGAGGATATTTAAAGTGAGGATATTAAGTCCGTTTTAGCCGGAAATATTTGAACTCTGGAGAATTCGACCTGGATTTACAATCCTGGTTCGAACTTCGACCTCTCTTTCTTCCTTTTTCATCTTTGCAACCCATTCTGCTTTCCTTTTTGCAGCTTCTCCGGGAGCCATATCTGATAATTAATATGTCAGCCTGAATATATAAATATGTTCGTGAAAAGCAAGAATTATAAGCAAAGGCTACATGCAAAAACTGTACCCCGGATCGTTCGGATATAAATAATATTATCTTCAACTTCCTGCCATGAAACAGAACCCCGAACTAGAATCTGTTGAAATGCTTGCAAAAATAATTCTTACTGCTGCCCGGACAGCTCCAAAAGGAAAGGGTATTGACGATATAGTAACCTGTCTCCTTTCTCAGGAAGAAAAAGACGGGCTTGCTGACCGAATGGAGGAATTAAGCGAAATCAAAGGTTTGAAATTCCTTCTCCGGGATGCCGGAAATGTCAGGGATGCTGATGCAATTACCCTTATAGGGCTGAAAGCCTCCGGAGTAAGCAGCCTGGACTGCGGAGCCTGCGGGTTTGCGACCTGCAAGGAAATGCTTGAGCACGGAAAGGTTCAGAAAGAGTTTCTTGGCCCCCAGTGCATGATCAAGTACCTTGACCTTGGAATTGCAGTGGGCTCGGCGGCAGCAAAAGCAAAGGATCTCTGTGTCGACAACCGCATCCTTTATTCCGCAGGCGCTGCGGCTTGTTACTTTAAAATTATAGATGCGGATGTGGCTATGGGGCTTCCGCTGAGCATTAAAGGAAAGAATGTATTTTTCGACCGGGAATCCACAAGAAAAGTTAAGGAATAAAAACCTGATTTTTCGTTTTTATACGAGAATCCTATGTAAAGAAAGGATTAGTTCAGGTGAAGCAGTTAGGGACAGTAATATGACCACTATACTGCTCACCCGGCTTTAGTTCCCTGGTAATTCTTCTCCTGGGAGATTTTTTCAATTTCAATGAAGATCTTCTTAACTGAACTCCTTCAATTGCTCAAAATCCAGGGTTGCAAAATAATCCTCAATAGTCTCGGCTCTCCTTATCTGCACAACGCTTCCATCCTCCCTGAGCAGGAGTTCGGCAGAACGGAGTTTTCCGTTATAGTTGAAGCCCATAGCGTGCCCGTGAGCTCCTGCATCGTGGATTGCGAGGATATCCCCTATCTCAATTTCGGGAAGTGGGCGGTCAATTGCGAACTTGTCATTGTTTTCGCAGAGAGAGCCGGTTACGTCATATTTGCGGGCAGGCGCCTCTTTTTCTTTTCCAAGCACGGTTATATGGTGGTAGGCTCCATAAATGCCCGGGCGCATCAGGTTAGCCATACAGGAATCCATACCGACATAGTCCTTGTAAGTATGCTTGAGATGCCTTACCTGGGAAATCAGGTATCCGTAGGGGCCTGTAATCACGCGGCCGCATTCCAGGAAGACTTTGAGCGGATAGAGCCCGCTAGCTGTGATTGTATCCTCGTAGGCTTCTTTTACACCTTTTGCCACAGCTTCGAATGAAACCGGCTCCTCTTCAGGCCTGTAAGGAATACCTATGCCTCCGCCGAGGTTTACAAACTCGAAACTTATGTTAAGTTCCTTTGAGATTTCAACTATGAGTTCAAAGAGAATTCTCGCAGTTTCCACAAAGTAATTCGGATTCAGTTCATTCGAAGCTACCATTGTGTGCATCCCGAAACGCTCTACGCCCCTGTTCCTGAGCATTCGGTAGCCCTCAAAAAGCTGGTCCCGCGTAAAGCCGTACTTCGCCTCTTCCGGCTTTCCTATAATGGCATTTCCTCCTTTAAGAGGGCCGGGATTGTACCTGAAGCAGACAATTTCCGGAAGTCCGGCTTGCTTTTCAAGGTAGTCAATATGGCTTATATCATCAAGGTTTATGTATGCTCCAAGTTCCTTTGCCTTTATGAACTCTTCAGAAGGAGTATCATTCGAGCTGAACATAATATCTTCCCCGGTCATTCCTGCCTTTTCCGCAAGAATTAGCTCGGGCAAAGAACTGCAGTCCGCGCCGAAGCCTTCTTCTTTGAGGATTTTAAGAATGAAGGGGTTTGGGAGGGCTTTTACAGCAAAAAACTCCTTGAAGCCGGGGACTTCCCTGAAGGCTGCTTTCATTTTCCGTGCATTTTCCAGAATGGCTTTTTCATCGTAAATATGAAAAGGGGTGGGATACTTTTTCATTATTTTCAGAATATCCTCTTTGGTGAAGGGAAGATCCTTTGAGACCATATTATTACCTTTACTTATTTCTATTACTGATTTCTTTTTAATGGGTTTGTATCAATTTGAACTTCTACTCCTTTATTAGTTTTTCTGCACCCCAGTTCCGTTTCGGGAGGATGGCACCTTTTCACAAGCCTTTTTTGAAAAGGCTTGATCGCAAACTTTTTCAAAAAAAGTTTGATCAAAAATCCATGCTTTATATAAACCGGTGTAACCGGAGCGTGATCGACCGGCGCAACGCAAGCCTTTTACGAAAAGGCTTGAGCGAAAACCTTTTGAGAAAATGTTTTATCGAAAACTCTGATTTATCGAAACCGGTGTAACCGGAGCGTGATAAACCGGCGCAACGGTTTCGGCACAACGGTCGCGGGTCAACGGTTTGAATTCAGGATAAGTCTTCCTCAAATATGGAAATTCCAGCTTTCTGCAGGATCTTCCCCAGCCTGAAGAGGGGGAGTCCTACGACATTAAAGAAGTCACCCTCGATTTTTTTGATGAAGATTGCCCCTTTTCCCTGAGCGGCAAAAGCCCCTGCTTTATCAATGGGTTCTCCGGTTCTGATATAGGCAGAGATCTGTTCTTTATTTAGTTCATCCATCCAGACAGTCGTGGATTCAAGTTCGCTGACTTCCTTCCCGTTGTCAAGGTCAAGCACTGTCAGCCCGGTTATAACCCTGAATTTCTGTCCGCTTAACATTTCCAGCATTTTTTCTGCTTTCCTGGGAGATTCGGCTTTTCCCAGAAGTTCTCCGTTAAAGAGCACCGAGGTGTCGGCGGAAATTACAAGCCCGGAATCGAAATGTTTAGCCACGTCCCTGGCTTTTTCGATGGAGTGTTTTAAGAGAAGTTCTTCAGGTTGCAGTTCAGGGCAAGAAAATTCCCCATAGGAGCTGGCACGAATCAGGAAGTTATCTCCTATTAACTGTTTGAGCAATTCTTTTCGCCTCGGAGATGCAGATGCGAGGATGATCTGGCGCATGGGAAAAAATCAGGATGCATGTGATATATTTGTATGTATATACAGGAGAAAAGGAAATTGACAGGGAATAATTACAGGAATCAACTAAAGGAGTAGATTAAGAAAACTAATTTGGGGAATTAATTAAGGAAATTAACAGGCAAAGTAACCTTATCCGTGAACATTTTCAAAGAATCTTCTGATACTGCAAAGATCCTCGGGTTTCCCCAGCAGGATACAGGCATCCGTTGCCTGAAGGAGGAAATTGCCTTCCGGAGTATATATAAGGTCCGAGCCCCTGCGAACCGAGAGTACGGTCACGCCGTGATTTTTCCTGAAATCCAGATCTGCCAGGGTTTTTCCAGCGAAGCTTGAGCCACTCCCGACTTCAAGAACCTGAATCTCAACTCCCGGAAGCCCGTTTTTTATATTGAATTCATTCTCCGTACCTGTATTGACGGACAACTTCCTCATCATCCTGTAGCCATTAGCCCTTACTTCATTTACCAGTCTTTCGATATCCTCCCTAGGAACCAGATACTTTTCCAGCAGGCGGACAAAAATTTCGACTGAGGTTTCATATTCCTCAGGGATGATCTCATCCGCACCCAGAGCATTGAGGCGTTTCATTTCCTGTAAATCCCGTACTTTTGCAATGATGCAGATGTTCGGATTCAATTGTTTTGAGATCTCCACTATTTTTGCTGTGGCGGTTGCATCCGATATTCCGGTAATAAGGACTCTTGCATTCTTGACGCCTGCATGTTCCAGTACAGCCTCAAGTGTTGCATCTCCATAGTAGATTTTTTCCCCTTTCTGTTTTTCCTGCTTAACAGTTTCAGGGTTTACCTCTATAATGATGTGAGGGATACCTGAAGCTTTTGCAGCCTTTGAGACTGTTTTTCCGGAGAAACCGAAACCTGCAATTATTAAATGATCTTTCATCTCAGGCTCAACATGTTCCTCTTCTTTAATAGGCTCCGAATATAATCCATGTACCAGCTTCATGCCATAAGCCATACCTGAAACCTTCTTAACGAAAAAATCTGCGGGTTTATAGGAAGCATTAATCAAAAAGGGCGTAACTCCCATAGTAATGATGGAGACTGCAAGAAATGCCTGATAAGTCTCCTCTGTCAGGAGAGAATACTCTCCTACTCCCAGCCTGGAAAGGACAAACGAGAATTCGCCTACCTGAGACAGTGCGAGTCCTGTCAATATACTTGTACGGAGCGGGTAGCCCAGGATGAAAGTTACAGCTATTCCTGCAACCGCTTTTACAAGAATTAAAGCAATCGATGCAAGAATCAGGAGAGGAAGATGATCAAACAGATATCCGATATCGAGGAGCATACCTATGGACACGAAAAAGAAGCTCATGAACATGTCTCTCAAAGGCACGATATTACCCATTGCCTGCTGGCTATACTGGGAGCCTGAGATTACTATCCCGGCTAAAAAGGCACCCAGGGCAAGAGACAATCCGATACTTGAGGTAAAAAGCGCAGTAGAAAGGCAGATAAAAACGACACTGACAAGGAATAACTCTTTATTGCCTGTCCTGCCCACATGGTAGAATATCCAGGGAACCAGAAATTTGGCGCTCAGGATAAACACCAGAATAATCAGTGAGCCTTTGAGGAAAATGTTTGAGAGGGAGCCTTCCAAATTCACGGAACTTCCTGCAAGCATGGGAGTTATAAGGATAAGAGGTACGATAGCAAGATCCTGAAATATCAGAACTGCAAGTGAAGTCTTCCCATGCGGAGTATAGACTTCGTTTTTCTCCTGAAGGACTTTAAGTACTATAGCAGTACTGCTAAGCGAAATCAGGAAGCCGAGAAAGGCAGATGTGGGGGAGCTGAAGCCCAGGGACCTGCACAGGATGATAACCAGAAAGGTAGTGACGAGAATCTGGAGAATTCCCCCTCCAATTACGGCCTTTTTCATCTTCCAGAGCTCTTTTAACGAAAGGTCAACTCCTATCGTAAAAAGCAGAAAGACTATACCGAGCTCGGCATTCAACTCAACGTTATGCCCTGAGCTAAGGATTTCGAGACCATACGGACCAATCAGGATTCCGGTTACAAGAAATCCCAGTACGGGTGGGATTTCAAATCTATAGAATATGGTAAGGATGAAAATAGCAAAGCCGAGAAGCACATCAACATTCGCCAGTAATGATAGAGCCATCTATTTTTGCTCCTCCAGAAGTAGAAATGAGCTTATTTGAGCTTCCTGAAATCCTGAAAGACTAAAATAAAACCTGCAACCGCATGTCGCCATTTATATTCACCAACCCCAAATATTTTGACTGTAGGATAACAATATTTATTAAGAGATATAGTATTTTCGGTAAGATATCACTTTTATTGATTTCAGATAATTCTCCCGCTTGCAAGGGATAATTAAAAGAACCAGATAAGAGATTGAATCGAAAAAGAATAAAATTTCGGTAAATAAATTTATTGTGTTGAAAGGATAGTTTTAAGCAAAAGTATCAACAAAATTCACATTATTTGTATTTACTGTACCTGCGCTCACCATACTTCAGGTATTAGCCTATCCGTTCTTTTTGCATAATCCTTATAGCCCCTGACCTCTCTGACCAGAACCTCTTCTTCGAATTTCAGCCTGTATAAGAACAGAAGAACCAGCACTGCCGATATGCCCAGGGTGAGGCAGGCATTTAAAATTAGTGGAATCCCGACAGCCTGTAATATGTTTCCTGCATAAGCCGGATGCCTCATGAATTTATAGGGACCGTCTTGAATTAGCTGATGGTTATCTTTAATTTCAATATATGCAGAGAAGTATTTGCCCAGTGCCACATACCCCCGGCTCTGAGCCCTGTACCGGTTAATGTAAGTGATGTTCCTGCGACTGTAATCGCGAAAACGTACTGCGGATAATAGCCGAATTCAAGATGCGAGTATAAGATATATTCAAGAACAGGAACAATCAGAAGAAGCCACCAGAAAAACAAAAGCAAACTTCGTGTCCATTTTTTTGATTGTGCTTCTTTAATAACTGAACCCCGGTATGCGGTTTTCTCTGCCAGCAGATAAAGAAACAGGGTTGCTGCATAAATGTAAACCGGCAGATGATTTAGGGAATCCCAGCTTTCAGCAAGAAGTTCTCCTGTTTCGACAGCAAGTAAAAGCATAAATATGCTTATAACCCGGTTTATTCATTCTTCCCTTTTTCCTGCTTCCTTCCGGTTCCCAGACTTTATCATTTCCTTTATTAATTGAATTAATATTTTTCTACTTTTCCGGGCTGTAAAATTAGACCTGCAGCAGGAAAGAATAACAAATTGACAAAGAGCAGTTTTTTGATCTGAGAAGTACTGTATCCGTAGTTGAGAATAATGTACCTTAAGTTGAGAATAATGTATCCTTAGTTGAAAATAATGTATCCTTAGTTGAAAATAATGTATCCTTAGTTGAAAATAATGTATCCTTAGTTGAAAATAATGTATCCGTACGTTGAGAATAATGTATCCTTAGTTGAAAATAATGTATCCGTAAGTTGAGAATAATGTATCCGTAAGTTGAGAATAATGTATCCGTAAGTTGAGAATAATGTATCCGTAAGTTAAAAGTGATAGTACTTGCATGAAAATATGGAGAGGATTTTAAAAAACTGTAGCAAAAAAAGGTATATGGATAAAAAAATAATGTCTCCAGATGAGAACTCAGGTTGCTCTGCCGTTATGACAGAAGTGATTGTTTGGATTTGCATCTTTGAGATCAAATTCCTTCCAGACCTCACATGAACCACAAATGCATTGTTTGTCAGGATCAAGGTCCTGACATCTGGCTTCGCCTATCGAGCAATATACCCCCGGAAAATCGTCAGGATTTGGAACCTGACCCTCAGACAGATTTTCCAACGCCTCTTTTGAACTTCTTATCTTATCCTGTGCGCACTGGCTGTCAGCCTGAACAGGACACTGCGGGCACTTACACCTGTTAATGTTTGCCCTTTCATAAGGGACCAGGAAATCCGTACCCCTCTCAAAAGTTACATTCCTGTCTCTGGGCGCTATAGGACTCCCCTCTTCAGTTGATGTATTTCTTCCCATACTCTGTTACCCCAAACCTATGATATATTGACTTTCCTATTTCAGGTTCGGCTTCAGGGCATAAAAGCGTTTTCAGTCACAGAAAGAATATACGCTAGTGAGAGAGCTAATATAAAATTACAACCTTAAGGCAGATCCACAGCTTAGATAAGTTATTCAACCGAAAGAAGTAAAAAACAAAGGAAAAGTTGAAAAATAAACATTTATATTTGTAGGAAAATTAAGTATTGGTTGTCATAGCCTTTAATAAGCAAATCAGGTTGCTCTGCCGTGAAGACAGAAGTGGTTATTTGGGTCTACTCCTTCAAGACCATACTCTTTCCAGACCTCACACGTACCGCAGATACATTCTCTGTCAAAATTAAGATCCTGGCAGGTTGCTTTGCCTGTGGAGCAGTATATTCCCGGGACTTCCTCCGGGTTTGGAACTTCTCCTGCAGGCAGACCTTCCATTAATTTTTTTGAACTCTGAAGCTTTTCCTTTGCACATTTACTGTCAGCCTGTACAGGGCACTGTGAACACATGCATCTCTCAATATTTGACCGTTTATAAGGAACCTTAGAATCTGTATCATTCTCGCTGGACATTATAGAATCCCCTCCCCTGGTTGATGTGTTTGATCTTTGTTCACACCATTCCCCAAAATTAATACTTGGCTTTAAGCTTTGCTTTTGGAGTTTAAAAGCCTTTTCAGTTATATAACGGATAAACTGTAAGATATTTAGAGCCTACTGCACTTGAAACCAGACAGACATTATTAGAAATCAAGCCAATATTATTAGAAGTCAAGCCAATATTATTTGAGTCAAGCCAATATTATTTGAGTCAAACTGATTTTAATTGAAGTCCAACTGCTTTAATTGAGATTAAACCAACTTAATTTCAGGTTAAACTAACTTTAATTGAGAATAAGCCGGAAAAGCAGAAGGGAAATGAGAAATAGAAGGCTTATATTTATAGAAATTAATATATAACTGTGAGAAGGAAAGATAAGATCCGAATAGTAATATACCTTTTATATCTCCTGCTAATAACTATTATAGGAGCAGTTTCTTTTTTCGTCAGTAATTTTCTGGACTTTACACTCTCCTTGCTGGCTATGCTTTTGATATTTTCTCCTGTGCTCATCCGGAAAGAGTTCAAAACTAATTTTCCAACGCTTATTGACACCCTTATACTGGTTTATCTTTACCTCGGAACCTATCTCGGAAGTTTTAAGTCGTTTTTTGAAACAATCTGGTGGTGGGATATTTTGATTCACCTGCTCATGGGTATTAATATAGCTTTAATAAGTTTTTCAATCATATTCCACCTGAAAGAAGTTAAAAACCATATCCAGCTAAGCCCTTTAATGATTGCTTTTTTCTCATTTGCCATTTCAATGGCTGCCGGTGGGATCTGGGAAATTATCGAATTCATGCTTGATTCGTTCTTCGGATTTGAATTACAGAAGGCGCACCCGGATACGATGATAGATCTGATCTTCGTATTTATTGGAGGGTTGATTATTTCCGCAGGAGGTTACCTTTACGCAAAACACCCGAGAGAAAATCTCATCGAGCTGCTGCTTTCAAGAGATAAGGTCGAAACACTGAAAGACACGCCTACAGAATCTAGAAATGAAAAAGGACGAATGGAACTCTGATATATAACTTCAGCCCCGTAGAATTGAAGAATAGGGACGTAATCAAAGATTTAAAAGGTATAGTGAAAAGAGATAATTTTTATCATGGAACGCCAGGATAAATTTAGGGCTGGTCTCTCCATTCAATAATGGCAGGATACAGCCCTCTCACGTATCTGCGACCTGCCGTGCTTTTTCAATTCTGAGAGCCGTCAGTTTCTTTATCTTCCGAGCTTACAACTGGATACCCCGCATCTATCCAGGCATTGATACCTCCTGCCATATTATATACTTCGGAATATCCTGCATTTACAAGCATTGTGCTTGCCGACACACTTCTGCGTCCTGATCTGCAGTAAACCAGTATTTTCTTCTTGGGGACTTCATCTATGCGAGCCTCGAGCAAACGGTTTGAGCTTAAATTCGATCCTGAGGCGTTGCTTACGGGAATAAGGGTTGCCCCTTTGATATGCGATGAGTTAAACTCGTCAGGTGTGCGCACATCAAGTACAAATACATCGCCTTTTTCAACCATCCCTTTTGCTTCCTGCACACTTATGTTCACAACCCCTGAAGGGCTCTCTTTCTTCTGTTCTGTAAAGATTAGAAATGCTACCATAAACAGGAAAATAAGAGTACCGGAATATATTAAACTCCGTTTGTTCAATTCGATTCCTCCACCATTATAAATTTAATATCAAAGAAGTGGATAGGCACATTTATCTTTTTGCCCGTATGCATAGATATTCTTTAGGAATTAATTTTATCTGTTAGAATCCCTTTATGATATAAGTATATTCCTTAAAAAGTATAAAACATTTCTAAAAATTAAATTTTTCCGGTCTGAGGATTATCTCAAATCCGCAATTTATCAGGCAGACCACTAAATAAAAATGGGCATCAAACCGGTTAAGAAAGTAGACTGGAACTCATGAGAGGAAAAACTACCTGGAAAATTAGCATACAACCTGAAAATTAGACAGGAAAACATGGAAAGCTAAGCGCCAGGTAAAAGTAGAAACAATTATCCGGATCTCGGATTTGCTTTGCAAATAAGACCGAAAGAAACAGAATTGAAAATCAAAGCCGTTACAATTCCCGGAATTTGCAGCAAATTATACCTGCAAAAATATCAAATAAGACTCGTTCGCCCACATGCTTTGAGGTTGCCGGTCAGTAACAGGAGGAAAGACCGCTGGTATACTTCTGGATTTGTCTGATGTATTTTATTCCATAAAGGGCAGGTCTTTCCCCTGCAATCTGACATGGCATATGCGAACGAGCTGTTACAAGTTTACACGTTTGTAGTCAGGCTAGTTTAATCTATACTTTATAGCCTGACCGGTTTGGTCTTAACACCACCCGCAACGGTCCTTTCCGAAGAAATCAAAACCAAAGAAATTACACTTGCCTCCAAAATCGAACTTGCACTTGTCGAATCTGTCGAACCTGTCATACCTGTCGAACCTGTCATACCTATCGAACTTATCGAACCTGTCATATTTCTTGTCGAATCTGTCGAACTTCTTGTCGAATCTGTCGAACTTTTTATCGAATCTGTCGAACTTCTTGTCGAACCTATCATATCCGCCATATCCATCCTTTGCTGCGCTAACTGATGTAACTGATATTGCGGCTACGAAAGAAACCAGCATAAGCATGCACAGTGTCTTCTTTATCAATCTGATTGTTCCCATTTATTACACTCCACAAATTTTGTAACATCGGCACAATCCGGGATTAATACTCAGTTTAGATTTCATCGGCCCCAAACTGAATTAATTTTTTTTAACTATTAGCCACCCGGCATCTGTTCACGACAGACAGCTACTGGTAAAAACTCCACCCCATATCCTCTTGGTATATATCGAGGAAGTATAAGCCGATGAAAAGTATCCCCAAATTGTATCAGTAGGTGATTATAATCCAGAGAATATAATATCTAAAGAAATAATAATCAGAAACCCTTATTAATTGAAAATCGACATTATTCAGTCTGGTTTCTGGAGAGGTCTCCTAAAAATTGTATTTATGATAGCATTGTTCTATTAAAGCTATTACCCGGCCCTTAATTTTAGTTAGAATAAGACTTTAAGATTAATACTTAGAACCTATTTTCAACTTTGCTCAACTAATTTTTAATTTACTTAAAAACCCCAATATGTATACCGTAGAAGTCACTACCGAAAAAACAACTCAGAAAAACCAATCTCTTTCGACGGATCTCAGGCAGGATTAACAGCTGGCTCTTTTTTTATAAGAGCAGGGATTCATTCAAGAACCTGATGGAAATGAAAAAAGGAGGCTAGCGATTTCTACATAAATTAAAGGCTGTCCGAAAGGTTGAAACCTGAAAAACACTGTAATACCTAAAATTAATTTGCCAGATATATAGCTATAAAAAAGATGTAATGAGACTCATTCGTAAGCCTGCATCGATGATTGCTGGTAAGCACCAGAAAGATTTACGCGGGGGTTAATCAAGAAGACCAGTCTCACGAAACTTCAAATCATCTAATATATAACATCTGTTGCAAGCGTATTAACACTTTTTTTACCCTTCAGGCGCGTAAATCCTGTTAACAAATCTCCCCATCAGTATTTTAGAGATTGAGAGGCTGAGGGCCTCGCTGTCCAACAATTTGATGGAGGGCTTTACGAATGGGTCGTAGTATGTTTTATATTTACATTAATGCCAGTTTAGCTGTTAGCACCAGCTGTCAAACCAGTTACAGCTGCTTCCAAAGAAGCTAAAGAAGCCAAAGAACCCAAAGAAGCCGCTGGACTTACCTTTCCAGTCACACTTGTCTTTCCAGTCACACTTGTCTTTCCAGTCACACTTGTCTTTCCAGTCGCACTTGTCTTTCCAGTCGCACCTGTCTTTCCAGTCACACTTGTCTTTCCAGTCGCACTTGTCCTTGCATTTCCAGTTCCCGCCTGCACTGGCTGACGCTGCTGTTAGTGATAGTACGAAAAGGACCATCACTAAAATACTCATTGTCTTTTTAAACATTCCCATTTGTGTACACTCCCTAAATTGATACGTTTCTAAAATGTCGGTTTTTAGCCCTTTTCCATCGGCAAGTACAGCTTGAATGTTATTTTACCAGTTAATCCCCCAAGTTATTTAGGAAGATATAATACTGGCAAATTTACCCCCTTTTACTGCTGAAAAACGATCTACCGGTGAAAATGACCTGAATTGCGCCAACGAATTGATGTACCAACAGGAGATTATGATTTGAAGAATATAATATATACAGAAATATACATAAGAAACCATCATTAATTAAAAAGATATATTTTATAACATATTCTTTACGAGCGCATATCTGACCATTTCGGACAATAGTGTTTATATTAGTACTTCGATTCTGATATAAACCCATAAAATAATTATATTAACTGTTAGATAAATAACCTTATGTCTCGTATAAGCCGTCGCCCAAAATTATCATTTACTCAAAAATATTTAGACTATCTTATCAAGCTCAGCCGATCTAGAAATTAAGCAGTAAGCATTGTTGAAAGACCTAAAATCATACTTTTAAGCTATCAGGGAATAAACGATACTGAGATATCCAAAGAGTTGAAAGTAGATTATAAAACTGTAAGAAAAGTGATAAAAAAAGTTTTAGATTTAGGGGTTAAAGGGGGTTTAGTAGACACATACAGACGCGGGAGACCTCAAGACATTAGTGCCGAATCACGGGCTTTTATAATTTCACTTGCATGTATGAAGCCAAAAAAAATCCTGGTTATCCTCATGAAATCTGGACTCAGAGACTTCTTGCGAAACATATCCGAGAGAACTGTATCAAAGAAGGACACCCTGATTTATCGAAGATAAATCAGGGAACAATTCAAAAATTCTTATTGCAAGCAATATAAAACCACATAAGATCAAATATTATGTTGCTAAAGTTGATCCAGAATTTGATCAAAAAGCAGCCAATGTCTTGGTGATATATAGAGAAGCTAATGAATTAAGTGAAAAATATAAAAAAAGAAGAGATTGAATCAGTAATTATTTCTTATGATAAAAAACCTGGTATTCAAGCAATTGGAAATGTTTACTCCGATCTAATGCCGGTAGAAGGGCATTATTCTACAATAGCAAGAGATTATGAATACAAAAGACATGGAACTCTTTCGCTGTTAGCTGGAATTGATTTGATCTCTGGAAGAATCAATTACAAAGTATTTGAACAACATAAAAGTTGGGAATTCATTCAATCTTAAAGGACTTGAATTAATTTATCCAAAAGAAAAGATCAAAATTCTGGTGGATAATAACAAAATACATACCTCAATGGAAACTTTAGAATACTTGGAAACTATTCCTGATAAATTTGAATTTGTATTCACGCCTAAAAATGGTTCGTGGATAAATATAGCTGAAAGTTTTTTTCAGTAAAATGGCAAGAAGAGTGTAAGGGGGCCAAGAATCGACTCAATAAATTAATTAAAAGAAAGAATTAGTCAATATATAAACCAAGTTAACGAAAAGCCAGTAATTTTTACCTGGAAATATAATATTGAAGAAAGGGACAAAATGCCTGGAGGAATTATAATCTAAAAGAAAAAGAAATTATTAGGAATCGAAGCACTAGAAATTAATACAAATAACAGATTACTCAGGGTTAGCATCATCAGGTAAAAATCTCCTGGTATTCCGGAAGAGAAAAACTGCTGTGAGCCGGATAGAAACAGTAACTGGAGGCTCTTGACTTCCCCCATAAATTAAAGTATACGCAGGAAAACTTAAAAATGTAGCAAAAATAAAGTTAACTTTCCAGATACATAATTATAAAAAATATATAATGGGACTCCTTCGTAAGCCTGCTTCGAGAATTGCTGGTAAGCACAGGAAAAAATTTACGCGGTTCAATTGAAAGACCAATTGCATGAAACTTTAAAATTTAATTCATAATCTGTCGCAAGCGTATTAACGCCTTTTTTACCCTCCAGGCACGTAAATCCTGTAAAGAGAGCGCCTCCATAGGTATTTTAGATATTGAGAGGCTGAAGGTCTTGCTGTCCCAGCAATTCAACGCAGAGCCATACGAACGGGTCTTAGTCTGTTTAGTCTGTTTTATACTCACATTCATGCCAGTTTAGTTGTTAACACCAGCAGCTAAACCAGTTACAGCCGCTCCCACAGAAGCTAAAGAAATTAAAGAACCCAAAACAATTGAAGTCAAAACAATTGAAGCCGCTGCCACACCTGTCTTTCCAGTCGCACTTGTCATTCCAGTCGTACCTGTCATTCAAGTCGTACCCGTCATTCAAGTCGTACCCATCTTTATCGTCACACTTGTCTTTATCGTCACACTTGTCTTTATCGTCACACTTGTCTTTATCGTCACACTTGTCTTTATCGTCACATTTGTCTTTATCGTCACATGCGCTAGCTGACGCAGCTATCAGTGACAGTACGAAGAGAACCATCACCAAGATACTCATTGTCTTTTTAAATATACCCATTTGTGTACACTCCCTAAATTGATACGTTTCTAAAGCTGTCGGCTTTTTAACACATTTCCATCGTCAGATAGGGCGCTTGAAGATAATTATACCAATTAATCATCCGCGTTATGTTGAGAAGACATAATACTAGCTAATTTACCTTCTTTTACTGCTGAAAACACTCTGTTGATGAAAAGGATTCAAATCGCGCCAACAATTGAGACGTACAACAAAAGATTATGATTTAGAGGATATAATATATATAGAAATATAAATAAGGAACCATAATCAATTAAGTAGATATATTTAATAATATATATTTCACAGGTGCGCTTCAGGTCGTCCCAGATAACGTCACTATATAAGTATAATTATTGAAGTTATTATTTTTTTAGAAAATTTTCACATGAGATCCCATTTCATGCTTGACTTTAGCAGCCTCAAGGGTGATTTCTGTATAAAATTCTATCACTAATTCAGGAAATTAATTTAAAAAGGTAAATTTAAGTCCTGGCATAACCTGCAACTATGCCGGCGTGACGCCGGAAAATGGCAGATGAATACAATTTAACAATAAGATTCAATTTTGTTAATAAGATACACTTTTAATGTGATTAAATTTAATCTAATAATAGTGATAAAGGTTAATTTTCGACAGGTAAAAATATAAAAAGGCTTTAATCGATTTTTTGAGAAAAACCGGTAGACTACTGTATTCCTAAAAGCACTGATGTCATTGGGAAAATAATAATGGAATTACCTTCGGGGGGGGGGAATTATTTTGGATAAGGCGGAAAAACATACAGGTTACAGCAAAGGTAAGGACAGCTCAGGCAAAGGAACCTCGAATAAATATTTTTACCCGATCTACGGCATACTTCTACTCATAATCGTGTTTATAACATATACTATCCTTCGGTACGCTGAAGAGCCTATTGAGGCGATACGCCGGTTTGCAGGAACTTTCGGTTACCTGACCGTGTTCCTCGCAATAGTCACATCAGAATATATGGCCAAAATGAAAAAAATATCAGGACTTCCTTTTATGAAAGCTCACCATAATCTGGCGAGAATTGGGTTACTGCTAATCCTTATTCATCCACTGACTTTTGTTTTACAGGGGAGAGGAATTGGAATTTTTTCGCCTATTTCTCCAACAAATGTTTTCATTGGGTTGGCAGGTCGTCCGGCTTTTTACCTCTTCTTTCTGGCTGCCGGAATTGCGTTATACAGGAAGAAGTACAGAGACTGGAGGAAAATCCATTACCTCAGTTACCTGGCCTTCTTACTCGTCACAGTACACGCCCTGATGTTAGGTGACGACTTCGAACTGGTTATAATGAGGGTACTTGCAATTGCAATGGCAATTACTGTGACCGTTATATTTATACACAAAAGATTTTCATCAGGACGAAAAAGGCGATAAGCAATTGAAACTCCTGACCAGAGCTGTATACTTAACTGAATAAAAACAGAAAATATATAAAAACTAAAGTTATATTGTCCGGGGATGATCTAACTTTCATTAATAGTGGGCTCGACAGGTGTACTTCTGCTGCTGATGGCATTTCTCCTCAACCTTTTCGAAATTCTGGCGTATGATACGAAAACCTATGCGACCCTTAATTTGGTGGGAGCCGGGCTTTCGTGTTATGCGTCAGTTCTTATTGACTATATGCCCTTTGTAATTTTAGAAGGGACATGGGTATTTGTAGCTTTTGCCGGTTTAATCCGTCTTCTTAAGAATTCAGGCAGGAATTAAGAATCGGATAACCAGCCGATTGCAAAGGCCGTTTAAAATTCCAGCAAACTTACCTTTCTTCCTTTTCCAAAAACCTGTCAATTTGGCTGGAAAGATTCTGTACTTCGCTTCGCAGTTCTGTAATTTCTTTTGAAGAAAGTTCCTCTTTATCTTTCCCGACAAGCATACTTGCCAGAGCTGCAGTTATGTACCCGAAGATTGAGAAAGCATAAACTGATAATGAAAAAGCCAGTACTCTTCCTTCTGGGGTAACTGGCCAGTAAGCGCTCCCTATTGTAGTCATAATCATGGCTGTCCACCATAGTGCATCCCAATAGGAAGTAAGTCCTGGGCGCTCAAAATTGTACATTCCTGCTGCACCAAGAAAAGTAATCAAAGCCGTAAGCAACACAACATACCTCAAACCCCTCTTCCTGATTACCTGCCGGACTGTTCTTATGCTTCGATTGAAAGAGGAAAGAAGTCGGGCCAGATTAAGAGACCGGACAGAATTTGCAAACCTGACCAGCTTCAATCCGCGAAATAGCTTTAAAATTCTTAATGCGGGCAAAAACAGGGAAAGAGCAACAAACCAGTTCTTTTTTAAATAATCCTTTTTTATAGGAGAAATATACAATTCAATAAAAAAATCGATGATAAATATTCCCCAGATAACCAGACTTAAGTTTTGCAGAGAAGCCGAGAGACCATATACGAATTCGACAATAATAAGAACCAGCCATAAGAGTGACAGCAAAGTTAAAGGAAAGTCAAAAATATCATTAATCTGGGAAAGCAATTCTGTTCTTTCATCGTTTAATTGCTTTTTATCCATGTCTTTATGTCTCACCGAAATTTATACAGGTTATCAGGTGAGTTCAATCCTGCTTTTAAAAGAAAGGTTAGATAAATAATATTAGATTTCTGAGCATTTATAGCTATCTCTGTTAAGTCCGGTTAGATAAAAAGGCATTATAGAGTGACCTGAAAAAGGAAGATGTTTTTAAAAAATTCTTGATATAAAATAAAGTTTTATAAAATAAAATGTTTTGAGCAGACCGGGTACTTCCCTGGCTCAGTCCGCTCTAAAATCAAACCTTTACTTCTCCTCAACTATTACAGTACCACGCATGGAAGGATGAAGCGAGCAATAATACTCATAAGTGCCTGCGTCGGTAAACAGGAACTCATATGATTCTCCTTCCTGGAGTGTGCCGGAATCGAAATTCGGACCCGTAACTGTATGAGTAGCTGAATCAAGGTTCGTTTACCTTACAATGTCACCTGCTGATACTGTAACCGACTCGGGGTTAAAGGCAAAATCATTGATTGACATATCGACAGTCTTGCCTTCCGCACCTTCCGTTCAATCCATTTCAGTCACGTTATCCATGCCTGTGAGATTCATGGTTTCGGGCATGTAACACTTCATGATCCCGGTAAAATAACAAACCTTCATTCCGGTAGTGTTATCCGTACCACTCATATTATCCATCTCAGTCATGTTGTCAGTGCCTGTCATGTTACCCATAGCTTCGGGCGTATAGCAGTCCATAGCTCCGAGAAGGTAACATCTCTGCACAGCCGTCCTGTCATCCATGCCTGTCCGGTTGTCCATTCCAGACCTGTTGTCCATTGCTGTCGTATTATTCATTGCCTCAGGCGTATAACAGTCCATGGCTCCGAGAAGATAACACTTTTCCATGCCAGTTGTGTTATTCGTTCCAGTCATATTATCCATGTCAGGCATATAACATTTCATGACCCCGGCTAAATAACAGGACTTTGTTTCAGTCATGTTGTTCATGCGAGTTGTATTGTTTGTGCCAGTCACGTTACCCACAGCTTCGGGAACATAACATTTCATCATTCCGGCTAAATAACAGGTTTTCGTCTCGGTCATGTTATCCATGCCTGTCCCGTTATCCATTCCAGTCATATTGTCCATTGCTGTCGTATTATTCAAAGCTTCAGGCGTATAACAACTCATGGCTCCGAGAAGATAACATCTCTCCATACCCGTCCTGTTATCCATGGCAGTCCTATTGTCCATGCCAGTCACGTTGTCCATACCAGTCCTATTGTCCATGCCAGTCACGTTGTCCATACCCGTCCTGTTATCCATGGCAGTCCTGTTATCCATGGCAGTCAGATTGCCCATCGTTTCAGGAATATAACATTTTATGGCTACGGCAAGATAACACGTCTTCATGTCAGTCCTGTTGTCCATACCGGTCACATTGCCCATACCAGTCCTGTTATCCATGCCAGTAACATTGTCCATGCCAGTCATGTTATCCATGCCAGTAACATTGTCCGTGGTTCCAGACACATTATTGGTCATATCTCCAGTCTGTGTTTCGGTTAAGTTAGCAGTCTGGGTCTGAGTAAGGTTTGCAGTCTGGATTTGGGTTAAGTTTGTGGTCTGGGTCTGGGTCAAATTTCCAGCCTGTTCCTGGGTCATATTACCGGTCATGTTATCCATGCCAGTCATGTTATCCATATCAGTCCTGTTGTCCACGGTTGTTGTCGCGTTGTCGAAATCGAGGATCTCAAGCCCTTCAAGCTGGGGATCGTCAAACGCTACATGGATAAAAGTCTGGTTTTCTCCGTCTGGCAGACTGTAGTTGGTAGGCACTGGCTGTTCCTGCATTGTTCCATTGTCAGCCATCACCTTCTCAGGCAGCACGAGATGAGCCTGTATGCCCCTGTGAGGCAGTTCGTTATCAAAGAGCAGCCTGTATCCCTGCTGATCAGGATTCCTGATACGTTCGGTTGCCATGGCATGTATTACCCTGTTATCGCTGACAAGAGTATCATTTATGTAAAGTTCTCCTACCCCCCATACAGCTCCGTAAGCATAAGAAGTTGGTTCCATACGAGTGTCTATTCCAGTCTTTCCATGTGCGATGCCATCGACAACCACACCGCCAAAGACCGGATGGAACTGCCCAACGCGAGTAATATTTGTCAGGACAACCCTGTACCTGATTTCTCCTGTCGGGTCCGTGAAATTGAACTCGGCTTCAGCCATATCTTCGGATTCATTTACATCCACAGGAGTGTTGTCTGTTAAATTCATGGTGAAGGAACCATTAATGCGCGAGAAATTATCAGAATAGGGCGTTGGCACCGACGTTGTGGTAAATTCATCCCCACTCACAGACCTGTTCTCTATTGGCACACCAATTTCCGGTTCAAATCCCAGTGGCATTTCAGGAGTTCCGAAAATCTGAGGATCGAGGCTTCTCGGACCCGGAAGAATCCATTTAACATCCTCACCGGTTTCCTGGCTAATATTAATAGTTTTATTTACATTTTCAAGTGTACACATTTCATCTGCTGCGGTTAAGTTTCTCTGTGAAGATGTGTTATTTTCTCCCTCTTGCGCCTGCGCTAATCCAAATGAAAAAGCAAGGCAGAGTATTAGCAGAGAAACTATTAACTTTATTTTCATTGATTACCCCCCATATACGAATTAGGCTAATTGAACTAATTAAATATATTTTATTATTAAATATATATAATAAAATAAAATTCAATTTAATATAAAACAAATAAATAATAATGGTCGGTTTATAAATACTTAATCTATATTAACTACAGTAACTAGTTTTATTTTCACAATTGGGAGGCTTCTTGAGAGTGTATACTTAACATAATTTTATTACGTTATTAAAAAATGGTTCTGATTTTGCCCTGTGATTTCTCAGAGCTTTATTATTTAAGAATTATTAGATTCGATTGGGAACTCGCTGGCCCAAATATTTAGTAAAAAGAGAATCAGAACACTTTACAGCTGATTTAGACATTTAAAGAACAGGTAGATAAAAATACAGTTGCCAGAAATAGTTAGAAAAAGTAGAGAACTGTAAACCATCTATAAGCTTGCAGCCTCCACTTTTAAACCGAACTGTGAAATCAAGACAGCCGATTACATATTTCTAAATCCATACTTTACTGCACTGACGTCTTTACCAATCAATGACTACGGAATTCTTTAAATCACGTTCCTGATCTCAGGTCATGCTTTCCACTTCAGTCGCAGTTTGATTTACATCACAGGTAACGTTTTTGGTCACGATTGAAATCGTGTCATCCATGCTCCTGATTACAGCCAGCTTTCCGGTTATGTTATACATGTCTTCATCTGTACCTTCGTCCATCTCGGAGATGTCAGTAATATCTCCGATCATAGTCTTATCTCCATCCATTGTGGTCAGGTCAGTCAGACCTTTTTCTATTTTATCTACAGTTCCGACCATGTAATCTACATTACTAATTATAACCATCTTTCCGGTAAGATTACACTCCGCGGGTTGGTCACCTGTATCCCCAACCATTCCGGTCATATTACCCATTATTTCGGACATCTCATTGATGCCACCAACGTTTTTAATCATAACTATCTGTCTGGTCATATCACCTGTAACACTTCCGGTCATATTTCCAGCCATGCGTACAGTCATGTTGTCCATGTTATCAGTCATGTTGCCCATGTCTTCGGTCGGGTTGAGCGTGATGGTTCCACTCATATCTCCTATCAGGACCACAGTCATCTTGTCCATACCTTCAGTCATGTCACCGGTCATGTTATCAGTCATGTTTCCAGTCATGTTTCCGGTCATATTTCCGGTCATGTTATCAGTCATGTTTTCCATGCCAGTTATGTTTTCTGTCCTTCCGAAGATGACCACACTTCCAGACATACCATCCATTCTTCCGACCATAACTGCTTTTTCAGTCATATTGGCCATATCCCTGATCAGGATCATCCGTCCAGTCACATCAAGTTCCATGCCTTCGGTCATGTTACCGGTCATATTATCCATACCTTCGGTCATATTACCGGTCATATTATCCATACCTTCGGTCATATTACCGGTCATATTATCCATACCTTCGGTCATGTTATCCATACCGTTGGACATGTTATCCGCATCTTCGGTCATGTTATCCATGCCATTGGTCATGTTACCGGTCATGTTGTCAGTCATATTACCGGTCATATTATTCGTTTCTTCGATCATAACCGCGTTTCCGGTTATATTGCATGTAATGGTTTCAGTAATATTTCCGGCCATGATTACATCTATTTCGTCCATATCTGCGATCGCATTACCCTGTGCCTGCACGGATGCCATAGACAGTGCCAGGCATAGCGCTAAAAGAGAGATTACCAGCTTCAATTTCATTCTTTACCCCCGTTACGAGTTCGACCGCTGGGTCGACTATATGCGTCTTCTCATAAACTTAAAAATAATTTAATATAATTATATTAATAATAAAGAATCCGCTTATAAATAATTAATCTCTATCAATTATAGAGGCTAGTCCGGTTTTGAGAATTAGGGGGCATTTTAAAAGTTAAGATCTGTCAAATATTTATTATACATGAGATAACACATACTAAATAACATCACTTTAAAAACTGTGGTGAAAAATTATATTTAATGCTTATTTTAAATTGTCCATAATCCAGTTTCTTACTTCTGCGTAAACCTCATCTGATACTTCTTTCAAGCCGTGACCCGCATTTTTGTAGATTTTGATCTTTTTAGGTTCATGTGCCAGATTATACGCATATACCGAACTGCTGGGAGGTAAGGTTTCGTCCGCTTCACCGTGAATTAAAAATACTGACGTGCTCGCAGGAAGGAGAGAGATCGGACTGATGCCATGGCTCTGGGTGGCGAGAGTAACTACGGTTTTTATACCCATGTCGTTAAATGCAGCCTGAACGACAACCGCACCCCCAAAAGAATGCCCTATAAGGCCAAAGACCCTGATATTCTCGGCTTTTAAAAACCCAAGGCCTACAAGCACATCTACTATAGCTTCGGTCAGATCCGTAGGATACCTGAAGCTTACCCTTAGTGAACTTATCCCGGCTTTTTTTAAATCGACACATAAACGAGGATACAGGTTCTCGGCAGGAGTATCAAAACCCCCTCCAATTCCCCCTACCATAATTACTCCTTTATCTGCCTGTTCTGCCCTGTAATAATGGCAATCTATTCTGCCACGACTGGTATCTATTCTAACCAGTTCAAACGAATCTCCAGGCTCTCTTTTTAGATCGAGAATAGCAACTTCCAGCGGTTCTTCCCCTGTTTCACTTTTCTTTGTGCCTTGCATAAATATAGTCTAAAACTCCTGCTTATTAGGCTCTTACGGGCACGCTAAATTATTTAGTAATATATGAAAAACCATAATGAAGCCTTAAACCTCCTATTGCGGTTTTAAGACCTTAACAGCAGAACTTACAGGGCAATAACAGCACCTCTTCTGGCGCTAAAAAAATTAAAGAATATATTTACAGATAAAAGAAAAACATAACTTTAATTAAAAATACGAAGAATAGAGCACGACTTTACTGACAATAATCGGAGTTATCACATGGAAAATATTAAAGAGTTTTTCAAGAACGACAAATTCGCTGCAATGACAGGAATAGAAATTCAGGAAGTCTCGCCCGGGTATGCAAAAGCTGTCATGAATATAGAAGAAAAACATTTCAATGCTCTGAAAACCGTTCAGGGAGGTGCATTATTTACGCTTGCGGATTTGACTTTTGCCGCAGCATCAAATGCATACGGCACTGTTGTTGTTGCCATCAATGCAAATATCTCTTTCGTAAAAGCCGCAACAGGGAAAACTCTTGTAGCCGAAGCAAAAGAAACATCGATTAACCCCAAAATCTCGACATATACTGTGAAAATAACCGATGATGAGGGAGACCTCGTTGCAATATTTCAGGGCATGGGCTACAGGAAAAAGATTTCACTTGACGAACTGGCTCACACATAAATTCAGTAGAATGAGTTATCAGCAAATCTGAAAATATAGATGCTGAGTGAGATGCGGAGTAGCAGCTATAAAATAAAAGATACAGTTGGATGTTTAGATAGAAAATCAACCGAAGAGTGAGTTTCCAGAAGACTTTCTCTCAAAACTTTTTAAAATTTTTGCATAGCCAGGCATGGGATATATAAAAGTATACTATTATAAAATAGAATTAAATCATAAAATAGAATTAAATCACAAAATAGAATTAAATCATAAAATAGAATTAAATCTAAAACAAAATCCAGTTTAAAATTGGCTTGAGGTTAAAAAAGAGTTAATTGAAAAGAGTAAGAGATTTTCAATGCGACTGCCGGGATTCGAACCCGGGTTCTAAGCTTGGGAAGCTCAGGTCATAGCCACTAAACCACAGTCGCATAAGGATGTAAAGAAGTGCTGTGTATTCTTCTCATGAATCTTTTAGATATTAAAGGTTTCGGTAATGAGGAAGAACGGCAGAGATGGCTGTTTTATTTCAAGAAGAGAAAAAAAACTCTATTTCTGAAATTTGAGGGTGCAAAGCGATAAAGACCTTAGAAGGGAATAATAGAATAGAGAAAAATTTCAAAGCGTTTTTTTCGGAGAGAGGGCAATGGCTCGGTTTATAGAGCTTGCAGAGCTTTTTGATGAACTTGAAAAGATAACATCTCATAAGGAAATTGTCAGGAAAATTGCCAACTTTTTCTAGGAACTTGAAGGAAAGGAAGTAAAGGACAGTGCATACCTTTTCCTCGGGAGCATAGGGCCTGCTTTTGAGAGTACGACACTGGGAGTAGGGGATAAGCTTGCTTTAAAAGCTATTGCAGGGGCATATGAGATTTCCGAAGAAGAAGTTAAAAAAAGATACTCAACGATAGGGGACCTTGGCGATGTAGCTTTCGAGTTAAACAGGGGAGAAGGAAAATTGCTGACAATTGATGAAGTATTCGAAAAGCTCAGAGAGATAAAAGCAGCTTCAGGAAAAGGAAGCATAGAAGAAAAAATCAGACTGCTTTCCGGTATTCTGCAGCGAGCCAGTCCTGAAGAAGGAAAATATATAGTCAGGATTGTGCTCGGGAAGCTCAGGCTGGGATTTGGGGACCAGTTTTTGCTTGAGGCATTTTCTATTGCTTTTACAGGGGATAAAAAGTACGCCGCAAAGATCAAGGAAAGTTATAGTCTCTGCACTGATATTGGAGAGCTTGCAGAATCCCTTGAAGAATACGGTCCTGGAGCTATTGGACGCTTTTCCATAAAGCCTGGGCGCCCTGTCAGGTCAATGCTTGCCCAGCGCGTGGGAACTTTCGAAGAGCTTGAGAAGAGAATTCCCGGAAGAAAAGCAGCCGAAGAAAAATATGATGGGGAAAGGGTACAGATTCATAAAGACGGAGACGAGATCAAAGCCTTCTCTCGAAGGCTTGAAGATATAACTGCCCAGTATCCTGATCTTGTGGAGGCGGTCAGGAAAGGCATCAGCGCGGAGAAAGCCGTACTTGACGGAGAAATCATTGCATACCTTGAAGGCAGGAAAGCCGATGATTCTACCGGAGAATTTTATTCGTTTCAGAGACTGATGCAGAGGCGCAGAAAATATGAGGTTCAAAAATACACTGAAATCTGCCCTGTTGCCGTGTTCTTTTTCGATATCCTGTATCTTGAAGGAAATTCCCTTCTGAAAGAACCGTATCCGAAAAGAAGGGCTTTTCTCGAAGACCATGTAAATGAATCAAAAGCTCTTCGCCTGGCTAGAAGAATTGTTACGGATAATCTTGAAGAGATCGAGGATTTTTTTAACGAGACTCTGGAAAAAAGGCTTGAAGGAGTTATAATCAAATCCATGAGCAGTAATTCGGTCTACGAAGCCGGAAAAAGGAGCTGGTTCTGGCTCAAATGGAAAGAAGAATATGCCGAGGGGATGCGGGAGACTTTTGACCTTGTAATTGTAGGAATGTATTACGGGAGAGGAAAAAGAAAAGGTTCATTTGGAGCCCTCCTCTGCGCAATTTTTAACGAAGAAGAACAGCGTTTTGAAACCTTTACGAAAGTAGGTACAGGATTTACAGAAGAGAATGCAAAGGAAATCAACAGCCTGCTCTCAGGACATATTCTCACTGAAATCCCGAAGAACGTGTTTGTAAAGAGTAGAATGCTCCCGGATATTTTCGTAGAGCCTGCTGTTGTTATTGAAGTCCTTGGTATGGAAATTACGGAAAGCCCTGGTCATACCGCCGGACAGGAGGAAGGAAATACAGGGCTTGCTCTGCGCTTTCCTCGCTTTTTGCGCATAAGATACGACAAAGGTCCCTTTGATGTCAATACAGTTAAAGAGATCAGGAACTTGAAGGAAGGCGAAGATGTATAAGGATTTACGCAGAAAGGGAAGGAAGGGATGCAGAAAATACAGGAAAGAGTAAATGTAAAGGGCGGGGGGAGTAATTGAAAAATCGCGAAGTTGCCGAGTTATTTTATGAGGCTGCCGATATTCTTGAATACCAGCAGGTTGAATGGAAACCCCGGGCTTATCGGAAAGCAGCCCAGATGATAGAAAATCTCGGAGAGGACATAGAAGCGATCTATGCCAGAAAAGGGAAAACCGGACTGACCGAAATTCCGGGTATTGGAGAGTCCATTGCCGATCATATTGCCGAGTATCTGGAAACAGGCAAAGTAGAGAAGTTTGAAAACCTTAAAGAAAAAGCCCCTTTGGGCGCTGCGGAACTGCTTGAGATCCGGGGGCTTGGGGCAAAGAAAATGAAAAAACTTACCGATGCCCTTGGAATAAAAACCCTCTCTGACCTTAAAGACGCAGTTACTGCCCACAGACTCAAAAGGCTTGAGGGCTTTGGAGAAAAAAGCGAAGAAAATCTGGCAAGAGCAATTGAGCAGTATGAGAAAAGTCACGCCCGGATAGCTCTGGGGAAGGCGCTTCCACTTGCAGAGGAGGTTATATCCGCTTTAAAAGCCTTATGTCAGGACACAAACCCTAAAATCGATCTCTCGAAGATAATCTACACAGGCTCACTTCGCAGGTTGAAAGAAACTATCGGGGACATCGACATCCTGGCAGAAGCCGAAAAAGAAGAGGCTCCAGAGGTAATGAATTGTTTTGTCTCTCTTCCGGACGTTGATCAGGTTATCTTAAAAGGCAGCACAAAAAGCAGCGTAATTCTGAGAGAAGGAACTGCTATTGACTTGAGAGTAGTCCCGCCTGAGAGCTACGGGGCAGCTCTTCAGTATTTCACGGGCTCAAAGGAACACAATATAGAGCTCAGGAATATTGCCATTAAAAACGGTTACAAACTCTCGGAATACGGGCTGTATTTAAAGGAATCAGGAGAACAGATAGCAGGCAATAGCGAAGAAGAGATTTATGATAGACTTGGGCTTATCTACATTCCTCCCGAACTTCGGGAAAGCAGGGGAGAAATTAAAGCCGCTGCAAGAAATACTCTGCCCAGGCTGATAGAGCCCGGGGATCTCAGGGGAGATCTCCATATGCACACAACCTACAGTGAGGGAAAAGACAGCCTTAAAACCATGATAGGAAGAGCAGAGGCTCTTGGTTATGAGTATATCGCAGTAACCGACCATTCGCGTTCCCAGAAGGTTGCCAATGGCCTGGAAATCGAAAAACTAAAAGCCCAATGGGAAGAAATTGACAAACTCTCGAAACGTTTCAGGATAAAAATTCTTAAAGGTTCCGAGGTTGATATCCTGAAAGACGGAAGCCTGGACTATCCTGACGAAATTCTCAGGGAACTCGATGTTGTCGTCGGGTCTATACATTCCGGTTTTGCATCCCCTGAAAGAAAAATGACCGAAAGGATTGTCACGGCTCTGGAACACAGGTATCTTGATATTCTTGGACATCCTTCGGGCAGGCTGCTCGGAAGAAGAGAACCCTATGCCGTTAATTTTGAGAAAGTTTTTGAAGCTGCGGCTGCAAACGGAAAAGTTATTGAGATTAACAGCCAGCCCTCAAGGCTTGACCTCAACGACGAGCTCATCCTGCGAGCAAAGACCTTTGACCTTAAATTCTGCATCTCCACCGACAGCCATTCCACCACCGGCCTTTCCTTCATGCGTTACGGGCTCGGGCAGGCGCGGCGCGGCTGGCTCGAAAAAGAAGACGTTGTGAACACCTATCCCTGCTCCAGGCTTAAAGAAATTTTCACAAAACCCAAAACATGATCGGATTGAACCGAAACAGTTGAACTGCGACCGTTGCGCCGGTCGATCACGCCGATAGCGACGTTTTCGATAAAGCATGCGTTTTTGATAAAACTTTTTTTGAAAAAGTTTTCGCTCAAGCCTTTTTGTAAAAGGCTTGCGGCAAAAGAAATAAAGCATCTGTGACCAATTAGATAAGAACAGATAGATTTGAATGACTCTTAAATTGAGTTCGAATAAATTAAATAAGCTTAGTCTTATTTTTAGTAATTATTTCAGGTACTTAAATCTCCAGAGGTGTTCCGGATGCTCCAGGTTTACAATACCCTTACGAGAAAGAAAGAGGTTTTCAAACCCTTAAAGGAAGGCGAAGTCTCAATTTACGCCTGCGGACCTACAGTTTACGGTATGCCGCATATAGGCAATTATCGCACTTTCCTGATGGCGGATAACATTGTGAGAACTCTTGAGTACCTTGGATATAGAGTAAAACTTGTAATGAACATTACCGACATAGATGACAAAACCATCAGAGATTCAAAAGCAGCCGGAATGTCACTTAAAGATTTTACGGATAAATACACGGCAGAATTCTTCAAGGGTCTTGATATGCTGAACATAAAAAGGGCTTCAGCGTATCCGAGAGCCACGGAAAATGTTGGCAGTATGATTGAGCTTGCAAAAAAATTGATAGACAAGGGACTGGCTTACGAAAAGGGCGGGTCGGTCTACTATCGAATCTCCGCATTCCCGGATTACGGCAAGCTTTCAAAGCTTAATTTCGACAAAATAATAGTTGGCGCGTCGGTAGACGTGGACGAGTATGATAAAGACAATCCCCGCGATTTCGCTCTCCTGAAAGCTTCAACCCCTGAAGAAATTGAAAGGGGAATTTATTATGAAAGCCCGTGGGGAAAAATCCGTCCTGGCTGGCATATCGAATGCTCAGTAATGGCTATGAACAGCTTCGGGCCCACGCTGGATATGCATCTGGGAGGAGTTGACCTCATCTTTCCCCATCACGAGAATGAAATCGCGCAGTCGGAAGGGGCAACCGGAAAGCCTTTTGCATGTGACTGGATTCACGGGGAACACCTGATAGTTGAAGGGGAAAAGATGAGCAAGTCCAAAGGAAACATCTTCACACTGCCCGAGATCGTAGAAAAGTACGGTGGGGAGGTCGTCCGTTTTATGTTTCTTTCAGTCCACTATCGTAAAAAACTGGACTATTCCGATGACTTCGCAGAAAATGCTAAAAATAATTATATGAAGCTCAAAGAAACACTCGAGAACCTTGAGTTTGCCCTGGAAAGTGCAGAAGATAGAGCTTTTCCCGAAGACGATAAGGTCCTTAGAGCCCTTCCTGAATTTGAGACCCAGTTCAGGGAAGCTCTTGAGGATGATTTCAATACCCCAAAAGCCATAACGGTTTTCAGGGAACTTTCACGTACAGCCAATAAATATCTTGACTCCGGGAAAAACCGACAGGTTCTTGAAGAATTTCATTCCCTATACAGGCAGTTTTCGGATGCTCTGGGACTTTTCGCCGAATCCGGAAAAAAGAAAATCCCCGAAGATGTCATGAAATTGGTTAAAGAACGTGAGGCCGCCAGGAAAAAGAGAGATTGGGCAGTTTCGGATACAATCCGGGAAAAAATAAAATCCCTGGGATATATCGTGCAGGATACGAAAGAAGGACCGAATTTAAAGGAAGCTGAAGAAAGTTGATACAGCCCTTGTATAAGCTTCTTTAACTGAGGTCCTTAAAACGTCAATAATTATTTATCCAAACATATACTACTTTATTCACGTTAATCTATTCTTACTCAGGGCCACGTTCCTTTTTTCTTTGATGCGTGCCCTTATCGCCTATAGGGGGGCAATTTCTGGACAAAGTTACTGTTGATGAAAAGATTATTGATAACTCCGGCAGGGATGCCTTAAAAGCTGGAGGTATTTTAGCCGAACTGGGGCATGCTCCAGGTACAGTAAAAGCATTGAAGCTCGTATCTCCGGGAGCTCTGGAAGAGAAATCTACAGAATCGATTGATAACGCGATGCTTATGATTAAAGAAATCTCTAAAAAAGTTGTGGACAATCTGGAAGAAACTCCTGCTGAGTTCAGGCCATCTCAGGTGGAGCTAACTTTTAACCTGCTTCTGACTATGAATGGGAGAGCAGTTATAACCAAATCGGAAAAGGAGAATAATCTGAAAGTAATGCTAAGATGGAAGGATAAAGGAGATAAGACCGAAAAGGAAATCCCTGAAGAATAAGGCTGAAGCCCTGTTCTAGAATTATACAACCTTTTTAATGTAAATACATGAGTTCGGATGGAGGACCTTCTGACAATATACTCACTTATTGGGTCTGCAGTTAAATCCTGCAGGTCTACCTTATAATGGCTCTTGTAGTTCTTTTTCATGGTTCCGGAAGGAAGAAATAATATGATCTAAAACAGTTAAAAGTGGTAGGTGGCATGAGTTCCAAACTTCTTGCTTTTTTATTGGTCGTTTCACTTTTTGCAAATGCTTACTTTGTCCTGTTTGAGGAGCAGCCCTCCCTTGGAGAGGAGCAGGTCAAGGAGATGCAGGCTCGCATAGATTCCCTTGAAACGGAAAACGAAAACCTCAAGGGACAGGTAGAACAGAATAATAAGTCGCTTCAATCTTACGCTTCTCAGTTAGAGTATTATCGTGAAAGAATTTTTGAGCTTGAGAGCAGTTCTCAAACGTGTCCTGCAGGAATTGAGGGCTTTGCTACCCTTCAGGGACCTGCAGTCTTCCAGAAAGTTGAACTGGAGAGGTCAGGCCCCTTCATCAGGGAAAACATCTCTGAGGAAGGAGCTTTGCTTGAGATCTCGGTTGAGATCAGACCTGGAAAAGGCCGTGTACTCGTTCAAACAGTCCCGTTAACGGGGGTGGGTTTCCAGGACGCGGCAAATACTGCGGTTTTCGTAGCCGAAAGTGAGACCGGAAATCCGCTGTCAAGCAGTGATGTTATTTTTAGTGTAACTGCTGAAGAAGACGTTCCAGGCGGGGTCGATGGTCCCAGTGCAGGCGCCCTCATGGCCCTTCTTACAATCTCCGCAGTCGATAATAGCACCAGATTGAATGATAGCATTACTCTTACAGGTACTATTGATAGTGAAGGTAGTATCGGAGAGATTGGTGGGGTTGTTGAAAAAGCCGAGGCTGCAAAAGCAGGGGGCAAAACCCTCTTCCTGGTTCCCAGAGAAAACAGTGAACTTGTTACGTATAAGCTGGTAGAAAGAAACTTCGGCGGGTTTATTATTACTGAGAGGGAACCGGAAATCGTAGATGCCGAGGAATACATAGAGGAAGAGGTGGGAATCGATATCGAATACGTGGATACGATTGATGATGTACTGAGATATCAGAGGTAAAATCGGGTCTTAATTTTTACTGTAACCTGATTGGTTTTCCGGGGATTATTTTTTCCTTCCCGGAACTAATTTCTGATTAAAAAATATTCTTTTTATTGCCTCACTTCATTTCTGATTAATAATATTTTTTGTTTTTACATGAATTGAAATCTTTTGTATTAAGTGAGTTGTTATGGCCTGGAGTTCCAGATATGAAAGAAACTGAATACTAATACCACCCTTATGCTTTAAGTCTATTCAACCAGACTCGACCTCTATTACTATTTCCATTTTTATATCCTCTATTTTATTTATATAGCGTAAACTCTATATCTATACGTGTTGAGATTGAGCCTGTCTCAGGCTGCTGTCTGATGTGCAATTTAAAGTTCTGAAAAACAATCTTTTTATCGATTATGCCACCCGAAATAACACCTATTATTGAAGAGCCTGCTCTCGTTGTGACCAATACCGAAACTTCACTGGTAGTTGCCGATATCCACCTCGGGATAGAGTGGGACCTGTACAGGAGCGGTATTAATTTGCCCAGTCAGATGGAAAGCCGGCTGGATAGGATTCTGGGCTATATCCAGGCAAACTCCCCTGACAGAGTAATACTTCTGGGGGACATAAAACACAACGTTCCTCAGGTCTCCTGGCAGGAGAAAGACGAAATTCCCCGCTTCCTTGAGACACTTGCAGGGCATACACATGTTGATCTCATTCCCGGAAACCATGACGGAGGAATTGAGTTCCTTTTTAACAGGCAAAAGAATATCATGGTACATTCCACACGCGGGGCTGTCCTCGATGGAGTAGGTTATTTTCATGGACATACCTGGCCTGCACCTGAACTGCTGGCTGCCTCACATATCATTGTGGCCCATAACCATCCTGCCGTCCGTTTTACGGATGCTCTCGGCTACTCAATAGTTGAGCCTGCCTGGATAAGGACAAGGTTCAATCCGGATATCCTGAAGGACCGTTTCGGAAATCTTGATTTCGAAGATCCCGCACAGTGGGGCGATCCTGAACTCTTCATAATGCCGGCTTTTAATGAATTATGTGGAGGTGTGCCTTTTAACGAATCTGCTCAGGGAGATCTCCTTGGCCCGGCTTTTTCCTCAGGTGGGATTGAGCTTGAGGCGTCCCAGGTATATTTGCTTGACGGGACAAGACTGGGGCTACTAAGGAATATCCGGAAACTGCAGCATACAGGAGTTCGAGCAGGAACTCGGGGCAGGAACTCTAAGAATTCTAAGAACTCTAAAAAACCTGTATGAGCTGACTGATAAATTCATCGAATGTCAGCGGAGAATTTCGATTTTTTGAGGTTTTTTACAGTAAAGTTTTTTCTACCATATCTGCATTTTTTATGAAATTGATGTTTCATACTTGATACAAGCCTTTAAGTAATTTCTAAATTATCTGCTGGGCAACAATATATAGGAACTTAGCCAGATTAATAAAGACCTTAGCCTTCTACTGGATCTTGAGGAAGTAATCAAAGTCATGTGGTTAATACACTGTGAATCCTGTAATGAGTTAATCCCAAGTTTATGAATTAGAAAAAGAATATTTTTACGATAACCTGTAAGACCATTTTCTTCCCGGCTGCAGGCTAATTTTATTAGATGCAACCCTTTTTCTCAATATTTATATAAGATGCGTGGGTCTATGGAAAAAAATAAATTCCAGGAACAGGGGTAATAAACAGTCATTACTCCTGATAAGTCAGCCTCTGGCTTTCAGCTGCCAGGGCAATACGTAACTTACAGCCTCCGGAAGATTACTTTCTTTTGTGGGTGCCCTGGCTGACTCATTGATTATTGATTCATTTATGCCAGTTTACTTACTCATTGATTTATCGCTGGCTGGTCACTAATTGATCGTTTACTGATGCCTGGTTGATTGTTTATTGATTATTTATCGGCACCAATGAAATTAACGATTTACTGATTGATCTCCTGATTGATCACTGATTTGCCGGTTGATCACAAATTTATCTATTCGCATTCACCTGAAAAGGATGTACTGATTCGATGAGCATAGAACTTAATAACACGGAACTGTCGGATAAAATTCCTCCATCCGACAGCAATGATACTCTGTCTGATGATAACTTATTAAAAAGCAGGGTTTTTGATGATTCAAAAATTGCAAAATTAAACGGTATCAAAAGCCAGGGACTTAACCCATACCCATATAGGTTCGAAAAGAATGGGGATATCTGTGAAATTCTGAAAAAGTTTGATGACTTTGAACAGAATGAGGGTTTAACTGTAAAAACCGCAGGAAGGCTTTATAATATTCGCAGGCTCGGAAAAATGATATTTGCCGATCTTGGGGACCAGGGAGGCCGAATTCAGGTTACTTTAAGGAAAGGAGATCTTCCTGATGACGCTTTCGAGACTTTTAAAAACCTGGTCGACTCGGGAGATATTATAGGCATTAAGGGTGAACTTTTCAGGACGAAAAGGGGTGAAAACTCTATCAGTGTGTCCGAATTCTCCCTGCTTTCAAAATCCCTCTGCGCCCTTCCGGAAAAGTTCCACGGCTTAAAAGACATTGAAACAAGGTACCGGAAAAGGTATCTTGACCTTATAGTCAACGCCGAGAAGCGAGAGATTTTTGTCATGAGGAGCAAGCTCATCTCCGAGATCAGGCGGTACCTTACGGAAAGGGAGTTTCTGGAATTCGAAACCCCGGTGCTCCAGACCGTATACGGAGGCGCAAACGCAAGGCCTTTTATGACTTTCCATAACTGCCTGGGGCAAAACCTCTTCCTCAGGATAGCCCCGGAACTCTACCTTAAGAGGCTTGTTGTCGGAGGGTATGAGAAAGTCTTTGAGATTTGCAAGAATTTCAGGAACGAAGACATTGACACAACCCATAATCCCGAGTTTACTATGATCGAGGTCTATGAAGCTTACAGGGATTACAATGATATGATGGACTTAACCGAATGCCTGATCTCGGAACTCGTGTTCAAGCTGACTGGCGGCTATGAGGTCAAAATGGGAGAAAATACTATCAATCTTCGTTCCCCCTGGAAGAGAATTTCCATGGAAGATGCCTTAAAAGAGTACGCCGGGCTCGACGTTTTTGCACACTCGCTTGAGGAATTGAGGCAAATCGCAATCGAAAACAGGATCGAAGATTATGAAAAGGCAAAGACTTACGGGGAATTCCTTGCCCTGCTCTTTGAAGGCCTGGTGGAGGACAAACTGATTAACCCGACTTTCATATACGATTTCCCTGTGGAAAATTCTCCGCTTGCTAAAAACCACAGGTCAAAAGAAGGTTTTGTCGAGAGATTCGAGCTCTTCCTGAACGGTTGGGAACTGGCAAATGGCTATTCCGAATTAAATGACCCGCTTGAGCAGGAAAAGAGGTTCGAGGAACAGGATAAGAAACGAAAGCTCGGAGACCTTGAAGCCCAGACCGTTGATTACGATTTCATAAACGCTCTCGGATACGGCTTGCCCCCAACAGGCGGCATGGGACTCGGAATTGACCGCCTCACCATGCTTCTTGCGGGTCTGGAATCCATAAAAGAAGTAATTCTCTTCCCGCAGATGAAAAGGGAAGACTGACTTATTTCAAACTTAATTTTATTTTGCAGGTCCGAATTTGCCCTGCTTAGCGGACGGGCCAACCGGGGGAAAACCCCCTTCTTTTTTATTCCGGAGAAGCCTGAAGCATCTCCCTCGGGCAGCATAGAACTTGATTCGGCCCTCCATCTTTTTATATCGTTATTTACCTTATTATCCTGCAAATTCTCTTTATTTCATTTTTTCACCAGGTCTTATCTTCAACAATAAATTTTTATAATAAAAAGTAATAATGAGTTATACAGTATAAAGTTTTATACAATGATGCTCATAATTAAACTCTTTCAATCCCGGAAAAGTGCCTCTATATGATGAACCTGAAATAAAAATGAGAAGATATCGTTTTTGAGTAAACTGGCCGAGGGCAATCTAATGGCTGAAGATGAAATATACAGGGCTCTATTTGAGCAGTCCAATGATGCGATTTTCATAATAAAGGAGGAGCGTATTCTGGAAGTTAACCCTAAAGGCTGTAAACTTCTCGGATATGATAAGGCTAATCTTGAAAACATCTCCCTTCTCTCTTTATTTACCGAAGAGTCTCTTCCCGGCTTCCAGAATGAATTGAACGTAACTCTGGAGAACAGATCGGCGTTTTTTGAGACGAAGATCAAAAGGTCAGACAATACTATCCTCGACGTAGAGGTTAATTCCTTAGCCATGGGTGACCGAGGAAAAACTATCCTGCTAATCGCCCGGGACATAACTTCACGTAAAGAATCAGAACGTCTGGTGCGAAAAGAAAGAGAGATATTGAGTGCTTTACTGAAAAAAAGCCTTTGCGGGGTATTGTTGCTTGAAGCCTCGAGCCACAAAATAATTGATGTAAATCCCGTTGCAATTAAAACGATCGGGAGATCAAAAGAAGAGATTGTCGGAAATATATGTCACCAGTTTATCTGTCCTGCACAGGTCGGAAAATGTCCTATCAGTGATCTTGGACTGAGTGTGGATAATTCAGAAAAAACAATAATCAATGCTCAAAAGGAAATCATCCCGATCCTTAAAAGTGTGGTTCCGGTAACAATAGATGATAAAGAATATTTTGTTGAATGTTTCATTGACCTGTCCGAGAGTAAAAGAACTGAAAAGAAACTGCTTCAGGCAAAGTTTGCTGCAGAGAGCGCCAGCCGGGCAAAAAGTGAATTCCTTGCCAATATGAGTCATGAGCTGAGGACGCCTCTTAACTCCATCATTGGTTTTTCGGATATCCTGCTTGAAAAAATTTTTGGGGACCTCAATGGAAAACAGCTGAGATATGTTAATAACATCTCTGTCAGCGGAAAGCATCTCCTTGAACTTATAAACGATATTCTTGACCTCTCAAAAGTAGAAGCCGGAAAGATGGAGCTTAACCTCAGTGAATTTTCTATTGGCCTGGTTTTCGATGAGGTGAAATCCACTATCTCGCCCCTTGCTCAGGCTAAAAACCTTGAAATGGAATTTAAGATCGATCCGGATCTTGGATACATTCAGGTAGATAGAAGCCGCCTTATCCAGATCCTCTATAACCTCGTAAGCAATGCTGTTAAGTTTACCCCGGAAAGAGGCAAAGTCTCTGTCTACTGTAAAAAGAGCGGAAACAGAGTTATATTTTCGGTCACAGATACGGGAATAGGTATATCTTCTGAAGACCAGAAATACCTCTTTGAGCCTTTCAAACAGATTGATTCGGGCATGAACCGGCAGTACGGAGGTACTGGCCTTGGGCTTGCTCTGGTAAAAAAGTTTGTTGATATGCATAAGGGCAGAGTATGGTTTACAAGTGTTCAGGGAAAAGGTTCATCTTTCATATTTGAGCTGCCCATAAACGGTCCGAATGAAATGGAAAAACCGGATAATGCATTTAAGGGCAGTGCTACCAAAATCGGGTTACCGGCTAACTTTTCAGGATGAATAATTCCGGATTTTAATGCGGCATAGTTACAGGAAGGCCTTTCCCAGCCCTGGCGGTAAATAGTGCACTGTTTATTGATTGGATAACAATCTCTATTTGGAATCTCTGTTTAGTGAAATAAGCGGAGGTTTCTATAACTATCCCTAAAGAAGATTATACGCTTTTTTAACAAATTTGGCATTTTTAAAACTTTAACCTGCCCTCATATGAAATACAATCTGTCTCTTATCAAATACAATCTGTCTTCTTATTAAACACAATCTGTCTTCTTATTAAACACAATCTGTCCTTTCATCAAATACAATCTGTCGTCTTATCAAATATAAAATGTATTTTTTGGGAACTCTAATAAATTATCTAAATGTATTTTGTATTCAAAATTTATATATACGACGTACTTTCAAGAGAAACGTTGTAACCTCTACCTTTGACTTCTTTCAAGTTTTAAATTTCCATATCTTTACTCTTTATTTTAATATGGATTAATTTATATATTTTAATACCCATACTAATTTTTACATTTTTCTTACACTCTTCTCCTTGTTTTTTCGATTTGTCTCATTCGCTTTATTCTCACGCTTGCATAGAAATATTTATACCGGTGCTACTAACACAACAATTGTACATCTTAAACAAAAAACGATTACTAACCAAAAACCGATTGCAAAAAATATGACATTTCACAACAGCTTCAATTCCTTCCATCCCAAGATTCAGGAAGCCCTTAAAACCCTTGGTTTTACGAAACCCACAGAACCCCAGGAAAGGGCTTTTCCCCATATAATGGACGGAAAGCACACCTTTTTAATTGCTCCTACAGGCTCAGGCAAGACGGAGTCAGCCGTGCTGCCTGTTTTTAACAGCATCCTGAAAAAGAAATCCGAAGCCAGAAGGGGAATCTCTGCCCTTTACATAACTCCCCTGAGGGCTCTTAACAGGGACATGCTTTCCCGAATTGAGATTCTCGGGAAATTGCTCGATATCAAAGTCCAGGTCCGGCACGGGGACACTCCGCAAAGTGAAAGGCAGCGCCAGTCGAGAAACCCTCCTGATGTGCTGATCACGACCCCTGAAACTCTACAGGCAATGTTTACCGGCTCCCGCCTGCGGCAAAACCTCGAAACCGTGACCCATGTTGTGGTAGATGAAATCCATGAGCTTGCAGGTTCGAAACGAGGAGCCCAGCTCGCTGTAGGGCTTGAAAGGCTTGTGGAAATTTCCGGGGAATTCCAGAGAATCGGGCTTTCTGCAACAGTCGGGAACCCCTGGGAAATTGCAAAATTCCTGGCAGGTAACGGGAGGGACTTCACTGTAATTGAAGTAGCCCTGCTTAAATTGCTTGAGTTTGACGTGGTCAATCCTCAGATTTCAGAAGGGGGAAAGCTGCGGGAAAAAGAGGTCCTGGAAATTGCGAATAAGGTGGGCTGTGAGCCCGAGTTTGCCTCTCACCTGCTCTGCATCAGGAAAATTGTCGAAGATAGCCAGTCCAGCCTGGTTTTTGTAAATACGCGGCAGAGTGCCGAGGCTCTCGCTGCCGGCTTCAGGAAGCTTGGAGCATCCATAGGGGTGCATCATGGTTCGCTCTCATTTGAAGCCCGTGTTGAAGCTGAGGAAGCTTTCAAGTCCGGAGCTCTGAGAGGGCTGATCTGCACCTCGTCAATGGAATTGGGTATAGATATAGGAAATGTTGACCGGGTGGTTCAGTACGGATCTCCGCGCCAGGTCTCAAGGCTGCTCCAGCGGGTAGGAAGAGCAGGGCATAAGTTGCATGCGATCTCACGGGGTACTATCATTTCAATGGAAACGGATGATACTGCAGAAAGTATGGCAATTACAAAAGCTGCACTGGAAGGCAGGGTTGAAGAGGTATCCCCGCACGTAAAATCCCTTGATGTCGTAGCAAACCAGCTTGCAGGCATGGTTATGGATTTCGGGGAGGTCGGAATCGATAAGATTCTCAAAATTCTCAGGCGAACCTATCCATTCCGGGATCTGCAAGTTGAAGAATTACAGAGGGTCGTGGACCAGATAGGGGATTATAGGCTGGTCTGGTATGAGAAGGGTTCAAGCGTACTCAAGAGGCGCAGGAAAAGCTGGGAATACTATTACGAGAACCTTTCCATGATCCCGGACGAGAAAAAATATGAAATCTACGACATTGTGAGCGGAAAATCGGTCGGTGTGCTGGACGAAGCTTTTGTCGTGAACTTTGCGGAACCTGGTGCCGTTTTCATAACGAAGGGTTACATGTGGCGGGTCGTTGAGATGCCTGACCGCGAGCAGGGGAGGGACAGGATAAAAGTCGAGCCTGTGGAAGGCATGGGCGAAGTACCGAGCTGGACCGGTGAAGAGATCCCTGTACCTTTTGAGGTAGCCCAGGACGTAGGAAAGCTCAGGGCGGAAATTGCAGCCTTTATCCGCACCGAACCTGGCGACGAAGCTATTGCCGAAAAGCTCCAGGCAAAATATCCCGTGGCAAAGAATGCCGTGTTTGAAGTGATCCGCCTGGTGCGCGATCATATCGAAGGAGGTTTCCCCCTGCCTGACGCAGACACAATCGTGATCGAAGACGAAGGCGATGCTGTAACCCTGAACGCCTGCTTCGGCCATAATACAAACGGCACCCTTGCGCGAGTCCTTACCTCACTCCTTTCAGCCCGTTTCGGCAGCAGTGTAGCCCAGGAAGTCGACCCCTACAGGATAAGGTTAACTCTTCCCCGGCGGGTAGGCCCTGTCCAGATCCGGGACATGCTGCTCTCCCTCCGCCCCGAACACGTCGAGCCGATCATAGAAATGACCCTGAAAAACACAACCCTCATGAAGTGGAAAATGGTCCATGTCGCCCGGAAATTCGGAGCCCTCTCACGGGACATCGACTACGACCGGATCAGCATGAAAAAACTCCTTGAGATCTACCAGGGCTCTTCTATGTATGATGAGGTAATCCGGGAAATCTTCCACGACCTCCTGGACGTCCCCAGGGCAAAAGAAGTCCTTACAAAACTTGCAGCCGGCGAAATCTCAGTCGAAGTCTCCCCTCCGACTCCGATCGGTTCAGCCGGCTTTGCCATGAAAAAAGACCTTGTCGCCCCGGAGAAAGCCGACCGCTCAATCGTCCTCGCCCTCAAGGAACGCATTATGAACGACCGGATCATTCTATTATGTACGAACTGCAAGAAATGGACTTCCCGCCGTCAGGTCAAAAGCGTCCCTGAAGAGATTGTCTGCCCGGTTTGCGAATCCCGGATGATTGCAGCCCTCAAACCCTGGGAAGAAGAGGAAATCAACCTCGTCAAAAAGCAGGCAAAAAACGTCAAAGTCACCCCCGAAGAAAAGAAGCGGATACAGCGCGTCTACAGAAACGCAAGCATAGTCCGCTCCCAGGGGAAGAAAGCGGTTATTGCACTTGCCAGCCGGGGAATAGGTCCTGAAACAGCATCAAGGGTGATTGAGAAGATGAGGGTGGACGAAGAGGCGTTTTACAGGGATATTCTGGTTGCGGAAAGGAATTATGTGAAGACGAAGAAGTTCTGGGAATGAGTTTACATTTTGGGCATTCTATTTGAAAAATCAATATTCTTGTAGAGTTTTCTTAAACTAAGAGTTTGCTTACTCTGGTCAGGATTGAAAGAGAATTGTCAAAAAATTATCTAAAAATCTTCGGAACAAATACTCTCAGATTCTGTAGAGGTTTTAATTACTGCTTTTAGAATATGAATGAGTTCAAAAGAAGATGTAATCAAATCTTGTACAATCAGAAGAGCTATTTCTTTCAGCTTTATATATCTATATGTATATATTCCACTGTTATAAACATGGTTATCTGGATTAGGCAATTGAACAGAAAAAAAATAAAATTTGACATTAGCTGTTCAAAATGTACTTAAATCCGGGTTTTATTGTACGATGTTGAACCTCAGACATATGAATCCTGCTAATAACTCCTGGAAAATCCAGTGAGCCGTGTTTTATAATTTAACGGGTTGAAGGTAAATGAAAAGGAGGGTAAAAGCATACTTACTTCTTTTAGCTTCTATAACCTTTCTCTCACTCTTACTTCTTTTTTCATATAATGAGTTAACATCTACTACACCTGTAGATTCCTATACTGAGTATGCATATATACCAAACGGAAGAAGTGACAACTTATCTATAATTAACACAACCACGAACAAAGTTGAATACAGCCTGGATATCGGGGACGATCCGGAGGGAGTTGCAATCTCACCTGATGGAACGAAGGTATATGTGACGAATAGTAACCTCGATACTGTCTCTGTAATTGACACAGCAACCAACAGGATCACAGGCAAAGTGCAGGTTGGCGATAACCCTATAGGGATTGCAGTCACCAAAGATGGAAAAACTGTATACGTGGCAAATTATCACAGCGACAGCATATCTATAATTGATACAGCCACAAACGAAGCCAAATACCATCTGGGTGTAGAAACCAACCCTATAGGAGTGGCTGTCAACAAAAACGGAACAAGAGTGTATGTTGCTAACCTGGGCAGCGGTACCGTGTCAGTAATTGATACTGCAACCCGCACTGTTTTAAAACCTGTGTCAGTAGGACCGAATCCTTATGGAGTTGCAATTGCACCGGATGGAAAAACAGTATACGTAACGCACATTAATAGCGGTAAAATCTCTATGATTGATACAGCTATGAATAATGTCACAGTAATCAATACAGGTACTGCCACGGAAAGCCTGGACTTATCTCCCTTCGGAGTTGCAGTTAGTCCTGATGGATCAAGAGTATATGTTGCGAATCATAAAAGAACTATCAAAGGGATTTCTGATACTCCCAGTGGCACGGTTTCTGTAATTGACACGGCAACAAACAGTATCATAGCCAATGTGACTGTAGATAAATGCCCTTGTGGGGTCTCAGTCAATAAAGATGGAACAAAGTTATATGTAGCAAACAGTAACAGTAGCACTGTCTCCATAATTGATACAAAAACAAACAGTATCATAGATACTGTGCCTGTAGGAGATATGCCTTCTGCCCTGGGGCAGTTTATAGGTTCTCCCCCACAGGTCCCAAAGTATAGCCCTATCCGTGAATATCTCGATAGTGTTATTGGATTAATCCATAGAACCTATATTAGCATTAATGAATTAATTAACGGTGTTCAGGGATTTGTTCTTGGAATAGTTAGCAGTGTTTTTTATGGGGTATTATCAGACCTCATATCGCCCGTTATAAGAGAGAAATTAGGGGAGAGATTTAAAAAGAAATAGTTCTCCTCTTTTCGCCCACTACAGACCTTTTTTGCGTCCGCAGTTTTAGTTTATATTAATAGTGAAGTTTAACATTTTATCCTTCAGTAATTCTAATAATTCTAACCTACAGCGCAATTGGAGAATTTTGATCGAATAATTTGAGTTATGCTTAGGTGGAATTATGAGTAAAAAGTGTTCAATACAAGCTTACCTCTGATCTAAAATTCTTAATTATACATACCTTTTCAAAACAATTTTTTCCATACTTTATATAAAAACATAGAACCTATCACAGAAATCTTATAATACATCTCCTCTAAATTTATATAGTCCGAAAAGAAAGTTTAGGGGCGTGTATATGAAAAAATACATCTACTTTACATTTTTTGTTTTACTATTTGCACTCGTTGTCGGAGCTTTTGCCGGATCACAAAGTGATGTAAATGCTTCTCAGGCTCAATCGAATTCCCCTCAAAACCCCCTCAAGTCAGCCTACCAGGATATTACATGGGGAGCTAACGTCCAGAAGCATTTGAAGATACTTAAAGCCGATCTGGACGGGGTGTCCGATGCTGCAAACAATTCTGATTACACCACGCTTGCGGTGTATGCACAGAATATAGTAAATGATACTCAGACTGCTATTCAGGAGAATAATCAATATACAGTATCTTCCAAACTCCAGGGTGCGCAGAAAGAATGGAGGGCGGCTCTTCAGGACTATAACTCTGCAGGTCAGTTTTTGCTGCAGGGAGCAAATGAAGCGAAAAATGGGACTGGGGGAGCTGAAAATTTCCAGAAAGCCAGAATATGCAGTGATTCCGGCACAGATCACCTTGAGAATGCTTCAGAGTTAGCAGGAATAACCTGAATATATTTCTTCCTCAAGCAGTGAAAATGCATACAAATTATACGCCTCTAGACATGATTTAATCATTAAATACACCTCCCTACTTATTCTGATTAATAAAAAACTCTTAACTGCTTATTCCTGAAGATAAATAACTTCAGTAAAGCGGTGCATTATGAGAATTTGAGCCAGACAAAAGAGAAGTTTAATAAAAAACTTTGTCTTTCCTTTTCCTACCTTTACAGTTTGTTTTTATCTTCAATTTCGATATTGTTATCAGTGATTCATTTTCCAGGCTTTATAATTTTCCAGGTCACCTCTAATGAGGCTGGCTGCAAAAGCAAGCACAGCGACATCATCCACTAATCCGACTACAGGAAGAATATCTGGAGCAATGTCAATCGGACTTATAAGATACAGAAAAGCAAGTGTCAGCACTATTGCTGTTCTCTTCGGAAACGGGTATCTCCCTTTAAAGGACTCTACCAGCATAGAAAACAGTAATTCCAGGTATTCCCAGATATTTCTGAAATCGGTTGAGCGGTAATTATAGTCTCTGACTTCTTCTGGAAAATCCACGCTGGTATCGGAAGCCTGGTCCGGACTGAGATTAAAATGCTCTAGATTCGATCCAATCCGTTTCGTTCTGACATTATCGGTTTTATCCATTATAACCCTCCGGTTTTATCGGATTATATTCCTGGGCTTTTAAGCTAACTCACAATTTACTAACTCACAACAATCTGGATGAGCTTTTTGCATTATTCAAGCCAATCAAGGTCTTTTCACGAAACTGAACCGAATTCTCGCTCTGGAGCTGTCCTGGTTTTTAGTCTAATAGTGAAATGTTTTAAGCAGTCCATCTTCCAGTCCGGAATTCGCAGCAATACTAAAAATAATTATATTTAAATAAAAATAGTATTAATAGGTATATTAAGTTTATTGAAACCGGTTTTATAAAAACTTCATGGGCTGATCATTATACGGTTTGAGTCGGCTATTGTTTTCTTTAACTCACAATTCTCAGTCCTGTATTCGGAATTATCATACATATTACATGGATGGTCCAGGGAGACTTCTTAAATGCGGAAAATAGTCAGACCCTATAAACCACAGGATTGTAAAGAAATAGTTAAGCTATTTTATGATACAGTCCATACAATTAATTTGAAGGATTATAATTCGGCACAACTTGACATCTGGGCACCGGAGGAAATTGATGTTGTTAGGTGGAATAAGTCACTTTCCAGTACCCATACGGTTGTAGTCGAAAGTAATGGTATTATTGTCGGTTTTGGAAATTTAGATGAGACAGGACATTTCGACCGGCTTTTTGTGCATAAGGATTTCCAGGGACAGGGAGTAGCAACTATAATTACAAATGAATTAGAAAAATATGCGCGGCGGCAAGGTATTAAGGTTATTACTACAGAAGCATCAATTACAGCAAGACCCTTTTTTGAAAAACGCGGTTTTCAGGTAGTTAAGCAACAAAGCATTGAGCGTAAAGGTCAAATTTTGATTAATTTTGTGATGGAAAAGCATCTCGTCAAATATTAGTCAAATATTAAATTCATCATATTTTCGATTGCCGGCACGCGATCTGATCGAAAATTAATAAATAAAAGACAGTCGTCAGTGGAAGATTCAAAAACACTGTCATTATTTAACCCGGAAAATTTTAATTATTACTATCTGGATTTGCATACTCTTCAATCTCCAGATAGACCGTTCCGGAGCTTAGCGGTTTGGCATGCACATGATAAGTTCCATTTTCCTTCACTATAAACTCAGGATTGTGAGGAGTATAACTTTTTCCGGATTCTGTCAATACAAATGTGTTTTCAAAGGCAGTATAGGAACCTCTGCTTATTGTCACATTTATTTTATCAGGGCCATTAGGACTATCTATCCAGAGTTTATAATTAACGCCTTCATTGAGATTGACCTCAAAATCCGATTCGTGAGAAATGGATTCCAGGAGGACATAATCTTCACCCACCTGAAATGCGACAATCATGTAAAACAGGACAATTAATATATAAAGTGGGAAAAGACTTCTGGACTTTTTTGGCTGTTCTGTCATTTTTTCCCCTCGCAGCAGTTTAAGCGTTTGGGCAATCCGTATCGATCACTTCTATCCACACTTGTTCCGTATGGCTTCTTTTTCTTACTCTGTCAGGAACTTAGCTTTACAGGCAGGTAGGTAGAGGTTGCAGGGCTGGATTTAGTCTCGATTTCAATGCCAGACTTTCCCCCGTACCCCCACAGTGCTTACAGGCAGGCTAAGGGCTTACCTGGGATCCTCTGCAACGCGCAGGACAATCTTCCCGCGGGCATGGCGGCTTTCACTCATTTCATGCGCTTTTCGGGCATCCGTCAGAGGAAGCACGGTCGTTACTATTGGCTTGATTTTTTGTTCGTCTATTATGGCTGCGATCTGAGCGAGTTCTCTTCCGTCAGCTTGCGTCATGAGGGTTTTTGCACGTACTCCGTATCTTTGCGGGGCACCCTCGGGAATGCTGGCTACAGTCGAAACCAGGAATCCGCCGGGTTTCAGTACTCCCCATGACCTTTCGAATGTATCTTCTCCTATTGTATCCAGCACTACGTCCAGGTTGTTCACAATCTCCTCAAACCGCTGGTTTCTGTAGTCGATCACCTCATCAGAGCCTATGCTCTTCAAAAACCCGGCATTTTTACTTGATGCGGTGCCGATAACATATGCCCCCTTCCATTTGGCGAACTGGACTGCAAAGGTTCCGACCCCGCCTGCAGCGCCGTGAATAAGTATGGTCTGTCCGCTCTCAAGACCTGCAATATCAAAAATTGACTGCCACGCAGCCAGGCCGGCAGTAGGAATGGCAGCACTTTCAATAAACCCGATACTTCCGGGTTTTCGCGCTACCTGGTTAGAACTGACAACCGTATATTCGGCATATCCTCCCTGCCCGATGGAAACTTTAGCGAAAACCTCATCTCCAGGCTTGAAGAAAGTTTCCCCATGCCCTGCAGCTTCCACAACGCCCGCAACATCCAGCCCCATAATTGTCGGCAAGGGCAACTCAAGTATATACCCGCCACGGATCTTCCAATCTATCGGGTTAACTCCGGCTGCAATAACTCGAATCCGGATTTCCCCGGGCCCTAGCTGCGGCTCCGGGATATTCTCATACTTCAGAACATCGGGTCCCCCAAACTCATGAATCCTTATCGCCTTCAGATTCTCACCTCAAAAACCTTCTTTAGCGAGTTATACTTGATAACTCCGTGCGGCAAATTCTTCTGGATATCCCCAGCTTTCCCCTCACCATAAAATATATGAATATCGTTTGAAAACCCCCGTAAAAATCAATTCAAAGATATTCTAGAATTATTATACCGACTATAATCTTATTTTTAATATAATGATAATTCTATAAATTGATTCTTATTGATTTTTCCCGAAAACTAATTCAATGTTAACCTAAGTAAAAAAGAGTTTATCAGGTCTTAATGGGTTAGAGGACTGTATAAACCTACCATTTATCATAAAATGATTCATTTGTAAAAAGCACAGAATGCAGATAAGAGAGCATAAATATTAGATTAAAAACCGCCTGTAGATAAAAAATGCAGGTTATGAGTATAATTTTCGGTTGGCTTTTCTATATTTGATCGACCACTAGCTTCAGCTTGAGTATGCTTCAATAATTCGGGGTGGTCTATAGTGGAAATGAAACCTGCTATGTTCGGTCGGAAATCCTGGATTTGTAAAATTATCAAAGTTATCAACAATTCCGTCCCTATAAACTTCCCTGCTATCGTTTTGTTTTATTTTTACCTCTTTTATGCTTTCTGACGGGTCTTTCGCTACAGAACTCTTGTTTTCTGTCCCGATGTAACATTGCATGTCCAGGGACTGGACTATAAGAACCAGGACGAACATAAAAAGAAGTAAAATTCTCCTCAAACTAATCCCCCACTACCTATTTATATTCTCATTATTCTATTTTAATTTTCCCCGTTTTATTATAAAAATAAAAATTTTACCCTTCAAAGTTTGTCACCTAAACACTCAGTTTTATCTTCTCAGTTAATCTTATATAACATTAAAATTTTTTTACTTATGTCTACATTTCCAAGATTTATGGGGTTCCTGACAAAAAACGCTGTCGTTGAATGCTTTAAGAGCGACTGCATTGCCGGGATAATAAACCGGATTGGGGCGAAAGTGAAAAAATTATTTTGAGTGTCTGGTTTGTTTTCATCTTATTTTTAAGGACTGACCTCAAAGCCTGGAGTTTACAGGTAACTGTAAGCAGTTCAGCACGATCCAATCTAATTGATCGGTCAAATGATATGACCTACCTGATCGATCCAATATCAAATCCTTCGGGTTCCGGGATATCCTGTAATACTTCACATAAATTCTCCATATCCGGTTATTAACTCAAGAATGGGTACAGAAATAAAACGTCGATACTTTATCTAAAATTTTAAGACGGGGTTTACCATGAAGCAAGTAAAAGAAATATCCAGAATTATTCTTATAGTAGCTCTTGCGCTTCACCTGATGTCTGCAGGAAGTGCAGCGGCTACTGTGATTTCTGTAGGTAACAGCAATGGTCAGATTGCAAATTTCACTTCTATCCAGGCTGCAGTAGATGCTGCAAATCCAGGTGATGAAATAGTTGTCAAACCCGGTGTTTATGAGGAGAATATCGCAATTACCAAAGGCGTATCTATTGTTTCCGAATCAGGGAATTCATCCGATACCATAGTTCGGGCAGCCGATAGCTCTCAGGATATTTTCAGTATATGGGCAAACGGTGTAAGCATTAAAGGTTTTAATATAGATGGATCCGATTCTGCCGGGATTCATTTTTTCGGGGTTATTGACTGCCGTATTGAAAACAATAAACTGTCCAATAATAGCTGCGGTATCGATCTATACATGATAAGTTCACGCAATGTGCTTGATAATAATGAAATTTCAGACTGCACTGACGGTATCAGCCTTGGTGGCAGCTGGTACAACAATTTGAGCAATAATTCAATCTCAAATTGCAGTAACGGAATTTCACTTTTTGATTCCCCCAATAATATCCTTGAGAATAATGTAATATCAGAAAATATAGGAGGTATTTCTCTCACAGGTGAATCAAACGGCAATATCCTGACGAATAATACTGTAATTCTCAATGAGGAACTGGGGATACATATCTACGAGACTTCAGACAATCTGATTTACAATAACTATTTCAATAATACAGTAAACGTAAAATCCGAAACGATTTCGGACACAAATATCTGGAACGCTACTAAAACCGAGGGTACTAACATAGCTGGCGGGCCTTACCTCGGGGGGAATGTCTGGGCAAGACCTGATGGTCCTTTATATCCTGTAGAAGTCCGGGACGCTGATCTTGACGGAATTCTTGATTCCCAGTATAGTATTGACGGTAACCAGTTTATAGATCATCTACCTCTCAAAGAGTTAAAACCGGTAACGTTTACCGTAAATAACAGTACAGGAGAGGCTGCGGATTTTACCTCGATCCAGGCTGCAATAGACAATGCGTCTAATGGGGACACAATCCTTATTTTCCCGGGGATCTATGAAGAGAACGTTGATGTATACGTAACAAACGTTACTCTTACCTCCGAATCTGCCAGCAGTGAGGATACGGTTGTCAGGGCAGCCAGCAGTCTTGATGATATCTTCTATATTATTGCGGATGGGGTTACAATCCGCGGGCTGAATATAGATGGACCTGTAGATTTCCCAAATGCAGGAATTCATCTTAATGGGGTTAACTACTGTAATATTGAAAATAACCGGATTTTTACCAGTTACACTGGCACTATCTTAAACGCTTCCAGCGAAAACTCAAGCATTTCCAGTGAAAACACTTCTTTCATTCTCAATAACTCAGGTTCGGGTGCAGGATTCGGCATGCGCCTTGACTCTTCCAGCAGCAATATACTGGGCAATAACACGGTATCCTGGAACGGAACTTCAATTCTCTTACATAACTCTGCGGAAAATGCACTTATCAACAATTCGGTGTCCGGAAGCAACTACGGTATCTGGATAGATTCGTCCAGTAATAACACGCTGGATGGAAATAACCTGTCGAACAATTTGATTGGTGCTTATTTAAAATCTTCTGGCGGGAACGTTCTCAGTAACAGTACGGTGTCAAACAATACTCTCTCCGGTATTAATCTATGGGACTCTGTCGGAAATACATTAAGTAATTCCACAGCATCGAGAAACAATGTTTCTATTGTTCTGCAGAATTCCAGCGCAAACCTGCTTGACAATAACACGGTGTCCAGTAGCAACTATGGTTTCTGGCTTTACTCCTCCAGCAACAATAATAAGCTGGAAGGCAACACAGCGTCGAATAACAGGATAGGTATCCATGTGAATGCATCGAGTGGAAATGCCCTTACAGACAATATTGCATTAAACAGCATAAGATCCGGAATCAGTGTATGGAATTCGGCTGAAAGCAAGTTAACTAACAATATAGCTTCGAACAGTGAGACCTCAATTTTCATGCAGAATTCCAGCAAAAATATAATTCTCAATAACACGGTATCTAACAGCAGTTACGGGATGTGGATTGCTTTTTCCAGTGGCAATAACCTGAGTGAAAACAGTGCATTGAATAATAAATTCGGTCTTTATCTGAAAAATTCTACTGCTAACAGGCTGTCAGATAATCGGGTAAACTCAAATTCCAGATACGGGATCTATCTTGGCTTTTCGCGCAGTAATATTTTGAATGGCAACAGGATTGGTTCTAACTCGGAATACGGGCTTTACATGCTGGAATCGAGAAATAACTCAATTTATAATAATTATTTCATTAACGCAAACAATACCTATCTTCAAGGCTCAAATGCAGGTACAAGCTTGAATACGACCTTAAAACAGGCAAAGAACATTGTCGCCGGGGATTACCTTGGCGGGAATTTCTGGGCTACTCCAGAGGGAAATGGTTTCAGCCAGACCCATGCGGATAAAAATGGCAATGGCATCTGTGATGTAGCGTACGCCGTGAATAATGAGTGTATTGATTACCTGCCTCTAGCAGGTTCCAGTAATACGAACCTGTCCTGAGTACTGTAAAAAGTACGTTTTCCTGACTGTTTGCGTGAAAGTCAGAGAAAATTTACTAAACAATTGGAAATCCAGGCTGTACAGCTTCTTGTAAGCTATCCGGGGAAGCTGTACGGTTTTTTTAGAGATTAACAGGAATATATGAGAATATATAACTTTTTGAAAGTGAGCACTCTTTAATATAAGAATTATTTGGAGGACTTTGCCAGGAAGGGTTAATATGCAATTTTAAATAAAAGGGATATGCAGGAATTGAAGTTTTCAGTGCAGCCTCAAAACGCTGAGAGAGAAATTAACTGATTACTGATAACAATAACTCACTAAAAATAATAAACCATTAAAAAACAATACTCACTAAAGGCAATGGCTCACAAAAGGCAATAGCTCACTAACAACGATAAATCCTGAAAACGATAAACCCGAAAACGATAAATCCTGAAAACGATAAACCGCTGGAAACCAATTAACCATAAAAACAATCCGTCGCCAGAAAGATTACCATTTACTAAAAGTGATCAATCACCTTAAGTTTTGTTTTGCGGGCTTTCTTCCAGGAATTTCTGAAACCACACAATATCAAAATACGTTCCGAATTTTTTTCCTGCAGCCTTAAATCTGCCGCATTCTACAAATCCGTGCTTAAGGTGAAAATTCAGGCTGGCCTGATTCTTCGAGGAGACGTTTGCAAGCAGGCTTTTCATATTCTTCTTTTCAGCATCCTGACACAGGACATTCAGCAGCCTTGCTCCCAGACCTTTTCCTGTATATTCCGGCAGTATAAAGTATGAGACTACACCCGTGTGCTGGAAATTCCGGAAGGGAAAATAAGGCCTCAGGGCTCCGATACCTATTACTCTATTGTTTTCTTCAATTACATAAAAGGGAGGATGCTGGCTTTTATCCGGCCCACCCTCATTATAGGAAGTCTGAAAAAATTCCGGTCCTACAGGAGTTTCGAGGTAGGTTGCAAAACTATTTTCGATATAGTAATTAAAAATTTCAAGCATTCCCTGAGTATCTTCCGATGTAGCCTCTCTAATCATAAGAGCTTTGAGCTTATCTCTTTCCTGCATAACTTATAATCGAAATGTAAATATTTAAACTCTTTTAGCCAGTTCTCACACGTGTCCTGTTTAATTCTCGATTTCTCGAATCTGGTATTTATCATGATTTATATTTATAATTTATTATCAGTAAGATTATATTTATATACTTATGTTATTGTATTCCTCTCTGTATTATTATTATTCCAATCCTATCCACGCTTCAGGCAGGACTTTGATATTTTTACAGGGGTCTAAAAGTCCGAAATCCAGAATGGTCATGAAATTACTCTGTTCCATTCAGGTAATTACATCCTGAAAATAAAATATGAGAAAATATTTCTCAATGTACTTCTACAGAAGTGAAAAATAGATGTTTCTTAAACAAAACAAAATTGTAGAAAAGATTCGCGAAATTCCGGTTACACTTGGAGATGTCTCCGAAAATATCTTTGGAGGCATAAAGACAAACAACAGTTTGCTTCACAGGCTTGTCCTTCCTGAGGAGGGCGGTTCCGACTCGTATTATCTTTGCGAGGGACTGTGCAAACCTGTATTTCTAGAACCTGAACTTGTCTATCCGTATGTATCAGGAACTCTCTCTGAAAAATTTGCATTCCGCCCTTCACCTTACCGTTTTATGCTGCCTTATGAATTATTTGATAGGGGAAAAAGGAATGAGTATAATGTCATCTCCCCCGAAGAGCTCAGGGTAAGGTTCCCTATGACTTACGGCAGAATTCTGGAATTCAAAAGAGAGTTCCGTCATGATAGCTCTCCTCTCAAATCTGCAGATTATAGTATAAAAGGTAGAAAGCTTCTGGAGTATCTTAACACTCCGAAAATTATCGCTACTGAAGGGTATCATCTGCAGGCTGCATATGACGCTACCGGAAAGTATGTATTTGAAAACGGGTGCGGCATTGTTCTTAAGGATCCGGATAAGTATGCTTATATTACTGCGGTTCTTAACAGTTCGATTGCCAGACTCTTTCCTTCAGTCTGTAAGTCTGAAATGATGTATTCAGGGTACGCTACTCCTTCAGTGATGAAACGTTTCCCAATTGTATTTCCTGACAGCAGGCTAACCGAAGATCTCATAAATACCATCTCCAGTTATCTTCTGTTCCTTAACAGGCAAAAGTACGCAAGGGATTATGGGATTCCGGATTGGCTTCGGGAACTTACGGGTTTTTACGAGCAGGTTTCAAACCTTCTGGTCCTGGATACTTACTTCATAAACGATCTTGATTCAGGATTTCTGAGTGCCCTTGAGGAGAATATTCATCCCTATGCCGGAGATCTGAATTCCGTGGATGAAGATCCTGAGGACAGCGAGAGTCTTCTGAGTGCGCTATACTATATAAAACAGCAGATACTGGAAGCTTCAAGTTCTGAAAAGTACAGATTTAACATGGGACTACCCGGAATTTTCAATTTTTCTCAGAGCGGTAAAGAATTCTGAGATCTACCTTTTAACTTTATCCCGGAGAATCCCGGGTTTATTTCATCTAAACCCCAGAAGTTTCCTTATTCTTCATTATTTTACATTTAGATTTTTATCAATAAGTTTATATATTTTGACCTCCCCCTATCCAGGGGGTAGAAAGTGCTCTCAGGGCAGAAAACCTAGTTTTCCAGTCGATGGTCAAGATTGTGAAAGACAACTTTGCTACTTAAGGATAAACTCCTGGCTTCATAACGCAAAGTTCTGGAAGCAAATCGAGCAAGTTATTCCCTCCTTAATATTAAAAACTTTAAAATAGCCGCCCTGAGAGAATTTTAACCTTTATTTAGCTGAAGCAAGGTGCTCTATAAAATCCTGTAGTTACATTCCCATTTTGCATGGCTTCCCGTTACTCCTCTGGGTCTTCTTTTTAATTCTTCTCCTTTAAATTCTTCTGATTATTTCTCTTTTACCTGGTACACCGGGTTTAACTTTTATCTCAAAAAGTTCTGTATACTTCCTAACTTAATGCATAAATTTATATACTTGGGCTTTCTGTAATTATTATCACATTTTATGTTTTTTTAACCCCGCCCGCCTGACTCTCCCTATTCCCCGAGCGTTAATTCATACAAGGAAGGTAGTCTTATCACCCTACAAATTCATACCGCTGCGTTTCCCTATATGGGAGCATTAATCTTTTCAGGGCTTATATCAACTCTGCTTGCAGTCAAGGCATACAAGTCTTTCAACTACCGCAGGATGTATTTCTCTAAATATTTCATACTTATTATGTTAAGTATGTCTATCTGGTCCCTGAATTATGCCTTTGAAGTCGGACTTATGGACATTGAACTCAAATATCTCTTCGCCCGTCTCGAATATATTGGGATTGCCTCTGCTCCAGTAGCATGGTTTCTTTTTGCAGCGGAGTATTCAGGGGCAGGTAAGGAGCTCGTGAGAAAATATGAGAATGTGCTTTTTTTGCTCCCTTTGCTTGCAATCTTCTCAATGATAACAAATAGCTTTCATAGAATGCATTTTAAAAGTTATTACCTGGATATGTCAGGGGGCTTCCCACTTCTTGTACTCGTACATGGGCCCTTTTTCTGGGTATTTTATATCTATTCTTTTATTTTAATTATACTTGGAGTCTTATTCTTCTTCAAGCAGTTTGTCCATCTAACTGCACCTTACAGGGCTCAGGCAGCAATTGCCCTAACAGCAGCCTGCATTCCAATTCTGGGTAATATTCTTCATATCGCAGATATAGGCCCCTTTTCATTCTTTGACCCTACGCCGTTTACATTTACAGTTACGGGTTTGATTCTTTTCTGGGGTATCATGCAGCATGAGTTCCTCAATATTATCCCGATTGCAAGAGAGAATGTAATAGAGTCTATGAGTGATGGATATATTGTGGTAGACCTTACAGATTCCATAATAGATATTAATGAGGCTGCTCTTGAACTGGCAGGGAAAACAAAAAAGGAAGTTATCGGAAGAAACCTGAAAGAGCTTTTTGGGGATCAGGTGGAAATTTCTCAAAGTGACACTCATGAGGGTAGTTTTAACAAAGAAATCTCCTTGAAAAGCGGGCTCGAAACAAGATTCTTCACTCTCAGTATTAGCCCTCTCATGACAAAAGACTACGCAGAGGGCAAACTGGTAATGATTCGCGATATTACTGAGAACTACCAGCATCAAGAGGCTCTAAGGCAGGCTAACAAAAAAATAAACCTCATGAGCAACATTACCAGGCACGATATTCTCAATCAGGTGAATGTGCTTTCAGGGTATACGGAATTAATCTCAGAAACACTTCCTGAAGATGTCAAGAACGATCCACGAATAGGGAAGTACCTGAGGAATCTCAACAAAGGTATAGAGACAATTCACAGCCAGATTATTTTCACCAAAGATTACCAGGAGCTTGGAATAGTTTCCCCTATCTGGCAATCGGTAAGTGATACCGCAAAAGAAGCGGCTTTTCCCTTCTCCGGGCAGAACATTACATTTTCCGTGGAGGAAAGCGGGCTGGAAGTCTATGCCGATCCTCTGCTTAAAAAAGCCTTTTATAATCTTTTTGATAACGCAAGGGCACATGGAGAACATGTGACTGAGATAAGTATTAGCTCCCGCAGGGTTAAGGATAGTCTTGTAATAGAGGTAAAAGATAATGGCATAGGAGTTTCTCCTGTAATGAAAGAATTGATTTTTGAAAAATCTGTTGGGAAAAACACAGGACTGGGACTTTTCCTTGTAAGAGGTATTCTCTCCATCACAGGCATGGGGATAAAAGAAACCGGAATCGAGGGAACAGGTGCGACTTTTGAGATTACTGTACCTCCGGGCAACTGGCGTGCAAATATTTCTTAATAAACTGACAATTTTAAATATTTAAAAGTCAGAAGCCGGATCTCCTCGGATCACCCTATTCTCTTCTTTTACGTTGATGCCGATCTTTTAACCCATACCATATTTTTATCTCCGGCGATTCTATTTTATTTAGCTTTTGTGAGTTTTTTAATTTGTATGTTTTTATATCTTCGCCTCAATATATCATCAAATCCGAAAAAATTCTCCAAATAGCATTTTTTCAGTCGATAACTATATTCTGGTGACAATAATGAGTGAATTTACCCTGAAAGAGAGATTTGAAAAGGCACTCAAAGGAGAGGCATTAGACTCGGTTCCTGTCTGTTCGGTAACCCAGACCGGCACTGTCGAGCTTATGGAAATGACCGGAGCATACTGGCCTCAGGCAAACTACAATGCTGAAAAGATGGCTGAGCTCGCACTGGCAGGGTATGAGCTTGCAGGATTCGAGAACGTACGCTGTCCTTTCGACACCACCGTGCTTGCCGAGACACTGGGTTGCTCAGTAGATGAAGGAAGTATAGATATACAGCCCTATGTAACGGATTTCCCCTGCAAGAAGAAGAAAGATACCAAGGATATAACGGTTCCGGACACGCTTCTTGAGAGCAGGCGGACCTCGGTAGTACTGGATGCCGTTGAAATTCTGAGCGAAAAGGTAGGGGAGACCGTACCTGTTGTTGCAGGGGTGGTTGGTCCGGCAGGACTTGCCTCAATGCTTGCCGGGATGAAAAATTACCTTATATGGTTTGTGACCAACCCTGAGGTTGTTGAGGAACTCATGAGAGTTCTCACTGATGCCTGTATAGAATATGCGAATGGTTTGCTCGAAAGAGGAGCACATGCCGTAACTCTCATCGATTCCGAAGCAGGACCTGATATTATTTCCCCTCAAATGTTCGAAACATCGGTCTTTCCTCTCTACAGAAAATATTGCAGGAATGTGAAAGGTCTGAAAGTCCTTCATATGTGTGGCGACGCCACCGCTGTCCTTGACCCGCTTGCAGATGCAGGGTTTGACGGAATAAGCATTGAAGAGAAAGTAGGTGTAAGTTTCGCAAAAGGGATTACAGGTGACAGGGTGCGCCTTATAGGAAATGTTTCCCCGTCTGATACCCTGCTGACAAAAGGACCTGAAGCAATCATGATTGAAGCTACTGCCTGCCTTGAGGATGGAATTGATATCCTTGCCCCGGGTTGCGGGCTTGCCCCTCATACTCCAATTGAGAATATAAAAGCTCTTGTCAGGGCAAGAGATAACTACTTCTCGCAGTAAGTTTTGCTGAGAGCCTCCTGAAAAATCTCTTTAAAAAGGGGCTTTCTTTCTATCTTTTTCTCTTATGTTTTCCGAACCTCTAAGGCTTATGAGTGTTGCAGAAGCCAGTATAAGTGTACAGCCTGCAAGCGTCTCGGAGGATAATCCGATTCCCAGCACAGCTATATCAAAAAATACTCCGCTGACAGGTTCTACCAGCGCCAGAAGGCTGCCGGTCTGGGCTTTGAGATTGGCAAGCCCGAGAATGGTAAATATTTCTCCAAAACCTATAGAGACTATCCCGAAGGTTACAAGCACTTTCAGGTTGCCATAAAAAGCATCAGGTGAAATCTCAAACGCAAAGGGGCTTAAAAGCAAAAGGGCGATTCCCATAGGCCAGAACATAATTGCAATTTCCGGGTATTCGGTTTTCAGGATTCTCACGTTCATGATAAGTGCCGCAAAGATCACTCCTGAGAGCAATCCGGCTGCAATGCCAAGCATATAGGTGCCTGTAAGTTCGATATCCGAAAAGCTTTCCGGCTTTACTATAAGAAATACTCCGGCAATTGCTACAAAAAGGGCGGTTATGCTTTCCTTCCCGATTTTCTCGTCCAGGATAAGGGGGGAGGCAAGCATTACGTAAAAGGGAGCCGTATACTGGAGCAGGATAGCAATAGAGACACAGGTAATTCTCAGGCAGGTAAAGTAAAGCAGCATGCACGCGACAACAAGCACTCCCTGAAGGAGAAGGCTTACTTTTCTTTTCTTCAATTTCAGGTCTGAGGTTTTCCCCCTGGCAGCTATATAGATAAAAAGAAACAGCAAACCAAAAAATAGCCTGTAGAATATTATGGGAGCAGTTGCCATATCATGAATACGATTTATGAAAAGCCCATTCATGCCGTAGAAAATGCAGCCTGCAATTACTGCCAGATGCGGCTTTTTCCCTTCCAGAAACATTTGGCAGGGAATATGCCTGTAGTATTTAAATACCTGCTGGAAATGTCATAGAATTAAATCTGGAACTCCAGAATTTTCAGTTCGGATGCCATCGCCTCTAGATCGACCTTAAACAAAAAAACACTGTAGCCCGGGCAAAACTATGTCAGGAAATACTTCAAAAGCAATTAGGGACTTTATACCCGAGATCCTCAAACTTTCAGGCAGGGAATTCATAATCAGAGAGCTTTCAGATTCGAGTTTTCTTCCTGAGCTTGAGAGTAAACTCGATGAGGAAGTCGGGGAATATCTCGCAAGCAAAGAGCTTGAGGAGCTTGCCGACCTGCTTGAGGTAATTTATAGAATCGCTGAACTCAGAGGTTCTTCAAAAGCTGAACTCGAGACAGTGAGGCAGCAGAAGAAACGCGACAGGGGAGGATTTGAGAAAAATCTTATCCTTTTTAATCCGCGAAAAGAAAACTTTTCTCAGGAGGTACGCCTTGCTGCCTCTACAGAACTTATACGGGTAGTTTTCAAGCCTGAGGATGCGGCAATAATTGAGAAACATGGGGTGAAGATGAGAATCTACACTACTAAAGCCGAATCCAGAAATGCTGCGGTATTGTATCAGGAAACACAGAAAGGGCATACCGAAGAATTCCTTCACGAAAAAAGCGATTTCATTTATTATATTCTGGAAGGCAGCGGAGTCTGGACCATTGATGACAGAGAATATGAAGCCAGAGCCGGAGATGTGGTTGTCGTACCCGCAGGAAAAAGGTTCTGGTTCCGTGGAAATCTTAAGCAGATTTGTATAACTGCTCCGGCATGGGAAGAAGATTATGAGCATCATATAAAGGATATCGAAATCACATAAGGGATCTGGGTTTTGAAGGTGTAAAGGGCGCTTGTAAAATTACTTTTTGTTTCCTCAGGTCTGAAGCTTGCACCACTTTACACTTTTTGAAGCCTTATCCCAGATTTTTCCGGTTAATAACCGGAAGCAGGATGGATCAATTTTTTCTTCTCCCGCTCTGAGTAGCGGTTGCGACAAGATATGCCGCTAAAACGGCAGATGCCGCAGGGTAAATACCAAGCTGGGATTTCTCTGCGGTTTCAGCTTTTCCTCCCACTACCTCAGTTCCCTTTTCGGGAGCGGCTTCTGTGAACATAAAAATATCCATAGTGCCTTTGCGTTTATCCTGCCAGGCTATCCTGCTGCCGCTGATTGAGGGATTACTCTCGTATTCCGAAGCAGTAGATACGGTCTTCTCCTCTCCTGCTGCTATGTCATAGATAAAGATCTTCGTACCTTTAATTCTTCCATCAGCCCAGACTATTCTTCCATCTGAAATAGCAGGGGTTTTCTGAGGGGATGGATCAGTAGTAACTGCCTTTTCCTGTCCGCTGGAGAGGTCATACAGATAAATATCAAGATTTCCTGCGCGCCTATCTTCCCATACTATATGGTTACCTTCAATAGCCGGGTTTGCCTGTTCTGCAGGGTCCGTAACTACTGCGGTCTCTTTGCCCGTATCGATATTATACATATAGATATCATCGTTATCATTGCGCGTATCTTTCCAGACTATGATATTTCCCGAGATCGCAGGCTGGGTCTGCTCAGCCTTATCTGAAGTTATCCGTTTTTCCGTCTTGGAAGTAAGATCATACATGTAGATATCCATGTTCTGGTTTCTGCGGTCTGTCCAGACTATTCTGTCTCCTGAGATTGCAGGCTCGGTCTGGGCAAATTTGTCTGAAGTGAGCTGGGTTTCCTTTCCGGAAACAAGATCATAAAGATAAATATCCGAGTTGCCTCTCCTGTCACTCGAGACAACTACGCAGCTACCTGAAATTGCAGGTTCAGTTTCATCTTTCAGGTCTGAAAAGATGGCAACCTCTGACCTTCCTGATGAAAGATCGTATGTATAGATATCCCAGTTTCCATGCCTCTGGTCCTGCCAGACAACGTATTCCCCTGAGATTACCGGGTTAACCTGGTTCCCGTAAGCTGCAGTGATCTCGTGTTCAGTCCCTGTTAGAGCTTCGCCAGCAGCCGAACATGAGAATGTAACCATTCCCGCAAATAAAATGAGTGAAACAAGCAGAATTGAAAAGTTATTATATCTCAATATTTACACTTCCAACATTACCTATAATTTCATTATGTAAACATGAGTATAAAAAATTTTCAATATCGGTCTTATTCTACTATAATAAAAATTAAAAGTCCGTTTATAGCTGAAGACTCTTTAAATCATTACCTTTTCCTATAATTCTTAACGGTTTCTTTAATGGTCCGGCGCGCTTTACTATTCCTCCCCTTAAACAGAAGCTTTAAGGGCATATAGCTGGGATGCAAACTTAACTGACTGAGTTAAAGCCTTTCAAGCCCGGCTTTATTTTTTGTCTCATCTTTAAGCTTTTTAACGAATTCATTTTCAAGTTCTTCTCTTACAAGGACAACGAATTCCACGGTGTCCGTATATGTTTCTTCCCGGATCACTCCATATTTCTCGATCAGATTTCTTATCTTCTGGCTTTCCGCATATCCCAGACGTATTCTGAATCTGACCTGTTCGAATACTTCGACAATTCCTGACTCTTCAATAGCGGCAAGTGCAGTATCCCGGTAAGCTCTCGAAAGCCCCCCGAAACCCAGTTTTATTCCCCCAAAATACCGGGTCACGACTACAACTGCATTAAGGATCTCTCTTAATTCCAGTATTTTAAAAACAGGTTTTCCTGAGCTGCCCGCAGGCTCTCCGTCATCATCGTATTTGAGGGCAAAAGAACTTTTTTCTTTCACAAAATAAGCCGAAACATTATGATTTGCATCCCGGTGTAATTCCTTTATCCTTTTTATGAAGGCTTTTGCCTCAGCTTCACCTTTTACAGGACGGGCGTAACCTATAAACAGGGAATTTTTGAATTCTTTTTGAGCCTTGCCACAGGAATTGAGAGTTTTGTAACTTTTCAGTGTTCTGCCTCAAATGGCTTTCACTTTCATATACTTTTCCAAACAGGGTGTTTATAGGTTTGCAGTTCTTGAACGAGGGAATATTATATCACCTTTAAATACTTTCCTATCGCCAAATAATTTTCCTTTTATAACCCTTTACCTGTTTATTCGCCTTCCAATGCTTATTTTAGCCTTCTAATACTTATTTTAGATATCTAAGGGAAAAATAAATTGGAAGGATTTTTATAATTCCTGTCTTATTATAAGTAGTCTGGGGGTATGCATTCTAGTCATATAAACTCTTTCGTTATATTATTTTTTTACCAAATCGAAAAGTTTTAATGTCATTGGCGGTTCATGCATAAATATCTCATATCAAAATCACATAATTTTGTATGAGCTGGGTGTAAAAAAGGAAGAGAACTTTAGAGGTATTATTAATGAAAAAAATGTTAAAGATTATGGCAATGCTCCTTGTTATTGCCACAGTTGTTTTTGCAGCTGGCTGTGCTGAACAGGCTGAGCCAGAAGCAGAAGAGGGAGCCGCAGAAGAAGTGACTGACGAAGCAGCAACTCCAGTAGCAGACGATGCAGCTGAAGAAGAAGTTGCAGTTGAAGAAGCTCCAGTAGAAGAAGCTGTCGAAGAAGAAGCTGCACCTGAAGAAGAAGTAGCTGCACCTGAAGAAGAAGTAGCTGCACCTGAAGAAGAAGTAGCTGCAGATGCAGAAGCACCTGAAGAAGCAATTGCAGACGCACCTGAAGAAACAGTTGCAGTAGCTGAAGAAGAGCCTGTAGCTGAAGAAGAAGCTCCAGCTGAAGAAGAAGCTCCAGCCGAAGAAGAAGCTCCAGCTGAAGAAGAAGCTCCAGCCGAAGAAGAAGCTGCAGAAGAAACTGCTTAATTTAGCGTAAAAAGGAATATCTAAGTAGCCTTTCAAAAAGGCTACCTTTTTCCTTTTTTCAAAAACAGTTTGATAAACCAATTCTGATTTTGCGTTTCCTGAAATTTAAAATTTTCAGGAAATATTTAAATACAGTGATTGTAGCTTTTTTTATTAATGTTGTCAGGGAAGATTTTAAAGAATATTTAATAACTTATTTATAAAAATCTGCATTCAGGTTCTGAAGTTGATCTGAGGACTCTTTTGCCTCCTGTCCTGCTCTGGAAAGTCCTGGGAGAACTTCACAGGCGAGGTTTAAATCAAGCACTGATAAATTTATCTTAAGCTTTGCATATAAAAGCGCGTTAGGCATGAATTTAATTTTTTTTATGTTTTCAAAAATAGTAATTTTTTAACATCAACTTTCGTCGATTTTCATAATTTTTATGTATTAGTTTACCTTAGTTACCGCTATTGTTATTGAGGCCAAAAAATGATAGAAACCCTGAAAGCCTACTTTGACCTTATACGTGCGCATTTTCTTCCGGCATGGCCCCTGATCTTCTGCTCGGGGCTGGTGCTTGCTTTTGCAAATTACGGCGGCTTTTCCTGGGCGCTGACGATTAAAGCTGCCCTGATAGGCCTCTTTGGCTTCGAAGCTGGCTTCGTGCTTAACGACTATGTCGACCGGAAAAGGGACAGGCTTGATGTCGAGAATACGCTTACGCGATACTGGAGACCTTTTAAAAGCCGCCCCATTCCTTCAGGAAAGCTCTCTTCAAAAAGTGCCTTCCTGCTATTTATCCTGCTTGCCGGGATTGCTTCTGTCCTCATCTTCACGCTCCCCTATCCTAATTCGCTCTACGTTTTCGCAATCATGCTGTACTCGTACGGCATCGAAGCTTTCTATCAGGTGAAAAAAAGAGACCAGAAATACCCGATCGCACAGCTTCTGGGCAGGACGGATTTTACCCTTTTTCCGGCAGCAGGCTATCTCTGCTATGGGCAGCCTGACATGACAGTACTTCTCTATATTGTCTTTTTCTATCCCTGGACAATGGCGCACCTTGGATTAAACGACTTTATAGACCTGAAAAATGACCGGGCAAGGGGTATGAAATCCATAACCGTACTCTATGGCGAAAAAGGGACGATGTACTGGATTACAGGCTTTACAGTCCTGCATTTCCTTGCAGGAGCTGTCTTTGTGAAGGAACTTGGAAATATTGCCCTTTATGGTTTTATAGCAGGGTTTATACTTCTTACAGGATCGAATCTCTATCTCTGGAAAGAAAAAAGTCCGGCAGCCGGCTTGAAGGTACTTCCCCTTTTCCACGGAACTCTTGTTATCTATGCAGTTTCGATAATTCTTGACTTTATATACTGAACCGGAAAAATAGCTGTATTTAATTGAGAGAATGTCTGATGTTTTCTTCTTTCTCTTTGCTTCTCTTTTTCAGCCTCCTTTCATTTCCCTCGATTCTTTTTCGGCTTTTCTCAGTCTTTTATTCTGCTTTACTTCTCTGAACCCGGTTTGTTGCTTTTATTCCTTTACAAAAAGTATAAGCATATAATAATCTTTTATATTAAGCGGGGGAGAGGGTACGAGAGAAACCATTAAAGCCTTGGTAGATCTGACAAGAGCTCACTTCTTCCTTGTCTGGATTTTGCTTTTCTCTTCAGGCCTTGCACTTGCTTTTAATAACTATGGAAGCTTTTCCCTGCCGGTAACCTTAAAAGCTATCCTGATCGGTTTCTTCGGATTTGAAGGTGGGCTTGTACTTAATGATTATGTCGACCGGAAAAAGGACAGGCTTGACGTTGAAAGCTCTCTCACAGCTTACTGGAGGCCCTTTAAAAGCCGACCGCTTCCGTCTGGAAGGATCTCCCCTAACTTTGCCCTGGCAGTTTTTTTACTGCTTTCCGGGCTCACGGGACTCGTAATGTCTACTTTGCCTTATCCGAACTCACTTTATGTGTTCGGGACAATGCTCTCGTCATGTATTCTTGAATACTTCTATCAGGTTAAAAGGAAGAACCAGAGTTTTCCTGTCGCCCAGCTTGCAGGCAGGATGGATTTCACACTTTTCCCGGTAGCAGGATACCTCTGTTACGGGCAGCCTGATATGACCGTACTTCTCTATATACTCTTTTTTTATCCCTGGACGCTCGCACACCTTGCAGTCAACGATTTCATTGATACTGAGAACGACAGGGCCAGAGGAATAAAGTCAATTCCGGTACTTTACGGCACTGAAGGAACTTTATTCTGGATCCTGGGTTTTACGCTTGTGCATTATTTCACAGCATTTCTTTTTTTAAAACAGCTTGGAGATATCGCATTCTACGGTTTCATTTCAGGGTTTCTGGTGCTCGGATATGCAAACTATAATCTCTTCAGGGTGAGAAATCAGCAGACTGGCTTGTTTGTACTTTTCCTTTATCATGTTTCACTCGTGACCTATTCTGCCTCGATCATTCTTGATTCCCTTTTCTAACCCTCTACCAACCTATCTTCCTTGCTCTATTCTGGCACTTTCTGCTTTTTATCTGGCTCTCTTACGGTTTCTTCCCCTAAAACTTAATTTTTCCTTCTGCAGAGCCTCAGGGTATGGCAGCGCAAACTCCCTCCTCCTGCAAGCAGGGCATCCGGGTGGAAAGGAATGATTTCAACACCTTCATTTCCAAGGGTTTTGTGAGTGTTCTGGTCAAGTGCGGTATCGTAATGAAAAATAGTCCCGCTTTCAAGAGGAACGAAAGAACAGGCGAGGCGACTTTGCTCGGAGTCCGACACAGGAATGATTTCCACCTCTTTCTCCCGCATGAAAGCTTTAAAATCGATTTTTTCTCCTGAATCTTTCGTAAACAGGCAGGTTTCCTCAAATGCAGGCAGGTAAGCAAGAGCAAGGTCTTCCCTTATTCGATTGAAAACAGTATCAGGATGCATATATCGTCTGGCTTTGGGAACCCGGACGTAAATAACCTCCTTAAACTCTTCTAGAATATTTGAAACAAATTCACGGATAAAAGGGTAAGTGTGTCTTTCCGTATCAGCTACAAATACCGTATCTTTTGAGAGCAGAAGGCAGCCCTCAAAAAAGCCCTGTTCTCCATTGAATTCGCTTAGAATGGGAATTCCCAGGTTATTCAGGGCTTCCTTTACGACAACCTCTTCTTTTTCCCGCGCAGGCGGGCGCATTCTCGAGAGAATAGCCCCTTTCCCTGAGATAACGGCAGTATCATGAAGAAAGGTCAGATTCGGCATTTTTCTTATCAGATTTATACCTTCGTTCACATAATCTTCAAGCTCATAAACCTTGACACCGTTTGATTCCAGTAACTCCTGATAACTTCTATGTTCTTTGATATATCCAGAAATATCAGGAACTTTATCATAAAGCCAGTATTTACAATTCGACTTGTTGACCAGGGACAGTTCTTCTCCAGGCGTATGAATAAGTACGCTTTTCAGCCTGGTAAGTTCATCGCATCCATAATCGATACCGGCCCCTGCCTTTTCAGCCCTGTCCAGATCCCCAATCTCACAACCCATACCTGAACCTCCATATTGATCAGTATCATTCTCACATGCGTTTTTTTGCGAGGATTATAGCATTTGTCCGGTCTTCACTCAGGAAAGCCTTGAGGATATCAAATCCGCAGATATCCAGAAAAGCTGTAATCTGATCATAGGTGTACTTATAAGTGAAACCCATGCGGATGACATCTCCTTTCCTGAAGCTTATGGTCTCTGCCCCGATTGCAAGCTCGGTATCTTTCAGGATATACAGGTTCTTCCTGGTCCTGTATACTCCCCCTATCCTTGATTTCACATTTGCAAGCGAAAGCTCAAAATCGAAATCTTCAGGAACCATGCCGTACTGAAGCAGGGGGTACATATTGAAGAGGGCGTTCTCTCTTGACGAGTATGCCCCTAGTATTGATTTTCTTGCAGCTCGTACCTCCTGATCTTCAGTCGGGAGCAGATTGGCATCGAAGAAAAATAGATCTTCCTGCTCAAGGTTTTCACGGACAAGCTGAAGAATGAATTCTGGCTCGTAGTTGCAAAAAGTATTTCCCAGAATGCAAAAGAGAACCGGGAGGCGCCAGTTCTTTTTTAGAGTTGCCATGTCCTCGATGAAACCAACTATTCCTTTCTTTCCTACAGGCAGGTTCTCAACCTTCTCAAGGGCAAGATCCACAAATTCGCCATTTATATCTATAGGGTAATAGCTTATCGATACTTTTCCTGAGGTCGGATTTTCAGCCAGATTCTTCCTTACAAGTGCCTCGAGAACAATTTTCTCCTTTTCCCCATCCCCTACTCCAACGCTCACGAAGCTCATACCTGTCGGAATGAATCTCATTATTGATTCAAGATTTCTCTCCAGAAGGGTTTTAAGCTGCCTGGCTACAGGAAATGTTTCAGCTCTGTCAAGCTCCATCCAGTTTTTTGTCCCTCTGGCGCCTGTATACAGAAGATAATCAGGCAGTTCATGATTCTTCAGGCATTGACGGAATTTCTCTTCAATATCCTTTTTGCTGGTAACTACAATAATTTCACTATTTTCCGAAACCTGCCTGGACTCCACTTTTCCCGTAATGTTCAATCCCTCACCTTCTCCCCGAACTATTCAACAGCTTATGCCTTAAATCATTTTTTCGACTTACTGCCTGGGTTCGGTTTTTCCCTCCTGCCGTTTATTTGAAACATTGCTGGCACTCCATCCTCAGGGCTTTGAGAGGATCAACACCATTGTTTACTCCCACGCTATAGGCGTATCCCCGGCAGCCTATGCACTCTTCAATATGTTCGCAATTTTTGCATCTTCCCTCAAGCACTTTATCGATGTTTCGGACATATGTGAAGAGATCGGATTTATAAATCTCCCGAAGGCTCATTTTATTTATGTTATAGGGATATTCCCCGCCAACTTTGAGCGCAGGATGTTCGTCCAGTTTCGTAGGCGCACAGGGCCGGACATTTCCCTCTATGTTGATATACAGGCTGTAAAGGTGCTGAAGGCAGCCACTGGCGGTAATCGGGGTGTAGGGCAGCCAGTTGTACCCGTAACATTTCCGGTCGATTTCCAGGAGTTTTAATTTGTATTCCTTTATCTCGTCAGCCGTCAGAAGCTTATCCCCAAGCTCATCGTTTGCCCTGCCGGTAGGCGTTAAAATTTCCATATTGGGAAAGATATTATTTTGCCTGCAGAAGTGCCAGATTTCCTCAATTTCTCCCAGGTTCATTTTGTTACTTACGAACGAAACTCCCAGGCGGAGTTCTCCAGGTCCTGCCGGTTTTGAGAAGCCTGCTTTAAGAAGGTTTTCAAGCCCTCTTCTGATCTCTTCGGAGGACCCTTCCCTTCCTGCCAGGTAATCCTGGACTTCAGGCTTAAGGGAATCCAGCTTTCCCATTACTGAGGCGTTGTGTTCGTACAGGAATCCTGCAAGCTCCTCTGTCATTAAAACCGTATTAGAAAACACTACAGGGATTATTCCCAGGGAATCGATATAAACTATTAAATCCCTGAACTTCGGGTACAGGGTCGGCTCTCCTCCCCCAATTACGACCACAGACCCGATTCCCAGTTCTCTTGCTTCCGAAACTATGCGTTTGAGAGAATTGATATCGGCTATTTTTGCCGAATCATCTCCGCTCTGTGCATAGCAGTATCGACAACGGAGATTGCATGATTTATTCGTTTCAAGGCGTATGGCTAAAAGCCTGTTTGAGTTCCGAGCTTTACGCGCTTCCTGCGCTCCATACATATAGCCTTTCAACATCGGAGGTGGCGAAAACAGATTTAATGTTCCCAGATTCTTCGGTTCTTCCTCCCACATATAAAAATGTATATTTGGTGCTCCTTATCAAGTTACAAGAAACTAAGTGTTTTTTGACTCTAATCTTCTACTGATAAAAGAGTAATGTATTGCCAGTAAAAAACGTATCCCGGTTACTTAGGTTTCTTTTTGCGGCACACTTAATGCTATCAACAAATTCGGAGTTATTCTTTCTGTTTAAATTAAGTAAAGCTTAATTATATTCCTCACATAGACGTTTTCAATCTTTTTGAAAGAGTGACTTGTAATGAACAGAAAGATAACCATTTTTGGAGGATTTGTATTATTTATTCTCTTTTTGCTTTTACTGGGTTCAATATATCTGGAAAATCGAAACGAGGAAATGTACAATGACAGTCTTATGAGCAATTATGAGTACGACATATCCATAGAGAGCAACAGCACCTTGCAAAATGTAACCTTGTATTTGCCGGCTTCGGTTTTTGAAAACGAATCCGAGGTCGGACTGGAAATGATAAACGGAGATTATTACAATAAACCTTCTAAATGGAATCTCAACCTTGAAGATACCGAGTACGGGTTAATGTTCAAAATAGAAACTGCCGAAATTCAACCGGTTTATCATTCTCTTCCTGTAGCTGTTCCCGAGCCTGAACCCGGATCCGAGAATATTGAAGATGAAGTTCCGGAAGAAGAGCGGTTAATTGAGTCCGGTGAATATTCGGAAGAGACCCCGGTTCTGACACCAATTGATTTCGGAATCTCTGTAAAGGCTGACCATCTGATTAATACCAGATTTCCTATTGGCAATGAGTCCGTGCTCCTGCCTAAACATAATCTTCGAGAATCCAAAGAATATCCGGTAATTTCTCTACCTGAGCATATCAATCCCGAATATTTTGATTACGAAAGCCTGGTATATGCACATTATGAAACATCTCCTGATGCCGAGGTTCAGATTTTTGTCCAGATGGACGGCCGAAATGAGTGGTGGATTTACGGCTGGCAATATAATGACTACAGTGATAGAATTTCTGTCCAGCTTTCAGGTCCGCAGGGAGGTTGGGTCCAGGCAGAAGGAAAACTTATCACAGGAGATGGAGTCTACAGAGAATAATTCGCTTCTTTTTCTTTTTCCAGGAAGCTAATTTCATTTTTCGTATCTCGGGTTCTGCTCTCTTAAGTTTTTATAGGTTTTATGCCTTCTTATTATGGGATGTTTGAGGAAATCAAGGTTAAAACGGCTCTGAACCGGATAAAAGAGTCTAGCAGGATCACGCTACCATTCCATTGGGATCTCAATATCTACAGGGGATGTGAACACGGTTGCAACTACTGTTACGCAATGTATTCTCACCGCTATCTGGAAAAAGTAGAAAAAGACTCTTTCCTGGCTACAGACCCTCCGGGAATAGAGAAATGTGCTTTCTTTCAGAAAATCTGCGTGAAAACGAATATCGCAGAAGCTCTTGAAAAGCAGCTTGGAGCCAAAAACTGGAAAAAAGAAGTAATCAATATAGGCGGGATATGTGATAGCTACCAGCCTGCAGAAGCAGAGTACGGATTGATGCGCCAGGTTTTGCCATTGATGATAAAATACCGAAATCCTGTTATCATCTCTACGAAATCCGATCTTATCCTCAGGGATCTCGATCTTCTTAAAGAGCTTGCTGAACTTACATATGTAAATGTCGCGGTTACGGTTACAACGATGGATAAGAAATTAAGCACTCTGCTTGAACCCCTTGCTTCTCCTCCCGAAAATAGGTTTTCGATCCTGAGAGCGTTTAAAGGCACCGCTACTGTTACCGGACTTCATATGATGCCGATTCTTCCTTTTCTTACCGATAGCCCTCAGAACCTGGAGCAAATTCTTTCTCTTGCAGCTAAATGTGAAGTGGACTATGCCCTATCTGGCGTTCTTTATCTCAGGGGCGATACCAGAAAACATTTTCTCGATTTTCTTGAACTTAACTTTCCCGAACGTGTAGACCCATACAGGAAACTGTATGCAAAAAGAGGAGCTGACAGAACCTATAAAGCTGAACTCTACGGAATACTGAACTCTCTTATGGAAAAATACCATCTGTCCGGAGACTGCATGAAACCCATGCAAGCAAAACTTTCCTATCCGAAGCAGCTTAAACTCACTGATTTTTCAAAAAAGTGATTTCTGGGGTTTGTCCAGAAAATGGGGTAAGAGGCGAGAAGAGGAAAAAACTAAAAATTGAGTTTTTCAAACTCCAGATTTTCGATTCCGAACAGGTTCAGAAAGGAAACAGAGCATAAATGCTCAAAACTCCGATTCCGGTTCATTGGTTTAATTTTAATTAGATTTGAGAATTTTTGATGGAAATGGGATTATTCCTCATCTCCTGCACAACTGCAGGAAATATTTCCTTTCAGGATTTCTTTCCAGTCCCCAATTACATCATGGGTCCAGCAATCATCGGCACCTGCAGCTTCTCGCATAACGAGGGCAAAAATATATGAAAGTTCCTTAACTGTAGCCCCGGCTTCGAGAGCACCTTTAAAATGCTTAAGTACGCAGGGTTTTGATCTGGCTTTGATGGAAAGAGCAAAACAAATGAACTGATAGGTCTTTTCGTCAATCATCCTTTTTTCGGCATAAAGTTGATCGATTTCGTCCAGCTTTTGGGTGAATTCCGGGAAAAATTCTTCCAGCATTCTCATCTCTGTGGCTCCTTTTGTCTATGTGCTTTCAGGCTCATGCTATTAAAGCAATCTATATACTATGATAATTTTATTATTTAAGTGTTAGTTCAAAATAATTTGAAATCACTCTGACTGCCTGGGTACAACTTTTAAGTGTTTTTTAATTTAAAAATTCCCTGATAGAAGCCCGGGAGATTCAAATAAAAGTCGACAAAAATAGATTATGCCTGAGCCAGAGAGCAGTTAAATCAAATTCAACTCCATCTCATAACATTTTTCATCTTCGCCACAAATATCTTTCTTTTCTCCGATTATCCGAAAATCCAGTTTTTCATATAATTTTATAGCAGAAATATTTTTTATATTTACATACAGCAGGACAGAAGTTATTTTATTTTGCCTCATTTCCTGAATACTCTCTTTTAATAAAATCTCACCAAAACCCCTTCCTCTGAAGTTTCTATCAATTGCAATTGAGCAAATTACTGATTTTTTCTTGAAACCCCTGAACGAAGGTGTCAGTAGTATATAGTATATAGAGTAACCTATAACCTGATTCTGATTCTTTATAACATAAAAAATTTTCCTGAGCCTTCTCGAATACTTTATAAGCTTGCCCTGGTTTCGGGTTTCAAAGCCTTCTTCCTGTATTCTAAGGACGTCAGGCAGCATAGCCACCTCTAAAGACATAACGTTTTTCTTTTCCGACTGTTTCCAGTTCTTTAAAAGAAGAGCCCCAATGCTATCGCGTATCAGTCTCTTAAAACTCGTTAGAAATACAATAGATTTTATGTAGATCTTTGAGTGGCTCATAACATCACTTTTAAGAAAGTAAAACTATCGGTGAAATCGTCAAAGATAGCGCTAATTGTTTCTGACTATTAAGAGGAATTCACCTTCTTTCTTTATTATACTCCTGTTACTAACGGGGTTTCATAGACAAGTAATATGAGCATTATAACCGGGCAAGCAAGTTTTAGATTAAAAAGCAATTTTCCACAAACGTTATCTTATTGTTCAATTTCATTCAGGTATATATTATAAGTATGTTTATTCTCAACCCAGAAAGTAATCGAATTGTCCTGTTCTATATTATAGCTAATATATTTTTTTAATTTATTGTCGTAAACCTTTGTATTTCTTCCAGCGGCTACATCTATATTTATAAGGGCAGCGGCTCCGTTTGTGTATGCATCAAAAGTGACAGAATGTTCAGTATATATAAGGTTCTCAAAATAGGCGTCATATGTGTTTCGACTTACCTGACCATACTCATAAAAAGACACTATGGATATGTTATTTGAATCGTAATTCTCTACCCAGTTTTGAAATTTTGAGCGGCTAATTGAATATTTTATAGCTGGGTCCTGGTCAAGTTCGTGGGTAAAGACAGGATGTATCATGCCTGCCCTGGATGCAGTTTCCCACCATTCCCAGGTAGCATCGTCCAGATTCCCGATATCTTTTTCCGCATGAATTCCCGAGTCTCCGTTTCTCCAGAACATTTCCAGGTTTTCATATGCGTAAATAGCGTGTGTAACAGTATCCTTATTTCTCATTGAGCACCAGCTTGTCGGTTTTCGACCGATTTTATTATAAACGTATAAATACCCTTCATCAATTACTTCATACGCCTGTTCGAGTGGAAGGCTATTCAATTCCTTTGAGTAATGTATTCCCACATCCCATGAATTATTGATGACCAGACTGCGCAGGTATTCGAGATCGGTTTCATTGCACTGCTCAAGGAGTTCTATGTCAAACCATATTGTTCCTCTATTGTTTTTACTGTTGAGGTAGCTTATGCCCTGCTCCGTTGTCTTTCTGATATGAGGACCATCAAGTCCGAAAGGCAGCATCCTGCTACACCCAATGGCGGTTATGAGCTTCCTGTCTGCTGTCTGATTTATACGGTATATCTCAACATCCAGATGCGTTCCTCTTCCCGTTATAAAAGAAGTGAGTTTAATATACCCGTTTGAAAAATCAATATATGGTAATCTCTGCCTGTCGGGATTATAAAACGGGGTCACTATAGAGTTACCGTCTTTTGTGTAAATAGTGTTCGTTTTATTGTGCCCGTCAAATTTAATTTTAAAATCGAATTTCTCTGCTGCGCTCCGGATGCATATGTTTTCAGATCTAATATCTTCAGAAGAAACTCTAAAATAGCTTTTTAATATAATATCATTACCTATTTTTTGAATAATTAATTTTGAACCCGGGCTGTTAAGCTCGACAAAGCTTTGAGGGTCGTCCATCTTTGTATCCATTGAAATTTGATAGGTGCATTTAACCATTGGTACAAGCCCGCAAATATAAAGTGAGCCGCTTTGTCTTGGCTGTGCTCTGTAATGAATCAGTGGTATGGAAGCGGCTTCACAGAAACTGTGAGTCTCTGAAGATCTCATTAAATCTACCGTGTATCCATTTACTCCGGATTCTAAAATAGTGTCTGCAATGGGAAATAAGCTGTAAGGAAATAGACGGGAATCTCTTGCGACTTTATACTTCAGGACTGTTGATGTATCGAAGGTAATTTCTGACTTCAAAGTCCCGTAAATTGCTGAATACAGTCTGTCATAAATCTTATTACCCTGAAGTTTTGCAATAAAAATATTATTCGGAACACCGTTAGCTCTGGAGTAACTTTGCGAAAAAAGGGGGAGGATACCCTGACCAGCACGTTCATGGGCATTTAAAGCATCTTTGTCCGGGAAAGCTTTGCTATCTCCGATACATAAACTACTTGACATAGATAGCATGGAAAGGAATGTTTTTGGGCGACGAAGACTATTCACTGGACCACCACACAAAATATCTTTATCCAGATCCGACTCGATTTACTCAATTCAACACAAATGAATGGCCTCTTAATCCCGGAAAATTATTACATGGTACTTGTACTCGTAGTACATCGAACGTATACAAATCATTCTAAAACCATGCTTAATCGCAATTTCTTTAATTCTATTGGGATTGTGGGCAAACCCGAGAATATCTTTTGGATGATTTTCCATACTTGCCAGCATAATGTTCCGAAATTCGAAACCAGCTTTGCGTAAAATTTTGAGCCCATTTGCATTTTCTGAGAATAGTCCTATTTTCCATAGCGGATACAGTCGGGAATCCAGTAAATCAAAAAATACTATTTTTCCCCCCTTATTCAGATACTTTGACGCATCAAAAATAAATTTATCAACCTCTTGATATGTCAGGTACTGAATTACTCCGGCTGCAGTTATCCTGTCAAAGGTGGTGCGCAGCTTATCCCAGAGGGTTTCATGATTGGCAAGGACCAGGTCGATATTATTGCGTTTTTTTTCCCTGATTCTTTTACTTGCTTCTTCAAGCATGGATGGGGAAAAGTCCGCTCCTACAAGCTGTTCATACTCAGCAGCATAATAAGTCAGAAGTTCAGCAGAGCCGCACCCGAAGTCGAGAAGTGTCCTGCCTCCGTCAAGGTGGAATAATTTTTCCCTGGCTTCCATGGCAAGAAACTCTTCCGATGAATATCTGTGCCCTCCATGCTTCTTATCCTTAAAAAAATCTTCCCAGACATTCTTTTGTTCAGACATGTTTTTCGGACTCCCAAGTTTTAAGTTTCTAATTGAGCTTGCTCATAACTACAAAAGTGATAAAAATTTCTGATTTCACACATATGCGCATAAATATTTATAAGTTTCTAACTCGAGTTATGCAATTAATAACACTACATATTATCTATGATAGCTGGGCATTATTTTTTCATAAATTCTAACAGACTCGATTCATTCTTAAATTGGTGACTTCTACTTTTATTTTAAATATATCTAAAATAAAACGTGTATATAATTAAGTAGTTAAGCACAGATTTACAAGAAAAGCTGACAGGTTCGGGAAAAGCAAAGGAAAATAACCTTCCTTATTTGCAGGCAATAAGCCTGATTTCCAATTTCGAAAAATATATATAGTTTTACAGGTTCAATGATTATTGATATGATTAATGAAGCAAATCTACAGCTTTTCAAAGCCCTGAGTGAAGACACCAGGTATAGAATTATTAAGGCTTTAATCGAATCTGAGAATAAGTGCAGAGAAAATAAATACGGTAGCAAAGGAGAGTTATGTGCCTGTGAAATCCCGGAAATAATTGGGAGGACGCAATCCAATACCTCGATGCACCTTGCAAAATTGCAGGACTGGGGGATAATTAAAGTAAAAAAAGAAGGAAAAATGAGGCTGTATTCTATACAAAATGAGAAAATCAGGAAGATTCTGGAAATCCTTGAAGAATAAAACCAATACCATTGCAGGTGAAATTCAAGAAATATATTACCTGATAAAAATAAATGTAATTTTTTTTCAGGAATGCCGTGCAGCGCCCTTACCTTTATTTGATTTAATAACTTTTCCTGCTCCTCCCTTTTTTCAGAGTTAACACGATTTTAATTTTCAGTTTGTCAGTTATTGTTTAAAGATGGAACTTCTACTGTCTTGTATTTAGATGAATAAATTATTTTATATTGAGGGGAATGTTTATATACCCGGGTGAATATCAATGTATATTGATATATTAGAAACTTGAACTGTTTCAATAGAAATCACAACTAGGTAAAAGAAGGATCCAAAATGGTTGATATTTTCTATCCCCTTCAATGGATTGCTGATAAACTGACATATGAGTTGCTCGGGATTGCACCTGATACACGCCTTGCAGCAAGTGTTAATTTTGTCATTTACGATGTAATGAAAATTTTCGTCCTTCTAGCTGTAATGATCTTTGTTGTTTCCTACCTGAGGACATATATCACTCCCGAGAGAACAAGACAGGTTCTCGGAAGCAAGAAAGGACTCAGATATTATTTTCTTGCATCTCTCATAGGAACGATAACTCCATTCTGTTCGTGTTCGTCTGTTCCGATCTTTATAGGGTTTGTTGAAGCCGGAGTGCCCCTGGGAGTCACTTTCGCCTTTCTGATCACTTCTCCTCTTGTAAACGAAGCCGCAGTTGCTGCTCTATGGGCAACTCTCGGACTCCAGGCAACAGTAATTTACGTAGTATCAGGAGTTTTACTGGGAGTCGTAGGGGGCTATATGATCGGCGTCCTGAAACTTGAAAAGTATGTAGAAGACTTTGTATATAAGATGAAAGTGGGAAAACAAAGCAGTGAAGACCAAAAGCTAACAATGAGGGAAAGAGCAGAATACGCTTTTGAAAGTGTAAAAGATATTGTGGGCAGGGTATGGCTCTATGTAATAATAGGAGTTGCTATAGGAGGCATTTTCCATGGATACGCTCCTGAAGGCATACTCGAAAAATACGCTGGTGAGGATAATCTGCTTGCAGTGCCAATTGCTGTCCTTATTGGAGTACCCCTTTACTCGAACGTTATGGCAATGATTCCTATTGTAGAAAGCCTGATTGGAAAAGGGCTTCCAGTAGGAACTGCCCTGGCTTTCCTCATGTCTGTCACAGCCGTATCTCTGCCTGAGATGATTATCCTTAGAAAGGTACTTAAAAAAGAATTAGTAGCAATTTTCGTCTCAATTATAACATTATCTATCATTTTTACAGGATATCTATTCAATATGTTGTTGTAAGTCTCCTACTGTATTTTAAAATTTAACAATATAAAGCTGTAAATAAAGGCAAAGTCGGAAAAGAATCAACTAATGAAAAAGAAGGAAAATATATGAAAATAGAAATTCTCGGAACAGGATGCTCCAAGTGTAAGAAAACAAAAGAAAAAATTGAAAAATTACTGAAGCAAACTGGCGTTGAAGCTGAAGTAATTAAAGTTGAGGATATTGAAAAAATTATGAGCTACAGCGTTATGGTTACCCCTGCAGTTGTTATTGATGGAGACATAAAACTTGCAGGCAAAGTTCCGGATGAAAAGGACGTTCGAAAGTGGATTGCCCAATGAAAGAAGACATGTGCCTATAGTAAAAAAGATTAAAAACCAGATGATAATTCAGAAGGGAGGATAAACAATGGCAGAAGAGACAAAATGTGCATGTGGTTCCGCAAATGTGGCAATTTTTCCATGTGCTGGGGCTTCAAATGTGGGTCAGATCTCAAATAAAATCGCAATTGAACTCGAAAAACGAAACGTTGGAAACTTGATGTGCACTGTAGGAATCGGAGCTAGAGCCCCCGGACTCATGAAATCTGCCGAGGCTTCAGACAGAATAATTGCGGTTGACGGTTGCCCTGTTAACTGTGCCAGCAAAACTCTCGAGCTTGCAGGTTTCAAAGTATATCGGCACATTATAATTTCTGAATTGGGTATCAAAAAGAATAAAGATAAAGATCTCAAGGACAATGAAATCTCAGAAGCTCTAGAAAAAACCCTTGAGACACTGCAGTCCGAGTGATCCCGGACTCGATTAACTTCTATATCGTCATTTACAGCTATTTTTCTAAAGAATCAAAAAACTTAAATGACCAAAATCAAAGGTGGCATATTGACCGAGGTTATCGTAAATTCCACTATCTGTGGGTTTGTTCATACAATCCATGGAAGCAAAAAGGGAAATAAAATTATTATTGACATCGAAACTCCGTGTGAAAAGATAAAGAAATTCTCTCATATGGAAGTTCCCATGATGGAAATTCTGGATATTAAAAATAACTACGTCATTGACAGGGCACAGGAAGCAAATTGCTCTTCAAATTGCCTTGTTCCCTGTGCAGTACTGAACCTCTGCAGAATGGAGAGCGGTTTCCTGGCAAAATCTCTAGTAAAAAAGGCAGGCAGCATCAGTATCGAATTCAGGGATGTTTGAAACTATCTTTACTGCTTTAGAGATATTTCGCAGGTAGCAGATTTGATCTACTGTGTTCTGTTATAATAGTGGATGCTTCTTAAATTCATAAAAAATTTCCAGTGCGAATAGTACACATAATCTTTATTTGCTTTTATCTTAAATAATTCTGTAATACTTTTTGTTTACATTTAACTTAGACATCAACACGATTCAATACTGCTATGTAACTGGGGGGAAGTAAATAACTCTTAAGAATGTTTTCCAAAAAATCCTGATTGCAACAGATGGATCTAAATATAGTCAAAATGCCGTACTGCATGGAATGGAACTTGCAAAACTTATGGGTGCAAAGGTCTATGCTCTTTACGTGTTTAATAAAGATGAATATGCACCGCCTGTGCTGGAAACTCCGGTTCCTCTGGGTTCTGACTGGAACATTACGGAGGCAACGCTGCGTCAGGAAGGAAATGATGCCATCCAGTACGCGAAAAAGGTTGCAGAGGATAAGCAGGTAGATTATGAAGGTGCAGTTGTAGAAGGTGATCCTGCTAATGAGATCCTGGAGTTTGCGGAGCAGAATAAAGTAGATATTATAGTAATGGGAACTCTCGGTAAAGGAGGATTGGAAAGATTTTTACTCGGAAGTGTGACAGATAAGGTAGTAAGGCACTCAAAGGTCTCTGTTCTTGTTGTTAAGCAGGAAAAGTAGAATTAAGTATATATGCAGCCCACTATTTATATAGATACACTGCATAGCATTTATATAGTTCTGGTAACTACCAAAGTTTTTCTCAAATTGTTTACTCATCTCCAAAGCGGTGGAGAATTGAATCAATAGGCTCTATTTCAAGCTTCTCCGCACCAACGAGACAGGATCCCTCAAAATCACATGTCCAGATAGGGTAAGCTGAATATTTATCCACTACCTCTCTAAAAAACTCTCTAACTGGAAGTGCACGAAGGTTAATATATTGGTCCAATTTTAGATCCAGAGTACCGCAAAGAACTTCAGTTAATTCGTTTATTAATTTTAGTAGCACCAGGGTTCGCTGGAACTCTGGATTCCACAAGCTAATTCTTTCTACAATCTCTTTAACCTTTATATATTGCTCATACTCCCACTTTTCAAGTATATCATTATTGAAATGTTCGGATACTATTTCATAGATTCCTGGAATCTTAACTATTGATTGAGGAATTTCCTCTTTAAGAAATGTATCATTATTGAAATGTTTGGATACTATTTCAGAGACGCCTGGAATTTTAACTATTGATTGAAGAGTTTCCTCTTTAAGACATATGTAAAGAATTCTGTCAAAATCGTCCTTTGTCATTTTACTATAGTTCATGTATATCACTATTGGCTTATCTGTTTAATGTAAGTTTAAATCATTCTTTTCATAATCTTACTCAAAAATTCATTTATATATTTAAATATTTATATATGTAAGCTCTCAAATATATATGAACACTGAACTCAAGAATGTGAGGTACAAAAATCAGTTGTTTAGAACGGTTTAGTGTTTTATATCGGAGGTTGAATGTGATTGTTTTCTCAGTTCACCTGCGGTAAATTCTATTTATTTAAGATTACCTTATGATTTCGCCTCTGGATTTAATTTCCTCAGGCATTGCCAGAGTTTTTTTTCAGATGCCTGACCAGTTTCCTAGGGGTTAACTAAATAGATTTTAATTTCAGAAACCGCTGAAATGGTTCTGATAAACCATGTAAAGGCCAATTCCTAGGATTACAAAGCCTGCAACTTTTTTTAACGGGAAACCATATTTTGAGACCTTCTGAAGCCTTATGGAAGAAAAGCTTGCAGAATAAGCAACAAGAAGCATTGGAACGGAAAATCCCAGAGAATAAATAAAAAGCATCAGTGCTCCATAAACAATCTCTCCTGAAACAGCAACCATTGTTAGGATGGAACCCAGCACCGGGCCGACACATGGAAGCCAGACAATCCCTAGAGAAAGCCCGAGTAAAAACCCTCCAAAAAGACCCTCCCGCCTGGAGTTTACAAGAGATGAAAAGTTTCCAAAGATGCTGAAAGTGTTTAAGTCAAAGAGTAACGAAATGCCCATCGCGATCAGGACAAATTCTGCAAAAATATTAAGATAACCGAGATAGGCTGTAAGTGTTGCTCCAAAAATTGAAGTAATGATTCCCATGCAGGTGAAGGAAAGTGACAAACCTGATACGATAGCAAGTGGTCTGAACTTCCCTCTTCCAGTAGAGTAGGCAAAAACTACAGGAATTACAGGCAGAATACATGGGGAGAGTACACTGACAACCCCTGCGAAAAAAGCTGCAACTGGAAGAAAATCAAAAAGCATTATTTAACCCTCAATTTTCCTGGATTCGATAGCTTTCTCAAGAGTCTCTGAAAGAGTTTCTTTGTCGGTAACACCCAGGAATCTTGCGGCTTCTCTTTCCTGGTTTTTGCTGCCATCCGGTCGCATATACATGTATTTTTCGTTTTCGATGTCTGTAATAATACAGGTATCCGGAATGACCCTTACTCCAAACTCTTCAGCGAACTCCGGGTACTGTTTGATATCAATAAGCATGAATGAAGCAGAATCCTGATAAAGTGGGAGTAGTTCTAAGAAGACTTCTTCCTGCTCTGCACAGGGAATACAGCCCTTTGAACCAAGTTTAAGTACAACAGGACCCTTTTTGAGAGATTCATTAATCTGGCTAAGGTTGGTAACTTCAACTAATTCCATTCCGCTGCCTGAATTATTAACGTTCTCAACTCCATCAAGGCCTGCTTCATTATCGGAGGTTTCCGCATCTGTGCAACCGGAGCTGAATATCAGGAAGCAAAAAATCGCTGAAATCGAGAGTAATTTTATCAAAGGAAATGGTGAAAAAGGAGTTCGTTCTTTATCTTGTATTCTATGCAATCGCTTCATTATAATCCTCCAAAAATCTTCTTTTCGTTTTCCAGCTAAGAAACAGGAAAAGATTGTAGGATATCAAGATATGTTGATATACTAAAGTATAACAAATCTTATAAGTTTTTTGCTTTAATTATCGGTGGTTCGCAAAAAATATAGGAAATTACTTGCAGTAATGAGCCCTATTGATGAGAGTAAATCTTCCTTTAATTGATCCGTCAACTGAGAATATATTGTAATTTAAGGTTTCAAAATCCAGAAAGTGATTGAGTATAAATAATTGCATGTTAAATATCAAACAAAATTGATATGAAAAATCTTAATTAGAAAGCTTGACTTATTTTATTCATGAGTTATTGCTGTCCTGCCGACCCTGAGAAGAAGAAGGAATGGGAAGAGAAAATGCTCCAGGAAATCGATTTTCTGGACAATGACATTAAAAAAGCCAGTGAGATATTTAGCGCACTCGGGCATCCTATAAGACTCAAAATTGCTTATTTTTTATCCCAGCGAGACCACTGCGTATGTGAACTAATATTTAAACTAAATGAGAAGCAGAACCTTGTTTCCCACCATTTGACAGTCTTGAAAAACTGCGGGATCGTTGAAGCTTACAGCAGTTCAAAATGGCATTTCTACAGGTTAAACCCCGAATTTGGAAATATCCTGAACACTATATCGCAGGTACAGAACAAAAAGTCCGAATATGCTGAATTAAGTTAAATAGAAAAATGTTTAAATCAAAGATAACCAGGATTTTTAATCCTTGCAGCAACAGCAGCAGTTATCTTCTTCCTTATCCTGTTCAAAGATTTTATCGTATATATTTTCCCCGTATATGTTCGTCCATCCAATCTGCGAACCAGCAGCAACAAACATTGCAACTGAAATTGCCTCTGCGATCTCCTCCTTTGTGGCTCCTGCAGTAATCGCTCTTTGCGAATGAGCGTCAACGCAGAACTGGCAGCGCATAAGGACCGAAGAAGCAACAGCTATAAGCTCTTTGGTTTTAAGATCCAGAAAACCATCTTTGAAAATAGAATTTCTCATCTGTCCGAAAGCTTCCGCGGTTTCAGGTAAGATTTCATTCAAAAATGACATTTAAACATCCTCCTCTTTAAAAAGTAAATATACAAAATAATATAATTTAAAATTTTAACTTATGGTAGAATCCTGATATATTACTTCGAATTTAAAGTTGCAGGCGGTCGAATTTACAGGCAATTTATCTTTAAAGTTAAACCATAGTTACTGATACTTCCCACATCGATCTCATTGACCAGGTTTTCTGCAAAAAGCAGAATTCCATTGCATACTGCTGCCCCGATTTTCCGGCTTATGGGTATACAGTAAATCTTCTTCATCATCTTCCTGATTCTTTGCATTCTTTTCCTCCGGTAATGCATCTTTTTCTTTTTCCATTTTCCAGCCTCCTTAATTCATTGGAATTTCAAAAATAGTGTAGTCAATATTGCAGACTCAAATTTTAAAAACCTGCTTGACGAGTATCAAGAATTATTGATATATGCCAGTTTTGCGTATCCGATATATCTGGTAATTTAATACATACTGATAAGGAATAACTGTAAATGACTACATCAGATTTCGAATCTCGTATCAATCTTTTTTGATATCCGGCTTTCAGGTTCTTATGAAGTGAATTCCATATTAATTTAGAATAATGGATTTAATTTCCAGGGAAAACGCTGCTTTATAGTGATAACTTCTCAGAAACGATGTCAGGTTACATTTAATGATTATGTTCAGATAATACAGTAGGTGGGAATATGCCCGGAAATCCGAATGAGATAAAGCTGGTAAACAACGCTATGTCCAATGCCACCCGACGGAAGATTATGAACTTCCTAACAGATGGCGATAGAAGTACTGAGGAAATTGGAGATTCTGTAGGGAAGTCCATGCTCGATTTCCATCTAAAGCTTCTGCAACAGGCAAGCCTGATCGAGCTAGGAGAAGGAACTGTCAGATTAAGTGAATACGGCAGAAATTTCCTGAAGGATAAGGAAGAGAAAGATTCAGGTAAAAGCGCAGATCTCTCTCAGGCAAAACCCGTGGATATTGTAGAAGTTCGACAGCTTTTGCCCTGTATAGCAGACTCCTCTAAGTTCAGGGTGATAGCAAATCTGGCTCCCCCGCTTGGCGGAACTCTCAAAGTTCTTGAGCCCCTTTTCCCCAGAGGCAGATATTCTGACAGGATAAACGCCCTGATAATGCAAAAAGGAGAAATTATTACAACGATCTACGGTACCGGAAAGGTTACCATGACGATGATTAAAAACGAGGGCGAAGCTAGAGAAGCGCTTGGTAATCTCAGAAGTACTATCAACGAGGCTATTGCAAAAGGCGTCGCTCCGGCTCCCAGGGAAAAGGTCAGAGTCGAACCCATGGAGCTTTATAAATACTTGCCCCAAACCAACTGCGGCAAATGCGGCGAGCAGAGCTGCTATACTTTTGCTATAAAGCTCATGAGTGGCGAAACTTCCCTTGATAAGTGCACGCCTCTTAATGAGCCAAAATATGCAACAAACCAGGAACATCTGCAGGTTCTGAGTGCATACATTTGAGCAGGTTACTCTAAAACATAACCTGCGCCTGTATATTTTTTAGAGACAGACAGAGTTTGACTTCAACAGCGCTGGAAGGTATAAAAGATGTCAGGAGGTATGAGTGAAACAAAGCTGGTAAATTTTGCTATGGCAAATAAGGCCAGAAGGAAAATAATTAACTGCCTTGCAGACAGTGATAGGGATATTGAGGAAATCGAAGGGATAGTCGGGGAAAAAACTGTTGATTTCCATCTAAAGATTTTGCACGAGGCAGGTCTGATTGAGCTAGAAGATAAGATTGTCAAAATAAGTGAACACGGAAAGAACTTCTTGAAAGGTGGAAAAGAAAAAGGAACTGAAGAAACTAAAGATCTTTCTCAGGCAAAGCCTGTAGAGATTGCCGAGGTTAGACAGCTTTTACCCTGTATAGCAGATTCCACGAAATTCAGAATCGTTGCAAACATTTCCCCTCCATTGGGCAGAGTCTTGAAAATCCTTAAGCCTATCTTTCCCCGGGGGAATTATTCGGATATAAAAAGTAGTCTGATAATTCAAAAAGGAGAGATAATTACAACGATTTATGGTAGTGGAAAAGTTGTCATGAGAATGGTTGGAAGTGAGGCAGAAGCTAAAAAAGAGCTTGAAATCCTGAAAGAAACTATTAATGAAGCTATTAGAAAAGGAGTGGTTCCAGCTCCCAGAGAAAAAATCAGGGTCGAATTCATGGATATATACAAACACCTGCCCCGAATCAACTGTCGTCAGTGCGGCGAGCAGGGATGCTACAGCTTTGCCATAAGGCTAATGGCAGGACAGGTCAGTCTCGATAGGTGTACACTGCTTAAAGAGCCGGAGTATGCAGCCAGTCAAGAGCGTTTGCAGTTTCTGAGTGAGCACATTTGAGCACCGTTATTGAATATTATCATTTTGTCGGAGGAGGCTTTGAAAACCTTAACAATACTACTTACGGATGGTCCTTATATTTCCGAGTATGCCGAAATTGCATGCCTGCTTGCCGGGGTTGCACTTAAACGATACCGGGTAAACATATTCCTGTACCTGGATGCGGTGCATATCCCCAAAAAAGGTCAGACCCCCTCCTTTTTCACCAATGTCGGTGCACTTTTTTCCGGGCTTGCGAAGAAAGGGGCTGTAATCAGGGCATGCGCACGATGCGCTGCTGCAAGAGGTTATATTGCAGAAGAGGAGATCTCGAACGGGACCAATTGCAGGGATTATTTTCCTGGAATAGAGATTTCCAGTCTCTATGAACTCTCAGAAATGATATGTAAGAGCGATAGGGTAATTTCACTCTCAAGATAAGGTCTAACATTATGCCCGATTTTTGCGAGGTCCAGATTCAATGAGATCTGTTTTTTATCTATTAGATACCGCCCCCTACGGCAGCGAAAAAGCCTTTGGAGCGTTGAATGCGGCTGCAGTAAGTTTTAACAGGATAAGTGCAGTGCTTGGCCTTTATGGAGATGGAGTTTATCTGGCTCTTGCCGGTCAGGACAGCAAAAGTTCCGGAATGCCAAACCTCGCCGATATTCTTTACGCATATGGAGAACTGAAAGTGCTTGTTCACGAACCTTCGCTGCTGGAAAGAGACCTTTTTGGGGAAACCCTGATAGAAACCCTGGAACTGGCGGATGAGGAGAACTTTCTTGAAGCTCTGGAAAGTTCAGAGTGTGTTATCCTGCTTTAAAGCGGCTTATTATTGAGTAAGTGATCTCAAGAATAACAATGAACAGATAATAATGTGGAACAGGTAATAGTGTGGATAATGTAAAAAAAGAGCAATACGATGTTTTCCTGCTTACAAAGCCTCCCCACAACGACAGGTCCGAATTGTGCTTAAAACTGGCTGCCCGTTCCGGGAACGCAAGGATTTATCTGGCAGGAGACGGAGTCTATCATCTGCTCACCGGAATCGAGGAATTGCCGGGATTCAAGATTTACGCCTGTCAGCAGGATCTTGAACTCAGAGCGATAAGAGTCGGGGAAAGAGTTATAGTTCCGGATGATTTTTACACCGCTTTTGTTGAGGATGCGATGGAACACTGCAGGCATGCATATACATTTTAAAATATCTGACCCTAAAGTTTAAGATATTACTTTTCTATTTGTAATTAGAAATGCCAGTTCTATTTTCATACTTTAACCGTATTTAATACCCTTAGAGAGAAGTGCTGAATCGGATAATCCCTATGGTTGAGACAAATATTCCGGAAGAGATTATAAAAGACCTGCAATCGGTCTGCCGGCTGCATGAGGAGGCAGTCTGTAATCACGATAAATGCAGGGAGTTTAGTGAGAGCCTGTCCACGCTTCTGGTCAGGCTTGAGGATATCAAACTTTACCGGATGGCTGACAGACTGATGAGTATCCTCCTGAACTGCAAGCCGAAGGAGGCTTCTCATTGTGAGAAGGCGAACCTCGTAGGGGAGATGATGAAAGAGATTACGAAAGAGGCAAAGAAAGCAGTAGAAAAATGAGAAGTCAAGCTTCTTTATTTGTGCAGGTGCCTGGACGTTGCCCGAAAGTTATTCCTAGAAAACGACAAAATCAGAATATCATGGAAGTTCTTGAAGAATAACCTCTACCTTTTGAAGGAATCAAAAAAACTTAGCAATCCTTGCATACTTATTGCAGTTGTAAGCCAGGTCGGCAGCCCGCTTCCGCATCAATTGTTATTGTTATATTTTTCATAAATAACACTTGAATATACCCTGCTTGTTTGCTCACATATTTTATTTAAGTCATAATTTGAAAGCCCACGGACTGCCTCCAGTGCAAATGAGGTTCGCAGATCCGGGTTCTCTATCAAATCCTGCAGGAGATAGGAAAATTCTGCAAGATTATTTGCAAGGTAGCCGTTTACGCCGCTCCTGATTATATCCGAAACCCCGCTATTATTCATTGCAACAACAGGAACCTCTTTTGAAATCGCTTCCAGGATCGAAATTCCGAAGGCTTCATTAATCGAAGGAAGAGCAAAGATATCAGCCTGTTCCAGATACCCCAGTACTTTTTCCCTGGGAACCTCTCCTGTAAAATAGAAGTTTCCGGATAAACCTGCTTCTTCTACCTTTCTTTCCAATCTTTTCCTGAGGGGTCCGTCTCCTATCATTACAAATAGTAAATTTTCATGTTTTTTCAGAATCGAAGGGGCAAGGCATATAATATTCTGAACTCCTTTCTTTTTAATCATGCGTGCAACCGTAATAATTACGGTTTTTCTTCGCTTATCTACAGGAAAGGGGATCTTGATAGTCTTACTCTCCGGATCAATACCGTTAGAAATACAGTAAATAGGTTTTTCTGTCATTGTCTTTGAGTCTTTTTCGACTGCTGAACTGACTGCAATCACTGCATCGGCGTTTCTGATAAGCAGTTTCCCTGCCAGATACAGAAAGGGGCTCAGTGGTGTGTCCCCTACAAGAGAGTGATTGGTAACTACGGACGGAAATCCAAGTTTTCTGGACGCGATAAGAGCAGCCATACTGAGCGGGGAGTCCAGTCCGTGAGAGTTGATAATATCATATTTTTCAGATTTCAATAAATTGTAGAGTTCTTTATAAGCGCCCGGCATCAGGAAACGCTGTTGTCCGGGAATGGGGCTGCCTTCTATCCTTATTATTCTTGCTTTGTCCCTTACGCTATATTGAGGAATATCAGGATAGCTTCTGGTAATAATATGAACCTCATGCCCCTTCTGAACTAACTTTTTTGCAAGAGAATGCATGGAATACTCGATCCCTCCGACCTTTGGAAAATACCAGTCACTGATCAACGCGATTTTGTGTTTTTCCATATCTCATATCCCCCATAATAAAACAGGTACACACCACCTATCAGACTGCTGAGTCCATAGGAGATTAACCTCTCAAGAAGCACAAAGCTACCTGCTGAGGCAAGTGACAACCCGAAATAGAGAAGCAAGGAAATCAAGCCTCCCTCTACTATACCGAGTCCCCCCGGAGTAATTGGAAGGCATCCCAGCACGAGGTACAGGACTGAAAGTGTTATAATTGAGTTCACAGATAAGGAGATTTCAAGGGCTGAAGCTACCAATTTGAGGCGCAGCACATCGAGAGCCCATATGCTGCAGGATAGCAGGAGAACAGGAATGAAGGATTTATTAATCTGCTTTTGATTTTGCTGCATATCCCTGAAAAGAATAATAAATTTCTCCCGGAAAAGCCATGTTGCCACCCCTGCTGTAAGGATAGCTACGAATATCAGATAGGTCGAGTTTAACGTTAAAGCACTCTTCTGAGGCAGGAATTCTATCTCTAATGAGGGGAATAAGTATAGAACGTAAATTGATAGCAGTGCAACAGGAATTGCCTCAACCAGTCTCTCGAAAACTATTGCTATGAGGGCATGGGTGTAACTGATTCCAAAGCTTTTGTTAGCCCAGATTATCCGGAGGGATTCTCCTCCTGTCCTGCTTGCCGGGGTAATGTTGTTTAAGAACGCTGCCCCGAAAAAAATAGGAAGAAGGCTTGTGGCTTTAAGCTCATACCCGATAGAGGAGAGCACCTGTTGCCAGCGGACTGCAAAAAAGTAAACACTCAGCAGGTAAGCCGAGGAAGCCAGAATAACATAACTGATCCGGGCTCCGCTGAGCATTCTCCAGCTTTCTTCCAGTACACGCACAATTTCTGTCCAGTAGATGCAAACTGAAATCACTCCTGCGGTGAGTAATAAAATAGCCAGAGTGATTCTCTTCAGTCTTCCGAGGTTCAGCTAAGCACCTCCACAACCAGCTCAGAACAGGTCATTTTAAGTATTTTCTCCATCAGCTGAAATCCGTTTCAGTCCGGTTTCTTCCACTAACTGAAGAGGCATTTTTTAATTCGGATCTTTATAATCTGGAACTTCTCATAAACCGGAAAAGGACAATTTTAAGTATTCCTTTACATACCCGGCTAATCACATCAAAAGTACCTCTTTGCCCCCACTTAATTCCTATTCTTAGTTTAAGCTCTTTTTATATATACATGTCATCATCGTTTTCTCCAGAAACTCTCTCCCCCTGAGAAGTAGCTGTCTCAGGTTAAGTTCGCTCTGAGTTCAGGTATTTTTTCCAGAAACAGGTCTTTTTCTCCCGGTTGAGCCTTTTTCTGCCTTCATTTGGACGGTTCGTAATCTCACAAAGTATTATCAAGTATCATGTCGAAAAGGTAATAAGAATTTCACCTGGGGTGGATTTTTTTCTTTTATATTGAGGGGTAAATATAATGTTATATCGAGAGCTTGGTCAAACGGGTAAAAGTGTCTCAATACTTGGATTCGGTACTATGCGGCTTCCTACTCTTGGGGGTGACGATTCAAAAGTTGATGAGGAAAAAGCTGCACAAATGATTCGTTACGCCATTGATCACGGCGTCAATTATATTGATACTGCATATCCCTATCATGGGGGTATGAGTGAATCTGTTATTGGGAAAGCCCTTCAGGATGGCTACAGGGAAAAAGTCTGTCTCGCAACGAAACTTCCAAGCTGGCTTGTTACGAGCAGGGAGGATATGGACCGTTATTTAAACGAGCAGCTTGAACGACTCAGGACTGACTATATAGATTTCTATCTTCTTCACGCGCTGAACGGGGATTTCTGGCCCCTTTTAAAAAAGCATGATGTTTTTGATTTCCTTAATTCCGCCCTTAAAGATGGACGAATAAAATATACAGGTTTCTCTTTCCATGACAATATGGACCTATTTAAAGAAATCGTTGATTCTTATCCATGGAACATGTGTCAAATCCAGTTTAATTTCATGGACGAAAGCTTCCAGGCAGGCAAAGAAGGTCTGATGTATGCAGCTTCAAAGGGTCTTGGGGTTGCTATTATGGAACCTCTGCGTGGAGGATACCTGGCTTCAAAAATTCCTCGGGAAGTCAAGGAGATCTGGGATAGTGCTGAAACCATACGAAGCCCTGTGGAATGGGGTCTTCGTTATCTCTGGGACTATCCTGAGATAGGTGTTGTCCTGAGTGGCATGACCGAACTGGCTCACGTAGAAGATAACGTAAAAATTGCAGCAAACGGTTTTCCTAATTCCCTGACAGAGGAAGAGAGAAGGTTGATTTCCAAAGTAAAGGAGATCTACAGGTCGAAAACCAGAGTTAACTGTACTGGTTGCCAGTACTGCATGCCCTGTCCTTCAGGAGTAAATATTCCTGAGAACTTTAAATACCTTAATAATGCTGAGATGTTTGATAAAATCGAAGAGGAAAAACTCTTATATAGCGGCCTTGAAGGCAAGGCTTCAAACTGTACGGAATGCGGGGAATGCGAGGAAAAATGTCCACAAAAGACCCCTATAAGAGAGATGTTAAAAGAGGTTTCAAGGTTGTTTGAGAAATAACCTGTTTTTTCCGTTTTCCCCCTGAACCCTGGGCTATTCCAATTACTTGAGTTCAGGATTTTTTACTTTCTCGCTCTTCCTTTAAAGAAGGTATAGCAAAACGTGCCTGTGGGTCTGGCAGTCTCATGGAGTTCTGTTATCCCTTTATTCCATGTTTCTTCTTCGATCATTTGCATTTCCAGAGACTGTCTTTTCACGCCTTCTACCATGGGAATAATGGTCTTCAGGATAAAACCGTCTACCAGCTCAGGCTTACTGGAATCCGCATATACCATCCTGGGCTCTACTTTCACCTCATTGAATCCTGATCCCTGCAGAAGAGGGTAAAGCTGGCGTCCGATAAGGGAATTTCCTTTCATATATGACTGTACCTTGATAAGGCAATTCCAGGCTGCAAGAGCTTCTTCTCCTTCCGGATAAAAGTAACATGAACCGTGGTCTCCTTCAATAACAGTTATAGTACCCCCAGGTTTCAGGACTTTTCTAAGTCTATCCAGAGCTTCGGACGGATTCTGAAGATGCTCAAGTACGAAACAAACGAAAATATGGTCAAAACTCTCATCTTCGAAAGGGGGAGAAAATATATCTGCCTGCAGGAATCTGACATTTCCAATACTTTTAGAATCCACATTTTCTCTGGCCTTTTCAAGTGAATCCAGAGAGACATCAATCGAAGTGATTTCTGCCCTGGGGTTGTTTTTTGCCAGAATAACGGTCTGGGCCCCTATTCCGCAGCCGGCTTCGAGTACCTTTGCCCCGGGTGGATATATTGTATCGTAATGAAGAAGTCCCTCAAGTGTATCTGCCTGCTCTTCCAGACGGAGCGCTTCTCTTTCGGAATAACCGTGAACATATCCAGCCATGTGCTCACTCTCTTTTTTCAAGTTCAATGTTCATTAAATGTTTTTGGCTAATATATTCTTATCTTTATGCAAAGAAACAAATGCTACTGCACCGGCTGAAAGTCAGCACTCAGGATAATTCCTTCCAGTTTTACACGTCTTGCCTGCAAGTCCCTGCGGTGTTCTATTAATTCATTCCAGAGTTCATCTTCTGTGTTAAGGATTTAATCTCTTTATAAAAACACTCATATAATAACAAACCAATTTACAAATGGGGAAGTTGGAATGGGGAAGTTGAGCATGCATATGCACTCAATTGTTAGTTGTAGATTGAGCTAAAGCTCTGACCCGTATGGAGCTAAAATTATTCTCTGGCTGCCAGAATCAGATGTATCACGGACTGGGTCTGAAATTTTGCGTTTCAGTCATGATAGTCACTTACATTGAGATATGCCACTACCCGCCTTTGCTTCCTTTAAGAACCCATGAAAATATAAATTCCAGTTATCTAAAATTTAGAACCAGATAAATAGGGAAGGTGCTGAACAGTGGAGAAGAAGAGGATAGTCGATGAAAAGAGCAAAGACGAGCAGTTAGAGATGGTCCGTGAAGATCCTGAGCGTGAATTCCTGACAACGAATCAGGGTGTTAGAGTTAGCAATACAGATATTTCACTCAAAGCAGGGGAAAGGGGACCAACCCTGCTTGAAGATTTCCATTTCAGGGAGAAATTAACTCATTTTGATCATGAGCGGATTCCGGAAAGGGTTGTACATGCCCGTGGATCCGGAGCGTACGGGTATTTCCAGGTCTATGAGCCTATGAAGGAATATACGAGTGCGAAATTCCTTCAGGATCCTAATAAGAAAACGCCTGTCTTTGTACGGTTTTCGACGGTTGTAGGTTTTAGAGGCTCGGCTGATACCGTCAGGGATGTCCGGGGTTTTGCGACAAAGTTCTACACTGAGGATGGGAACTATGACCTTGTCGGCAATAATATGCCTGTATTCTTTATTCAGGATGCTATTAAGTTCCCTGATCTTGTCCATGCGATTAAACCCGAACAGGACAACCAGATACCCCAGGCTTCGGCAGCCCACGATACATTCTGGGACTTTGTCTCCTGCCACCCGGAAAATGCACACATGATTATGTGGGTTCTTTCCGATCGTGCGCTTCCCAGGAGTTACCGCATGATGGAGGGCTTTGGGGTTAACACCTTCCGTTTCGTTAATTCGGAAGGCAAGGGGAGATTTATAAAGTTTCACTGGAAACCCCTGCTTGGCATTCACTCCCTTGTCTGGGATGAAACTCAGAAAATAGCAGGAAAAGATCCCGATTTTAACCGGCGTGACCTCTGGGAAGCAATTGAGATGGGAGACTATCCGGAGTATGAGTTCGGAGTGCAGATCCTGGAGGAAGAGGACGAGTTTAAATTCGACTTCGATATTCTAGATCCCACCAAGATCTGGCCGGAAGAGGATGTACCTATTAAATGGATAGGTAAGATGACCCTTAACCGCAATCCTGATAATTTCTTTGCTGAAACCGAACAGGTAGCATTCTGCCCGGCAAATGTGGTTCCAGGTATCGACTTTTCCAACGACCCGCTCCTTCAGGGGCGCCTTTTCTCATATCTCGATACGCAATTAATCCGCCTGGGTGGTCCGAATTTCCAGGAAATCCCGATTAACCGGCCGCTGGCACCGGTAGCCAATAATCAAAGAGAGGGCTATCACCGTACGACGATAAACAAAGGCAAAACAAGTTATTTCCCTAACACGGTAGGGGAAAACCTTCCTCGTCCGGCTTCTGGAGAAGAAGGCGGATACGTCCACTATATGGAAAAGGTAGAGGGTAAAAAGATCCGCTCCCGCAGTGAGAAGTTCAAAGACTTTTTCAGCCAGGCCAAATTATTCTGGAACAGTATGTCGGAGCCGGAAAAGAAACACATTATAGAAGCATTCCATTTTGAGATAGGAAAAGTTAATGATAAGAATATACGGAAAGCGGTTGTTGATATGTTCAACAATGTGGACGGAGATCTTGCAATTGAAATTGCAAAGGGGGTAGGTGTCCCTGCTCCTGAAAAGAAAGGAGGATCCCCTGTCACAAAAGAGTCTCCGAATGTCAGCCAGGAGCGCTCGGAGCGTAATGTGAAGAACACCATTAAAACCAGAAAGATTGCCATCATTGCTGCGGATGGGTATAATCATAACGATGTTAGCCAGGTAAAGCAGGCTTTAGAGGCTGGCGGAGCAAAAACCCATATTGTTTCTGAACACCAGGGGATGCTAAAGAGTTCAAGCGGGGAAGAAATAGAGGTTGATAAAAGCTACGTCACTACGGAATCAGTACTGTACGACGCCGTATATATCCCGGGAGGAAAAGAGAATGTAAAGACCCTGAAAATGCAGGGAGATGCAATCCATTTCGTCAATGAGGCATTCCGGCACTGCAAAGCACTGGGGGCAACCGGTGAAGGCGTAGAGTTATTCAAAGCTGCAAACCTGCCAGATATACAATTTGCAGGGAAGGAATCGGTTGACAAAGAGATTCCGTTAGTCTCCGATAAAGGTGTCGTAACTGCCGTCAAAGAAGGGGATAGGAGCGATTTTAACAAATCCTTCACCACTGCGATTGCAAAGCACCGGCACTGGGACAGGGAAAAGAAAGAACAGGTTCCAGCCTGAGCTTAATTAAGCTCTAACTTTTTAGTTCATCTGGGCTAAATTAACTTAAGCTGAGACTAATTGAGAGGAGAAATTACTCCTCTCTCTGTTTTTAAAAATTAAACTATGTATCTTATCTGAGGGTTAGATTCTCCAGGGCTACCGTATACGCTTTACTCGCTTCATTATAGCTTATGGAATAGTTAGTGGGGTAGTATGCACCTGCCGGATAGCATTTCGGAAGCTTGAGTTCTTTCGTTATTTCCGGTTTTGCCTCAAGGAAGGCTATTGTAACCATCGGTTCGACGAAAACCATTTTCCCGTTGTAAAACCCATAGATAAAGGTCTCATTAAAGGGCTGTCCTTTAAACTCAGGGGCTTCAGGATCTATCCAGTGTGCTCCCATTCTGGGTACTCCTCCGGGTGTGGAAACATATCCTTCGGGGATATAACCGGGAACCGGCTCTTTTGATAATTTCTCTGAGTCTTTATCAGAAGCTGTAATTTTATCCCTTTCTTCAGGGCTTATCATGTAAAAATGGAAATCAAAATGCGGCTTATCATAGATCCCATGCGGGTCATGTCCAGCCGGATTCCAATCAATTCCTACATGGTCATAGGCTGTAGAAGCAGCTTCTTCTGGCAGATCAAATGCATACTCTACAACCGCTTCTGGCAGTTCCTCCAGGGCTGATTCTGTGAAGTTTACTCCTATTGATGAAGGATTTCCTTCGGTGTCAAGCGTAACCCAGGAATAGACAGTTCCATTGCCCAGAGTTTTATTTTCCCCCTCAAACGTTTCCATTTGAGCTGGCTTCATAATGCAATTCCCTTTTTGCGGCTGGCACTCCCCTATTGCACAGCCGGAAAGGAGGATCGCAGTCGCTGTGAGTAGACATAAATAATATGTCATTTTTTCACCCTTCATATTACCCCCTACCATATAGCGTTCTTATTTCCCTTAAACCATGATACGATTCTATCACTCAGGCCGTAAACACCACATCAACCCTCTCGACATCCCATAAAGACCCCAATTTTTCCGCAATATCCTCTTTTATCGCCGGAGCAAACTGATGGTTTGCAGGCAAATCCACAACTACTCTCACCACTCCATCCTCAACACTGGTTTTAAGGATAAGGTTTGTACGGATGATATCAAGCCCTGTCAGGGGGTTCATAACGTGTTTAAGTCTCTTCTTGACAACTTCTTCGGTTGTGGGCTCCTTCTCGGTTATAAGCCCATGCTTTTCCTCATAGTCCTTGATTGCGGCTCGCAGGCCCTCAACTGCAAGCACTGAACAGTGGGCTTTTATCGGAGGCAATCCGCCAAGTTCTTCAGCAGCCTGCTTCCAGGTTATTTTCTTCGCTTCATCAAGAGTTTTTCCTAATGCTAGATCGGTTATTATTGAGGCTGTGGCAATATTTGATGCACAGCCGTAAGATTCGAATTTTACATCTTCAATAACCCTTGTATCGGGATTGACCTTTATATAAACTGCAACCATGTCTCCGCAAGCCGGACTTCCTTCAAGGCCCTTTCCGTCAGGGTTCTCGATCTTTCCTACATTATGCGGGTTCTTGAAATGTTCCAGCACTTTTTGACTGTAAGGAAATTTCATTTTCTCACCTTTCTCTAATTTTCCTTTCCCTGAGCTTCTATAATCTGCTTCTCTCGTACTATCCTTCAATCCTTTGTTCATTTTCTCGCAAGGGGACTTATTTCCCTGAGCCTTGCCACTATCTCACTCATTGCCTCAATTGCGGCATCAGCGTCTTCCATGCGGTTATAGCGCCCGAAGGTAAAGCGTACCGAACCGTGCGCTCTCTCATGGTCTCCTCCGATACCCCTGATTACATGGCTGGCTTCGAGAGACCGGCTAAAACAGGCAGAACCCGTGCTTACCGCAAAACCTCTCATATCCATATGCAGAGTTACGGATTCGCCTTCTACATAGTGGAAAGTCAGGTTTGCGTTCTGAGGGAGGCGCTTTTCCCTGCTCCCGTTGAGCGTAACATCAGGAATCCCGGAAAGTGCTTTGTCAATTACCCGATCTCTCATGGCTTTGAGCCTCCCGTTTTCCTCTTCGGTTACGAGCTCTACGGCTTTTGCAAAACCAACTGCTGATGGAATATCTTCCACTCCTGCCCTCAGGTTAAATTCCTGAAAACCGCCGTCCATAAACTTGGTTATCGGGGTATCTTTCCGGATGTAAAGAGCCCCCACTCCTCTTGGGCCGTGAATAGTGTGGGCGGACATGGTGATCAGGTCTACGGGCAGTTCCTTCATACTCAGGGGAAGCCTGGTAAAGCTATGAGTAGCATCTGTGTGCAGGAGCACATCTTTTTCTTCACAGATCTCTGAGATAGCTTTCAGATCCTGGACTGTTCCTATTTCCTGGTTCCCTTGCTGGATTGAGACAAGGACCGTTTCCTTTGTGATTGCATTTCTCAGCCCTTCGAGGTCTACAAACCCTTCAGCATCCACATCAAGGAAAGTTGCACTAAAACCCTCTCTCTCAAGAGCTTTTGCGGTATTCAGCACAGGAAAATCCTCGATTTTCGAGACAATGATATGCTTTCCTTTCTTCTCTTTAAAAGCCCAGGCAACTCCTTTAAGTGCGGTATTGCTTGATTCGGTGGATCCTGATGTGAAAATAACCTCTTCCGAGTTTGCATCAAGTTTTAGAGCAATGCTTTCTCGGGACCTTTCGAGTGCTTCCTTTGCGTCAATCCCCATAGAATAGCCGAATTCCGATGTTGCCACTGCATAAGTATCAAAAAAATAGGGCTTCATCGCTTCAAGTACCTGTTCATCCAATCTGGTGGATGCGGCATTGTCAAGATATATCACATTCTCAAATATTTTTCTCCCTCCCCATATACAATATAATTTTGAATTCTACAGCTAAACTCAAGTTTTTCAGTGAATTGTGCGGCTTCTAAGCCGAGAAACCTTGAGGCTTTAGATCCGAAAAACTCCCGGAATATTAATTTAACTGGATGAAGTAAGTCTGAATCAGGCCGACTCACAAGATAAGTTCTACTATAGTGTAATTTGAAATCTAGTAACTTTTTAAACTTCAGATAAAGAGCGTTACGCTGGCATCTCTTGCTTCCTGAATATAGGAACCAACAGCGCCCCATTCGTCTATCCATTCCGTTCGAAGTTCTTCCTTACTTAAACCCATGATTTCCATGGTCATCTCGCAGGCGATTATTTTTCCCCCAAGTTCCTTGAAATCGTTCATCAATCTTTCAAGTGAAACTACATTGGCTTTGTCCATTCTTTTCTTTATCATCTGCCTGCCAAGTCCCAGCATATTCATCTTGGAAAGCTGACCTTTATCAAGCTCTCCTTTCTTCAGGCGCATTAGCCCCCAGAAAGTAAAATATATCGAAGCCTCCATACCCATTGCCAGGGCTCCGTTAGCAATTATAAGTGCACTGTATACTTTATCCATATCGCCGCTGTGAAGAATAATTACCGTCTTTTCCCCCATTTCGACTCCTCTTCCGGTTCATCTCCGGATCTTTATCTCCCACTCTTTCCCTCCTTCTTTATCCTCAATATCCAGCACTTCAAGCCCCATTGCCTCGCAAGCCATAGGAATTTCCTTTCTCGACGCCGGATGTGTTCCTTTCACAATAACAAGATCCCCCGGAGAGGCTTTCTTCAAAGCCTTTCTGCACTCTACCAGCGGAACCGGACAGGTCTGCCCTCGAACATCGATTTCTACATCTGCCATTATTCTTACCCCCCAAAGTAAGAGAAAAGGAAGGATTCTTACAGCAGTTCTGCCTGCCGTCCTTTGCTAAAGTTCATTATATCCCAAAAAATATATTATCGTTTCGCATTAAAAGTTCTATCGGGAATTACCCCTGTTATTTCAATCTTTCTTTTCAGAGCGCTCTTCTGAGTTTTTCTGCAACCTCTTTCAGATTGGTAGTATCCGGCTCAGTCCATACTATTGATTTTATTCCTCTCCCGCCGTCTCCTTTCCTTCTTGGAATAACATGTACGTGTACATGGGGAATTTCCTGTCCAGCTACTTTCCCATTATTGATTCCTATATTTGATCCCTCAGCCGGAAATGCCTTCTCGACTGCCGCCGTAATCTTTCTTGCAGCCTCAAAAAGCATGGCAACACTTTCCGCATCCATATCCGTAAACTTGACGAAGTGCTTTTTAGGAGCCACAAGGGTATGCCCTTCACTAGCCGGAAAAACATCAAGAAATGCAAAAACAGTATCGTCTTCATATACCTTATCTGAAGGAATTTTCCCCGCTATTATCTTGCAAAAAAGGCAATCTTCCATTATATCCAATCCCCTTAAGTTTTAGGGGATACACTTATATCAGGGTTCTGTTCCTTTCGCACCTGTATTCAGAGCAATAAATTAAGATAAGCGGGTAGAAGGCAGGAAAAGCATGAGAGATTTTAGCTCCTTTTCGAAATGAGAATTACTAAACGTTTACTATATATTTAATAATAATTAAATCAAATTTATTCTAATATCCATAATTTGTATTTTACTTCATTATCGGGGGTGGAAATAATAGCTAGAGTTCTGGGTGGTGCACTGATAGGTATGGTCTGTACTTTTATTTTTTATTTTATTCCATTGGTAAACTCCATAGCCCCTTTACTGGGCGGTCTCTTAGGAGGCTATTACGCGGATGGAGGATCCGGAGGAGGGCTTAAGACAGGAGTTCTGATGACTGTCTTTATGATTATTCCAGGCTTTCTTCTGGGAGGAGTCCTGGGGTCGATACTTAGAGATGCTCCTGTTCTCGGGGGATTCGTAGCGGCTTCTGCGTTTATAATTACTCTGGTTATCGTAGCTCACACAGCTATAATAGGCATACTTGGGTCGGTAATTGGAGCTCTTCTGGCTGAGAGAAGTACAATCTGATAGCTATCTTCCTGCAAATGAATCGAAAACTCTGTAATCTCAAAAAGTGCCTGCATTAAGCCCTTTTTTGAGAACATTACCTGACTGTGGAGAATTAGATTCTCCATTTAGTCAGACAAGATACTCCAGTTAAGGCATATTGATTGTCCGGTTGCGGCAGATTATTTTTACCTTACATACCTTTCGGAATCTCCGGCTAGAGCATATCTGTTATCCTGAAAACTATTTCTGTTGGGGCAGCTGGCAAAAAAATAGAAAATTTATTAGCCAGGTGACAGGAGTGGACTATCCGGCTCAAAACCTGCTTTTCACAGTTTTATTTGAAAATAGAATTATGAAGAAAAAAGTTTTTCAGATTTTTTTCTTCAGGATAAAGTACTCTACAAAAATCATGAACAGAGGCAGAGATATTGCCATAAGTATCTTGGCCTTTCCCATAGGGTTTTTAATTAGACCGCTTTCTTCTACACTTCCGTTCAGGTTACCTGCTTTTCGGCCGTTCCAATTTTTTAAAGTCTCCTGTAACTTTCCCTCTCCTTCTGTTTCCTGGCTGCTTTTTTCATCTACTATATATTCCGTTATTGCAAAACAGGAGAAACCGGGAGTTTCCGCTTTAAAGTAAACGTAATTCCGATCTTCTCTTACTTTTTCGGTGTAAAGAGAACGCCAGCTTTTATCGTACCACTGGAGGGCTATAAGGGATTGATTCACGTTGTTCTCTTTAATCCATGCCTTTCCAACCCTAAACTCAATGACTCCATTTTTAAAAGAACCGGGAAGCCCGGCTCCTTCGTCTCCCACCCAGATATTCATATGTTTATATATCCTTCCCAAGGGAAGTTCCGGGACGAAAACGGATTTATTTTTTAGCACTTCTACAATTGTTGTTGTTCTCCTGAACGTCTTCTTTGGATCAAATTCAATATATGTGACGCATGTAACGTTTTCTATGAAATCGAATTTGACATGATAACTGTTTATAACATGCCTGGTGGAAAGCTCCTTCACATCAACATTGCTTGCCGGCTCTTTAGAAGCAGTGCCTCCTCCTCCACTGCTTCCGGATGACCTGGGTCTCCCGCCCCCTCCGCTACCGCCTGAAATAGTTTCTTTAGAGACTGTCAAAGTTTTTGTGAGTTCGTTATTAGACTCATTATTTTCGGACACCACGCCTCCGGCATCTATGGTCGCTTTTATTTCGATTTGCCCTTCATTTCCGGGTGCCCAGGAAAAAGTACCACTTGTCGTGTTGCCTGGAGAAAGTGCGGGTATCAGGATTCTCCCGCTATATGTTTCGTTTATTCCATTTATGTTGTATTCAAGTTCGTTGCTCGATGCATCCCCAGCCCCATCGTTTTTTACCGTTACCGTGAAAGTTATATTCTCTCCCGGTTTCGGGGTTTCCGGGTTCAAAAAAAGAGACTCAATTCTCAGGTCAGGCAGTAAACCCTTGACATCTATTACTTTTGTGAGCTGGTTGTTACTCTCATTACTCTCTGTTACAGAAGCTCCAGAATCAACAAGTACTTTCACTTCCGTTTTTCCTGCCTTTTCCGGAGTCAGTGGAAGTAATACTTCTGCATTTGCCCCTTCTGAAAGAGCTGGAACCTGAAGATTCTCGTTAACAGCCTCACCGTTAATATACCATTTTGCCGCAGCCTCCGCTGCAGGAGCTGCACCCTGGTTTTTTATTTTCACGGTAAGATTCGAAAGTTTTCCTGCCTGAGGGTCACCCTGCTCAGATAAAATGTCTTCAACCACAAGGTCAGGAAGAAGCTCCTCTGATACGGTTACGGTTACAGTATCAGCTTTCTGGTTATTGTTTTCATGGCTCTCATTTACCAGGTTCCCTCCATCGACCACGGCTTTTATCTCTACGGACCCTTCTGATGCCGGAATCCATTCCCCTGAGAACGGCTCACTACTTTCTCCTGCCGGAAGTGAGGGAATATCCCATTCGTTAACCTTTACTCCGCCGATATAGAGTTCCAGTTTCGTTGCTACTTCGGAGGCCGATGTTCCCTGGTTCTTCACACGTATTTCTATGTTCTCATGCTTTCCAGGTTCCGAATTCTCAGGATATTTGAAGGATTCTATCGTCAGATCCGGAAGTAATTCCTCTGACCCGGTTACGGTTACAGTGCCTGTTTTCTGGTTATTACTCTCATTACTCTCAGATACAGACATTTCAGAATCAACTACGGCTTTTATCTCTACAGGCCCGTCTGATGCCGGAGTCCATGGCTCTGAGATTAATTCACTGTTCTCTCCTGCGGCGAGTGAGGATACATCCCATTCGTTAACTTCAACTCCGTCGATCTGGAGTTTCAGCTTTGTTCCTTCCGATTCCGATGTTCCCTGGTTCTTAACAATTATTTCTATGTTCTTGAGTTCTCCAGTTTTCGCTTCCTTGGGATACCTGAAGGTATCTATTATCAGGTCCGGGAGTCCGGCGAAAGTTAAGGATTGAGCCCTCTCGTTATTGTCTTCATTAGTTTCAGGCACTAATTCTCTTTCGTCAATTTTCACAGTTACTTCCACTGTGCCTTCTTCGGACTCCGGTTCCCATGAAAATGATATCTGCTCACGTTGTCCAGCTTCAATTTCAGGAACTCTACTCTCTCCTGTGCGATAACCATTTATAAAATAAGCCAGATTTGTTGATTCCGAAGTTCCGTTTCCCTGGTTCTTCACCGATGTTATGATATCTACTTTCTTCTGCTCGGGACCAGGATTTTCAGGATCAAATGAGATACTTTCAATTACCAGGTCAACAGTCGAGTTTCCATTTTCCTCAGATCCCTTATCTATATCTTCCACAGCAAATGCGATGCCCGGGATCATTCCAGGAATTATTAACCCTATGAGTAGTATACAGATTAAAGCATTAAGAAAACCAGTTCTCATTTCTACAGGCCTCCGCACCCTCGATAAAGAAATGTCCGGTACGTCAGCAACTCATTAAAAGGGATAATTTGAGTCCTACAATAATGTTCATAATCTTTACTCATTAGTGAGTTTTTCCAGTGAATTCCTGACAGGACATTATTTATACATCGCTCCACACAAAATTCTTGCTCTATAAACTTTTAATGCTTTCTATTTTAACGTCAACCTTTTCATTTCTTCTATTTTTAATTATGTCACATATTTCTGAATCAGTTAAGATAAGAGGAATTTGATTTCTTATAATAATTTCAGAATTAACAAATAGAAGAGCATTTAATTGAAAATGAAGCGGTTTCCACTTAATTTGAAGAAATACCTTTTTGCTGGGGTATAACTCCAGTATTTGGCGAAACAGGAAAAAAAGAAAATTATTTGTAATACCTGACAAACATATATAAGAGAATGCTTATATATTTATAATTGAGAGGTTATTTTGTGAAAGGTCATATCAAAAACATGGCTGAAGTTCTCAAAGCCCTTGGCGATGAGAAAAGACTAAAAATAATAAAAATATTTGCTTCTAATAATAGTGAAACCTTTTGTGTTTCTGATGTAGCTAAACAACTTGACATTTCTCAACCTGCCACATCGCAGCATATAAAGATTTTAAAGAATATTGGAATACTTGAAGAGAATCGTAGAGGTTTTAGAGTTTTTTATAAAATTAATTCCGATGTGTTGTCTAAATATAGAATGGAAATAGATGAATTATTTAAAACAACCGTTGAGAGATGCCAATATAATTTTTCCTGTGACAAATGTCCTTATAATAATAAGGATCAGTAAGCAAGTATTATGTCTTGATTATAAGTATCCAGGTATCAGTAAATATATAATAATATATTCAAATGTCAGTAAAATACATAACGTCCTGATTATAAGTATTTGCTTATTCTCTTCTAGAAAATGGAAATATACTTACGTGAACTGACTCGCAATTGCTACTATTCATGAGATTATCAAGGGTATGTATCTGTAATGATACTGCTTTGTGACTATTTACAAAAACCAAAGACGGTGAGCATACTGTATGGTAAAATAACTCAGGCGTGCGGGTGGCTCAGTATTCCTATCACGCTTTCAAGATTAACAAAAAGGAGATTTACAAGATGTTGTTTTCAATCGTCGTTCATCAGATGATCCTTTTCTTCAGTATTCTTCTAGTCGGACATGTGGCGGCTAAGCAGGGTGTTATCCAGGAAAATTATCTACCGGATCTTGCTAAACTGGTTTCAAAGATCTTTCTGCCTGTGCTGATCTTTTATATGACCTATGCCGGAACGACAAGACAGATGATCTGGGAGAATGCCACAATGATCGGTCTTGCGGCTCTGTTTTATGTGATCATTTCATCCGTTACCTGGATTATATCAAAAGGGCTTCGCCCGACCGGCGACAAAGCAAAGGTTTTTCAGTTTGCGTTCATTTTCGGAAACACCGGATTTGTCGGTGTACCGCTGCTTATAGCTCTATTTCCGAAGGACGGCATTTTGTATCTAGCGTTGTTCAGTATTGTCGATCAACTCCTATTCTGGACTTATGGGGTGTATCTTGCAACTGCATCCGATAAAAAAGCGAAAATAACATTAAAGAGCTTTGTGAACCCCAACATCGTTGCGATTGCTTTGGCACTCATCTTCATTATGATCGGCGTCAAGCTGCCCACGGTCATTGATGATACACTTCAGACGATCAAAAACGCGGTCGGTGCTATGGCCATGATCTATCTGGGCGCCTTGATCTTCTACTCCGACTGGAAGACCGCATTCAAAACAAAAGATCTGTATTTCGGCATTGTTGTTAAAATGATTATTTTGCCGATCCTTTTGGGCAAACTCCTGTTGATGACAAGCCTGCCGAATAACATGATCTGGTCCATGATCATCCTGATGTCCCTGCCGACGATGACAGTCGTGCCGATGATTGCAAAGATGCACGGACACGAAGGTGCCTATGCCGCTGGGATAACGGCTGCAACGCTGGCTGTAAGTATAGTGACGATTCCCCTGGTGGTGTTTTTCACGACGTGACAAATAGAGAGTCTTATAGAAAACGCTTATTCAATCTATGTGTTTGAGCTCAGATTCATTACAAAAACTATGGAATATAAAAACTCAAACACATATGAAAATTAAGTATCATGAAGCTCATTCCATTTTTGATATAAATTTTTTCCTATAGATAACCCAAAAGCAATGCAAAAAAAGTATTAGAAATACATAGGAAAAATTAGCCCTATAGATATCATTAATTTGATGCAAAGGTAGATGGAAGATATTATTTGATAATTATTATAAAATCAATTTATGTAATATTTTATATGATATCCTATGTGATTCCTTATGTGATTTTTATGTAGTCATTTTTTGCGGAAGCTTTTATGTAGTAACTTTTTATTTTTTAATCAGCATCTCTCTGGCAATTTCCTAAAGGCTCACTGACGTACTCAAAGTTCCATATCGGAATTCCTTTTATTTCTCCCTTCTCAAGATGCTCAAGCTCATGAGCTGCGCTATATGCAGGTGTACCTTTCAGGCGTATCTGGCTTTTCTTCATCTCTTTTATCTTTATCGTCCTGAGTTTCGGGTTAACCTCTGCAAATATCACTTTTTTCGCCCTCAGGTTTATAACGTAGGGTCTCTCAACCAGTTCTCTTTCTTCCCTTGTTCCACACTTCTCGAGCCTGTAGATCACTCCCTCCTCCTCTACGATTTCAGGCTCGATAAACAGGTATATCTTCTCCACGGTATAACCTGCCTTGCTGTCGTCATCATAATAGGTAATAACATCCTTTACTGCAATACTTTTCATTTCCTCGGAGGCGTAGCTCCATGAACCTCCAGATTTTAGCGAAAGCAGATAAGGCAGAAATAATTCTTCCTGAATCTCGAAACTGGAGATTATATTTTTCTCCTGAGCTGAAAATTTGAATATCGTTCGAATTTCGTCAACATCCATATTCATCTCCCCTTTCAGGGATTTTGAATATCAAGTTTATTAATCCTTTCCTTTGCGAGTAATGGATCAATGTGCCGGAAACATATTCAGAGAGCGAGGGATCTTAAAACAAATTGAAAAGTTTGAAGAATCAAGCAAAGTAAAAAGTTACAAAATATAAGCCATAATCAAGATAAAATTAAGAAAAACTGTCATAATCAAAGTTTATAAAAAATAAGATAAAAGCAAAAAAATAAAGAAAAAATAAAATTAAAAAAGTGAACTAAACTAAAAAAAATATAAGGTTTAGACTATGAGGTACTTTCTATCTCTGATCTGAGTCCTGCTGTCAACGCCAAGTATTCCGGCAATCTCGATACCTTCACTTCCCACCTCGGCAAGCTGGGTGTAGATTTCGGCTTTCGCTATATATTTTTCAGTCCTTGTGCCGTCAGCTTCCTCTATTTTAATAGTTATTTCTTCTTTGTTATGCCCTTTTGCCAGGCACTCCTGAACGATTACCCCATACTGCTCGGCAATCACTTTCAGACAATCAAATATCTGGTTGGTGGAAACTGCATCTTCTTCGTCAAGGAGGACTTTTGAGAGGGTGTAGGTGCGTATATTTGTCCTGAGATAAATCTGGATTTTTTCAGGAATTCTCGCCAGGGCTTCAATATCAATAAAAGCCCCAAGTTCTTTGTCAGCGGTTATCTCCTTATTATCCTCATATACAAAGTACCTGTGATCCCCGCCTTCTATCCTGAATTTCCGGTTTGCTTTTCTGTTTTCAAAAGTTATACGTACATTTCTCTGGGTATCGTATTCCAGAAAGGTTATAAGGAATTCGGAAAGGTCCTGCATTTTTATTTTCTCTTCCTTTCGCAGGATTCCGGCCCGCGTCCACGCTGGCAGGCTCAGATTTCCAAGCAGTTTTTCTACGGTCAGGCTCTCTTCTGTAAAGCCGAGACTGTAATGGTATTGCAAGCCCGAGACCCAACTCTCCATTTCTCCTGAGACGCCACTTGCAGTGCTGGAAAGCTCAAATCTCTTTTCAGTTCCGTAAACCCCCGAGATTAAAAACCTGCTAAGAACCTCAAGTATTTTTGCTTCAATTTTTTTGTATTCATAAGGAGCTCCATTCTCAATTTTCGCGCATTCGGCTCCGAGAACCTCTTTTCTCTTCCTTAGATTTTCATTGCAGGTTTGCAGGACTGCATTAGCGCAGGGTATAACATCCTCGATATCAGCTTCATTTACTAATCTTTTAAGTAAAGTCTCGAGCCTTTCTTCAAAATTATTCATTCCTTCTATTCTACTTTTCAATTCATGGAGTGCTTCTTTACGCTTGCACTTTATCTCTATTATAGAGTTTTCCAGAGGGATTACCTGGGAAGTTACGCCTAAAAAAGTTTTCAGATCCTCAATGAAATCCCGCTGTACAGGCAGTTCCTTAGAGTCCTGGTAAATATATTTCATAAAAGCACCCTGGATAACTAAACAACACTTCAAATATTCTATGACCTATAGCTATATAACATTTTATCCAGGAGCTTTCTTTATTTATAGAATAAGTCTCTTACCTTAAATGAACAACCTTGTATGAATATATCTCCTGTACTGGATATATCTTATGTTTGCATTTCTCTGAAATGACCGGGAAGATCCGGCCATCTTCATATTCAGAGAAGAACTTTTCGGACGGGGTCCAATATCTCGTTTATATATTTTGCGGCTGAGTTCTTCAGGTCCATCGGATGGACACTTTCTGCTACGAAAGCCTTTTCCATTTCTTCGTAATCGGGATAATTTATATTCCCACCGAATTTTTCAGGTCTTTCTATAACAACGGTTTCGTATCTGGGAAATATATGGTAGCGGAAGAGGGCCAGAATCGGGTTTTCTTCGATATCTCCTATCTTGCAGTAAGCTTTCTTAAACTTTCTGTAGATTTCTTCTTCTGGATCGTCTACTGAAATAAAATTATCCTTTGAAGAAGCCATCTTGGTTCCGTCTAATCCGAGTAGAATTGGAGTGTGAATGCAGATCGGTGTTCCGAATCCCAGGCTCTTTAGATACTCACGGGCAAGCATATGGATTTTTCTCTGATCAATGCCTCCAACTGCAACATCAACTTCGAGCATGGCAATGTCAACAGCCTGCATCAGCGGGTATACCATCTGGGAAACCGTTGGGTCATCCATGGCTCGCCCGACTTCGTCCATGCTCCTGCGTGCCCTGTTCAAAGTTACTGCCCTTGAAAGCTTGAGAACATTTAGCATGTACTCTGCGCCAAGCTGATAGTCAGACCCATATACGAAATCGGTTTTTTCTTCATCAAGCCCGAGTGCGATAAAGCAGCGCCTGTTATAATCTGCGATCTTTCGGACCTCTTCAAGCGTGCCTTTTTTGTTAAGATAAGCATGTACATCCGCAAGCAGGACTGTAATTTCAAATCCGGCTTTTTGCAGATCAATGAGCTTATTTACTGTGAGAACGTGCCCCATATGGATTTTCCCGCTGGGTTCATATCCTACATAGGCACGAGGAGCTTCTTTTTTAGTAAGAAGTTCTTCAAGTTCTCCTTCAGTTACGATTTCCTGAACATTTCTTTTTATAAATTCGAGTCTGTCCATTGCCTCTACGTTCCTTTTGTTTTCTTATTCTCAAAAACTCAATTTCTATTAATAAGTTTCTGTAAAAATGCTACACCTTCTTCGGATTTGAAATTCGGAATTTCCCAGTCCTGAAAGACCCTCCTGCGCAGAGATTTTACCTCTTTGCCGAGTAAAGGATTAAAGCCAGAAATTTCGTATTCCTTCTTGGAAATAATGACTCCTCTCCTCTGCCATGCAGGAAGCGCCGCAAGATTGATTCCCCTTTCAAAAAGCATTTCGTGAATTTCCCATTCTTTTTTTCCTTTGAGATATTTTGAAGCCTCAGTCTTATTAATTCCTTCATTCCTCAGCGTATAATATCCCCAGCTTGCAACAAAATTGCGCCAGGCTTCAAGCTGCCTCCAGTGAAAATATGCAGGAATTTCCTCTTTTTGAAGAACTACTATTCTGGAATCAAAAGCCACAGGTTCCTCAAGCTGGAGTTTTATCGTAAGTGCGCTTCCCAGAAAGCTTGCCAGGACAGAGTCAATTTTTTCGACTCTTCCTTCAAACGGGAGTTCCATAAAGAGAAAACTGATTTCATCGGAAAAAGTATAGGCAAAGAGTGGGCTTAAACCACTTTTCTTAATAAAAAGCTCAACAGTATCCGCCATTGCCCTGGCGAAGGCTTGATCATAGGGTTTTCTAAAGCCCAGGCCCGAAAGCGTGTTTTTAAAATTCCTGCCGTCAGCGCGCACAACCACTGGAGGGATACAGCGCATTTCAGCATAGATTTCCCGGTTTTTCATATACTTTTCGAGATTTACTTACTCTTCTTTTCGCTTTTTGTATCTCTGGATGACGTCTCTCACTATAATGATATCCGCTGCCGTTATAACCCATCGATAAGGAATAATTACGCCTCTGCTAGTCAGGTCAAAAAGTTCCCTATTAATATCCGAAATAGCAAGCCCGGTAATCTTCTGATCTTCTATATCAATTACGAGGTCCTGCAACTTCCCTACATACACACCGGTGTTTGTGTATATGTTTAAACCAAAAAGTGATGTAAGTTCTGCGCGCATTATATCCCTGCTTTGTAAATTAATTTATATCTTTCTCTTAACCTTATATGAAAAACATACTTATATATCTTACAGTTTTACCGACTTTATATAATTACCAGTTTTATTCCGCACTCTATGTAAAAATGTAATCTCAGTCACTATTATAATAAATCTTCCTATTTAAATTAGTGGCAGGTAAACGTGATCTGGCTTTCTCAAATCCGTTACCCGACGTCGAATAACGAAGAGGGAGCTTTAATTGCTTTAAACTATTTTTCTTCTAATTTGCTCAAAGAGTACAGCTTATTTAACATTTTCCTGCGACTACCCAAAATATCTTTTTGAGAAATTGTTCTGACTTACAGATAATTCGGAAGTTTACCTGTAAGCAGAACTCTTTGGGGTTTGCATAACCTCTTTCTACAAAATCGGTTTATTTTTGAATTCTAAGTTTATTTTATCCAGTTTATTCTCTTATAATTCCAGTTGTGAAATCACATTTCGAATAGTTCCCGAGGATTTCCTGAGGACTTCGTACTGGCTTTCATCGAGTTTGAGTTCAAGGATTTCTTCGACTCCAGATGCCCCAAGCTTTACGGGTACACCGAAATAAATACCTTCTTGTCCGTACTGTCCTTCCAGATATGCCGAAGCAGGTAATATTCTCTTTGAGTCTTTAATTACAGCTTCCGCCATCGAGACGACAGCTGCCGAGGGAGCATAAAAGGCACTGCCCTGTTTAAGAAGTTCTACAATTTCGGCTCCCCCGTTTACTGTCCTTTCTACCAGCCTGGCAATTCTATCATCCGGAAGCAGATCCGTGAGTGGAATTCCTGATACTGTTGTATACTGTGGAAGAGGTACCATGAGATCGCCGTGCCCTCCTATAACCATTGCCTTTACATCCTTTTTCGAGCACTTCAGTTCTTCTGCAATAAAACTCGCAAAACGCCCCGAATCCAGAATTCCACTCATTCCGAAAACTTTCTTCGCCTCAAAACCCGTCGATTTCATAGCTACATAGGTTATAATGTCAAGCGGATTCGTTACACTAATTACTATGGATTCCGGAGCATATTTCGCAATATTTTTGGAGACGTCGGTTATTATTCTGGAGTTTGTCTTGATCAGATCTTCCCGGGTCATTCCGGGCTTTCTTGCAATACCTGCTGTAATGACTACAAGGTCAGAATCTGCTATATCTGCATAATCATTGGTCCCGACTATAGATGTGTCGTAACCCTTTATTGCACCTGCTTGCATTAGATCAAGGGCCTTGCCCTGAGGTAGCCCTTCTACAATATCTGTCATAACAATTTCGCCAAGCTCAAGTTCAGCCAGCCGCTGGACTGTAGTTGCTCCTACATTTCCTGCACCAATCACGGAAATTTTAGCCATTAACTGTACACCTGTGTTAAACAATTTATTTTAAGGTAAATTTTAAATTTCTAACTTTAAAAATTTATTCTATAATATAACTCTTTATTGCCGGTAAACTACTATTTTTTATATCTATCTGTGCTCACATCTCTATAATATTTCTTGTCATTTAATTCTTGAACTTACTGTTTTTTTCTTTAGTACACTTTCAGATTTCATGCAGTATTTTTATTAAATATTACCCCCAAATGTTCAGGGGAAACATGCTGAATAATACATACATTCATATTCCAGGTGTAGGGAAGACCCTTGAGCAAAAGATCTGGGCTCAGGGAATACACACATGGGAAGAATTCCTTGAAATGGAAGACAGGGTTCCCATACCTTCGTCGCGAAGAACCAGAATTTGTGAAGAGGTAAGGAAATCTTCCGAGCACCTGGCAGCAAAAGATCATTGTTTTTTTTCACAATGCCTTCCTTCTGCAGAACACTGGAGGGCGTACCCCTTATTTTCCGATTCTGTCGCATTCGTAGATATCGAAACAACGGGGCTTTCCAAGTCCCGGGATAAAATAACCATTGTGGGAATATATAACGGAAAAGAATCAAAGACCTATATAAAAGATATTAACCTTGAAGATCTCGTAGAAGAAATTTCAAAATACAGGCTGCTTGTATCCTTTAACGGCGCTCGTTTTGATCTACCTTTCATAAAGTCCGAATTTCCAGAGATCGAGCTCAAGCAACTCCATATAGACCTTATGTATCCTTTAAGAAGAATAGGATACAATGGAGGCCTGAAAAACATTGAAAAGTCACTTGGAATCTTCCGAGGTAATGATACCGAGGGCTTAACAGGATTCGATGCCGTAAGGCTCTGGAGACGATATGAGAGAGGAGATCGGGAAGCTCTGGACAAACTTGTTAAATATAACAGAGATGATATAGTTAATCTGAAAACCATTATAGAACTTACCTATCCTAGAATGGTTGAAAGTGCTTTGAAAAAATGAGATATAAATGTTTCAGGTTCGGGATTGACAAGAGGTAGACAAAAAGCAGCAATAGTATTTCGTCAATTAGTTTATATACTTATACTGCTGTTTCTGGTAGTCGATTTCGGTAACGTATTGGCAGTTTTAGTAACAGATTTTTATTTGCAAGCAGAATATTACTTATATGCTCTGGTAGGAAAGGGGAATTCAATGGCTGTAACACTGAAGTTCGGGGATAAAGTCACTGTGGCAGATGTGAGAAAACTCCATGATATGGAAGATGTAGTTTTTGATAGGGAGTGGTTTGAAGAAACAGAAGACAGAAATCAAGACGCGTATTACATGTTCCGGGACCTTGCGAAAAGCAACTCTGACCATGAAACAATTGAAGCTAATCACCTGAGATATGATATTACTGTAATTCCTCCCGAAATGCTCGGGTCGGAATACATTAAAACTGTAGGCCACTACCATCCGCGCGTTCCAGGAACAGATATTTCCTATCCTGAGATTTATCAGGTGTTGCAAGGTTCTGCTACCTACCTTCTTCAAAAAGTAAAAAATGGTGAGGAAGATCTTGTTCTGGACGTCGTTGTAATTAAAGCGAAAAAAGGAGACCTGGTGCTTGTTCCTCCTGGATACGGGCACGTGACTATAAATGCCTCCGGAGAAACTCTTGAAATGGCAAACTGGGTCTGTCGCGACTTCTCATCGGTTTACGAGCCTATAAAAAGACTTTCCGGAGCTTCTTATTTCCTTCTTAAGGATGGTTTTGTTAAAAACCCCCTTTACAAAAACACCCCGGCTATCCGTCACCTTAAACCCCTTGATCATGATGAACTCGGGCTGGGCTCCACAGAGAGTATGTATGAGCTAATAAATAAAATTGAAAAGCTCAGATTTTTGACAGCTCCGCAGGATTTTACAGCATTTTTAACAGGAGTACTCTGAGAAACAGGCTATTTCCAGCTTACATGGACTGTGCTTTTATTTATTCTTTCCATGCCGTTCTTTCCGAAGAACTTTTACTTTTTCTCTTTCCTGTCTTCCGGGTAGGGGTTCAATTCTGAAGTAGATGACTTGTAAAAATAAGCAGTAAGAACAGGGAATAATCTGTAACAAGAATACATAACTTATATTAGGTATAAATACCTTCAATTACTGGAGGTTTGAAATGCAAAAAAATGGATACCGTATTCAATTTACATCATCCAGAATAAAGGACCTCATGTACAGGACTACATTTGATCCTAAGAAAATGGATGGAGACATTATACTTAATCTCTCACTTATTGATAAGAAAGATCTTGATGACGTGCTTGGAATCTTTAAGATGGTGATTTCTAGCGGGCTTTCGGTGACTCCCTACGTTAAGATCATTTCCGAAGGAGAATCTCTAGGAGACCTCACTATTGAGAAGGGAAAGGTAGGTATCGGAACAGTATGCAGCATCACGATTGACGGTGTATTGCTCAAGGCAGGAATTCCTGTAAACCCCAAACTCGGAGGAGTTGTTCAGATCCGAAACGGGATTCCGGTGCGCTTTACCGACGTGCTGACCTATGTGAGTACGACTGTGGACCCGCTTGAAATTCTGATGTCACAGGGCATTACTTCTGTGTCAGAAATGCTCAGGACAGGCTCAGGCAAGGTTCTTGCAAACCTCAGGGAAGCCCCTATGATTGCAAGAGACGAGATTGAAAGTTGTCTTTCTGACCTTCTGGATGCAGGCTTTAGTGGAATCATGGAAGTCGGGGAACCGAATACACGAGTTCTGGATGTTCCCATCGAGAGAGACCATCTGGGGATAGTCGTCATCGGAGGAACAAATCCTATGGCTGTTGTGCAGGAATATGGGATTGACATAGATACCAGTGCAATGTCAAGGCTAATTTCATTTAAAGAGATGAGCAGGATTGAAGATCTGGTCTAAGGCTCAATAATAAATCTTACCCTGAAAGCTCTCTGTTCTTTAAATATTGTCTAAAAATCCCTTATTTTCATTGAGCCTTTATATTTTTATTGAGCCTTTATATTTTTATTGAGCCTTTATATTTTTATTGAGCCTTTATTTACTTTTCAATTCCGTTTTTCGGAGTATGCTTCTGAAGGCTGATCTCTTTACTTTGAATGTGCCTTTCTTCGCAGTTGTTCTCCTATAAACAGATCCAGCTTTCTCGCAAACTCATCCTTTTTACAGTCAGGAATAGTTGCTCCTGCTGCAATGTCATGCCCACCGCCTGCGCCTCCAAGTTCAGCCGAGACTATGGACATGGCTTCCGAAAGATTTACACCCCTGCGGATCAGATCTTGAGTTCCCCTTGCTGAAACCTTGGTGCCTCCTTCGGCTTTTGCAAAAGCAATAATGGGAAGATTCCTATTTTCAACTAATGTGGAACTCATGCCTGCAATAATTCCCACGATAGTTTCTTTTATTTCGGAGCCTGCATCGAAGTACTGGATATTTTCAAGCTGGACAACTCCTTTTTCTTTAACATACATTAGTCCGTTAACAAGATTCTGTCTATGTTCGGCAAGCAATTTGCGGGCATCTTCATAAGCTTCCTCTCTATTTCCCATGCAGACCGCCAGTCCTATTTCGGCATGGTCGTAGCGTGCAGTGGCGTTAAGAAGAGTAGAGAACTCCGAAGCGTCTCTCATTTCCGTGCCTTCTTTCTCTCCCAGAAGAACATAAACCTCACCTATCAAGCGCTCGATCTTGTACGAGGGCATACCTGATTTGAGGCAGTATCGGATGAGTCCGGAGACAATTTTTTGCTTTTCCGGGATTTCAAGGTCAATCCAGCGCCTCCAGTGTTCGTCCTGGCTTATGCTGATGTTGAGGGAATGAAGAAATTCAATACAGGCTTCTTCATTCCCTGTAAGCCCGGGCAGGTAAGGATCTGAAGAGTACTGCATTAATTTATAAATCGGGCGAGTTTGCTTTCCGAATAGGGTCAGGTCTTTTTTGAACTGGAGAATGCCTCCTTTGACTCCTTCTTCCAGAATCTCCCTATTTATCCCGACAAGCTGCCCCATCTTCAGGTGCTGCATATCCCCAACTGCCCCTACTATGGCAAGCGAGGAAAGATCCTGATTTCTTCCAAGGGCTGAAGCTAGCACGTAAGTATTTCCCGAGCCGCTTAACTCATAGGAACCGTTTGCTCCGAAAAGGTGAGGATTCAGGTGGAATTGATGGTTTCCCTGAGGCTGGTGATGGTCTGAGATTACTGCATTAATCCTGCGAGATTTTATTTGTTCGCACATTCCACTTCCCAGATCCGTAAAAATGACAATATCATGATTCTGGTCTGCGATATCATCAAGAGACTTTTCATCAAGCTGCTTGACAAAACGCGTTGTATATTCAAAATTGGCCCTCTCAAGGGCTGTACAGATAATTCCTGCCGAAGTCAGCCCGTCAGCATCAATATGGGATACGACATGGACTGATTTGTACTTTTTAATCTCTTCGGCACATCTCACCGCTTCTCTATGAAGTGCTTTCATTGTCTCAGACATTACTCTCTCCACGATTTTCTGCTTGCCTCAATTAACTGCATTTTTCCGATTTTATTTTCTTTCCCATTCCCTCGGATCAACCTTATAATCTTTTCCTTCTCTTTTTATTTCAGGACAATTTCGGATTTCCTGTAAAGTAAGTTTAAGATTCTGACTACGATATTTTTTTTCCAGCTCATCCCAGGGAACCATGTATGCTTCTCTGCCGTGCCCTGGTCCAAGGCGAAGTTCCACTGCAAGGAACCCATGTCTTCCTGATCTATCCAGGTATTCCGAAATCCTTTCGATCTGATGAATTCCTTTTTTATCCACAGTAAAATGTTGAGAGAAATAAAGTGCATTTGCTCCCTTATCCACTGAAATGCTTTTGCATTCAATTCCCAGGTATAAGTCCGGATTAAGAGAATCCACAAGCACGTCAAGGAACTGTGAAGTAAATCTATGCTGCTTAAGCCTGTAAGAAATGGCTCTTATTCCGTTTTCTTCAATGTATGCATTAAATGAGTTTACAAGCATGCGTTCAAACTCAGTCATGAAATCCTGTTAAATGTTTTCGCTATTTTACTTAAACTTTTTACTTAGAACACGTCTTTTCGTCCTGAACGGGCAGGAGCATTTATTTTAGCTTGAGCAGGTTTCGGTACAGGGAAATAAGATGTGTTATTTGAAATTACCAGTAATCGCCTGAAACTGATAAAATTCGTTATCTAAATCAAATTTCAGAAACTGGCATCAGTACACGAAAATGTATCTCAGAGTAATTCGTGTAGAAGTAAAAAAGAGCCTGAGTAATATAATCATTTTAAACAATGTAACTTCTAAGAAAATAAATGCCGATCAGGATCTGACCGGCCTGTATGATTTTTAATTCGATATTATAAAACTTACAAAATCCGGGCTGAGTCTTGTTTCTCTTACAAGCCTTTCGATAGTATCCTCGTCAGAAAGCCCTTCTTCCTTGAGTTCCTGTATGCGGTCAAAGACGTGCTGAGACACTTCAGAGTATTCGTTAATGTCTTTTCTGTGGCCCCATACATCGCCCTCAAGTAAAGCAATGTTCTGCATGGAAAGATACATCTGTGCAGAACTGGAAATCGTTTTCTTGTATGAGCTTGGGATGTGGATCGCTTTTACTTCTGGACACTTAAGGATGAGTTTAAAAATGTCCTTATTGGATGGCCTGAATGCAAGATGGACAATTTCCTCATCAAGCTTTAAAGTGTCTATCTCTTCTTTTGAACTTACAACTCTAATCTTCATTTTTATCACCGTTCGTTTCCAGGTATTTTTTAGGTGCTTTAGAGCGTTTTGGGTATTTTTAGGGTTTCTTAGGGTTTTATTTATGTTCTTCAGAGCCCCCTCCGAGTTTTCTGGAGTTATATGACTTCATCAGAGTCCCTTCAGGGTTTCCTCAAGTTCCAGAAATTTACGGAGTTCCTTCCGGATTTTAGGGTTTTCCGGAGCTCTCTGACGTTTTTACTGGTTTTGAAACTTATCTTAAGTTTTCTAATTCTATTTATCGGGTTTACTTAATTATTTATTTTTAAACCTTTTGGATTCATTGTCTCTAAAATTCGATTAGTTCGTTTTAGGACTTATCTGAATTCTAGAGTTTGCAGATCATTTTTCAAAACCTGACATTTATACTTGAGGTTTTTTGCTATGTTAGGGGCATATAGTATTTAATTTTTTATGAACGTTTTTAATCTCATTTTACACTTTTAACTTTTGTTTTTTAAGACGATATATGGGTGACAATGGCTAATATCCTTCTTTCTTTCCTTTTTAAGTAAAATCTGTTGAATTCCAGAAGGATTCTTTTCAAGCCTGTATCCATGTTGGAATTGTGAAAATCGGTTTGTTGAGATAGAACTGGTACTTTTTACCGAGAGTTTTTATTAATATTATGTTATTTTATATATTTGAGAAGAATTGGTATACGATATCGTACTATACTATTTAATATTTTTCTGTAAAATCCTTTTAAATATACCATTGTTTAACAAAAGAAATTTTTCAGTGGAGAACCTTATTATAAAATATATTCTCCAGGTCGGAGAATCTTATTATAAAATATATTCTTCAGGTTGGAGAGCCTGACTATTAAACACTGCAACTTTTTCTTATTCTCGGTGTTTTGAAAGCTCATCAAACCCATAAATTAACGATGCCTCCACATTTAAGTGACGTGAGGGGTGCTTCTACGGTACTGCTTTTAGAGGGTTCTAGTGAAATTAGTGACCTGACTGAAAATGACAAAGTCTTAATCTTTTAAAACTTTTGACATATATACGCTATCAAGAGTATAACCGAATTTCCGATAGTATTCTCTGGCTCCGATTCCGCTAATAATTGCAAGTTTCCTATAGCCGTTTTCATGCGTTATTCTCTCGGCATATTCCAGAAGTTCCTTTCCATATCCTCTATGCTGCCACTCCTTTTGCTTTGCTCCTTTTCCTACAGGCACCATGGAACCATAAACATGCAGCTCCCTTATAAGTGCGGCATCCTGCAGTTCGGGGCGGTAAGGGGCAGCAGGGAAACGCAGCCGAGTAAATCCGATCAGGACATCTGCAGTAAGGTCCTCAAACGCGATGAAATGCTCTGTGCCTCCGCAGGCTTCGTAAGTCTCCACAGTGAGCTCGACATCCTTTGCATTTATTTCCCTGCCCTTCAGGCCAGTGTGTCCAACCTCCCTGCAACGGATACAGCGGCATTTCCCTCCCTTTTCTCTCAGTTTTTCTTCTGCAAGCTGTCTTAGATTACTTTTTCGTACTCCTGCAAAGATCTGGTGAGCCGGGATATCACGCTGGATACGTTGGAGTCTTACCCATTTAGGCAGCATCCCCTTTATGTCCGCGATCAGTTCGGCAGCTTCTTCGTCAGAGATCGCCTCGTAATTTCCTGCCTCCCAGAGCCTGTATAGAGGAGTACCTTCGGTCACAAGGGTGGGATAAATCTTGAGATAGTCGGGCCTGAAGCGTGAGTCTTCAAACAGTTTTTTAAAACCTCTTATGTCAAGTTTTGAATCTGAACCAGGTAGGTGTGGCATCATATGAAACCCAACCTTGAATGCACTGTCTCTTAATACCTGGTTCGCCCTGACAATCTCTGCAACGCCATGCCCTCTCTGCATGCGGGTGAGCACAAAGTCGTAAACACTCTGGACTCCCAGTTCTACCTTAGTGCCTCCCAGCCTGAGAAACTCGTCCACATGTTCCTCGGCTGTCCAGTCCGGACGTGTTTCGAATGTTATCCCTACGTTACGGATCTCAGCTTTTTCATTGGCTTTCTGCACCTCCTCAAGAGGAATATATGGCAAAGATTTCCCTATTCTCCAGGCGGTTTCCCTCCATTCCTTACCTGTGAAATCATTCATTGCCTCAAGGCAGCGTTTGATAAACCATTCCTGGTAATCTAAACTGCGTGCAGAAAACGTGCCTCCCATAACTATCAGTTCTACCTTATCTATGTCGTGGCCGATCTCTTTGAGCTGGGAGAGCCTGGATCTAACCTGGGAATAAGGATCGAACTCATGCTGGATTGCCCTCATAGCTGCAGGTTCCCTTCCCATGTAACTCTGGGGCGACTTGAAAGTGGAGTTTGGGCCTCCCGGACAGGGCAGACACACTCCGTGCGGGCATGGAGCCGGGGAGGTCATTACAGCAATTACCGCAACCCCGGAAATCGTTCTCACTGGTTTCCTTCTAAGGAATTCTTTAATTATCGCCTGTTCTTCGGGCGATCCCTGCATTATTATATCTCCATTTCTGGGGAGGCTGGCCAGATGATAACATTTACTGACATCTTTTTTTACCTTATTTAACTGATTTTCGCTTTCTATTTCGCCTGCAAGCGCTTTTTCAAGGATCTTCCTGCAGGCCTTATTATAATTATCTTCTCTCATCTCAAGTTCCGTCTTTCCGGTTTCTGAATTCCGGCTTTTTCTTCTAATCAATTGTCTAAAAAGTTATTTCTCTAATAAGTTAAAAAAAGATTTTTGGCTTTTCTAAAGCCATCTAATTTAATCTTACTGGTAGTATATATTTGACGCAGGTGTAATGGTAACTTAATATGCGTTATACAGAACTGCTTCGTTATATTCATTAGCCTTTACGGGCCGGTTGCTTAACAGAGTTCCAACTATAACCGCTGTCCTGCGACCGTTGAGCCGCAAGCGTGGCGTCGCTTGAGCCCGCCCTGGCTACGCCGGTTTAGATTAAGCATGGGTTTTTGATCAAACCTTTTTGAAAAAAGTTTTGCCCGAGCCTTTTTTGAAAAGGCTTGTACTTTTTCCTACGGGTTAATTGTTTAGCAGGGATCGAATCCAATTATAAAAGTTCCGAGTCCTGTTGCCGGTTCGAGACCCATTACAGACCTGATGTACTCGTCCGATGGAGTGGAGGGAGATGCAAGTACAGCATTGGTGACACCTTCTACACACTCTACATCCTGGCATTTCTGAGGCGGAAGGACAACAGTTATAGGTTCTTTCTTTGAATCCTTTGGCTTGGGCACTGCGCTCTTGTAGATCACAAAGTTTCCCATCACGAGCATATCATTACATCTTTTGCATTCCTCAAGTTTCTCGGGGTCGTAAACATCTTCACCAACCTTTTCTCCATACTGCATAAGCACCACATTGGGCCCTTCAGGCCAGACATAGTTCATATTAGTTGTAAAGGCTATGATTGCCTGGCGTTTGAAGACCTCCTTTATCCCCTGGTTATCCCCTACGCCAAGACCCATAAGTACCGCCCCTTCGGCTTTTTTTTCAAGCTCAAGAATTTTCTCTTTGTCTTCTTCATTTAAAACATAAGTATCTTCAACGCCTTTGATGGCTTTTATCCTGCATATGACATCCTGAATAATATTTTTACATTCCAAAGCGAATTCCCCTTCTTATCTTTAGACATATGTTATTTTCTTACAAACATTACTTTTTACAAATATGAAATTATCCTGTCTCATGATTTTATTTAGTTTCTTTCCATATTCATAATGTGGTAGACTTTTTTGCCTTCCTTTAAAGTTACTGGTATCATATAATGCTTTTTTTATATTTCCATTTTTATATCGTCAATTTCTAATATGATCCCATTCTCTCCTGTATATAGTGCAAGATTTTGTGTATTATAATAAAAATAGAAAAAGTACTTGTTACTATACCTTCTAAAGATAAGGTTTTTGAGAAAACTTGCATCTTCCCTTTGGAGGAAATACCCATAGTGTGTCTTTCAGGGGTTTATGCAGGCTCATGAAAGCCGTAGGCGTGGAGCCTCGTCCATATACTGGAAGTTTACCCTGCTCAGAACTTTTTAAAATGCGATGATGGGTACTCTTACAATCTGGATTTTAAATTTAATGATCGGAAATTATTTAGCATAGAGCTCTATAATTATACTATCTTTTTTCCATAGTCTCTTATAAGTATTTCGAATTTATCTTTTAAGTTAACTCCTGACGAATATCCTGCCTGAGTTCTTTCGACATTTACCGTCATTTGTATCGTTGTTTTGCGCTTTTCCTGTTTAATTTCTCTGAAATAGACCACAAAAGATTTAATAAGGCAATTATTTTATAGAACACTTGTAATCCAATTTAGAGGGATAAGGAGGGAATGAAATCCTCTTCGGCAATAGACGATATCTAAACGTCTAATTTGGTGAAGAATGGTGAAACCCTTAAAGTGTTGATCCCGACACTTCTTCTTACATACGACATATCTTAACAAACATGGAGGAACAATAAAATGAAGAGATTTGCAGCAGTTACACTGGCTGCTCTCATGCTTCTTACTGTATTTGCATCCGCCGCAAGTGCACAAGAAGCAGTTGAGATCCGCGGTCCTGTGTTCAACGGCTCTAACATTCAGGATATCGTCGGCACCGACGGTATTACAATCGATGCTACACAGTTTGCAGCATTCTACTATGACATTAACGACAACGTCACAACTGAAACTCTTTCCATTAGAAATGTTGCAGGAAACAACGGCAACGTGATTGGAGAGGGCGGCCTCGTCTATGAGACCCAGATTCAGGAAGTTGACTATGAATTTAATGGCGCCGCAGGCTGGGACAACTACAGTGTGATGGGCTTCTTTGCTGAGAAGTACATTCCTCTGAAAACCAACAGCGCTGACAAACTTGCCAAGCTCGTCCTTGACAGCGATGACAGGTACACCATCAGAACCGGCGAAACCCTTGACCTCGGCGAAGGCTATGCTCTCGAAGCAAAGCAGGTCGATGTTGAAGGTGAGAAAGTCTGGCTCGAATTCACCAAGGACGGAGAATTCGTAGATGACGAAATCATCTCAGTAGTTAACGACAACACCTGGGAAGTCGAACTCGATGACATCCAGGACGAAGATGATGTTGTTGTCTTCAAAGTACACATCAACCAGGTCTTCCAGGGCGCAGTCGACAGCATTGCCCAGATCGAAGGTCTCTGGCTCATTGACTACGCAAACGCAATGACCATCGAGTCTGACGATGAATTCGGCGAACTCAACGATGTTTCTATTCAGGGAGACCGTCTCGTGATCAGCAACGAAGATACCTTCACTCTGACCAGAGACTCCACAAACGAAATCGCTGAAGGCATGTCTTTCAAGGTCGCTGACACACCAACCAATGTACTCAGGTTCTATGTCATGAAGGAACTCACAGACGCAGGAACCTATGAAGTCAGAGGACAGGTCGCTAACGGTGACTTCACCTGGGATGCAACCAACTTTGCAGGTTTCTTCTACGACCTCAATGATGATGTTACTACAGAGACTCTGGCTGTCACTGGACTTAACGGCGGGAATGTAATTCCTGACGGTGGTCTTGTCTACCAGACAACCGTTCAGAATGTCGACTTCGAATATGATGAGTGGGGCCAGTACCCAGTTATGGGCTTCTTTGCTGAGAAGTACATTCCTCTGAAAGCCAACAGCGCTGACAAGCTTGCCAAGCTCGCCCTTGACAGTGATGACAGGTACACCATCAGAACCGGCGAAACCCTTGACCTCGGCGAAGGCTATGCTCTCGAAGCAAAGCAGGTCGATGTTGAAGGTGAGAAAGTCTGGCTCGAATTCACCAAGGACGGAGAATTCGTAGATGACGAAATCATCTCAGTCGTTGGAAGTGGCGAAAACACCTGGGAAGTCGAACTTGATGACATCCAGGACGAAGATGATGTTGTTGTCTTCAGAGTCCATGTCAACCAGGTCTTCCAGGGCGCAGTCGACAGCATTGCCCAGATCGAAGGTCTCTGGCTCATTGACTACGCAAACGCAATGACCAT
>NZ_SCHL01000049.1 GCF_004099695.1 Methanosarcina sp. MSH10X1 | reverse complement strand
GATATTGACCCCCATATCGAAACCCTGCTTCGGGACAGTAATATCCTTGCTTTCAAGAAACTGAAGATAAAAGACCTTGAAAAGCTTGCCGAAGCAACGGGTACGACTCTGATGGCTCAACAGGACGAGATCCACCCGGAAAACCTGGGAAGAGCGGATAGTATAAGGGTCGAAAAGAAAAACGGGGAGAATTTTGTGTTTATTAATGTTAAGGGGAAGGCAATTGCTTCTATTCTGATCAGGGAGCCTGTGAAATATGGGCTTGACAAGGTTGAGGAAGCAGTTGACGACGCCCTTAATAATGCGGCTTTCCTCCTGAAGAATAAAGAAATTGTAAACGGAGGAGGCGCAATCGAGTTCGAACTGGCTCATATGCTCAGGCTCTTTGCAGCAACCCAAACCGGAAAGAAACAGCTTGCAGTGCTGGCTTATGCAGATGCCCTTGAGAAAATTCCTGTAATCCTGGCCCGAAACCTGGGTATGAACTCAGTCGATGCCCTGGTGCAGATGAGAAATGCATATTCAAGAGGAATCGAAGCCAGGATATCCATCTCAGGAAA
>NZ_SCHL01000048.1 GCF_004099695.1 Methanosarcina sp. MSH10X1 | reverse complement strand
GCCGGGGTTTCAAACGCTTTCGGCATATCCTCTCTTGCAGGGTTTTCGTCCAGGATAAGGCCTTCAAGGGCAAGAATTTCAGGTCCCCCTATTTTTTTGAGGATTTTAATGTTCCTGTTAAGGTCAAGCCTGCACGCCTGCCTTTCATTAAGGTGCTTAACAACCCGGAGCACAATTTTGGTTATAGCCTCAGCCTGATACCTTTCCACTCCTTTTCCCGTTGCCGAGCACAGGATTGTCGTGCGCACATCTTCTTCTGTTGCCTGCTTGATGCTATACTGGAGCATTTCATAGGCTTTTTTCAGGGCAAGCTCATACCCTTCGATAATAGTTGTCGGGTGTACTCCTGCTCGAATCAGTCCGATTGCGTTTTTTATAAGGTTGCTTGCAAAAATAACGGCAGTCTTTGTGCCGTCCCCACAGGCTTTATCCATTGATTCGGCAAGCTTTTTAAGTGTGGTCACTATCGGGTGGAGCACATCCATTTCCTTTAAGATTACTTTCCCGTCGCTTGTGACAAAAATATCCCCGACAGGGTTCACTATTATCTTGTTCATGCCTCTTGGTCCAAAGGACGAACCAAGCAAATCATCGATTTCA
>NZ_SCHL01000047.1 GCF_004099695.1 Methanosarcina sp. MSH10X1 | reverse complement strand
TACCACAAGCGACCTCCGGCAGGCGGTTACGTAGGATTGTCAACCTATTCTGACCCCATTGAAAGAGAATACAGGGAAACAACTCTGTATCTTGACAATGAAGGCGATACAACAGATATTACAAATAACAGCGAAAGATTCGACTCATGCTGTTCTGATGCTGCGGATAAATACAGGGATGCTTATGTGGATTTAAGGGCAATCGAAAGCACATTCTGGGCTTACCCTGACAGGCAATACCTGTCCAAACATGCTGTAAATTGCGATATCCCACCATGGCTGCACAGAAGAATGGCAGAAGAAGTTTTGACAATGCTTGATTCGGTAGAAAAGGACAATCCTGCCTTTAATTATTCTCTTATTGATTCTCCTGGGCAGGATCCGACCGATTTGCAGGTAGCAACTGCCGAAAAACTCATTCTGAAACTACAAAAAGACAGGGAAGCTTACGTAAACAGAGAGCAGTACCTCACATCCTTAGGAAAAATGTACACTTCAAGCGATTCTGCCCGGTACATTGCTAAAAACGAGGCTTATAACAGACTAATAGAAGATATTGACCGAAAAAACCGTAAACTGGACTCTGATCTCAATGCTTACATCTTAAAGGCTCTTGAGAAAAAAGGCATTGATACCAGTTCATTTGACAGTGTAACCTCAGGTCCTATGACTCTTTTTAACAATCCGGCAGTGGAAAGGGCTGCTTCAG
>NZ_SCHL01000046.1 GCF_004099695.1 Methanosarcina sp. MSH10X1 | reverse complement strand
AAATCAAATTGCGGGCGGCCACCCCACCCTAAAGGATGGGGTATGCTTCGGGCCGCCCGCCCGGTTGTTCTGGTAGTTAGAAATCATCAAGTCTTCTTTGCTCGGATCTCATGAACCTATGCAATCGAGACTCTTCACTCGGTTTTCTTTGCGATTCTTTAATGTAATGCTTAATCGTATCAGCAGTTACATTTCCAACGGATCTATAGAACTTTCCATTTGACCATAGACTTCCACCCCAATACTGTTTTTTAAGATCAGGATGGAGTTTGAACAGTCTGTAAGAACTGCCTCCTTTCAAATATTGAATTACCTCTGACAGAGAATTACTTGGATGGAATTCCAGAAACAGGTGAACATGATTGTCTACTACTTCCATTGCATGTATTTTGTAGCCATTTTTAGTGCAAATGTTACTGAGAATCAACTCGCAATCCTTTTTAATTCTCTTATTGTAGAATATACTGTATCGATACTTAGGCACCAACACGATGTGGTAGGTAATCTGACCATAGCCATGGCTAAAACTGTGTAATTCCAACTAATATCACATCCTAGCCATAGATGGCTGGCACCATCTGTGGCTATGGTGCCAAAAACAAGCTTATTTTACAAAAAAAGTAAGGATTTAGATATTTAAAGTGGAAAACGAAGAGGCGAGGGTTCACTTCATCCCCGACCTGAAGGACGGGGTATTCGTGACCCTCTGCGCTCCCATAGTAATAAA
>NZ_SCHL01000045.1 GCF_004099695.1 Methanosarcina sp. MSH10X1 | reverse complement strand
TAGGATCTTCCGGTCGAATCCCTCCAGGAGTAAGAAGGCACAAGAGACCCGATATGAGTTCCTGATGCCAGATAGTTCGAGCTCCAGCTAACGGTTTGACCGCTAAACGAGACCGAATCCGGATTGAAATTTGCAGTAACTTCAGAGGCAACAGGATCAGGAGAATCAAAGCCATCTCTTAGAATTTGACCCTGAACCGATGCCGTATAAACGCTGTCCGTAACTGCATGGATAAGATCAGGATTCTCTTCTGTCCATACGTGGTCGTTGAAAACCCAGCCGTCAATAACTCCGTCGGTATAATTGGAAGCTGAAACTTCGATTTTCGAATATTCGGAAAGCTGTTCAAATGAAGTATTAGTCTCTTTAAGGGATTCTTCTATGCTCTTTTCCACGTCCAGGGAAAAGGATTTGTTCTGTGCAAGCGAATCGTAAGTGGTTGCCAGGTTTACGCCTTTATCCTGCTCATAACGAGAGATTGAAGCATTCAGCTTACTGTTAGAGCCAGATGGTAATTTCCCCCTACCTGAGGTGCTGCTTGAGGTAGAAACGTCTTCATAAAGGACTTTTCCGTTATAGTAAGTTGTATAGGTTAGAGCAAGGGGGTCAACCGAATCAAAAATTCTTTTCTGAGTATAGAGCGTGGCTCCGTTAATAGAGCTTGAGAGGGCAGGATTTGTCAGGATATTTAGAGGCCCGTTTGCATAATGCTGCCAGGGACCGTAGACAAAAGTTCTCAGGTTTGTTGCTCCGAGCACAAGGTTTGATGTCGAATCAAGGCTTGAGGTGTTTCCAAGCTCGGTTTCGTATTCCCTGACAAGTTCTTCAAGAAGCGGTTCCCTTGAGGTAATCATCGTGGAGAGTTTCATGCTGCTGTTAAATGATTCTCCTGACTCAAGGTTAACAAGGGTATAATTCAGGACTGGTATCTCAAAAACGTAGTAAATAGTATAATTTTTACTGGCATGAGTGTTGTAACCTGTATCAAAAGCGAGGTTTGTGTCAGCGTAATTCTTACTTTTGCTGCCAGATGAAATTTCCCTTTGCAGAGTTCCTGTTACTTTCCTGATTTTTATCTGCTCGGGCTTTATGTACGGCTCCACATTGATTGCGTATTCCCTGAAGGTGTGGCTGTTTCCCTGGTAATTTATAGAAAGCAGCCTGTTAAAAGCATCTGCTGTGATATCTTTTACCGGGCTTACTTCAATTACGAACCAGTCCGAGGCTTTTAATTCGTTGCCGTAATAAAGCTCAATTGAGGCATATCCTGAGGCTGCGGAATCCGGAATTTTTACGTCTTCCTGAAGTGAGACTTTCCGGAAAAAACCGGTTGCCTGGCCGTAGTTTATACTTTTTATTTCATAGCCTGATGAGTCGTTGACAAT
>NZ_SCHL01000044.1 GCF_004099695.1 Methanosarcina sp. MSH10X1 | reverse complement strand
CTATCTGTCTTCTGAAGGTGTTGCAGGAGTTTATCTTTATATCGAGCAGTTTTTCGATATTCATCTTTGCAGCAATACCTTTTGCAGCTCCGGGCACCGAGGTAATTACCCCGATATCGAGTTCTTCACGCAGCTCGCGCATAACGTGTTCGTCTACAAGGTCAATGACCTCGACTCCGAGCTTCTTTGCCACGTATTCTTTTGCCTCGCCTATGCGCATATTCTTTGAGAACTCCATTCTTGCGACAAGGTCGCCTGCAGCTCTCATGCCTGTCATACCAGAAGCCATTATGTGGGAAATCGGCATACCCAGAGGGTCGCCGACCCCGATCTATATGCCGTCGACGCCTGCAATTTCGACCATTGCCTTGCTTGCCCTCGTAACCGCATCAATAGGAGGTGTCTCAAGCATCGGGATTCCGCCCACTCCCATTCCCATATCGACATGGCAGGGAATTGGGGAAGCTTCCACAGCTGCCTTCATGAAGGTAACTGCACGGGCAAGGTTCCAGGCTGAGGTTTTGCTCGTGTTTGTATTGCATACCGGCCCGAAAACATTTGCTCCGGCTTTTGCAATAAGCGGAGCCTGCTGGTGCGGCCAGAGCCCTGCGAGGGTTACTCCGTCATACTGAAGGTTTCCGTGCATACCAAGTACGCATTCTCCTGCCATTCCTGCTTCGATGTACATGTCAGGGAACTCTTTTCTGAGGGCCTGGATTGCATGGAGCGTGCCATACATATCAGCGTCTCCGGCTGCCGCAGTTGTGTCAAAATTGACCCCATCGGCTCCCGAGGCAAAGATTTTCTGCATAACCCATACGGTATCCCTTGTCAGGTGCTCAGCAGCATGTTCCATTGATTCCCAGGCTTCCTGAATCTTGAAGGCTTTCATAAGGTCGCCGGGGTTCTCAAAAGGCCCATCCGGGGTATAATACAGTCCCATATTTGGCATTGCGCCGTAAAACAATGGGATAACCATGTTCTGCTGGCAGACTTCCATTGTCTGGCACTCATTGGAAACAACAGGCTTTACAGGCTTGTAACTGTAGTCAATGTGACCGAGTTCCATTGTGTCGGCACCAAAAGCCCGCTCGTGCATCATGCAGCCGACCAGACGGCTTGAAGGAATCCCGACGCCGCTGTTACCCTGGTCCCCGTCAAGCCTTATAGTCCCAATATCGTGAGTCACAGGAATTTCCATGCCCTGTTCCACGCTCACGGCTTTACCGGGCATCATAAGGATTTCTGCAAGCTTGTCAACCTCATCGGCACTAAGAGCAGGGATTTCGCCAAGGTCGGCAGCATTTGCCACACCGGCTTCAATCTCTTCCATGATTTTCTCTTTTGTGAGGAAGACGCGTTTGCCGTCTCCCATACGCAAAGCATATTCAGTTGCCAT
>NZ_SCHL01000043.1 GCF_004099695.1 Methanosarcina sp. MSH10X1 | reverse complement strand
TAATGGAGTCAGGAGTTATTTCCTGACTGACGAGGATTTTGTCGGTTCGGTTAATTCTGGGCGGTGAGAGTTTTTCATAAAAACATCATCGCGAAACTGAGAATAACTGAATTGATAGTTGTTAGTGCAAGTTTCTGCGACCAAGACCTTTATTTTGAAGTGTGCGATACTTTAACAATTCTGGTTGATCCTGCCAGAGGTTACTGCTATCGGTGTTCGCCTAAGCCATGCGAGTCATATGTTCTTCGTGAACATGGCGTACTGCTCAGTAACACGTGGATAACCTGCCCTTGGGTCCGGCATAACCCCGGGAAACTGGGGATAATTCCGGATAACGCATATATGCTGGAATGCTTTATGCGTAAAATGGATTCGTCTGCCCAAGGATGGGTCTGCGGCCTATCAGGTAGTAGTGGGTGTAATGTACCTACTAGCCTACAACGGGTACGGGTTGTGAGAGCAAGAGCCCGGAGATGGATTCTGAGACATGAATCCAGGCCCTACGGGGCGCAGCAGGCGCGAAAACTTTACAATGCGGGAAACCGTGATAAGGGGACACCGAGTGCCAGCATCATATGCTGGCTGTCCAGATGTGTAAAATACATCTGTTAGCAAGGGCCGGGCAAGACCGGTGCCAGCCGCCGCGGTAACACCGGCGGCCCGAGTGGTGATCGTGATTATTGGGTCTAAAGGGTCCGTAGCCGGTTTGGTCAGTCCTCCGGGAAATCTGATAGCTCAACTATTAGGCTTTCGGGGGATACTGCCAGGCTTGGAACCGGGAGAGGTAAGAGGTACTACAGGGGTAGGAGTGAAATCTTGTAATCCCTGTGGGACCACCTGTGGCGAAGGCGTCTTACCAGAACGGGTTCGACGGTGAGGGACGAAAGCTGGGGGCACGAACCGGATTAGATACCCGGGTAGTCCCAGCCGTAAACGATGCTCGCTAGGTGTCAGGCATGGCGCGACCGTGTCTGGTGCCGCAGGGAAGCCGTGAAGCGAGCCACCTGGGAAGTACGGCCGCAAGGCTGAAACTTAAAGGAATTGGCGGGGGAGCACAACAACGGGTGGAGCCTGCGGTTTAATTGGACTCAACGCCGGACAACTCACCGGGGACGACAGCAATATGTAGGCCAGGCTGAAGACCTTGCCTGAATCGCTGAGAGGAGGTGCATGGCCGTCGCCAGTTCGTACTGTGAAGCATCCTGTTAAGTCAGGCAACGAGCGAGACCCGTGCCCACTGTTACCAGCATATCCTCCGGGATGATGGGTACTCTGTGGGGACCGCCGGTGTTAAATCGGAGGAAGGTGCGGGCCACGGTAGGTCAGTATGCCCCGAATTTCCCGGGCTACACGCGGGCTACAATGAATGGGACAATGGGTCCCTCCCCCGAAAGGGGCTGGTAATCTCACAAACCCATCCGTAGTTCGGATCGAGGGCTGTAACTCGCCCTCGTGAAGCTGGAATCCGTAGTAATCGCGTTTCAATATAGCGCGGTGAATACGTCCCTGCTCCTTGCACACACCGCCCGTCAAACCACCCGAGTGAGGTATGGGTGAGGGCACGAACTCTGTGTCGTGTTCGAACCTGTGCTTTGCAAGGGGGGTTAAGTCGTAACAAGGTAGCCGTAGGGGAATCTGCGGCTGGATCACCTCCTAAGCATAAAAAACCCACCGCCCAGATGCCGATAAACCGAACAAAATCCTCAACC
>NZ_SCHL01000042.1 GCF_004099695.1 Methanosarcina sp. MSH10X1 | reverse complement strand
TCCCTGTATTCTCTTTCAATGGGGTCAGAATAGGTTGACAATCCTACGTAACCGCCTGCCGGAGGTCGCTTGTGGTAAACAATTGTCAGTTTTTCAGCTTCAGTTTCAGTATGGGAAAGCGATTCTATATTGGTTTTACTAATAGTTTGGGAGTCTGAACCGCCTGATGTATCGGAATGCGTGACCGTTGTATAGTTTCCGTCAGGCAGCTGCTCTCTGGTTTTCCACTTGTAGGTGTAATCGTAACTGTAGTTTATTTTCCAGTTTGTTACTATTTGATAAGAGATATCGTACCTGATTCGCCAGTCAAAAACATGGTCTTCGCGGTTCAGGTAGCCCTCGCTCCGGTTTTCAACTGTCAGGGTATCATTACTTGCATAGGAAAAATGGGGTTCGATTTTTACATCGGCAATGTTAACAGAAGACAGGCTGACATCTGCCGATGTGACCGACCAGCTCGATACAGTTCCTTCAGGAGGTTCAATTGAAGGGTTTAAGGATTCGGAATAGGATTTTCTGGTCGAATCCCCCCAAGAGTAAGAAGGTACAAGAGACCCGATATGAGTTCCTGATGCCAGATAGTTCGAGTTCCAGCTAACGGTTTGACCGCTAAACGAGACCGAATCCGGATTGAAATTTGCAGTAACTTCAGAGGCAACCGGATCAGGAGAATCAAAGCCATCTCTTAGAATTTGCCCCTGAACCGATGCCGTATAAACGCTGTCCGTAACTGCATGAATAAGGTCAGGATTCTCTTCTGTCCACACATGGTCGTTGAAAACCCAGCCATCAATAACTCCATCGGTATAATTGGAAGCTGAAACTTCAATTTTCGAATATTCGGAAAGCTGTTCAAATGAAGTATTAGTCTCTCTCAGGGATTCTTCTATGCTCTTTTCCACATCCAGGGAAAAGGATTTGTTCTGCGCAAGCGAATCGTAAGTGGTTGCCAGGTTTACGCCTTTATCCTGCTCATAACGAGAGATTGAAGCATTCAGCTTACTGTTAGAGCCAGATGGTAATTTCCCCCTACCTGAGGTGCTGCTTGAGGTAGAAACGTCTTCATAGAGAACTTTTCCGTTATAGTAAGTTGTATAGGTTAGAGCAAGGGGGTCAACCGAATCAAAAATTCTTTTCTGAGTATAGAGCGTGGCTCCGTTAATAGAGCTTGAGAGGGCAGGATTTGTCAGGATATTTAGAGGCCCGTTTGCATAATGCTGCCAGGGCCCGTAGACGAAAGTTCTAAGGTTCGTTGCTCCGAGCACGAGGTTTGATGTCGAATCAAGGCTTGAGGTGTTTCCAAGCTCGGTTTCGTATTCCCTGACAAGTTCTTCAAGAAGCGGTTCCCTTGAAGTTATCATGGTGGAGAGTCTCATGCTTCGGTTGAAGCTCTCTCGGGTTTCGAGGTTGACAAGAGTATAATTGAGGACAGGAATTTCGAAAACGTAATAAATAGTATAATTTTTACTGGCAGGAGTGTTGTAACCTGTATCAAAAGTGAGGTTTGTGTCAGCATAATTCTTACTTTTGCCGCCAGATGAGATTTCCCTTTGCAGAGTTCCGGTTACTTTCCTTATTTTTATCTGCTCAGGTTTTATGTCAGGCTCCACATTGATTGCATATTCTCTAAATGTGTGGCTATTTCCCTGGTAGTTTACAGAAAGCAGCCTGTTAAAAGCATCGGCGGTAATGTCTTTTACCGGGCTTACCTCAATCACGAACCAGTCCGAGGCTTTTAATTCGTCGCCGTAATAAAGTTCAATTGAAGCGTATCCTGAGGCTGCGGAGTCCGGAATTTCCACGGTTTCCTGGAAGGAGACTTTCCGGAAAAAACCGGTTGCCTGGCCGTAGTTTATACTTTTTATTTCATAGCCTGATGAGTCGTTGACAAT
>NZ_SCHL01000041.1 GCF_004099695.1 Methanosarcina sp. MSH10X1 | reverse complement strand
TAAGAGTTATGGTTGGTCCAATGGACTCCGGAAGGCTCCCAGGCTGGATGGAGAAGAACTGGCCTCCAAAATAATAAATCCGAATGTGAATTGAAAATATAGATCCGTGCCTTTTGGCACGGAACTTTTTCTTTTTTAAATTAGATTAGTACTTTTCTATTAGTCAGATGTAGCTTTTCGGGAGACTCAACTTCTTGAATTCTTAGCATAATTCTTAGCATGATTCTTAGCATGATTCTTAGCACTATTGATTCCAATCTTAGTAAAAAAGTGATTAATTTTAATTTCTGCATGCAAGCTTTTTAAATAAAAATAAATAAATGAAAAATAAGCATTTGTACATCTTTTAATCCTTGGTAGATTACAGATCTCCCTCACTTTTTGTAATATTCTGAATTTTTCCAATTTTCTGAATCTACTGCTATAGTTCAGGCATTGTTGAAAGTGTCTTCCTGCAGTACTGAAGCTAATGGAATACCACTATCTATAACATGCTTTCATTTGAGCGGGAGATATTATTCAACTTAGTCTCAGTTTTTCTTCCAGATATATATAATATCAGCAAGATAAAATAAAGGGTAAATAACTGAAGGACTGAAATAAAGGATTTCGATGACTGAAGTAGAAATTTACTATTTTTCAGGAACTGGTAATTCGCTATATGTAGCAAAGGAATTACAGAAAAGAATCCCGAAAGCAGACCTGATTCCAGTTGTAAGCCTCTTAAATAAGGACGTTATAGAAACCAGCGGAGAAACGGTAGGTTTCGTATTTCCTATTCATTTTATGACAGTTCCTATTCCCGTAAAAAGGTTCATTAAGAAACTGGATTTAAAATCAGCCAGATATATTTTTGCTGTGGCTACGCGAACCGGCACCCAGCACATAGCATTTATTGAAATTGAGAAGATACTGAAAAAAAGAGGTAAAAGCCTGAATTCCTCTTTCACCCTGAATATGGGCTGCAATGATCCGAGAGATAAAGATTATCATCCCGTAACAAAAGGAGAAATTGCAGAACTGGAGTCTGAGGTTCAGAAAAGACTTGACTCGATTAAAAAAATAATCATCAATCAAGAAAATAGCCGGGAAAAAGATTCTGAATTCATTCCTGCCAGTAGTGGGTTAGGACGGCTGGTTCGTCTAGGAATGGCTTATGCCGAGCATAATGGTGCAAAAAATTATTTTTATGCAGACTCGAGGTGTATGGGCTGCGGAAAATGTGAAAAGGTTTGTCTGTCCGGAAAAATAAAAATGATTGACAATAAACCTGTGTGGCAGGAAAGTGTGAAATGTTATTTTTGTTATGCCTGTCTCAATTATTGCCCCGCCAAAGCAGTTCAGATTAAATCCAAGCTCTATATGAAATCACATACAGAAGAAAACGAAAGATACTCTCACCCATATGCAACAGCCGATGAAATTGCCGAACAGAAATCAGGAAGGAAATAAAGTTCTGTCCTTAATTAAATTGCGCTGACGCATCCCGTAGCAGGCTGCGGTATCGATGAAAAATCAAACTGCGGGCGGCCACCCACTCTAAAGGATGGGGTATGCTTCGGGCCGCCCGTCCGGTTACTCGGGAATAGATAATTAAGTATTCTTTAACAAGGTTTCATGAACATAAGTGATTGAAATTTTGACCTTGGTTTCCGATCCGATTTACGATCTCTATACAAGGAAGATATGGTTTAGATATTTAAATCGTAAACATAAGAGCGAGGGTTCACTTCATCCCCGACCCGAAGCGTTCGTGACCCCCCACGCTCCCGATGTAAAAATAATAGGCAATGAATCAGAAAGTCACCGTTTTAACAGGTGGCATTTCATATTATATCTCATACGTTCCTTCTCCGGTAACAAGTTCGCCATTTACTGTTGTCCATCCATTCTGAGGTCCAGATAACTTAATTTCCATGACTTCCCAATAGCTGTTCGACTGCCATCCTCCGATCCACCATTCATTAAGTGCATTCAAGTAGATAGAAATGCTGACGTTTGCATTCGAGGAGGTTTCATAGCAGGCATACATCCGACTTTCATAATCAAATTGCTCAGACGTCCGTGAATATACTCTGCTGGCGTTGACATTATGCGTGAGCTTGTATTTGGGCATAAGAACCATTTCATTGCCCAGCGGGTTCATTGTGTCTATGGTCTGGTTAGAGAATATTATTGTACTAAGATCTATACTTCTTGGCTTCTTATTTTTCATAGAAAGCATGAGTCCGTGTTCCGTATCCACTAAGGCGTATTCCCACGAAGGTTCATTGTTATTAAAGTGATGCTCTACGATATCCATGCCCACGTATGATGTGTTGTTTATCACCGGGAGTGGAAGGTAAAGAGTCATGTTGCTCAGGGTTGAGTCTGTAGTTAACATTACATCGTAATCATAACTACTCCTGAGGCTCCTATCATACATCTTCTGCTTCTGGTCTTGCCACCAGATAGACAGCAACCCGGCAGAAATAATTATTAATAATATAAACCCGACCCCTATTTTGTAACGAGTCCTCGTATTTCATCACCTGATTTACTCTTGAGGAAGAATTTAAATTAAATATTATACGCAAAGCTAACAGAATTCATGCTTCATAGAGCAAATTTTATGGAGTTCGGATGACTGGAAACTCTTTCAGACTCCATAAACTTAGTTGTATTCACTCTTTATAATTTTTTGTATAAAGTGTTAAATTTATGGTATTTGCAGCCATTTAGATTCTGCAATTACTTCCTTATCTTTGATTATTA
>NZ_SCHL01000040.1 GCF_004099695.1 Methanosarcina sp. MSH10X1 | reverse complement strand
TGCACCCGGAAAGTAAATTTTCGGGGAAGGACGGATTGCCTGCGTTGACGCGCAGGTGCATGAAGTCATGTATAGGTGCTGTATACTGGACGCTTACTGGACCTGGTTAGGATATACAGGAATTATGCTATCAGGTGGATGGCTCGGCTCAAGAGCTGAAGAAGGACGTGCCAAGCTGCGATAAGCCCGGGGTAGGTGCAAGGAGCCAATGAACCCGGGATCTCCGAATGGGACCTCTCCATAGTGATCAGTAATGATCGGGAACGCTCCGAATTGAAACATCTTAGTAGGAGCAGGAAAAGAAATCAAACGAGATGCCGCTAGTAACGGCGAGTGAAAACGGCACAGTTCAAACCGAATCCCCTTACGGGGAAATGTGGTGTTGTAGGGCTGTTCAAACGTCTCGAGGCTAAACAGAACTTGCCTGAAACGGCAGACCATAGAGTGTGACAGTCACGTATGTGTAAACCAGAAGACAGGAACATGTCCCTGAGTACCGTGCGTCGGATATCGTGCGGGAATCCGGGGGGCACCAACCTCCAAAACTAAATACTACTTGAGACCGATAGCGAAATAGTAGGGTGACCGAAGGCTGAAAAGTACCCCGAGAAGGGAGGTGCAAAGTGCCTGAAACCTGATAGTGATGGAACGATACGGCATGAAAGGATCTTTGATATGAAGGAAACACCCGCGAGGGTGCTGTACGAATATCACTGCCAGTGTCGTATCTTACGTTTTGAAGAACGGGCCAGGGAGTGTGTCTTGGTGGCAATGGCTAACCTTATATTTGGGCAGCCGAAGCGAAAGCAACATGTGCGCAACTCTCCGGAGTGAGGCACGACGTATACAAGTGCGTGGAGTCACCGGGGCACGACCCGAAGCCGGGTGATCTAGGCGTGGGCAGGTTGAAGCGTGGCGAAAGCTACGTGGAGGACCGCAAGCGGTATTGATCTGCAAATCATTCGTGTGACCTGCGTCTCGTAGTGAAATGCTAATCTAACCCGGCATCAGCTGGTTCCTTCCGAAACATGTCGCAGCATGACCTGACTGGAGATCGTCGGTGGAGTAGAGCACTGATTGGCGGTTCCGGGGGGGAAACCCCTCGCCCGCCTGTCAAACTCCAAACCCACCGTCATTGAAGAAGGTCGGAGTCCGGACTACTGGGGTAAGCTTGTAGTCCGTAAGGGAGACAACCCAGCCCGTGGTTAAGGTCCCCAAGTGTCGACTAAGTGTTAACACTAAAGGGCGTCCCAAGCCCAAGACAGCTGGAAGGTTAGCTTAGAAGCAGCTACCCTTCAAAGAGTGCGTAACAGCTCACCAGTCGAGGTTTGGGGCCCCGAAAATTGACGGGGCTCAAGTCGACCACCGATACCACGGAGTACCGCAAGGTAATCTCGTAGGAAGGCGTTGTGTTCGGGCAGAAGCAGGGCTGTAAAGTCCTGTGGACCGTTCACAAACGAAAATCCTGGTAATAGTAGCAGCATAGCAGGGTGAGAATCCCTGCCGCCGAAGGGGCCAGGTTTCCTCGGCAATGTTCGTCAGCCGAGGGTTAGTCGGTCCTAAGACGTACCGTAATTCGAGTACGCCAAAAGGGAAACAGGTTAATATTCCTGTACCATTTAGCACTCAAGTCTGACGTCTCAGGGCAGGCCAAGCGGAGTCGTCGCTCCGTCTAAGCAGCGAAACTCGTGGAGAGCCGTAATGGCGAGAAGCGGGTGAATCTGTTATGGCAACAGTTGGCTGCACCCAGGGACCCGTGAAAAGGCCGCTAAATGTCCGTACCGAGAACTGACACAGGTGCCCCTAGCTGAAAAGGCTAAGGCGTGTCGGAGTACTTCAGTTAAGGGAATTCGGCAAATTAGCTCCGTAACTTCGGGAGAAGGAGTGCCTGCTGTGAAGACAGCAGGTCGCAGTGACCAGGGGGCTCTAACTGTCTAATACCAACATAGGAGATTGCAAACCTGTAAAGGCTAGTACAATCTCTGAATCCTGCTCAGTGCAGGTACCTGAAACCCCGGTTCAACGGGAAGAAGGGCCTGTAAACAGCGGGGGTAACTATGACCCTCTTAAGGTAGCGTAGTACCTTGTCGCTTAATTGGCGACTTGCATGAATGGATCAATGAGAGCCCTACTGTCCCTAACTGGAATCCGGTGAAGCTTACATTCTAGTGCACAGTCTAGAGACCTCTAGGGGGAAGTGAAGACCCCGTGGAGCTTTACTGCAGCCTGTCGCTGGGTTGTGGTTCTGGATGTACAGAGTAGGTAGGAGGCGTCGAAGCGGGTGCGCCAGCATCCGTGGAGCCACAATTGGGACACTACCCTTCTGGAACTACGACCCTAACTCTGCGAAGAGGACCCCGATAGGTGGGCAGTTTGCCTGGGGCGGGACGCCCTTGAAAAGATATCAAGGGCGCGCAATGGTTGACTCAAGTGGGTCGGAAACTCACTGAAGAGTGCAAGAGCATAAGTCAGCCTGACGTTATTCAGCATAGCAGTGGATGACGAGACGAAAGTCGGCTCTAGCGAACTTTTGTGCCTCCTTGGTGGGGGCCAAAAATGACAGAAAAGTTACCCCGGGGATAATTGAGTCGTTGCCGGCAAGAGTACATATCGACCCGGCAGCTTGCTACCTCGATGTCGGTTCTTTCCATCCTGGCCGTGCAGCAGCGGCCAAGGGTGAGGTTGTTCGCCTATTAAAGGAGATCGTGAGCTGGGTTTAGACCGTCGTGAGACAGGTCGGTTACTATCTACTAGAGGTGCACGAGGTCTGCAGGTAAGCTGCTTTTAGTACGAGAGGAACCAAGCAGCGGCGCCACTGGTGTACCGGTTGTTCGACAGGGCATTGCCGGGCAGCTACGCGCTAAGGAATAAGAGCTGAATGCATCTAAGCTCGAAATCTGACCTAAAAAGAGACCTCATTAAGGATTCCGGTAAAAGACCGGTTTGATAGAAACGGGATGTAAGCACCAAGGCAACGAGGTGTTCAGTCCGCGTTCACTAACCATCCGTTCCTTTCCTAATCCGGTCCAGGCGAAATCCAGTATGCAGCACCATACATGACTTTTCATCCATTTGTCCTTTGACAAAAACAAATTTCCCCAATCCCATTCATAGGTTGAGTCTGGCGGCCATAGCGGCAGTGTAACTCCTGTACCCATCCCGAACACAGCAGATAAGCCTGCCCACGTTCCTGACTGTACTGAAGTACGCGAGTCTTCGGAAACTCTGGATCGCTGCCATTCTCACCTATCACTCTTATCTATTACTAAACGTTTTTTTAATTTCTTTTCCGATACTGATTTTCTAAAACTG